>NZ_JAVDSU010000014.1:0-165800 GCF_031455475.1 Rhizobium sp. 1399 | reverse complement strand
TCCCCGGGGCGGCCACCTCGGGGATCATCCATGCTTCCCATCCAGTAAAGCACGAAACCAACAGACAATTCCTGTGCTTGTCACAGGAATCCAGCCACCGCGCGTCTGCGCGGTGAATGACTCATGCAGTGAGAAGAAAAGTCTCTCCTGCCCAAGGACTTGGGCAGGCTGGATTCCTGTGACATCCCTCGTGCCGGCACGAGGAGGGAATGAGGGAGTGGTGGTGACTGCGCCGTACTAGCTCGACCCAACCCCACTCAATTCCGCACCTCGAAGATCATGTTGAACGGCGTTTCACTCGAGCGGCGGAAGTGGTGATATCCCGCATCCATCGCCACCTTGCGCAGTTTCATCTCGCCCGCCTGCGCGCCAAGCCCGAGGCCGACTTCCTGGGCCATGGAGGCTGGCGTGCAGATCATTGTCGAGGCGCCGTAATAGACGCGGCCGACGGGGTTGAGGTTGTCCTTCAGGCCGTCATGGGCGAAGGGTTCGACGATCATCCAGGTGCCGTCCTTTTTCATCGTCTCGCGGATATGGCGGCCGGCGCCGACAGGGTCGCCCATGTCGTGCAGGCAGTCGAACATCGCCACCAGATCATAGTCGCCGGCCGGAAAATCCTTGGCCGATGCCTTGCTGAAGGTCACCCGGTCGGCGACACCCGCCTCCTTTGCGGCGCGCTTTGCCCGCTCGATCGACGGACCGTGATAATCGAAGCCGTGGAAATGCGATTTCGGGAAGGCCTGGGCCATCAGGATCGTCGAGGCGCCGTGGCCGCAGCCGACATCGGCGACTTCGGCCCCGCGTTCCAGCTTTTCCTTCATGCCCTTCAGCGCCGGGATCCACTCCGTCACGAGATGGCTGTTATAGCCCGGCCGGAAGAAGCGCTCGGTGCCGCGGAAGAGGCAGGTGCTGTGCTCATGCCAGCCAAGACCGCGCCCCGTTTTGAAGGCTTCCTCCACCTTCGGCTCGTCCATCCACATGGATTGCACGATCTCGAAGGCGCCGCCGAAGAAGGCGGGGCTGTCCTCATTGGCAAAGACCAGCGCCTGTTCGGGCGTCATGGCAAACTTGTTGGACGCTTCGTGATAGGTGATGTAATCGGAGGCCGCCATGGCGGCCAACCATTCGCGCACATTGCGTTCCGTGAGGCTGGTCGTTTCCGCAAGCTCCATCGAGGAGCGCGGCCGCCCATCCATCATCGCCTTGAACAGACCGAGATGATCACCGAGCACGACGAGAACGCCGGAGACACCAGCCCCGAGATCGCCGACGAGACGACCGACGAGTGCATCGACTTTCTGCATGTCAGGTTGCATGCCGTTCGGCATATCGGTTTTTGGCTTGGCCTGTTTTGATTTCCCAGCTTTCGGCAGATCAGTATTAGGCATGGCATCCTCCTCAAGATGCGCTAACCTCAGCCCGATAGATCGACCCTGTGGAGATTCTAGGCCGAGGCGCGGGGCAGTCAATGCTGCATTCGGGTGACACGGGCGGGTGACGGGAGCGGGTGACGGGAGCGGGTGAGGGCGGGGTGGAGAGCCTAGAGGCGGTTTCGTTACTATCCGCCTGGAAGAGGGAGCGTCTGTCGACCGGATTGCTGCTATCGCGCGTGCTTGCGCGGTTCCAGTATGATCTCTCCGTCGAACTGTGTGCGATCATGGTGGCGACCAAGCCGGTCGACTTTCGCAAAGGCCATGATGGTCTGGCGGCACTGGTCAAGAACGAGCTGGACAAAGACCCATTTACTGGAACGGTCTTCGTATTCCGATCTCGCAAAGCAGACCGACTGAAGCTGATCTATTGGGACGGCGGCGGATTGGTGATGGCCTACAAGCGGCTGGAGGAACACACCTTCACCTGGCCGGGTGTCAGAGACGGCTTGATGGCGGACCCGCGCGGATATGATCCTCCTACTGGTTTTCTGACACGACTTTTTGTCATGGTGTCCACCTCAGGTTAGTGGGTTGAGCGAGCGGTTCATTGCCACGACATCATCATGGGTGGGGCTCGTGCCTAGCGTTGCCATTTTGCTCATGAGTTGGTCTCGCTTTTTGGGCGCTTCACCCTTAACCGCTGCATCGAGCGCCTTGCGCATGGTGACCGCGTCGTAATCGCAGCAATATCCCGGCGTCGACGGCTGCTGCCGCCATGACTCTGCAAGCGGTCCACCATCAACGGGGTCGAATCCAACCTCGTTTACGATCCCCATGACAAGCTGCTTCGCTGCGTCATCATCTCCGGCGACCGCTACGGCCAGCCGACCGTCCGTCCCTTCAGGTTGACCGAGTTCCGCCAGAGAATGCGCAAGGATGTTGTTGTACGCCTTGATGACGGGGCGGCCGAGTTGCCTGGAGACCCATACGCTTTCGACCTCGCCCGCATTAAGCTCGGTGATTTGAGGGTCTCGCAGACCCGGATAGTAGTTGCTGGTGTCAACGACAGGGACGCTCGCAGGCACGTCTTTGAAGAGGTCTTTCGGCAGCTTCTCGATAGCGGGAAGCGGAATGGACATGATGACCAAATCCGCGCCATAGACAGCTCCGTTCGTGTCAGTCGCCGTGGCTCCGATCTCCTCCGCGAAGGGCCGAACAGCGTCAGCGCCCTGGGAATTTGCTACCCTGACCTCATGCCCCGCGGATGCGAGCTTGCGGGCCAAGGTGCCCCCAATATTGCCAATGCCGATGATGCCGATTTTCATGCTGAGGCTCCTGTTGTCCTGGCCACCAAGATAATAGATGCTACGATATCAACAAGAACCGACAGATAAGTGGGTTACCCACTAAAAGGTAAGTATGGCGCAGGATCGGGACTGGAAGTGCGGAGACCCTCAGCAGCATCGCAAATGGGCGGAAGCGACCACGGACGCGCTGCGCGTGCTGGAAGGCAAGTGGAAGATCGTCATCATCTGCCAGTTGTTCGGAGCCAAGGAGCCACTTCGCTTTTCCGAACTCGAAAGGCGCTGCGAAGGCGTGAACCAGAAGATGCTGATCCAGCAACTGAAGGAACTGGAGAAGGACGGCATACTAACCCGAACCGTCTATCCCCAAGTGCCGCCGAAGGTGGAGTACGAGCTGACCGAGATGGGCAAAGCCCTGGGACCCTCGATGGCCGAACTTATTGACTGGGCCTACATGCGCAGGGAGCGACTGGCGAATCAAGAAGCGACGTGACCAAATTGTGGGGTTAGGACGCCGCTTACGGAACACCGTCCCGGCTTGGAAATTAAGTGCCACGCCGTCCTTTTCGCGTTATAATAATCGGCTGCGATTTAGACGGAAAGGTGAAGCCAATGAAGAGGCTCGCAATCATTGCCCTGTCGCTCACGGCGGCGCTGACGAGCGCCCCGCCGGCCGAGGCGTTTCCCACCATTGTCGCCCCTGATGTCGAGGCGCTGCAGGCGCAACCGGTGCGCTACCGTGGCGGCTATGGCGGCTACTATGGCGGCTATCACGGCGGATACTATCGCCACAATGGTGGCGATGGCTGGGGTTGGGCGCTCGGCGGCCTGGCCGCAGGCGCGATCATCGGCGGAATGCTGGCGCAGCCTAGATATTATGGCCCCGGCTACTACGGTCAGGGCTACTACGATCGGGGCTACTACGGCTCGACCTATGACGGTCCGTACTACTACGGCTCGACGCGATATTACGCGCCACGCTATTATGCGCCACGCAGTTACCGCCGGACCTACTACTATGGCGGCAATTCACATGCACGCTGGTGCTTTGCGCGTTACCGGTCCTACAGAGCTTACGACAACACGTTCCAGCCCTATCACGGTCCACGACAGGCGTGCGTCTCGCCGCGCTATTGATGGCCGCGTCGAGCGGCTGACGTTACATCATCGCGTTGCTTTGATCGCGTCGTTCGCCTGCCTACGGAAGTTCGATTTCGCCGTCCACGACGTGGTTGAGGCCGGTGCCTTCCGATGTCAGCGTCATGCGGACTTTCAGCTTTTTACCACCGATCTGCCCGTCACGCACCGTCTCCTCGATCTTGCGCTGTGAGGTCACGCCGACTTCTTTCAGAAACTTGCGGATCGACATGTTGAAGGCGTCTTCGCTCATGATGGAATCCTCTGTGTCCGGAAGGGATTGTAAGGGAAGGCGAGCGATCAGGAAAGCTGGGGGAGGTGCGGTGTCGATAATCAACCCGAGCAGGGAGATCGACTGGTTTCGTGGGCATGCTAAAGGCGGCGCAGAACAAACCTTCCAAAACCGGTACCCATCACCGCATTAGGGATTCGCTGTCACAAAACTGAAGCAGTTAAGTTGCTAGTGATTTGCAATTGCAAATCAGGAATCATGTATGACCGAGTCCGGATCGGAGACGAAGATTCTGCTGCCCTTGATCGCGCTGTCGGTCGCCCAGCTGATAGGGTGGGGCGCGGTCAGTTTCCCGGCGGTCGTCAGCCGGGACATGGCGGCGGATCTCAACGTCGATATATCGACGGTCTTTGTGGGGACCACCGTTTTCTACGTTACGATGGGTGCCTGTGCTCCTTTCCTCTCGCGCCTTTTTACGAGCGTTGGAGCGCGTCCGGTCATGATCGGCGGAACGATCATGTCAGCCTTTGGCCTGGCGCTCGTGTCATTGTCGCATTCGCCCATCACTTATTTCCTGGGCTGGCTGGTTCTCGGAGCCGCAGGAAGCGCCAGTCTCACCACGCCGGCACATATCCTTCTCAACGAGATCGCCGGCCGGAATGCCGCGCGGGCGATTGCGAGCCTGGCGCTGGTTTCCGGCTTGTCCGGCACAGTGTTCTGGCCTCTCACCTCGTTCCTGTCGGAAGAGATTGGATGGCGCGGCACGTGCGAAGCCTATGCCGTGGTCATGATCACGGCCTGCCTGCCGCTCTACATTTTCGGCCTGCCGCGCCGGAGCAAAGCCACAGCGGCTACCAAGGCGACGAGATCTCAGGGTTCGGCAAAATCATATGACCGGACATTTTATCTCATCGTCGCTGCCATCGCGTTCAATGCGTTCATCACGTTCGGCTTCAGCTCCATTCTGATCGAGCTCTTGAAGGCCGAGGGCCTGAGCCCTGCACAGGCGCTCACTTACGGCTCTGCGCTCGGCATCGTGCAGATCTGTGCCCGGGGGCTTAATATCATCGGCGAAAAACGGTGGGACGGCGTGACGACGGGGGTCGCTTCGTCGGCAATTCTGTGCGTATCGCTGGCCATCCTTTCGATCGCTCAGGGCTCGCCGGTGGCCATCGCCGTTTTCCTTGTGCTCTATGGAATGGGCAGCGGGGCGCTCGCCGTCGCAAGGTCGACCATTCCGCTCGTTTTCTATGACAAGGGTGAGTTTGCAAAGGCGCTCTCGCGGATCGCCCTGCCATTGAACTGGATCTCCGCCATCTCTCCACCCCTGTTGATTTCCCTGATGACCAATCTCGGGAGCAGGGCGGTGTTGATCCTGTGTCTGGTCTGCTCCTGCAGCGCTATCCTCGTCCTGCTTCTGCTCAGGGGCCGCCGCCCTGTCAGTGAAGCAGTCGCCGGCGCATCCTAGAATTTCTCCTCCCGACTGGTGTCGTAGCTCAGGCGGTTATCCTCGATATTTTGCCTGTTTTCGGCCGCCCAGTCGGCGAGCTGCCGCACGGTTTCCGACAGGGAGTGCCCGAGCGGTGTCAGCGTGTATTCGACCTGCGGCGGCGTGCTGGGGTGAACGGTTCTTTTGATCATGCCGTCGCGTTCCAGCGTCTTGAGCGTCCGCGTCAGCATCTGCTGCGAAATGCCGCCGACCTCGCGCTTGAGCCCGTTGAAGCGCAGCGCGCCCAGCCGAAGTGCGACGACGACCTGGATCGTCCATTTGTCGCCGACCCGGCTCAATATCTCGCTGACACCCCTGCAGTCGGCTCCTGCCGGCCTGGCAGTCACATCCATCTGACCAGCTCCCAAAGATATGCTTTTGACGGATAATTTTAGGTCTCATAAATGGCCGTGGTCAACATTGTAGACCTTATCTCCCGGCGCAAAAGCGGAGATGGGTCACCACCAGGAGACCATCATGAACCTCTTCTACTATCCCGGCGCCTGCAGCCTGGCCGATCATATCGCGCTCATCGAGACCGGGCTTTCCTACAGGCTCATCAGCATCAAGCATGACAAGAAGACGGAGGACGGCCGCGATTTCCTTTCGATCAATCCGAAGGGCTATATTCCCACGCTCGAACTCGAGGACGGAACGATCCTGACCGAGAACCAGGTCATCCTGAACTATATCGCCGAGAAGAGCGGCAAGCTCCTGCCGGGAGATCCCATCCTTCGGTGGCGGGCGCTCGAGGCGCTCGCCTTCATGTCCTCCGAGATCCATTCAAGGTACCAGCCCTTCTTCAGGAATTTCCCCGAGCTGGAAAAGGAGCGTGCTCGCGAAAAGCTCGCGCAGGCCTTCGCGATCCTGGCCGAGCAGATGGGCGACAAGACGTTCCTTGTCAGCGACGAGATGACGGTTGCCGATTGCTACCTGTTCTGGGTGCTGATGGTCGCGCCCAGGAGCGGCGTCGAACTGCCGGAGGCGCTCAGCAGGTCCTTCGATCACATGCGGGCGCTGCCTTCGGTGATCCGGGCGTTTTCGGAGGAGGGGCTCGGCTGACGCTCCCCGGCCGCGCGTCGCTCGACAGGCGGTCCGGCTGGCCGGGAAAGGCGCAGCCGGCCAGCCATTATTTGCACGGGCGGGGGCTCAATCCAGGAGAACCACAGCCTCAACCTCGAAGAGCATGGGATCGATGGCGAGCTTCGGCACCGGAACCAGCGTCAGGAAGCGTATCGCCGAACATCCGCGTTACATTCTCCGTCAGTACGCCCAACTTCGACATATCGTGGTCGACCACGTAAACCGTCAGTTTCACCACTTGGTCCAGGCGGGCGCCAAGCGCGTCGAGCACGGCGGCGAGGTTCGCGTAGGCCTGTCCCACCTGTGTGGCGAAGTCCGGCGAGAGAGCGCCGGTCTGGTCCTGACCGCCACGGCGGCCGAGCTCGGCAAGGAAGGGCTTCGCGGTCGGCGGATGGTCCGGGAAGCCGTGCAAGACGATCGTCGGTTGACCATCGGGATCATCACCCTGCAGCGCGTGAAAGGTGCCGTGTGGTAGGTCGAAAGTGACGTGTTCGAACTCCACGTGTGTCTTCTCAAACCAGCATCGACTGCTGGGCGGAGATACCCGCCGTCGCGCCGTACGATGTTGCCGTGGTGACCGAGGCCATGGCTGGGTTGGCGAGGTCGCCGGCGGCGTAGATGCCGGGCGTGCTGGTTTCGCGGCGCTCGTCGACCTTGAGGGCGATGCCGAGGGGCGTATCGACCGTGGCGAGTCCCAGTGATTCATGCAGGCTTGCGGACGGCTTGTTGCGCGGATGCGCGAACAAAATATCGACTGCGACATTGGGGGCGGTATCGAGCTTGACGGTGGCATTATGGCCCCCGTGACGGGCGATTTCGGTGATCCGGCCATCAACGACAGGTATGTTGCGGCGCGCGAGATCGGCCCGGATATCGGGTGCAATGTCGTGACCATCGGCGAAGACGGTCAACGTGTCGGTCCAATCGTGGTACAGCCTGACATAATTGTGCGACGGCGGGCCGGACCAGACGAGGCCCCAATGCTGGCCGGCGACTTCAAAGCCATCGCAATAGGGGCAGGGCACGATGGATGTGCCCCAGCTTTCGGCAAAGCCCGGAACGTCAGGCATCTGGTCGGCAACGCCATAGCTCAGGATCAGGCGGCGCGCCCCGAGGCTTTCGCCATCGCCAGTGAGGACGGAGAAATTGTCGATGGTGCCGGAGATGCTGTCGGCCCGGGCATTGACCAGCTTGACCGTGGGATAACGCGCCAGTTGCTGCCGCGCCTCGGCCAGGATGTCCAGCGGTGGCTTGTGATCGTGGCCGAGCAGGCCATGCGAGTGGCCGGCGAAGCGGTTGCGCGGCAGGCCGGTATCGAGAACGGTGACCTTGCGGCGGGCGCGGCCGAGCTGCAGGGCGGCGGCGAGACCGGCAAAGCTGCCGCCGATGATGATGACGTCATCCATGGTGATGAGCTCCGTGGTGTGGATGGAAGGGGTTGGGCTGGGCCTGGCGCGAAATATCGTCCAGCGATACGCGCTCGAGACGGGCAGCGAGCAGGGCTTCGGCATCGACGAGAAAGTCGCCCATCACTGTGTTGACCGGCCGGACGATGCCGCATTCGATATCGCCGGGCGGCCCAAGGGAAGCTTGATTTGGAGGGCACCTACGCATTGGCTTGCACCTTTTAGATACTATATGGTATCGTAAGTCAAGAATTAGGATACTGTCAAGGACTGGATTTGTCGTGACCGAAAACAGCCAGGGCCGGCGCGGCCGGCCCGCCAACGAGGCGCTTGGCCAAACGATAGTCGACGCCGCGTGCGAACTCTTTGTGGAATTGGGTTTCCAAGCGACGACATTGGACAAGGTCGCCCAGCGAGCGAGGATATCCAAGCTCAGCATCTATCGGCACTTCGAGAACAAGGAGGCGCTGTTCAGTGCGGCCATCGCGGCCCACTGCCATCAGTTTGCACCACAGGCTCTTATTGAAGGCGTCGACGGTTCGGCAGAAGATCAGCTGATGGCGGTGGGAACATCCCTGCTTCGCACGCTGTTGAGCCCGGACGTCCGCAGTGTCGAAGCCATGATCATGGCCGACAAGACGAATCAAAAGTCGTTAAGCAAGCTCCACTACGAAGCCGGCCCCGCCTATGTCATTGCCCAAATCGAGGCCCTGTTGCGTCAGTTGCACGCGAAGGCGGTTCTGAACGTGCCCGATCCTCTCCGGTCCGCCCGCTTGTTTGCCGCGCTTATCAAAGGATCCGATCTCTTGATTATCGCACGCTTCGATCAGGCGAGAGCAGAGGACGACAACGAAATCGAATCCTATTGCCGGTCCGCCGTCGCCATGTTCGTCGCCGCACACGGTGGGAACGACCACGCGGGCGGATAGCCTGGTTAAGAACGGATCAGAACAAAGGATATGGCATGACGGAGAAAAATGTTTATCAGGTGGCCGACTGGAAAGGCCAAAGCGGGGAGCGCTGGGTCACTTACCAGGCCCGGCTCGATGCCATGATGGCGGTGTTCGGCCAGGCCGCGATAGAAGCCGCCGGGCCCGCCATGGGCGAACGCGTGCTGGACGTCGGCTGCGGCGCGGGGGCGTCTAGTCTGGATCTGGCCGCCCGCGTCGGCGCGGGGGGCCATGTGCTGGGCGTGGACATATCCGAACCGCTGATCGGCAGAGCGCGCGCGCGAGCGCCGCAGGATACGCCGGCCGTGTTCCAGGTCGCCGACGCCAGCAGCACCGAATTGCCCCAGGGCGCGTTCGACATCCTGTTCTCGCGCTTCGGAGTGATGTTCTTTGACGATCCTACGGCGGTCTTCACTCATATGCGCCGTGCGCTCAAGCCGCGCGCGCGGGTCGCTTTCGTCTGCTGGCGCGGCATGGCCGAGAACGATTGGGTGCGCTTGCCGATGGGGGCGATGAAGGGCATCCTCCCGCCGATGACGCCGCCCGGTCCCGAAGCCCCCGGCCCGTTCTCGTTTGGCGACCAGGGGCGGGTGGCGCGTATTCTAACTGTGGCTGGCTTCACCGATGTCGCTATCGCGCCATTCGATGCCTCCATCCCGTTCGGCAAGGGGGAGACGCGGGACGCGGCGCTCGACGACGCGGTGAAGATGACACTCGAGGTCGGCCCGCTGGCGCGCTCTCTCGCTGATCAGCCCGACGATATCCGCGCCCGCGCCTCGGCTGCGGTTCGTGCCGTCTTCGCGGGCTGCCCCGGTGAGCGGTCGGTGATGATCGACGGCGCGGCGTGGATCGTCACGGCGCGCAATCCGGCAAGCTGACAGGGATTAATACGCCCTCTTGCTGAGTTAGACACTTGAGCTTCCCAAATGACGATGAATCAGAATCTCTGTTGCAAACGGGACGTTTGCGATGGGAGCAGCGATTTCATTACGGGCGGATTTTGACGCGGAAGGTCTTCGGCGTCTGGCCCGCAAGAGCAAGCATGCGGCGCAGGCGCGTTGTCTTTTGGCGCTTGCCTTGATCTATGGCGGAGGCTCGCGCTGCGGATGCAGCGCGTCTTGGCGATGTCACCCTTCAGATCGTGCGTGACTGGGTCTTGCGGTTCAATGCGAATGCCCCCGACGGGCTGATCGATGGCAAGGTTCCCGGACCCAAGTCACGCTTGAACGATGCGCAGCGGACGGCGCTGGGTGCTGATGGTCGCGCCCAGGAGCGGCGTCGAACTGCCGGAGGCGCTCAGCAGGTCCTTCGATCACATGCGGGCGCTGCCTTCGGTGATCCGGGCGTTTGCGGAGGAGGGGCTCGGCTGACGTTCCCCCGGCCGCGCGTCGCTCGACAGGCGGTCCGGCTGGCCGGGAAAGGCGCAGCCGGCCAGCCATTATTTGCACGGGCGGGGGCTCAATCCAGGAGAACCACAGCCTCAACCTCGAAGAGCATGGGATCGATGGCGAGCTTCGGCACTGGAACCAGCGTCTGTGCCGGAAGCGTATCGCCGAACATCCGCGTTACATTCTCCGTCAGTACGCCCAACTTCGACATATCGTGGCCGACCACGTAAACCGTCAGTTTCACCACCTGGTCCAGGCGGGCGCCAAGCGCGTCGAGCACGGCGGCGAGGTTCGCGTAGGCCTGTCCCACCTGTTTGGCGAAGTCCGGCGAGAGAGCGCCGGTTTGGTCCTGCCCGCCTTGCCCTGAGATAAAGGCCAGCCGACCAGCAGCAGGGGTGATGACCGCTGTGCTGTAGCCATTCGGTGTCGGGTCGTGCAGGTGGGAAGGGTTCACGATGATCGGCTTTGCAGCGGTCGTGCGTGTTTGATCTAGGGATGTCATGATCTGTATCCTTGTCGGGTTGCCATGACCTGCCTAGAGTGAATCGGTGCCAAATTTTGGCACTGAATGTGCTAGGGTGCGCAAATGAACATCCGCCTCAGACACGACGCCATCGTGCGCATCCTCCGGCGCAACGGAAGCTCGACGGTCAATGATCTGGCGGAGGAAGTTGGCGCTTCCAGGCGAACGGTGCTGCGCGACATCGGAGCGCTGCGTGACCAGGGCTTCCTCATCCATTCCGAATCCGGCCGAGGTGGCGGGCTGCAGCTCGACCCGGAGTCGGTGCAGACCACTACCCGGCTCTCCGTGATCGAGGTGTTCGCGCTCCTGATCAGCGTAGCGGCCGTGCGCGCGGCCCGGTCCCTTCCTTTTTCCGATCTCGCCGATGCGGGGCTCGCGAAGATCGAAAGGGCGCTTTCGGCAGACAAGGTGCGAGACCTGCGCCGGCTTCTCGACTGCCTGTATGTCGGGCAATTGTCGCCCAGGCAGGACGTTTCGGACATAGGTTCGATCGACTCCGGGCTGCTGCCGGCCTTCGAGACGACATTTCTCCAGCGGCTGCATCTTCGGTTCCGCTACCATGACGCCAAGGGGATGGAAACACTGCGCGAGGTTGAACCGCAGGCCATGCTCATCCTGCCGCCACTTTGGTATCTCGTCGCCTGGGATGCCGCCCGCGAGGATTTCCGCCACTTTCGCATGGACCGGATCAGGAAGCCGGAGATTGTGGAGGGCACGCAGTTTCGTCGACGGCACGTACCCTTCGAAGATGATGTTTGCCCTTTCGGCGAAATGGCACGCTAGGCTCAGGACTCATTTGCCGAGCCAGAAGATGACTGTGGCGGCGATGCAGATGGCGCTAAAGAAGGCGTGTGCGGAGCGGTCGTAACGGGTTGAGATGCGTCTCCAATCTTTGAGCTTGGCGAACATGTTCTCGACCTTGTGCCGCTCCCTGTACTGAGACTTGCAATATTTTGCGGGCGATCTGCGTTTGGCTCGTGGTGGAATGCAGGGCGTGATACCTCGTTCCGCGAGAGCTTTTCGGAAGGAGTCACTGTCATAGCCTTTGTCTGCAATGAGTGTTTCGGCGTCTGGTAGCATCGGGTAGATCAGAGCGGCCCTTGTAGTCGCTCATTTGGCCTTCGGTGAGAAGAAAGATGACTGGTCGGCCGGCGCCATCGCATACTGCATGAAGCTTGGAGTTCAGCCCGCCTTTCGTGCGACCGATGCGACGGGGCGAATCTCCTTTTTCGAGCAAACTGGCGGCAGTCCGGTGCGCCTTGAGATGGGTGCTGTCAATCATCATCCGGCGGGCGGCCCGCTCTCAGCCGCAAGGTTAGCGAAGACGCGGTCGAAGACCCCCATACGGGACCAGCGAACGAACCGGTTGTAAAGCGTCTTGTGGGGTCCATAGGACTCAGGCGCATCCCGCCATCGCAGACCATTTCGGATAACATGGATTATCCCACTGCCGATGCGGAGGTCGTCCACACGCGGAACCCCACGAGACTTCGGAAAGTAGGGGACTATGCGCTTCAGCTGTGTCTCGGTGAGCCTGAATTGATCGGACATCGGCAGATCCTCCTGCCGCGCTTGAAGCACGACGCTACATCGGATGGAATCCAGCTGTTCAGTCAAGATTCGCTCTGCGGACGGAGCCTGCGTTTGTAGTGTTCCCTTATAAACGCGCTATCCATTCATGCTCGGGATGCAGGGCCTCTAGCCAGAGGCGCAGATCAAGCTTTTCTTGGAAATTGAGTTTGGGGAGCGCGGCCTCGAAGTCGCGCTCGTCTTTCTCTCTACGGTACTTTGCCTTGAAGAGCAGAACGTTGGCCGGTGCGAGATAGGGAGTACCCAGTTCGTTCCTTCGAACAGCGGCCGCTCTGGGCATTTGGATCGAACGATCACGTTTGTACGCCCAGACTTCCGGCGTTCCCCGCTCCACCATCATATCAATACGCCAGAAACCGGCGGCTGTGTCAGCGCCCCAAAGCTGCCACAGGTCTGCCGGTGACCCAGCGTTTGGGGCGAGGTAGGAGAGCTTCCCCTCCCTTACCTCAAAGAAATCCAGCTCGGACAAGATTTTGCGGCAACCATCTATACCGGCAGGTAGAACGGCGAATTCCAGATCTTCATGCGCCCGGGTCTGATGGCCGTGCCACAGGTCCAAAGCCCAACCACCGACGACATACCACTCTGATCTCCAGTGTCCAAGACGTGCATGCAGCTCATCTGGCGACCAGGCATTCCAAGAATCTTCTGGGAGAGGGTTCATACGGAGGACCAGACTCGGGTTGGGACGGCTTCAGGCGTCTTGTTGGGCCAACGTCCGATCTGACGCAATAGGATCGAGACCGTCATCCGGGTCTTTCGCCCGGTTTATAGGTCCTGACCCTAGGCATCAGCGAGGTCGAAACATTCTATACGTGAAGCGCAAAGGACCTTCTCCGAGGTTCTAAGGGCGCAGAGAAAAACATAGTCATCCAGCAGGCCGATCCGTGCAGTCTCGGCGGCACGGGCATCATCTCCAGGTCGCTGACCTGATTGCGCCGGCGACCTGCGCCGTATTGCGGTCAATCCTGCCTTGAAGTTGTCCGGCAAACCTTTAGTTTTAACTAAAACAGTCGCGGGAACATGCAGGCAATGACTGGGCAATCCGTTCACTCGGTCGGGATATTCGAGGAAGTAGCTTGCGATGCCGGGATCTATACCTGGGATATCGTCAGGAACCTCGTCTTCGCAGACAGCGCGCTCGCCGAGCTTTTCGGCCTCGATGCTGCCGCCACCGTGCGCGGCCTGCCGCTGGAAGACTATCTTGCGCGCGTCCATCCCGATGACCGGCCGGAACTGGCAAAGAAGATCTCAGAAGTGCTCGTTGCCGATATCGCACAGCAGAATACCTACCGTGTCTGGGGCAGGGACGGGCGGTACCGGATGGTCGCTGCCTTCGGCCGAGCCTTTCGCGATCAGAGCGGATCACCCATTCTCTACTCCGGCATCGTCGTGCCGGTGGCCGAGCGCGAGCAGGATGGATCGCTGGCGCATTAGGCGGCTTTGCCGTCAATTCGCACTCGACCGATCTTGCGGTTTTGCCACGGGTCGCAGACGACGCGAAGCTCCAACTTCTGCGCAGGGATATTCGGGACAGTTAGAAGTTGCCTGAACCGACAGCCTGCCGATCTGTCGCGAAACTCAGGCAGACCGTCCCAAAGCCTCCTGGCGATTACTCATCGGAGTTTTCGGGACGGTCTGTGGGAGTTTTGCGAACGCCGGACAGAAGCCATTCCGCCCGGCCTCGGAAAGCGGCCTTAGATCACTTGGCCTACATCGATACGATTCCCGTCCGGGTCCTCGAATACAAATGATCGCAGGCCGTAATCCTTGTCCTGAAGGCTTTTGATGATCCTTGCCCCATGTCGCTTGCAAATAGCATGGAGAGCATCAATGTCATCCACCATCAGGTGGGCAACATTGAAATCCGCAGCTTTGTGGCCCGGCTGTAAGGTCAGGTGCAGTTCACCCTGATCGCGCTTCAGGATCATGAAGCCGACAGGATTGCCGTTCTCGAAAATCTTCTGGAAACCGAGAACCTGGGTATAAAAATTATGGGACTTGCTCATGTCCCTTACGGGGAGCGTGGCGGCAATTCGTCCAAAACGGACACCGTGACCGGCGATATCGTTCATCGCAGAGCCTCTGATTGCAAAGCCGCGATCCCATCTCCAGACGGTGCTGGTCGATGTGGCGCGCTTCGTTGTTTGAATCAGCAGGACGGTGCCTACAAAGTATATCTAACTTACGTCGGTCCGTGGCGGAATAGGGAAATTGTCGAAAAAGTCCCGGTGACCGCCCCAAAACGCTGACGACCAGATCTCGCTGACCGATCCGGATGCCCGTGCCATGGCGCGCATGACGAAGGTCGGCGTCGGCTACAACATCCAGCTTGCCGTGGATGTGAAGCACAAGCTGATCGCCGAACAGGTCTGCAATCAGGTGCTGGATATGGGGCTTCTTGCGCCGACGGTCGAGGCGGCGATGGACACGCTCGGTGTTGAGACGATCGAGGCGGTGGCAGACCGAGGCTACTTCAAGATCGAGGATATCGAGGCTTGCGAGAAGGCCGGTATCACCGCCTATGTTCCCAAACCGATCCGCGGTCTGGCCGTGGCCGAGGGTTTCTTCTCCAAGGAGCAATTCCGCTACGATCCGGACAAGGACATTTACATTTGCCCCGCAGACCAGGAGCTCTCACCCCGTCACTTTGGCAAGTCACGTGACAATGTGAAGATCGACTACGTCAACCGCGACGCCTGCAAGGCTTGCAACCTGCGCGAACGCTGCACCAAAAGCTTCCGTCGTGTGTCCCGCCTGGAGAACGAAGCGGTGCTTGACCGCATGGCGTTGCGTCTCGCCGCACGACCCGACATCCTCGACCGGCGGCGCGAAAGCGTCGAGCATCCATTCGGCACGATAAAACAGTGGATGTATCAAGGCGCGTTCCTGATGCGCAGGCTGAAAAACGTGCGAGGGGAGTTCAGTCTGACGGTGCTCACCTACAACATCAAAAGGGCCATCGCCCTTGTCGGTGTGCCGGGTCTGATCGCCGCCGTGAGGGCGTGATCGGTGAGAATCCGCCTTCTAGACGCACGAAAACCACTGAAAGTACGCAATTGAGGCCACATGCCGCCCCAAGGAACTGATGATCGGAAAATCTCCGGGAAATCTTCACCGACCAGCGCCGAGCGCCCACAAAACCTCATGCGCGCCGCGTTTTAAGACAGTCTGCTGGAAATTCGCGACAGATCAATCAGCGGAAAAGCGCTCAAGGCGCTTGGTATGGCGACCGGGGCTGCCGGGTGCAGATACGATCGACCCAGTTCCCCAATGGTCGGGACGCCAAGCAGAGCCATCGAACGAAGCATTTCGTCTTCCAACAGCTCGAGCATGCGAATGATTGCCGCTTCGCCTCCCGCAGCGAGGGCATAGCACTGCATGCGGCCAAGACCTACCAAGTCCGCGCCTATCGCGAGAGCCTTGATGATATCCGATCCCCGACAGAAACCTCCATCGACCATCACCCTTGCCCGGCCGGCTATGGCGTCGATAATTTCAGGCAGGGCGTCGATTGTACCACGCCCATGGTCGAGCTGACGGCCCCCGTGGTTTGAAACATAAATCCAATCCACTCCATGATCGACCGCAATACGAGCATCCTCGGCCGTAGCAATACCTTTGAGCGCGAGCGGTATATTGTAGCTGTCCTTGATCAACTTGACGGTTCGCCAATCAAGGGCGGCCTGGTGGGACTGATCGGGCCGCTTTGCTAATCCGGCCGTGCGATAGCGGTTGGCAATGTCTCGATCGCGGCGAGCGAGAACGGCGCTATCGACAGTCAGGCAGATTGCGGCGCAGCCACATGCAAGCGCGCGCCCCACGTATTCATGCACGAAGCCATCGTCGCCTCTGACATAGAGCTGCGCCATTCGTAGGGCCGATGATGCGGCCTCGGCAACGGCCTCAAGCGGCGTGCAGCCTGAGCTGAGCATGTGGCCTATGTCAAAAGCTTGAGCGGCCTTTGCAACGGTTGCGCCGCCGCCATCGCCAAATAGGTTCAATGGGCCGGTTGGCGCGAGAAATACTGGCAGTCGCAGCTTGCGGCCGAAGTACTCGACCGAGAGATCGACGGTGCTGACGTTGCGTAACACGCGCGGTTTGAACGCGATCGAATCAATGGCCAGACGGTTGCGTTTGAGCGTCGTCTCCGTTTCCGCGCCTCCTATGAGGCTGTCCCACTTTTCTTTTGGCAGAACCTGGTGCGCTTTTACGACGATCTCGTGCAAATTCTCGAATTCGTCAGAAATGGAGACAGCTCCTGCAACCTCATTTCCTGCACTCATCGCGCCTCCTAGACGGTGGTTTTCGCAAAAGTCCCGATTAGAGCGATACTTGTTTTCCTGATTTCTGCGGCATCCCAGAGTAAGCCGTTTAGGAACAACCGCAATGACTGCTTGCCGCGCCAAGCGGTTGAGGCTTTCGTCGGTCTTCATGCCGCCCCTTGGAGCACCGTGCGTCCATTCGGACGCACGGTACCCGCATGTTCCTTTGCCAAGCGTCGCTCGACAGGCGGGTCCGCCTGGCCAGGGAAACGTTACTGATGGGCCGATACTCGGCTTCCCAACTATTCCTTTGCGCTCCACATATGAAATGTCTCGGGTTCGTCTCCGTCCGCAACCGACTCCAGGTAACGCGGCTTCCAGACGTCTCTGATGAACGTTTCCATCGTGGTGGGCAGCGACGGGCGAACCTCACGCTCACCCTGGAACCGCACCAGGCCATCGTTCAGAGCGTCGGCGGTCAGGGTGTCATAGTGCCATCTCTCTGAAGTCCCGAAGCGCTTGAGAAATTCAGCTTCCACGTCCTTGCGCGTTCTTTCGATGTACCGGTACTCCACCGGCCGGCCGATCTCTCTGTCGATGATCGCGGCCAATTCATTCATCGAGATATCTTCCGAGCCGACCTCGCGGATCACCCGGTGCTTGCCCGTCGGATTTGTCAGTTCCCTGGCCGCAAGCCATGCGATGTCATCCGTCGCCACCCAGGGCATCTTCAGATCGGGCTTACAGGACCAGGCGATGCGACCATATCTGGCAACCGGCGCCGTCCACGCCAGCGCATTCTCCATGAACCAGGCAGCGCGCAGATGGACCAGGTCGATATTGGTAAGTTCGTTCAGCTTCTGGTCCAGATGGTAGAAACACTCGAAATGGCCGGTCTTCCCGTTCACGTCCGATCCCATGGCCGACAGGCTCACAGCCAGCTTGACGGGGGAATTGCCAAGCGCATCGACGAAGCGTTGGGCAACCACGGGATAGTGGCCTTCAAGGTTGTTCCAGTCGGTCTTGACCATCAGGAACGCGGCATCGGCATCCTGAAAGAACTTGTCGAGCGCTCCCGCACCCGTGTCAAAGCTTCCGAGGAATGGCTCCGCGCCGATTTCGGCCAGTGCCTCAAGGGCTGGACCGCCCCTCGACAGGGCCTTTACCTGATGCCCTGCGCTCAGCAGGTTTCGGGTGAGTTGGGCGCCGATCCTGCCGGTTGCGCCGACGACAGCAATTCGCATGATAGTCTCCATCGGGTTGTTGATGCCCGCTTGTAGCGAATTGCAGTGCACGCGAATTTGGAGATAATGCCATATGATCTCCAAATCGGGCCAATCCGCTAGGACGCTGCGCCCCTGCAGCGTGGACTTCGATCCCGACCCCGACCGGTTGGGTCGCCCGGCGGTCGCCCTGCATGTCGACTTCAGCGACTACCAAGCCGAGGTGCCGCAGCACCAGCACCGGCAGGGGCAGCTCATCCTTGCCTTGCACGGGGCCGTCACCTGCAGGGCCGCAAACGGCCTCTGGATTGTCCCGCCGGACTGCGGGATCTGGATCCCGGGCGGCGTGCCGCACAGCAATCAGGTCACGTCCAACGCTCGCCTGTCCTACCTGTTTGTCGAACCGGATGCTGCGGCCCTGCCGCAGGAATGCTGCACGCTGTCCGTTTCGCCGATGCTGCGCGAGATGATCCTGCGCCTGGCGGATGTGCAGGGCAGCTATGCTCCTGATGACCATGTCGGCCGTCTCGTGCGGGTCTTGCTGGACGAACTGGCGCTCATGCCGAAAGAGGGGCTGGAGCTGCCGGTGTCCAGCCACCCGAAGATCGCCATGATCGCCGCTGCCCTGACGGCAGAGCCGAGCGACCGCCGCACCCTGGCGGAATGGGCCGCCCATGTCGCCATGAGCGAGCGATCCCTGAAGCGGCTGATGGTTCAGGAAACGGGGCTGACCTTCGGCCGGTGGCGGCGGCAGCTGCACCTGGTCATCGCGCTGCGCGAACTCGCCAGCGGCGCGACGGTCCAGAGGGTGTCGAGCGACCTCGGCTACGAGTCCGTCACCGCCTTCATCGTGATGTTCAAGAAGGCACTCGGGACAACACCGACGCGCTATTTCGCAACGTGACCGACGGGCCTAGCTCGGCAGGCGGTCAGTCTGGCTCAAGAGCGGCGCGTAAGCCTCCTCGTGAAGCCAGGCGCAGAGCTGGCGAGGCGCGAGACGGGGGTCGTCGGCACGCATCAACGCAAAATGCCAGGCCGGCCCGCTCAGGACATAGGGGAAAGGGGCGATGAGGAGGCCCTTTTCCAGGAGCGGGCGAAACAACAAGGGCGACAGAAGCGCGACACCTGCGCCTGCCACCGCTGCATTGGCGTCAAGCTCGTGCGTGGGGTAATCGACTGCCGCAAACCGCAGAGCCTGCGGAATCTCGCTTTGAGCGGCCCTGAACCATGCCTGCCAATCCGGATGCGGCAACAGCTCGAAATCGGCGAGCGCCTCCGGCCTGTCCAGGGTCCGCGTTCCGAGCAGAAAGGGGGCCAGCATGGGCGTCACTTCAACCGGCGCGAGCCGGTATTCGTCAAACCCTTCCCAGCCGCCACGACCCGTCCTGATGGCGACGTCAAACGCGCTCGGGTCGCGAATATCGGCGGAGACGTCGACCTCGATCGGCGATCCGCCTGCCGAAGGATAGCGCGCCAGCCTAGGTGCCAGCCAGCGAGAGGCGAATGTCGGAGGCGCCGTCAATCTGAGTGGCGGCGTCGCAGCCTGAAATTCATCGAGCGCGCCGGCAATGCCATCCAGTGCGTGGCGAATTCGGCCCGCCAGTTGAGCGGCCGCAGCCGTCGGCACGACGCGTCGCCCCGCGCGCACGAACAATGGCTGGCCAAGCTCGGCCTCCAGTGTGCGGATACGGAGACTGACGGCCGCAGGTGTCAGACACAGCCTTTCGGCGGCGCGGGCAAAGCTGGAGGCGGAAACGCATGCTTCCAGAATTCGCAGAGATTCCAACGGCGGCCGCATGATCTCTTCTCTCTTGATGAGTTTTGCTTGTGAAGGTGCCAAGCAAAGCGCGTTTTGGGAGCAGGGCGCCTTCAGCTAGAGCTTGTCGCGCAAACCCGAAGACCTGAGGCGCGGCGAGCGGATCTGAAGGATCGCGACACGCTCCAGGGCTCAAACAAACAATAGGCGATCCGATATGGCCCTGCAATCTCGGCACTTAATGACACTCTTCATGACACTTCATCCGGCGCTTGAGCTCGGCCAGACGCCAGCCGGTAGCCGGCGTATATTTCCCGTCTCCGGTGGACATTTCCGGGGTGAGCGACTGAAAGGAGAGGTATCGCCGCTGATCGGCTCCGATCTCCTGCTCGGCCGCGGGGACGGCACATTTCAGCAGGATGTCAGGCTCCTGCTCGCCGCTGACGACGGCGGTCTGATCCTTATGACCTATCGCGGCGTCAGGCGCTCCTCCCAGAGCGTCGACGAGCGTCTTGCGAATGGCGAGGCGGTCGACCCCTCGGAATATTATCTGCGAACAACACCCTATTTCGAGACGGCCGCACCACGGCACGCGTGGCTCAACCAAATTGTCGCGGTTGCGCAAGGCGGCCGGCACGCGGGTGGTGTCGAGTACGATATATTCGAGATTCTATGAATTCAGCCGTCCGCTTCCGGCGCATTTCCCGTGCATTCCGGAATGGGTAGACGACAGCTCTCGGGCCGTCGCGGTCATTGCGTTATCGAGCGATAGGTCTGCCCGAGAGTTGAAGGAGCCGGTCCATCTCGCGATGAGAGTTGAGCACGGCTACCGGAACGTCCGGCCCGTAACGCTCGATTTGCATCACAAAAAGCGGGGCGTATTTTTTCTCGAAGTTCCAGATGTATGACAGGAAGTCTCGATCTGGCAGTGGCTCGGGGCACCCTTCAGCCATCGCCGGGCGAACTGAACCATAGAAACGAGATACGCGCTTCAACAGACCAATCAGTGCAACCCATCTCGGCAATCGAACCCACAGAACCAGATCAGTTCGCGGCAATCTCAGGTCGAAGGAAGACGCTCCACTGCCGTCCATGACCCATCGGTCACGTTGGACCATATCCGATATGATTGCTCTTTGCTCGCTACGATCACGCTCTATCCAGCCTGGCAGCCACCGCACATCTCGGTCGAGTGATTGGAATTCCAGGCGGTGCAAATCCGCGATCTTTGCAGAGAAGGTTGTCTTGCCGCCTCCCGAACATCCAATAACGAGAACACGCTCGACTGTCGCCAAAAGGCTGGCCGCATCCATCAAAGAAACATATCGAGGCATCGAAGCGTCATCTTGCCGAACTTGGACCAATATGTTGGGGATGCCAGTATCCCAGCGACGTAAACCCGCAGAATCGCAGTGGTGCAAGCGCAAAGGTTGCACTCCGCTGAGCCCGGCGTAAAGGCTGCTTGTGGTGCAATGCCGTAGCCCGCGAGGTTCCGGCATGGATACGACCCGTCGATCCGCCGAACTGCTCAGACCGCTCGAACTTCGGCAAGCCGCTTGACTGCGTACTCGTCCTGCCAGCAGACGGCGGCTTCCCATGCGGCTGACGCTTGCGCGGCGATGTCATGCGCGCCGTCGTCGAGATCGGCAGCGTTGCCGGGCAGTACCAGGTCAAGGTCGGGGACGTCGACGTGTGACTCATCCCAGTCGATCAACGCGACCCGATCTGCGCTCATGCGGACGTTGCCAGGGTTGTTCGGGTTGCCGTGGACGACGCATGTCTGACGCCCGATTAGCCGCGCCCAGGCTGCTCGGCATCTGACAACACCCTCAGGCGGCATCGCGGAAAGGTTGATCCTCGTTCCGGTTTCGGCATGCAGGAGATCGGTCGACGATCGCCAGCATGGGCGCTGCGGCCAGCCCTGCGTCAAGCGATGCAGCTCGCGGAGCGTATCGGCCACGCGACGCCAGTCGGACTCCGTCTCGGGCGGTCCGCCCTCCACGTATTTCATCACCACCAGACCGTCCACGAACAGCCGGCCGTCAGCCGTCGGGATCGGCACTGGAACGGTCATGCATTCACGGTCGAGGTGTCGGAGTAGCTCGGTTTCCCACGCGAGATCAGCATCGGTCCTGGAGCCGAGACGGCCGACTGCAATCTGCCCGTGGATGCGAACGCTCCACACGTCGTTGGCAACTCCACCCGTAAGTGGTTCGATGCGAACCGCATCTTCACCCCATTGCCCGAGTGCTTCCCATCCCATTGGCGGTATCCTTGGCGGCCACAATGAAATTGACGGAAGAGATAGGGAAGGTTTGCGACGCCACGATGTCCTCTGGTGGCGCAATGCGGTCGAGGCTTGAGGGACCACTATGGCCCACGTTAGTGGGTTCAGAGCCGCAGCGCCAACTTGCCGACGCTGGAGCGGCTCTCCAATGCCGCGAGCGCCTTTGGCCCGTCGGTAAGTTCGTAGACGGTTGGCTGGACGGGGGCCAATACGCCTGCGCCGATAAGCGCGAACAGTTCGCCCATGACTGCACCGAACATCTGCGGCGCGGCCCGGATCAGCACCCCCATGTTAAAGCCGATAATGTGGACCTGATGTTTATAGACGAGGTCCCAATTGGTGAGCGGTGCTTCGCCGGCGGGCAGCCCTGTCACCACGACGCGGCCGGTGACGCGTCGCGCGGATGCCAGGCTGGCCTCGAAGGTCTTACCGCCGACCGACTCGATGACCAGATCGGCGCCGGCGTTGCCGGTCAGACGAAGCACTTCGGCGGCGATATCGGCGGTACGGGAGTCGAGGATGTGATCGGCACCTAGGGATTGCACGATCTCGTGCTTCTCCGATGAGGCCGCCGCAATCACCGTTGCGCCGTAGTGCTTGGCGATCTTGACTGCAGCTTGGCCGGTAGCGCCTGCCGCTGCATGGATCAGCACGGTCTCACCCTTCTCGATCTGCCCGAGCAGCTTTAGCGCTGCCACTGCCGTTGGCAAGTTCACGACCAGGCCAAGCGCCTGCTCGTCCGACCATCCCTTGGGTACTGGTACTGCGGCAATCGCCGGAAGCACCATGTAGTCGGCAAAGGCACCATATCCGACCCCGATGACATGAGCGCCAGGCGCCACTGTCGTCACGCCTTCACCCAGAGCCACGACTTCACCCACCCCCTCGAAACCCGCAATGTATGGAGGCTGCGGGCCTGCGCGAAACTTGCCGTAGGCCTGGGAGATGTCGGCCATGTTGACACCACCGGCGGCGACGCGGATGAGGATTTCGCCTCGACCGGCAACCGGCACCGGCGCATCGGTGATCATCCGCAGATCCCGCGGGCCATTTAGGGATGTCTGCTGTAACGCACGCATGAAGGCGGGGACGGTCATGGGACTGGTCCTTGTTCAAGGCTATAGCGAGAATTTTTTGTCGATCGATAAATAAATAAAATGCATGGCGGTTCGACATCCGTCAAGTTATAGTTTGTCGATCGACAAACAAATCGGAGAAGAGATGGCGACGCGTGGCAGGCCACTGACATTTGACCGGGACGTCGCTTTGCGCAGCGCAATGGATCTGTTTTGGGAGCGCGGCTACGAAGGAACCTCCATGAAGGACCTGAGCGAGGCCATGGGAATTGCTTCGGCCAGCATCTATGCGTCCTTCGGAAGCAAGGAAGCCTTGTTCCGCGAAGCCGTGGCCCTCAATGCCGCGACCCAGGGGCAGCCCCCGAGGGTAGCGCTTCGCGAGCAGACCACGGCCTACAAGGCGATACACGCGATGCTGCGCGCCGTGGCCGATACAATCACCATTCCCGGCTCGCCGCGTGGATGCATGCTGGTCCTTGCGGCGCCGACCGGCGCGATAGAAAACCACCCGGTACGCGAATTCCTCGCCGACATTCGCAGGGCGCAATTCGAGGAGATCAGGGAGCGGCTGGTCAGAGGGGTCCATGACGGCGACCTCGCTGCCTCGACTGACAGCCTGACGGCCATCGCTCGCTACTATACCACCGTGATGCACGGTCTTTCAGTGCAGGCGCGCGACGGCGCAAGCCGTGCCGAACTTGAGACAGTCATCACCATGGCCATGGCCGCCTGGAAGACGCTGGCACCGGATGCTCCAGAACGTCATCAACCGAATTAGGCCGCGGGCACAGCAAGGGCACCGGGGAGGGTAGGTACGCCCGCTTTTGGCGCGTTCCGGCCGATATACTCGTCTGGTGTCGCCTCTAAGTGGTCATCGCACGGACACTCTCTACATATGCGCGCCGATCTCAGCCCTGTTCCTGAGGATTATTTTGGAACCTGCATATGCGTCGAATAGCTTCTGATGCCCTGAATAGGAGGTCGAAGAATTCTCGCGCTGGCGATATTCTTTTATCCACTCGATCAGTTCTTTGAAACCTTCCTCGCTGCCGCCACCTTGAGTGCCCCTAGCTGTTGCATTCGCGACGCATTCATCTTCGGGAAGGTCGATCCACACCAACGTCGTCACTCGTCCCAGCACACCCTCTGCCAGCCAGCCATAGACCCCTTCCATCAACCAGGCCTCTGCTTTTGCAGCTTCAACGACCTCGTTGAACACGAGTCGATTGTTTCGCGCTACGCCATACTGACCGGGAGCCCAACGCAGATCATCGAGATGGATCACTGGACGGCCGATCAAGATACCAATCTGACGAGCGAGCCAGCTTTTACCGGTCCCGCCATTCCCGAAGATCAATATCCGCTGTAGTTGTTCTTGCTGGATTGGACACATGGTTCTCCCCGGACAGGCGCAGTTGGCGAGAAAAGATCATGAAATAAATATGACCGCAATCGGCGCGAAGCGGCCGAAGTCATTCGTCTGCCTCCGGTCTGAAGCGGTCATAGCGAAGTCGTCGAGGCTGTCTTTGATAAATCGAGGATAGCTGATGCGAAGGCATAAGGTGCCTCCTGCGGTAAATTGTGGCCAGCACCGGGTATAATCCGCCGCTCGTATGTCGCTTTGAAGTGGCGTTCATCGAGGTCGATCTCCGCCGGAGGATCGACTCCATCGTCCCCACCTTGAAGAACAATAGTCGGCACCATGATGTCCGGCTGCCTTGCCAATCGACCTTCTATAGCAGCAACACTAGGATCGCCGGGGCTGTTGCCGAAGCGATGCGTGTAAGAGTGAATGACAACATCGACGAAATCGGGATTATCGAAAGATGAAGCAGTGCGGTCGAAGGTTGCGCTATCGAACATCCATGTCGGTGACCAGATTTTCCAAATGAATTCGCAGACGCCCCGGCGGTTTTGTTCCAACGCCTTGCGACCGCGCTCCGAGTGAAAATAATACTGATACCAATATCGAGCTTCTTCCTCCGGCGGCACGGGCTCTCCAGCTTGAGCGATGTTCTGAATGTTGTAGCCCACTCCGCAGCTTACCAAACCGCATACCCGAGTTGGCCAGAGAGCCGCTACGATGCAAGCTGCACGCCCGCCCCAGTCATACCCGCCAAGAAAAGCGGCCTCTATTGAGAGTGCCTCCAACAGTGCCATCAAGTCCGTGCCTAGAGCAGCTTGTTCACCGGAACGCGGGGTGTTTTCGGAGATAAACCTCGTGGCTCCGAAGCCTCTGAGAAAGGGCACAATGCAGCGATGGCCAGAAGCTGCCAGTATTTCTGCCGTCTTTTCGTAGGCGTATGCGTCGTAAGGGAAACCATGTAACAATATGGTTGTTACCCCATCCGCCGGGCCTGTGTCGAAATAGGCAATATCCAGCGTTCCAGCACGGACTTTTTTCATCTCAATGTCCCTTTGGAGAGAATCTCACCTAGAACAACATCGCGCCTCTTTCAATCCTGCAGAATAGGGGGTTGGACGGACGCAATGACCGCTTTTAGCGCCAAGTGATCAAGGCTTTCATCGGCTTTCGGCCTCAATCGGACGATTGCCCGCCAGCTGATACGGCCAGGAACACTGCCTTCTGCGCCTCGAAAGCGCGCTTATATGCGAGGCTCGACCGTGAAGCCTCTTCTGCCGTTTATCAGCGGCGGACTTCACGGCATGGCCTCTGCTATCCGCAGCAAGGCTGAATAGATGATCTCGGGATCATCGGGTGCAACGGCATTTCGGACCAGGCCTTCGGCGTTGGCGACAATCTCGTGGGCCGCACGCAAGGCCGACCGGCCGTCCGGCGTCAGTTCGGTCGTAAGGACCCGCCCATGTACCGGGTGGGCCATTCGCTTGATGAGGCCGTCCCGTTCGAGTGTCGCTATGATGGACTGCATCGTCTGCGGTGTTACGAAGGCCCGCCGCGCGAGCTCCGCACTTGACAGGCCTGCGCTGACCTCAAGCCCCGCCAGCACCGAGTATTGCGGGGTCGTCAATCCGATGTTTCTAAGTTCGGTGTCGAGATGGCCCCGCAGCGCTTGCTGCGCCCGCTTCAGCGCATATCCGAGCGAGCGGTAGGTGTCATCAACAGGCGGATCAATCAGGCTGGACATATCAGGGTCCTTATATTATATCAGGGCCCTGACGATACTGCGTCAGGTATAAAAAGGAAAGATAGCTCATGCCTCGCCTCATTGGACCGGATTTCATCGGGATACAGACAAAGGATCTGGACGCCGCACGGAGCTTCTATCGGGACATTGTCGGGCTTACGCCATCGGCAAAAGCCCCTCCAGGTGCGGTTGTTTTCGAAACGCACCCCATCCCATTCGCCGTCCGCACGCCGATCGAGGACTTTGACGACACGGCGAAGCTAGGGGTTGGCATCGCGATCTGGTTTGGCTGCGACGACGCTGACGAATTGCACGCTCATCTGTGCGAGCGCGACGTGCGGATAGCTTTCCCGCCGAAGGACGGTCCCTTCGGACGCTATTTCGCCTTCGTCGATCCATTTGGCTATACGATAACCGCGCATACCCTTCCGACAAGTGACTGAAACGGCCCCGGAAGGGCAAGACGGACTACAGGGTTTTTCGGAAGAACACGACGCGCTGGGTCTCCGCAAATCCTAATGCAGCATGGAGCGCATGGCTGGCTGCGTTCTCAAGCGGCGCGTCGGAGCCAAATTCGACGCATCCAAGCGATTTTCCCCATTCGGCAACCGCGTTGCACAGCAACCGCGCAATACCCCTTCGCCTGTCAGCGGGCCGGACATAGATCCCTTCAAGGAACAGGACTGGTGAGCTACTGCATCCGTTCACATAATCATGACGTAAAGTGGCCTCTGCAAGCCCGATAGCTTCATTCGCATCATTTCGAGCGATGAACGCGGCTGCTTTTCCATTTCCTGAAAGAAACGACCGAACCAGCTCGGCACAATGGTCTTCAAGTGAATGATGCGGCCATAGCGCAATGCGAAGCTGCGCCCATGGCTCAACATCTTTTATGGTCCCAATCTCAATAATCGATTCCATATCGCGGCTCCTTCCTTGTCGCAAAAATCCCAATTAAAGCGACAGTTTTTGCGACAAGTGAGTGCGCAGAACGCTTCACGACGATATTTCCGCGGGACCAATCACCGAACAAGGAACCCAAGCACTGCCGCGTTTGCAAGGTCGATGAAGAATGCGGAAACGAGCGGCAGGATGATGAACGCGATGGTCGCTGCTCCGTGGATCTTGGTGACCGCCGTCATGTTGGCTATTGCCGTCGGGGTTGCTCCGAGCGAAATCCCGCAAAAGCCGGCGGAAATGACCGCCGCATTGTAGTTGCGCCCCATGGCCGGGAACACAACCAGGATGATGTAGACGACGGCCACAAGCGTCTGCACGGCCAGCACGATCGCGAGCGAAAGGCCGAGCCCGCTCAGGCCCCATAACTGCATGCTCATCAAGGACATCGCCAGGAATATGTTCAGCGAGAGATCGGATATGAGCGCGAGACCTCGGGTGTGCGTCGGCCAGGGCAGGCGCGGCGCCAGGATCGGAATGCTGTTCGTCATCACAATGGCGGTCAGCAGACAGACGACGAACAGCGGAAGATTGATCCCGGCTTCGAGGATAATCTCGTGTAGGGCGTAGCCAATGATGATCGCGATATTTGTCACCAGCAATGTGCGCAACAGGCTGATGTAACTGACATCATCTTCGTGGTCACCAACGGCATCCCGCGGCACCCCGATCGTCAACTCCTCGTCCTTGGGGCCGCTCAAGCCATTCCGGGTGATCAGATACTGTGCGATTGGTCCCCCGACGAGGCTGGCGACGACCAGGCCGAGCGTAGCGCTGGCAATGCCGATTTCGAGAGCATTTGTGAGGCCGAAACGGCTCGACACGATCGGAGCCCAGGCAATCGTCGTGCCGTGTCCGCCGATCAGCGAGGTCGAACCGAGAAGGATTGCCATGCCTTGTGGAAGACCGAGCACCTCGCTGGCCCCCATGGAAACGAGGTTCTGGATCACAAGAAACGCAAGCGTGACGGCCAGCAGGATGAGAAACGGCTTGCCTCCGGCAAGAAGATCGGAGAGCCGCGCGTTCAGGCCAACGCCGGTGAAAAAGTAAAGCAGCAACAGGTCGCGAGCGCCAAGCGCGAAGCTGATCTCCATGCCAAGGAACTCATAGGCGACGAGCGTCACGAACGCTGCCAGGAGCCCGCCGGTGACTGCCTCCGGGATGCTCCAGCGGGTGAGGGCGGGGATGAGCCGATTGAGGTTCGCGCCCGCGAAGAACACGAGGATCGCTATGGTGAACGACAGCAGTCCCGGGACCTGTATTGTCGACATGTGCCACCTTCACCGCCAGACGCGCCTTGTCGGTTGCAAAACACTGACACACGCGCTTTGACTGAACCAGCGAAAATATTGGTTCGCCCCTCGCTGCTCCCAGGACACCATCTCGCACCTGGCTTCTGCGGCCTGCTACTGGTTTCGAAGCACGCCGACGAGAGCCTTTCCGTCGGTGAAATAGGGATCGCCGCCTCCGTTGCGGCCGTCTTTGGTCGCTCCGATGCCATTGATCTCATAGCTCGACAAAAGTTGCCCGGCCTTGAGAAGATCGCTGATGACAAGGTCTCGCTCTGCGTCGACATCAGGGCCGATATGATGCGTGATTTGACCGGTATCGTGGCTGAAGCCGACGCCCCGATCAAAACTTGCCGAGCCTAGCCAGTGCGGGCGGCCATTTGGGCCGGTTTGTTCGGTCAGCCAAAAACGAACATGGTTGCGTTCGTCGGCGCTTTTGCCCACGGGCTTTTCGAAAGCCAGATCCTGTTTTCTGCCCTCAAAAAACAGTGGGCTGACCGGCGCATCGAGATCAGGCCGATCAAGCACCACGCTCAGTCCGATATCGATCGATGTGCGCAAGGTAATCTTATCGGCAGGATCCCATCCGGCAGCCGCGAACGCCCGGATGACCTCTTCCTTCGAACCGACAAGACCGACATTGATGGGGTCGCCGGGAATACCCTGCTCGGTGGTCGTGACCA
Organism: Rhizobium sp. 1399; assembly: GCF_031455475.1. Taxonomy (NCBI): domain Bacteria; kingdom Pseudomonadati; phylum Pseudomonadota; class Alphaproteobacteria; order Hyphomicrobiales; family Rhizobiaceae; genus Rhizobium; species Rhizobium sp. 1399. Next base: position 136,682 of record NZ_JAVDSU010000014.1, on the reverse strand, counting down.
TGTTGCCAACCTTGGCAACGCGGTCGGCATCGTGAAAAATCCATATTTCGGGAATGACGAAATAGGCAAGCAGCAAATATGTGAACAGCAGGGCAGCCACGGTGCTCGTCGCCATGCGGATTTTCGTGCGATGAAGCATTGGAAATCCCCCGATTGCCAGGGAGGATCATACGCCGAACATGCGGCGGCGACATTCATATTTTGCAGTTGGCTTCGGCAGCAACTGCCACCGACCGCTTGTGGCGCAAAGCGGTCAAGGCTTTCGCTAGCTTTCGGCCCGAAGCGAACATAGAAGCCCGGATTTTTTAGGACGGCTTTGTGCTCCCAGGTCGGTCGTTCGTTTGCCACCACCTCAACCGAGTCTATGAACAAGGTATTGCCAGATAATCAGGCGAGGGGCTCATGGAAAGCTACCGGAAATTGCTGGTCTTAGGGATGAACGAGGCAATTAAGCAGGGCAGGATATCCCTTGCTGCCCCGCCCGATGATGGTCCAAGCGACGAGGATGGTCACCTGTTTGCCGGTATTGCCGGACATCCGTCCGTGGTACTCTGGGAAAGCATCAGCTTCGGCGAGCTGCGTGTTTCGGTTTGGTGGAACTACGACCACTCGAAACACCCTCAAGCCGAATGCTCAGGAAACGCACGCGAGCGGTTCGGTCACAGCAGGCCCTTAGCCGAGAAAGTCCATTACCCGAAATTTGTAGGCGCGACCGCAAGCGCCTGGCTTGAACGGAAAACCGGGAAGCATCTTCAGGGAAATGGCAAACACTATGTATTCGACACCTATCTTCGGGCTGACATGAAGGAAAAGCTTCATGCTATTCCCGATCCAAAACCGGAAGGCTACGAAGCCGAGGGGCGATTTTTCCTGTAGATTTCGCCGCGCTCTGCAACGGCTTCGCCGCCCATCGACCCTATCAGGACTATTGCCCGCCAGCCGATACAGCCAGGAATACCGCCTTCTGCGCCTCGAAGGCGCGCTTATATGCCGGCCGCGACTGCCCGCGTGTGATATAGGCGCAGAGGTTTGGATATTCATCCAGCAGGGTCGACCCCTCCAGCCTCAGCAGCACCGAGATCATCTGCAGGTCGCCGGCGGTGAAGTTTCCGTCCAGCCAGTCGGCGTCGCCAAGCCGGGCGGAGAGTTCGCCGAGCCGCTTGCGGATGCGGTCGTTGACGTAGGCCAGACGCTCTTCGTACCAGCTCTCCTTGCCCTCCAGATATCTAGCGGTTTCGCGGTCGACGATGACGGGTTCCATCGTGGAGACGGCGGCGAAGATCCAGGCGATGGCGCGGGCGCGGCCATTTTCATCCTTCGGCAGCAGGCCGGCATGATGCTTGGCGATATGAAGGACGATAGCGCCGGATTCGAAGAGGGCGAGATCGCCTTCCTCATAGGTCGGAATCTGCCCGAAAGGCTGAAGGGCAAGATGGGCCGCCTGCTTCATCGCCTTGAACGAGACAAGGCGAACTTCGTAGGGCTGCCCGACTTCTTCGAGCGCCCAGCGAACGCGCATGTCACGCGCCAGACCCTTGCCGCGATCGGGCGAGCGTTCAAAGGCGGTAATGGTAATCGTCATGATCGTTCTCCTTCCTGTCCGTCTGGAAGACGAGCGGGCGGGCGGGAATCCGACAGCGGGATGATGGAAATAATCCCCGCGCGCGGGCCAAGCGTAGCCCGACCGTGCGCCATCGCTCACCCTTGGAACGATAGCGCGTGCCGGTCACAAAGAACGAGGCCTGGCAGGGTGCGTTGGTCCGGCAAGGCCGGGTCGGCCGCTCGGTGGATTCAATCCGTCGACTGCCTGCTTTGATCTCTGTCAAGGACTGCCGAGCGGGCGTGCGATACACCGTTCTCGCATAGCCGATTTCCCGATCGCGAAGCGCTGGCGCAAGTCGCGATAACAGATGGAGATTGGCTGGACACGCTTAAGGGGTTATACCGGTAGCGTCAGCAACTCTGGGGAGGCGTTGTGGCTCAAATCACGGATACTGGTGGAGAGTTCAGGAAGAAGCGCCGGCGGGAGCTGTTGACCTTCGCCGTGCTTGCTTTCGGCATCTGGCCCGTTGTCGCTGTCGGGGTCGTCGGCGGTTATGGCTTCCTGGTCTGGATGTACCAGATCGTCAATGGGCCGCCGGGACCTCATGAGGTCAAGCCCGCGCCTTCGGCCTCGGTAGAGTGAGGATCGGGTCATGGTTCTCGCAACGCGCACCCGACGTGGCTTTCTGACCGGCAGATCCCCGGAGGATCTGGATAGGATCTTGCCTCCCGGAGCGAGTGAGACATCCGTTCAAAACTGTTCGGGCTGCGGCGCCTGCGTCGATGCCTGTCCCACGAAGATCATTTCGATCCGTTCGGGCATTCCGGCCGTGGATTTTCGGCAGGGAGGATGCACCTTTTGCGGCAAGTGCGCGGAACGATGTCCCGAGAATGTCTTTCCGGCTGGTTCTGCAGGCGGCTTTGCCCATTATGCGGCAATTGGCGATGGGTGCCTGGCCAATAATTACGTCGACTGTCAGGCCTGCCGTGATTGTTGTCCGGCTGGTGCGATCCGGTTTCGGCCGCGGCTCGGCGGACCGTTCGTTCCCGAACTCGCTGCGGCGGCATGTACGGGATGCGGCGCCTGCATTTCGGTCTGCCCGGCCGATGCAATCACGATGAATCCCCGTCATCCGGAGGCTGCTCATGTCTAACAGCCGGCATCACGTCTCCAGTGCCGTCGTCATCACGCGCCCGGAACTGACCGAAGATGTCGCAGCGCGTCTCGCTGCAATCGAAGGGGTCGAGGTTCACGCGACGGGACCGGGCAAGATCGTCGTCGTGATCGAGGGGCCGCATTCCGGCGTGCTCGGGGAAACGCTCATCGGCATCTCGGGGATGGACGGCGTGCTCGCCGCCCACATGGTTTTCGAACAGGCATTGGAAATAGAGGAGACGATCGATGACGACCGAACTCACGCGGCGTGATCTCCTGAAGGCGCAGGCGGCGGCAATCGCCGCTGCGACCGCAGGCCTTGCCGCGCCCGCCTCGGCACAGTCGGTGCCCGGCGGAGTGGCGGCGCTGGAGATCAAATGGTCGAAGGCGCCTTGCCGCTTCTGCGGCACCGGCTGCGGCGTCATGGTGGGCGTGAAGGAGAACCAGGTCGTCGCGACCCATGGCGACATGGAGGCCGAGGTCAATCGCGGCCTCAACTGCGTCAAGGGCTACTTCCTCTCCAAGATCATGTACGGCAAGGACAGGCTTACGAGCCCGCTCCTGCGCAAGCGGGACGGCGTCTACGCCAAGGACGGCGAGTTCGAACCCGTTACCTGGGAAGAGGCCTTCGATGTGATGGCGGCGCAGGCCAAGCGCGTGCTGAAGGAAAAGGGGCCGACGGCACTCGGCATGTTCGGCTCCGGCCAATGGACCATCTTCGAAGGATATGCCGCGACCAAACTGATGCGGGCGGGCTTCCGCTCCAATAACCTCGATCCCAACGCGCGTCACTGCATGGCTTCGGCAGCGGTGGCTTTCATGCGCACCTTCGGCATGGACGAGCCGATGGGATGCTACGACGATTTCGAGAACGCAGACGCCTTCGTGCTCTGGGGTTCGAACATGGCCGAGATGCATCCTATCCTCTGGACGCGCGTCGCCGACAGGCGGCTCGGGCACGAGCATGTGAAGGTCGCGGTCTTGTCCACGTTCACGCATCGCAGCATGGACCTTGCCGACATACCCCTGATCTTCAAGCCGGGTACGGATCTCGCGATCCTGAACTACATTGCCAACCACATCATCCAGACCGGCCGCGTCAACCAGGATTTCGTCGACAAGCATACCAAGTTCATGAAGGGGACGACCGACATCGGCTACGGCCTGCGTCCCGACAATCCGCTTGAAATGAAGGCCAAGGGGGTGGCGGACGCTGCCAAGATGGAGCCGATCGATTTCGAGGCGTTCAAGGAGATGGTCTCCGAATACACGCTCGAAAAGGCCGTCGAGCTTTCGGGCGTCGACAGCGCCTTCCTGGAACAGCTCGCCGAACTCTACGCCGATCCCAAGACCAAGGTCATGTCGCTGTGGACCATGGGCTTCAACCAGCATGTCCGGGGCGTGTGGGCCAATCAGATGGTCTATAACCTGCATCTGCTCACGGGCAAGATTTCCGAGCCGGGAAACAGTCCGTTTTCGCTGACGGGACAGCCGTCCGCCTGCGGTACGGCCCGCGAGGTCGGCACCTTTGCCCACCGCCTGCCGGCCGACATGGTCGTCACCAATCCGGAGCACCGCAAGCATGCCGAGGAAATATGGAAGCTGCCGGACGGGCTGATCCCGGAGAAGCCCGGTTATCACGCCGTCGAGCAGGATCGCATGCTCCATGACGGGAAGCTGAATTTCTACTGGGTGCAGGTCAACAACAACGTCCAGGCCGCGCCGAACACCAGCAACGAGACCTATAAGGGATATCGCAATCCGGACAATTTCATCGTCGTCTCGGACGCCTATCCGACAGTCACCGCCATGAGCGCCGATCTGGTGCTGCCGGCGGCCATGTGGGTGGAGAAGGAGGGCGCCTACGGCAATGCCGAACGGCGCACGCATGTCTGGCACCAGCTGGTCAATGCTCCGGGCGAAGCCCGCTCCGACCTCTGGCAGCTGGTGGAATTCTCCAAGCGCTTCACGACCGACGAGGTCTGGCCTGCCGAGATCCTCGCGAAGAACCCGGAATACAAGGGTAAGACGCTCTACCAGGTGCTCTACCAGAACGGAAAGGTGGACGAATTTCCCCTGTCGGACGTCTCGCCCGAATATGAGAACCGGGAGGCCAAGGCCTTCGGCTTTTACCTCCAGAAGGGGCTGTTTGAGGAATATGCCGAGTTCGGTCGCGGGCATGGACACGATCTTGCGCCCTACGACATGTACCATCAGGTGCGCGGCATGCGCTGGCCGGTCGTCGACGGCAAGGAGACGCGCTGGCGCTACCGCGAAGGCTACGACCCCTATGTCAAGCCAGGCGAGGGGCTGAAATTCTACGGGCAGAAGGACGGCCGCGCGGTCATTCTGGCGGTGCCCTACGAACCGCCCGCCGAGTCGCCTGATGACGAGTTCAATTTCTGGCTCGTGACGGGCCGTGTTCTCGAACACTGGCATTCAGGCTCGATGACGATGCGTGTTCCCGAGCTCTACAGGGCGTTTCCCGGCGCGCGCTGTTTCATGAACGGAGACGACGCCAGGAAAATGGGCATCAATCAGGGGGCGGAGGTCCGGATCCGGTCGCGGCGCGGCGAGATCATCAGCCGCGTGGAAATTCGCGGGCGCAATCGAATGCCGCATGGCGTGATCTTTGTCCCGTGGTTCGACGCCAGCCAGTTGATCAACAAGGTCACGCTCGACGCCACCGACCCCATCTCCAAGCAAGCGGATTTCAAAAAATGCGCAGTCAAGATTCTTCCCGTCGCCTAATATCAAGGCGCGTCTGGGCGATCGCGGCCGTCGCCCTTCTCCTGTTCACAGGCACCGTCACCGTGGCGCAGATGGTGCCCTCGTTGTCGGGCAACGAGAATCCGATGGAGAGCAAGGAGGCGAAGCCGGTTCCCAAATGGGTCGTCGATGACGTCAGGAAGATGCGGAATTATCCGGACCAGCCTCCCATCATCCCGCATTCGATCGAGGGCTACCAGCTGACGGTGAACGCTAATCGCTGTCTTTCCTGCCATCGCCGCGAGCTGACCGAAGGCTCCGGCGCGCCGATGATCAGTGTTACGCACTTCATGACCCGCGAAGGGCAGATGCTGGCCGACGTCTCGCCTCGGCGATACTTCTGCACCGCCTGCCACGTGCCTCAGGCGGATGCGAAGCCCCTGGTGCCGAACAGCTTCAAGGACATGAGCGAGCTGGGCTTCAAACCTGCGGGAAGCGAGCAATGATCGGCAAGATAAAGGCGATAGTACTCTGGTGCTGGCGCTTGTTGAGCTCGCCGGCAACGACACTCAGTCTGGCTTTCCTGACGCTTGGCGGCTTCGTCGGCGGCGTCATGTTCTGGGGTGCATTCAACACCGCGCTGGAGACCACCAACACCGAGGCCTTCTGCACCGGCTGCCATGAAATGCGAACGAATGTCTACGAGGAGCTGAGCCGCACGGTTCACTTCTCGAACCGCTCGGGCGTTCGCGCCACATGCCCGGACTGCCATGTGCCGCACCAATGGACCGACAAGATCGCCCGCAAGATGCAGGCGTCGAAGGAAGTCTGGGGCAAGATATTCGGGACGATCAACACGCGCGAGAAGTTCCTCGACAAGCGGCTGGAACTTGCCCAGCACGAATGGGCGCGGCTGAAGGCCAATGACAGCCTGGAATGCCGGAACTGCCACTCGATGGGCGCTATGGACCTGACGAAACAGACCGTGCGCGCCGCTGACATCCACACGCGATACCTGCTCCCGGGCAAGGCGACCTGCATCGATTGCCACAAGGGCATCGCGCATGAACTTCCTGACATGAAAGGCGTCGATCCGGGCTGGAAGGTTCCGGCGGAGCTGATGGGCAGGAATGCCGATCCTGGTTGGCATGAGCGGGCCAAACTCGCGGCCTATCTCGGCACAGCGGATGCGGTGGCCGTCGATTACTGACGGCTGCCGCCTTTGCCGGAATATCCTGAGGAGGGCAGGGCAGGTGTCCGACTGATGGTCCGGTGCCCTAACCATCTGAAAGCGGCCTGATTTTCAGGGGCGGGGGGAACGTTTTTCCGGCGTTTGCGTTTGGCCCGGCATGATCTACGTCCAGCCTCTCCCTCCACCGACCGTCTCCCCGCAGGTTGGCAAAATCATTCAAACCGGTCGCGAGCAGATCCATATGCTCGAAAGTGGAGGCGCAAATGGAAATCCCGTCGTGCTGCTGCATGGCTGCGGCAGTATCGCCGAGGAGGTGATGATGCCGTTTTCGGGCAGCGGCCTACACATCATCGCGCCCGACAGGCCGGGCTACGGTTTCAGCCAGGCACTGCCCGCCGGTGAGCGCGGCCCGCGTGGCCAGTCCTTCTGGCTGGAGCGTTTCCTTGAGGCGCTGGAGCTGGACAAGGTCGTGGTGGCCGCCCATTCGATCGGTTGTGCGGCAGCACTGCATCTGGCCGCCCGCCGGCCGGATCTCCTGAAGGGCCTGTTTCTCATCTCGCCCTGCTGCCGGCCCGTTCCCTTCAAGCCGTTCATCGTGCTGCGCAGCGCCGTGGCACCCTTCGTCGGCCCGGTCATCCGCCAGCATGTGATTGCCCGCTGGTCGTCCTATTTCCTCGAGCGCGGCTTGCGCGCCTCGTCCTATCCCAATCCCGTGACAGCAGAGCTTTCCACCCTGCCGGCCATTCATATGGTCAATGCCGCGTCGATCGCCACCATGGCCGAGGAGCTCTGGGCCTTCAACGGCGACATGCAGCCGCCCGAGGGCCTGCCTGCCGATCTGCCGGTCTCCGTTCTCTTCGGGCGCGAAGACCGGATCATCGACCCCGGCTGGCATCTCGACTGGCTCCATGAGCGGCATCCGGCGCTCACCGTCGAACTGCTCGACGATGTCGGCCACATGCCGCACCATGTCGCGCCCGATCTGGCCCTGACGATGCTCTGCGATCTTGCGGGCAAGACGCCTGCCGATATTGCGGGCAAGACGTCTGACGAAACCGGGGAGGCTAGCCAGCCTGTAATTGCGGTGGCTTAGCCCGAAGGGCCGCGCAAAAAAAGACCCGCCTGGCTAAGGCGAGCCGAAAGTTCCTGCCCTGGTCGGGCATGGGGATGTCAAACGGAGGAAAGAGCCTCGCTGCTCCGGGCCTGCGGAGCCGCAGGCTGGGGAGGAACGCTTTCGCCGGCGCGGCGGGCCTGCCGCCGGCTGGCGGTATCGAGCAGGGTCGCGAAGGACGCAAGGCTGATCCTGTCGGCGCGCAGCATCTGGCGGATCAGCGGATCCCTCAGCATGTCCGATGCGGTCATCTCATTCATCGCAGGTCCTCCATGTCCGAACCTATGGTAGGTGTTATTTGTAAAGAATACATGTCAGGGTGGTGGCAAAAACATGGCAAGGGCGGCGAGCGTTCAAAGACGGTAATGGAAATCCTCATGGCTGTTCTCCTTGAGCTCTCTGTCAAGAAGACGCGCGAGCGGGCGCGAATTCGACAGCCGGTGCCATTTTTCGCCATCGCTCACGCAGAAAAATGACCGTCAGCCCTGGGCGCCGAGCCAGGTCGCAGCGCGCCTAGCTCTGGCCAGATGGGAGCTTTGACGGCGGCGAGCCTGTCGCGGCAGAGAATCCTTCCGGAGGTGCATCGATGTCGCCATCGAATGCCAGTCAGCTCGCACGCCAGGCGATGGCTCTAGGGATTATAGAAATATCCCACCGCTGCCAGATTGTTCAGATTGTCTTGCAGGTGCGAGACCTGCAACAGGATCAGGGCCTTGCCATCGGTCGAATAGTAGTTGCCTGCCTTCTGGGCGTTGGCGCGCCACTCCTTTTCCCAGGTCCCGCCGCTGCAATCCAGTCCAACCGGAGGATGGGCGGTATTCAGAACATATCGCTCGAGAATATCCTTGGGCACCGGGGTATTTGCCCAGTCCCCATACTTCAATCCATCAGGCCCTTTCAGACCAGCCGGTAGTGCTGCGATGCCATTGTGTCGGATGTCCTGGGTTTGCGACCAAGACAATTGATAAATCACTGCTCCGCACTCTCCGGCACCATCCGGCAGTTGCGTCGAACCGTGGGCCTGCCGCTGATTTATATTATATTCTGACGGCAATACCGAGGTCCATTGACGTCCCCTGGCCGTAGGCAGCGAGGCCAGAATAACGATCGCAAAGAAGGAAACGACGGACCATGAGATCAGGGTATAGGGTCGCACGCTCAAACGCTTTCTCTCAAGCTCAAACGCTGCATGTAAAACATTGATCAACGCATGCCTTGACGTGAGCCCGCGACGAAAACATCCGCACAGGGTATGAAATCTGCGATCAGGTGGCAATGTGCCCTTGGGGCCGCAGGCTTTGCCAGAACGGACGTCGAAGCCACGGCCGTCATCTGCTGATAGCCTCACACATGTTCCAACCGAGGGAGACGGGCACGAGCAGAATGAAGAATGGTATTTTGGCATTGGCAGGTGCGGTGTTCTTGATGAGCCTCACTCCGGTATCTGCGGAGGACAAGACGGGCGTGATCTATCGCTGCGACGATGGCAAGGGTGTCACCACAAGTTTCCTGACTGCGAGCAACGAGGCGCTGATCACCACGGACGGGCAGACCTTCCGCCTGCCGCAGGGCTTCTCCGGTTCGGGTGCGCGTTACACCGACGGGACCGCGCTGTTCTGGATCAAGGGTAACGACGCCCAGCTGGAAGTGCCTGGACGGTCGACCAGCTGTCACGTGCAGTAATCCGGAATGCAATAAGAGAGGCGCCCGAAAGGGCGCCTTCCCGCAATCAGCTTCCGGGGCAGGGCGGTCAGTTGGCAACAGCCATGCCGGCCTCCACCTCGACGATCGCCCGGTTGAGCAGGTCAATCTCGTTGAGGCGGTGGCCGCCCTTGTTCGCGGCGCCCTTCCGCAGTGAGGATTTCGCCGCCAGTAGCGAATTGAGTGCCGATTTCGATGTCAGAAGCTAAACCTGGTTTGGACGAGGACCGGTTTGCCGCTGCGATCATCGATCCCGAACTTTCCGACAGTTCCGGTCTTCGGCAGGCCGAAACACGAGCTACGCAGCACATAGGCGGTGATCGCAGTCGCCTTGTTCTGCAGGCGGTAATCGGTCAGGATCTCGAATGTGACAGTGGCCCCGACGCCGGCATCGGTATCGGCCCCAGCCATTTCCTCGACCGCGACGATACGGCCGATGAAATACCAGTATTCGCCACGCAGTGCCCTCGGATCGGCGCCAGGATTTGCTAGATCATAGGTGATCAGGCCCTGACATGCCCAGGCTGTGGCCGGCAGCAGGGCCAGAAGCAATGCGATCGCCCATTTCATCGGCCAGCCTCTCACCACGCCACCGTCTTCAACGCTTCCATCACCACCCGCACCGAGGGAATATCCCTAATCTCATTGTGCACGACAAGCCAGATTTCCCGCCTGAGCGGGTTTTCATCCTCGATGCGCTCTAGCCCAGTGATGCCCGAAACCGCGAAATCCGGCAGCAACACCACACCGCCGCCAAGCCTTGCGGCGGCGGCCTGAAACTCCAGAACCGATGAACGGATCGCGATCGGCCGGCCGGCGGCGAGTTCGAAGAGGCGCAATTGCTGCGGCGAGGCATTCATGCCTTCGTCATAGCCGATGAAGGTCCATTGCGCCTCCGGCACGGTTTCGAGATAGGCCTTCGATGCATAGAGGTGGAAGGCCATTTCGCCGAGCTTGGTGATGGCATAATCGCCATCTTCGGGGCGCGACATGCGCACGGCGATATCGGCCTCGCGGCGGTTCAGCGAGGCGAGGCGCTTTTCGCCCACCAGCGTGATCTCGACGCCCGGATGCTCACGCCTGATGGCGGCCACGGGCTTTGCGAGAAGCACGCTCGAAAGCGCTGGCGGGGCGCTGATCCTCACATGGCCGCGCGTCTCCGTGGCGCTCGCCCGGCCGAGCTGCTCGATGGCTGCCATCTGCTGGGCGACGAGGGTGGCGTGCCTGGCAATCTGCTCACCATCCGCGGTCAGAATGATGCGCCGCCCGCGGCGGTCGACGAGCTTGCGGCCAAGGCCTTTCTCAAGGGCGCTGACGCGCCGGCTGATCGTCGCGTGCTCGACGCCGATCTGTCTTGCGGCGCCGAGAAAGGTTCCTGCCTGCGCCAGCGCCAGGAAATGCCTCAGGTCGTCCCAGTCTATTTGTGTGAATTCTTTCCCAATCATTGTGCGACAATAGGGAATTTTCACACATAAGGCTATCGGCTAGTTTGCTTGCATCAAGTTGCTCCATAGAGGAAAACGACCGATGCCCGACCAGATCATCCTGCTGAATGCCCCCGGCGACATCTCCCAGTTCCGGCTGCAGGATCAGCCGTCGGAGTCCCCCGGTCCCGGCGAGGTCAAGATCCGCCATCAGGCGGTCGGCACCAATTTCCTCGATATCTATCACCGCAAGGGCCTCTATGCGCTGCCCTCCTATCCCGCCGTCATCGGCGTGGAGGCCGCGGGTGTCGTCGAAGAGGTCGGTGCCGATGTCTCGGGCTTCAAGCCGGGCGACCGCGTCGCCTATGCCGGACCGCCCGCCGGCGCTTATGCCTCCACCCGCATCATCGCGGCCGAAAGGGTGATTGCGCTTCCCGATGCGGTATCGGCCAAGGTGGCAGCAAGCTCGCTGCTCAAGGGCATGACGGCCTATATGCTCCTGAGGAAAGTCACCAATGTCGGGCGGGGCAGCACCGTGCTGATCCATGCCGCCGCCGGCGGGCTCGGCAGCATTCTCGTGCGCTGGGCGAAATCGCTCGAAGCCACCGTCATCGGCACGGTCAGTTCGCCCGAAAAGGCGGCCCTTGCCACCTCCTATGGCGCCGATGACCTGATCATCGGGCGAGGGGCCGATATCGTCGCCGAGGTGAAGCGGCTGACGGGCGGAAACGGCGTCGATGTCGCCTATGACGGTATCGGCGGCGACATGCTGTTGAAGAGCATCCGCGCCGTGCGCCCCTTCGGCACGGCGATCACCATCGGCCAGGCCGCCGGCCCCATTCCGCCCGTTGCCGTGGAAGAGCTTCGGCCCGGCAAGTCGCTCTCGCATCCGAGCATCATGGCCTGGTGCGCCGATGTCGGACGATACCGCGAGGCGGCAGAGGCTGCGATCGCCGCGATGGAAAGGGGCATCGTCTGCGAGATCGCTGCGGAATATGGCTTGGCGGAGGTTGCGAAGGCGCATGAGGAGATGGAAACCGGGCGGTCGGCCGGCAGCATATTGCTCCTGCCGTGATGCTTGCCGAGGGTTGGGTGGCGAGCGTCGCCACCTCATTCCTCTCTAGAGGCGACGCGGGTTACAGGCGGCTTGCGAAGTTTCTCAGGAGCGCCAGGCCTTCCGGCCAATCGCCGAGTTCGCTTTGGCCGTTGATGTGGCCAGCCGCACCGATCACCTTCAATTCGCTTCCCCATTGCCCAGCCCGTGTCTCGACATAGGGCAACGAACCATAGGGATCATCGGTGCTTGCCACGATGAGAGACGGAAATCGAAACCGTTTCCGGGGTACCTCTGCGAAGCTTACAGCCTCTGAGGGAAAAGCCGGAGACGCCGGATCCGGCACGGCGACCAGCATTGCCCCCTTGATCGGCAGATCAGAAACCTGATGCCAATGTGCGACGAGCAGGCAGGCGAGGCTATGAGCCACGAGAACGGGTGGCGTCCGCGCGGCATGCACGGCCTGCTCCAGCGCCGCGATCCAGTCGGAAAGATCCGGCTCGTCCCAGTTCGCAGGGTCGAAACGACGGATGGAGGGATCGGCGCTCTCCCAACGGCTTTGCCAATGGAACTCGCCGGAATTGCCGATACCCGGCAGATGGATGATTTCGGTCATGTCTGGCCTCTCGTGATTATCGCGCCAACATGACCGTTTACTCAGAGTGGATAAATTGGCATTCATCGGAAAAACTCGTCGCAAACCGATGGATTCAAAGTCGATGGCGAAATTCGATAGTCGTGCCGAGCTCGATCCAACCGACATTGCCATGATCGAAACCCTGCAAGGCGACGGGCGCATCAGCGTTTCCGAACTTGGGAGAAGGGTCGGCCTCTCGCAGCCGGCAGCATCGGAACGCCTGAAGCGGCTTGAAGAACGCGGCATCATCAGCGGCTACAGGGCTGTCATCGACCCTGCTTCGGTCGGGCTTGGAATGATGGCGATCATCCGCCTGCGCACCACGCACGAATATATCAAGACTTGCTTGAAGCAATTTTCGGAAATGCCTGAAGTCATTGAGGTTCTCAGGCTGACGGGAGAAGACTGTTTTCACCTGAAAGTCATCGTGCCGTCGCCGGCGGAGCTGGAAAGCATCGTCGATGCCGTTGCCCGCTACGGCTCGGTCAACACTGCGATCGTTTTACGCAGCGAGCCCAGCAAACGGATCGGGCGCGAGCTCATGATGAAGGGCTGATTTCGCAGTAATCGCGATAGAGGTGCCGTAGCGAAAGCTGGGGCGATGGCGCGACGAGAGCTTCTTTGCCAAGCTCAAACAGCGGCGTCGTATCGCAACGCGATACGACGTACTCGCCGCCAACTTCCCCGGCTTCATCAAGCTCGCCAGCAGAATGATGTGGCTTACATGACGAATTCGTCACTGCAGTCTAGTTCGATCTCACCGTTTTGCTGGCGATCAGCATGACGAGCTCTTCGGAGGCATCCGCAAGCGCCAGTGCCAATTCCGCTGCTGACCATCCGTGTTTCTGCAGATTGGTGAGCATTCCCATCATTGCGATTTCGACGTCCCTTCTGCAGTTCGAAGTCTGTTTCAATTCGATGTGGTTCTGGTCTTCCGTCGTGATCATCTTAGCCTCCGTTTGCCCATAAGAGGGCAGTTCGCATCAGAATTCTCCAGGTTCGATAGAATGGGGTTGCGCGTCAGCATCAGGCTCATACGCATCGACTCAATGGCGCCTGAATTTGCGCGCAACCCCTCGCTTCGTCCCACTTGGCCTTGCTAACGATCGCCTCAATCCTCCCCCAGTTGAGTGATCAAGGAAGCCTCCGCAGCCGGTTATAAGTATTCTTTTTGGCGGCTGCAGGTTGTGTGACGAAGAGTCTCTGCAATGGGCCGAAGCTTATGCAGAAAACGCACGAATATTGCCCGGGTAGTTCACGACTACCTTCTCGTATTATCGTGTTTTTTCTTGAGTTCTTGCCGTTTCACCTGGAATTGCTCCATCTCTATGGGGCGCTGGCAGGTGAAGTATTCTGGTCTATTCCGTTCTCATTCGGGAATTAACCGTGCTTATTTAAATACAGCCATGGGACGCAATTGTCGTTATCCGCGCGTCCTGAAAATTATCGTTGCGTACATTTCTGATCCAAAGGGATTATGATAAACAACTTATGGAGGTGGCTGCTTGCCGATTCCCGGCTAGGGCGGTTTCTGGCGGCGATTTTGCCGCAAAAACGATTGTTCACTCTCAATTTCAACGGCCCGGTCGGATCGATTGGCACGCTGGAGGGATTGGATGGCTACGGGTTCTGGATCTGGAGATCACCCCGCTGCGGGGCAGGCATGGCCGGCCCATCTGGAGCGGCGGCGCTGGCCGCGCGAACCGGCCATGGAGAAGGAGCGACTTCAGGATGTCGCGCCTGCGCTGGTGCCCCTGCGTTTCTCGACGAGGGATCTGCCGGCGAAAGACCAGTTCCAGGCCTGGCGTGCGCATATGGCGCCGCTCGTGGATGTCCATCTGCCGGATGGAAAATCACCCGACGACGGGTTTCTTGCCGAACAGATCGGCTGGCATCTCGGCAGCGTGCTCATCGTCCAGCAGCACACACAGGCGCATAGCTATATTCGCGATCAATCCATGCTCCGTTCGAGCCCGATAGACCATTGGAACGTCGGCCTGCTTCGCAGCGGCCGGATCTGGACCGAGGTCAGCCGTCACGTTACGGAAACCGGTGCCGGCGAGGTATTTTTCAGATCTCTCAGCTATCCCTATCGCGGGCGGATGACCGATTGCGCCGCCGTGCTTGTCTTCCTGCCCTATGAATTGCTGGCCGTGGATGCAAGCCTTCTCCAGGGTGCCAACAATACGCTTCTGTCCGGTAGCCTGGCTGAATTGCTCGTCAGCTATATCACCGGTCTGGAAACGAAGCTGGGCAACCTGACGGCTGGGGAGGTGCCGCGGATCATACAAACGATCGCCGACATGGTCGTTGCATGTGCTGCCTCGTCCATAAGGTCGGATACGGGTCAAGTCCAAGGCAGCATGGGAATGATGGAGCGGGCGCATCGCTACATTCACCTCAACCTGCAATCAGACAATGTGACGCCCGACTCCATCTGCCGCGCCCTGGGCATCTCGCGCACGCGGCTCTACCAGCTGTTCGAAGCGAGCGGGGGAGTGCTGAATTATATCCGCAAGCGGCGACTGCTGCAGGCCTATGCGGATCTCAGCAACCCGGCCGATAACAGGCCAATCTCCGAGATCGCGGAGGCCGCCGGTTTCGTCGTCGCTGCCAATTTTACGC
Source organism: Rhizobium sp. 1399 (assembly GCF_031455475.1). Lineage (NCBI taxonomy): Bacteria > Pseudomonadati > Pseudomonadota > Alphaproteobacteria > Hyphomicrobiales > Rhizobiaceae > Rhizobium > Rhizobium sp. 1399. The sequence goes on along the minus strand of NZ_JAVDSU010000014.1, from coordinate 121,531 downwards.
GCGCTTTCAGCCACGAATTCGGATTGAGCCCGCGTGAAATCCGAAGAACCGTGGCAACCGAGCGCCCGGCTGTTCCGGCTGCGCGTTCCACACGGCATCACGGGACAACGATCGGCGATTGGCTGACGCTTGCAGGCTGATCCGATGTCATGGCGGAGGCCTTGGCTCAGCCAAGTCTGAGATCCACCTCCGGATGCAACTTCCCGGCGGGAGACCTCCAAGAACGCCAGCCTCGTCAACTAGCACCGGATTTATCCGCGCCGAGCCGGCATGTCGATGGTCACAAAGCTGCCGCTCAATCGTCAGCAAATTGCCCCGCCACCGCCGCACAGTGCCCTCTTAACGGTCCATCGTTGCGACCTCGCCAGCCTCAAGCGGCTGAGCGATCGACCGAGGCGGTCCTGCTGCCGATCAAATCATGCACGTGAAAAGGAATGACTATGATCACTCGTTACACACCCGTCGCAACGATGACCGCTGCGGTCTTCAGCCTGCTTGCTCTCAGCCCGGCATCCGCCGTGGACCTAGCCCAGGCGCAACAGCAGCCGCCGGCGCAGGGCCAGGCGCCGATGCAGGGGCAGACTGGCGACAATGGTGCAGCCGCCCCTGTCAGCGATCAGAAAATCGAGGCCTTTGCCGTTGCCTATCAGCAGGTCGACAAGGTCAGGCAGGAATATTCGGCCAAAATCGGCGCGACGAAGGACGAGGCTGCGAAGCAAAAGCTGCAGGAAGAAGCCAAAAAGCAGATGGTCGACACCGTCGAAGCCTCTAACGGCATCTCTGTCGAGGAATACTCGTCGATTCTGACGGCAGCACAGAGCGACCCGGCTCTCGCCAAGAAGGTTCTGGAAAAGATCGGCACCCCGCCGCCGGCGCAGCAGCAGCAATAGGGTTGCGCGCTTCTGCATAATCCTTAAATCGGAGAGGATTACGTCGAGGAGTACACCTCGATCACTGGGTCAAGGTCAGCACCATCCTGGCCTGGCCCCCCCCGATCGCTGAGTATCGCTTTGCGCCTTTGGTACAGCGCGTCAACAAAGGGAGGAGCTACATCCCTGCTTGGCGGCCTAAGAACAGCGGTTACAGACTATCCAGGTAGTGATCGAGATGGTTCGACCACAATGCCGGCTTGTACATCAGGGCATGGCCCGCGGCCGCCGCAATGAACTTCCCCTGTCCGCCCGCCGAGCGGAACCTTTCGAAATTTCCCCGGCAGTGCTCAATCCGATAGTACTGGTCATGCGTGCCGTGCAGCCAGAGCGTCGAAATTCCGGCCGATGCTCCGCGTTCGAAGATGGCCGGGTTGACGATTTCATGGTTGGCGCAACCTCGGCCGAGCCAGCCACCGTTGAAATTGACAGCACCCCGGAAGATCGCCGGCCGCATGCCCGCATAGGCGATCGACAGGATGCCGCCGCGCGAGACGCCCGCGATGACAAGTCGGCTCTGATCCACATCCGACCGCTCGCGCAGATGGCGCACGACAGCATCCACATCCTCAACGGCCCGCTCGAAGCCCGCAATCGCAATCTCGACATTGCAGGAATAGCCGGAACCATCAGGAGCAAGTCCCTCTCCATAATTTCCGCCTGATTTGCCTCTGCCCCGGCGTTGCAGAAAGAGGATCATCCAGCCCCGTTCGACGAAATGGTTTGCCACGACAGCCGGAGACAGCGTCCTTGAGTAGAGGGACTTATTGTGGCCCCGTCCGGTAGAACCATGGTTGAAGACGATGGTCGGATATGGTCCTTCGTGCCGGGGCCTGGCCGCAACAATTTCCAGTCGGGCATCTGGCTCGCCGGAGGGGATGAAATATTTCTCAAGCCTGGTGAGAGCTGTCGCCATCTGGATTCGCGCCCGATTTCCGCCGACGCAAATTCCCACAGGCCATTCGAAAACTGCAATGAATTTCGCAAGGCATGTGCCATGGCCGACCGGCGTGCATTGAACTAGTCTTCGGAATCGGAGAGTTCGAAACGGGAGAATTTTCGAATGGACGATGGCTGGAAGGTGGTTGAATCCAGGACGATCCTGCAGGATCGGTGGCTGAATTTGCGGGCCGACGATTGCCTGACTTCAGGTGGAGTGACGATCTCTCCCTATTACGTGCTGTCCTATCCCGACTGGATCAATATCGTTGCGATCACCCCGGACGATCGCCTCTTGCTTGTTCGCCAATATCGACATGCGGCCGGCAAGTTCTTCCTGGAAATACCGGGAGGCGGCCTCGACGAGCGGGACGCGGATAGCGAAAAGGCAGCCCGTCGCGAACTGGAAGAGGAAACCGGCTACATTGCCCAAAACTGGCAATTGATCAGCACGCTTTATCCGAACCCGGCCTCTCACACGAACCGTCTTCACACCTATCTCGCAACCGGCGCCGAGCAAAAATATCAGCAACGCCTCGATGCGGGCGAGGAGGGCCTGACCGTTCATGCCCTTCCCATTGCGGAGGTGCTGGACGGATTGCAGACCGGCCTCATCGGCCAAGCCCTTCACGTGTCGTCCATCCTCCTTGCGCTCCGGGCTGCCGGACGGTTAGAGTAACAGCCAGGGCGCGCCGGTGCGAGATGGCAAGGTCGGAGAAAGCGCCTTGCGATGGTCACTGATATCAGAAGCTCTGCAGACTGATCCCCTTCGCAACACTATCGATGTAATGATCGAGATGGTTCTTCCACAATGCCGGCTTGAACAGCAAGGCGTGGCCCGTGGCGGCGGCAACGAATTTCCCCTGCTTACGTTGTATGTCACGAGCGAGCAGATCAAAGCCGGTCGAAGCGGAAATTGCGGATGCGACCGCTGTTCATCAGCAGGCCGTTCACCCGGCCGTCTCCGTCGCGGGTGAAGGTGAACCGGTCGCCATCACCGAGAAAATGGTCCGGAGCGACGGCTGTCAGTGTGATTTCTCGGGACTTCACTGATTTGAATACCAGGCGCGCCTCCCTGACATTAACCTCATAGGGCATGTCGTTTTCGACCGGACGATAGGAGCCGGCCAAATCGGCAAGCTCTGTTGGCGAAGGCGTATATGCCGGCAATCGCCGGTATTGATATCCGCGCTTGCCGTCGAGATAGGACGTCAGCTCGGTCGCGGGCTCACCTTTCTGTTGCTCCAACTCGATCTCATAGTTCGGGAAATCGCTGAAGCGGAAACGACGATCATCGACTGCTTCAAGGGCATAGCTGCCATACTCGATGTCATAGCCTACCAGCAACTTCCCTTCATGCGGCGCGAGACGGGCAACGCGGCCGGCTAGTCGCGGCTCGGCGTAATAGCCGGTGAGCAGTTCCAATGCATCCGCGTCGGGCTGTGGGAACGCGCTCGGCGCAGGTTCTGGTACCGGCTGCAACACATCCGCGAGGTAGATATCGGCGATCTGTCGAACGAGATTGCTGGGTACGATCGACCCGAAATTCGCGAGGATCGCCACGGAGAAATGCTGCTCGGGAAAGCGAATGAGATCGGAGCGGAAGCCGGCATCGCCGCCGGTATGTTCGACGATCGTTATGCCGCGATAGCTACCGATGCCGAGGCCCGAGGCATAGCCGATTTCACTCCCATCGTTCAGCCGGCCGCGTTTGAGCATCTCTGCGATGACATCCGGACCTCCCACACGCGAATGGTAGAAATTTTCGTCCCAAAGCGCGAGATCTTCGACGGTGGTCAGCAGGCTGGTCGCGCCCACAGTGTTGAAATTGGTGTTCGAGATCTCCACCCCGAACTCCGTCTTCACATAACCGTCGGCGACATTCCTGACGACCTCGGCGTAGTTGTCGCGAAAGAACGTATTGCGCATGCCGAGGGGTTCGAAAATCCGGGCCGAGGTAAAGGCACGCAGGGACTGGCCGCTGACCGCCTTCACGACTTGTGCCAGCAAGGCATAACCCGTGTTACAATAGAGATGTTCGTCGCCGGGCTGGAAATTCAGATCTTGCTGGCGGGAGACGACGGCGAGGATGTCGTCGTCGGTGATCAAGTCCTTGGAGTAACGCCAGCCTGCGAGGGCCAGCAATTCCCAATGATCGCGGATACCGCTGGTATGGTGGAGCAGATGTCGCAGCGTGATCGGCGCGCCGAAATCAGGCAGGTCGGGCACGTATTTCCGCACGGCATCATCGAGCGACAATTTTCCTTCTGATGACAGCAGCAGGATTGCAAATGCCGTGAACTGTTTGGAGACGGATGCCGAATGGAAGACAGTGGACGGCCCGATCGCGATGCCATAGGCCAGATTGGCCATGCCGAAGCCGCGCTTATAGACAACATCGCCATCGCGTATGACCGCAACCGCGCAGCCGGGCGATTCTTGATTATTCCAGGCCTCGAATAGTTGATCGACGCGTTCGGCTTCCGTCATCCGTTTCTCCCAGATCATTTTCATATGGCAAGGAAGCGGAGAGCTGAATCTTTCGATCGTAAGTTTGTCGAAGCATCACTATCCATCTTCGCACTAAACGCAACTATGGAGGGTCAATTCGATCCTTGCAATGGACGATCGTACATAGCGATGTGATTGCGACACCGCTTACGCTTCTTCTCCGCAGGCCATGTGAGACGTCGATTTCATGAACCGGGTCTGCTATCGATCGGCAGTTGTTGAGTCCCCGCATGGTCCGTCTTCTCGTCACATATATGGAACAGCTTGCGCCCCCGCAGGGCGGTGCATTGTCGTCTCCGCTTGCGGCCGCTGGCATCGCGGAGGAGCGTCCTGATGCGGACGACTATCTCAGCCTCTATCAATCCATAGGGGTGCCCCTGCAATGGGACGAGCGTCTCCGGATGACAAGGGAAGGGCTTCTGGCGTTTCTGCGCAGCCGTTCCACAGCGCTCTACATTTTGCGGCACGACGGACAATCGGTCGGGCTCTGCGAATTCGTGGGCGTGGGCGAAAGGGATGTGGAGCTGAAGCATTTTGGCCTCGTTCCCGAGGTCCAGGGCCGTCGTCTCGGGCCCTATCTGTTGGATTGGTCCCTCAGGGCGATATGGGCTCATCGGCCTGATCGCGTGTGGCTCCACACCGACACCTGGGATCATCCTAAAGCCAAAGCCACCTACGAGCGCATCGGCTTCAAGGCCTATGCCGAAGTCTGGGAAGAGTTTCCGGGCTGATCCCGCCTCGCAAGCCAGCGCATGCACCGGCAACCGGGGCAGGGTGCGTGCTCCCTGAGAGAGCACGCAGCAGCATCAATCGTCAATCAGCGGAAACCGCCGGCGGCGACCAGTCGCTCGCCAGTCAGCCAACCGGCATCATCAGAAGCGAGGAAGGTCGCGACCGTGGCGATGTCGTTGGGCTGGCCGATGCGCCCGAGCGGGGTCTGTGCCACCGCGGTGTGCTCGAAATCCGAACCGATGACGCCTGCAGTGTGCGTGCCTTCGGTCTCGACGATGCCGGGAAGGATGGCGTTGACGCGGATCTTGCGCGGACCGAGCTCCTTGGCGAGCACGCCGGTGATGGCGTCCACGGCTCCCTTGGTGCCGGTATAGACGGCCGAGGCGGGGGGAGTGAGGCTCGTTACCACGGACGAGATGTTGATGACGCTGCCGCCCTCGCCAATGTGTTTGACAGCGGCCTGGGTGGTCAGCAGCAGGCCCAGAACGTTCACGTTGAACTGGCGGTGGTAGTGTTCCTCGGTGATCTCTTCGATCGCCCCGAATTCGTAGACGCCGGAATTATTGACCAGCACGTCCAGACGGCCGTATTCCCTGACTGCGGCGTCGATCAACCCTTGCGCCTGTGCCGCCTTGGAAACATCGCCCTGTACCGCGACGGCCTTGCCGCCGGCGGCAGTGATCGTCTCGACGACAGCGTCTGCACCCGCCTTGCTCGACGCGTAGTTCACCACCACCTTTGCACCTTCAGCGGCGAACGCCTTGGCAATCGCAGCGCCGATCCCCTTGGAGGCCCCTGTCACGACGGCGACTTTTCCAGCAAGCTTAGACATATCAATTCCTTTCGACCTGGATTGCCGCCGGGGTTGACGGCATTGTTCCATAGTTCAGAAATTCGGAACTGTTGATCTCGATTTCAAGTAGCCCTATATAAAATTCATGAGACCGCTTTTTCATCCAGCCGTCGAGGATTTGAAGCCGGAAGCGATCCTGTATGCGCTCTCCGATCCGGAGCGTGTGGCGATCTTCGCGCAAATCGCAGGCCTCGGCTCCAGCGGCACATGCACTGCGCTTTCCAATCTCGGGGGCCGAGTCATCCCCAAATCATCGCTGTCGCAGCATATGAAAGTGCTGCGCGAGGCCGGGCTTATCCGGGGCGAGCGTCAAGGAGTGGAGATGCGCAACCATTCGCGCTGCCAGGAGGTGGATAGCCGTTTCCCCGGTCTCATCGGGGCCATCCTGAGCGCCTACGGACGGCCACCGGCAGCAACGAACGCAGGCTGATCACCTGATGACATCGCGGTCTGGCCGCCGCCAGCGACTTTCAAGGGAAGCCAGACGGGCTATTTTTTCTGATTGCCCGCAAAAGCGGCCGTCAAGCCAAGGCCGATGTAGACGAAGCCACTAACCCAGCGTTCAGCCTTGAGATAGACGGGACTGCGCTTTAGCCAGGTGCCGGCGGTGCCGGCAGCAAGGGCATAGGAGCTATCCGTCAGAACGCCGATCGCCGTGTAGAGAATCCCGAGAAAAGCGACCTGCATTGCCACATGGCCACGGTCGATCTCAACGAACTGCGGCAGGAAAGCCAGAAAGAACAGCGCTGTCTTCGGATTGAGGAGGTTGACTATAAAGCCCTCACGAAAGATGCGCATACGGCTGCGCGTCGGTAAACCTCCCTTGACGTCGGGAATGCCCGACGGGCCGAAGAGCTTCTTGAGGCCAAGCCAAATCAGGTAGGCCGCGCCGGCATATTTCACGACGCTGAAGGCGAGCGCAGACGATGCCAGGAGAGCCGACAACCCCACAGCGGCGGCGACGACATGAACAAGTGTGGCCGTGTGGATGCCAAGGATGGAAACGAGGCCGGCAGAACGGCCCTGCTCGACCGAGCGCGCGAAGATGTAAAGGACGGCGGGTCCAGGTACGAGAAGCAGCACGAGCGTGGCGCTGACGAACAGGCTGAGATTGGTTGCGCTGGGAATTGCCAAATCCATGATTGTCTTGCTCCGTTTCCTATGACAGTAACGATAGCATTGGGCTGCGTGCAAGGCGAGGTATGCGTATCCGACAGCGCGCCGCGCTGTGGTTCAGCTCGCCTCAATGCGGCTTTGGCTCCGCGCTTATGAGTCTGCGGCCCAGCCGACGAGGTCAATCAAACTGTTCGAGATCAATTCCCGTACAACATGAAGATCGGCCACTATGCATTCGCACAGGCCGGAAATATCTCGATCAGGCTGAACGAGGTCCGGCACCATGATGGTCATGGCTCCCGCACTCGACGCGGAAAGAACCCCGTTGCGGGAGTCCTCAAGTGCTACGCAATCACCAATGGGCAAGCCTAGCCGCTCAGCGGCCAGCAGATAAGGGGCGGGGTGTGGTTTTCCCGCGATGTAGTCGCCATACGCAACAATGGTTTTGAAGCGACCTTGCAGGCCGGCTGCGGAGAGGTGCGCCTCTACAAGAGCCCGATTTGAAGAGGTGACAATCGCTGAAGGTATCTGTTCGGCTTCGAGGAGAGAGAGAATTTCCGGCAAGCCTGGCTTTGTTCGCAAATCCGTTTGAGCCATCTCTTCAAACAGCTCCGAAGCATGCCTCCAAAAATCCTCTAAAGGAGCGTCCTTTCCGAATTGCGCCAGCAAAAGTTCGCGAACAGCGGGAGCGGGTAAACCAATTGTTTCAAGATAGACGGATTGAGGCAATTGAAAGCCGGCGTGTCGAGCAGCCGCTATCGTCGCATCGCGATACAGAGTTTCGGTGTCAAAAATCACCCCGTCCATGTCGAACAAGACGGCTTGGGGGATACGGGGCAGGCGCATCATCTATGAACCTGACAAGAGCGAGGTTTCCTTGGTCGCATCCGTATTGCCACGACGGCCATGAAAACACAAAAGCGCTGTCAGCCTCGGGCCGGAATTGCCCCCTAACTGGCCATGGACTGGTTCAGCCAGTCTTCGAACCTTATAGGACCGACATGGGCGAGGTGAAGCGGCAGCAATGTGTCGTCGTTCAGTTCGACGCCATAGTAGCGCGCGGTCTCGTCGGTGATTACCGGGCGCATGTCTTCGTTGGCTGCGACAAGCATGCGGGCGATCTCATCGAGGGCGAACTGCTCCGGTCCCGCTATTTCCACCGTATCGTTCACCGGAGGTTCCAACGCCAACCGGGTGAGCACCTCCGCGACGTCATCGGCAGCTATCGGCCGCACGGAGGCGGAAGGAAGCCGGATACCGTCATCACCTGCCGCCATGTCGATCACGCCGCTGATGAACTCGAAGAATTGTGTCGAGTGGACAAGCGTATAGGGGCGCCGGGCCGCCTTGATCAGGTTCTCCTGCACCATCTTTGCGCGGAAGTAGTCGCTCTCGACAAGGCGAGGGGTCCCGACGATCGACAGGGCGAGATAGTGGCCGACCCCTGAATCTGCGGAGGCGGCCAGCAGATTTCGCGTGGATGTCCTGAAGAACTCCAACGCGGAATTGTCTCCGAAGGATGCAGCGTTCGTGACGTCGATGATGGCGTTCGCGCCCGTGAGCGAGGTCCTCAGGCCTTCCCTTGTCACGCTGTTCACTCCGAAAGTGGGGGATGCCAGGACGACTTCGGCCCCCGCCTGCCGGAGGCTTTCAACGAGGCGCGTCCCGATGCGCCCGCTCGCTCCCATGACCGTTACTTTCATCGATCCGCTCCATATTTTCGCCCCTAACCTCGGTCGCAACGATCAAAAGCCGGGACGATGCCGGCGCTGGCTCGGCCGGTACCGCAAAAATTCGGCGCTTGGAGTGCCTGCGTCATTTTACCGGCATCACCACCGGTGCGCCCTTTTTCTTGACCAGCACGACGATGAATTTCGCCGGTTTCGTCTTGCTCGCGTTGCGGCTGATCAGGTGGATGTCGGAAGGGCTTTCGTAGAACGTATCCCCTGGAGACAAGGTAACCTCTTTTTCTCCCTTGACCTGCATCACGATCGAACCTTCCAGCACGTAGACGAAGGCGTCTGCCTCATGCTTGTGAATCGGCGAGGAGCCTCCCGGCCCGTAATCGACCGAAATCATGAGACCCTCCTTGCCCGGATAGTGCGGAAGATCCTTGCTCATGAGCGATTTTACCTTCGCTGTGTCCTCGGCGGCGATAGCCAAGGTGCCGGAGAGGCAGATGCTGGCTGCCACCAGCGATGCGGATAGGGCGGAATTCATCGTCGTAACCCTCTTCGTTGCCGTGCAAGAATGCGTGTCGGGAGCTTCGAGCTACCTGGACTGCTGGGACTGGCGAAACCAGTCTGCAAAGCCGATCTTGCCGAGCCGCGCGCCCTCGTCGGGCACGAGCGAGCGATCGTCCAGTTCCGACCCGAAATAGCGCGCGTGAACATCCGCCTCGACTGTCCGCGGATCATGGATCGCCTTCAGATAACGGCCGATGATCTCGTTCATGCGGAAGCGCTCCGGACCTGCAATTTCGATCATCCCGTTGACCGGCCGTGCAAGGGCAACATCCGCCACGATGTCGGCAACGTCGTCCGAGGCTATGGGTTGGAAGGCTGCAGGCGAGAGCCTGGCCACAGTGCCGACGGTCGCCTCATCGGCGATGCCCTTCAGGAATTCCATGAACTGGGTGGAATGAATGATCGTGTACGGGATCGGCGATCCCTTGATGAGCCTCTCCTGGGCCAGCTTGGCCCGGAAATAGCCGTTCTCCGGCAGCCGTTCCGATCCGACGATAGACAGGGCGATATGGTGTTTCACGCCGGCGTCGCGTCCTGCGGCGAGCAGATTGCGGCCCGATGTCTCGAAGAAGTCCAGGACTGCCTGGTCTTCCCAGGACGGCGCGTTTGAGAGATCGACGACCACGTCGGCGCCGGCGAGCGCGCTCGCCAGTCCTTCCCCTGTGATGGTGTTGACGCCGGTTTTCGGGGATGCGGCCAGTACCTCGTGGCCCTTGTCGCGCAGACGCGCTGCGGTCTTCGATCCGATGAGGCCGGTGCCTCCGATAAGTACGATTTTCATAACGGGTTCTCCTCCCGCGACCCTCTTGGGCCGGAGTTCCAGGTTACGATCGCGAAAGCCGACACAGCCGCGAGAAATTCCATGCTTGGATTAAGTGAAACACATCGACTGTCGTCGCCACGGTCGGCTTAGGCCGAGGGGCGATCTCGCATCGCGCGGGTATATTGTTCCCATATGAGATCGGGGGCAACCATAATTGGCGAAAGGCAGAGGCGCTCGATCAGGCAAGATCGCCCGGTCCCCTTGCGCGCCGATCGTCCCTGCGCTATACACTGAACCAAATGGTTCAGTATTCGAAAGCCCGCCTCGATGCCTCGTTTGCCGCGCTCTCGGACGCCACACGACGCGGCGTTCTGGAGCAGCTCGGACGTGCGGATGCCTCGATCACAGACCTTGCCGAGAAGTTCCACATGACGCTGACCGGCATGAAGAAGCATGTCGGCGTGTTGGAGCAGGCGGGGTTTGTCATCACGGAGAAGGTCGGGCGCGTGCGCACCTGCAAGCTCGGCTTGCGCCGGCTGGAGGAAGAGGCGGCATGGATCGAGGCGTACCGCCAGCTCTGGGACGCACGTTTCGACGAATTGGACAAGATTGTCGAGGAACTGAAACGGAAGGAGAAGGACGATGGAGAGTAAGCCTACCCCCATGAAGAACCCCACGACGGTGGAACGGACGTCCGAGCGTGAGCTCGTCGTTGTCAGAACCTTCAACGGCCCGGCACATATCGTGTTTGCGGCGTGGACCAAGCCCGAGCTGTTCATGCGGTGGTGGGCGCCGAAGTCGATGGGCGTGCCCATGCTTTCCTGCGATATGGATGTTCGCGTCGGAGGTGGCTACCGTGTTGCGTTTGGCCACGATGCCTCGAGCGCCATGGAATTCTTCGGCAAGTATCTCGAAGTGATACCGAACGCGCGCCTGGTCTGGACGAATGAGGAAAGTGATGACGCTGCCATCACCACGGTGACCTTCGAGGAAAAAGGCGGCAAGACGCTGCTGGTGCTGCACGAACTCTATCCCTCGAAGGAAGCGTTCGACGCCAATTCCGGGGCGGAGGGCGGGATGCCCGAGCAGTTCGAGCAACTGGACGAGCTTCTCGTTGCCCTCGGCGCGGGAGGGGCATGACGTCGCCGATCTCGCGGGTGGCGCGGCGAAGACTGAGACAGTGCAGTCCAGCCTGAAGACCACGCCCTATAAATTTCAGGGCCGCCGCTGCGCAGCTACTTTTTCGGCGGCTCGAACAATTCGACGGCATTGCCCGCGGGGTCTTCGACGAGGACCTGCTTGCCGCCAAACCCGGTGACGATATCGTTGCGAAATCTGGCGCCTGATGTCTTCAGGCGTTGGACCTCGTCTTCGATATTGTCGACCTCTATCTGGATGCGGTTCCATCCGCCGGGTTCGGGCCGGCGTCCATCCGGCATGGGCTGGGAGGCGCCGCCTTGCCCCGTCGTGCCGTTCACGAGCAGGCGAAGATCGCCCCTGGTGAGCATGGCGAAGCTCGGAGCCGGATGCATGGTGAGCGCGAAGCCGAGCGACTGCGTATAGAATGCAATCGCTGCATCGACGTCGTCGACGATATAACGAACGCTGACGGTAGCCATATCAATTCCTCCTTCGGACAAAGTAGGGTGGTGGCAGCGGCAGCAAAGAGTTCGGCAGGAGTTTGGCTTGCAACCGCCAAGCGGATCGTCGGTCCATCGAAACATCGACCCATGGGAGAATATCTCTCGTCAGTGCAGTCGATCATGATCCGCGCCACCATACTCAGAAGATGCAGACGCGCTTCACGACATCATGGACCATTTGCGAGGAGACATCGAGAAGGTCGATGAGCCGCAACTCAAGGCCATGCTCGACGCTTGCCTTGAAATTCAAGGCGCGCTGCTCATTTGCAGCCTCAAGCCTGCAGCGCGCGCGAACACGCGCTGCGGAATTTTCGTTACTCGAAACGGAAGTCGGACAGGTCGACGGAGACGATCAACGGTTCGGTCAGCGCGATGCCGTCGCTTCCACGCGGAAAGATGCGCATCTTCCCGGGCAGGAGAATTCCTTCGACAGACACGTAATCGCTCAGGTACCGGGCCGCTGCATTCCTGCCCTGGATGTCCACTTCGTAGTCATGCCGGACCAGAATCCCGGCGTCGTCGAAATAGAAGATCTGCTCGGCGCTGTGTGTCGCGATCTCGTCCGGAAAGGTGACATGCAGCCGCCGCCAGGTCTTTCCGTTCTCATGCCACGGCTCGATCTCCCTCGATGTAACCCCTGAGCGCTTCAGGATGAAGGGCGACGTCAGGTAGGTCCACATCGTGTAGCCAGCAAAATAGGCCACCTGGGGATCGCTCCACGGCGTCTCCATCAGATAGCCTTCAAAAGACTGCCGTGGGTTGATCAGTTCTTCGACGACGGTTCCATCAGCCGTTTCAATCGCCACACGATCAGGCGTGAATGCAGACCGGTGCTGCGTGGGGGCGAAAGGCCAGTGCGAGACCCGCTCGCGCTTGAGGTCCACCTTGACGTTGCAGTTCTCCAGGACCGTCGGCTTCCCCTTCAGGCCCCATAGCACGCCGCCCTGATACAGCCTGGCCGTCAGGGAGGAGAACTGGTTGAAACGGTTCAGGCCGCCATGCGCTTCGATCGCCAGATTGACGAGATCGGTCATTATGTACTCCAGTCACTTGCTGAGATTGAAGGCGGCGAGCGCCGCCTCGGCGATTGCGATGTCCTGTTCGACCGAGCCGCCGCTCACGCCGATGGCGCCGATGACATTGCCGTCAAGTTCGACAGGAAACCCGCCGCCGAGGATCACGTATCGTCCGCCTCCCACGTTGCTTACCGAAAACAGCGGCTGGCCGGGCTGGATCAGCGGAACGAAGGCGGAGGAGGGCGCGTGGAAGGATCGGGCGGTCGTGGCCTTTCCGAGGGCGAGGTCGAACCCGCCAGGCCATGCGCCGTCCATCCTGATCATGGCGAGGAGATCGCCCCCGCCGTCGAGGATGGCGATGGTCGCCCTGACGCCGGTCTCCCCGGCACGCGTTTCCGCGGCCGCGATCATCCTGCGTGCGGCCGCCAGATCGAGTCTTGGATGTCGCATGACGTGTCAGGCCAGACTTATATCAGAGAGGTCGATGGAGACGACCAGCGGTTCGGACAGGCTGGAACCATCCGGCAGGCGTGGATAGATCCGGCGCTCGGTCGGGAACATCAGGCCCTGAACATTGACGTAACCGCCGATATAGTGGGCGCCCGGCGTGTTGCCGGCGATCTCGACGTCGTAGTCATGGCGCTTGAGAAGCCCGGCCTCGTCGACATAGAGGGTCTGCACCGTGCTATGGGTCGCGATGCTCTTGGGGAAGGTCACCCTGAGACGCCGCCACGTTTCGCCATTCTCATGCCAGTCCGCAATCTTTTCGCTTTCAATGCCCGGTTGAGCAAGAAGGAAAGGCATGTTGAGGTAGGTCCACATGGCAATGCCGGCAAAATAGGCGAGCTGAAGCTCCGTCCACGGCGTTTCGAGTGCATGGCCCGCAAAGGAGCTGCGCGGGTCGGAAAGCGTGTCGAGATCGCTGCCGGCGGAATCCCTGAGAACGACCCTGCCGGGCTCGAAGCGGCTGACCTTGCCCTCGGGGCCAAACGGCGCGTGCGATGCCCATTCTTCCCGCAGACCGACCGTGACATCAGTCTCGTCGAGCTTCCCAGGATGACCCTTCAACCCCCAGAGTGCGCCGCCCTGCCTGAGGTGGGCCGTGAGCGAAGAGAACCTGTTCCAGGTCTCGAGACCGCCGTGAGCGTCGATGATCTTCTGCGCCAATGCATTCATTTTGGTACTCCTTAAAAGAGATGACGCTCAGGCGTCGAGGAAGGTCTTGACGTGCGAGACGAATGTCTCCGGATACTGGAAAAGCGCGCCGTGGCCGGAATCCGGGTAGATGATCAGCGTTGCGTTGCTCATCGCCTTGAACATCTCGTAGGCGTTGACCGACGGAAACATCGTGTCGTCGCTGCCGTGGACGATGAGCGTCGGCTGCCCGATCGCCTTTAGCGAGGCATGATGCGGGTCGCGCTCAGAGCACCATGCGATGATCGACGCTGCTTGCGGATCGCTGACGGTATCTGCGCTATCGGGATCGCGGTCCTGCCTCCGGGCGAGGGCGCGGTCGACGAAGGCCTCGCCGGCTCGCTGGCTTTGCGCCGACGGGGTGAAGAACAGCGGAAGCCTTACGTCCTGCGCATCTTTTGCGAAAGCCTCCCCGACCACCTGCAGCAGATGTTCCTCGCCACCTTTCGGCGCGGTGCCGGCCAGGATGATCCTGCGAACCTTGACCTTCGGCCGGACTGCCATCAGCTGGGCAAGGAAGCCACCGAGGGAAAAACCGAGCAGATCGACCTCGTCGAAGCCGAGCGCGGCTATGAAGGATTCCGCGTCCGCCGTCTGTTGCTCGACATTGTCAGGCGTGGCGCCTGACGATCTGCCGACGCCCGCATTGTCGAAGACGATGACGGTGCGCTCCGCCGCCAGCGCATCGACCAGCGCAGGATCCCAGGAATCCATCGTGCCGGTGAAGTGCTGCAGAAGGATCAGCGGCGTGCCTGCATCAGGGCCGAGGCGGCGGTAAGCGAAGCGGATTCCATCCGCTTCGAGATACTGCGTGGGCGCAGTCTGCAGTGAATCGGTCATGTCAGTTCCTTTCGGGGGAGGTTTTCAAGTATCGGGGCGCGCGTCATCGCCGTCCGGTTCCAGGGGAGCCATCCGCCATGCTGCGCGAATTGTTGGGGCCGACCCGGAGCGGTTCGGCGGTTGAGGGGATTGCGGAACCGCTCAGCTGTTCACGTCGACCAGCGTGCGGCCGCGGACGCGGCCTTCCAGCATCTCTGACGCAATCCTCGGCACATCGGAGAGACTGGCCTGCGTGATCGTGGATGCCAGCTTGTCGAGGTCGAGATCCGTCGCAAGCCTTGCCCATGCCTTCTGGCGGATCGCCATCGGCGCGTTCACGGAATCGATGCCGGCGAGCGTGACGCCTCGCAGGATGAACGGGAGGACGCTGGCCGGAAGGTCGCGTCCGCCCACGAAGCCGCAGTTCGTCACCACGCCTGCGTATTTCGTCTGGGCAAGCACGTTTGCGAGCGTCCGGCCGCCGACGGCGTCGACCGCTCCCGCCCACCGCTCGGCAGCGATCGGCGCACCCTCCTGCGCAAGCATTGCCCGGTCGATCACTTCGCCGGCGCCGAGCCGCTGGAGATAATCGGTCTCGTTCCTCTTGCCGGTGGAGGCGACGACGCGGTAGCCGAGCCTGGACAGAATGGCGATCGCGATGGAGCCGACGCCGCCGGACGCGCCCGTGACGAGGACTTCTCCTCGTTCAGGCTCCACATCTCCATGCTCCAGGGCAAGCACGCTCAGCATCGCGGTGAAGCCAGCCGTGCCGATCGCCATGGCGTCCCGCGTCGAGATCGAGGCCGGAAGCTTGATCAGCCAGTCCGCCGGCACGCGCGCTTTCTGCGCGAACCCGCCATGATGCGTCTGGCTCAGTCCCCAACCTGTCGCGACGACCTTGTCGCCGGGGGCGAAGCGGGCGTCGCGCGAGCTTTCGACGGTTCCCGAAAAGTCGATGCCTGATATCAGCGGAAAGGTCTGGATGATCCTCTGCCCGGCGAGAGCGAAGGCGTCCTTGTAGTTTACCGTCGACCAGTCGATCGCGACCGTGACACTGCCCTCCATCAGGATATCGTCCTCAACCGTCTCGACGGTTGCCGTTACGCCGTCTGCCGATTGCCTTGCGAGGATTGCTTGAAAAGACACGAAATCGTTCCTTCTTGAAATGATTTCGCTGTTGTATGTGCACTCGGAAGTCATTGAAAGAACGCACAATTACAGCCTATACTATCAATTATGTGCGTGAGGACCGAAGAGGACACCGTCGATGCGACCCAAGCGACTCCAGCCCAAGAGCGGATGTTCCGTCGAACTCACCGTCTCCATCATCGGCGGAATCTGGAAGCCGACGATCCTGGCCAACCTTCTGATGGGCAAGAAGCGTTTCATGGAACTGAACCGTCTCATGCCGGACGCGACCCACCGGGTTCTGACGCTCCAGCTGCGGGAGCTGGAGGCTGATGGCCTGATAACGCGCCACGTCTTTCCGGAGGTCCCGCCGCGCGTCGAATACGAGGCGACGCAGCTTGCGCGCTCGCTGGTGCCGATCCTTGGCAACCTCAGGGACTGGGGGGACCGATATCGCGAGGAACAGCAGAAACTTCCAGAACTGGATCCGCTCTGCCCGGCCGATGAAGCGCCGGTTTCCGCTGGTCGCAGAGCCGCGGCAGCCCGCTAGATCAGGAGCAAAACTCGGGAGACGTTCAGGCAATCGGCAGCTTTCTGCGCGGTAGTCTGCAAACGCCTGTTGCCGGTTGCTCCGAAAACGGTGCGCAGCTTCGCTCGCTTGTCTCCAATGCCGGAATGTGATGCACTGCTTGAGGGGAAAACCCGGGCTTTTGCCGCGAGCACCCAACTCACAGGTACGGTTCTATGCGCAAACTGGCTGCCGTTCTCTGTATCGATGTCGCCGGCTACAGCAAGCTGATGGGGCGCGGAGGCTGGCACGCTTTCCCGCGTCAAGGCGGCGTTTGCGGCATTTGATCCTGCATTGGCGCGCCACCATGGTCGCATCGTCAAGCTGATGGGCGACGGCGCCCTCATCGAGTTCGCGAGCGCAGTCGATGCGGCAGTCTGCGCCATTGCGCTTCAAGGCACGGCTTCAGCAACCGATCTGACGCTTCGTTTCCGCATGGGGCTTAATCTCGGAGACGTGATCGTCGATGACGGCGATCTCTTCGGGGAGGGGGTCAACATCGCAGCGCGGCTGCAGGCGCTCGCCCAGCCTGGCGGTATCGTGCTCTCCGAAACGGTGCGCGAACACGTGGCGGGAAAATTGAATGTCGCTCTTGAAGACCTCGGGACGATCTCGCTCAAGAATATCGAGCGCCCCGTCCGTGCCTTCGCCGTCCAGGGTGAGGCGCCGGCACAAGCTTCCGCCAGCCGCGAGCGGATCGGGATCTGCGTCCTGCCTTTCGCCAATATCGGCGGCGATCCGGAGCAGGACTATTTCAGCGCAGGCGTTACCGAGGATATCATCATCGATCTCAGCAAGCTCTCGTCGCTGACGGTCGTTTCCCGCGCGACATCGTTCAGCATCAAGGCTCAGAGCGCACGCGCCATCGCCCAGCAGCTCAATGTGGCCTATATCCTCGAAGGCAATGTGCGCAAGGCCGGTGAACGCATCCGCCTCTCCGCCCAGCTGATCGACGGAGCGAACGACGGTGCCGCGAGTTAGCCCCTCCCACCCGTGGGGAGGGGTTTAAGGCTGAAAGCTCAAGCGCCCCTTGCCAACCCATGCTCCACCAGCCGGTCGATGACCTCCGCATAGGCCACACCGCTGGCGGCCATCGCCTTGGAATACATGCTGATATCGGTAAAGCCCGGAATGGTGTTCACCTCGTTGACGACGAAGCGCATGTCTTCCATCACGAAGAAATCGACGCGGGCCATGCCGTCGCAGCCGAGTGCGCGGAAGGCGCGGGCGGCCATGTCGCGGATCCTGGCTTCGACATCGGCGGGAAGCTCGGCGGGCACTTTCAGGGCTGCACCATTTTCATCGAGATATTTGGCGGTGTAGCTGTAGAAGCCGTGGCTTTCGGCGGGCGCGATCTCGCCGGGGCGGGAGACGAAGAGGCCGCCTTTTGTATCTTCCAGCACGCTGCATTCGATCTCGCGCCCGGCAATGAATTCTTCGGCGATGAGCTTTCGGTCGTGGCTGAAGGCTTCGGCAAGGGCGGGGGCGAATTCCTGGCTGCCCGAGACTTTTCGCACGCCGACCGAGGAGCCCTGGCGGGCCGGCTTGATGAAGAGCGGCAGGCCGAGCGCGCCTTCGAGCGCCTCAAGCGCGGGCGGCGCTTCCTGATCGAGTGTCACCGAACGGGCAACGGGCAGGCCGGCGGCCTTCAGCAGCTGCTTGGCGATATCCTTGTCGAGCGCCGTTGCCGAGCCCAGAATACCGCAGCCGGCAAGCGGCACGCGCGCCACCTGGCAGAGGCCCTGGACCGCGCCGTCTTCGCCATGCAGACCATGCAGCACCGGGAAGACGATATCGATCCTGCCGGCTTCGGCCGCCTTTCCATCGGGCGCGATCGCCAGCAACCGTCCACGCCCGCCGGGCACGAGGCAAAGCTCGGTGCCGGAGGAGGGCTTGTCGAGTTCGCCATCGGCAAAGCGGCTTTGCAGCCAGCGCCCGTCCTTGCTCACATAGACGGGCAGGGCGTCATAACGTTCCGGATCGAGGGCGCGCATCACATTGGTCGCCGACATGATGGATACGTCGTGCTCGCTGGAGCGGCCGCCGAAGAGCACGGCAATGCGCAGCCTGGATTGGGAAGAGCTCATGAAAATCTCCTTGAAAACAAAAGCCTCTAAAGGCCGACCGCGATGCCTCTGTTGGCAAAGAAGCGGTCGAAGGTAGGAAGCGGCAGGATGACATCGGCCTGGCTGGCGCGGTCATGGCCGGAGGGATTGTGGAAGCGCACGCTCTCCTCATCGGCCGCCGTCACCAGCACCAGATGGCCGCCCTTGCCAGGCGGTTCGCGCTCCGGCCAGCGGATGGCGCTGCTGACCGAGGCGATGAAGAAGCTGTTCTCTGCGAGGATCTCGGGAATGGTTTCCACCTGCACCTGTGTCCTCACATCGGCGACAAGCCCAAAGCGTTCGTGCACGAAGGTCACGAAGGGCGCATAGATCAGCCCCTTGATCGAGGCGTCCGCCTCGTTGATCACATAGCCGCCATAGCTGGTGCAGGCCCTTGCGAGCGACAGGATCGGATGCGCCTCGCCGCGGGCGGCCAGGATCATCTTCAGGCAGGCCATGCCGCAGACATTCACCGCCCAGCGCGCATATTCCTCAATCGTCTCGGCGCCGGAATTCTTCCACCTGACATCGCGATGCAGGGCGGCAGCACCTTCGGCCAGCACCGGCAAGGTCATCTCGGGCGTTTCCCACTGGCTGAAATAGGGCACGTCGAGGCTCAGTTGGTTCATGTCGTCTCCGTCAGGCACTGCGATTGCGAATCCGCTTGAAAGTGGCTCAATCTAAATGCAGTTTAGTGTATCTTTGAAGATCCACTTTGCTTGTCGCGCGTGGGCCACTTGAACCAGCCATTGGGGAGCTTTGATGACGCTGACGAGAAGACGCGAAGGGCCATCGGCTTCGTTCCGGCCCACGATCGATCCGTCGTCATCGGCGCCTTTGCCGCGCCAGCTTTATCTCTCGCTGCGCAACGCCGTCGCCGAAGGCCGGCTGACGGGCGGGCAGCGGCTGCCCTCGACGCGGCTCGCCTCGGCGGAATGGACGATCTCGCGCGGCGTCATTGCCGAGGCCTATGAAATCCTGATGTCAGAGGGTTTTGCGGTCGCCCGCCACGGCTCCGGCACCTATATCGCCTCGTCCATTCCCGAGGGTGCGGCGCGCATGGATCCATCAGGTGCAGGCAGCGCGCAGGCGATCCGCCGCGGCGTCTCGGCCGCCGCCACTGCTATCCTCACGCGCGGGCCAAGCCTCGAGCCGCAGAAGGCACTGCCATTCGTCACCGGCCGCATCGCCCATGACGAGCGCACGGCGCGGCTGCTCAACCGCATTGCCGTCAGGCATATGAACTATGCTTTCGAAGGCTATGGCGATATCCAGGGCGAGAGGGCGCTAAGGGCGGCGATCAGCGCGCATCTCGCGGTGTCGCGCGGCGTGCGCTGCAGCCCCGACCAGATCTTCATCACGGCGGGAACCCAGCAGGCGCTCGACCTTGCCTTCCGCGTGCTGATGACGCCGGGCGATAGGGCCGTCGTCGAAGATCCGTGCTATCCGCCGGCCCGGCAATGCCTGGCGCTGAATGGCATCGATGTCGTCGGACTGCCGGTCGATCGTGATGGCATCGACATCGCGCGGCTGCTCGACGGCACGCTGCCTCCGCCTGCCGCCTTCTATGTGACGCCCTCGAACCAATATCCGGTCGGTTCCGTTCTCTCGCTCTCGCGCCGTCTCGGGCTTCTCTCTTATGCAGAGGAGAACGACTGCTGGATCATCGAGGATGATTACGACAGCGAATTCCGCTACCAGGGCCACCCGATCGCCTCGCTGCACGGCCTCGATAAGGCGGGCCGCGTTCTCTACACCGGCACCTTCAGCAAGGCGCTGCTGCCGAGCCTGCGCATCGGCTACCTCGTCGTCCCCGCCGATCTCGTGCCCGCCTTCCGCGCGGTACGCCCCGCCGTCGATCGCTGCCCGCCAAGCTTCCAGCAGCGGGTGATCGCCGATTTTCTGGAGGAGGGCTATTTCCCGGCGCATCTGCGGCGACTGAGGGAGCGGCTCCGGGCCTCGCGCGATATGCTGGCCGGGTTTCTGGGGGAGCGTTTGGCGGAGCATGTGGCGGTGCTGTTGCCGGACCAGGGGATCAATCTCACGGTTCGCAGCGTGGGCAGCTGGAATGACGACACCGCTGTGTCCGCTGCAGCGCTGAAGAAGGGTGTCGTGGTGATGCCGCTGTCGCGGATGAATGTGGTTTCGACGGACAGGTCGCGGCTGCTGCTCGGGTTTTCGGGGCTTTCCGAGGAGGAGGCGGATATGGGGACGCGGGTGCTTGCCGAGGTGTTCAGGGGCGGGGCGTTTGTGAAGGGGTAGGTTCGAGCTCCTGCGGTGCTGAAGACCTCGCCCCAAACCCCTCCGCACAAGGGGGAGGGGCTTAATCTGCCGCACCCGCTTTCCACATCTTCAACGTTTCGGGAGGAGGGCAGCGGTGCCCCAGGTTAGCCCCTCCCCCTTGTGGGGAGGGGTTGGGGAGGGGTTTTGACGCGGTAAAGACCTGATGGTCGACAAATTATAAGGTGTCGGAGGCTTCCTACGCCATATGGAGATTGGCCGCTTCCGCCCCCCTTCACCACTTCACGCGCAATCCGGCGGTTCCGCTGACGGCATAGCTATCGCCGAAGTCCTTCAGCGAGGATTTTGCCGCGACTTCGCCATAGAGCGAATAGCGCTCGTCGTTCCAGATATACGAGCCGCCAAGCGTCAGGCCTGCCCAGACCGGATCGTTCTTCGTTTCGAAACCAGTGCCGGAGACATCGACTGCCGTGCCATCCAGGAACTCGCCGTAGAGATTGGCAATGCCGTAGATTTTTGCGCGCGCCGTCTGGCCATCGGCCCGCTGCCAGCTCTCCTCGCGGTCGAGCGCCACGCCGAGCCGGCCGACCAGACTGTCGCCGTCATCAAGCGAAACCCGTGCGCCGAACCGGTCGTCGAAGCTGTCGAAGTCGACGGAGGAATAGACGAGTTGCGCCTGGGGCGTGATCGACCAGGACCCGGAGGTTGCGAAGCGCCTGCCGGCTTCGAGGCTCAGCGCATAGCCGAAGCCATTGTTGCCGTTCTCCATGGCGCCATCGACGAGATCGGATTTCAGGTCGCTGTCATACCAGGTGAGCTGGCTCTGGGCGTCGACGTAGAAATCGTTTTCGCCATACCAGGTGAGCGTCGCGCCCACCCCATAGCCTCTCGTGTCGATATCGCCATCGCCGTAGACCGAGCCAATATCGCCGGAAACCGTGCCGTAATGGACGGTCAGGCCGCCGATCAGCCGGCCGGCCTGGTCCTGGTAGAGCTCGCCATCGAGACCTCCCTCCAGCTTGAACAGATCGTAGTCATAGGTGGTGCCGCTCGTGCTTGTGTCCGGCTGGAGGCCGGCATGGGTCCCCTCGGTGCGAAGCCAGATATTGTCAGGACCGCTCGTCGGCGTCGCTTTGCCTTCGTCCGGCCAGGTGCGGTCGCCGATGCGCTGCTGCAGCGTGGAAAGTCCGTTGAGAGCGAGCAGGAGTCGCGGATAGGCTTCGTAAAGCGGAACGCCGGGCTGATAGAGTGGGGCTGCGGATGCGCCTGATGCGGCCGGATTGACCAGTGCCGAGCGAAGATACCAGTCGCCATCGGCCGGGGTTGCGATGCCGTTCTGGTAGAGCCGATAGGCGTATGCACCGCCGACCACGGCCTGATCTCCCTGAAAAACATAGTCGCCGAGCAGCGAAAAATTTCCGGCCGAGCTGCCGCCGACATCGACGATCTTGATGCCCTCGACGGTTTGCGCCCCGCCGCCGCCGAGATTGGTGACCTTGACGTTGGTGGTGCCCGACGTGTTGCCCGTGACGACAAGGCGGTCGGTCGGCGAGGCATCGCCGCCGAGCACGCTTTCGATAAGAAGCGTGCCGCCATTGCCGATATAGTTGCCCGATATCGTCAGCGTGCCGATCGAATTGCCGGGGGAGACCGTGCCCGAGTTCGTGACGTCACCAAAGATGGTACCGCTGCCGCCCAGCGTGCCGAAGTTGGTGATATCGCCGATGATGCTCGAAGCGGCGCTGTGGTCGCCGATCAGCAGTGTTCCGTCATAGATCGTCCAGTCCGTCGCGGTGGTGCCGACACCAGTGAGCAGCCAGGTGCCGGTGCCGGTCTTCTCGAAGATGTCGAAGTTCTGGTATTGCGCGGCGGCGCCGATCGCGGAGACGTCGAAGCTGTCGCTGCCGGTGCCGCCGAGACGCAGCGTGTCAGTGGTGGGCGTGATACCGGCAACGACGTTACCTTCGATCACCGACCCGGCCCGCAGCTCAAGGGTGAGTGTGCCCGTCGTCGCCGCAACTGAATGCGTGATCGCATTCGGCTGGCCCGCGCCGGCCCGGATTGTGCCGCTGTTGATGATGGAGAGATTTGTGTTAGCTGCGTTGCCGAGGATGGCGGCCGCGCCCGTTCCGCCCTCGATTGTACCTGTGTTGGTAATGGTGCCCGCGCGGTAGCGAATCCCGGGGCCACCGGCAGCTCCGCTTCCGCCGCGGATCGTTCCGTTGTTGACCAAAACAGGCGCGGCGCCGGGTCCTCCGAACTCGAGACCGGCCCCCCCGGGGCCACTCACGCTGCCTCCTCCCAGGATAGCGCCATTGTTGATGACCGATGCCCCAAAAGCTAGGCGCACCGACCCCCCGCTTCCCGCAGCCGCGTCGCCGCCTTTGAAAGTCCCCTTCAATATATAGGTCCCACCGCTGTTCCCCTGCAGGGCCACCGTGGTGCCAGTGGTTGCGCCAGAACCATTCAAGCCGGAAACGGTAAACCCCTGCGTATCGATCGTGATAGGCTTGGTGGAATTAGCCAGGCTGGTTGAGTTCACGAAGAAGCTGCCCGTCAACCTGATGGTTGCACTGGCATCACCATCGAGATTCGCGGCGCGGATGGCGTCGTCCAATTGCCCCTGGGTGCCGGCGGTGTATTCCCCCGCCGCCACGAGAGTCGGCAGACAGCAGGCAATAGCCAAGGCCGTGGCGCTAACGCCGGCAAGGAGGGTTCGTTTTCCGATAGTTGCTATGCCCGCAGCGCCGCCGCCCATGTCTGTCACCGATAAGTTGTTTCTAATATATGCATACGCTTACAGGATGTGTCTGCGCGGGTTCGGCCTGTCCCGCAAGCGATCAGCCGATCATAAAGCAGGGCGTGATGTTCCAAAAGCGACGGGTTGTTGCCGGGCGGCAACAGGAGTTTCAAATGCGACAGTTTTATAAATCAATATGTTAGGGTTTTGGTAACTTCCGGCTGTCGCCGTCGCAAAACGGGCAAGCAGGCTCTGCGGTTCCCCGGAGGCGATTCGGTCAGGATTTTGACAAACCGGAGGGCGCGAGCGTGGTCAGCGCCGGCAAAGGGAGGGTCCCTCCGCCGGATTTCTGTCGGCCGGGCGCATTCCATCCGGAAATGGACCCGGTCATCATGCTCACCCGGCCGTTTCGCGCTTCGGGAGCACAAGGTCCGCGACCGTATAGGTGTGGAATTCGCTGCTGGAAACCGTGTCCAGCCGCTTGAACTTTTCGGCGAAATCAGGATCGGAGAAGAACTCGCCGACATTGCCGGCTTCCTGGATCGCCTCGATGTTGACGACCGTCAGGCCATCGCTGCTCTTCGCCAGGCTGCTCCAGAGAAAACCTTCCTTCCGCTCGGCGACGTAATGCACCACGTCCTGGATGATCTCGAAGGCTTCCTCCTGCTTTCCGGGATGGGCATGAATGACGTTGACGATAAAGGTCGTGGGAACGGGAGCGTCTGCAAAGGCGGCGATCGCTTTGGTGTTCATGAAGATCTCCATTTGAAGCGCACGGACGAAATGGCCGCGGCAAGGTCTGGATATCGGACGGCAAATATCGGAGAAATGGGCCGGTATTCTCAACAGATCGGATATTTTTTCCGCAATGGACAGGCTCGGCACATCAGGCATTTTCGTTCAAGTCGCGGAGGCCGGGAGTTTCGTGGCTGCCGGCCATCGCTTGGGCATCTCGGGCTCGGCAGTCGGCAAGGCGATCGCGCGGCTGGAGGAAGAGCTCGGCGTGCGCCTGTTCAACCGCTCGACCCGCAGCATGGCCCTGACGGAGGAGGGCAGCTTCTTCCTCGAAACATGCAGGCGCATTCAGGCCGAATATGAAGAGGCACGGGCGAGGCTTTCGAGATCGCATTCTGTGCCGCGGGGCCAGCTGCGTGTCAGCCTGCCGCTCGCCGGCATGCTTCTCATGCCGACCATATCGTCCTTCATGGCAGCCTATCCGGAGATCAATCTCGATCTCGATTTCACCGACCGCCTCGTCGATGTCATCGAGGAGGGATTCGACGCGGTTATCCGGACCGGAGAGGTCAGGGATACGCGACTGATGAGCCGCAAGCTCGGCACATTCCGGCACGTGATCGTGGCCTCGCCCGAATATCTCGCGACCTACAGTCGTCCTGATGTGCCTGAGGATCTGCTCGATCACCGGTGCCTGCACCATCGCTTCGCCAATTCCGGCAGGCTGGAACCCTGGCCGCTGGTGCGCGACGGCATTGCGCTCAAGCTCGATCTGCCGGTGACCACGGTGGCGAGTACGCTGGAGCCGCTGATCTATCTTGCCGAACGCTCATTCGGCATCACATGCCTTCCGCCTTTCGCCGTGGCGTCGGAGATCGCCGAAGGCAAGCTCGTCCGGCTGCTGGACGATCATCTTGACGATACGGGAACCTTCAGGGTTCTCTGGCCGAGCAGCCGGTATCTGTCACCCAAGGTCAGGGCCTTCGTCGACTATATGGCCGCCAACCTGTTCAGCGCATGAGGTGTTCATGGGCGCTTTGATCCATTCGGCAGGCTGCTATGCAGCTCTTGCAGGAGCAGTTGCCGCCGAACCTCAGGACTGTCTGCCCATGCTCTGCGACATGCGACGGCTATGTACGGATTGCGCATGCCAGATGGCCGCTCCAACCCAAAAGATCGAGAACAACGCCAATGGCAGCAATGACCGGAGAGATAACCAGGCCGCCGTGTCCAGGAACGGCGCTGTCGTGCCGATGATTATCACGCTGACGAACGAGCACAGGGATAATCCGAGATAGGTCTGTCGCCATTGCGACGATGACAGCAACGATCGGCGCTCGAACAAGAGGTTTTGAACGAGGCTGGATTGCGCAGCCAAGGCTGCAAATATGATGGCAGCCGGCAGGAGCGATAGCGACAGCCGAAACTTGACGGAAAATTCAGTTTGTACAAACAGGGAATATGCCGATGCGTATATTCCGTAGGTGATGCCGGCATTCAGCGCCAGAACAACAATCGAGCGCCAGAAGATATTCCAGAAAACGCGAACAAGAACGATCGGCATTCTTTCATTCCTTTTGTCGTAAATTTCCGGCTGAAACGAGACCTGTTTTCCTGACTCTGCAACTTCGCAGAATAGGGAACTTGGCGGTGACCGCAATGACGCTCCCGTCACTCGACTGCCGAAGAAGGCGGCTTTTGCTTGCTGCGCAGGAAGAGCGCACTTACTTTCCCTCGGGCAGACGAAGGAGCCCGCAATGACCCGAGGCAAGCCGAGCATAGAGGCCGAGCAATATGCCGTACCCGGCAAGCCGGGAGCGGACGGCAAGCTGGCACTTCATTCCTTTCGTTACGAGGTCTTTGATCTGCCTGCACTGGTGGGGCACACCGAACAATGTCACGATGCGGGAGAAATGATGACGGTTGCCGTTAGCGCTGCGAGAGACGGGGACTGAGGGCAGGGCAGATACCTGCATTCACGAACCTACTTCGCTTCCCAGGATACCGCGGCTTGACGAACGCCTCAAATCTGAGGTACGTACGTCATTACCTCGGACGCGATCCGTCCGACAGGGGGCTGCGGGAGGAAAATGGAATGAAGGAGTTCAGTGTCGATCCAAAATTTGTCGTGAGGGATGAACAGGCTCTTCGAGAACTGTTTCAACCGACGCATGCTCTGGCAGCTCAGAAGTGTATGGGCGCGCTCGACAAGCACGCTGAGGAGTTCATCAGGCGATCGCCATTCCTGTGCATCGGCACCCAGAACCAGGATGGCAAAGCCGATGTCAGCCCTCGCGGCGATCCGGTCGGCTTCGTGAAAATCCTCGATCCGCACACATTGGCGATCCCGGACCGACCGGGCAACAATCGCCTCGATACGCTGGCCAATATTCTCACCAATCCCAGCGTTGGACTGCTCTTCATCATTCCGGGATTTGACGACACGCTTCGCGTGAATGGCGAGGCCAGGCTCGTGACCGACCCTGATATTCTTGGGGATATGGGCGTCGGCGATCGTGTGCCCAAGCTTGCTATATTGGTCAAGGTGGGCGAGGTTTTCCTGCATTGCGCCAAGGCATTCAGGCGCTCTCATCTGTGGAACCCGGAGCACTTTCAGGATCGCAGCGAGATGCCCTCGCTTTCAAAGATCATCCTGGATCAGACGACGGGCGCTCCGACCGATGATATCGAAATGCGCAAGATAGATGACGCACTCGAAGACGCCTACAGGAAGTCGCTCTATTGACGGCTCCTGACTGGACTGTCGGTATCGGCTGAACCGCGGCTGCGATCTGGCCGGTCTATTCGAGTTGGTTGGAATTTGGATGTTGGACGGACGCCCAATCCTGGTCATGCCGGACCTTGAGAAGCTCTCGGGGTATGAAGCGGCGCTGGCGAAGGGCTGGTCGCCCGACCCGCGGCGCATTGGAGATACTGGCTTCATCGAAGCCGAACTTCAGGACCTTCGTAATGATCCCGCGGCATATCTCGACAAGCTGATGGGGCGACATGCTTCGGCCAAACCGCAGATCAGCGATACGGCCATGGCGCTCACCAATCACACGTTCTGGATTTGGGATGGGGAGTTCTGCGGCAGGATCGACCTGCGCTATCTGCCCGTCACCTGGACGGTTCCCGACAGCATTCCGGGACATGTCGGATACTCGGTGGTGCCCTGGAAACAAGGCCGGGGCTACGCCACAGCCGCGCTCGATGCTCTGCTCCAGTTCGCAAAATCCCTGGGGCTGAGTGAGATCGACATTCTCTGCAACGAAGAGAATGTCATTTCCCGCGCCGTCATAGAGCGAGTTGGCGGTCAGCTGATGCGACGCGCGCCCCATCCCTCAGACAGGCCCGAGCAGCAGAAGCTGTTTTTTAAGGTTCCACTGATCTAGAGCCATTCCGTTTTCTTCGAACTACCGGGACCGTCACCTGGGACAGGCAAGGATCAATGCAAGCCAGCGACGCGGCGCGCTGATGGCCGCCGCGTCGCCGCATCGATCAATGCGTTGCGGGTTCGAGATAGCGGCGCAGATTGTCGCTGATCTGTTCGATCGCGGCTTCCGTGGAAGGCACATTGCGGATTGCGTTCAACAGCACGAAGTCATGGATCGTGCCGTTGTAGCGGGCCGCAGCCACGGTCACGCCGGCTTCCTTCAGTTTGCGGGCATAGGCCTCGCCCTCGTCGCGCAGCGGGTCGTTCTCGGCAGTGATGACGAGTGCCGGCGGCAGGCCCTTGAGCTGATCGATGCTGGCGCGCAGCGGCGATACATAGGGGTTGTCGCGGGTCTTGGCGTCGGGCGCGTAGAGATCCCAGCCGTATTTCATGAATGCGCGCGCCAGGAAGCGCTGCTCTCCATATTCGTGATAGGAGCCCGTATCGACGCTGGCATCGGTCGCGGGGATGAGAAGGGCCTGGAAGCTGATCTTTGGGCCGTTGCGGTCCTTGGCCATCAGCGTCAGGGCCGCGGTCATGTTGCCGCCGACCGAATTGCCGGCAACCGCGATCCTGCTGCCATCCGCGCCGAATTCACCGGCGTGAGCCGCCACCCATTTCAGCACGGCATAGGATTGATCGAGCTGAGTGGGAAAGCGTGCTTCTGGCAGGGACGTATATTCGACGAACACGCCGACCTGGCCGGAGCCGACCACAAGATCACGCAGCAGGCGCTGGTGGTTTTCAAAATTGCCGACGATCCAGACGCCGCCATGAATGAAGAGCAGCACGCCGGGTTCGCCGGTAATGTGCTCGGGCTTCATGATGTAGATCTTCACGCTCAGACCGTCCTGGGTGATGGTCTGCTCGGTCGTGGTCACGCCTGACATGTCGACCGGCGTCATGTTCTGAAGCCCGGTAAGGATCTCCTGGGGCTTGGGCTGCGGCAGTTCCCAGAACGGGCTCGGATCCTTGTTGATTTCGGTGAGGAAGGCGCGGACCTGGGGGTCGATCCGCGGGTCGGTCGCGGCGTCGGGCGCCGCTTGAGCGGGCTGAATCATGAGAGTTGCTCCGAGGCTGAGGGTTGCGAGTAGGGGCAAGAATTTCACGGTCTTTCTCTCCGGGAAGGTTGCACGCAGCCGCATTGGTAGCCCCCGGCCGGAAGCTTCCGCTTCTGTCAAATGACCAGTCTGGCGACTGGTGGCCACTCCGGTGACAGGTCGGTGGTCAGCTTTCAGGCGTGATGGCGTCAGTCAGAATGGGACGCAGCCCCGAGCGCGACGTGACGCCGGTCTTCGCAAAGATGCGATGAAGGTGGTAGCCGACCGTGCGGTGCGACAGATAGAGTCTGGCGCCGATTTCCTTGTTCGACAGACCCTCGGCGGCAAGCTGGGCGATATGAAGCTCCTGTGGGGTCAGCGTCTCCCAGACATATTCGGTTCGCTTGCGGCTCGCTTCTCCCGAAGCGCGCAGTTCCTCGCGCGCACGCTCGCTCCAGGGCAGGGCGCTCAGCGCATCGAAGATGTCACGGGCCTCGCGTAGCGGCGCTCTCGCATCGGCGGACCGCCGCTGGCGGCGCAGCCATATGCCGTAGGCGAGCAGAAGACGTCCCCTCAGGAAAGGCCATTTGCTTGCGCAGGGCCCGAGACCCTGCAGGTAGAACCGCTCGGCCTCCGCAGGTGTTGCGAGCAGTGCCTTGCCGTAGGAGAGCATCGTTTCGACCCACGGCACTGGCGACGGACCGGCGACACGCTGCATCTCCTCGATCACTTCCTCGGCCGTTTGGGCATGTCCGGAGAAGACTGCGGCCTCCACGAAATCAGCAAGACCGAAGAATTGCAGACCGGAGTTGAAAGCCGGATCGGCGGGGATAAAAAGACGCCGCAGATGCTCGTAGGCCTCCCAATGCCGGCCTGCGCCGATGGCGGCCGTGCCGCGTGCAATCTGCAGCATTGCCAGCAGGAAACTCGCGCCGACCGAGACGACCAGGCGTTCTGCCTGGGCCGCATAGGCCTGTGACTGGTCCAGATTGCCCATCATGCCCGCAAGCCTCGCCTTGACGATCGTGGCCGCGGCAATCCAGAGCGTTCCTCCCGTTTCTTCGGCGAAGCGAACGGATTCCTCGGCCTCCCGCATCGCGCCCGTCCAGTCGCCGACTTCCATCTCTGCCCAGGCTTGAGCAAAAAGCACGCGCGCGAGGTCGCTGAGCCGCCCCTGATCGCGCAGGGCGGCAGCCGAATAGGTGAGCAAACCGACGCCAAGGTCGAAGGCGCCGATGACATTGGCCGTACTGCCGAGAATGCGCGCCGCGACCGGGTTGCCGCCGCTCGTGCCGGCAAGCTGCTGGAGCTTGCCTGATATCTCGCCCCCGAGGTGAAGCGGCTCGACGTAAGCGGATATGGCGATCAGGCGTGGATCGGTGTCGGGCAATTCGAGCCTGTTTGCCGCCATCAGGATGGTTTTGCGAAGATCCCCATCCGCATTGCTCCACCAGCAGCGTTGCGCGGCGCGCCAGAGCAGGTTGCTTGCCAGATCCGTGGCGCCGGCAGCATTGGCCTCAGCGGCGAGGCCAACCAGACTGGGGATTTTCGCGGGGTCGTTGACCATCGGAGGCTGACCCATCTCGCGGCACCAGCCGATCCGCGCCGATGCGACAGGATCGGGCTCGCTGACATTGGCCTGGCGCAGCAGTCGCTCCAGCAAGTCCGGCTGGCCGAGATCGGCGGCAAGCTCGGCGGCGCGCAAGAAACGGTCGCTCCTGGCTCGCGGTGTACCGCTCAGCGCCGCCGCCTTTTCGAGAACCTCGATTGCCATGGCGACGGCACCTTTGCGCAAGGCGCGGCCGGCCATGACATCATATTCGCCCGCCAGTTCCTCATCCGGTCCGATCGTTGCCGCCGCACGATGCCATAAATGCCGGTCCAGCTCTTCATGAACGATCTCGGCAAGAGCGGCATGGATCCGGTGCCGCGTCGCCAGATCTGCCGCCTGGTGCATTGCCGAACGCACCAACGGATGCCGGAACCGCACCTCCGTTTCGTCAAGGTCGATCAGCCTGGCGGCAATGGCGGGCGTCAGAGTACTGACATCCACTTCTTCGCCCAACACGGCTTTGCCCGCGCGCAGGATTTCGTGGAGCGATGTCCCGTCGTTTTCCGCCGCCACGAACAGCAGCATCCGGGTTGCAGCGGGAAGATCGGTCAGCCGGGACGAGAAGGCGCGTTCCAGGCGTTCCGTCAGTGGAAGCCATGTCGTATCCTTGATATCAGCCGCTCGCCTGTCGCGCGGCAGTTCCAGGAGGGCGAGGGGATTGCCCGCGGCCTCCTGGAGGAAGCGGCTGCGCAGGTCGGCCGAAAGATCAGGCGCATGGGCGTCCAGCAGGTGCTCGGCATCGGCTTCGCCGAGCCCCGAAAGCCGAAGCCGCAGATGGGAGGGATCGTCGAACAGGCGGTCGAAGCCATCGCGCATGGCCACGAACAGGACGATAGGATCCGAACTCAGCCTGCGTGAGATGAAGGCCAGCACCTCATAGGTCGCCTCGTCCAGCCACTGGACGTCGTCGGCGATGAGCAGGATGGGCCTGCGCGCAGCACTTTCCGTCAGAAGGGACAGTGCGGCGAGCGCCACCAGAAAGATGTCGGGTGCGCCCGTGTCATCATGCATGCCGAAAGCGGAGAACAAGGCAGATCGCTGACGGGGAACCAGGTTGACGGCCTCCTTCATCAGCGGGCGGAGCGCCTGCTCGAGCGCTGCGAAGGGCAGATGAACCTCGGCCAGAACGCCGGTCATGCTCAAGACCGTCAGATCGCGTTCGCGGGCCTGATGCCTGGCCCGTTCGAGGAGGGCGGATTTTCCAATCCCGGGCTCGCCGCTGATCACGAGCGTCGATCCGCCCTGATCGATCCGCGCGATCATCTGGTCGATCAGGGCAATGTCGCGATCCCGGCCCTTCAGGAATTCGGGCCCGGAGACGTGTGCAGACCGGGCGGGCGCGCCCTTGCTTTGCCTGCGCCGTGACGACCCGATCTTTTCCGACTGCTTGGCCATTAATTTAACGCTGCTTGCTCTGATCCGCGCGGAGGAATGCAAACGAATCGAATCCCGGACTATGGTTCAGCAACTGCCGACGCGTCGCCTTGTCATTGAGCGTGCCATTCGCAGACATATCCGTAAAGCAGCTTCCACCCGGGCAAGAAGAGCCCGGATTGAGGCGAGGAGGAGGGAGCGCTGCCGCATGCGATCAAATAGTGCCAACGCACAGCGACGTTCGCAAATTTGTCATATCCGCTGGTTAGAAGCGGCGGCCTGCGCGCAGCCTGTCGAGGGACTCAGCTGCTGCGCCTCTTTTTTTCGGAATGAGACCCATGCAAAACAATCCGGCAGTGATTATCGAGGGTGCAACCGTGGTTTTTGGCGACCGTCTGGAGACCGCCTCCGTGCGTGTCGAAGACGGCCGGATCACTGATATCGACGGTGCGCGCGACGGGGCGGATCCTATCGATGGACGAGGCCATCTGCTCGGCCCGGCTTTCGTGGACATTCATGGCGATGCCTTCGAGCGGCAAGTCATGCCGCGGCCCGGCACGATGCTGCCGGTCGCGGCCGCGCTGCTCGAAACCGACCGCCAGCTTGCCGCCAACGGCATCGCCACGGCCTATCATGCGCTGACGCTCAGCTGGGAGCCGGGGCTGCGTTCGGTCGAAACCGGTTATGCCATCGTGCGTGCGCTCGACGCGCTCACGCCCCGGCTGACGGTGGACAATCGCGTGCAGCTGCGCTGGGAGACCTTCTGCTTCGAGGCGATCGACCTCATTCGCGAGGCGCTTGCCGGTCCGCGCCTGCCGTCGATTGCCTTCAACGACCACACCTCGATGGCGATGCTGCATCCTTCGACGCCGCTGCAGGAACGGCCGTTCGACCTCGATCCGGCCTTCCCGACAGTCGATCCCGAAACGCCTGCCTTCGCCGAGAAGATGGGGGAGCGCGCCAAGCGGGCGAAAATCCCGGTGGCGGACATGGTGGCACTCGTGCGCAACATGTGGGCGCGCCGTCCGCAGGTGCCAGATGCAATCGAGGAAGTGGCAGCGCTCGGCCAGGCCTCGGGCGCACCGATGCTGTCGCATGACGACAGCCAGATCGAAACGCGCGACTTCTTCCGTCTCCGCGGTGCCAGGATCTGCGAATTCCCGATGAACCGGCGGGTGGCGCGGGCCGCCCGCGATGCCGGCGACTTCATCGTCTTCGGCGCACCGAACGCGACGCGCGGCGGCAGCCATCTCGCGTCGATCGGTGCGGCCGACATGATCCGCGAAGGGCTCTGCGATATTCTCGCCTCGGACTATTATTATCCGGCGATGCTGCTCGGCCTTGCAAGGCTCAAGGCCGATGGCGTGGCACCGCTCCACGCGCTCTGGCCGCTCGTCTCTGGCAATCCGGCGCGCGCCTCCGGTCTTGCCGATCGCGGCGTCATCGAGGTCGGGAAGCGGGCGGATCTCGTGCTGGTCGATTGGCCTGATGGTGCTGCACCCGCCGTTCGCCGCACCTGGGTCGGCGGCCGGGAAGCCTATCGCGCAGCACCTGCGGGTGAGTTGGCAATGGCCTGACCGCGGCGACCTATCGCCGTAAGCTGTCCAACGGATTGCTACGCGCTATATCGCAGATATGGAAACGCTCTATGTCCTGCTCATCTTCGCAGTAGCCATCGCCATCATCTATCTGGCCGGCAAATGGAACACGTCCGACGTCGACCATTATATGGGCTTCGACAATCTGCGTTCGCCCAACAAATCGAAAGCGTCTGATGGCGACAAGGATGCGGAGAAGGAATGAGGCCGCTGGCGCCTAGCTGAAGCCTCTCGCCTGCACACCAGCGATGACCTCGTCCGAGACCTGCCGCAGTTCCTGCCGCGAGGCGCCGTCATATGCCTGGACGGACAATCCCTGCAGGACGGCCACAAGATAGCGGGCGAGCGAAACCGCATTTTCCTGATCCAGCCATCGCCCGAGCGTCTCTGCGATCATCTCCCGCATTGTGTTTCGCCGCTCTGCCGTTTCGCGCGCCAGGTCCGCATGATCAGGCCCGCACTGGATCAAGCCGCTTGATATCATGCAGCCGCGCTCCCCGGCTGGGTCGGTAACGGCGTCGATCGCCTTGTGCAGCAGCGTCTCGATCGTCTCCTGAAGGGTCGTGGCCGTTCTGATATCCCACACCGGCCCCCGCAGGCCGAAATAGCGATCGAGCGCCTCGCGGTAGAGCCCCGCCTTGCTGCCGAAAGCCGCATAGAGGCTTGGGGGCGCGACGCCGATTGCGGCCGTCAGGTCGTTCAGCGAGACCCCCTCGTATCCATGCCTCCAGAAGAGGCGCATGGCGATATCGATCGCCTGATCCCTGTCGAAGGTTCGCGGGCCGCCGCGACGTGTTTTCACAACCTTATCCATAGTGATCACTAAAGACCGCTTGACAGCAAAAAGCAAGCCGTTAGTTTGTAGTGATCACTAAACATAAGGATTTTGGCATGATACGAATAATGCGCGGAATTTGGGTGGTGGTCCTGCTGATGGGCCTGTCTTCCATGGCGATGGGCGCGGAGAAGAATTACACGGTGAAGGCGCCTGATGGCGTCGAGATCGCGGTTCAGGAATCGGGCGATCCCGCCGGGCTGGCGATCGTTTTCATCCACGGCCTGCTTGGCAGCCATCTGAACTGGGACATGCAGGTAGGCAGCGCCAATCTGCAGAAATATCGGCTGATCACCTATGACCTGCGCGGCCACGGCCTGTCGGGCAAGCCAGATGATGCAGAGGCCTATCATGACGGGCGCCGCTGGGCCGACGATCTCTCGGCCGTCCTCAAGGAGACAGGCGCGAAAAATCCCGTTCTGGTCGGCTGGTCGCTCGGCGGTGTCGTGCTCTCCAACTATCTTGCCGCCTATGGAGACGATGGCCTTGGCGGCATCGTCTATGTCGACGGCGTCATCGAACTCAACGCCGCGCTGATCACATCGCATCCTGATGTCTATGCGGGCATGGCTTCGGATGATCTGACAGTGCACCTCGATGCCGTCAGGACGTTCCTTGGCCTGTGTTTCGAAACCAAGCCGGATACGGCGACGTTCGAACGGCTGCTGTCAAATGCCGCGATGGCCTCGTGGATCATGACGCGGACCGTCCCGTCGATGACCGTTTCTGCCGGTTTGCCTAAAGCGCGTGTGCCGGTTCTGTTGCTCTATGGCGGCAAGGACGTTCTGGTCAATGTCGAGCCGAGCATCGCAAGAGCGCGGGAGCTCAATCCGGCCGTTCAGACCAAGATCTATCCAAAGTCGGGGCATGCGCCATTCCTGGAAGAGGCGCAGCGCTTCAATGGCGATCTGGCGAAGTTCAGAGATGCGATTGCCAGCGAGTGAATTTGGAGAGAGGGGGCAGGGCTGGTGGCGCGGCCCACCCCAACCTCCTCATTCCTGTGCCCTCGTGCTAGCACAAGGGATGTCACAGGAATCCAGTCTGCCCAAGTCCTTGGGCAGGAGAGACTTTTTTCTTTTGAGGCGTATGAGTCATTCGCCGCGCAGACGCGCGGCGGCTGGATTCCTTCGACAAGCACAGGAATGAGGGAGCTGGGGAGATCGCTCCCCTATGCCCCGCGCCCGAGTGCCGCCGATTGCTCCAACGTGATGGCATGGCCGAGCGGATCGGCGTGGCGGTGGGCAAGCCGCCACTCTCCGCCCTCCCGCCGGTAGACGAGCGTCACCCGCAGCGCCCAGTCCTGCGCGGGCAGGCCGCCGACTTCGACATGGGCGCGCTCGATGACGGCGAGCACGATCATATCGGTGCCGGCATAGGTCTCGACAACTTCCTGTTTCAGCGTGCCGTTCCTGAAAAACTGCCGCATGCCATCCCAGGTCTTCTCGGTGAAGCCGGTCTCGTGAGACGGCGTGCCACCGAAGGGTGACATCAGTGTGAAGTCCTGCGTACGTGGCACAAGCGCCCGGTAGGTATCGACATCGCCGCGCATCAGCGCGGCATTGGCCTCTTCCGATATCCGGGCAAGATTTGCTGCCGGCATATCCGCGTTGCTGTCGCCGACATTACCGGCAAGGGACGCAAGACCAGCGGTGCCGGCAACGAGAAGGGATCGTCGAGACGGTGACATGAGATTTCCTTTGCCAGCCTGGAGTTCGGAGACGCGGCTGCGGCGCCCGCATGCTCCAGAAATGCCAGTTCCCCGATGCTGAAGCCAATGATATGATTTCAGCAATATGCTGAATGAAACTGATCTCTCGCGCGCCGATCTCAATCTCCTCGTGCTTTTCGAAGCCGTTATCGAGGAGGGCCATGTCGGCCGCGCCGCCGACCGGCTGAATATCTCAGCGTCAGCCGTCAGCCACGGGCTTGGACGCCTGCGGCGGATGCTCAATGATCCGCTGTTCGTAAGGACGCCCAGAGGCGTGGTGGCGACGGCCCGGGCGATGGAGCTTGCCGCGCCGGTTGCCGAGATCCTCGCCAGGGTGCGAAGCGTGATTGCGACCGCCGAGCCGTTCGATCCGGTAAGGTCGAGCCGCCGGTTCACGCTCGGGGCGCCGGATGGCGTTTCCGCGGTCTTCCTGTCCGCGCTGCTTGCCGGATTGGAAAAGGCGGCGCCGCAGATCGATATCAGCATACGCCAGCTGCTGCCGGAACAGGGCGAAAGCGCGCCTGCGCGGGCCTGGCGCAATGCTTTTGGCGATCTGGAAGCCCGCGCCATGGATATCGCGGTGGTGCCCGCCGATGATATCCCGGCGCGCTTTCACAGTCTCACGCTCTACGAAGAGGATTTCGTCATCGCCATGCGCGCCGGCCATCCTTTCGCGCGGGAGGCGACGCTCGACCGCTATATCGGGATGCGCCACCTCGTCGTTTCGCTTGGTGGTGATCCGCACGGCTTCGTCGACACGGCGCTTGAACAGCGGGGCTTGAACAGGCGGATGGCGCTGACGGTGCCGAACTTCATGTTCGCGCTCGCCATCGCCGGCGAGAGCGACATGCTTGCTGCCGTCCCCCGTCGCTTCGCCGCACTCTACGCGCCGCGCTTCGACCTGGTGACGGTGGATGCGCCTTTGCCGCTGCCGCGTTTCCGGCTGAGCGCCGTTGCCCCGCGCGCGGCGATGATGGATGCCGGTCTGAGCTGGTTGTTCGGGATGCTGCTATCGGCATGTGAGGTCGGGCGTTCTGCGGGATCGGTCTGACCAGGAACGAACGAATGCTTTCGGCCCCTGGCGAACAGAATGCTCATCGACTGCTCTCTCCAGATTGTCCCGCCAGTTCGTAGCGGGCGCGGCTCAGGCTGACCAGGCTGGCAATTGCCGCGCAGCCAGCCGACAGGACGACCGCAAATTCGAGCGCGGCGGAGAGCGGCAATGTCGCGAAGATGAGCGACATGAAGATTCCGCCCAGGGTCTGGCCGAGAAGCCGTGCGGTGCCCTGCATGGCACCTGCCGCGCCGCTTCTGGATTTCGGAGCCGAGAGAAGCAGAATGCGGTTGTTCGGCGTCTGGAACAGGCCGAAACCCAGGCCGGCAATCACCGTGCCGACCAGAAAGGCAATACCTCTCGGATCGGGTGGGCAGAGAGCTGCCACAAGGAGGCCGACACCCAGCAGTGCGCCGCCTGTCGCGCAAAGCCATGCGGTCTTGACGCGGTTTGCCAGACGTCCCGAAAATGGCGCGATGATCGCGGTCGCAACCGGCCAGGGCATCATGTAGAGACCGGCCAGAACCGGAGTCATGTGCAACCTGTGCTGGAGATAAAAGGGTAGCGCGATGTAGCTCAGCATCTGGCCGCAGAAGCAGGATACCGATGCGATCACCGCCACGCGGAATGCAGGTGCCGCCAGGAGATCGGTCGGAATGATCGGGGCGTCGCTGTTGCGTTCCAGGCGCAGCAGTATGACAAGGCAAGCTACCGAGGCGGCAATGAGGACCGCGCCACTTGCCGGCGCAGTCGCTATCCGGTCGGTGCCGCAGAAGAAGAGGATGAACATCGATGTGTTGGCCAGCAAGGCCTTGGTGTTCAGCTTTCGGTTCGTGCCCTGCATCTTGCCCAGCAGACCGCCGCTGAGAAGTACAATGATGCCGAGCGGTATGTTGACCGCAAAGAGCCAGGGCCAGGTCGTGACGGAAAGAATGGCGCCGGCAATGCCTGGACCGGCAGCGGAAGAAATTGCGATGACCATTGCATTGATTCCGATGATCGGACCCAGCATGTGCTGCGGCAAGGCTGAGCGCAGGTTCATCATGGCAAGCGCCATGATCGCGCCCGCGCCGAGGCCTTGCGCGAAACGGGCAAGGACCAGCAAGGAAAGGTCACCGGCGAAGGCGCAGGCAGCCGAAGCCGCGGTGAACAGTGCGACGCCGATCAGGAAGACCCGCCGCGCGCCATAGATTTCCCCGAGCGCGCCACACGGAAGAAGGGCGACCAGCACGGCCAGCTGATAGGCTGAGACGACCCATACGGTGCTGCCCGCTTCCACGTGCAGCGAGAGCGCGATCGAGGGCAAGGCGACGTTGGCAATGGCGCCGTCCAGAACGACAAGAACAGCTGAGAGAAGGATGAGTGCGATGGCCATGTACTGTCTAGGCGATGCCGGGCCATCCTGAGAAATCGGTACGGTGGAGGCGAGGGACATTGAGAAACTCCCAATCGTTATCGGATGGACGACTAGTTAGGCCTTGCCGACTGCGAGCGCCAGACGCAACGAAATCAAACAACTGTTGCATGAAACGCCATGCGTGAGTAAATGGAGTCATGCCCGATCTCGACCTCAACCTCCTGGTGGCACTGGATGCGCTGTTGCGCGAGAGAAGCGTATCGGCCGCCGCGCGTCGGCTTGGCCTCAGTACATCAGCCATGAGCCGGACGCTGTCACGCTTGAGGACTGCGCTCGGCGATCCGATCCTTGTGCCGGCCGGGCGCGGCATGGTCGCAACGCCCCATGCCCTGGCGATTGCCGAAGACGTGCATTCGTTGAAAGAAGCTGTGAAAGCGGTGCTCAGTCCGCCGTCGACCGTGGAAATCCGCGAGGTGCGCCGCGATTTCACCATCCGTGCCAATGAGGCGTTCGTGCTTATTTTTGCCGCGGGCCTGAGCGCTGCTGTGGCGAACGCGGCACCAGGGATAAGGCTTCGATTTGCGCCGCGATCGGACAAGGACGTTCAATCCTTGAGAGACGCGGCCGTGGATCTGGATATCGGCGTCCTGCCGACGGAGAGCGGGGAACTGCGTTGCCAGACCCTTTTCGAAGACCGGTATGTGGGTCTTGCAAGGACAGGACACCCGATTTTCGATGCAGATGAGATCACGGTCGAGAGCTATGCCGCCTGGGGCCACGTACTTTTTTCACCGCACGCGGATTTTGCCGGTCCGGTCGACAGGGCGCTCGCCGAACTCGGCGTCCACCGCGATGTCAGACTGATCGTGCCAAGCTTTCCAGCGGTGATCGCAGTTGCGGCGGCATCCGATTTGATCGGCGCGATTCCGAATTCTTATCGTAAATCCGCCGCAACAAGCCAGATCAGGACGTTTGACCTGCCGGTAGCCGTGCCGGGATTCGACATCGTCCAGGCGTGGCACCCGCGGATGGATGCAGATCCCGTTCATCGTTGGCTGAGAGCGCTGATCTTTCAGACGTTCAAGTCAATGAACTGAGTGCGCATTCGATAATTGAAGAAGGACCGCTATCGGCGCAAGGCAGACGCTGTCAGTCGCCATGTGCGCCTTGCTCTCCACGGGCTCATGCGTCACGGCAAGCTTCACCCATCGCAGTTGCCCAAACTTGGCCGATCCCCGGCATTTGTTGGCAGCTTCGCGAAATCCGGCTCCCGTCCGGAATGCTAGTCTGGCCTCACTTGCTTCCATTTCGAAAGGCCGCTGCCGTGCTTCTGGATCGTTCCCGCCTGCCTGTCGTCTTCATCCGCACCAATGCCGATGCAGAAACCTCCATCAATGACCAGATCGAGGCTCTCTTGGAGGAGCGGCGGCCGTTCGTGCTGGTCACGGATCACGCGCCTGACGATCACGAGGAGGAGACGCAGGAGGAGCGCAAGGAGCGGGCGCTGTTTTTCAAGAGGATCAAGGATCGGATGAGGGCCTATTGCCGGGGCATGATCGTCATCGATGGCGGCAGGCCGACATCGGCCGCGATCAAGATTGCGGCGGCCACGGCCGGAAAGGCGTTTGGTTTCGCGATCATCTTTGCGGCAAACGAAGACGAGGCGGAGCGCAAGGGGCGGAGCCTGCTCGGCAGCAGGGACGATGCGTGGCTTCTGTGATAGAGCGAGGTGCCTTCGGTGTGAATTTACCGACGAGGATCGACAATGGATATTCCAGAGACATTTGACCCGTCGGCGATCGATGAGGTGTTGCGCCCGGCCTTCAGTTTCATCACCGAGGCGAGTTTCGTCGGCGAGACGGAGCCGCATCGTCATGGCAAGGCGCAGCTGCTTTACGTGATGAGCGGCGTGCTGACGATGAGGGCGGCCGGCGGTGTCTGGACGGTGCCGCCGAATTGCGCGCTGTGGATTCCGGGCGGCACTTCCCATAGCGGGCGTGCCTGCGGCCATATCAAGATCGGCAATCTCTATGTCGACGCGAAACTGACCGGTGACCTGAAGGACGAATGCGGCATTCTCTTCGTCCAGCCTTTCCTGCGCGAGTTGATTTTTCGCCTGGAGCCGCGCCCGGATAGTCCGGATATGGCGCAAGACCGTCTTCACCGTCTGGTCGGCGTGCTTCTCGATGAGCTGAGGGCAGCACCGCTCGAGCCGATCCATCTGCCGATGCCCACCGATCGCAGGCTGCAGCGGCTCGCCGAAGCGATGGTCGCCGAACCTGGCCTGCGGTTCACCATAGACGAATGGGGTGCGCGGGTTGGCGCAAGCAACCGGACGCTCAGCCGCCTGTTCCAGCGGGAAACGGGAATGTCCTTCCTGCGCTGGCGACAGCAGCTGCATATCGGCGTCGCCCTTCAGCGCCTGGCGGCGGGGCAGCTCGTGACCGTCATTGCCGGCGATCTCGGCTACGAGAGCGTCAGCGCCTTCATTGCCATGTTCCGCCGCATGCTCGGCACGACGCCGACGCGCTATTTCAGCGACCAGTTGCCGGCAAGCCCGCACAGGCTGGAAATCACGGCGGATTGGCGCGCGGAACCGGGCGAAGGCGATCGCCGGAATGAAGAGACGGGCCGGGATATTGCGAAGGGTTCCACGTCCAATCTGGTGCCATTCAGACGAGAGCCGAATTGATCCCGTTTAGCCCGTCTCGCTCTGCCCAATCCTAGAAAAGCATATCCGCATTATCATGAGACCGGTGGAGGGGCCGGCCTTCCTGAAAACGGCACGGACCGGGGCGGACTTCCGTTGCCTGCAGCACCGCCACATCGCCGGATGGGCTGATGTGGAGCGCAGAGAGGATATTCGTCGCGAAGGCGCCGGTATCGATGGCAATCCGGTTCGGGAAGATCTCGACGCGTTCGCTTGCGGTAATCGTGTGCCCATGGACGACGATCTTGCCGAATGAGGTGCTGGCGTTCAGGAATTCGCCGCGAATCCACATCAGCGTATGCGCATCCTGCTCGGCCAGGGGAATGCCGGGTTTCAGGCCGGCATGGACGAGGATGTGGTGGTCGAGTTCGACATAGCGTTCCGCCGCGCGCAGGCATTGCAGGCGCTCGTCTCCAAACCTGCTGCTGATCTCATCTGCGGTGATGGCTGCCTCAAGGGGCAGGCCGTAGGACAGCATCGTCTCGCTGCCTCCGAGGTCCCGCCAGTGGTTTACGAGATCTGCCTGAACGGCCGGGTCCGTCTCGTCGAGGATCTGAAGAGGGAGGGCGTCGTGGTTGCCGCGTATCAGCTTCGAGCCCGGTCTGTCGCGCAGCGTCCGGATGACGAGATCCATCGCTTTGCGGCTCTCCGGCCCGCGGTCCATGATGTCGCCGAGGAAGACGATCCGGTAGTCGATCGTCTCGTCGCGCGCCTTGCCGGCAATGCCGGAGAGCATCTTCTCCAGCAGGTCGGCACGCCCGTGGACATCGCCGATGGCGAATGTGTGCAGAGAAGCGTTCCCGGTCATCGATGACTCCCTTGTCGCACTCGGTATGGCATTGTTTATGAGCTGCGCCCAGCCCCCAACTGAAATGTGGAATCGAACTCGATACTGCCGGAGAATCCCCTGCGGTGCGGGGGTATTTTGGGCGATTTATCTTGATGGAGATATCTTCGCGAAGCAGTCTGCGCACTTATTCGTCGCGAAACGCTGATTTTTACGGCGTCGCGGAATTCATCTGTAAAACTGTCGCTTTCATTGGGACTTTCACCGCATTCATTCGAGGATCAGATGCTATACACACTACATGCCGCACCGGGCTCATGCTCTTTCGCGCCTCACATCGTACTGGAGGAAATCGGCGAACCCTACTCACTTGCTTTGATGTCTCCGGGGCATCCAGAAACTAAAACTGATCAATTCCGCCGACTAAACCCGAAAGGCCGCATTCCCGTCCTCACCGCTGACAATTTTATCCTGACGGAAGCGCCGGCAATCCTCGTCCATCTCGGGCTAACCAACCCTGGTGCCAAGCTCTTGAGCGCAGATCCGGAAGCAATCGTTCGATCGATCGAATGGTTTAACTGGCTGTCAGGCACGGTGCATGCCGTCGCTGTTCGAATGATTTGGCGACCGGACTATTTCACCGACGATGGCGAGTATGATTCGTTGATCGCCAAGGGCAAGCAGCATCTTTCTTCAGCCTTCGCGCTTATCGAAAGCAGACTGAACGAGCGTCTCTGGGCCGTGGGAGACCACTATTCCGTGGTCGATCCATATCTGCTGGTGTTCTATCGATGGGGAAATCGGATGCACATAGACATGCAGAATAGCTATCCAGCGTGGACCAGACATGCCCGCCGTCTTGAA
The DNA here is from genome assembly GCF_031455475.1 of Rhizobium sp. 1399. Lineage (NCBI taxonomy): Bacteria > Pseudomonadati > Pseudomonadota > Alphaproteobacteria > Hyphomicrobiales > Rhizobiaceae > Rhizobium > Rhizobium sp. 1399. Next base: position 78,878 of record NZ_JAVDSU010000014.1, on the reverse strand, counting down.
GACAGACCGGCCGTTCAAAACGCGCTTTCTCAAGAAGGTATCTCACTATGGGAATGAGGTACTTTCTCGGAACTTGTTTGTCGTGCATCGCCTGATTTCCGGCTAGTGGTTGGGGAGGGGTTTTGATCGGACAGAAGCTTCGCGCGAACGCCGGCTTCAGGTTCAAAACCCGGCCGAATTGATCCCGTTCATCCGCTTCTCCCGGCCCTCCTGACGATCCGCCACCTGGATTGCCCGATTGCCTGGCGATTGGCGATCTTTTCGGCCGGGGTGCCGGTGAGGACCGCCTTTATGTCGTCGCGCATCTGCGGGAAGACGCGGTAATATTGATGGTTCTCCGGCTCTGAGAGCTCGAGTATGGCGCTGACGTCGACCGCCGATACCTTGTCGCTGATCGTGCCCATATTGTCGGGGCCGTCTGCGCCGAGGCGCGGTCCGTTGAATTTTGTGCCGCTGCTGAGCGTGCTGAGAATCCAGTCCTTCTCGGAATAATAGACGGTGATCGACCGGCAGATCCGCGGCAGGAACTTGAATTTCTGGGGATCGTCGAAGGCATCGGCATCCTCGTCCGCGGCAGCCAGGATCACCTTGTCGAAATAGCGGCGAAGGGGCGATGACGATGTGCCATCGAGCGAGGTCATGGCACTAACGGTCGAGAGTGTCGGGGAGGGCGGTTCGGGCAGTTTCATCAGCGCCTGCAGCGCGTTTCGCATCACATAATTGCCCATGCTGTGGCAGATGAGGTGAATGGCCTGGTTGCAGCGCTCTTCCTCGCTGAGCTTGTCGACGAAATCGCTGAGGCGACGCAGGGTTCGGGCGATCGCGATGCCTGATGCCGCCGCGGTCTTGCGATCATGGGCGTAATCGCCAAACGGTGTGGGTATGGGCAGGAGCGAGGCAATCGACGGCCAGGAGAAAACGAACATGTTGACGTCGAGGCCGTAGAAGGCGCTCAGCCAGCCGGCGCGCTCGATGGAATCGACGAAACTGTTGCTGAAGCCATGGATGAAGGCGATGGTTGGCTTGTCATCGGCCTTCATCGAGGCGCGGATGGCATCGAAGATCGTGTCGCTGCCAAGCGTCGGCGCCTCGCCTTCGGCAAAGAGAAGCTGCTGGTTGGCGACGGCGAGCGAGCCCGGCACGAGCACGTTCGTCTTCCTCGACAGATTGACGTTGACCTTGGCGCTGCCGTAGCGGACATCGATGCCGCTGGTCGGCCCGAGTTCGGAACCGAAGCCGATGATCCGCTGATGCTGCGGATCCGTGGGGTCAAGGAGGGGCTGACGATTGGTTGCGAAGTAAACCGTCTGAATCATGATCCTCTCCACGTCCAGATGGCACGACCGCCTCAGAGATCGCTACCGACAGCATAACTATCAGGCCACGCTCCCGTTGCACGAAGAGCGCATAGCAAACAGACAGTAAATCTCGCTAGGCCACGCGTATTAATTGCGCCAAGACCAAGTGGATTTTGCAGTTTCCAAGTTTTACGTGAATATTTCCTCAAGAATTAGCTAATACAATTTTTTGGCGATTGCAACAGGAATCGGGTTATCCCGGAGTTCGTCCGAGAATTCATGTGGTTCCGGCATGATCCATGCGAAGAACCGTTCGACGATCCACCGAGAGAGTATTCCTCTGGCTGGACGATCAAAAGACGAAAATCTAAAAGAAATTAAACCCAACCCGCCTCTTGAAGGAGGAGAAAAAATGAAACGCATCGAGATGGAGGTGAGCGGCGGCTGCCAGTGCGGCGCCGTGCGCTATCACGCAACCGCTATGCTCGACAATTCGCATCTCTGCCATTGCCGCATGTGCCAGAAGGCCTCGGGCAACATCTTTGCCGCGCTTGTCGCCGCGCCCGATGATGCACTCACCTGGACACGCGGCAAGCCTGATGTCTGGAAGAGCTCGGAGCTTGTCGAGCGCGGATTCTGCGCCAATTGCGGCACGCCATTGTTTTTCCACCACCTCGAAAACGGTCGCACCAACCTGATGATCGGTTCGCTTGATGACCCGCACGCCTTCTCGCCGCGTGCCAATACCTGCACCGAGAACATGGTGAAATGGTTCGATACGATCACCGGCATAGAAAATACCGGTGCGACCGAAAACAACGGCGCCGACTGGGCCGCGGCAATCAAGGAGAGCAGCAACCAGCACCCCGATCACGATACCACCGCATGGGTGGTGAGGGGGCGTGATGGCTGAGGCCTATTCCGGCGGCTGCCAGTGCGGCGCTGTCCGTTGCCGCTATTCAGGCTGAGCGCGGTTTGATGATAGATGGCGGGCTGGGCCGGCTGTTGGCATTCTGCTCCGGCATGCGAAGTCTGGCGTTCTGGTGGACTGGTCTGACTTGGAGCGAATGACCGCTTTCGGCCCTTTGCTGCCGTTCGAGGTCGATCCGAGAGACGTACGGTATGTGCTAGAATGCGGCCCGAAGGCGGAATGCGACAGACGCACTGCGAGGGGCGGTGTGATCGAACCGGAGTTCGTGCGACCGAGAGCCGACGTTGTGCTCTTTGAAGGGGGAGACGAGTACGCGATGCCGACACCACAGCAGCCCAGTCTAATAGTTCGACAGAAATCCCCAGAGAATATCGAGTTTCCGTTTGCGTCGCTCTCCGATTGGCTGATCCCAACCGAGCTGTTTTTCGTGCGAAATCATTTCCCGTCGCCGGACCTCAATGCGCGAGACTGGAGATTGCGGGTTGGCGGGGCGGTGGAGCGGCCGATCGAACTTGACCTCGACAGCATCAAGGCGATGCGGAGCACGACTTTCACCGCCGTCGTCGAGTGCGCGGGGAACGGGCGCGTCTACTATGAGCCGCCGAAGGAGGGATTGCAGTGGCAGAATGGAGCCGTCGGCAATGCTGCCTGGACAGGTGTTCTTCTGCGCGAGATTTTGGAAATGGCGGGCGTCAAGCGAACCGCATGTGAGGTCCTGCTCGCAGGCGCCGACAGCGGCGTCGTCGACGCGAACAAGAAAACGGCTTCTCCCGGCCCCATCGCTTTTGCGCGCAGTTTGCCGCTTGAGAAGGCCATCGCTGACAGCACGATCCTTGCCTATTCGATGAACGAGCAGCCGTTGACGCGCGATCACGGCTACCCGCTACGCGCGGTCGTGGGTGGCTGGTTCGGCATGGCTTGGGTCAAGTGGGTCACTGATATCACGGTTGTGGAGCAACCGTTCCTTGGCTACTGGCAGGCGCGCGACTATTTCCGTTGGGAGCGCAGCCTCGGGGAACCCAGGCTGGTCCCCCTTGCGGAGATGGAGGTCAAAGCGCAGATCGCGCGTCCCGTACAGGGGGCGCGTCTCATCGTCGGCCAACCGTACCGGATTTTCGGAGCCGCCTGGAGCGGAGAGGCTGCTGTCCGGCAGGTGCAGGTCTGCACCGGGGATGGCAGGGGCTGGCGCGAGGGAAAGCTCCTCGAAACAGAACGTCCCTTTGCATGGCGCTTGTGGGAATACATGTGGACCCCTGAAGAAGTGGGGCGATATATACTGCGATGTCGCGCGATCGATGGGGCCGGGTCCGCGCAGCCCGACCTCCAGCGTTCCGACTGCGAGAGCTACGTGGCCAATTGGATCATTCCGGTGGAGATCACGGTCGTTCCCGAGCCACAGACGTACGAGGAGGAATTCGTGATCTAATCACCGCATGGGGCGGAATGGCGGCTTTTGGCCCAAAGCAGACGCTGTTGTCCCCACGCGTCACCCTCACACCAGCGACCGCCTCGCCACATCGATCACTTTTTGCGTCAAACCCGCAAGCCGGTCTGCAGCAAGCCGGCTGATCTGCCAGTAGAGCACGACATCAAGCGGTGTGTCGGGGATCAGTTCGACGAGGCGGCCGGCTTTGATGTGGTCCTCAATCAGCTGGATCGGGCTCATGCCCCAGCCCATGCCGAGCAGGCTCGCATCGAGAAAGCCCTGTGTGGCCGGCAGCCAGTGCGTCGGCACGTTGACGTCGGTCGCCAGTGTGCGGCGGATCCATTGCGCCTGCAGGCGGTCCTTCTGGTTAAAGGTGAAGGAAGGGGCGCGGGCAAGCGCTTCAGGAGTGACGCCATCAGGGAAATAGCGGCGGACGAATTCGGGGCTCGCGGTCGCATGGTAGCGCAGCGCGCCGAGCGAGTAGCGGCGGCAGCCGGAGACCGGCTTTTCCATGCTTGTGACGGCGGCGATGACGCGACCGCGCTCCAGCCATTCGGCCGTGTGGTCCTGATCGTCGACGGAAATGTTCAGGAGATAGTTCGAGCTTTTCGAGAAATCCGCCATCGCCTCCAGAAACCAGGTGCCGAGGCTGTCGGCGCTGGTGGCGATCTGCAGCGTGACGCGCTGTTCGGGACTGTCGCGGTCGCTCAGCGCCGGCAGGTGTTCGAGCAACTCGCTCTCCAGCATGCCGACATTTTCCATGTGCCGGCAGAGCCAGTCGCCCTTTTCCGTCGCCGTGCATGGCGTACCGCGCACGACGAGGGCGGCACCCAGCCGCTCTTCCAGCTGCTTGATGCGCTGCGAGACTGCCGATGGCGTGACGTTCAGGACGGCGGCGGCCTTTTCGAAGCTGCCGGTCTGGACCACGGCAAGCAGCACGCGAAGGGCGGGATAATCGATCATGGGTAAGCTGCGCTTAATTGACGTAAGGATGATTAATTAGCTTAATGTCGCCGATCAGTCTACGGAGCGGCTCAACAACGCGACGGAAGCCTCTGATATCATGAATTTTACGACCTATTTCACCGGCTTGGCCGCCGGCCTCAGCCTGATCGTGGCGATCGGCGCGCAGAATGCCTTCATCCTGCGCCAGGGGCTGCGCAATGAATATGTTTTCGCCGTCTGTCTTGCCTGCGCTCTATCAGATGCGATCCTGATCGTCGTCGGCGTCACCAGCCTGGCGCAGGTGGTGAACCTCATGCCCTGGCTCGATCCGGTCATGCGCTATGGCGGGGCGGCATTCCTCATCTGGTATGGGGCAAAAAGCCTTTATTCGGCGGTGTGGTCTTCGGGCGCATTGCAGGTTTCAAACGGGGCGGGGGCAAGCTTCGGCAAGACCATGGCCATGTGCCTGGCGCTCACCTGGCTCAATCCGCATGTCTATCTCGATACGGTGATCCTGCTCGGCACGATCTCGACGCGCTTTGCCGGCCATCAGGCGGCTTTTGCCGCGGGGGCCGTGAGCGGCTCCTTCCTGTTCTTTTTTTCGCTGGGATATGGTGCGGCCTGGCTTCGTCCCATCTTTTCACGGCCGGTTTCCTGGCGCATTCTCGAAACCATCATCGCTTGCGTGATGTGGCTGATCGCGTTCAAGCTCCTGAACGGCATGTGACGGCCGCATACGCTCCAAGCGCATTCGAATTTGGGAAATCAGAATGTCCGTCGATCCGCATCATCTCGCCCTCGTCTTCACCGCCTATATCATCGCCGCAGCCAGCCCAGGCCCCAGCAATATGCGCATCATGGGCGTGGCCATGCATCAAGGGCGCCAGTCCGCATTGATGATTGCCGCCGGTGTGGTCAGCGGCTCGCTCTTCTGGGGCTCGATGGCGGCGACCGGCGTTTCCGCCATTCTGGCGCAATATGCCCAGGCGCTTGTTATCCTGAAGATAGCAGGCGGTTTGTACCTGCTGTTCCTTGCCTACAAGGCCGGCAAATCCGCCATGACCTCTGACGAGAAGCAGGGCAGGCCGCTCGATGCCATCAGGCCGGCTTTGGGCTTCAGCCTCTATCGCCGCGGCCTCCTGATGCATCTGACCAACCCGAAGGCGCTGCTCGGCTGGATCGCGACCATGACGCTCGGCCTCGGCCCGGGTGCGACGCCGACGACGGTTGCCGTCATCCTCGCAGGCTGCGCTGTTCTGAGCATCACGATCTTCTGCGGTTATGCGCTGGTTTTCTCCACCGCGCCGATGATCCGCATGTATCGCCACGCGCGGCGCTGGATCGAGGGCACACTGGCGCTCGTCTTCGGGGCGGCCGGCATGAAGCTCCTGCTGTCGCGCGCATAAAGAGGACGTTCCCGATGCCGCTTTTTCACGGTCTTTCCGCATTTCCGATCACGCCATCAGATGCTTCCGGCATTGTCGATACCGACGCGCTCGCCACCCTGCTTGCCCGCATCCAGGCCGCGGGCGCCGATTCCATCGGCCTGCTCGGCAGCACCGGCGGTTACGCCTTCCTGTCGCGCGATCAGCGGCGCCGGGCGGTTGAAACGGCGATGTCTGCCGTCGGCGGCAAGATCCCAGTCATCGTCGGCGTCGGAGCGCTTCGAACAGACGAGGCGCAGGCGCTCGCAAAAGATGCGCGGGAGCTCGGGGCGGATGGCCTGCTGCTGGCGCCGGTCTCCTACACGCCGCTCACCGATGATGAGGTCTACGAGCATTTTGCAGCTGTGGCCGATGTCGGGCAGTTGCCGCTCTGCATCTACAACAATCCGGGCACGACGAAATTTACCTTCAGCGTCGAGCTGATCGCCCGGCTCTCCAGGCTCGGCACCGTCAAGGCGGTGAAGATGCCGCTGCCCGCCAATGGCGATATCGCAGCAGAGATTGCAAGTCTCCGTTCGGTGATACCTGATAATTTCGCTGTCGGCTATAGCGGCGACTGGGGTGCTGCGGATGCGCTGCTGGCGGGTGCCGATGGCTGGTATAGCGTGGCGGGAGGCCTGCTGCCCGCCGAGGCCCTGAGACTGACGAGGGCGGCGCAGGCGGGCGACACTAAAGAGGCGGGACGCATCAACGAAGCCTTCGCGCCGCTCTGGGCGCTATTCAAGGAATTCGGCAGTTTCCGCGTCATGTACACCATTGCCGATCTCATCGGCCTCGGTCGGTTTGCGCCACCGCGGCCGGTGCTTGGCCTTCCGGAATCGGCGCGTGGGCGCGTGCGCGAGGCGCTTGAACGCCTCGGCGCCGCAGTCGGCCGCTAGGGTCCCGTACCCAACAGGCTTGCGTGCTTGGCGAAGCGTCGCGACAAGATATGACAGCTCGACCGAAGCTTTCTTGCTGCCGCGTCATCAGCAACAATCAGCGGTTCTTGAAGCGCCGGTCGCCGGTCTGGGCGAGGGACTTGATCGTCGATAATGCACTGAGGGAAACGCCACCGCGGTATGCAGTGGCGTTGCTGTGTCTAGTCGAATGCGACGATGATCTTGCCGCGAGCGCGACCTGATGCCTGATGCTCAAAGGCGTGGGCAAGGTCGAGCGACGACACTTTCTGATCGACGAGAACCTTCAGCGAACTCGCGTCAATAGCTTCGACGATCTTTTCAAGACGGCTTCGGTCGGAAGCATGGAAAACGAAGCTCGCCGCTACATTATGCGCCTTCGCGAGCGCTTCATCCGGTGGCGCGGAGGTAGCCAGGAGATATCCGCCCGAGCGCAGGACGTTGAACGATCGCTGCTGGGTTTCACCGCCGATCGTGTCGAGCACCACATCGATGTCAGACACCTTGTTCACAAAGTTCTCCGACCGATAATCGATCACCTGATCCGCGCCGAGCCGGCGGGCGATGTCGATCCCCGTTCCCGATGCTGTCGCAATCACGTGTGCGCCGACAGAACGGGCAAACTGAATGGCAAAACTACCGACGCCACCGGCACCCGCATGCACCAGGACGCGTTGACCGCGTTTCAGATCCGCGACTTCGAACAGTGCCTGCCACGCGGTGCCCGCCGCTGTCGGAATGCCTGCTGCTTCTTCGAACGATACCTTTTTCGGCACGCTGACCAAATAGTCATCTCTGACGACAGCGAATTCGGCAAACGCGCCGCCGCTTGTCGTGTCGAGGCGAGCCAGGACTTCGTCGCCTTTGCGCCAACGGGTGACGTCGCTTCCTGCGTATTCGACGGTGCCCACAAGGTCGGTGCCCAAGATGTAGGGGAATGCCAGCGGGAAGAACGCATGCATAAACCCACGCTGCAGCTTTACATCGAGCGGATTGAGGCTTGCCGCCTTGATACGCACGAGAACCTCGCCCGGGCTGATATCTGGCGTCGGTACGTCATCGACGACCGGCGCAGCGTTATAATTGCCAATGCGGAAGGCTTTCATCGGGTCGTCTCCTCCGCTTGGACAGGCCATGCGCCAACCTGAAACAGCCAGCCGAACCAGTCCTCGAGATGCCAGGTGTGCGTAAGCATGCCGTTGTCGATGTGGTGGAATTCGTGAATGGGCATCCGAAAGGATCTACCGGTTGGAGCGATGCCGAACCATTCGCCGGTATGGGTCCCAGTAATGACTGCACGGACGGCAGCGCGACCTGGTGCGCCGATGATCTCCAGGATCTGGATCCTGATGTCCGGAAAGGCCGCGACAAATTCTCGGATAAGGGGTTTCATGCCATCGCGACCCGGCTGCTGGTGCGGTGCAAGAGGGATATCCTGCCAGTCCGCCGTAACGGCTTTGTCGAGAAGGTCCGGGTTCCCTTCGCTGAAGGCCCGGTAGAGCGTCTCCACGGCTCGCAGTTCTTCCGGCGAAATGCCGAAAACACTCGGTTTATTTTCGGTAGTTTCCATAGTTGCTTCCCTTGCTGAGGATGTGGCGTGGGAAGACGTTATCCGACGGCGCGTCATGCTTGAAATCGATATTGAGTATGTGTAATTATCCATTCTATGGATTTGCACGGTATCGATCTTAACCTGCTCGTTGCCTTCGACGCTCTGATGGCCGAGCGAAGCGTCACCCGCGCCGGCACACGGATCGGGCGCACACAGCCGGCCATGAGCGCGGCCCTTTCAAGGCTACGAACCTTATTGAAAGACGAGTTGTTTATTCGCGGGCCGAATGGGCTGCAGCCGACGCCGCGCGCCCTCGATTTAGCCGAGCCGCTCAGTCATGCACTGGCCGAGATTCAGCGGACGCTTGAATTCACCCAAGGCTTCGACCCATCCACCTCGACGGTCAGTTTTTCTCTGGGTCTATCCGATCACCCAACCTTCGTCCTGCTGCCAAGTCTTCTTGAAGCCCTGCGCGAACAGGCGCCAGGGATTACATTGCGCATCCGCAACTTCACGGCGCGTGACGACGCCATCAGCATGCTTGATTCCGGGGAGGTCGATCTCACCATCGGCGTGCCGCCTTCGCCGACGGGCAGAATTCTCAATCGACCTCTGTTTCAGGAAGGGTTCGTCTGCATCGTTCGAAAAGGGCACGCCGTCGCGTCGGCGCCGTTCGACCTCAAGACGTTCCTCGGACTTTCTCACCTGTTGGTCTCGCCGGAGAACGACCGATTTGGACTAGTCGATGCGGCCCTGGCGAAGCAAGGCCTGAAGCGGCGCCTTGCGCTGACGCTCCCGCATATGTACGCAGCGCCCCTGTTGATTGCTCGTTCCGATATGATCGCGACGCTGATGGGAGGCGTGGTTCTCGCATCTGGACACTCGCACGAACTCTCGATCCTGCCACTACCGCTCGAGCTGGAGCCTGTCCAGTTCGTCCTGTCGTGGCATCGGCGCAACGATGTTCATCCTGCCCAACGATGGTTCAGGGACTGCATCGCATCCCTCTCGATGTCACTGCCTGCCCTCGGTGACCGTTCAACGGCTGACTGACGGTCGACCCATAATTCGGGGCGTTACGCCTGGCATTTAGGGCGCGCTCCAGCCCGCTACAGGACTACGCTCGGCATCTTGCAAGCATCAATTTTCTCAATTCATTCAATCCTGTAGTTCAGGAGTAGGGCATCTACGCCAAGCACTCATCATAAAGGCCGTGGATGGCAACAAATACAGGAAATCAATTTGCCGAATGGTTGGGTGCTGCTCATCCTGCAAAATGTGCAGACGCGGCTTTTCTCCGATTTGGAGAGGCGGCGCGATTGGAACATAGATGAGGAAAATCGATGGAACCCGCAGACCCTAAAACAAGCAGCCTGGTTGATAGACGGCTCTTGCTGAAGCTCTCCATGGCCGGTGGCTTGGCCGCCGTCGTTTCGCCGCCAGGCGGGGCGCAGGCGCAAGACGCGCAGCCGCTTCTGGCCGCGCGGCCTATGCCGATCGTCGATACACGCTTCCCCGCTGAGATGGCGCCTGGCGTGTTTGTCCTGCCTGACAAACGGATACCACTCGTCCCAAATATCGGCATCATCGTCGGTCGCGAAAAGGTGCTCGTCGTCGATTGTGGGATGGGCGTCGAAAACGCAGAGAAGGTGATGCGACTCGCGGGGCAACTTGCTCCAGGCCGGCAGATCGTCCTGACGGTCACGCACGCACATCCCGAGCACGGTTTCGGAGCGCAGGTGTTCAAACCGGACGGACGAATCTACTACAACGCCACCCAGCGCGATTACCTCCAGCGCTCCGGTGCGACATTGCTTGATGGCTTTCGTACCGGCGTTCTTCCGCCTACGCAGAAGCACCTGCTGGACGGCGTCGTGCTTACCCCTCCCGACGAAACTTATGACGGCGCCCAGGCAGTATTGGACCTTGGCGGTCGGATGGTCGAATTCCGCACCTGGGGCACAGCGCATACTCCGGGTGACCAGATCATATACCTTCCCCAGGAAGGCATCGTCTTTGCTGGCGACCTACTTGAGGAAAGGATGTTTCCGATCGTTCCTCTATTCCCGCCAATGATCACCTCAGGCGACATCGATGTCGCGCGGTGGGAGATTGTCTTGAATGATATTCGGCGCCTCGAACCACGGCTGATCGTGCCCGGTCACGGCAATCTGGGCGGCGTGGAAATCGCCGAGGATGTGCTCGCCTACTTCTCGGCGATGCGCAGCCTCGTTCGGGCTGGTGGGCGTTCCGTCAGCGATCTCCAAAGCGAGATCCGCGCGAAGTATCCGACTTGGGAAAACAGCGAGTTCATCTCTCCGGCCTTGCAGTATTTCCAACAGGGCGCCTGACAGCCAAACGCATCATACGCCGAGCCATGTCGGATCAGACCGAATACCATGTGGCTTATTGGTTGCCGCCGCCACTCGTGCGGCGGCACATCATCGGCGAAGGGGCATGCTCGTCGCAATCCGCCGCCGCTTCATCCCTGTGTCTTCTTGCGGACGTCAGGGACGAGGCGGATATGTGCCAGCGCCTGGGTGACGATCAGACGGCCGGTTGCGCCGAGGATCAGGATCTTCCATCGCGGCGGCTGCTGAGCACCCGCGTATCGGCCTTTCTCGATTATCTGAAGGAAGCCTTTCCGATGGGAACGCCCGACGAACTGGCGGCCTATATTGGAGGATGAAAGGGAGGCGTTAACGAGATGGATTGCAACGCGTTTTAGTCAGCGGGAGGGGGCCCGTCCGGAGTGATCCGGACGGGCCTTATGTTGTCAGGCCTCGCGGGGTATTCGAAACCAGGCAACATACAAAGCAGGCAGGAAGAGCAGCGTCAGGACCGTGCCGACGACAATGCCGCCCATCATCGCGTAGGCCATCGGCCCCCAGAATATCTCCCTGGAGATCGGGATCAGCGCGAGCGTGGCTGCGGCCGCTGTCAGCATGATTGGACGCATTCGATGCTCCGTCGCTTCGATAACGGCTTGCCAGGGTGGCATGCCCTCGCTTCGAAGATGCTCTATCTGCACGACAAGGATGACCGAGTTGCGGATCAGAATGCCGATCAGCGCCAGGACGCCGAGGATTGCGACGAACCCCATGGGCGAATTGCTGAACAGCAGCGCTGCAACAACGCCGATCAGCGCGGTGGGGGCAACGGCGAAGACCAGGAACAGCCTGCTGAAACTTTGCAGCTGGATCATCAGGATCGTCGCCATGATGAACAGCATCAGCGGTGCGACGGCCACGATCGGCCCCTGCGCTTTGGCGCTTTCCTCGACCGAACCGCCGTCAACAATGCGGTAACCGCTCGGAAGGCCCTTGCGGAACTCATCGACTTTCGGCTGCAGTTCGGCGACGATCGTTGCCGGCTGGGTCGGTCCCACCACCGCGGCCTTGATGGTGATGGTCGGCGTGCGTGTGCGCCGCCATATCGTCGGCTGCTCCAGTTCGTAATGGAAATTCGCAACCGCAGACAAGGGCACGGACTTGCCATTGGAGCCGGCAAGCTGAAGGTTCTGCAGCGTCTCGATCGAACCTCGCTCCGAGGTCTGGGCTCGGCCGATCACATCGACGAGATAGATGTCATCGCGGATCTGCGTGGCAGCCGATCCCTCGACGATGCTGTTCAGGGCCGTTGCAATATCCTGCGACGAGACACCCAGCTGGCGCGCCTTGTCCTGGAGCACATCGACCTTGACCACGCGCGATGGTTCGTTCCAGTCGAAGGTCATGTTGGACAGCAGCGGATGCGGGCCGACGATGCCGGCAAGCTGGTGGGCGATGTCACGGACCTTCTGGATATCCGGCCCGCTGACGCGATATTGCACGGGCTTGCCGACCGGCGGGCCGATGTCGAGAAGCTTTACGAAGGCGTCGGTTCCGGGGAAGGTTTTCGTCAGATATGCCTGAAGCTCGCTTTTCACCTTGTCGCGAACGTCGAGCCCCTTGGTGACGATCACCGTCTGGCCGAACGAGACGTCGGGGGTCTGCACATCATAGGACAGGATGAAGCGGGGAGCCCCTTGTCCGACATAGCTCGTCCAGTGATCGATATCCCCGTTGTTGGCCAGCATCTCGCTTTCGAACCTGGCCATCTGCCTGTTCGTCTCCGAAATGGAGCTGTTCTGCGGCAGGTTCCAGTCGACGATCAGTTCGGGCCGGTCGGAGGAGGGAAAGAACTGTTGCTGCACCAGGCTCATGCCGCCGATCGAGAGGGCAAACACTGCCAGCGTTGCGCCAATGGTTATCCAGCGCCAGCGCAGGGCCAGGCCGAGGAGCCATGCGAAGATGCGTGCAAAACGGCCTTTCTGCTCATGATGCGATTTCATGGTCTTCGGAAGGATGGTCACGCCGAGCAAGGGTGTGAACAGGACCGCGACGACCCATGAAACCAGGAGCGATACGGCGATCACCACGAAAAGGGTGAACGTAAACTCGCCGGCAGCACTGGTATTGAGGCCGACGGGGATAAAGCCCGCGACCGTCACCAGCGTGCCTGTCAGCATCGGGAAGGCGGTCGAGGTGTAGACGTGTGTCGCCGCCTTTCGGAGATCATCACCCACCTCCAGGCGGGCCACCATCATCTCCACGGCAATCATTGCATCGTCGACCAGAAGACCAAGGGCGATGATCAGTGCGCCCAGCGAAATGCGCTGCATCGAAATGCCGGTATAGGCCATGACGAGGAAGGTGATCGCCAGCACGAGCGGAATGGAGATGGCAACCACGAGTCCCGCCCGAACGCCGAGGCTGATGAAGCTGATCGCAAGCACGATGACGATCGCCTCGAACAGCGCACGCGTGAAGCCCGACACGGCCTCGTCCACGACGGCGGGCTGATCGGAAACGCGTTCCACGTCTACGCCGATGGGAAGGTCGGCAGTGACCTGCTCGATCTCCTTGTCGAGCGCTTCACCGAATTCAAGCAGGTTTGCGCCGGTCTTCATGCCGATCGCGAGCCCGATCGCCGGCTGGCCGTTATAGCGGAACAGTGCGGAGGGCGGATCGACGTAGCCGCGCTTGATCGTGGCGACATCGGTCAGCGGAAAGAAGCGATCGTTGACACGAAGATTGATCGCCTTGAGGCTTTCCTCTGAAGTGAACTGGCCGCTGACCCGCAAGGCGATACGCTCGGGACCGGCGTCGACGAAGCCCGACTGCGTCACGGCATTCTGCGCCTGCAGCGTCTCGATCACCGATTGCTGGTTAAGCCCGAGAGCGGCGATCTTTCGCGTCGAAAATTCGAGATAGATGGCCTCATCCTGCGCGCCGATAATGTCCACCTTGCCGACATTGGGAACGGTCAGCACTTTTGCGCGCGCGTCCTCGACGAGATCGCGAAGCTGGCGCTGTGTCAGCCCGTCGCTCGTAAAGGCGTAGATATTGCCGAAGACATCGCCGAAACGATCGTTGAAAAACGGCCCGATAACGCCGCTCGGGAAATCTCCCTTGATGTCGCCGATCATGTTGCGTACGCGCATCCAGATGGCATTCACATCCTTGGCCTTGGTCGTCGGCAGCAATTCCACGAAGATCGTCGTCTTCCCGGCAACCGTCTCGCTGCGGGTGAAATCGAGCGATTCCAGTTCCTCGAGTTTCTTTTCGACGCGGTCGGTGACTTGCTTGGTCACTTCCTCGGCTGATGCACCAGGCCACTGCACCTGGATGATCATGGTCTTGATAGTGAAGTTGGGATCTTCCTCGCGGCCGAGACCGATATAGGAAAAGGCGCCGGCCAGAATGAAGACGATCATGAAGTACCAGACGAGTGAACGATGTTCGAGCGCCCAGTCGGACAGGTTAAATTTTTTCACGGGGATTTTTCCTCAGTCTACTCTGACGGCCTGGCCATCGACTAGTTTGTGAACGCCGGCAATGACGACGCGTTCGCCCGGGCTGATGCCCCCGGCGATGCGAACGGAGCCTCCCTCGCCGACGTCTCCGTCGATCCCGATCGCGCGGATGGAAACCTTGGCGGCAGCGGGATCGACCACCCAGACGTTCGGCTTTCCGTCCTTGATCAGGATGGAGGAGGAGGGGAGCAGGATCGTCGGCTGAGCGTCGACGGTTGCGGTTGCGGTTACGACCGAGCCCAGGCGAAACGCGGCGGGAGGATCGATGAGCGTTATTTTTGTGCGTCGCGTGCGGGTCGTCGCCTCGGCTTCCGGTGCGATCTCCCTGACGGCGCCGCTCGCACGGATGGTCGGGTCCAGCTGGAGAGCAATCTCGAAGGGCGATCCCACCTTGAGGCCGTCGAAGCTTGCGACCGGTATGTCGATCACCGCATCGCTCTGTTCAGGGCGGGCGATGGTCGCAATGCTCTGGCCCGCGGCCACGACCTGGCCGACTTCGGCCGAAGTCGCCGTCACGACGCCGTCGAATTCCGCCCTGAGCTGCGCGTATCCGAGCTGCTCCTCGGCCTTGTCCAGATTGGCTTGGGCCTTGGCAACCGCGGCAGCGGCACTCTTGCGCCCAAGTTCGGCCTCTTCGTAGGCCGCCTCGCTTCCCGATCTGCTCTGGAGCAGGGACCGCTGGCGTTCCTCGGTGGATGCGGCATTCGCGAGCTGCGCCTGCGCATTGGAAAGCTCGGATTGCGAACTTCTGACCGCAAGTTCCAGCGCCAGCGGATCGATGGCAGCAACGACATCGCCCTTCTTCACGACGTCGCCGACGCTGACCTTGCGGGCGATGACCCGTCCGAGGACCCGAAATGCCAGCTGGGTCTCGATCTTGGCCTGGACCGTGCCTGGCAGGGTCAGTGCGGAGGCTGCGGTCGACTTGACGACAACGGAAAGGACGGGACGCGGCGGCTGCTCATGTGCTTCTTCCTGCTTCTGGCAGGAGGTCAGCAGCAGTGATCCGACGATCGCAAGGCCGGCTGTGATACGGATATTCATTCTGCGGCTCCCTTGCCGTATGCGACGACCTCGCCTGGTCGCAGGAACTTCGTGCCGTCGACGACGACGATGTCTCCCGGGGAGACACCCGCGCGCACCGCAAAGCGGCCGGTCTCATAGTTGGAGACATCGATCGGGTGGAGCGACACGCTCGATGAGGCGGGGTCGACGATCCAGACGGCCGGCTGGCCGCTCTTCGAGGCCATGGCCGACCACGGCAATTCGATTGCATCCTGCGCTACGGAGCGGAAGGAGCCGACAACAGGTGCGCCAAGCTGCATGTCCGCCGTGCCTTCGAGACCCACCTTGACCCTGATCGTTCCGGTCGACGGGTCGATCGTCGGCGAGATCTCGCGCACGGAGGCTTCTATTCTGTGAGATGGCGCCGAGAGGGTGCTGACGGCGACCGTGTTTTCAAGGTTGCGGCCGAGATAAAGGGACTCGAAGACATTGAAGACGGCGTCGCGCGGTCCATCATGGGCAAGCGTGAAGATGAGTTGCGCCGCCTGAGCAACCTGGCCAACCTCGGCATTTCTAGCGGTGATGACGCCATCGGCATCGGCGCGCAGTTCCGTATAGGAGAGCGCGTCTTGTGCCGTATCGAATTGCGCCTGCGCCAGTTTCACGCCGCCCTCAGCCGTCAGCAGCGCCTCCTGGGCTTGATCGAGTGCCGCGCGGGTCGCAACCTGCGTCTTGAAAAGGTTCTGCTGCCGGTCGAACGCGAGCTGGGCCTGCGTCTGCTGGGCAAGCGCCGATTGCAGGTTGGCGGTGGCGACGCCGAGATCGGCTTTCTGTTCTTCGGCGTCCATGCGCGCGAGCACCTGTCCCGCCTTCACCGATGAGCCGACATCGACGAGACGCTCGACAATGCGCCCGCTGACCCTGAAGGAAAGGTCGCTTTCGACGCGTGCGCTGACTTCGCCTGTTATGGCGTTGTTTTCGACTGTTGGCGTGACCTTGGCCACGACAGCCTCCACATTCTTTGGCTTTGCCTCACTCGCGCTTTGCTTTTCGCATGAGGCAAGCGCGACTGCGCTGACGCCCAGCCAGGCGGCAACAAGGACAGTTTTCATGATTTACCTCTTGCATCGGTTCGGCAGACGAATAATATTGACTAACCCATTAGTCAATGAAAATTTCTTGACGCCCGACCACGAAAAACGCTCAAGGTGAGCCGTGCCTGATACGAAGAAATTGACGCGCGCCGAGCAGAAGGCTCGCCGACCCATAGAGATCCTGGACGCTGCGTTTGAAGAATTCGTCGAGCGCGGCTATGTCGCGACACGTGTCGAAGACATCGCCAGCCGGATCGGGGTCACGAAGGGAACCGTCTATGTTTACTTCGAAACCAAGGAACAGCTTTTCGAAGCGATGATCGGGCATATTTCGACGCCGCTGGAAGGCCTGTTGGCGCGCGCAAACGAACAGCAGGGGACTGCTGCGGAGCGGCTTCAGAAGACGATCGAGCTGATCTACGATCTCGTGGTCAGGGACCGCAGATTGCGCGAACTGATGCGGTTCATTATCGCCGAAGGTTCACGCTTCCCCCAGATCGTCGACAGGCATCACGAGGCATTCATCGATCCTCTCGACTGGCAAATGCAGTCCCTCATCGATGACGGCGTAAGGCTTGGCGAATTCCGCTCGGCGCCGGCTGCATTCTCCGATGCAGTCGTGGCGCCAGCCATCACCTTCCTGTTCTTCAAGCTTCTCTTCGACGAGCGGCGGCCCCTGGACAGGGATGCCTACCTGAAGGCGCATGTCGATCTCGTGCTGCATGGACTGTTGGCCTGATCGGCAAGGCCGGCGCGAAATCCATTCGAAGTCGATCACCGTCGAATTTCGGTCGAGTCACACTTTTAGACGCTGGCCCGCCATAAATCGCAGATGGCGATAACTCTTTTAATCTCGTTGGAACGTTGTTGTTGCGACCGTCGTCGAACGGTCGAATCCGGCCAGAATGAAGACTGAAAGCCCGCCGTTATCCTTCTGAGATGCGGATTGGTCGACTGAAGCCGCGGGCCGCGGCCGCGGCTATGCCCGCAGGATCTTCTCCATCGTCTTTCCCTTGGCGAGCTCGTCGACCAGCTTGTCCAGGTAGCGGATCTCCCGCATGGTCGGCTCCTCGATCTCCTCGACGCGCACGCCGCAGACGACACCTGTTATCAGCGACCGGGAAGGGTTCATCGCCGGCGCCTGCGCAAAGAAATCCTCGAAACTGGTTTTCTGCGACAGCTCATCGTCCAGGCTCTCCGGGCTGTGCCCCGTCAGCCAGCAGATAATCTCATCGACCTCCGCTTTGGTGCGGCCCTTCTTCTCGGCCTTGGCGATATAATGGGGGTAAACGCTTGCGACGCTGATCGAATAGATACGATGCTTCGTCATGCCTCCTCCCAGACGTTGCGCATCTCGCGACGGCGCGGGCAGCTTCCCGTTGCACGATCTTTTCAGACGCCATGATAGACGAGGCGCGTGAACAATTCGGGGGTAACGAGGAACTGCCCCCATTTCGCATCGAACTCGGCCGTAGGCTTTGCGGCAATGACCTCGTCGATCGGCTTTCCGGCGGCTTTCAGTTTGGCGACGTTCCCACGGATATCGACCAGCATCGTCCTGTACTCGACCAGCTCCGGCTTGTTGCTGACGGGATGACCGTGACCGGGGATGACGATCGTGTCGTTGGCGACATTGGCCAGGATGTCCTCGACCGCCTTGATCATTCCGTCGATCCCGCCGCCGGTCGAATAGTCGATGAACGGATAGATGCCGTACCAATAGAGGTCTCCGGCGTGGACGATGTTTGCTTCGCCGAAGGTGACAGAGATGTCGCCATCGGTGTGAGCATTCGGATGATGCTTCAGCATCAGGGTGGATTTGTCGAGCTTGAGGGACATCTCGTCGGTGACGGTTTCCGACGGCACGGCGGCGAGCGGCGGTCGCGGGAACTCGTAATCCCAGTCTTCGACCCTCACGACTGACATCAGGTGTTTGCAAGTGTTTTCATGCGCCAGAATGGCCGCGCCCTCGGCGTTCAGCCATGCGTTTCCATCCGTATGATCGAAATGCCAGTGCGTGTTGATGAGATGACTGATCGGCTGTTTGCCAAGTCGGGCCAGGGCCTCGAGTATCCGGGGCCGGGACGCGGTGATGCCGCCATCGATGAGGACCTTTCCGTCCGCCCCCGTCAGGACGGCGATGTTTCCGCCCGATCCTTCAAGGATCGATACGCCGGCCCTTGCCTTATGTACCTTGATCGGGTCCTTGGCGGCGGAGTCGCGGATCAGGTCGACAATGCCCTGAGCCTTCGCGAATACCTGTCTTGGGGTGAGCCAGCCTCCCGATGCAGCGAATGTCGAGGCGGCCATGCAGCAGAGACAAAACCCGCGACGGGAAAGTCTGAAATCCTGGGTCATCTGGCAGGTCCTTTCCGGAATGGCGGCGGGGCTGCAGGGGTCAGGATGAAGACGCTTCCCCGCCTGGGGTGATGATTTCGGGATGCGTGGAGCACATGCCGTAGAGCAGCCGATTGCACGGTTTGAGCGTGCTGTTTTTCTTGATCAGCTTGATAGACGAAAAAGCGGAGCCGGCGATGGGAACGCTCTGGTCGTCATCGTCGCGCCTGGGGGCCGCAGATGCCCCATCAGATCGTTGTTCCCCCTCGCATGATAAACCCCGGACGGAAGCTCTCAATGCAGTTGCGCGAATGTACAATATCAGAAAATTGCGCGCAATCATCCGCGCCTTCGCGGATGCCGTTGTTTCGGGAGGGCGAAATCCATGGCCGCTTCCGTTCCAGGCCGATATCGATCACCGCCGAATTTCGGTCGAGCCAGATCTTTAAACGCCGGCCGCCACAAATCGCAGATGGCAGTGACTCTTTTTGCCTCGCTGGAACGTCGTAGTTGCGACCGTCGTCGAACGGTTGGACCGACCCGAATGAGGACTGAGAGATGGATCTGGACGGAAAGCGAATTGTGGTCGTCGGCGGGAGCCGCGGTTTGGGGAGGGGACTCGCCGAGGCGTTCGTGGCTCGCGCAGCCGACGTCACCGTGGTCGCCCGAAATGCGACGGCCGCGCAGGGGGCAGGCGAGCAAGGGACCGTCACCGCCATATCGGCCGAGGCAACCGATGTCGACGCGGCATGGCGGATCATGGAGCAGGCGCGACCCGATCTCGTCATCATGAATGCCGGTGCGGAACCGCCCATGGAACGCATCGACCGGATTGGCTGGGAGGCATTTGCGACCAACTGGAATGTGGACGTCAAGGCCGCGCTGCACTGGGTACAAGCGGCTCTTACGTTGCCGATGGCGCCGGGCGGGCTTGTCGTGCTGGTCTCCAGCGGAGCCGCCGTGCAGGGGTCGCCGCTATCGGGCGGCTATGCGGGAGCCAAGCGCGCGCAGTGGTTCATTGCAAAATATGCCGAGGGCCTGTCGGCGCAACTCGGCCTGGGTCTGCGGTTCCGGGTCATCGTTCCCCGGCAGATGTTTGCAGGAACCGGTGTGGGCGATACCGGCATCGCGGCCTATGCCGCGGCGGCGGGTCGGACATTTGCCGAACAGGCCGCCACCTGGCCGGACATGACGCCGCGGGCTTTTGGCGATATGGTCGCCGACCTGGTCGGCAGGACGGGTCTTACCGAGGCCATGGTCTACGCGGTGCGTGGGGATACGGGTGTGACGGTCATCGAATGACAGAAGACGCTGCTCTCGAAGACGAAGAGAGGAAAACTCTGCTCGCAGCGCTCGCGAGCGAAGCGGACGCGCTTCGCCCCGAACTGCACCGCTATGCTGCCCGTCTGGTGGGTTCTGTCATCGACGGCGAGGATGTGATTCAGGACGCGTTTGCCAGGGTATTTGCGACGGCTGGCTCGATCCCGCCGGGCACGCCGCTGCGACCCTGGCTGTTTCGCATTGTCCATAACAGAGCCATAGATGCCCTGCGCCAGCGCAGTACGCTCCGGTCGGAGCCCCTTGAGATGGCTTTCGGTCTGGCCGATATCAGCGCCGTCGGTCCGGAGGACGCGCTGATCCGGCAGGACGCGGTGCGGGTGGCCCTCGGCCACTTTGCAGAATTGCCGGTGCCGCAACGCAGCGCTGTCATCCTCAAGGATGTGTTGGGAGAGTCGCTTGCCGACATCGCAGCGCTGCTGGAACTGAGTGTCGATGCCGTCAAGGCCCATCTGTCGCGCGGTCGGGCGAGATTGCGCGCCATCTCCGACGTGCGCTCCGAGGTTCCTCCACCACCGAGTCCCGAGGTCCTGAACTTTGCAGCGCTATTCAACGCCCGAGACTGGGATGCTTTGCGCCGCATGCTGGCGCAGGATGTTCGGCTTCGTCAGGCGCGACGGCCGGAAATCTCCGGTGCCGCCGACGTCGGTCGATTTTTCACCTACTATGCCGAATATCCGCCGGTCAGGATCGAACCGGCCTGGCTGGAAGGCCGGGAAATCTTGCTGGTATCAGCCGAACCGCCTGATGGTCCTTCCTATTTCATGCTGCTCGAATGGCGGGAGCAAAAGATAAGCCTGATCCGCGACCATCGCTATGCGAACTATGTCATTGAAGGTGCTGAGGTCATGCTGGCCGCATCGCGGTGACCGGCATTGATCGAGACGCGCTTTCTTAAGGTCCGCACTGCGCCCTCATATCAGACGTGGAGCCCCGGTTATCGTTTCCTGAAAGCGGACGTCGTCGGGGGCTACCCGACGCTCGCTTTCTTAGTGAGCGGGCGCCGGCATTGCCGGCGCCACTCGTTAATCAATGTCGGTCGAGCGACTGATCGCGGCCCATTGATTTGCTATCGCAGTACGGGCCGCTTCGGCTTCCTCGATGCGCGTGATCGCGTCGCTGCCGAGGATCAAATGCTCGGGCAGGTCGTCGCGTCGCGAGAGGTCGAAGATGACTTGGGCGACCTTGGAAGGGTCGCCAGGTTCGTTGCCGGCATAGTTCTCGGTCATCTTCATGATCAGGCCGATAGTGGGGACGTACTCAGGCAAAAGTTCGGGTACGTGGCCTCGGGCTACGCGCGTCCAATTGGTCCTGATGCTACCGGGTTCGATCGCCACGGCCTTGACGCCGAAGTTGGCTACTTCCTTGGCGATGGATTCTGTGAAGCCGCTCACCGCCCATTTCGCCGCGCTGTAAGCACTCGAACCGGCACCGCCAAAGCGTCCCGAGCTCGAGGATATGTTGATGATGTGTCCAGACCGTTGCGCGCGCATGACTGGCAAGGCCGCTCGGGTAAGGTTCACGACGCCATAGAAGTTGGTATCGATCTCGGCTTTGAAATCTTCCGCTGAGGTCTGCTCAAATGGGGACAGATGGCCGTACCCCGCATTGTTGAGCAGGACGTCGAGGCCGCCGAATGCATCGACCGCCCTGCGTGTTGCGCCACCCGCTGCGTCGGCATCGGTGACGTCGAGCTCGAACAGTTCGACATTGGCGCCATATGCTTCCTTGAGATCGGCGAGCCGGTCCACGTTACGAGCCGTTGCGACCAGCCGGTCGCCGCGTTCAAGAACCAATTCGGCCGTGGCGCGGCCGATGCCGTTTGCACTGCCGGTAATCAACCAGGTTTTCGTCATTTCATTATCTCCTGTAAACAAAGTGAGTACGCACTCATTTAAAGATCAAAAGTAGCGGCCCGTCCTCAGCGTGAAATCGAGCTCCAAAGGGAGGACCAGCCGAGGTCCTTATATTCGGCGAGGCGGTCGGGTGAGCCTTCCGCCATGTCGAGCACCATGGCCGCAAGGTTGTCTATGGTCGCGACGAGGAACTCGACGGGTTGCGGCCTCAGGACTTTGCTTTGAAATCCTTCGGCAAAGATGGTTTCGATGTTGCGGCAATCCGCGTCGGTCGCCGTTTCCCTGGCCGGCTGCAGCTTCTCGGAAACTGCCAATTGTCGCAGGGCCTTCTGCTTGATGGGGCTGGTCGCGCCCCAATTGATACGGCGGTCCCAAATATGGGCAAAGCGGTCCTTGACGCTTGCGGTGGCTGGATAATCCGAAGTGATTGCGTCCCGCAGGTCGGCCTTGAGTGTGAGAAAGACCTGGTTGAGGAGCTCATCCTTCGTCTGGAAGTAGACGAACAACGTTCCCTCACCCAGACCCGCATCCTTTGCCACCTTGGCGGTCGACGCGGCGGTGCCGAGCGTGGCGATTGCTGCGACGGCAGCATTCAGCAGGGCAGTGCGTTTGTCTTCACTAAGGGGGCGAGCCATGATCAGCCTATAATGAGCGAGTGCTCACGCTGGTATAAACGGCCCGGATCTTTTGTCAAGGCTTGCAGATTGTGGGGCAGCGTGAAGCCGATACGCAACGTAAGTGATTGATGTCGTTACGGCGGTTGATCGGAAACTTGATGCCGACTTACACACAGGCTTCAGCGGACGGGCCAAGTCGACCGCTTTGCGCCCCCGAAGCCGCCATTTTTATGGGCTACGCGGGTGATTTCCGACGAGTGGCGTGTAAGCTGACAAACCATTGAGCATAGGAGGTAGTGCCGCGGCTATCTCGTGGTTCAGGCGGAAACCGCTGATGCCGCCGCACGAATGTTCGAGGACCATCCGCACATCACCGTGTTTCCTGGTGACGGAGTCGATATCATGCCCTTCTTAACCTGAACTCTTGCGGGCAAGCATCACCCACTTCCGATCATCTCTCCAGGGGCGGAGGCAGCGGATATCTGCTTCGGGCCCGAAAGCGGACTTAGCGGTCCTGCCGAAATGGATGGGGAATGGATTGCGCAAGTAGCTTCTGACTCGAAAACAGAGGAAATCACATGCAGATAGCCGTGCTACCAGAACCACCATACTATATGGTTAGCTTCACCTCACAGCGAACAAACCTGGACGATGGTTATGGCGAGATTGGTTACGCAATGACCAAACTTGCTAGTCAACAACCGGGGTATCTCGGCTTCGAAAGCGCTCGCGGCGCAGATGGCTTCGGAATACTGGTATCGTTCTGGAAAGACGAAGACAGTATCCGCGCATGGAAGGCCGTCGTCGATCATGTTGAAGCACAACGAAGAGGCCGCAAAGACTGGTACTCGAAGTACGAAATTCGCGTCGCTCTCGTGCAGCGAGCCTACGGGTTTGACAGCGAGAGCCAACAGATGGCGAGTGCCACATAATGGAAGCGCCGAATAGCGGATTTTCGCGTGCCGATTGTGTCCTGGTTCAGGTTTCTCCCCGACATATCGGTCCGGTCGAAGCCGTCGATCCACCTTCCGGTTTCCGGCAAGCATCAAGCTTGGCCCCGCTCGTGAAACCTTTCGATCGGTAATCCGTTTTCGCTGGCATGACCGACGCAAAATTGAAGCCGAAATCGGTCGACGGCGCCAGGCCTGATGGTGCCGAGGAGACACCCCAGGGGAAGGCATCGACTGTCGAGGTCGCGCCGCCGCCAGATGTTATCGAACCCGATCCGGATCTGACACCGGAGGAGGCCGAGCAGGCGCGCAAGAAATATCTGCTGAAGCGTTTCTGGATCAGCGCCCGCGGCTATTGGGGCCGCAGCGGCGATGGCTTCGCTTGGCCGTGTTCCATCGGGCTGCTGGTTATGATCGGCATGAATGTCGGGTTCCAGTATGGGATCAACAGGTGGAACCGCGGCATATTCGACGCCATAGAACGGCACGATGCCGCCACCGTCTATTATCTGAGCGCCGTCTTCCTGCCGCTCGTGGCCGGCAGTGTCGTTCTCGTGACGTCGCAAGTCTATGTCCGCATGATGATCCAGCGACACTGGCGCCGATGGCTGGCGACTGCACTGATTGCGCGCTGGCTGGCCAACGGCCGTTACTATCAGCTGAACCTCATCGGCGGCGATCACAAAAACCCCGAGGCGCGTATTTCCGAGGATCTGCGGATCGCGACGGAATCGCCCGTCGATTTCACCGCCGGCGTCATCTCGGCCTTTCTCTCGGCCTCGACCTTCATCGTGGTGTTGTGGGCGATCGGTGGTGCCCTGACCCTGCCGATCGGCGGGACGTCGATCACCATTCCCGGCTTTCTTGTCGTTACGGCAGTGCTCTACGCTGCGATCACCTCCACGACGATTGCCGTCATCGGCCGGCATTTCGTCAAGGTCTCCGAGGTCAAGAACCAGGTGGAGGCCGAGTTCCGTTATACGCTGACGCATGTGCGCGAAAACGGCGAGAGCATAGCACTTCTCGGCGGCGAGGAGGAGGAGCGCAACGACCTCGACAAGACATTCACCAATGTGCTGAAGCAATGGGCGCAGCTGTCCCACCAGTATATGCGCACGACCTTCGTGTCGCATGGGTCGATGCTGATTGCGCCTGTCGTGCCGGTGCTGCTCTGCGCGCCGAAATTTCTGGAAGGCAGCATGACGCTGGGTGAAGTGATGCAGGCTGCGTCAGCCTTCGCCATCGTTCAGACCGCCTTCGGATGGCTGGTCGACAACTATCCGCGGCTTGCCGACTGGAACGCCTGTGCGCGTCGTGTCGCCTCGCTGATGATGTCGCTCGACGGGCTGGAGCGGGCCGAACAGAGTGACGCGCTCGGGCGCATCCAGCATGGCGAAACGGAAGGCGAGACGATGCTGAGCCTCAACGATCTCGCCGTATCGCTGGATGACGGCACGGCCGTGGTCACGGAAACACAGGTCGAGATCGAGCCGGGCGAGCGGGTGCTCGTGGCGGGCGAATCCGGTTCGGGCAAGAGCACGCTGGTCCGCGCCATTTCAGGTCTCTGGCCCTGGGGTCGCGGCAGCGTCGATTTCCATGCCGACAGGCGGTTGTTCATGCTGCCGCAGCGGCCCTATATCCCCTCGGGCACGCTGCGCCGCGCCGTCGCCTATCCCAATGCCGCCGACGGCTGGCCGCTGGATGAGATCAACGTGGCCCTTCAGAAGGTCGGGCTCGAATATCTGAACGAGAAGCTCGAGGAAGAGGCGCCGTGGGACCAGATCCTGTCGGGCGGCGAGAAGCAGCGGCTGGCCTTCGCGCGTCTGCTACTCCACAACCCTGACATTATCGTGCTCGATGAGGCAACCTCGGCGCTCGATGAGAAGAGCCAGGACAGGATGATGGAGATGGTGATTGAGGAATTGCCCAAAGTCACCATCGTGAGTGTGGCGCATCGCGCCGAGCTCGAAGCCTTCCATAGCCGCAAGATCACCCTGGAGCGGCGCGAGGGCGGCGCAAAGCTGGTGAGCGACATCGATCTCATCCCGCGCAAGAGAAAAGGAAACGTGCTTTCGCGCCTTTTGGAGAGCCCGCGCTCCCTGGCGAAAGGCAGCACGGATTTGAGCAAGGCGGAATTGTCCAGGAATAAGAAGTGACATCCGCCTTCGGGGCAAATCGCGGCCTTCGCGCAGATGGCCTGCCGGAGTTCCGTGCCCGGGCCGCTATTGCGGACGCGCGACGGCTGACAGGAATTCCTGCGTATTCGACAGAATGGTGTCGCCCATGAAGCGAAGGGCGTCGACGGATCGTCTGGCGGCTTCCTCGTCTCCATATCCGCATGCGTCTTCGATCAGGATCGGGACGATGCCGAGGTCGGCGGCGTGGCGGCAGGTCGGCTCTATGCCGATCTCCATCGCAATTCCGCAGATCGCCAATGCCGAAAGGCCGGCATCCCGCATGGCGATTTCGAGCGGCGTCCCCTCGAAAGCCGACATTCCGAGCTTGTCGAACACGAAATCCTGCTCCTGCGGATAGAGTTCCGGAATGATCTGAACCGCTTCGCTATCCCTCAGGAACCAGGGTTTTACAGCCTCGGGGTCATCGGTGCGTTGCCATGCCATTGCCATGCGCGTCGCAAACAGCCCCATCCACGGCTTCGGCAGAGAAAGATGGCGGCAGAAGGCGATTCTCATCCCGGTGCGTCTGGCCGCAGCGACGATATCGGCGATGCGACGGCTCGTTTCTTCCGCTCCCGGGACCTGTCGGGCGATGCCGATCTGCATATCGTAGATCAGCAATGCGGTTCGATCGGGAGAAAGCCAGTCTGCAAGTGCCGTGGGTATCGTCATTGGCGCGTTCCCTGACAATGGTGACCGCCCTTAAGTAGGGCATGGATGTCCATTTGAACAGCGATCCACCGCTCGCGCGGTCTGGTTGCCGCAATCGGCGAAAAGAAAATGCTCTGACGCTTCCGATGCCATCAGGGTTTCAGCCGTCTCCAGAATTCAAAGGCACGGCCGCATTGGCTCGCGTGCCGCTGATCGGCAGATGACCGCAAGGGCGCATTTCTGCCTGCCACACATTGATCTATAGCAATGTATTGAGTACAAATTATTATTAACTGCTAATAATAAAGCATTCACCGATTTACTTTATAAAAAGAGATAAGCGAAAGAGGGAGGGGCCTCTGTTTATTGTATCGGTATTGGATGAAGGCGAAGAGAGAAACTTCGTTGCCGTCGGCTTACACATTAGCGGCAACCAGATTCACATCGACGTTGGCGGCTGCGAGCACCATTTCAAACTCGCCGACCTGATCGACATTCTCTCGGTCGAACATCATCGCGCCCATGATATCGAAGGGCGCGTACGCGCTCTTGCGCTGTGCCATTGACGGTGCTGGCGCCCGCCGTTGAGCCGGCGCTGGCGGTTTTATCGCCGCCCTTGCTAAAGCGTGTCGCGATCTCCAAGATTCGCTAGCCGCGCTTTATCTCTTTGTTTATGCATGTCGTTAGCGCAAAACCGCTGCACAGTTTTGCGCGATATGCTCTAGAATTCACTCCTCACCCTCACGCCGATGGCGTGGTCCTGCCTTCCGCTGCCGACAGCCGCCCGGTATTCCACGCCGACCGCCCAGTTGTTCAGCAATGCGGCATCGAGCGAGAGCCCGAGTGTGGAATAGTCATCCCCGAGTTCCTCCGCTTCGAGTTCGTACGGAAGCGTGCCGATGTCGGCATATCCGAGCCGCAGCCGGCTGGAGCTGGCGAAATCATGGGTATATTCCGCCCGCACGCCGGGTGTCAGCGCTCCCCAGTCCATCAGCACGGTATAGCTCAGGCGAAGGCCGATAGCGCCCGCGGCCGTATCGACCGTCTGATCGCCATAGGTCAGGCCGTAGATGCCCCCGCCGTTCTCGGTGAACCCGTCGAGCCATGACCTGGACAATTCGAACCGGCCGTATGGAGAGACGAGCCATGTCTTGTCCCGGAATTCGTAGGCGGCGGTGAGGGAGCCGAACATCTGCCGCCCATCCCTGTTGCCCGTGGCGAGATCTCCGGTAGAGGCGACGTAGCGGCTTGAATCGAAATCGAGCCGCCCCGCGCCGATCAGGCCGTCGAGGAACAGATTCTCGGCGGCCTTGAAGGAGCCGTAGATCGCAGCGCTGTAAGCCGCGCCGCGGCTTTCCGTGCCGCTATCGCCGACATCGCTCCTGTCGTGGCCATATCCCAGACCGAAGCCACCGACGAAGCGATCGGAAAACCGGTAATCCACGCCGGCGCTCACGCCGACCGTAGTCGAGCCGATGTCCAGACCGCTGTTGCCCGTATCGGCGAAATCGACGAAGCCGCCGGACCAGATTGCAAACGGCCCGAGATCCGGCCCTTGGATCTCCGGGTTTGAGCCGTTGCCTTGCCGGCCGGATACGGAGGGATTGATGAGGTCGGGGGCGCTGCTGCCTGGCCAGCCGAACTGGCGCTCGGCATTGACGATCCCGCCACCGGGGCCACCATTGTCGGAGCGGCGAAGCCCGAGGCGGATATCAAGCGATCGGCGCTGGCGCTCGCCCTCATCGTGCAGCTGCTCCAGGCGGCTGTTAAAGTTGCGCGTCTGATATTGGGCAAAATGCCTGGCGGCATCCACCTGCGCATTGAGAAGGCCGACCACATCGGGATCGTCAGTCGGATCGGGACGGGCAGTAACGGCAAATGTGATCGTTGCCTGAACCGACGTGCCGGAGGCATTCGACAGCGTATAGCCAACCTCTGCCGATCCTGCGAATGAAGGGCTCGCCGAGAAGGTGAGCCGCTTCTGCGGTGCGTCGAGATATACGCTTCCTGCTTCCGGGTTCGACTGGAAGGTGAACGCCGCTGTGGTGAAGGGTCCCCCGGTCGCGCCCGCCGTAAGATCGACTGCGACAGTGGTGCCCGCCATCACATTGATGGTGCGGGACGTGGCTGTCGGCCCCGGAGCGGACCTGATCACGTCGATGAGGTAGCTCCGGAGCGTGCCATTCTGCGCCGCGACGACGACGGATACGTAGTTCGACCCGACCGACAGCGCAATCGAGCTGCTTGCTGTCCCTGACGGTACGAGGCTGCCGTTCACGGAGATGATCGCCGTGGGATCGGCAGCCGTCGGCGTAAACGCAATGCTGGCAACCGCATTGGCCAGTCTGAGGTCATAAGTCGGGATGCTCGGGTTGAAGCCGGGGTCGAGCGTTCCGCTGCTCGGAACCAGCGAAGCGAGATCGGCTATCGCGGAGGCGGCACGCGTCACGGTGACATTGTAGGTCTTCACCGTTCCGTCCTGCGCGGTGACGACGACGGTGATCGCCGTGGCGCCTACAGCAAGGGTAACGGAACTGCTGGCGCTT
Organism: Rhizobium sp. 1399; assembly: GCF_031455475.1. Lineage (NCBI taxonomy): Bacteria > Pseudomonadati > Pseudomonadota > Alphaproteobacteria > Hyphomicrobiales > Rhizobiaceae > Rhizobium > Rhizobium sp. 1399. The sequence continues at coordinate 49,957 of NZ_JAVDSU010000014.1, read as the reverse complement.
CCGGATGCGACCGGAGAACCATTGACCGTGACCGTCGCGTTCGGCTCGGAGACGACAGGTGTCAGCGTAATCGCGGTGACATTGTTGGCCACCGAGATCGCATAGGTCAGCGTATTCGCATTGAAAGCCGGGCTGAGGCTCCCCTGGTTGGGCTGCAACTGCGACAGATCGGCATTGGACGAGGCGCTGACGGTCCATGGCGCTCCGGTCCCTGCCAGGTTGCCGTTGCCTCCGATATTCTGAGCGGAACCTGCCGGGATATCGAGACGGAGAGTGCCCGAGCCGGAAATATTCTGGGCAAGAATCGTATACTTGATGTTGTCAGAGGTTTGGAGGTTGGCCAGCGTGGCGCTGGCGGTTCCTGTCGTGGCCAAGATTATGTCTGCCGCTGTGAAGCCTGTCACGGCCTCGGAAAATACGATCTGGAACATCACCTGCGTGTCGTTGGACGACGGATTGCCGTCGACGGCGGTCACGACAGCTGGGTTCTGCGTATTGACGAAGACGCCGGTCGTCGGAGCGACATTGCTGAGGCCGAGGCCGGCCGTTTCACCTCCGGCGTTCTCGATGGTGCCGCCGTTCAGGCTGATCACGGCTCCAAGCTGCACGCCGTCCATGTCCCTGTCGCCGGATTGGACCGTGTAGCCGAACAGGAGCAAACTCGTCCCGCTTCCTGACAGATAGCTTGCCTGACGCGACGTGCTGCCGACCACCACGGAGAGGTACGGTGTGCCGCCGACTATTACGTTCTCGCTGAATTGCACGGCAAAGGTCAGGTTGTTTCCGCCGTTGTAATATCCATTGGCGGGGACCGAAACGGAGGTGACGACCGGGGCGGACTGGGCGGAAGACGTTAGCGCGCAGAACAGCACGATCATCGAAAGAAGAATCAGGGAAAGTGGGCCAACCATGACGCGCTGCATGAACGTCCTGCCCGGAGAAGCCCGATCATGCCGGTTGTTCCCGCTGCTTTCCGGCGTCTCGGACAGCCGTCGAAAGGTTGGGGCCGGACGGCCGGGCAGGGAGAGGGCCATGAAAAAAACTCGCAGTGGTTTAAAATATCGCACAGGAATGCGCTTCTCTACACGGAAGACGCGTCCGCTGACTTGATAAAACTTGCGGTGAGGCTAAGGTTGGCCCCTTATCCAACCGTAGTCTTTGATATTTTCAATGAACGATGATTTCGAAAGTTCCGATCGGGAGCCGGCTTACGATCCGCCCCCGGCGGGTTACAATGCATCTTCGCTCCGGAAGGCGCCGCCCCCGCGAATGCTCGACCATCCCCGCATTGCGCGCGCTGTGCGCATGATCGAGCGTACTCCCGCCGCGTCAACGACCTTGCAGGACATTTCGGCCCATCTCGGCCTCAGTCCGTTTCACTTCCAGCGGCAGTTCCAGGAGGTCATGGGGGAATCGCCAAGCGCCTACATGCGCCGCACACGGCTCGACCGTGCGGCGATGAATCTGCAGATGAGCGGGCAGCCAATCACGCACATCGCGTTCAATGCCGGCTATGCCAGCCATGAGGCTTTCATCCGCGCTTTCCAAAGGCAATTCGGATTGACGCCTTCGGATTACCGTGTCGCGGCCCAGAAGGTGCTGCCGGCTCGGCCGAGACCGGAAAAGACGGACCTGGCGCGGGTGAAGGTCGGCCAGCGTCCGGAATTGAGGCTTTTGGCCATGCGGTTCTATGGATCCTATGCACTGGTCGAGGACAACTGGCGGAAATTTGCCGACTATCTGGAGCGGATCGGCTTTCCACTTGAAGAAGCGCGGCCGGTCGGCATCACCCTCGACACGCCGCTGATCACGCCAGGGGAACTCGTCCGCTACGACTGTGCTGTCGTGGATCAGGGTTTTCCCACTGACAATACCGCCCTGTCGCCGCTGCGGTTTCGGGCGGGCCGCTATGTCTCGATGAACCATTCAGGTTCTTACGCCGAGATCCTTCGGACCTACGAATTCGTCAGCGTCGATTGGCTCGCGGCATCCAGCGAAATGTTCCTGCCTGATGGCAACGGGGGATATGAATTCTACAATTCGCTGCCCTGGAACCATGTCGGCACCATGCAGAATCTCGACATCGTCCTTCCTTTGGCAAGCTGAAACTTATTTGTCCTGAGCGGAACTTCGCGCCGAGCCTCAGGTTGAGCCTGATGACCAATGAAGCACTATGGAGGTTTCTCATGCTTCTGAAGCTCATCACGGCATCCATCCTTTCCATCGGGCTCGCCACTTCGGCAATGGCGCAGTCATCGGGCGGCGTTGGTGGCGGCGCGGGCGGTGCGGCCAATGGCACAGGTGGTGTTGGCGGCATTTCCGGCGGCGGCACTATCGGCTCCGGCGCATCCGGTGGCGTGGGGACCGGCACGGGTGCCGGCACCGGCAATACGATGTCGCCGAACGCAACCGGCAGCATCAACACCCTGCCCAATCCCGACACGACGAATCCGGCAGCGCGCGGCACGTCCGGCACCGGCAATGGCATGGGCAAGGGAACACCCGATTGCAACGGAATGACCGGCACCGGCGCCTCGGCCGGGCTTCCCGGATCGGACACGTCCGCACAGGTGCGCCCGAACTGCTAGAGCAATTCCAGCAAAAGTGCGCAGCGGTTTTGCGTGCGGAATTGCGTGAAACAGGAGAGCAATTCCAGCAAAAGTGCGCAGCGGTTTTGCGTGCGGAATTGCGTGCAAACGGCTGTCGGTGTTGATGCACCTTAAACGTCCTATGTTCGACGAGGCGACACCTTGTCGATTGAAACGACAGTTTGGAGATTGGAAAACATGGCGCTCAAGCGGATGGACAATGTAGGAATCGTCGTCGAAGACCTCGGAGCGGCGATTGATTTCTTTGGCGAACTCGGCCTTGAGCTCGAAGGGCGGGCCATGGTTGAAGGAGAATGGGCCGGGCGCATCACCGGACTGGGCGATCAGCATGTCGAGATTGCCATGATGCGCACACCTGATGGCCACAGCCGGCTCGAGCTCTCCCGATTCCTCAAGCCTGATGTCGTCGCAGATCACCGCAACGCCCCGGTCAACGCGCTCGGCTACCTTCGTGTCATGTTCGCCGTCGATGATATCGACGAGACGCTTGAGAGGCTGTGCACGCGCGGCGCGCAGCTCGTCGGCGAAGTCGTCCAGTATAAAGACGCGTATCGGCTCTGCTACATCCGTGGGCCTGAAGGGATTCTCATCGGAATCGCCCAGGAACTCGGCTGAGCGCATCCTCCACGGTCGGCTGGATCGCGGCCTGCCCATTTCCCTGCGATCGGAAGGGACAGGCCGCTGTCGCAGGGCGTTACTTCAACGGCAGAAACAATTCCACGACGACCTCATGGACCGGCACATTCGGAGGGAAGGAAAAATGCCGCTGGCAATAGATCGGGAAGTCGCGCGCCTCCTGGCCGCTGGCCGGAAGCCAGTCACGATAAAGGTAGAGTGCGGCGGGCTCCAGATTGTGGGTATCGTGGACGACGCGGATGACCGCGCAGCGTCCGCCTGGGATCACGCCGGCCTTCATCACCTCTTCATCGGCATCGATCGGCCGGTCGGTCCCGACACACAGGTCCATGCTATATTCGGCGGGAATCGCGGGGGTTCTCGGCGATCGGAAGATGTTGAAGGTAGGGCTTGTCTCCGGTGACAGGCCGGCGGCTTTGCGCCAGGCGATGAACCGCTCAATGCTGGCGCCGAGGGTCGCCCGGTCGCCCCGGTGCTCCAGGATCGCCACCGGCGTGGGCGGCACATCGCGGATCGTCACATCGTCTTCTTCATAGGTTATCTGCATGAGCTTGCTCCTTGCGTTTTCGAGGGGCCTGAAGGCGGCAAGCCACGGAGCCCAGTCGGGAGACTTCCGGAACGACGAAGGCGATTGCCCGAGCCGTTGCCGAAAGGCGCGGGCGAAGGCATCAGGCGCACAGTAACCGGCGTCCATCGCTATGTCGGTGACGCTCTGATCGTCCTTTGCGGCCAGCTTGTGTGAGGCGCGCTTCAAACGGGCGAGCTGGACATAGCGATGCACCGACAAGCCGAAGGTTGCCGAGAACTGCCGGTGAAAGTGAAACTTCGAGAAGGCTGCGACGCTGCTCAGCGCGTCCAGGTCCAGATCGTCGTCCAGATGCCGGTCGATGTGATCCAGCACCCGCTGCATCCGGGCATGGTAGGCTTGAAGCGCCGCCTTCATCGTTCCGTCCTCCGTGGCCGCACCAACTAAGCGCAGGCAGACATGACGCGCTCGACCGATCTTGCGGTTTTGTCACGGGTCGCAGACCGTCGACAATGGCGAAAAGGGGGAAGCCATCCGAGATCCGGTTGACGGCGACGTCGTCTGTCCTCGGTAACCCAGGCTCAGGACTCATTGACTGGAGCCGGACGATGACGGCGCGGCGATACGGATCGGCGCCTTGTACCCCATTTGTAGCCCTTGGAAATCTCTCCGATCCAAGAGAAGATCATCCCGCTCTAGCTTTAGAGGGGAGGCGCTGATGGAAAACCACGAGCCGTTTTTACGTGAGGCGATTGCGCTCTCGAAATCCGCGGTGGAACAGGGAGACGAACCGTTCGGCTCCGTGCTGGTGAAGGACGGCAAAGTCATCCTGCGCGCCGAAAACAGCGTCTTCACCGGCCACGATATGACGAACCACGCCGAGATGAACCTGATCAAACTGGCGGCACAGCATTACGACACTGCATATCTTGCTGACTGCACGCTCTACACCAGCACGGAGCCGTGCGCGATGTGCTCCGGGGCGATTTATTGGTCGGGCATCGGCCGTATGGTGTTTGCGTGCTCCGAAGCGCGGCTTGGTGAGATTGCCGGGATCGGGTTGAACGTGCCGAGCCGGGCGGTGCTGCAGACCGGCGCGCGCATTGTCACCGTCGACGGCCCGAACATCGAAGAAGAAGCCGCCGAGGTACATAAAGCATTCTGGCCGAAGCATCTGGGCAAGGCCTAGGACTCGTTGATTGACTAGCGCAGCGCCCGCAGCGCATTCAGGATCACGGCCACATCGATGACTTCCTGCAGCATGGCCCCCGTGACCGGCGGCAGGAAGCCGGCGCCGGCGAAGATCATGGCGACGAGCGAGAGGCCGATGCCCGCGAAAATGCTCTGGACCGCGATGGCGCGGGAGCGTCTGGCTATTTCGATGGCAGAGGCGATCCTGCCCAGATCGTTGCGGATCAGGACGATGTCGGCGGCTTCGGCAGCGGCCGCAAGATTGGTGGCTCCGACGGCGATGCCGACATCGGCGGCTGCGAGTGCTGGAGCATCGTTGACGCCATCGCCGACCATGAGAACCTTTCCGCCCAGGCGTTTACTCGCCGCGCGTTCCCTGGCGATGACCTCGACCTTCTCGACGGGGGACAATCGCGCCTCGACGGCATCCAGCGACAGCGAGCCGGCAATGGCGGCAGCGACGCTGCGCTCATCGCCGCTCGCAAGCACGATCCGGCCGAAACCCAACTTGCGGAGCTTGGCCACAAGTTCGACGGCATCGCCGCGCAGGCGATCCTCGAAGCCGATTTCGCCTGCAAGCCGGCCATCGATGAAGACACTTGCCTGCATTGTGCCTTTTCTCTCGGGGGCACGCGGCGGCTTGCCCTCGGGCGTGAAATAGGTATCGCCGCCAACGCTCACCCTGATACCGTCGACAAGCCCGGAGATGCCGGCGCCCGGAAGCTCCGATACATCAGTCGGGCGTGACAGCGTCAGCTGGCGTCTCTGGGCCTCCCTGACGATCGCGCGGCCGACGACATGCGAGGATGCCTGGTCCAGCGAGGCGGCAAGCCGCAAGATCCTGTCTGGTCCTTCCGGCCCGTCGATCGAGACGACCTCGGGATCGCCGGCCGTCAGCGTGCCGGTCTTGTCGAAGACCGCGACGGAGGCATCCGCCAGGATCTCCAGCGGACCTGCGCCCTTCACCAGCACACCCGCCTTTGCAGCCTTCGAGGTTCCGGCCGCAAGGGCGACGGGAACGGCCAGGATCAGCGGGCAGGGGGTTGCAACGACGAGAACCGCGACGATGCGCGCCATGTCGCCCGACAGGATGGCGGCTCCGGCCGCGATTGCCAGCGTCAGCAGAAGAAAGGCGATCGCATATCGATCGGCCAGCCGCGCTATCCGCGCCTTGGAACGCTTCGATGCCTCGACCAGTTTGACGATGCCGGAATAGGTGCTGTCCTCGGCGCGGCTTTCCACCCTGATCTCGATCGCGTCCCCGGCATTGGTGGCGCCGCTCGAAATCCGCTCGCCACTGGAGACGGCGACCGGAAAGGCCTCGCCGGTCAGGACGGATTGATCGATCGATGCATGGCCTGTCATCAGCGTGCCGTCTGCGGGGATGACGTCGCCTCTGCGGATCATCAGGACATCACCCACCGCAAGTTCAGGAATGGGGACTTCTTCGATACCATTCTGGCGCAGGCGAAGTGCCGTTCGCGGCACCTGCGCCAGCAAGGCCGTCATGCCTTCGTCGGCACGCCGATGCGCATAGGCTTCCAGAAACTGGCCGCCGGCATACATGAGGGCGACGATCGCTCCGGCAAGATATTCGCCGAACCAGAGGGTCGCGGCCATTGCGAGCGCGGCGATCAGGTCGAGACCGAGATCGCCGTTTCTGAGTTTTGCAAAGATGTCGATCAACAGGAATGCGAGAGCAGTGCAGGTGCTTGCCGCCAGCACGAACCGGCTTGCAGAACCGTAGCCCAGCAGGAACAGACAGAGAGCTACCAACAGACCGATGAGGGATGCCGACGCCATCATCGTCGACCTCAATCCGATGCTGGGCATCCAGGCGGGCAATTCCCCGAAAATGCGAATTCGGGGTTGAGCCTTCGGCTCGTCCAGAACGCTCATGGTCGCACGCCTCCCATTTTCCTTTCGGGTGCGCAGGATCGATGCTTTGAAATCGTCGCCTGAGATCCGTTACGCGCCCGGGAATTTGGCACAATAACAGGATTTTTCCTTGATCTCTCTCAAGCTGCGCCTGCCTGGCAGGAGCGGGTCGGCAATCGGGCTGACCGGTAGCCGCGCTCGCGATGCCGCAAGTGCCATAAAGAGCTGGCGTAAGCGGTGTGCCGTCGCAGGTTGACAGAAAAACCTGGATTCGGCCTTGATGTCCGGAACCCTTAATGGGCATGGCGGCTATGTGCCAACTGCGGTCATTGCGTGGGGAAGGGTAACCCCTATGGTGGAGTCTTAACGGCACACTCGAAATCCTCCGCGGAGGCTATTTTTTCCTGGGAACTCGGAGATGGCTCGGATTGCGATAATTGGAAATGCTGGAGGCGGTAAATCTACACTCGCACGCCAGCTTGCTAACAAACTCGGAACACGGCACACGGAAATCGATAGCCTGCTTTGGCAGGAGGGGTGGATCGACACGCCCCTCGAAGTTTATAGGCAGCGGCATGCTGACATTATAGCCGAAGATCACTGGGTAATAGATGGCCTTGGTCGCGCAGATTCCATACCCGAGCGACTGGATCGCGCCACGGATATCGTGCTTATTGATATGCCACTGTGGATGCACTTTTGGTTGGCGGCTGAGCGGCAGATTGCTTGGGGTGCTGGATTACTCGAGCACCGCCCCGGTGGCCTCACAACAATGCCCCCCACCAAAGCCCTATTTCAAGCGATGTGGGATGTTGAGCAATCTTGGATGGCCAAGATTCGCGCCTTGTGCGTCGAGGCAGAGCAACAAGGGAAAGCAGTGGTCCGTTTGACAAGCGTCGAGGAGATCGACGCTTTCGCCGCTTCAGCGTGATATCCGTGCCGAAACCCGATCTCCGGCTAGGCCCTACTATGCCGCAATGTCAGGGGCACCTGATTTAGAAAAACCTCCGAACGCTTTCTGATCGATGAGTATCAGAGTGTTTGCCAAGGAAGGCGTGGTTTCCTTGATCGCCTTAAGCCTCCGATCGAACAGGCGCTGCAGGCTTTCAATGCAGCGTTTCGTCCATGGCTGACCTGTTTCTGCCGAACGTATACGACCATCACTTGTCTATTAGGTTTCGCTGCGTTAAATTATGCAAGATTTAGTTGCATTCATTGTACCAGATCGATAGGTCAATGGATGGCGAAGCGATACCTTCGGATGACACCATGATCTGGAACAATCGCATCACACGCATCACCGTTGGTCTGCTGCTGCTGGCAATCATCGCTGTCGTCTCATTGCCAGCGATTACCGGCTTTACGAGCCTTGATGGCACCGTCAATGCGCGGTTCGCTTTTGTCAATGCTCCTATCGACGGCACGATTGCGGAAGAACCCCTCAAGGTCGGCAGCCCGGTCAGAGCGGGACAATCCCTCGCAGAAATCAAAAATACGCGCGTCAATCGCGCAATCCTCGCTTCGCTCGAGGCAGATCGCAACACCGCACTCGACCGCGTCGCAGCACTAAAAAAGGAACGGGAGGAGCTTTCCGCGCTTCGCGGAGAATTATCTGCCAGATTGGAAGTCTACAAGCAGACTACCATTGCCAATCTCGAACGCGAAGTCGAAATCCTACGGAAGAAAGTCGAGGTGTCGCAAGCGCAGGATCTGGTCGCGCAGGTCGACCTGAACCGTCGGATGGAGCTCGAGTCAAAAGGCATACTTACGCAGAAGCTGGTTGAGGCCGCGCGCGCCGCGGGAGCTGCAACCGGCGGCGAAGTCGAAATCAGCAATCTAACCGTCGATCAATTGCAACAAAGGCTCAATGCGGTCCGCCAGGGAATCTTTGTCTTCGGCGACGGACAGAATGACGTGCCTTATTCGCGACAGCGCGAGGACGAGGTTGTCGTTCGCATCAACGACTTGAACTCACGCATAGCGGAAAATGAGACAAAAGCCACTGAAGTTCAAAAGCAGTTGGTCGAAGAGGGAAACCGTGTCGGCAGCCTTGAATCCGCAACCGCGATAGCGCCGTTCGACGGCGTTGTTTGGAGCAGGAGTATCGTCAATGGTTCGAACGTCGTGCTGAACGACGAGCTGATGCGCCTCCTCGACTGTCGAGAGCTGTTTGTGGATATCCTTGTTCCCGAGGTCAATTATGACGAGATCTATCCTGGTCTTGTCGCGCAGGTGCGCTTATTCGGCCGCAGCGATGTCTTCAAGGGCACGGTCATTTCTGTCAGAGGCAACTCGGCTTCGGTCGAGACCGATTCCTTTGCCGCAAGTTTGCCGCCGTCGACACAGCGCAATGCCCGTATTTTGGTTCGCCTTGATCCATCCGTCATGAACGACGATTTTGCGAATTCCTGCCAAGTGGGGCGCACAGTGCAGGTACGGTTTTCCAAGCATGGCATCGACGTGTCCAACTGGGTCAAAAGCCTGTGGTTCAGTATCTTGTAGCGCTGGCTCCGACCTTTCTCGTTTTAGCCTTCTTTTTCCTGGGGCCGTTCAATTGGTCGCGCCATCACACCTGGACACGGGCGGTGACCTGCGCGTTTGTCGCAGCAGTCGCATTGCGATACATGTTCTGGCGCTTGACGGAGACAGTGCTTCCCTATCCCAACGACGGTGCGAATTTCTACTGGGTTTGGATCCTCTTCGCGGTGGAGATTCTCGCGTGCGTCGAGGTCATCCTTTTTCTGGTATTGATGAGCCGCTACGTCGACCGGAGCGCAGAAGCGGACAGGCTGGCGCGCGTTTTCTTTGCGCGAGAGCAGTGTGAACTTCCGACTGTCGATGTTTTCATTCCCACCTATAATGAGCCGCTCGACGTGCTCGAGCGAACCATCATCGGCGCTCTGTCGCTGGATTATCCTTCGGATAAATTGAATGTGTATGTGCTTGACGATCAACGCCGAGACTGGCTGAAGGCCTATTGCGAGGAGAAGAACGCCATCCACGTCACTCGCGGCGACAACAGCCATGCCAAAGCGGGCAATATGAACAATGGGCTGAAGGTCAGCTCGGGCGAGTTTATTGCAGTCTTCGACGCCGATTTTGTTCCCTATCGACATTTTCTTCGCCGGACTCTGCCCTTCTTCAGCGATGAAAGCATCGGCATCGTCCAGACACCTCAACATTTCTTCAATGTCGATCCGGTGCAATCGAACCTGGGTTTGGAGAATATCTGGCCGGACGAGCAGCGCTTGTTCTTCGACGAGATCGCGCCCAGCAGAGACGCCTGGGACGTCAGCTTCTGCTGCGGGTCATGCTCGATTGCCCGCCGCAAGTCCGTCGACGCAATAGGCGGTTTTCCGACGGAGTCGATCACGGAAGACCTGCTGACAACTCTTTCGATGCTCAACAAAGGCTACAAGACCCGCTACCTGAATGAGCGGCTGTCGATGGGACTGGCTGCCGAAAACCTGACCGGTTATTTTGTGCAGCGCGAACGGTGGTGTCAGGGGGGAATTCAAACCCTTTACCTTTATAACGGCCCGCTGCGCGGCCCGGGATTGACGCTCTTTCAACGGATCATGTTCCTGCCAGCATCATGGCTCGTGCAATATCTGGTTCGCTTCATGATATTGCTCGTTCCCATCGCCTATCTCTGGCTCGGCCTGATCCCGCTTTATTTCACTGATATAGCCGATTATGTGGCTCATCAGGTGCCGCTGCTGGCGGCCTATTTTCTGCTTATGCTGTGGATCACCCCGACGCGCTATCTGCCTGTGATTTCCAGTGCCGTCGGGACCTTTGCGACATTTCGCATGTTGCCTACCGTGGTCTCCAGCCTGGTGCGACCATTTGGCAAGCCGTTCAGGGTGACGCCAAAGGGCAGCGGCAACGAGTCGAACCAGTTCGACCGCTACAGCTTCGCCTGGATCGCAAGCATGATTACGGTCACCGTTCTTGGTCTGCTGGTCAACATCGTACCGGAAACGTCGCACGTACAAGGCCAGTTTTCACCGGTCGCGGCCTGGTGGTCAGGTATCAATATCGTCGTCTTGCTCATCGCGTCACTCATCTGCTTTGAGAAACCCCGGCGCCTGTTTCATGCGTTCAAGCTCGATGAACCCGCGATCGTAGACGATGTCCCTGGCCAAATCGTAAGTTTGGCACTGGACAAGGCGGTCGTTGCAGTCCCGACCATGGCCCGATTTCAATCCAAATCCGTCGTGCTTAAACTGCCCGGCTTTGCTCCGTTCAAATCAGAACTCAGACAGGTCACCCAACGACGCAGGACCATAAGTCGCAGCGGTGACAAGCAATCCTACTACCTGCACCTGCATTTCGAACTCAGTGACTCTGCTCGCGACAGCATGATTGTGAAACTCTACACTGGTCAATATTCGCAGGACATTCGCGACATCGATAAAGTCGCGGTCTCTCTCAATCTTCTTCTGCGGTCGTTCGGGCGGACGCGCACGTTGTAATCGACCGTCAAAGCGCGGATCGTCCGGCCGGCGTCCTCTTGAGGTCCAGAAGCCTTAATAGGCACGGCGATCATGCGCCAGAAGCGGCCAATGGCCCACCGGCTTGCCACCGCGTTGCCAATCGCAAAACATCCGCGCCCGCGAATGTGCTACATTGCGTCATCGCGTGCTTCTGTTGCGGGAGGGATCGAGAATGCAGCGCAAGCTGGCTACGATCATGGTCGGGGATTTCGTCGGCTCCACCACCGCAATGGAATCGGATGAGGAAGGCGCGATTGCCCGGATCGACACTATCCTCGAGACTGTTCGCATGGTCGTCCAGCGCCATGACGGCCGTGTCTTCGGCACGGCGGGTGATGGCCTGCTTGCCGAGTTCGGGAGCCCTGTCAATGCGCTGAGGTCCGCCATCGAGGCGCGCGCCGAGATCGCTGCCCTTCCTGGGGCGAGCGGCGGCGACATGCGGTTCGGCCTCCATCTCGCAGATGTCGTCGTCGTAGGCTCGGACCTGCGCGGCGATGGGGTCAACATCGCCGCGCGCATCGAGGCGTCTGCGCCACCCGGCGCAATCGAGGTTTCAGGGCTGCTTTACGACCAGGTCCGGCGGGTCTCGCCTTGCGGATTCGAAGACATCGGCGAACGGCAACTGAAGGGAATTTTGGAGCCGATCCGGATCTATCGGGTCACCGAACTGGTGGACCGTCACGTCTTCCAGTTCGCTCCAACGCGATCCACTCCCAATGCTGCCCAATCTCCCCGGACCAACTCGATCGCAGTGGCGCGGTTCGACGTGGCGCCCGGCGCTATCGCAGATCAATTTTTCCTGGCGGAGGGCATTACCGACGACCTGACGCTCGAACTCAGCCGCCTGAGGGGGCTGTTTGTCAGTTCGCGCTCGGCGGCAACCGCGCTGACGACGAAAGATCCCGTCGAAATCGGCCGCCTTCTCGGCGTCGGCTACGTCATCAGCGGCTCGATCCGGCAAGTGGGCGACGACCTGCGGGTCAACATCGCGCTTACCGAGACGGGAGAGGGGCTCGTCATCTGGTCGGATCGTATCAGGCGTCCGTTTCGCGAGTTGCTCGATGTGCTGGACGAGATCATCGCTCGTGTTGCAGCAACCGTGTCCGGACGGATCGAGCAGTCGGAACTTGCGGCAGCACGGCTGAAGCGCCCGGAGAATATGACCGCCTATGAGTATTATCTGCGCGGTCTGGACCATCACCGCCTGGTTGGCGTGTCGGATATTCACGTCCACGAAGCCATGGCCTGGTTTGAGCGATCAATGGCGGCTGACCCCGGTTTCGGCCGTCCCTTCGCAATGCATGTCTGCTCGTGGAGCAACCTGCCAAGCTTTGACCTCAATAGGGCCGAACAGCAGGTCGCGCACGCACTCGCCCTCGACCCGTCCGACCCGGAAGCGCATCGCATCATGGGCGCGATCAAGATGAAATCGGGCGACTTCGTTTCGTCGCGTTACCATCACATTCGTGCCCACGAACTTGCTCCGAACGACGCCTATATTCTCGGCCGCAGCGCGGCGTTCTATGTCTATGTCGGGGAGGCTGAGCGCGCCCTCGAAATGCTTGATCGCGCCGAGACGCTTGATCCCTTCCTGCCGGTCTGGATCACCGAAGAGCGGGTGGCGGCCCTATACGCGTTGGGCCGTTTCGAAGAGATGATGCGCGTCGCCCTGACGCTGCCCTTCCAGACAAGGCGCAAGTCGCTCTACCAGATTGCTGCAAGCATGGCCTGCGGCGACGCTGGAAAGGCTGAATTCCTGGTTCGGCAAGCACTTTCCCTCGATCCGAGCCTGTCGGCGGTCTACATCCGGATGCAGGAGACCTATGCAGACGAGTCCGTCACTGACACCCTTGTTGAGCGGAATTGCGATGCCGGCCTGCCGCTGACGCCGCGCAAGCCCGTAGCCCGGAAGAAGTCACTCTCGCTGAGATGATGATCGCCGGATCGCAGAGCCATCAGGCTTTACGCATGTGGTCCATCGGGATGACGCGGCGGCCGCTTCTACGCTTTAAGTCTGGCGATCTGCGGGCCGACAATCGCGGCAAAGAGGCTGGGCTCGCCAAGCGCTCGGGCCGACAGCATGGCGCCGTGAACCGACGCCATCAGGATCTGCGCTTCCTCTTCGGGCGATCTGGCGAGCCGGAAGAGCTTCTTCTCTACGCCGGCCTTCAGCACCGATGTCAGCCAGGCCGCCAGGTTCTCGAAATGCCGGCGCACATGGGCTGCCACCGGCTCCGGCAGCATCTGTATTTCGGCCGCGAGCATGGCGCAGACGCAGAACGGCTCCGACGCGTCGAGGATGCATTTCTGCCAGTAGTCCAGATAGGCCTGCAGCTGTTCGACAGGGCCGGGGACGTGCTCGCGTAGCGACTTCAGGCCGGATTCGGCGCGCTGCGTATAGCGGTCGACCAGGACCTGCACCAGCTCGGCCTTGGTGGGGAAATGGTGGTGGATGCTCGCCTTGCGGATGCCGACCGCATCGGAAATATCGGCATAGCTGAAGCCGTTATAGCCTCCCGCCACGACGAGGGACTGCGCTACATCAAGGATCTTTTCCGAGGTCGTCTGTTCCATGCAGCTTGCCTATCTGCGGGTAGGAAGGCTGTCAAGTTTGGCACAGCGGGCTCGCTCACGCGCATGTGTTCCAGCCGGCAGAGGGCAGCGGCGTTTGACGGTTGACTCTCTAACTATAGCTACCTACTAGTAGGAAGACAAAACAAGGAACCTGTCATGCAAAACCAATCTTCTCCGCAATCGAGCTGGTTGCGATCCTACTACTTCATCCGCGCGCTGTTCTCGATCGGCTGGATCATCGCCGCCATCCTCTCGGCCACTCTGTCGGGAAGCCAATCGGCGCTCGCCTCCGTGCTGCTCGTCATCTATCCGGCCTGGGATGCGGTGGCGAACCTGGTGGACGCCCGCTCGAACGGTGGCCTGAAGGCGAACCCCGCCCAGACGTTCAACGTCGCCGTCAGCACGATCACCACGCTTGCCGTCATCATAGCCGTCCTGAACAGCACCTATGCCGTCCTCGCGGTCTTCGGCGTCTGGGCGATCCTTTCCGGCCTGTTGCAGCTTTCGGCCGGCGTGCGGCGCTGGCGCATCTACGGCGCGCAATGGGCGATGATCCTCAGCGGTGCGCAATCCACGCTCGCCGGCGGTTTCATGATCAGCCAGTCCTTCGGCTCCACGCCGCCGAGCATCCTCGACATTGCGCCCTATGCCGGGTTCGGTGCCTTCTATTTCCTGCTCTCGGCTGTGTGGATGACGGTTGCTGCATATCGAAAGGCGAATGCGTGATGGGTGAGGGGCGCCAGCCCCAAACCGGAATGTGAAATATTTTCCGCGAATGTCTCGCGCGAAACTCCCCTTGCAAAGGAATTCACGGAGCGCTTCGTGCTGATGGCATGGGCGCGCGGAGAATTGCTCATCGTCATCCTTCCCGCGGATTCCAAAGCCGAAGGTTGTGGAATTCCGCTGATGCGACCGAGCGCAATGCCCGCGCAAGTTTATACATGCATATGAGTGCTCAACTTTGGTGAGGGATGCGGGGGCGCATCCCTCAACACCTGCATTTGCGTCGGCAAGGGGAGCACGCATGACGGTTACCAATTCGATTATGTCAGCAATCTACCAATCCTCGACATACCGGTCTTCAAAGACGACGGTTGAGGAGTGGCGGGCTGCAAAGTCCGGTGCCGGGGCGGGCAATGACGAGGTGTCGGCCTATTCCAACGCGACGGTTGATGGCGGCGACGGCAGCGATTACATCAGCGCCTATGATCATGCGACCGTCAGTGGCGGGCGGGGCGACGACGTCATCGATACCTACGATTATTCCATCATCGACGGCGGTGACGGCAATGAGGAGATCTGGACCTATGCCAATTCCACGGTGGATGGCGGTGCCGGTGACGATAGCATCAGTGGCTACGGCAACTCCGATGTCAGAGGCGGCGCCGGCAACGACCACGTATCCGTCTACGATCATTCGAAGGTGAATGCCGGGGCGGGCAACGACTGGGTGAGCGGCTACGATTATTCTACCGTCGATGGCGGAGACGGCAATGACTACATCTCTGTCTATCGCGACTCCACTGTTGATGGCGGGGCCGGCAACGATGTCATCGAGACCTACGAACGGTCGGTCATCACCGGCGGCAAGGGCGCCGACCGGATCCAGACCGGCGGCGGCTCGATCCTCAAATATGCCGCGGGCGACGGGCGCGACCAGATCATGGTCTCCGGCTCCGCCACGCTGGAGCTCGGCGAAGGCATTTCCGCCGATGCGGTGCAGGTCACCGTCAATGGCCGCACGGCGACCATCAGCATCAATGGCAATCCCGACGATGTCATCACTGTCGAGCTTTACGCCGGAGCGTCGTCATCGCTGACGATCGCCTTTGCGGATGGCAGCACGCGGCAGGTCACCGCCCAGCCGGCAAGCGGAGGCGGCATGCCGCATCTGCCGCAAGGCCCCGTCGTCTTGCCGCCCGGCGAGCCACCGATGTCGAAGGAGGCGTTTGAAGCAATGATCCGTGACCCGAACATGTCGCAGGCGCAAAGGGAATATCTTGTCGGTTCGTTGGCGCCGGCGATCTACGGCATTCCTAAGTACGATCTCTCCAATGCCGTGCGGTTGACACTGCCGCCCGGTGCCATCAAGCCCATGTCGCCGGAGGTCAAGGGCCAGCTTGCTGCCAACGAAGAGCTGGCGCGCCAGCTGCAGGCGGAACGTGATGCTGAGAGGGCTGCCAATCCGGAGCTCTACAATCCGCAGACCGAGAGCAATGACATGTATGAAACCAATGTCGCGACATTGCCCGATGACGCCATCAAGCCGCGGATCGAATATATCACCTATCTCATTCAGAGCGGCGAGGCTGACAAATATTCGTTCCACGCCGGAAACGGCGACCAGACCACCAACTCGATCCACCAGTTTCTCTTCTGGCTGCAGCAGCGCGCTCAGGAGACGGAAAGCGACGGCACCTATTCGCCCGGCATGTTCGGGTAAACAGGGGCCGAACTGTTAATCGAGTTTCCGTGCTGGGAGGCTTGCGTGGTTGCGGTGGAGCTGCTGGATAAGCGGCGGGATGGATGCTGTTGGGTGAGGCATCCATATACCTCCCTCATCCCTGTGTCCTCGTGCCAGCACGAGGACACAGGGATGAGGGAGTGGGGAGGAGGGCGTTGGTGCCCAAAGCAACCTCTGCATTCGAGGGGTGTCGATCGAGGATAGGTCTGTTCTCTCATCGCTATTCCATTCCCCGGTTGGCAAATCGCCGCCGCAGCGGCTAGTCTCGCGCCACCCCACCTTCGGCGTCAGGCGCATTCGTCCGGCCAGCCACATCACGAGGATACCATCATGAGCACTATCGAAGCCGTTGCCGAAGAGGCCAAGGGCTGGCGCCGTCATATCCATCAGAATCCCGAGTTGCTCTTCGATCTACCGGAGACGGCGGCCTTCGTGGCGGGTAAGCTCGCCGATTTCGGCTGCGATGACGTCACGACCGGGCTTGCCAAGACCGGCGTCGTTGCCGTTATCGAGGGCGCCAAGGGTCCCGGCAAGACGATAGCGCTGCGCTGCGACATGGATGCGCTGCCGATGTCGGAGCAGACCAATCTTCCCTATGCCTCCAGAAATGCAAACCGCATGCATGCCTGCGGCCATGATGGGCATACGGCCATGCTGCTTGCCACCGCCAAGTGCCTTGTCGAAAGCCGGGATTTCTCCGGCAAGGTCGTGCTGATCTTCCAGCCGGCGGAGGAGGGCGGCGGCGGAGCGCGGGTGATGATCGAGGAGGGGTTGCTCGAAAGTTTCGGCATTGACGAGGTCTATGGCATGCACAATGAGCCGGGCCTTGAGATCGGTTCCTTTGCCACACGCGCCGGCCCGTTCATGGCGGGTGCCGACCGTTTCGTCATCACCATCAACGGCAAGGGCGGGCATGCGGCTGCGCCGAACATGACGCACGATCCGGTTCTCGTCAGCGCCCATATGGTCACCGCGCTGCAATCGATCACCTCGCGCTTTACCGATCCCTTCGATCCCGTCGTCGTCTCCATCACCTTCTCGGAGGCTGGCAACGACAAGGCGCTGAACGTCATCCCGGCCTCCGTGCGCCTCGGCGGCACGATCCGAACCATGCAGGCAGATACGAGGAAAGCCGTCGAACAGCGGTTCCGCGAGATCGTGCATGGGACGGCGAAACTGTTTGAGACGGAAGCCGAGATCGACTGGCGGCCGGGTTATCCGGTGACTGTCAACGATCCCGGCAAGACCTCAGCGATCGTTTCTGCGGCTGCAAAGGTGGCCGGCGAGAGCCAGGTGGATGCGGCTTACGAGCAGTCGATGGGGGCGGAGGATTTCTCTTACATGCTGGAAAAGCGGCCCGGCGCGATGATCCTGATCGGCAATGGGGATAGTGCGGGTCTGCACCACCCGGCCTATGATTTCAATGACAAGGCGATTGCGCATGGGGTGCGCTATTGGCTGTCGCTGGTCAGCCAGGAGCTTGGGGGAAAGTAGAGCATGCCGGCAGTGGGGCCGCGGAGCATCCCGGTCTGCTGCCCACGCAATGGACAGCAGCTTTCCAGTCACTCGCTTTCCGGCTCAAGCCCAAATGCGTCACGAATGCCGATCCCGGTCGCTGATTGCCTTAATTGATTTTGGAACAGAGCTGCGTCCCGAGGGTTGAGGTGCGAGGCCGATCCCGGCTTCAACCCTTAAGGAGAATATCATGCCGAACCAAAACGCCTCCAACGACAGCGGCAAATCCGGCCAGTCGAGCAAGAGCAGCGACGTCAAGTCCACCAAGAAGGCTGCGGACACGAAGGGCAGCTCGAGCACACGCGGCGGCACTCACGAGCAGCACGTCAAGGCTGGCGAGCAGAGCCATAAAAGCAGCAAGTAGATCGGAAACGATCAGGGAAGGGCCCGCAGCAAGCGGGCTTTTTTTGTGCCCACGCCACGCCGGTTGCGGGGATTGCGGCAACCTTCATTTCTGCATCCGATCAATAAGACGCGCCCGGCGCGGAACTATTGGGCTCCGCGTCTGTTAGGGATTCACCCACCGACCCATCAGATCCTCGGCAGGTCGTGAGAGACCCTCTCTCTGAAACATCTCGGGGCTTTCCGTGCTCTCCACCGCCCATCCCAGGATGGGGCGCGAATGCCGGCAGGCCACCACGCAAACACCCGAGCGGAATCTGTAGTCAGCACGCTGCATCGATGCAGGCGTGAACCAAAGGAATATGCCTATGCCCACCTCCCAGCCAACGATGGCCCAGCCATCGATCTCCCGGCCGCGCGGCGATGCCGTGACCGCCGATACCAGGGTCTTCGATCCCTCGCTTACCGGCGCCCTCAACAAGATCTCGTGGGGAGCGGTGTTTGCCGGCGTCGTTCTCGCGCTTGCCGCCCAGTTTCTTCTGAACCTGCTTGGTGTCGGTATCGGCGCTGCCGTGCTTGATCCCGTCAGATCGGACAATCCGGCCGCCAGCACCTTTTCCATCATCGGCGGCCTCTGGTTCGTCGTTGCCGGCATTATCGCCGCCTTCATCGGCGCCTATGTCGCGAGCCGCCTCTCGGGCCGTCCCAGCCAATCCACGGGCGGTTTTCACGGCATCACCTCCTGGGCGGTGACGACGCTCGTCATTCTCTATCTTCTGACAACCTCCGTCGGTGCTCTCGTCGGCGGCGCATTCAGCGGCCTTTCGGGCGTCGTCAGCGGCGTCGGCACCAGTGCGGCGACTGTTGTGACCGCTGCCGTACCGGCAATTGCCTCGGCCACCGATCCGATGGGCGATATCGAACGCCAGATCCGCGATGCGAGCGGTGGCAACGAGCCGCAGGCCCTGCAGACTGCCGCAGTCTCCGCCATGCGGGCCGTGGCAACAGGCAACCAGGCCGGCGTCGATGATGCCAAGGCCCATGCTGCCGATGCTCTGGCCAAGGCCCAGAACATCCCCGTCGATCAGGCGCGCACCAAGGTCGATCAATATGAAGCCAACTACAAGGCTACGGTCGAGGCTGCCCGCCAGCAGGCGCTCGTTGCAGCGCAGGCCACGACCACGGCCGTTTCCAGAGGTGCACTCCTCGGCTTCCTCGCGCTCGTGCTCGGCGTCGTTGCAGCCTGGTTCGGCGGTGTTGCCGGCACCAAGCCTGCCGTCGTCGTCGAAGAATACACGCTTGGCAGAAATACCTGATCCAACCCCTGAAGGGACAAGACCATGCCAAAGAATCTCAACGATCTTCTCTATGAAACGCTCAAGGATATCTACTTCGCAGAAAAGCAGATCCTGACAGCCCTGCCGAGACTGGCGGAAGCGGCCCAGGCGACCGAGCTGAGAGAGGCCTTCCAAACCCATGCCACCCAGACCGCCACCCATGTGGAGCGTCTGGAACAGATCTTCGACATCATCGACAAGCCCGCCGAGCAGAAGCCCTGCAAGGCAATTCTCGGCATCATCGAGGAAGGCAAGGAAGTGATGTCGGAATTCGAGGGAACGGCTGCACTCGATGCCGGCCTGCTCGCCGGCGCCCAGGCCGTCGAACACTACGAGATCAGCCGCTACGGCACGATGCTCGCCTGGGCCGAACGTCTCGGCCTCGATGAGGTCGCAGCCCTGCTTGCCGAAACCCTCGACGAGGAGGAGGCAACCGACGAGTTGCTGTCCGAGATCGCCGAGACGACGGTGAATGCCGAAGCTGCCTGATACTGGTCGTCATTGGCCGGCGTGCTTTTAACGGAGCACGCCGGCTTTCGTTTGCCCGGCGAACGTCCGGTTGGGAGCGCGCCTTACAGCCACTTCGGCACTTCAACCCGCTGAAACGCGCGTAGCTCCTCGATCAATCCATCCGCATCCGCATTGACCGAAATCGAATATCGATGGGCCGGCGGCAGGAATTTCGTTTCCACCATATGGTCGATGAATTGCAGAAACGCGTCGAAAAATCCGGCGGAGTTCAGCAGGCCGACCGGTTTGTCGATTTCGGAGAGCTGGTTCATCGTCCAGACCTCCATCAGTTCCTCCATGGTGCCGATGCCGCCCGGCAGCGCGATGAAGGCATCGGCGAGTTCGGCCATACGCTGTTTGCGCAGGCGCAGGGTCGGCGTGATTTCGTCTGTCGTCAGGCGCGGGTGGGAATGGCCGCGCTGATGCAGGCTTTCGGTGATGACGCCATGCGCCGTGCCGCCGGCTTCGAGCACGGCATCGGCGACGACGCCCATCAGGCCCTTTGTCGTGCCGCCATAGACGAGGCCGATGCCCTCACGGGCCATGGCCCGACCGAGCGCCCGGGCGCCATCGGCGAAATCTTCGGTTGCGCCGAAGTTCGATCCGCAGAATACCGCGATGGACTTGATGGAACGTGTCATGATCGGGCGCGCCTTTCCTGTGCTTTTGCTCACACGCATTAGCGGCCGGCTGCCGCAAAGGAAAGCTGTCGGGAGGCTCTGTGCGGTGTCAGTCCCGATATGCACAACGCCGATCACGCAATGTCAGCCCGCCGGCAGCGAGACGCGGAAGAGGGCACCGCCATCGCCGGCATTGGCGGCGCTGATATCGCCGCCGTGGTTGAGGACGATGGACTGGCAGATGGAGAGGCCGACGCCGACGCCGTCCTGCTTCGTCGTATAGAAGCAATCGAAGATGCGGCCGAGATCGGCAGCTGAGATGCCGTCACCGCTGTCGCGGATGGAGAATTGGACCCTCCCGTCCGCCTCGCTGGTGGCAATCTCGATGCGTCGCGGCCGCTTGCCACTGCTGACGACGGCTTCGATGGCATTGACGAGCAGGTTGACGACGACCTGCTGCATCTGGATGCGGTCTCCGAGGAAGGCAGGCAGGCCGGGCCTGCACGCAACCGAAAGGCGGATCGCGTGCATATCGGTCTCATGGCCGACGAAGGACAGCGCGTCCTTGACGATGTCGTTCAGATCGAGCGGCATGCGTGTGTTCGTCTGGCCGCTCGCCATGCCCCGGACGCGCTTGACGATTTCGCTTGCCCTATGGGCGCTCGCCGCCATGCGCGCAGCAAGCTCGCCGAGTTTGGTGAGATTCGGCTCGTCGCGCGAGAGGTGCCGCATGGTGGTTTCGCAGTCGGTGACGATGGCGGCAAGCGGCTGGTTCACCTCATGGGCAATCGAGGTCGCAAGCCTGCCGAGCATGGAAAGGCGCGCCGTATGCAGCGGGTCGACCTCGTGTTCGTGTGGCTGTCTCCGCCCGGTGATATTCTCCAGCACGACGAGCAATGTGTCGAGACTTTCGGCCGAGGGGAAGGTAACCGACAGTTTGACATCGAGGACGGCGCCCTTGAAACTGCGCATCTTCATTGGCTCCGAGAAGAGCTTGGTTCCGTCAAACCAGGCGCGCATCAGCCTTTTGATGGTCTCGGGCGAAGCCGCAAACAGGTAGCTCGCCGGCCCCACGAGATCATCTGATGAAGAGGCCTGTAAAAGAGAAACAGCCATCTCGTTGGCATCGGCGACAAAAAGACCCGCCTTTGAAATACCCCCTTGCCACATGCCCTTCGCAAACAGGTGCTCGGCATTGCCCCTGGCTTTCAATCCTGCAAAGAGCGCCCGCAGGCCGGTGGCGTCGAGCTGCAGGACCGGAACCGGAAGGTGATGGATGGAGGCCGCGTGATGTGCGTCGCCGCGCGGGCGCCTTGCCGGCAGGTCGCTTCCGACACCGCCTTTGATGACGACGATCGGCGCCTGTTCGGCAGATCGCTCGCTGCGTCTGGCGTCATTCCATCGAGCAGCGATGTTTCTCGCTATCGGCGTGTCGGCCATGCGCTCTTCCTATGTGTTCAGCCAATATGTTTCGGCCCATATGTTTCAGCGGGGGCAATAGTTTGCTTGAGACAATAGTTTCCCGTTGTGGGCGCGCGCCGTTTTTGAGCGCGCATCCACCTCGCGGCCGCCATTGGCGACACCACATCCGTCATGATAGTAGCCATCAGGCTGAATAGAGTCGCGGCAGCTTAGAGCGGGGGCAAGGGCGGCACAATGCCCGCTTCCGTCAACAGGGTGTTGCGCTCAGTGGAACGCAGATGATCGACCTGGATGATATCAGAAGCTTCGTGGCGGTGGTCGAAAGCGGCGGCTTCAACCGCGCCGCCCAGCAGCTCGGCGTCTCGAAATCGATCGTCAGCCGGCGCATCGCACGCATGGAAACGGATCTCGGCGCGCAGCTGATCAACCGCAGCACGCGCGGCATCAGCGCAACGGAGGCCGGGCTTGAATTCAAGCTGCGCTGCGGGCGGATTCTGGCCGAACTCGAGGAAGCGCGGGATGCGGTCGCCACCTATGCCGGCGGCGATGTCACCGGGCGTCTGAGGCTTGCCGCACCGCTTGCCTTCGGCCAGCGCTATCTCGGGCCGATCCTGACCGAGCTTGCCGGCCGCCATCCGCGCCTCGAGCTCGACGTGTCCTTTTCCGACCGCGCCGTCGATCTCATCGGCGAGCATTACGATGCGGCGATCCGGCTCTTCGAGCTGCGCGACCCCTCGCTGATTGCGCGCCGCATCGCGCCGGTCAGGCCCTTCATCGTCGCCAGCCCGGATTATATCGCCCGCCATGGCCGCCCGGGGAGGCCCGAAGACCTGCTTTCGCATGACTGCATCATCTATTCCGGGCGCCATATTCCGGAATGGAAGTTCCGTGTCGGCGAGCGCATGGTGTCGATCCGCCCGAACGGGCGGCTTCTGACCGATAATGCCGAGGTGCATCTGAGCTGGACGCTCGCCGGGCTCGGCGTCGCGGAACTGCCGTCTTTCATCGTCGCCGATGAGATCCGCAAGGGCACGCTCGTGCCGGTGCTTGTCGATTATTATCTGGATGAGGGCGCGATCTACGTCGTGCGCCCGCCGGGGCCGCATGTGCCGGCCAAGGTGCGGGCGCTGATCGATATCATGCTGGAGCGGCTTGGCGGGGAGGGCAGTGCTGCCTATCCCTCGGTTCTGCAGGCAGGAGAATAGCCCTCTCCGGGAATTTCGTTACGGTTGTAACATAGGGATCAAATACCCGTTTTTGGCCAGTTTCAAGCAAGCTCTGCTTTCCAGTTTGCGCGCATCCACACGCCAAACAAAAGGATGAAACACCGTGATCGTCGGCTCCGATAATTCAACTCGCAACCTGTTCAGCTATATGCCCAGAGTCTCCGTCAGTGTTTTTGGCGAGGGGAAATACGAAAAGACAACCGGGGAGCTGGTGAATACGGTTCCGGCAAAAACGGATGATCAGCTGCTGGCCGAACTTTACGATCGCACCGCCCAGCAGACGCTCGACGATGCCGATATCGATGGCGACGGGCTGATGAGCAAGGATGAGTACATGGCCGCTCAAAAGCGGCTGGCTGATGCCGATAACAGGATCTTCGATATCGATGCCGCCGAAGAACGCTGGTCGACCTTCGATCCCACCGGCAAGGGAGCGATCGACAAGGATGAGATCATCGAGGGCCTGAAGATCCTGCTGCCGCTCAATGTCGGCCATCTCGACGCTGACATGGCCGAGCGCATCCGCGCGCAGGCCCTGGAAGCCTCCAAGGAGGCGCTGCAGAATTTCCAGGACGCCATCGACGCGGAAAGCAAGAAGCCTGCAATGGCGGAAACGATCAAGACGACGATTGCCGGGCAAGCCTCGCTGCTCTCGCTCTATGACGAGTTCAAATAGGAGAGCAGCGCCGGCGGGGCGACGAATGCCACGTCGGCGCCCCGTCAAGCAACAGGAAGTCAAGCAAACAGGAAGTCAGGCAAACAGGAAGTCAGGCAAACAGGAAGTCGCCGGACTGCAGGACATAGGCTCCGTTGAGCATCGCGACTCCAACGGCGCCGTCTCCTCCGGTACCATCCTCGTCCCAATAGAGCGTGCGGTCCGAGGTATTGAAGTAGAACTGGGCGTCTGCGCCGATGGCGGTTTTGCCGACATGATAATCCAGGGTGGCCGTGGTCATGCCCTGGAAATCGCTGGACTGGAACGACAGGAAATCGTCCGAGCCGAAATCGTTGATGGAAGCGAAGTTGGACGGGCTCGGTGCGGCGAGGACGAAAGTATCGGCGCCGCCGCCGCCGGTCAGGCCATCACTGCCGCCGCCGCTGACGAGCGTGTTGGCGGCGGTATTGCCTGTTATCAGGTTGTTGCCGCTATCGCCGATCCCGGTAACGGCGCCCGTCTGAAGGATCAGAGTTTCAGCTCCGGTTCCCGCGAGCGAATAGGTTTCGGCCGTGGAATAGATGATATCGTTCCAATCCCAGATGCTGTCACCGGTATCGTGGACGACGTCGCTGGCGTTGTCGACCTTGTATTTGTCGTTTCCATCCCCGCCATCCATCGTGTCGTTGCCGGTACCGCCTGCGAGTATGTCATCGCCGGAGCCGCCGTACAGCGTATCATTGTCGGCGCCGCCATCGAGATAATCGTTGCCATCGAGACCGGAAAGCGTATCGCTTCCGGCAGCGCCGCCGAGCGTATTGTTGCCGCTATTGCCCGTGATGACGTTATCGAGCGCGTTGCCGCTCGCATACAGGTTACCCTCCGCGACAAAGGCGAGGTTCTCGACATTGGCCCCCAGCGAATAGCTCACCTGGGCGAGGATCGTATCGGTACCCTGTCCTGCCAGCTCCACGACCCTGTCGGCCGAGGTGTCGACGATGTAGGTATCGTCGCCCAGGCCGCCCGTCATCCGGTCGCGGCCGTATCCTCCGTCCAGATGGTCATTGCCCGCAAGGCCTGTAAGCGTATCGTTGCCGGAGCTTGCATATATGGCGTCGTCGCCGGCCGTGCCAACGAGGTTCTTGTCGGGATAGGTGCCGTAGATGCGGTTGCTCGGAAGTTCCACCGCATGGGCGTCGGTATCGAAGCGGACCTGAAAGATGCCGGAGTCATATCCCTGGACATCGGTATAATCACTGTCGGACGCCCAGCTGACGACCCAGCCGCCGTCATCGAGCGCCGCCACCTGGGGTATATCCTTATAGCTGTGGGTCAGCGTGTTGATGAGCGCCTCATCGCCGTTTTTCGTCCCGTCGGCGTTAAACGCCTGCTGGTAGACGTGATAGAAGGTGTCGGTGAATCCCATCACCGTCCAGGTCACCACCCAGCCGCCGTCGGCCAGAGCCGTCACCTTCTGGTTCGATGCATATGTCCCGTCGGTATCGACCTGGGCCTCGCCGCCTTGCGGCGTCCCGTTCGCGTTGTAGGCCTGCTGCATGATATGGCCGTCGTCGCCCGAAAGCCAAATCACCACCCAGCCGCCGTCGCTCAATGCTGCGGAGCCATGATAGGCTTGGTTGCCGTCCGTCGTGGTATTGACGCGTGTCTCCGTGCCGAGCCGTGTTCCGTCGGCATTATAGGCCTGCTGATAGATCCCGCCGCTCGAACCGTCCTGGCCATTCGATTCCCAGATGACGACCCAACCGCCGTCGCGTGCCAGCACGGTCGGGCTGTCCTGATAGGAATTGGTGTAGGTATTGACGAGGGTTTCCCCGCCGTGCGGCGTGCCGTCGGCATTGTAGATCTGCTGGAATACGCCGGTTTCGGAACCGTCCTGCCCGGGCGATGACCAGGTGGCGACCCAGCCGCCGCCATCGACTGGCGCCATTGAGCCCAGCCACTGGTTTCCATCGGTGAAAGTGTTGACCCGGGTTTCTCCGGCGACCTTGGAGCCGTCGGCAGCGAAGGCCTGCTGGTAGATCCCATATCCGGAACCGTCCTGGCCTACAGACAGCCAACTGACGACCCAGCCTCCATCGGCTAGCCCCATGACCGACCGCGACCCCTGTCCGGCGCCTTCAAAAGTGTTGACCTGGGTCTCGCCGCCGCGCGGAGTGCCGTCCGCATTGAATGCCTGCTGATAGACCCCGGGGGTGGAAATCCCCTGGTCTCCCCAGGTCACCACCCAACCGCCATCTGCAAGGACCGTCACAGCCGGCATGTCCTGATTGCCCTCGACGGTAGTGTTGACGCGGGTTTCGGGTCCGACGAGGGCGCCTGTCGAGTCGTAGACCTGCTGGTAGACTCCGGAACCGCTGCCGTCCTCCAGCATGGAGGCCCATGTGATCACCCATCCGCCGTTCGGCAGCTGGGTGGTCGCTGCATTGTACTGAAAGTTGACCGTGAACGTGTTGACCTGAGATTCCACAAACGGCATTTACCTTCCTCCTCAGATAGATAGTAACCGAAAAAATGAAATGCGTTGCTGCAGATCCGATGCATATTATTACTATACCGTTCTCTTTTGACGATTAGCCGACAATCCCGATAATCTTCAAAAATCTTCAGAAGAGAACGGATATGCCCGTGCAACGGCATGGCGGTTTCTTCGAGAATGCCTCGTTCTACAGCAATCAGGAACGCGAGATCGGCATAAAAAGAGTCGTTCCCGGCAAAAGGCGACCGCTGGCAGCCGGGGCCCTTTTCGGCAGGACAAAGTGGCGGGCACCGGGAGCGGCCGGCGCGCTTACGCAGCCTGAACGCTCCTCACCACGCCCGTGCGGTCGATGACGCAGGCGAACTTGCGGCCCGAGGCGTCGAGATCGACGGTGAAGCCGCCGGCTTCGACCGGGCGCGAACTCGTCGGCAGGACTTTCGCCCTGTCGAGGCCGGCCTGTTTGGCGGCGGCATCGGCGCAGAGCAGCTGCAGGTCGGCAGGGGCGGTTTCGACCGCCGTGCGCGACATCTGGTCGGGTGGCGGGGCCGACTGGCAGGCGGCAAGTGCCGATAGCGAGCAAAGGAACAGGGCCGGGAGCGACCGGCTCTTCAAGAACATGCGCATACTAATTCCCCCATTTCAGACGCCTTTATAGAGGGCCGCGCCCTGCATCAGGACGATGACTTTGGCGCCGACCTTTATCCGCGAGTGCAGATCGATGATGTCGTCATTGTTCATGCGAATGCAGCCCGAGGATACGTCGAGGCCGATCGACCAGGATTCCGGCGTGCCGTGGATGCGGTAGATCGTGTCGGCATCGCCAGCATAGAGATAGAGCGCGCGCGCGCCGAGCGGATTGTCGGGGCCGCCCGGCTGGCCGGCTGCCCATTTGCGGGCATTCGGGTCGCGGGCCACCATCTCGGCGGGCGGCGTCCAGGTCGGCCATTCGGCGGTGCGCCCCACGCGGACGATGCCGGCCCAGCCGAAGCCTTCGCGACCGACCCCGATGCCGTAGCGGATCGCCTGGCCGCCCGGCTGTACGAGGTAGAGAAAATGCTGGTTGCCGTCGATGATGATCGTGCCCGGCTCCTCCGCCGTGCGGAAGGTCACGACCTGCCGGCGGAAGGCATCCGGAACCTGCTTGTTGCGGGCGAAATATTTGCGTGCCGTATTCTTGTCGTAGTCGACCCACTGGCGCGTCTTGGGATCGTAGATCTGCGTGCCGGCCGCAAGGGCGACATAGGCGGCGAGGCTAAGCGCCAGCGCGGTCAGCGCAGCTTTCTGCAATGTCCGGTTCATGGTTTTGCCCATCCCTGTATGCGGGCGGCATTCTCGGCCACCCATTTTTCCGCGTAATCGGCGGGCGGCGTCCGTTCCACCTGCAGCGCGTAGGTCATGGCAGTCACTTCCTCAGGCGTCAGATCGACCTTCTCCAGAAAGGCGGCGACATCGGCATGCTTGGCGCCGAAAGACGTCGACCAGGCGATGTGGAATTCGGATGGCGGCCAGGCGACATCGGCCTTCGAATGTTCGATCCAGAGCGGATCGCTGCCGGGCGCGATCTTCCATCGTGCGGGGTCGTAAGCCGGCTCTTCCAGCCGCGTCACCTTGTGCAGTTCGAAGACATTGTGCGGCGCGTAGCAGGCAAAGACCATCGGCCGGCCGGTGGCAACGGCTGCATCGACGGCGGCCATGCCGACATCCTCTTCCGCCTCCACCAGCGTGAGGTTGCTGGCGTAACCGTAGCTCAAGGCGCGCACCCGCTCGATGCTCGCCGAGGTCCAGGTTGCCGCTCCGATCCAGAGCTCGCCGCGGCCATCGCCATCGGTATCGAGCAGGGCGCCCTTTTCAGGATCCGAGAGATCCTTGACGCTCTTGATGCCAGCCTTTTCGGCGTCCTCGGTAGCGCAGAGGCCCTGCCAGGCGGCAACGGCGCGTTTGGCCAGAACCACCGCCTTCTTCTCATCGACATATTTTTCGATTGCCGCATCGAGGTTCGGTCGCCAGACCTCCGGGTGGATATCGAGCTCGCCGGATTCCAGCCCGGCAAAGGCATTGAGCTCGCCCATCTCGAGCAGGTCGGCCTCGAGGCCGAAGTTCTTGCCGATCGCGACCTTCAGGATATTGGCCGTCGCCTGTCCCGACGGCCAGTTCGGCACGGCGATCACGAGATCGGCGGCCTGGAGGTTGCCAAGGGATGCCGAGGCGATGAAAAGCGATACCGTAGCGGCAAGCATGGCCGCAGGTCGCTTGAAACTTTGCGGCGGTCCGGCGGGCGTGCGCCTCGCATGTTTCGGACTGTCTTCGTGATGATGTCTCACAGAAACCCCTCCGTTTCCGATCCTCGATGCTGTCGCGGAGCCGCGCGACGAACCCGATACCACCTATCATGGCACTCGCCATGTCCGGGGCTCCGGCGCATATACGATGCCGAACGCCGGCGGGCCCGATGTCTGCGCTCCTCTGCTGCACACGTCCTAAACACACCACGCGCATGCCGGGGAAGTACGTTACCGTAAATGCGGCCGTAAATTCGTGCGGCGAGCGGCGAAGCGGAAAGGAGGAGTGGGACTTGCGCGCCACTCGCCTCATCAATTGACCTGATCGGCTGGAGAAGGCAGAACGTCTCCCAAAAACCAGACTTGCCTCGAATCCAACCATAGGCTTTCGTGGCTGCATTTCAGTAGGATACCGGCACGCCCATGTTTTTCTTCGCGAAGGTTTTCTGGCTCACGTCCCAACCCGTCACGATCGGCTTCCTGCTGATCGCGCTCAGCGTCATCCTGATGATCTTCCGTATCCGGCGGCTCGCTATCGCGGCCGGGCTCCTGTCGCTCACGCTCATCTTCGTGAGCTTTTACACCACATCGGGTGCGCTGATCGTACAGGAGCTGGAGGATCGTTTTCCGCGGCCGGCCGCACCTGCCGATGTCGCCTGCATTGTCCTTCTCGGCGGCGGGATCGCGACAAAGGTCGATGGCGTGCGCGGTGGCTACAACCTGGATGACGCGGCTGATCGCTATATCGAAACGGTGCGGCTGGCCGGCGTCTATCCCAATGCCAGGATCATCATGTCTGGCGGCGATGGCAGTCTCACCGGAGGCTACGTCAAGGAAGCGGATATCATCCGCAGGATGTTCGACGATTTCCATATCGACCCGACCCGTGTCGAATATGACGCGGAGTCGCGCGATACCTATGAGAACGCCATCAATACAAGGGTGATCCTGCAGCGGCTGAACCTTAACCACTGCCTGCTCGTGACATCGGGTTTCCACATGCCGCGGGCGGTGGCAATCTTCCGCAATCTCGGCATGGACGTCACGCCCTGGGTCGCCGATTACCGTACGACTGGAAAACAGGGCCTGACGCTGTCGGCCGGCCATCCGATTGACAATGCCGACCTGTTGACGACGGGCCTGCGGGAATGGATCGGCATCGTCGCCTACTATTTCGCCGGGCGCGTCTCGACCCTTTATCCGCAGTGAGGGCAGACGGCTTGCGCCTCGCAGGCGTGTTGCACAGGGCTGTTCTATGGCTGCGCGAGAGGGTCCGCCTTCGCCGCCCCACATTCCGGCAGTCGCACGGGTTTGGCGAGTTTCGCAAGCGCCTCGGGCTTAGCGCATGCCGGGAAGCCGGCTAACGGCATCGTCTCTATGAACCGACTGCGTTCTATTGAGCTTAGGCCGGGTTCATTGATCATTCCCTCCACAGTCAGGTCCGGGTGCTGCTTGAGGGCTTCTCTGGCCGAAGCATTCGCCTCGTCGGTTCGACCGAGTGCCGCAAGCGAGCTGCTGCGCACTACCCAGGTCCACTTTTGGTAGCTGTCAGGCGTCATGCGCTCGAGCATCTTCACGGCGTCCTCATATCGACCCGCCATGAAGTAGGCGGGTGAGAAGAAGTTGGACGTCCACATCGGATAGTTCGGGTCGAGCCGCTTTACCTGGTCGACCATTTGAGCGCCGCGCTCGGGTTCGCCGAAGCGTGCTGCATAGCCGGTATAGAAAGTCAGGATTTCGGACGAACCCGGCGCCAGGCGAAGGGCCGTGTCCAGCTCAGACTTGGCGCGGCCCATGTCGCCTTTGTTGGCAAGGCTCATGCCAAACACCGCATGTGCTTCGGCGTCGCTCGGATCAAGCCGCACCGCGCGTTCGGCCACATCGTCGGCCGCGTTGCGGTTGCTCTCGGGATCGACGCCAAACAAACTCAATATTTCATGCGCATGGTAAAGTTCTACCCAGGCCCGTGCCAGCCCTGGGTCCAGCTCGATGGCGCGGTTGAGAAACGTGATGGCCTCCTCCTCATCGGCTTTGGTGAGCTTTTCAATCTTCTCGGACCCGAGCAGATAATAATCATAGGCATTCAGGTTTTCAGGCCGTTTGCGTTTGGCTGCGGCCCGCCCGGCCTCTTGAATCAGTCCCACGCCGCCGCCGAGGCGGTTGGCGACCTGCTCTGCGATTTCGGTCTGAACGGCGAACACGTCCTCGGCGGGCCGGTCCCAATTCTCCGACCAGAGATGGTGGCCGGTTTTTGCATCGATCAACTGTGCTGTGATCCGTACCCGGCCACTCTGCCGCTGGATCGAGCCTTCCAGCACAAAGCCGACATCGAGTGCGGTTGCTACCTGGCGGGCATCCACCGGCTTGCCTTTAAAAACTTCCGTCGAATTGCGCGCCACCACCTCGAATTCGGGAAACCGCGCGAGGTCGGTGATGATGTCCTCCATCAGGCCATCAGCCAGACGCCCGCTCGCCTCGTCGCCGCCAAAATTGTCGAAGGGCAGCACCGCCACCGACGGCTTGCCGCTCGAAGGTTCGGGCTGCAGGAACCACCAGGCCGCGCCGCCCGCCAGAGCAAGCGCAATGATTACCGCCGCAGCCGTCCCGGCCCAGCGCGGTATCATTCCGAGAAGCGGGCGACGCGCCCGTTTGCCGTCGAGCCTCAGCCGATACATCCGCACGGGGCGGCTGATGTTCTTGACCTGCTGCTCGCCGGCGAAATCGAGCGGCCAGTCGAGTTTGCCCTGGAGATGATCGTATGCCGTCCCCGACACCATCACGCCGCCCGGCTCGGCCAAATGCTCCAGCCGCGCGGCGACATTCACCCCATCCCCGTAGAGGTCGCCATCCACCAAGGCCACATCGCCCAGATTGATCCCGACGCGGAAGATGATGCGCTCTGGCTCCGGCAGGTCGGCGTTGCGCGCTGCCACGCTATTCTGGAACTCCGCGGCGCAGGCAACCGCATCGACCACGCTGTCGAAGGCGACAAGCGTGCCGTCGCCCATCAGCTTGATAACGGTGCCGTGGCGCTCAGATATGGCGGGATTGATCAGGTCGGTGCGGATGGCCTTCAGTCGCCTGATGGTGCCGGCCTCATCGGCCTCCATCGCCTTCGAGTAGCCTACCATATCCGCCGCCAGGATCGCGAGCAGCTTCCGGTCGAGTGCGGGGGTACTCATCATCGTTGCCCTGTATGAACATGCAACAGTGCCGGCAGTCTACACCCACGGAACCACCGCAACCAGCACACCGCCAAAACGGCATCTCTGATTGTCGCGCAAAGCGGCCACGAACTCGCTTCGGCCGGTGGCATCTGCTCGCGAATTCCGCGCTTTTGCTTGCATCGGAACACGGTTATATGCTTGCGCTGACGGGGCAGGCATCGGGCGCCAGGGAGTTCACTTGAGAATTTTGATCATCAGCCGCAAGGCGGAGGAGGTTCGGCGGAGCTTCCAGATCCGGCAGATGGCCGCACTCGGCCTGTCCTTCGAGTTTCTCGACGCATTCGAAGCTGGCGATCTCACGGCCGAGGAATGCCAGACGGCTGCCAGTAACTGGCCGAGCCCGACGCGGCGGCAGGACATCGGTTGCTTCCTGTCCCACCGCAAGGCCTGGCAGGCGGTGATCGCGCATGGCGCGAAGATGCTCATCCTCGAAGACGATGCGGTGCTGTCAGACGATATCACGGCCGTCCTCGCCAATATCGAAGCCCGCAACGATGCGTGGAACAGCGTCTACGATCTCGAATTCGCGCCGCGTCGCCATATCCTCAACCGCAAGCGCGCATGGCAGGACGAGGCCGGCCGTTTTGGAGCGACCCGCGTCTATCAGAACCGCGTGGGGCTGGCCGGTTATGTCATCGGCCCCGAGGCGGCAAAACGCATGCTTGCAGAGACCACCACCTATTCGCTGATCGATGCGCATTTCTGGCACCGCTCCTGGCTTGCCGCCTACCAGATCGAGCCGGCGCCCGTCATCCAGCAGCGGTTTCTGGAGGGTGAGGGCGAGAGCGCCGATTTCGTGCGCCCGGAAAAGGATCTGGTCTTCCTGCCGCTCAGCAAGGTGCGCAAGCAGTTGCGCCGGCTGGAGCTCGAAAGCATCAAGGCGAGAAACCTCGTTGCCGGCCTGTTGTGGGGGCAGAAGAGGGATGTTCTCGTCGATCGCTCCAGGTTCAATGCAGGTACTGTGAAATCCGGTTAGGTGGGGTTGTTGCCGGCGCTGGTGCAGGTGATCGGATAGGGGCTGCCTGGAATAGTGGCGCCGGTATGCGGTCACGATCGGGCGGATTGTCCGGCAAGGATAAGGCGGGAGATGTATGATATTTCGATCAGAGTCGCAGGCATCGCCGACGCTCAGTCGATTGCCGAGTTCCATGTGAAGGTCTGGCGGCATACTTACGCAACCCTTGCGCCGGCTGTGGCCCACGCGACGCTCGACGAAGCCTATCGCGGTCAGCGCTGGCGGGAGAAGCTCGCGTCTGCCGACGCCGACCAGATGGTGCTGATTGCCGAAGCGAACGGGCAGATCGTCGGAATCGGCGCCGCCGGCCGACCTTCGGAACCGATCTTCGGGGATCGCGGCGAAATCAAATTTCTCTATGTCGATCCGGACAGCCAGCGCCGCGGCATAGGCCGGGCGCTGCTTGCGCGGCTGGCGCAGCATCTCAAGGCGAGGGAGTTTCGGGGAGCTGCGCTCGGCGTCGTGAAGGGGAATGCGGCGGCGATTGCGTTTTATCGGGCGCTGGATGGCGATCTTGCCGGCGGATTCATCGATCCCGGCCCGGTCTGGCGATCGGAAAACCTCGTCTTCGTCTGGGATGATGTGACGCCGCTCATGGCCTGATACGGGCGGCGTTTCAGCTCTGGGTATCGAGCTAGTTGACAAGCTGCGGCAGCCGTATTCACCTGCGCTTGTCTGATGTTGACGAGGTGAGTGCTGGCGTGATGTCTGAAGTTGCCGTCAATATCGAACCTGCGCTGCAGCACGAAGTCTCGGCGCTTCTGTCGCAGTCGGATTCTGTCGCCGCGGCGCTCTATCCGGGTGAATACCGTCGGCCGATCACCGCGGGGTCGCTGGCAAAACCTG
Source organism: Rhizobium sp. 1399 (assembly GCF_031455475.1). Lineage (NCBI taxonomy): Bacteria > Pseudomonadati > Pseudomonadota > Alphaproteobacteria > Hyphomicrobiales > Rhizobiaceae > Rhizobium > Rhizobium sp. 1399. Next base: position 16,089 of record NZ_JAVDSU010000014.1, on the reverse strand, counting down.
GCACGTATGTCCTCATCGCGCGTCTTGCTGACAGAGCGGTCGGACTTTGCGTGCTGTTTGAGCGAGGTGACGGCACCACGGAGCTGAAGCGCATGATCGTGGATGCCGGTGTGCGGGGTGCCGGTATTGGTATGGCACTGCTTCGGCGAGCGGAAGTTCAGGCGCTGACGCTCGGAGCGCAGGCCATGCTGCTCGAAGTTGGAACACGCAACATCGAAGCACAACAGCTATATCGCCGCGGCGGATACAAGCCATGTGAGCCTTTTGCACCCTATACGGCGACACCCATAAGCCTCTTCATGAGGCGGTCGCTGATAGAGGCCGTATCAGGACGATAGTGGGGTACCGCCGTCCGACATAGGAGAGGACGAAGCGGGTGGTGTGGCGGCACAGCCATCGTTGACACTCCTGCACATATCCCGTATTTCCCAACGCACGCCAGTCCTCTGGCCGTAAGCGTTTGACGTCAAGCAACGCACTTATCGATCCTCGCCGGTCGGAGTGCGTTTTTTGTGCCCGTCGGACGAGGGAATAGCCAGGAGGTTTTCATGGCTTTCCGTCTTACTGGTGATCGCGAGCAGGCCCGGCTTTACCTGCTGACCGCGATCCTCTTCATCTCCTATCTCTGCGTTGCGGTTGCCCTTCCGGTCGTGCCCGTATTCGTGACCGGCGCGCTTGGTCTCGGCAATGGCTGGGCGGGCCTTGGCGTCGGCATTGCCTTTCTCGCCACCATCCTCACCCGCAGCTATGCCGGCGGGCTTGCCGATGGCAGGGGCGCCAAGCTTGCCGTGCAGCGCGGCCTGCTTTTCTATGTGGCGGGCGCGCTGATCTCGCTCGCCGCGGGGCTCTCGCTGCAGGCGCCGGTTGCGGCTTTCGCCATTCTCGTTGCCGGGCGGCTGTTGATCGGGCTTGGCGAAAGCCTTGTTGCCGTCGGCATCATTGCCTGGGGTATCGGGCTTGTCGGGCCGCAGCGTTCCGGCCGGGTGCTGGCGCTCATCGGTGCGGCGATCTACGGCGCGCTCGGCCTCGGCGGGCCTGTTGGGCTGCTGCTGCTCGATCATCTCGGCTTTGCCGGCACGATGGCCGTCAGCGCCGTGCTGCCCTTGCTGGGGCTTGCCGCAATCCGCAGCGTGCCCGCCGTTGCCGCCCATCCAGGCAGGGAGCGCCCGCCGCTTGCCGCTGTCATCGGCCGCATCTGGGTGCATGGGCTGATCGTCTGCCTGCAGGGCATGGGCTTTGCCGCAATCGGCTCCTTCTTCACTCTCTATTTCCGCGATCTCGGCTGGGATCATGCAGGTCTCGGCCTGACCGCCTTCGGCTGCGGCTTCGTGCTGGTGCGCCTGCTCTTCGGCCACTTGCCGGATCGCTACGGCGGGCTCGCGGTCGCCGTCGTCTCGCTTGCGGTCGAGGCCATCGGCCAGTTGCTGATCTGGAGTGCCGGCGATCCCACCGTCGCCCTGATCGGCGCCTTCATGACCGGCCTCGGCTGCTCGATGATCTTTCCCGCCATGGGGCGTGAAGTCGTGCATCTCGTGGCACCGCATCTGCGCGGCACGGCGCTCGGCGGATTTTCGGCCTTTCAGGATCTGGCTTACGGGCTCACCGGACCGCTGGCGGGCGTGCTGGCGGATCGGGCGGGTTACGGGAGCGTGTTTCTCGTCGGTGGGGTGACGGCGGTTTGCGGGTTTGTGATCGCTGTCGTGTTGAGGCGAGGGAAGGTGGTTGCGGCGAGGTGAGGGTGCATGGATGAGTAGGGGGTGTGTCGGAAGCCCCCTCCGTTCGGCCAGGGTCGAGCCACGGGTCCCGACCCTGGCCGGTCCTCAATATGCCTGTGGTTAACCGAATGGGGAGCGGAGACGGCTCGTTCTGACGCGACCCTCTATCGCTCCTATCCCCACGGTTGTATAATTCCGCCGGCAAACGAGTATGGTGTATTCAGACCCCGTTACCCAAGGGAGGATGCCTTGTCCAGATCGTCGTTTTTTCTGTCACTCGTGCTGGCCGTCGGCCTGTCAGTCCCAACAATAACCGCGCCGACTGAAGCAAGCGCACAGGCCCAGATCTCCATTAGCGTTGGCACCAATCTCAACAGAGGCAGAGGGATTACCTGTAGTCAGGGCGAGAGGCTGCTCCGCAGCCGCGGTTTCCGCGACGTCAGGCGGATCGACTGCCGTGGTCGCTTCTTCGTTTATCATGCCCGGAGAGGCAACAGCCGGTTCGAAATTTCCATACGGCAGCGTGATGGCCGCGTTGTGGATATGCGCCGCATCGGTGGAAGGCGATAGCGCCGAAAAGGTGAGCCACGCGCTCGTCCGGTTCTGGCGCAAAGCTGGCCTGAACGACGCCACCAAGGTTAGTGGCATCCGCTGGCGAATTCCGCACCTGTCGACCTCCCTCCTTGTCGAGGGCGAAGGACGGGTCGAGGCCCTTGCCCTGTTCCCGTAACGACCCATCTCCCTGACGGTCACAACGGGAACATTACCCATGCCAACACAGATCCTCTTCATCCAGGGCGCCGGCGAAACAACCCACGACCAGTGGGACAACAAGCTCGTCGACAGCCTCGCACGCGAACTCGGCGAGGCCTATGCCATCCGCTATCCCCGCATGCCCGATGAAGCGGACCCGCATTATCAGGCCTGGAAAGCCGCAGTCGTCGCCGAGTTCCAGACCCTCGAAGACGGCGCCATCCTGATCGGCCATTCCTTCGGCGGCACGGTGCTTCTCCACGCACTTGCCGAAGAGTGGCCGGCATTCGAGCCCGGTGCCGTCATCCTGATCGCGCCGCCCTTCATGGGTGCCGGCGGATGGGAGAGCGATGAGATCGCAGGGAGCGACGACTTTTCCGAAAGCCTGCCGGAGGGGCTGCCCGTGCTCATCTATCACGGCAGCGAGGATGACACCGTGCCCTTTGCCCATATCGAGGCCTACGCCAGGGCGATCCCGGATGCCGTCCTCTGCTCGCTGCCGGGGCGCGATCACCAGCTCGACAATGATCTCGCCGACGTGGCCAAGGATATACGCTCGCTTGCCGCATAGGCGCCCGTCGACCCGTTCCATCACTCAACCATTGGCATCGCATCCTCCCGCATCGCCGAAATCAAAGCCGATGCAGGAGCTGCCGCATGATATCTGACTATTTTGAAGCAAGGGGCGAGGCGCCTTTCCGCGCGCCTGCGCTGACGCCGGGCGTCCGTCGCCTTGATGCCGTCGACGTGCTTCCGCCGCTCGCCGGCTTGCTCCTTGCCGCCGGCTTCGTGATCTCGCTCGCCAGCCGCTATGAGGCCCAGCTCATCCGTGCGGAGCGCCTCCAGCAGGAGGTCATCGGCCGATGAACACCTTCAGCCTGCGGTTCGATTTCGACGAACTCGTCATCCCCATCCTCGGCCGGAACGATAACGGCCTGCTGCTATATGGATCGGCAGAGCTCTCGGGAGATCATGAGGGCTTCGGCGTCGAGATGATCCATCTTGCCGAGGGCACGGTACTGCGCCCGGCCGGCAATGCCGAATCCGGCAGGCCCGCGCCCTTTGCCGACGAACTCTTCCGGCGTATCGCCGCCGTCATCGGGAACGACAAGACGGTGCTCGGCCGCCACGCGGCAATGGAATGGGCCGAGCTCGTGGAACGCCACAGCGAGGCGGCCTGAGCGCCGCCTGCCGGTGCGGAACATAAACCTATCTTTGTTTGCTTTCGCGCGTTCTTGGTCCCCGAAAAGTCTCGTCTGATATGGATCGTGATCGAATATAGGAATAATTTCCTTGATTGTTGCCAGCATTGGCGGGTACAACCCTATGACGGCAGCGATATCCAACAGGAGAGTTTTGCATGCATGCCTGCCCGCTCGAAAGGAGCGACATCACCATCATCAAGGCATTCGGGCACGGTGCGCCATCATGGCGGATCGCAGCATTGTCGGCGGTGTCTGACGGCGTCTCTCACCGGTCGGTGACATGCTTCCAGCCGGCAGAAACGCCAGCCATTCTTGCGCCCAACGGGTGGTCTTCTTGAAGGATATTCCCGAAGACCTGATGGTGCTGGTTCGGGCCGCGCAGCTTTCGGGCGGCTTCTGCCAGGAAAGGGCAATTGCTTCGGCGATCGGCCAGGAACGTGCGCGGTGTAGGCAGGCGGTCGAGGCATGGCGGACGAGACTGATGGCTGGTGACGATCTCGGGCGCAGTATCGAACTGTTGCTTTCGGAGATCGAGGCGGGTGGCGGCATGATGGAGCAGGCGCCGGCCGACGATGACGATGCGGTGCTTACTGTGCTCAGGCGCAAGCTGCATGAGGCCGCAAGGGTGGCGGAGCGGCAACTGCTGGCGATGTCTGATTGCGCTGATATCGCGCAGGAGGCAGCCGCCATCGAGGCGATCCTGCAGCCGGGGGAGGTGATTGCCGACTGCATGCTGTGTCTTAGCCCGGTGACATCCGGGGGTGTCGAGACCCGGCTGCGCGCCGAGCTCTGGAAGCGGGGGGAGTATATCGGGACCTATCTGGGTGGGGAATGAATGCGAGGGTTGGTCAATCTACAAATGACGCCTTCCGGCTGAAGAACTCAGGACATTCGTCGAGGTCGCCGATGCCGGAGGCGTTTCGCCCGCCGCGCGACGGCTGGGCGTCACCAAGTCGATCGTTAGGCGGCGGCTCGCCCGGCTCGAAGCGGACCTCGGCGTCCAGCTTCTGGCACGTACGACCCGCGGCGCTGCCCTGACTGAGGCTGGGATAACGTTTCGGGATCATGCGGCGAGGGTCTGTGCCGAGATCGACATCGCCAGGGAAACGATCCTGCCCACCGGCGATCTTCGTGGCCGCCTGAGAGTGGCCGTTCCGCTGTCCTTCGGCCCGACCCACTTCGCGCCCGTGCTCGCGGACATGGCGCAGCGCCACCCGCAGCTCCAACTCCAAACCGTCTATAGCGATCGTTTCGTCGACCTCATCGCCGAGGGCTTCGATTGCGCGATCCGCGTCGGCTATCTGCAGGATTCCAACATGATTGCGAGGCGCGTCGGGCCGATCTACGGGAAGCTGGTCGCAAGCCCCGATTATATCAGGACGCATGGGTCTCCCGAAAAGCCGGAGGATCTCTCCACCCACGAGGCCCTCATGCAGGGAACGGAAGCCTGGCAATTCATGGATGGCGAGGAGATTGTCACGGTTTACCCGCGGGGGCGCTTCAAGGCTGACAACGCCTTGGCTCTCCTTGCGGCGGCCTTGAAAGGGCTAGGCATCGCCTGGATTCCCGATGGCGTCATCGATGATCATGTCGCCTCCGGCGCGCTGGTTCCGGTCATGACACGCCATCCGCCCCCTCTGGCAGGCGTTTATGTCATTCGCCCGCCGGGTCAGTATCCCGCGCGGAAGGTGCGTGTGCTGACCGACATGCTGATCGACCGTTTTCAGCAGGCGCATGACCCTGCGGACGAAGGTCGCTGAGGCCCGGGTGGCGGGAAGCCCCCGACCGGTCTCGCTCGATGTCAGGGCGCCGGGGTGACCGCTTTTGGCGACCCTAAGCGGACATCTCTTGAAGATCAGGGGTGTCGAGTTTCTTTGCGTCGAAAATCAGGATTCATACGACGACTTGTGGATGAGAAGGTGCTTAACAGGTTCGCGCTGCACAAACTCGGCGTCCACATGCTTCAAAACATGGCGCTGGCCCGCAAACGGCACCATGTTCAGTGCCGTCGCTAATGAAGTCCAGCAGAACTCGCTGTGTTCTTCGTTAAGGATGACTTGCGCCCCCGCATCTACGAAGCCAACGAAAACTGGAACCATGGTAATAGCATCGCGGTCAGCCTCATAGAACTGCTCGCATATATCTGCTGAATATAGGCGAACACACGTCAATCCCGTTTCTTCCTTCACCTCACGCAGCGCTGTCTCCCACGCCTTTTCGTCGTCCTCAATGCCACCGGCGATTTGGCACCATTCGCCAACAAGAGTGTGATTCCGGCGCAGCAACAAGACTTCGGTTTCAGTTTCGGCGTTGCGAAGAAGAACAACGGACACGCCAAAGCTACGGATTGGGATTTCAGCCATGAAAGTCGATCCAGCTTATGAAAACAACGGTTAGTCGCAGAATTCCCGATTAAATCGATACTCGTTCTTCTGATTTTTACGACGCAGAGTAGGGAGTCTTGTGGCAACCGCAATGACCGCAATTGGCGGGCGCGAAGCGGCCACCAACTTCCTTCGGCTGGCGGCACTGCTACCGAATTCCGGTCTTCTGCCGCACCTACGCTAAATCGCCGGCAGCATCCCGCCATCGACCCTGAGATTCACGCCCGTAATATAACCGGCCCGTGGGCTGACGAGGAAGGAGACGGCGTCGGCGATTTCGTCCAGCGTTCCCACCCGGCCAAGCGGCACCTCGGCGAAGAGCGGCAGCACCGCCTGTTCGATCGCCTCCCATGCGGCATCCGCAGCCACGCCGCGCTCACCCGCCACCTCGCGGAAGCGGGCGTCCAAGCGGGCGCTGCGGATCGTGCCCGGCGAGATCGTATTGACGGTCACGCCCTCGGCCGCCACCGCCTTGGCCATGGAAGAGGTCATGGCGTTCATGGCGGCCTTGCAGGCGGAGTAATCAGGCCTGCCGGCAGGCGGCATCAGGCCGGCGAGGCTGGAAATATTGATGACGCGGCCGAAGCCTGCCTTGCGCATGTCAGGCAGCAGCCTTGTGGTTACCCGGACTGCGGCCAGGACATTGCGGTCGTAGGCTGCGGCCCAGGAGGCGGGGCGGCTGGTTGCCCAGTCCTCCGGCTCGCCCGAGCCGCCGGCATTGTTGACGAGGATGTCGATTCGGCCGGCAAGCGCCCGCGCTTCGTCGATCAGGCGCTCCACCTCGTCATCGATGGTGAGGTCGCCGGTCACCGCATGGGCGCGGCCGCCTTCGGCAATGATCTCGTGGGCAACGCGCTCCGTTTCGGCCCTGTTGCGACCGTGGACGATGACCGTGGCCTTCTCGCGGGCGAGCCCTCTGGCGATCGCTTCGCCTATGCCCCTGCTGCTGCCGGTGACGAGCGCCGTCTTGCCGTCGAGTTTCAAATCCATCGCAGTGTTCCTATCTTGGAGTGGAGGAAAGCACAGAAGAACAGGACGATGCTCGACACAATTACGCACTTAAAAGTGCCTGTAGGACAGGAAGAACGCTCCGTCTGCCTCGGGCCTGACGGCTCCGTCGCGCATGTGACGCGGGTGCTCAAAATGATCAGCGGGCGCTGGAAGCTGCCGATCCTGTTCCGGCTCTTTGCCGAGCCTTCGATGCGCACCCTGCAATTGAAACGGGACATGCCGGGCATTTCGCAGAAGATGCTGACCCAGCATCTGCGGGAACTGGAACAGGACGGGCTTGTCGAACGGCGGGATTTCGGCGAGCAGCCGCCGCGTGTGGAATATCAGCTGACGGAGGCGGGCAGGGCGCTGATGCCGGTGCTGATGGCGGCGCGGGAATTTTCGCGGGGGCATGGGGTCGCAGCTTCAAAGGCTGGCTGAATGCCGCTAGCCCCTAACAAACAAAAACGGCGCCCCTTACGGAGCGCCGTCGCCTGCTTGACGCAGAAAGACCTGAATCAGATCAGAAGGCCTGGATGTTGACAGCCTTCGGGCCCTTGCCCATGCGATCCGGCTCGGTGTCGAAAGAAACCTGCTGACCTTCGCGGAGCGACTGGATGCCAGAAGCCTGGAGAGCGGAGATGTGGACGAAAACGTCCTTCGCGCCGCCTTCCGGCGTGATGAAACCAAAACCCTTGTCCTGGTTGAAGAATTTTACGGTGCCCTTAGTGGCCATGGGGGATAGTCCTTTTCCCATTGGTAGTTAGTTTATCCGCACCCCCGGCGGTGGGGAGGCGGACGGCTTTAGCTTTCGCGTTTCGGCCCTGGAGCCCGGCGCGAAGGGTCAGTCGAGACGTCACGTACGGGGAAAGAACATCTACGCGCATGGGTGTCACCCATACCGCCCTACCGGAGTTGGCGCTCCGAAAGGGCATTACCACTTCAGTCCAGTCACCGGCATGCGAAATGCCCGAGTGTTGCAGTTCGTGCCAGCATTTCGGGCAAAAAGCAAGCGGCAATATTGTGGCATGTCTTTCGCGGTTGCGAGAATGGGTGATGATTCAAATGGTTGGCGAAAGATTAGCAGAGCCTTGCAAGGTTGTGTCATTACGGGACGAGGCGAGATTTGCAACCTGAAGGCGGCGGCCTGCATCTTCCGGCTGACGGACTCCCGGTTCCCTTGGAATCCCTTTTATCAGCCTGCGGAGAGAAGGGTGGAGAAAGGCGGTATGATGTGGCAAATGCCGCACGCCGCTTCACAGCGGTTCCAGCGGTCATTTTGCGCGCAAAACGGCCATGACGTGGCGGGTCCCGACCATCGGAGTGTGGCGACGAGAGTCTTCAATCTGGTGGTGAAGGCAAAGATGTGCGATTATCCGCTAAGGCGGCTGCTGACACCTAGGCAGACGCCAGGGCAATTATTTCATTGCTGGCCATCGACGCTTCGATAGCGGGTACGCCTGTCGCCACTCTATGGCGAATGATCAGCGCGGCATTCATCTGGCCAACTACCCGACTTCCCACAACATCATGCCGCGAACTGTCACGACATCAGATCGTCTTCGGCCGAGAGGATGGCATCCTTTTACTCTGAGAGGCCGCGCCAATGGGGCCGAGCAACGAGCAAACTCAACGGAGGATATGCCATGAGTGCCATGAGAAACCTTTGCTTTGGTCTGCTGGCTTCCGCATGCGCGACCGCGCTCGGCGCACCGGCAGTCGCACAGCAGCAGTCGAAACCCAACATCCTCGTCATCATGGGCGACGATGTTGGCTGGTTCAACATCGGTGCCTATCACCGGGGCATCATGTCCGGGAAGACGCCGAACCTCGACAAGCTGGCGTCTGAGGGCATGATGTTCACCGACTATTATGCCGAGGCGAGCTGCACGGCTGGCCGGGCGAGTTTCATTACCGGCGAAATCCCGTTGCGCACCGGCCTGACGACTGTGGGTCAGGCGGGTGCAGATGTTGGTATGCCGGACAAGGCCGCAACCATCGCCGCCGTCCTCAAAACCGAGGGCTACGCCACGGGTCAGTTTGGCAAGAACCACCTCGGCGATTTGAACAAGTTTCTGCCAACTCTGCATGGCTTTGATGAGTTCTTCGGGTACTTGTACCACCTCGATGCGATGTCGGACCCCTACTGGTATTCGTTCCCGGATGACCAGTCGTACCGTGACAAGGTCGGGCCGCGCAATCTGGTGCACAGCTTTGCCACTGATACTGATGACGCGACCCAGCAGCCGCGCTGGGGCAAGATCGGCAAGCAGCGGATCATCGACGAAGGCCCGCTGGCGCCATACCCTGATATGTCCAACGTGCCGAACATGCATGACATAACGCCCAAGGCCAAGTACGACATGGGAACGTTCGACGAAGTGCTGGTCAAGGCTTCCTGCGACTTCATGGACAAGGCCAAGACCGAGGGCAAGCCGTTCTTCGTCTGGCACAACACGACGCGCATGCACGTCTGGACGTTCCTGTCTCCCAAGTACCAGGCTTTGATGAACAGCCAGACCAATTATGGTCTCGAAGAAGCCGGCATCGCGCAGCTGGACGATAGCGTCGGTGCCATCCTGAAATGCGTGGAGGACGCCGACGAGACCGACAACACCATCGTCGTCTTCACGACCGACAATGGCGCAGAAGTATTTACCTGGCCCGACGGCGGCATGACCCCGTTCAAGGGCACCAAGGGCACTGTGATGGAGGGCGGATTCCGCGCACCCGCAATCATCCGCTGGCCGGGCAAGGTCAAGGCGGGCACCGTCGAGAATGGTATTTTCTCCGCCCTGGATTGGTTCCCGACGCTGGTGGCTGCGGCTGGTAACCCCAACATCACCGACCAGTTGCTCAAGGGCGTGAAACTGGGTGACGTGACCTACAAGAACCACCTGGATGGCTACAATCAGCTGGACCTGCTGGAGGGCAATTCGCCGTCCGCACGTCATGAGTTCTTCTACTTCGGTGGCCCGGCTCTGGGTGCTGTACGCCTCGACAATTTCAAGTTTCAGTTCTTTCAACAGCCGCAGGGTTGGCCCGGTGCGAAGGTAACGACGGATATGCCCACCATGGTCAATATCCGCCAGGATCCCTTCGAGCGAACTCCGTCGATCGGCCAGCAAAGCCTCAATGACCAGGGTGGAGGCTACATGAATGACTTCTTTGCTCGCGAGTTCTGGCGCTTCGTGAGTGTTCAGCAGGAGGTCGCCAAACTCGCTCTTACGGCGGTTGACTATCCGCCAATGCAGGATCCGGCCTCCTTCAACCTGGATGCTGTGAAGAGGCAAATAGACGCGGCGATCAAGAACAAGTCAGGCAACTGATCGATAACGGGTCAAGACGACGGGTGGCCGGAAGGGCTGCCCGTTTGCTCTTTTGCCTGGCTTTAGCCAACCAGCGCAGCAGAAATCGCGCCCCGTTAACCCCTTGCCTGTGGGAAAATCCGCCCCGTTCCACAATTTCGTCCCGAGCGGCCGCAATTATGGCAGGGTGTTTCGGGGCTTGATGCGGCGCGAGCCAGCCGGTAGGTCTCGGAGGGACGAAGCAGTGAATGAAGGAAGTGCCGGCGTGATCGATCCCTATGCCATGCTTGGACTGGAGCGTGACGCCAATGGCGAGGCGATCAGGCTTGCCTGGCGCAAGGCCGCCAAGGGCGCACATCCGGATGCCGGCGGCGACACCGATCATTTCAACAGGCTGCAGATCGCCTACGAACTCCTGCAGGATCCCGTGCGCCGGCGCGTCTATGATGATACCGGCTACGATCCGCAACTGGCCGACCCCAAGGATCTCGAAGGCGTGTTGATGCTGGAATCGCTCGTCAACGAGGTGATCCTCGACGAGCGCGAACCCGGCAGCTTCGACCCGGTCGCCGCCATGCGCCGCAAACTGTCGGACGATATCGTCAAGAGCCGATTCCACATCCTGGAGCTCGAACGCCACCGCGCCCGCGTGCGCAAACACATAGACCGCCTCGGCCGGCGCCCGGAAACCGACGTGCTCGGCTCCATGCTGCGCGCCCGCAGCGAGGCCATCGCCGACGCCATCCGCAAGACGGAAAAGCAGATCCAGACGATCGAGCATACCTATACGATGCTCGAGGGCTATTCGTATGAGGTGGAGGTTCTGGCGCCGCTGGAAGAGGTGGATGCGGTGGAGCCGCAGCGCGGAGAGGCTGCGGAATAGGGGAACCATCGCCGCAGGAGATCATCCGGCCTTGCTCGCGCGCATGATTCCGATTTTCGGGCCGATGTTGCAGCCACTCGGATGGCAGAGGCGTGAGCCCAAAGGATTTCCGTACAGCATGTCCGGCATGTGGTATGATTATCGATGACCTATTCTCTGAAGGATCTGGACGTTGCGCGCCGGCAAGTTGTTGCCGACCGGCAGATGATTTCGGCGCAGGAGATCCTGATCGACGGGATGCTTACGCGGGGAGAGCCGGCGGGGCTGGCGCGGGAAAGGCTGCTCACGATGACCGAGGACCTGCGCAACCATCGATTCCATCAGGATCTGATCCAGGCGGCGATCCGGCTGCAGCGCTGAGCCTGCCGTTCATACCGCGGGCTTCCATCGGGCGCGGATTATGCGCGCCCCGGTTTTTCCTTTGGATTTATGGTTTTTCGCATCAGCTGCGCGGGCTTTCTTGTAGGCTTCGCGTGCTCTCCCGTCGGCTTCCCTCTCGGTGGCGATCTTCTTTTTGTGGTCGTCGCGCGCTTCCTCGAGTTCTTCAATCGTCGGAAGATCATCGCCGGCTGGAGCCTTGTCTTGCGGTCCGGGCTGGTGGCCGTTCAGGATGGCACGGGCAGCGGTGGCCTGGGCGATCAGCTCCACGGCCGAGGGGCTCCTTGCCGGGCGCTTCGCATTGGCGTTGTGGTGCCTTCCATCCCTATGAGAGGCGGGTTTGTCGGGAGTGTTTCCAGGCATGTTGCATGCCTCCTGTTCGTGTCTTGAAGCCGCCACCCTTCCTCGGTCCTGCGCCGGCGCTGCATGGAGTGCCGTATCGCTATCGAAGGCGGGTATCGTATCCCCATGGTTTCAGCGGTCTGCCGCTGCCGGACGGAGATTGACGGTCATGGCGCCTGGTCGCAGCCGGAGATCGTCGCGCTCGTGGCGCCGGCGAATTTCTGTCTGTGCATGATCATCCTGCGGGAAGGATTGGCGAGCGGTTGGCTTGGGTGAGCGGTCGGTGGGGCAAGCGGCCGGGGATTTCTCGCCGGCCTCGTTTTTGCGGGGGCGAAACGCTCAGCTCGGCTTTCCAAGCGCGATCTGGCAGGCCTGCGCAAGGTCCGCGTTCGGTTCGGTGGTGCCGAGCGGCGTAGCCCAGCCGGCCTTCTTGATGATGTCACTGCGTCCATAGGTGCCGGCCGCGTTCAGCTCGGCCATGATCTGCGCCGAGGCCGGATCGCTCTTGGCGCGGTCGAGACAGTAGGGCGTCAGCGCGGCGGCGATCGCCGAGGTGCGCTCGATGCCGGCGGCTTTCTGGGCGCTGCCGCTGGTCACCCAGCCTCCCCAGCTGAAGCCCACGATCGCCAATGCGGCCGCGCCGCACACGGCGCCCCACAGGCCGGGGCGAAGCCATGTTATATTTTGCATCACGAATTCCAATCTTTAAAAAAGCACGCGATTTCGCGTACTTAAATAATAACACAATAAAAAATCTTCGCTTTGTTTATTATTTTATTCGCCATTTCTGTTGTAATCGTTCAATTATATTAAAAAAATTCTTGTGAAGTGAATATGAAAACCCAATAAAACTATTGTTTTATCTTTTCGTCCCAATCGCGACTCAATTGGAGCGCAATGATATCCGGTCGTCGTTTGGCCATATGGCTCTCGCCGGTGTCAGAGACTTGAAGGCAGCCACGCTTCCGAATTCCGATTGCCAGACCGATGCCGTAGCCCGATGAGGCTTTCACCCGGCTGCGGTCAACCGCCTTCACCTGGAGCCTGTCACCATGTCAGCCTACGAATCGTCAACACGCACGACCAACACCATCGTCCATTTCTCCGCCTCCTTCACGCTGCCCGATCTCGTTGGTGAGATCCATCCGGCCGGCGACTACAAGATCGTGCAGGATGAGGAGCCGATCGAGGGGCTTTCGCGCATTGCCTACCGGCGCGTCGGAACCTTCATCCATCTGCCCTCGATTGCGGAAGGCAGCCGCTTGCGCCGGATCGTGAGGATCGAGCCTGCGCTTCTCCACCATCTGCTGGAGACCACGAATGCGACAGGGGAGCTTTCCTCATGACCGTATTCGAAGATCGCGAGAAGGCGCTGGAGCAGATGTATTTCCTGGATTCCGACATGGCCTTCAGGGTGCGATCGCGCCGCGACCGACTACTCGCCCGCTGGGTCTGCGGCATGACGGGCGCAGACAGCGACGCCTATATCGGCGAGATCATCACTCTCAGGGTGACCGGAGCCGATGATGAAGGCTTGATCGCCAAGATGGTTGCGGATATCCGCGCCGCCGGCAAGGATGTGGACGAGAAGGCGCTCAGGGCGCGGATGGAAACGCTGACGGCCGACGCCATGCGGGATCTCGCGCGACCTCTGTGATTTTCTCGGTGATCGGGCTGTCATCCACGCCAAACCCGGCAGTCGCCACGATCCGAGCAGCGAAGGCGTGGAACTGAACCGCAATCACGGTCACCCACCGCGACACCGCTCTGCACCAGCAGCGGTCGCCGGATGGTGCGCCTCTCCGCCGCATTGCCTTGACCGTCGCTTCACCCAAATTGCGTCGTGAAAGTGTCAACGTCGTGCCATCCATCCGGCAAGAGGTCGTTCAGTGAAAATCGCGCGATTCTTCTTCTGCTTCGTCGTCTCCCTGAGCTTCATGCCGCAGGCCCAGGCCGACGAGCTGGTTCACTTCGACAGTGCCTCGGTCAAGCCAAGTCCGTTTCTTGAGCGCAAGGCGAAAGAACAGGGCGTAGCGCTGCCATCACCGCAGGCGACGCCGCTCATCGGATATCTCACCCGTCCGCCGGGCGATGGGCCGTTTCCGGCCGTGGTGTTGATGCACGGATGCGGCGGTATCCATGCCCATGTGAAAGAGGTCTGGCCGGAGCGACTGGTCTCCTGGGGTTATGTCACGCTCGTGGTCGACAGTTTCACTACCCGCAACATCGAGAATAGCTGCAAGACCTATCTTCCCGATCGGGTGTTCGATGCCTATGGGGCGCTGGACTTCCTGACGAAGAGCGGCTTCGTCGATGCCAGGCGCGTCGCGCTGATGGGCTTCTCGGCGGGTGGGATTGCGACGCTGGAGGCGACGAAGATCGAGGGCAATGAGCAGCTGATGGACGAGAAATTCAGGGCGGCGGTTGCCTATTATCCGGTCTGTGCGCCGCATGAGAGCGACGCGACGGTGCCGACGCTGATCCTGAATGGCGATCTTGATGACTGGAGCCCGGCGGAGCGCTGCCGGCAGCGGGTGTCGCGGCTCAGCGGCAAGGGGCCACCGGTCGAGCTGCATATCTATCCCGGCGCGCGTCACGATTTCGATGATGAGGCCATGATCAAGCCGAAGACGGTGTTCGGGCATGTGGAGGAATATAACGCGGCTGCGGCGGAACAATCGATCGCCAGCATTCGCGGCTTCCTGCAGAAATATCTGGCGAACTGAAGCCAGGGCGCCCACTATTTCTCCCGCAAACCCGCCGACGGCGCAGGAAAAAAGCCCGGCGGGGTTTTCCGGGCCTGAGGTCGAATGTGGGCGTGGCGGATCGTTTCCGCTGCGCCTCTTTATTCGGCCTTTGCCCCTCTGGCCGTTTCGAATGAAGCGGTCACCGGCCGAACCGATTGAAGCTTAAGATGGCGCACGCTCGGAGATTGAAAAGGGGAAGGGAGCGCGGCAAGTGAAAATTGCCGGGAACAATCTCGGCCACGGGCGGTTCCCTAGAGATCAGCAACCGAATGCTCTCAGGAGAAGACCAATGCGCATGAAAATTGTCGCAGCGTCGCTGCTTGCCCTCGGCATGGCCACATCCGCCTTCGCCCAGTCCAACCCGGCCCCGACGGCCCACACGATGGACAAGAGCACCGTCGATTCCGGCGGCGGCGCCGGCACGACGCATACCAAGAAGCCGGTGATGGACAAGACGACCACCGGCAGCACGAAGGCCGGCAGCGCCATGAAGATGAAGAGACCCGACTGCCCCGGCGAAGCCGCCAGCAGCAGCGGCACCGGCCCCGGCAAGTTGCAGACCCAGGGCGGCACCAGCAACGCTACCCCTACGGACGAAGCCTGCGCGGCGCATAATAATTGATCCCCATCGCCTGACACGGCGCGGGTCGAGGATGCCTGGTCATCATGGGTGGCCGGGCGTTTTCTCGTGGGGGTGGTTTGCCAGGATGGCTCGCAGCGGCTGATGGGTGGCACGCGAGCAATCCTCTTGAAAAGCAACACCGCCATAGGCCACTCTTCAGTCATGAAGGGCTACGTCTATATCCTCGCATCAAAGAGAAACGACACGCTCTATACCGGCGTGACGCGCGATCTTCCGGGCCGTTTGTACGAGCATCAGAACGAGCTGACGCCTGGCTTTACCTCACGCTACGGTGTGAAGATGCTCGTATGGTTCGAGGAGTATGATCTGCTGACGACCGCGATCACGCGCGAGAAGACGATCAAGAAATGGCCGAGGCAATGGAAGCTCAATCTCATCGAAGAGAACAACCCGGAGTGGGAGGATATTTCCTGGCACTTGATGGGGTTGTAAGGCTGTTTGAGGAAAAGAGTCTCTCGCCGCGTAGACACGCGGCTGCTGGATTCCTGTGACAAGCACAGGAATGAGGGAGGTTGGGGTGGGCGCCTCGTGCCCAAATGACTGTTTCTATTTGCGATTCTACTTCGGATGGATACTATTCCAACCTCAGTACGCCCTCTTCTTGCGGATCCGCCGCTGCTGATTGGAGCAACGGCTAAACAAACTCCCCTCATCAAGTCAGTTGCTGACAGGATCGTTGAGTGCTCTCAGTCTTGCATTGGCGACGACGATGATGTGTCGCATGACGGCATTGATGGCGAG
>NZ_JAVDSU010000013.1:0-179560 GCF_031455475.1 Rhizobium sp. 1399 | reverse complement strand
GTGCCGGAGACGGCGTTGATCAACGCTTCCGAATGGGTCGAGAGCGTGTCTTCGATGCGCGACTGCGTTTCGTTCAGCGAGATGCCGAGCGCCATCGCCCTTTCATCAAGCGTGTCGGCGAGACGGTCATGCGTGCTGGAAACTGCGCTGAGCAGTGCCTCCGAACGAGTGGCAAGCGTGTCGTCGATGCGGGCCTGGCCTTCGTTCAGCGAGATGGCAAGCGCCATCGCCTTTTCATCGAGCGTATCGGAGAGGCGGTCATGCGTGCCGGAGACGGCATCGATAATCGCCTCCGAGCGGGTCGCAAGCGTATCCTCGATACGGGCCTGGCCTTCGTTCAGCGAGATCGCAAGCGCCATCGCCTTTTCGTCAAGCGTATCGGAGAGGCGGTCATGCGTGCCGGAGATGGTATTGAGGAAAGACTCGGACCGAGCCGCGAACGTATCCTCGATACGGGCCTGGTTTTGCTTCAACGTCTCGGAGAGGCGGTCATTGGTGCCGGAAACGGCATTGATGAGCGATTCCGAATGGGTCGAGAGCGTCTCTTCGATGCGCGACTGCGTCTCGTTCAGCGAGATCGCCAGCGCCATCGCCTTCTCGTCGAGGGTTTCGGCGAGACGGTCATGCGTGCCCGAGACAGTATTGATGATGGCTTCGGAACGGCTCGTGAGCGCCTCGTCGAAGCGGGCGTGGTGGTCGGCAAGTGCGCCGATCAGCGCTCCGCCGCGTTCAGCCATCACGCTGTCGATGCCGGTATGCGCAGTCTTCAGCGCATCGGTGATTTCAGCGGCGCGGGCGGCGAGAACGCTGCTCAGCTCTTCGGCGCGACCGCCGAATGCACCCGTGACCCTTTCAGTGCCGCTGTCGACGGCAGTGGCGAGTTCGGTCGTGGTCGTCTGCAGCGTATCGCGGAATTCGGCTGCCCGGGCAGCGAGGTTGTTCTGCAGGTCCGAGGTACCGGCTGCGAGCGCCAGCGAGATTTCCGACGTGGCGCTGCTCAGCGCCGAGCCGAGTTCGCCGGTACGGGTCGACAGCGCCGAGGTGATTTCCCCCGCACGGTCGGCAAGCGTGCTTTCCAGCACTTCCTGGCCGGTTGCAAAGGCGGTCGCCAGCGCCAGCGACTGCTCACTCATGGACGCGCCGAGGCGATCGATATTGGTATTGAGGATGCCCTCGATGGAATCCGCATTACCCGACAGCGTTTCGTTGATGCGGGTGAGGCTTTCGATGAGCTTGGTGTCGAGCGAGCCGGAGCGCTTGTCGAAAGCGTCGGTGAATTCGGCGACGCGTTCGTCGAAGGCGGTCGAAAGCTGGGCGACGGTCGTCTGCAGGCGCTCCTCGAAGAAGCCGGAGCGCACGTCGAGATCCATGACCGCATCGTCGGCCGTCGATTGCAGGCTCTGGCGGAAGCTGGCGCCCTTTTCGTCGAGTGCGGCATTCAGCCTGGAGAGCACGTCGTCGAGCGTGCCGCCGATCGTGCGTTCGCCTGATGTCAGGCTCTGATTGATCTCGCGGGTGCGGGAAACCAGGATTTCATTGAGCTGCTGGGTGCGCTCCTGAAGGGCGGCGTTCAAGCGCTCGGTGCTGGCATCCATCGTCGAGGCGCGTGTCTCGAACTGCGTGAGCAGGCGCTCGCCATGTTCGTTGATCGTGTTGGTCAGCGCGTCGAGGCGGTTGTCGAATTCATTGCCGATCGCAAGGCCGGATGCAGTCAGCGTATGGAGCAGCGTATCGGTCTTGGCGGCCAGCAGCGTGCCGAGCGACTGCATGGCGCTGTCCGACTTCTCCATGATCGCCGCAGCGCGCGTATCGATCAACGAGGCGAAGGCTTCGCCCGAGGTCGCAAGGCGGATAGCGATCTCTTCCGTCGCGAGCGACAGTTCTTCCTTGAGCTGATCGTGAACGCCGGCGATCGAGGAGCGGATGCGGTCGGCATGATTGACGATCGCTTCGCGC
Organism: Rhizobium sp. 1399; assembly: GCF_031455475.1. Classification (NCBI taxonomy): domain Bacteria; kingdom Pseudomonadati; phylum Pseudomonadota; class Alphaproteobacteria; order Hyphomicrobiales; family Rhizobiaceae; genus Rhizobium; species Rhizobium sp. 1399. The sequence continues at coordinate 177,604 of NZ_JAVDSU010000013.1, read as the reverse complement.
TCGGAGCCGAGTTCGTGGACGAGGCCGCGCACGCGCAGTTCGTTATCCGCATAGGAACGCTCCAGCGCATTCACTTCGGAATGTACGAGCGTTTCGAGTTCCGAGGCGCGCGCAATGGTGCGCTCGATGCCCTCATTCATCGCCGAGACTTCGCGGCGCACGGCCTGGCCGACCGTCATGATGCGTTCAGACGCGATGGTTTCCGGCTCTGAAAGGCGCAGCGCAACTTCAGCCATGGAGCGGGCGGCGTTGCGCATGTCCTGGGCGCGCGAGATCATGATGGCGAAGGCATAGAACATCATGACCGGCACGATGATGCCGACAATGCCAGCAATCACGCCCGGCAGGGCGGCAAGATCGGTCAGCGAGCGGATCTGGGAGATCTGCGGCGCATAGAGCATGAACATCAGCCCGAGGCCGATGATGACCCACAGGATGGAAACGAGAGCGGCCGTGCGCAGGGCAGGGCGGCTGGAGCCGCTTTCCAGCGACTTCAGAAGCGAAGCGGGAGAATTGCGGCTGGCATCGTTGGCAGGGGCGAGGGCCGGTGCCCGGGGGGCCTGCTGATCGCCTGTACGGCCAGAGCGGCCACGGCGGCGCTGTGCTTCTTCCTGGGACTGATTACGAGCATTGGATGGGTCAGTCACATTAGCCTCCGGGGCGTGGGGCGCGTTGCCGCGGCGAGACGGCACGTTCTCCTGGCCGAAATCGATCTGAAGCGCCTCGTCCAGTGCCTTGAACGCCTTGTCCTCGATCGATTCATTGTACTTGTTATTCGCCATTCCGATATGCCTCGCAATTCCCGGCCAGTCCGGCAGCGCATCCGGGCCACCGCCTTTGCCCGGAAAGACCCTTTGCCGTGCCAGCCTTCCATCCTAGACGGACGGATAAGCATGTCATTTCAGAGTAGATAGCCGATTTTTCAAACGAAAGGTATCAAAACACTACCATTATCCACTCTGTCGGCAAAGGCGCGCGGCATGAGCCCGCCTCAACAGTATCGTAGTGACACATCTGGGCTGCCTACACAATTAATGAACCCTTGCGTTTCCATCCCTCTTAACCTGTTGTTAACACCTTTAAATTTTGGAAGCGGCCCAAAAGCCGATATTTTAGCGATATTTAAGGGACGTTAACCATATGGTTAGATTTTCGCCCCGAATGCGCCGGAATTTAACGGGATCGCCATTCTCCGACCGCACAACAGTAGCAAGCGCGGACGATATAAGACGGGAGAATTGGCAAATGGCAGCAGTGAGTATCGCATTCGAAGCACCGGACAATTCCACGGGGCCTTCGCCCTCCAAGGTCCGGCCGATCGACCTTGTTCATCTTGCGCGCCAGACGATGGGCGACAAGACGGTGGAAATCGAAGTTCTCCAGATGTTTGCGCGCCAGGCGCGCGCCTGCCTGCAGGACATTGCAAGCGGCGAGTCTGCCAGGGTGGGTGCTGCGGCACACCGCCTGAAGGGAGCCGCAAGCTCAGTCGGCGCCTTCCGGGTTTCGCAATCGGCGGAAGCCGTCGAAGAGAACAATGGCGACGCGACCGCCATGGCGGCGTTGGGTGCAGCCGTCGTCGACGCCGAGAATTTCATTCTGAAACTCTGCCGCGGATAAGGCAGGACAGGTTTGGGCTGACCTTGAGCCTGTATGTGCGTCCATTTTGACGCACATACAGGCTCAATTTTTTCTAAATCTACGCATCAGGCTTTCCGAAAATCGATCCCGATTTTCGGGCCGATACCGTAGGCCTTCTGTACCATAGCGGAACGGTGGGTCTTTTTGCGACTTCCCCCGTGACGCATAGAGAATGGCGCAACCCTGGCCGATCTGCGAATCTCGGGGCGATCAGGCAATGTTGACTGACGCGCCGAATTGTCGGAAGAAAATCCGCCCATCTACTACGAAAGACCGGAACCTAATCCTGATGCCCAAACTTACCATCGTCGCCTTTGACGGAACGCGCTTCGATCTCGACGTCGATCAAGGCTCCACCGTAATGGAGAATGCGGTCCGCAATTCCGTGCCCGGCATTGAGGCCGAATGCGGCGGCGCCTGCGCCTGCGCGACCTGTCACGTCTATGTCGACGAGCAGTGGACTGAGATCGTCGGACAGCCGGAAGCGATGGAAGAGGATATGTTGGACTTCGCCTTCGACGTGCGCCCGACCTCGCGTCTTTCCTGTCAGATCAGGATGAAGGCTGCCTTGGACGGGCTCACCGTGCACGTGCCGGAACGGCAGGCTTAACTCCCAAAATCGCGGCTCTTTCCAAAAAGAGAGCCTCGCACGCCGGAGGCGGGCGAGGCGAGGCGGGCGCATTACCTACGGATGAGGGAGGAACACCCGCGGCTTCGGAACGCGCCAGGAGAACACAGTCACGAAAGCCAGCTGCCTTACTGCACTTTCGAATATAGTCATATTACCGCGTTCCGGTTGAGTCCACCAGAATGAAAAATGACCGGTAAAAGGCTGGGAGTTCCACAGGCTTCGCACAAGTTTCATTGGGCAGCTAACGTTCTCTGCTCGCCTTGAGGACAAAAAGAGCTTATCTTTCGCCGCCCTTGCCGTTGAGTCTGTTGTTGAGCAGTCTCAGCATGCGATTCTGAAAATTGACCGCCTCGACGCGATCGAATCGGGCCTGCAACTTGTCGTGCTCCTCTACACCGCGAGCCGACGCATCCGAAACGAGCTCCTGCATGGCCTCGCAATTGCGCCGCGAAGGCAGCGCCTTGAGTTCGCGTTCCATGGCACGAGCCTGAGTGCGGGCGATCTCGGCGTGGCGCTCCTCGTGACGCCTGATATCGCTCGACAGCGCATCCCAGATCATCGACAGCTCACGGCTCGCGCCCTTACGGTTGCTCCAGCGCGGCATGATGATCTGTGTGTGGACGGTGACCTTGACGTTGCCGACGCGGCAGCGGCCATTTTCCTGAATATAAGTCGCCTCGCCGCCGAAACGGATCTTGGTGGCGCCGGGATGGCGAGCAGAGGAGCCGTTCGCCGTGGGACCCCGGCGGCTCAACTCATCGTCCAGCTCGTCGGCCGTCTTTCCCTTGATATCGAAATAGGAATAGCTTTTCGTTGCAACGACTTCGGCTGCCGCGGGGCCGCAGAGGAAAAAGGCAATCATGGAAAAGGCGATGGGAAGGCGCATATAACGCAACGCAAGCGGCATTCTGAACTGAACCTGTGTTGAAGTTTGGCGGAGCTTGGGGCATAGCCACCGCAAGAGCAATATCGGATAGCGGCTTTTTTGGCTAGCGACGGGATTAGACTGGTGAAACAGCTCGATAGCAGTTTCTGGCGTGTGGCCCATGGCCGCGAGATCGAGCTCAACAAGCGCTCGGTGATCATGGCGATCGTCAACGTGACGCCGGATTCCTTCTCCGACGGCGGGCGCTACGACACGGTCGACAAGGCCGTCGAGCACGCGCAGCAGGCAGTCGCAGACGGCGCCGAGATCCTCGATATCGGCGGGGAGTCGACCCGGCCGGATGCGGCCTCCGTCAGCCCGGCGGAGGAACAGGCGCGTGTACTGCCCGTCATCGAGGCGCTCATTGGACGCACGCAAGCCCTGATTTCCATCGATACGTATCGCGCGGAAACGGCGCGGCGCGCCATCAGTGCCGGCGCCCATATCGTCAACGACGTCTTCGGCCTGCAGAAGGAGCCTGATATCGCCACGCTATCGGCTGAGACCGGGGCGGGGCTCTGCATCATGCATACGGGCCGCGACCGGCAGAAGCTTGCCGATATCATCGCTGACCAGGTCTTTTTTCTCGAGCGTTCGCTGGAGATCGCTTCCGCTGCTGGTGTCCTGCGTGACCGCATCGTACTCGATCCCGGCTTCGGCTTTGCCAAGGAGACGCCAAAGGAAAATCTGGAACTTATGGCGCGTTTCGAAGAGCTGCACCGCTTCGGCCTGCCGCTTCTGGCCGGCACGTCGCGCAAGCGCTTCCTCGGCGCCGTCACCGGCCGGGAGCCGGCGGAGCGCGATGCGGCGACGGCGGCGACGAGCGCGCTTCTCAGGCTGCAGGGGGCGGCTGTTTTCCGGGTACACAATGTCGCAATCAACAGGGATGCGCTTGCCGTAGCCGATGCTATGCTGGCCGCCCGGAACGACGCTTCGAAAGCGTGTCACGATCCATCAGATCCGGGTGCCACGCTTTAAGTCTTTGTTTTTCGTATGTCGTTATCGCAAAACCGCAGCGCACTGTTGCGCGACATGCTTGAAGTCTTTGTTTTACGCATGTCGTTGTCGCAAAACCGCTACGCACTTTTGCGCGACATGCTTTAGGGGGAGGCCGTCATGAGTACCTATACGATCCTGATGCAGAACTGCGCCTTCTTCGCCCGCCACGGCGTGCATGCCGAGGAGGAATTCCTCGGTCAGCGTTTCTTCGTGGATGCCGAACTGGAGGTGGAAGCGGGCAGCGCACTGGAAAACGATTCCATCGATGAGACTGTCCACTACGGCACCGCCTTCACCATCATCGAAGAGATCGTCGTCGGCAAGCGGCGTTACCTGATCGAGGCGCTGGCCTTCGATATTGCTAAGGGTCTTTGTAATAAATTCCCGCAGATCATCAGGGCCAAGATCACGGTGCGCAAGCCGAATGCGCCGATCCCTGGCGTGCTCGATTTCGTGCAGGTGACCGTTGAGCATCGTACCCGATAATCCATTCCGTCTCGCAACGCTCGGCCTCGGCGGCAATATCGGCGATCCGGTCAAGTCCATGGCATCAGCGCTTGCGGTGCTGGACGCCCATCCGGACTGCCGGGTGGCCGCCGTCTCGCGGCTTTACCGCACGCCGCCCTGGGGCAAGACTGACCAGTCCCACTTCTTCAACTCCTGCGCGGCGGTGGAAACACGGCTTGCGCCGGAAGCGCTGCTCGATCTCTGCCTGTCGATCGAGCGGGAGATGAAGCGCGAGCGCATCGAGCGCTGGGGACCGCGCACGCTCGATATCGATGTGCTGACTTATGAGGGCGTCACGCAGGACGCGCCGCGGCTGGAACTGCCGCATCCACGCATGACGGAGCGGGGCTTCGTGCTGATGCCGCTTGCGGATATCGCACCCGAACTCATGGTCCGAGGCAGGGCGGTTTCCGATTGGCTAGCTGGTGCCGACATTGCGGGGATCGAAATCGCGGACGAGAGCCGCGACTGGTGGCGCAAGACTTAACGGAGCCGCCAAGCACAGGCTGCGAAACCTGAACAGCCCCAGGAGTCCTGCCATGCGTCAGAGACCGGAAAGGAATGCGTCCGTTTCGGTAATCTCCACCTGCACCGAAAAGCGGCCGCCCAGCAATTCCAGCGTAGCGTCATGCGTTTCGTCAGCACTGCTGCAGACAGCGTCTTTCAACAGGATGACGCGATAGCCGAGATCGATTGCGCCAAGTGCTGCGGCGAGCACGCAGATATCCGTTTCGCCGCCGGTGATGACGATGGCCTCGATCTTTTCCCGCGTGAGTGTTTCATGCAGCCGCCCGTCGACCCAGGGAGAATAGGTTCGCTTGTTGAAGAATCGGGCAGGTGGTGCGAAAGACTTCAGATCGGCAACGATATCCATGAGCTCCGGCAGCAAGCATTCGCCGGTCATCATCGGCCATTTTTCGTAATAGTTCCTCCACATGCCGGGCATGGCATCAGCGGTCGGCGGAGGAACGAAGCGTGTGAAAACCGTTCGCTCCGCATACCGTCCCGAGAGTTCAACAATCTGCGGCGCCACCGTCGCCATCCATGGCACATGCCATGCTGTCTGTTCCGCGAACATCCTCTGCATATCGATGCAGAGATGGATCCAGTTGTCGGGCATCGGACCTGCAGCTTCAAGCATTCAGGGCGAATTGATGCTGGGCAGGAAATCCTCGACCTGCTTGCGGTCAGCTGCAGAAAGCGACTGCACCTGTTCCTGCCAGAAGCGTTCGGCCTCCGGCGGATCCTCCTCCCACTGGCGTACAGTGGTGATGTTGTCGTCGATCTTGCAGCGGCGGTGTCCGCCGAGGCGCAGATATTCCTTGGCGAGCTTCAGGCTCCTGGTTTCCGTATCCGTGCTGGTTGCGTTCATGTCCTTCGCCTCCGTGGCTGCGCAGGGACAAGCCCTGCCGTCTACGAAGAACGGCCTGTGGCGGGAAATGATCCCATGCCATCACGAAATACTAAAATAGGGAACGCAGCCCGAGCGATTCTCCTATCGAGGGCGGTCAAGCCGCTCTCGCAAAGAATCGCAGAAAGAGAGTCCATCATGGCAAACCAAGGCGGTTCACACGGACAGCGTATCAAGGCAGACCAGCAGAGCAATAAGAACAGTCGCTGACAACCAGGACCAATAGGAGAAACGCCCCGCTACTGCGGGCTTTTTTCGAGCGCGCTATCAGCCAAAAAGCAAAGCGGCGGAAAACCGTCGCTTCAGGAAAGTCCGTTCCGAATGAATAGCTTACTGGATCGAGCCGACAGCCATTTCGTCGACCTGGCGGGTCAGCGTCAGGCCAATGACCGGGACCATCTGGCTTTCGACCTTAACCGAAACGGTGACGTTCATGGTCTTGTCGTCGCGAACGCGGGCAATCATCGCGCCGTTCAGCTTGGAGCGATTGATGCCGACGACGACGGTATCGTCGGTGACGGCGCCGGAGATGATATCGAGACCCTTGCCTTCGGCGCCATCGAGGAACTTGCCCTTGTAGGTGGAACCGGACTGCGAGATGACAGCGCTCATCGGCTGCTTGAAGACGCCGACGCGGCAGGTGCCGTCGAGCTTGATACCGGCGGAGGAATCATCGGCCGGAGAACCGACGAGATTGCAGGTGAATTTCGTGCCCTTGTACTTGCCGGCGACGATTTCGCCGGGACCCTTCCAGGTGCCGGCGACGGATTCGAAGAACGCCTTGTCGCGGGTTGCGGCAGTGGCGTTGGAGGCGACGTCTGCCACTGGAGACAATGCCGCGGCGGCCAGGCCGCATACAAAAAGAAACTTGCGCGAGTACATGGATTTTCCTTGGCAAACACCACTCGGGAACTGGTCTGAAGTTTTGCCGGAGAATGGTTAATGCTTTCTTTCCGGGACGCTGAAATGCGTGGAAATACAGGGCTTTCGCAAGGTAAGGATTCCGAGGTTGCGCCTTTAGCGCATTGAATCCGCTTGAATTTTTTGTACCCTAAGCAAGAAGGCCTAAATATGTCGAAATTCGGCTTTTTGCTCAAGGGTTACCGTTGCGTGCCGTCATCGACGGCGTCAAGTCGCCGATGAAATCGCCGATTCCCGGCCGTTTCAGCGCCCGGAAAGTCAGCGGACGGCAGAGATCCATGGCGGCAATGCCAATCCGCGCCGTCATCAGCCCATTGATGACGCCTTCGCCGAGTCGGGCCGAAAGCTTGGAAGCGAGCCCATGGCCGAGCACCTGCTGAATAAGGCTATCGCCGACAGCAATCGAGCCGGTCACGGCAAGGTGGGCGAGCACGTCACGCATCAATCTCAGCATGCCGAGCGTGCCGGGACGGCCGCCGTAGAGCTCGGCCATGGCACGGATCAGGCGGGCAGCCTCATAGAGCACATAGAGCAGGTCTACGATGGCGCGTGGGCTGACGGCCGTGACGATCGAGACCCGCTTGGAGGAATTGACGATCAGCGCACGTGCCCGACGATCCAGCGGCGCAAGCAGTTCGCGCTCGGCAAGCGCAATCAGGTGCGGAGCATCGATGACCTCGCCTTCGGTCTCTTTCAGCGTGGCGCGGCCCTTGGCGGTTTCCGGCTTGTTGCCGAGCAGGCCTGTCAGGCGGGCGACGACCGCGCGCGCCTTGGCGGGCCGCGTTTCCAGAATCGCGGCATCGGCTTCAGCCTTGATAGTCTGCACCGCGGCAAGCCGCATCATGCCCGCCGTCTCCCTGATGACGATTGCGATGACGGCGAGGATGCCGATCGCGAGAACGGAAAGCGCGGCATAACCCAGCCAGTCGGCGCGGCTGAAGAGATCGCGGATCAGCCGGTCGGTCCAGAGGCCGAAGGCGAGCGACAGCAGAATGCCGAAAGCGCCGGCGGCGATGCTGGCGAAGGAGGTGCGGTGCTTGCGCGGGGTAGCGACCGGCAACGGGCTCGGATCCTGCTCCGGATTGAGGAAGGGATCTTCCTCATCCGGCGTCAGCACCACCTCGCCGGAAAAGCTTGCCGGCTTGCGGCGTTCTATGCGCGGGGCTTCGGGCGCCGCATTCTCCTCCTCAAAGGTGAAGGTGGCGGGGGCACGGCGCGGCGGATTGGGCTGGTCGATCGGCGGCTTGCTCATGCGAGGCGGTCTCCGAACAGGAACTGCATGGCGCGGTCGAGGCGGATATGCGGCACGGAGAGTTTGATTCCGCCACCGGTTTCCTCGAGCTGCGGCGGGCGGAAGCGCACGACATTGACGTCGGGCAGCTCGACCGACGCGTCGCCGGCTTCGATGCGCTCGAAGAGAGATTCGGGGTTTTCCGGCAGATCGCCGGGGAAGATCGCCGTCTTGCGCTCACCGTCGAAGATTTCACCGGCGATCTTTTCACCGGCCATGGGTGTTCCGACAATGACGGGCAGGTCGTGGCCGTCGCGGCGCACGGTAGCTTCCCGCGTGGCGCGCACGGAGGCAAGCGCCATGACATCGATGCCAGCGCCGGCCATGCCGATGCGATCAATGGCGCGGTCGACGAGGCGGCGTGTCAGCCGGTCCAGCCGGTGGTGGCTTTCGTGGTGCAGATGGTCCGCCTTGGTGGCGGCAACCAGAACACGGTCAATGCGCCGGCCGAGCAGCGACGACAGGATTGAATTGCTGCCGGGGCGAAAGCAGGCGAGCACATCGGTCAGAGCGCGCTCCAGATCCTGCACGGCTTCCGGACCGCGGTTCATGGCCTGCAGCGCGTCGACCAGCACGATCTGCCTGTCGAGCCTGGCAAAATGCTCGCGGAAGAAGGGTTTGACGACGACGGACTTATAGGCCTCGTAGCGGCGCTCCATCATCGCCCAGAGCGAGCCGCGCTCCGGCTTTCCATCTGGGGGCAGGGCAAGCGGGGCAAAGGTCAGCGCAGGCGACCCGTCGAGATCGCCTGGCAGCAGGAAGCGGCCGGGCGGAAGCGTGGAAAGCGAGCGTTCGTCGGCCTTGCAGGCCTTCAGATAGTCGGCAAAGCTGGTGGCGAGATCGCGGGCGACCATTTCATCGGCGGAAGCAGTGATATCCGTCGCTTTCGTCAGCGCCAGCCAGGCGTTCGACAGCTCGGCGCGGATGCCGGTTGCGGCAAGGGCGATGGTTTCCTCGCTGAAGGTGCGGAAATCCTTGCCGAGCAGCGGCAGGTCGAGCAGCCATTCGCCGGGGTAATCGACGATATCGATCGACAGGCGGCCGGGCGAGAATATGCGGGTCCAGGAGCTGGCGCTCTGATAATCGAGCGTGATGCGCAGTTCGGAGATTGCGCGGGTGGAATCCGGCCAGATCCGCTCCTTCACCAGTGCGCGGATATGATCCTCGTACTGGAAGCGCGGCACGGCATCATCTGGCTGCGGCTCCAGACGGACGGCCGACACACGACCGGACTGAATCGCTTCGAGGAGCGGCAGCCGGCCGCCGTGCAGGAGATTGTGGACCAGCGAGGAAATGAAGACAGTCTTGCCGGAGCGGGAAAGGCCGGTGACGCCGAGCCGGATGGTCGGATTGACGAGACCGCTGGCGCGGTCTGCAAGATTATCCAGCGCGATCAGCGCATCGTCGGCAAAGGATGTCAGGCGTGGCGGCAAATCGGAATCCCTGATGGCACTGCCTGCAATATAGGAAGGGGCCGCTGCTCGAAAAAGAAGCGGCGCGAAAGCTCAGTCGATGACGAAATCGACGAGACGCCATGCCGAAGTCGTAGCGACATAGCTGATGACAGCGAGACCGGCTGTCGGGAAGCCTTTCGGCACAGAGGCTGCCATAGCCTTTTGGCCGATCAGCGCCGATAGGGCCTGCTCCATTGTCGGGTTATGGCCGACGAGCATGACGCTCCCCACATCCTGCGCATCGATGATTTCGAGATAGGTATCGACCGAGGCGTTATAGAGCGTGTCGACGAAGCGCATGTCGAGCGTTTCGCCCATGGCCCGATGCACGGCCTCGGCGGTGTCGCGGCAACGAAGCGCAGTCGAGCTGATCAGGATGTCCGGACGGTAGCCCTTGTCGGCGGCGCGGTCGGCGACAATCTCGGCATCGCCGAAACCCTTTTTGCTCAGCGGCCGGTCGAAATCGCGCTGTCCGGGCTCGGCCCAGGCGGCTTCGGCATGACGCAGGAGGTAGATCCGATGGGGCGGAGGCAGGAGGGCGGCCATGGGCAAATCCAGCTTCGAACGGAGCCTTTTCAGTAGCGGTTGCGATCCCGCAACGTCAACCGTCCACAGGCTTCCAAGAGTGCAAAAGGGGCGTCCCAACACGGCGTTTTGAAGGCCAAGCAAAAATCGCTGCTCGGAATAATGATGCGAAAATAGACTGTTAGCTCAAATTTATGACAGATTTAAAAATCTGTTTACCTGTCTTATTTGGCTTGAATCGCGGATAGCGCATGGGATATACACCCGGCCAGATGAGATGTTCTTCAGGAGAATCGCGTTGAGTGAGAAGATCGATCTTAGCAATTATGTTCCCTCGGAAGACGAGGAGTTCATGAATACGAACCAGCGCGCTTATTTCAGAGCCAAGCTGGTTGCCTGGAAAAACGATATCCTTAGAGAAGCGCGCGAAACACTCGACCATCTGGCTGAGGAAAGCGCAAACCACCCTGATCTCGCAGATCGTGCATCTTCCGAAACCGACCGGGCGATTGAACTTCGCGCCCGCGACCGTCAGAGAAAGCTGATCTCCAAGATCGATGCAGCCCTGCAGCGCATCGAGGATGGCACGTATGGCTACTGCGAGGAAACCGGCGAGCCGATCGGCCTGAAACGCCTCGACGCCCGCCCGATCGCCACGCTGTCCATCGAAGCGCAGGAACGCCACGAGCGCCGCGAAAAGGTTTACCGGGACGAATAATCACATCCGGACCGGCAATGAAAAAGCACCGCGAGACGATCGCGGTGCTTTTTGTTTTGGTGCCCTTGCTCTGCGGCCATATGGCTCCGGCTTTTACTTGTCGCGATTGACGCTCATTTCGCCGAAGATGCGGGCGACTTCCTTTTGAAGTGCGGCATCCGCACCCGTGATCGGCGCCATGTCGGGGTCGCGGCGTGGCATTGAGCCGGGCTGAGGAACACCAGGCTGCGGGGCAGGGCGTGCCTGCTGCGTATTGGGTACGGGAACCACGCGCTCGGCGGCCGGATTGGCCGATATCTCATCATCGAGGATGCGTTGGAAATCGCGGCGGATGGCAGCCGATTGCAAACCGCCATCTTCCGTCGCGACTGGAGCGCCGCGCGAAACGGCGGGAATGCTCTGGGCCGGCGGAGTGGACACTTCCGGTTCGATGCGCTGCTGCGGCAGCACGCGCTGGCGGGCTGCATCGAGGATATCTGCGGCGCTAGCGGTATCGGGCACGGGTTGCGGAGCGGGGCGTTCGGGCTGGCGCGGCTGAAGCTGCGACATGCGCTGCGGGCCGTCGCGCTCGGCTGTGAGCGGCGGAGCGGAGACCTGTGGCGCGGGAGCCTGCTGGCCCGACATCTGCTGGGCAGGCATCTGTTGGGCAGACATGGGCGGCGCGACTGCCGGAGCGACCGAAGGTTCGGGGCGCTGGCGAAGCGGCTCGGCCGGCGGGGCGATGACTGGGACGATGACCGGAGCCGGTGCCGGTGCCGGGCTGTAGGGTTCGAAATCAGGTTCGGCGCTTGCCGCCACAGGTGGTGCGACGGGGGCGGCGACTGGCTTCGGCGGCGGCTCGCGGCGCGGCTGGACTGCTGCACGCTCCTGAGCGACAGCACGCTCCTCGACCGGCTGTGGACGGAACTCAGCAGCGGTTTCGGCTTCGGTTTCCGGCAGGATGCGGCTTTCGATGACGATATCGGTCGGGCCGCCGATCATGACGAGATGTTCGACATTGTCGCGGCGCACGAGAACCAGGCGACGGCGGGCGTCGACGGCGGCGGCATCGAGCACCTGAAGGCGCGGCTGACGGTTGCGACCACCGCGCACGAAAGGCGAGGGCGCGCGGCCGCGCAGGAACCACAGAACGGCGATGAGCAGGATGAGGGCAATGCCGACGCCACCGGCGGCAAGCAGGAAGCGGCTACCGTAAGCCCCTACAACATCATCGAACATAGGCACTCACTCCATTTCGCATTATGGCACAACAGACGACTTTTCCGCTCCTTAGGCAAGAGCCGGCGGGTCTGTCCAGTCACCGGCGAACGCGATTTCGTGTTGTGCAACTATTTGGCCGGGCGCTCGCTGCGGCACCGGCGGGATTACGGGCAAATTGGCGCGTTTGCCTGTGAATTCAAGCAGTCTAACGAAACCTGCTGTTTTTGCGGGCGCAGCAAGTTGATAAGAAGGAAAGACTGCCTGATTCCTGCTTCGTAGCGATGTTACGAGCGCGGCAGGAAGGGCTTATGCGAGGAATAGATGACGAAATCGCGTCAGGTCGACGACTATAACGCGCCGCTTGTGGATCGTGGGGGGCGTTCTGGCACGGCGATACGCATCATCCTGCTGGCGATCGTGCTGATTGCGGCGGCCGCGGCCTTCGTCTTCTTCAAGGATTCGCTCGGCAACGAGCTGGTGCTCGGCTGTCTCGGCGTTCTCGCCATGGTCGGCATCTTCTTTCTCGTCTCCTCCGTCATCGGCTTCATCGAGGTCATGCCGCAGCGCCAGTCAGACAGCCTGGCGCGCGCTTTCCTGAACGGCCATCCCGACGGAACGCTGATCACTGACGAGAAGGGCCGCATCGTCTATGCCAATGCCGCCTATGGCGCATTGACCGGCGCGCGGAAGGCGACCGAGGTGCAGACACTGGAGACGCTGCTGTCGCGCCACCGCGAATCGAACGAGGCGCTCTACCGGCTGGTGAACGGGTTGCGCGAGGGCCGGGAGGGGCGCGAAGAATTCCGCCTGCTGCGGGCCGTTGGCCCCGGAAGCAACGCCGGCGCGCATTGGTATCGCCTGAAAGCGCGGCTCCTGAAGCCGGAAGAGGGCGACAGCAAGCCGCTGCAGATCTGGCAGATCATCGATATCACCGCCGAGCGTGAGGATCAGGAGCGCTTCTTCAAGGAGTTGCAGAACGCGATCGATTATCTCGACCACGCTCCGGCAGGCTTCTTCTCCGCCGGGCGCAAGGGCGAGATCTTCTATCTGAACGCCACGCTTGCGGAATGGCTGGGTCTCGATCTCACCAAATTCATGCCGGGCTCGATGAACATCGGCGATCTCGTCGCGGGTGAGGGGCTGGCGCTGATCCAGTCGGTACAGGCCGAGCCGGGGCTGAAGAAGACCGTGACGCTGGACCTCGACCTGCGCAAATCGAACGGCCAGAGCCTGCCGGTGCAGATCATCCACCGCGTCACCTCCATGCGTGACGGAGCGCCCGGCGAGAGCCGGACGATCGTGCTGACGCGTGACAAGGACAGTGAGAACGGCCAGTCGGCATCGGCGGCCGCCATGCGCTTCACGCGCTTCTTCAACAACACGCCGATGGCGATCGCTTCGGTCAATGGCGATGGCAAGATTCTGCGCACCAATGCGCCTTTCCTGAAGCTTTTCTCCAATATCGTCTCGCGTGACGATCTGGAGCGCGGCGCGCTGATGGAAACGATCGTGCAGGACAGCGACCGGCCGCAGCTTGCCGCGGCACTCGCCGCCGCCAAGGATCGCCAGGGCGACATCCCGCCGATCGATTCCCGCACGCCGACCGATGATGCACGCTTCTTCCGCTTCTATGTGAATGCAGTCATCGATCAGAGCGACGAGGCGCCGGAGGAGGCGGCTATCGTCTATGCGGTGGAAGTGACCGAGCAGAAGGCGCTGGAAGCGCAGATGGCGCAGACGCAGAAGATGAATGCGGTCGGCACGCTTGCCGGCGGCATCGCGCACGATTTCAACAACGTGCTGACGGCGATCCTGCTGTCTTCCGACCATCTGCTCTTACAGGCGCGACCTGCCGATGCGAGCTTCGCCGATCTGATAGAGATCAAGCGCAATGCCAACCGCGCGGCGGTGCTCGTGCGCCAGCTTCTCGCCTTCTCGCGCAAGCAGACGATGCGGCCGACGGTGTTGAACCTGACCGATGTCGTCGGCGACCTGCGCATGCTGGTCGACCGGTTGATTTCGGGTACCAACGTCAAGCTCGACGTCGAATATGGCCGCGATCTCTGGCCTGTCAAAACCGATCTTTCGCAATTCGAGCAGGTGCTGATCAATCTCTGCGTCAATGCCCGTGACGCCATGCCTGATGGCGGCACGCTGACGCTGCGCACCCGCAATCTGCCGGCAGCGGAAGTTGCCGCCTTCAACTATTCCTACATGCCGCATGAAGACATGGTGCTGATCGAGGTGACCGACACTGGCACCGGCATTGCGCCCGAGATCATGGACAAGATTTTCGAGCCCTTCTTCACCACCAAGGATGTGGGCAAGGGCACAGGTCTCGGCCTTGCCATGGTATACGGCATCGTCAAGCAGTCCGGCGGCTATATCCAGCCGGAATCGGAAGTCGGCAAGGGCACGACCTTCCGTATCTTCCTGCCGCGCCATATCGTCGAACCGGCAGTCGCTGCGGAAGCGGAAGCCGCCGATCAGGCCGTTGCGACCGGTGGCGCGCAGATTGTGGAACTCGTCCAGCCGAAACAGCCGGAAGACCTGACAGGCTCAGCCGTCATCCTGCTTGTCGAGGACGAAGAAGCGGTGCGGCGCGGCGGCAAGCGCATGCTGGAGACGCGTGGCTATACGGTCCATGAGGCCGGCTCCGGCGTCGAGGCCCTCGAGATCATGGAGGAGCTCGAAGGCAAGGTGGATATCGTCGTCTCCGACGTGGTGATGCCTGAAATGGACGGGCCGTCGCTGCTGCGCGAGTTGCGCAAGAACTATCCGGATCTGAAGTTCATCTTCGTGTCCGGTTATGCAGAGGATGCGTTCGCCCGCAACCTGCCGCCGGAAGCGAAGTTTGGCTTCCTGCCGAAGCCGTTCTCGCTGAAGCAGCTGGCTGTGGCGGTGAAAGAGACGCTGGATAGCTGATATGATTAAGGGGCGCTGTGCGCCCCTCAAGTCTCGCTACGATGGATCGTTGGCGGGGTCAGCCCGCCAGACGTTGGCTTACTCGCCGAGCGCTACAGCAATCTCTGCGGCAAGCCGCGCATTGTTCTCTACCAGCGCAATATTCGTCTTCAGGCTCTGACCGTCGGTCAGGTCGAAGATCGTGCTCAGCAGGTAAGGTGTTACCGCCTTGCCGGTGATTTCGTCACGCTCGGCGCTATCAAGCGCGCGCTCGATGTAGATTTCCATTTCCTCGCGAGCGATTTCATCGGCTTCCGGAACCGGGTTGGCGATCAGCATGCCGCCGTCGATGCCGAGTTGTTCGCGCGTCGTCTGGAAATTGGCGATCGCCGCCGGGCTGTTCAGCGTCAGCGGGCTGCGAATGCCTGATGAGCGCGACCAGAAAGCCGGGAATTCGTCGCTTTCATAGGTCACGACCGGCACGCCGCGGGTTTCCAGCACTTCCAGCGTCTTCGGAATATCGAGGATCGCCTTGGCGCCGGCGCAGACGACGATGACGCCGGTGCGGGCGAGTTCTTCGAGGTCGGCCGAGATATCGAACGTTTCTTCCGCGCCGCGATGGACGCCGCCGATGCCGCCGGTTGCAAACACCTTGATGCCGGCACGCGCCGCCGCAATCATCGTCGCCGCAACCGTCGTCGCACCCGTGCGACGTTCGGCGATCGAGAAGGCAATATCGGCGCGCGATACCTTCATGACGTCCTTTGCCTTGGCGAGCTGCTCCAGCTCAGCGGGTTCGAGGCCGATATGCAGCGTGCCGTGGATGACGGCGATGGTGGCGGGGACCGCACCCTGATCACGGATGATCGATTCGACGCTACGCGCCATCTCGATATTGCCGGGGTAGGGCATGCCATGGGTGATGATGGTCGATTCGAGTGCCACGATCGGGGCGCCGCGCTGCTTGGCGGCGGCCACTTCCTTCGAGTAGGAGATCGGCAGCAGGGGCGAGAAGGGTTTGGTCATGATCCGTATCCGTTTATCGGTGTTGCCGCTTCATTGCAGAATTCTCGCCGCCGGGACAAGCGAAAGCATGTTGCGCAGCAGTTCGGGTGAAAGATTTTCGTTCACGGCGTGCCTCGACTGGACGGTGAGGGCGGCTGCCGCCGTGCCATGGCGAACCGCCTCTTCCAGCGGCAGGCCGAGCATGAGGGCCGAGAGCGTGCCGGCTGCCAGCGAATCTCCAGCCCCCGTGACATCGGCCACTGTCTCCGAAATCGGCGGCTGCAGGACGAGCGCACGGCCATCCTTGAAGGCGACAAGCTCGCGCTTGCCACGGGTGACGACCGCACCGGTGACGCCGATGTCAGCGAGCAGGGACGGCCATGCGTCGGCATCTTCCGGCCGCAGACCGATGAGCGCCGCAGCCT
The DNA here is from genome assembly GCF_031455475.1 of Rhizobium sp. 1399. Lineage (NCBI taxonomy): Bacteria > Pseudomonadati > Pseudomonadota > Alphaproteobacteria > Hyphomicrobiales > Rhizobiaceae > Rhizobium > Rhizobium sp. 1399. The sequence goes on along the minus strand of NZ_JAVDSU010000013.1, from coordinate 161,050 downwards.
CGGCCTCGTTGAGAAAAAGGTAGTCGATGTCTTCGAGGCAGGGCAGGAGGCGCACCACCTTGGCCGGCGAAATGGCAATAGCCGCCACCGGCTTGCCGAGCGCCTTTGCCCTTGCGACGATCGCGGCCGCCGTTTCCTCCGGCAGGTTGGCGTCGAAGAGAATGAAATCGGTGGCGGCAAAGGCGTCGCGCACCCAGCGGATCGACAGCCGCCGCGGCACGAAGAAGCGGTAAAGCTCCATGTCCGCCAGCGCGATGACCAGATTGCCGTCCTTCTCGATGATCGCCGTGTAGCTCGGCGTCTTGCGATCGAGGAAGACGAAGGGGCGGTCGTCTATACCCGCAAAGTCGGCCGCTTCGCTCACCATCTCGCCGATCGGGTCACCACCGCGCGGCGAAATCATCGTCACGTCGAAGCCGAGGCGCGCCAGATTCCGGGCTGCATTGAAGCCGCCGCCGCCCGGTTCCTCGAACCATGTGCCTGGATTGCTGGCGCCTGGCGCCGTCTCGCCAGCAATGCGGCCGCGGCGATCGATATGGGCGCCGCCGAGAACGAGAATCTTGCCGCTCATTTCTGCTGCTCCCAGACGAATCGAATAGCGGCAAGAACGCCGGCGTTCAGCGCAGGCGGCACACTAAGGCGTTGCTTTGCATCGATAAAACAAAAATAGAACACAGGCCGTTTTACCTTTTTCTTTCAATTATTTGCAACCCTATTGCGAAATAAGAACAAATCAGGTACAAACTTCGCATCAGCGGCGACATTGCTTGAGCAGCGTCAATAACCTAAAGGTGGATCGAATGTCTCAGAATTCATTGCGGCTCGTAGAGGACAAATCGGTGGACAAAAGCAAGGCGCTCGAAGCGGCACTCTCACAGATCGAGCGGTCGTTCGGCAAGGGCTCGATCATGAAACTCGGCTCGAACGAGAGTATCGTCGAGATCGAAACGGTTTCTACGGGTTCGCTCAGCCTCGATATCGCGCTCGGCATCGGCGGCCTGCCGAAGGGCCGTATCATCGAAATCTACGGTCCGGAAAGTTCTGGTAAAACGACGCTCGCGCTGCAGACCATTGCCGAAGCGCAGAAGAAGGGCGGCATCTGCGCCTTCGTCGACGCCGAACACGCTCTCGATCCTGTCTATGCCCGCAAGCTCGGCGTCGATCTGCAGAACCTCCTGATCTCCCAGCCCGACACCGGCGAGCAAGCGCTTGAAATCACCGATACGCTGGTGCGCTCCGGCGCCATTGACGTTCTCGTCGTCGACTCGGTCGCCGCGCTGACGCCGCGCGCCGAAATCGAAGGTGAAATGGGCGACAGCCTGCCGGGCCTGCAGGCCCGCCTGATGAGCCAGGCGCTGCGCAAGCTGACGGCTTCGATCTCCAAGTCGAACACGATGGTCATCTTCATCAACCAGATCCGTATGAAGATCGGCGTCATGTTCGGTTCGCCGGAAACGACGACGGGTGGTAACGCGCTCAAGTTCTATGCCTCCGTCCGCCTCGACATCCGCCGCATTGGCCAGGTCAAGGAGCGCGAAGAGGTGATCGGCAACCAGACGCGCGTCAAGGTCGTCAAGAACAAGATGGCGCCTCCCTTCAAGCAGGTCGAATTCGACATCATGTATGGCGAAGGTGTCTCCAAGACTGGCGAACTCATCGACCTCGGCGTCAAGGCCGGCATCGTCGAGAAGTCGGGCGCCTGGTTCTCCTATAACAGCCAGCGCCTCGGCCAGGGCCGCGAAAACGCCAAGATCTTCCTGCGTGACAATCCGGATCTCGCCCGCGAGATTGAGACGGGGCTGCGCCAGAACGCCGGCCTGATTGCCGACCGCTTCCTGCAGAACGGCGGCCCTGATGCCGGCGACGACGCAGGTGATGCCGGCGACATGTAATTCGCCCTGACCGCTGAGGCAATTCAGTACCGGCCGCGTTCTCTCACGAGAATGCGGCCGGTTTTGTTTGTTTGCTGGACAGTGGCAAGGTCGAACGATAAAAGCCGATGGATTTAATTTTACCTGCCTGCTGGCAGCATCGAAGGGCATGAAATGAGCGGTGTAAACGATATCCGGTCGACCTTCCTCGACTACTTCAAGAAGAACGGCCATGAGGTCGTTCCATCGAGCCCGCTCGTGCCGCGCAATGACCCGACGCTGATGTTCACCAATGCCGGCATGGTACAGTTCAAGAACGTTTTTACCGGCTTGGAAAAGCGTCCCTATTCGACGGCAACGACCTCGCAGAAGTGCGTGCGCGCCGGCGGCAAGCATAACGATCTGGACAATGTCGGCTATACTGCGCGCCACCTGACCTTCTTCGAAATGCTCGGCAACTTCTCCTTCGGCGATTATTTCAAGGAGAACGCCATCGAGCTTGCCTGGAAGCTGGTCACCGAAGGCTTCGACCTTCCGAAGAACCGCCTGCTGGTGACGGTCTATTCCGAGGACGAGGAAGCCGCGACGCTGTGGAAGAAGATTGCCGGTTTTTCCGACGACAAGATCATTCGCATCCCGACCTCTGACAATTTCTGGCAGATGGGCGATACCGGCCCCTGCGGCCCGTGCTCGGAAATCTTCATCGACCAGGGCGAGAATGTCTGGGGCGGCCCTCCCGGCTCGCCGGAAGAAGATGGCGACCGGTTCCTGGAATTCTGGAACCTCGTCTTCATGCAGTTCGAGCAGACCGAGCCCGGCGTTCGCAACCCGCTGCCGCGCCCGTCGATTGATACAGGCATGGGTCTGGAGCGCATGGCTGCCGTTCTGCAGGGCGTGCAGAGCGTGTTCGACACCGACCTCTTCCGCACGCTGATCGGCACCATCGAGGATACGATGGGTGCGAAGGCAGAGGGCAGCGCCAGCCACCGCGTCATTGCCGACCACCTGCGCTCCTCGGCTTTCCTGATCGCCGATGGCGTGCTGCCATCGAATGAAGGCCGCGGCTATGTGCTGCGCCGTATCATGCGCCGCGCCATGCGCCATGCGCAGCTCCTCGGCGCCAAGGAACCGCTGATGTACAAGCTGCTGCCGACGCTGGTGCAGGAGATGGGCCGCGCCTATCCGGAACTGGTGCGCGCCGAGGCGCTGATTTCCGAAACGCTGAAGCTCGAGGAAAACCGCTTCCGCAAGACGCTGGAGCGTGGCCTGTCCCTTCTGTCAGACGCGACCACCGACCTTTCCAAGGGCGACATGCTGGATGGCGAGACCGCCTTCAAGCTCTACGACACCTACGGCTTCCCACTCGACCTGACGCAGGATGCGCTGCGCGCCCGCGAAATCGGCGTCGATATCTCCGGCTTCACCGATGCCATGGAGCGCCAGAAGGCCGAGGCACGTTCGCACTGGGCCGGCTCCGGTGAGAAGGCCACGGAAACCGTCTGGTTCGAGCTCAAGGAAAAGCACGGCGCGACCGAATTTCTCGGCTACGACACCGAAACGGCTGAAGGCGTCGTCCAGGCGATCGTCAAGGACAGCGCCGTTGCCGACGAAGCCAAGGCCGGCGACAAGGTGCAGGTCGTCGTCAACCAGACGCCATTCTACGGCGAGTCCGGCGGCCAGCTGGGCGATACGGGCGTGATCTCGTCCGACCACGGCAAGATCGAGATTTCGGATACGCAGAAGAGGGGTGAAGGCCTGTTCGTGCATCTGGGTACGGTCATTGAAGGTGTGATCAAGGCCGGTGATGCGGTCGTGCTGACGGTCGATCATGCACGTCGCTTGCGCCTGCGCGCCAACCACTCGGCAACCCATCTTCTGCATGAGGCGCTGCGTGAAGTGCTCGGCACCCACGTCGCCCAGAAGGGTTCGCTGGTCGCTCCCGAGCGCCTGCGTTTCGACGTCTCGCATCCGAAGCCGATGACGGCGGAAGAACTCAAGGTCGTCGAAGAAATGGCAAACGAGATCATTCTGCAGAATGCGCCCGTGACGACCCGCTTGATGAGCGTCGATGATGCCATCGCGGAAGGCGCCATGGCGCTGTTCGGCGAGAAGTATGGCGATGAAGTGCGTGTTGTTTCGATGGGTACGGGTCTGCATGGTGCCAAGGCCAACAGGCCCTATTCGGTCGAGCTCTGTGGCGGCACGCATGTGTCGGCGACCGGCCAGATCGGGCTCGTGCGCATCCTCGGCGAAAGCGCCGTCGGTGCCGGCGTTCGCCGTATCGAAGCGGTGACCGGTGAATCGGCGCGCGAATATCTCGCCGAACAGGACGATCGCGTGAAGACGCTTGCCGCCTCGCTGAAGGTGCAGCCGTCGGAAGTGCTGTCGCGCGTCGAGGCACTGATGGACGAGCGCCGCAAGCTCGAAAAGGAACTGGCCGATGCCAAGCGCAAGCTCGCCATGGGCGGCGGGCAGGGCGGCTCTGCCGATGCTGTGCGCGACGTCGCCGGCGTCAAGTTCCTTGGCAAGGCTGTGGCCGGCGTTGATCCGAAGGATCTCAAGGGGCTTGCCGATGACGGCAAAGCCAGCATCGGCTCCGGCGTGGTGACGCTGATCGGCGTGTCCGAAGATGGCAAGGCAAGTGCTGTCGTTGCCGTGACGCCCGATCTCGTGGATCGTTTCAGTGCGGTCGATCTGGTGCGCGTTGCCTCCGCAGCGCTCGGCGGCAAGGGTGGCGGCGGTCGTCCTGATATGGCGCAGGCCGGCGGCCCTGATGGAGCCAAGGCTGATGAGGCGCTTGAGGCTGTTGCAGCAGCGATTGCAGGCTGAATTTCTGACATGGATTGAAAGCAAAGGCGGGACATGTTCCCGCCTTTTGTTTTGGGCGAACGCCGCCTTTTACTCAACGTCATCCTCGTGCTTGTCCCGAGGATCTGCTGTGATCCGCTGTAGATCCTCGGGACAAGCACGAGGATGACGAAAGAGCAGGCCGCTTGCGTTTCCCGGCAAGTCAGCAGGATTTGTCAAATCAGGCTATGGTTTGCTGCAGCCGATCGAATAGCACGAGGTTTGACATGGTGGGTGAAACGGCATGGGCGCTCTACGAGAACCGTCTGAGACGGGTCTCGGCCTATATCCACGATCATCTGGACGAGGATCTGGATATGGAGCGGCTGGCCGAAATCGCCTGCCTGTCGAGCTATCACTGGCACCGGATCTATCGGGCGATTTACGGCGAGACGCTGGCGGCAACCGTCAAGCGGCTGCGGCTGCATCGCGCGGCGGGCGATATCGTCCGCACGGAACTGGCGGTCGCCGAGATTGCGAAGCGATCAGGCTATCCCAATCTCCAGTCCTTCAACCGCATATTCAAATCGGTCTATGGAATGCCGCCGGCACGCTACCGGAAAGAGGGAAGCCACACGCAGTTCGAACCCTTAATCTCCGGAAAGGCGAAAGCCATGTTTGACGTAAGCCTGAAAACCATCCCGCCGCTCGAATTGGTCGGCGTTCCCCATACCGGCTCCTATATGGAGATCGGCAAGGCCTTCGAGACGCTGTTCGGTACGCTCTATGCCCGCGGGCTGGCAAAACCCGATATGCGAATGATCGGCGTCTATCTCGACGATCCCGATCTCGTGCAGCCCGAGAAGTTGCGCTCCGTCGCCTGTGTCGCGGTCGGCGAAGAGACGACCGCCAACGCACCGCTGGAGCGGCGCGTGGTGGAGGGCGGCGACTATGCCGTGCTGCATCACAAGGGGCCTTATGCCGATATGTACAAGGCCTACCAATGGCTCTACGCCCAGTGGCTGCCGGCATCCGGCCAGCAGATCCGGGATCGCGTCATGTTCGAGGAATATCTCAACAATCCGCGCGAGGTCGCGCCGACCGAGCTGCGGACGGATATCTACATGCCTCTAGCCTGATTAGCTCTTTTCTTTACGCAATTCCGGACGCAAAACCGCTGTACACTTTTGCTGGAATTGCTTTCAGGCCGCCTGCATGGCTTTCGCCGCCTCATCATCCAACGCCGTTGCCCGCTTGTAGGCATCGCGTTCGGCGAGGCGGCCAAAATAATCGACGAAGGCCTGGCGCTTTTCGATACTGCCGAAAGCGAGACCCCAGCCGATATGCGAGCCGACATAGACGTCAGCCGCCGTGAAGCGGCTTCCGGCAATATAGGGGGAGGCGGCCGAAACCGCCTTTTCCAGCGTGCCCATGACGTCACCGAAGGAGCCGCAGCCGGCCATGCGCAGCCGCTCCTGCGGGATTTCGAAGCCGAGCGCCTTCAGCGTGACAGAAGCTTCCAGCGGCCCGGCGGCGAAAAACATCCAGCGGTAATAATCGGCCCGCTCATCGGGCTGCGGGCCGAGCCTTGCCTGCGGAAACGTGTCCGCAAGATACGCACAGATTGCCGCGCATTCCGTCACGATCGTCTTCCCATGACGGATCGCCGGCACCTTGCCCATCGGGTTGACGGACAGATAGTCCGGGCCCTTCATCGTCCCGCCGAATGTCAGGATTTCGGTATGATATGGCACGCCGGTTTCTTCCAGCATCCACCGCGCTATCCGGCCGCGCGACATCGGGTTCGTGTAGAAGGTGATTTCCTCGGTCATCCTGCTCTCCTCTTTCCCATGCTCTTTTCGTAGCGCTGGCGCGGGAGATTTCAACCCTCGGAGAAGGGGGCGTCTTCACGGCCGCGCGAGGGATGACCTCTGTCGCCGGCGGCGCGTCAACTCCAGCAGTCCGGCCGGGAGGGCACCGCCAGCGCTGATTGTAGTGCTGGGTCTGGGTCTCAAGCAAAGCAAGATCAAGATAAAAAACAATCATATCCTGGCCCTCGCGTCGCGCGAGGAGCCTTACAAGCTGCAGAAATTCGGGGACAAAACTCTTCTTGGCCATCAGAACCTCCATGCTTAGAGCGCCGTGCGTCCATTTGGACGCACTAAGGACGCTCTAGTCTTTTGAATCTACGCATCAGGCTTTCCGAAAATCGATTCCGATTTTCGGGCCGATGCTGTAGCGAGTAGCTGAATAGGCCTTGCAACTTACGCGAAGCTTACTTTTTAAAGTAACTGCTAATTTAGAGACGGAAAGCAATTTCGCCTGACAACAAAAACCCGGCACAAAGGCCGGGTTTTTCGATTTCTATCTGAGCAGGGCTCAGACCATTGCGGCCTGCAGGTTCTGGTCGATCTTGTCGAGGAAAGCGGTGGTGGAGAGCCACGGCTGATCGGGGCCGATGAGCAGCGCCAGGTCCTTGGTCATGAAGCCGGCTTCGACGGTGTCGACGCAGACCTTTTCGAGCGTTGCAGCGAACTTGGCGAGTTCGGCATTGTCGTCGAGCTTGGCGCGGTGCGCGAGACCACGGGTCCAGGCGAAGATCGAAGCGATCGAGTTCGTCGAGGTTTCCTGGCCCTTCTGGTGCTGGCGATAGTGGCGGGTGACCGTGCCGTGCGCGGCTTCGGCTTCAACCGTCTTGCCATCGGGCGTCAAGAGAACCGAGGTCATCAGGCCGAGCGAGCCGAAGCCCTGGGCAACCGTGTCGGACTGGACGTCGCCGTCGTAGTTCTTGCAGGCCCAGACGTAGCCGCCGGACCACTTGAGAGCGGAAGCGACCATGTCGTCGATCAGGCGGTGTTCGTAGGTGATGCCGGCTTCCTTGAACTGATCCTTGAATTCGGTCTCGAAGACTTCTTCGAATATATCCTTGAAGCGGCCGTCATAGGCCTTGAGGATGGTGTTCTTGGTCGACAGGTAGACCGGCCACTTGCGCATCAGACCGTACATCATCGAGGCGCGGGCGAATTCGCGGATCGATTCATCGAGGTTGTACATGGCCATGGCAACGCCGGCGCCCGGCGCGTTGAAGACTTCCTTCTCGATGACGGTGCCATCTTCGCCGACGAACTTGATCGTCAGCTTGCCCTTGCCGGGGAACTTGAAATCGGTTGCGCGGTACTGGTCGCCGAAAGCGTGACGGCCGACGACGATCGGCTTCGTCCAGCCCGGAACGAGGCGGGGAACGTTGCGGCAAATGATCGGCTCGCGGAAGATGACGCCGCCGAGGATGTTGCGGATCGTGCCGTTCGGGCTCTTCCACATTTCCTTGAGGTTGAATTCCTTCACGCGGGCTTCGTCCGGGGTGATGGTCGCGCACTTGATGCCGACGCCGTACTTCTTGATGGCATTGGCGGCATCGACCGTTACCTGGTCGTTGGTGGCGTCGCGGTTTTCAACCGAAAGGTCGAAATAGTCGATGTCGAGGTCGAGATACGGATGGATCAGCTTGTCCTTGATGAGCTGCCAAATGATGCGAGTCATTTCATCGCCGTCGAGATCGGCGACGGGATTGGCGACCTTGATCTTCTTCATGTATCTGCCTCGTAAGCTTAGGAAGGGACTATGCCCCGGGTGGGTGATGTGGGTCCGGAGCGCTATAGCATTGTGAGCCGGGAACGCAAAGCAGAACGGGCAGGGACGTGACGTTTTTGCCGCCATTGCCAAGAGCGGGAAAATGGCTAACCTCCGCCACATAAGCCCCCGAGTCCCGGACATTTTGCCATGAAAAAGATCGCCGTTCTCTTCGCCGGCCTCATTGCCGCCTCGTCCGTCCTGACGGGCGTTTCGCTTGCGGCCGACGTGACCGCGCCGGTCAAGGAAATCATTGACGACACGAAGAAGAACTGGGCGAGCGATGTCAGTGACTGGATCGATATTTTCGAAGAAAGCAGGCTCGCGCGGCTCTACAGCAAGGACTTCGGCGACAAATACAAAGACGCCGCCAAGAATCCGGCGGCCGACGAGGATGGCATTTCGCCCTTCGACTATGACGTAATCGTCAACGGTCAGGATGCCTGCCCGCTGCAGGACCTCTCCATCGAAAGCGGCCAGCCGACAAATGGCACGACCGAGGTGACGGTGAAGTTCAAGGCTGCGACCTGCATGGAAGGCGCACCCAACAGAGACGCCTTCACGACCGTGCGTTTCGAGGTGATCGAGGAAGCGGGCAAACCCGTCATCGACGATATCATGATCCAGGGCGAAGAGGGGCAGGGGCCGATCTCGCTCAAGGAAGCCATGGTGCAAATCGCCAACGGCGAATGACCCTGATGAGGTCACCGATTGGCGACTCCGGCGAACGCCAGGGTGGCTGATGACACTTGGCAATCATCATGTTGGTGTGATTTGATTTTTGCTGGGGCGGCGGTATCTCGCTCTCGGGTTCGCCACATCCGGCGCGCATGAGGACTGGCAAGGGTGATTTCCGGCTTTGAGTTCCGAGACTGGCTGCTTGCCAATGACCCGGCGCTTTCGCGCTTGCGCATGGGCACGCGTGTCACGCTGTCGATCGTGCTCTCCTTCGCAATCCTGCTTTTGATCCACATGCTCATCGTTCCGCTGCCGATCGCGTCCTACGGTCTCGGCATCGTTCTGTCGATCGAAGGCGGGGTCGCGGTGCGCGACAAGGGCTCGACGCGCCAGCTCATCACAAGGCTGCTCGGCTGTCTTGCAAGCCTCGTCGTCGTCGGCATCGCAGCCGCGCTTGAATCGCAGCGCTACCTTTCGGACTTCATCTTCCTCGTGGTGATCTTCCTGGCCTCATCGGCGCGCATTTATGGCCCGCGTGGCTTTGCTATCGGCATGTTCGCCTTCACCTCCTATTTCATGGGCTCCTACTTCCACCCGACGATCGGGGAATTGCCTGTCGTCTTGATCGGCCCTGTTGTCTCGGCGCTTGTCAGCCATTGGGTGAGGGCGGTGCTTTTGCCCGACAATTGGCGGCGCGACCTGCTGCGCTCACTGGAGAGCGTGCGGGGCCGCATCAACCAGATCCTCTTCAAGCTTGCCGCCCTTGCAGCAGATGGAAAGGTCGATGAGGCCGACCGGCAGGAACTGCGCCAGCTGGAAGACCGGCTGAAGGAAGTGGTGCTGATGGCCGAGAGCTTCATTCCGCGTCCGCCGGGCAGCGTCTTCGATGGCGCTTCCGCACCGGCCGCGGAACTGGCGATCCGGCTGTTCGATGCGCATCTGGCGACGGAAAGCGCCATCGTGCTGAGCTATCAGAGTGCGCCGCCCTTTGCACTCGTCCATGCCGTGATCGAAGATGACAAGGCGGTGCTTTCGGCTGAGGAGAAGGCGGTCGCCGACATGGAGGGCCAGCCGCGGGGGGAGACAGCACGTGCGCTCCTCTGGCTTGCAGCTGCGCGCAGGCAGCTCGCAGAAACGATCGATGCCGGACGCAGGTCGGATTTCGCCGAGATCGCCTCGGTGGAAGAGTCCAGCGCACCTGCCGCAATCGATTTTTCGTTCAGAAACCCGCTGATGCGCTCGGCCCTGCAGATCACGCTAGCGGCGGCGATTGCCATGACGCTCGGGCTCGCCTTGTCGCGCGAGCGCTGGTTCTGGGCGGTGCTCGCCTCCTTCCTTGTCTTCACCAACACCAATTCGCGCGGTGACACTGCCATCAAGGCGCTGCAGCGATCGATCGGTACCTTGCTCGGAATTGCCTTCGGCCTGGTGCTCGCGACATTGCTGACCCATCATTTGGCGATTGCGCTATTGGTTTCGGTCGCCTGCGTTTTCCTTGCTTTCTACTTCCTGCAGATTTCCTATGCGACGATGACCTTCTTCATCTCGATCGTGCTCTGCCTAGTCTATGGCATGATGGGTGTCCTGACCTTCGATCTCCTGAAGCTGCGACTTGAGGAAACGGTCATCGGCGCGTTTGCGGGAACGCTGGTCGCGTTCCTCGTCCTGCCGGCGCGCACGCGCGGTGCGCTCGATACGGCGGTCGCCAAGTGGTTCGAGGCCCTGAAGGAGCTGCTATCGGCCGTATCGGACAAGAAGAGCCAGCCTGAACTCATCGCCATCTCTCAGAAGGTCGATGCCTGCTACCGCGACATTACGCTCGCCGCACGCCCCCTCGGCTCCACCTGGTCCATTGTCACCAGGCCGGGACAGATCCGCCAGACGCTGGCAATCTTCCTGTCGGTCACGTACTGGTCGCGCATTCTGGCACGAAACCACACGGTCGATGCCGTCGATGACGATTTGAAACGCAGGATCGCTGCCGATATCAGCATGCTGGACGCGGTTGCGCCGCGCGGCTCGGAGTGTTTTCTCATCACCCGAAAGCAGATGCGGCCGACCGGCCGGCACCTGCCGCTCTGGCGGGAGGGCGCTCGCCTGGCGGTGGAAATGATCGGCTCGACGCTGGAGCGGCTCTACCCAACGGAGACGCAGGACTTGCCGTTTGCAGCCGGCAAAGCTATTGCGCCCGTAAATCAGGAATAGGAAGACATATAGGCACATGGCGGGCACCAACAGCGAGCGTCAACTTCTGGCCGAAGGGCCGGTCATCATTCTGGTCGAGCCGCAGATGGGCGAGAATATCGGCATGGTGGCGCGCGCCATGGCGAATTTCGGCCTTGTGGATCTGCGCCTCGTCAACCCGCGTGACGGCTGGCCGAACGAGAAGGCGCAGGCCGCAGCCTCCAAGGCCGATCACGTGATCGAGGGCACCAAGGTGTACGACACGCTGGAAGAGGCGATTGCCGATCTCAACTTCGTCTATGCGACGACGGCGCGCAGCCGCGACAATTACAAGCCTGTGCGCTCTCCGGTCTTTGCCGCGTCAAACCTGCGCAGCCGGTTCCGGGCAGGCGAGGCCACCGGCATCCTGTTCGGCCGCGAACGCTGGGGTCTGACGAACGAGGAAGTGGCGCTTGCCGATGAGATCGTCACCTTCCCGGTCAATCCCGCCTTTGCCTCGCTGAACATCGCCCAGGCCGTGCTGTTGATGTCCTATGAGTGGATGAAATCGAGCCTGGAGGATCTGGAGGCGGTGCCGTTCCAGGCGCTCGAGCAGCGGCCTTCCACAAAGGAGCAGCTTTTCGGGCTGTTCGACCAGCTGGAAGAGGCGTTGGATTCACGCAACTATTTCCATCCGCCCTCGAAAAAGCCGAAAATGGTCGACAACCTGCGCGCGGTCCTCTCCCGCCGGGCATTCACGGAACAGGAAATCAGCGTGCTGCGCGGCGTCATCTCCTCCCTCGACCGCTTTTCGCGCAACAGTCCGCGCAAAGGCGGTTTCACCAGATCCGGCAAGGGTGCCCCGACCGATGACAGCGCCGACGAATGAGCTGAAACCCATCCTCGTCTTCGATTCAGGCATAGGCGGGCTGACCGTGCTGCGCGAGGCGCGTGTGCTGATGCCGGAACGCGGCTTCATCTATATCGCGGACGATGCCGGCTTTCCCTATGGCGGCTGGGAAGAGCAGGCGCTGAAAGAGCGCATCATCAGCCTCTTCGCCAGGCTGCTCAAAGACTACGATCCGGAAGTCTGCATCATCGCCTGCAACACGGCCTTCACGCTGGTCGGTGCGGATCTGCGCGCCGCCTTTCCGCAGATGACCTTCGTCGGCACGGTGCCCGCCATCAAGCCTGCTGCCGAGCGCACGCGCTCCGGCCTCGTCTCGGTGCTTGCGACCCCTGGCACAGTCAAGCGCGCCTATACGCGCGATCTCATCCAGTCCTTTGCGCAGCAATGCCATGTGCGTCTCGTCGGTTCCGAAAACCTGGCCCGCATGGCGGAGGCCTATATCCGGGGTGAAGCCGTTTCGGATGAGGCAGTGACGGCCGAGATCGAGCAATGCTTCGTCGATAAGGACGGCCGCAAAACCGATATCGTGGTGCTTGCCTGCACGCATTATCCGTTCATGGCCAATCTATTCCGCAGGCTGGCGCCTTGGCCGGTGGACTGGCTGGACCCTGCGGAAGCCATTGCGCGGCGCGCCCGCACGCTGGTACCGCAGGTGGCGGACGCCGTTCACCCCGATAATTTCGACTTTGCCGTCTTTACATCAGGCAATCCCGATTTTGCCACCCGGCGGCTGATGCAGGGTTTCGGGCTGAGCGCCTGAGAAGGCACTACGCGCTTTATTTCACCTGTCTCATCGCGCAAGATCTCCGCGGGGAATCGCGAGCGGGTTTGGCGCTCAAGATGTAAAGGGATGCGCCGTGCCGCTGCAAAGACTTGTCATGCTGATCTTCTTTCTGCAACCGATAGCCTTTGGCGCCTGGTTGCCGCGGATTCCCGATATCCAGGCGAAGCTTGAACTCGGCACCGCCGATCTCGCCGTTGCCCTTCTGGGATTGCCGATCGGCACGCTGATCACCCTGCCGTTTGTCGGCCGCCTCGTCTCGCGCATCGGCGGGCGCATGGCGATCATCTATGGTTTCATCTTCTTTCTTGCCGTGGTTTCGCTGCCAGCCTTCGCGCCCAGCGCCGTGCTTCTATTCTTTGCCTTGACGATCGTCGGGGTCGCGCTCTCGACGGTAGAACTCGGCATGAATGTCGAGGCCGATGTGACGGAGAAGGCGACGGGGCTGATCATCATGAGCCGCTGCCATGGCTTCTGGAGCTTCGGCATCATGGCCGGCAGCCTGATCGGCGTCGGCGCCATCGCCATCGGGCTTTCGCCGCACTGGTCGATCCTGATCACGGCGCTCATCGTCCTGCCGGTCGCGCTGATTGCCAGCTTGCGCCTGCCGAAACTGCCTGAAAGTCACCATGAGGAGAATTCGCAGGCAAAGACCGGCTTTAAGCCGCCAAGCCTTGCGCTGCTCGGGATCTGCGCCTTTGTCTTCGGCGTGACGATGACCGAAGGTGCGATCGCCGATTGGTCTGCAGTCTACCTCCGCGATGTCATGAATGCCGAGGGGGCGCAAACCGGCCTTGGATATTCGGTTTTCGCTTTCATGGTTGCGGCAGGGCGTTTCAGCGGGGATTACATGAAAGGCCGTTTCGGCGCGGTTGCCATTGCCCGCGGCTGCGGCATCGCCTCGCTTGCCGGCATGCTCGTCGTTCTCTTTGCGCCAGCGACGCCGCTTGCCCTCATCGGCTTTGCCGCAGTCGGTGTCGGCGTTTCGGTCGGATTTCCGCTCGCGGTGACGGCCGTCGCCTCGCTGACCGATCGCCCGCCTGCGTCAAGCGTTGCGACACTTTCCTTCGCAGCCCTGAGCGGCTTTCTCATCGGGCCGCCGATTATCGGCTTTCTCGGCGAACTCCTGGGCTTGCGTGTGGGGCTTGCGGTCTTGCTGGTACCGCTTTTCGTCAGCCTGCTCTGCACCCGTTTGCTGATCCCGACGCAGAAGGAGATGGCGGGCGGCCTCGTCGAGCGCGAGGCGGTGTAAAAACCTATTTCCCAGGGCTGACTTTCCCTGTGGGTTCTTGACGGTTTGACGACAACAGTGCCTGCGAATCTGCTAGAGACGGGCCGGGAATTTGTAAGGGGAATTGGACGTGCAGGTTGGCATCGATATGGGACTGGCGTCCGGCGCTCCGGCGACGCTCGATATCGAGGAGCTGCTGGCGACACGTCTTCTCGTTCAGGGCAACTCCGGCTCCGGAAAATCGCATCTCCTCCGCCGTCTGCTCGAACAATCCGCCCAATGGGTGCAGCAGGTCATCATCGATCCCGAAGGTGACTTCGTCACGCTCTCCGACCGGTACGGCCATGTCGTCGTCGATGGCGAGCGCACCGAAGCCGAGCTTGCCGGCATTGCCAACCGTATCCGCCAGCACCGCGTATCCTGCGTTCTCACGCTGGAAGGGCTCGATATCGAGCAGCAGATGCGGGCCGCTGCCGCCTTCCTCAACGGCATGTTCGATGCCGATCGCGAATATTGGTATCCTGTTCTCGTCGTGGTCGACGAAGCGCAGATGTTTGCGCCCTCTGTCGGCGGCGACGTGTCGGAAGATGCGCGCAAGGCCTCGCTTGGCGCCATGACCAACCTGATGTGCCGCGGACGTAAACGCGGGCTTGCGGGCGTCATCGCCACGCAGCGTCTTGCCAAGCTTGCCAAAAACGTCGCGGCCGAAGCCTCGAACTTCCTGATGGGCCGCACCTTCCTCGATATCGACATGGCGCGCGCCGCAGACCTGCTCGGCATGGACCGCCGCCAGGCGGAAATGTTTCGAGATCTCAAGCGCGGCCATTTCGTAGCGCTCGGCCCGGCATTGTCGCGCCGGCCGCTGCCCATCCAGATCGGCAATGTCGAGACCTCGGCGCGCTCTTCCAGCCCGAAGCTGATGCCGCTGCCGGATGCGCCACAGGATGTCGAAGACCTGATCTTCACGCCCGACCCGGAAGAATTCCAGCGGCCGATGGTGCGGCGTACGCCGCCCGCACCACGCCCGACCACCGATATCCTTGCCGAACTGTCGCGTTCGACGCCATCGGCTGCCCCCTTGCAGGCTTCGGAACCGCGTGTGGCCCAGCCGGAAATCTCGGCAGAAGAGCGTGAGGAACGGCTTGCCGGCGTGCTCGCCGAAATCCTCGACGATCCGGGCTCCGGCTTCCGGACCGATGCGGTACTCTATCAGGAATTCCTAGTGCGGCTGCGCATGCGCCGCGTTCCCGGTCCGCCGATGTCGCTGCCGGAATTCCGACGGCGCGTCGCGGTTTCGCGCTCTGGCGTCGATCCCGAAATGGCGGCAGGCGAAGCGTGGGCGACGGCACTTTCGCTGTCGAACGGCGTCACCGACGATCTGCAGGGCGTGTTCCTGATGATGGCGAAGGCTGCGATCGGCGGCGAGGCTTGCCCTTCGGACGCCCGTATCGCCCGTGCTTACGGCACGCATTCGGCAAGGCGCGCGCGCCGGCTGCTCGGCTATTTCGAGGAGCAGGGGCTCATCGTCGTGCACACGGATTTCAGTGGCAAGCGCATTGTTGCCTTTCCGGACCTGCAGGCTGAGACAGCACCGGGCTCGGCCGATGCGCCTGATAGCGACTTTCTGAAAAGCGCGGCCGAATAAACCGCGTCACACCCAGCTCTGAATGATTTCGGGGCTGGCATGGATGCAGGTGAGCTCCAACCGCGTTGTTCCGACATTCTTGAAGCAGTGTGGCGTCTCGGCATTGACGATAACGATATCGCCGACGTTGGGCTCCAGCGTCTCTTCGCCCACGGTAAAGCGCGCCTTGCCGGAGCGGACGATCCACATTTCCGTATAGGGGTGAACATGCAGGTCCGGCCCCTGGCCAGGCTCGTTGTCGATCAGGAAGATCGAGACCGGCGCGCCGTAATCGCCGCCCTCGAAACGGATGGTGCGATTGGCGAACTGCTGCTGGCTTTCACGCGGTATGACATGGAACATGATTTCCTCCTTGGATCACGCTGCAGGTTCGCTATATTTATCTTCACGAGAAGATAATCTTCCCAATTTATCTTCTCGTCAAGATAGTTTTGGAGTGACCATGGAAAAGCGAGACCATGTCGACCGGCTGCGCGCTCTCTGGGCGGAAGAGCTGCCCAATCTCGATACGACGCCGATGAGCATTCTCGGACGCATCTACCGGATCTCTAATCTGGTGCGGCCATCCATCGAGGCGACATTCTCGGAATTCGATCTCGATCGCGGGGAGTTTGACGTGATAGCGACGATCCGGCGCGCTGGGCCGCCATACAGAATGATCCCGACGGAGCTCTACAGTCTTCTGATGATCTCCTCGGGCGGGCTGACGCACCGGCTGGACAGGCTGGAGAAATCCGGGCTCATCCGGCGCGAGCGTTCTGCCGGGGACAAGCGCAGCTTCGAGGTGGCGCTGACGGAAGATGGCATCCGCCGTGCCGAAGCCGCCTTCCGCGAAGACATGAAGCGGGAACTCGGCCATCTCGAAGGGCTGGACGAGGACGAGCGTCGGGCGCTGGCCGGGCTCTTGCGCAAACTTGCCGGTTCGCTGGAACGGGCGGGCGAGAACGGGCTTGCTGCGGCAGATTCTGTTTGACAATCCTGTGACTTATCCCTAAAGACCGCCCCAGCACCGGGCAGCAATGTCCGGTGTTTCATTTGACATGTCCCGTGGATCTTGTCCGTTCGCGAATGGAAAGATCCTGTCGGGTCTCGGAAACGAGATCAAAGGAGGGCGTGTTTCCTTCGCGCGGTTTGGCAACAAACCGTCCTAACTTTTTGAAAGGAAATACGATGAGCAAGCGCGAATCGTCCAAGTACAAGATCGACCGCCGTATGGGCGAAAACATCTGGGGCCGTCCTAAGTCCCCGGTGAACCGCCGCGAATACGGCCCGGGCCAGCACGGCCAGCGCCGCAAGGGCAAGCTTTCCGACTTCGGTGTGCAGCTGCGCGCCAAGCAGAAGCTGAAGGGTTACTACGGTGACCTGCGCGAGAAGCAGTTCCGCGCGATCTTCGCTGAAGCTGACCGCCGCAAGGGCGACACCTCGGAAAACCTGATCGGTCTTCTGGAGTCCCGTCTCGACGCGATCGTCTACCGCGCCAAGTTCGTTCCGACGGTCTTTGCTGCCCGTCAGTTCGTCAACCATGGCCACGTTACGGTCAATGGCGTGCGCGTCAACATCGGTTCTTACCGTTGCAAGGCCGGCGACGTCATCGAAGTTCGTGAACGTTCCAAGCAGCTCGTTACGGTTCTGGAATCGGTTTCGCTCGCAGAGCGTGACGTTCCTGATTACGTCGAAGTCGACCATAACAAGATGGTTGCCACTTTCGCACGCGTTCCGACGCTTGCCGACGTTCCGTACCCGGTTGTCATGGAACCGCATCTGGTCGTCGAATTCTATTCTCGCTAATCAGCGAGAGGCGTTTTCGCATACAGAAAAGCCGCCCTCCAAGGCGGCTTTTTTGTTCTCTGGAGAGAAGCCATCATGGATTTGCAGGCAGTCCTCGACAGCATCTACAAGGAGCTGACGCCCCGCATCGGCGAGGGCAAGGTCGCGGATTACATTCCCGAACTTGCCAAGATCGATCCGAACCAGTTCGGCATGTCGATCATTACCGTCGACGGCAAGGTCTACAGCGTCGGCCATGCCGACGTCGCCTTTTCCATCCAGAGCATTTCCAAGGTCTTCATGCTGACGCTGGCGCTCGGCAAGGTGGGCGAGGGGCTGTGGAAGCGGGTCGGCCGCGAACCCTCGGGCTCGGCCTTCAATTCCATCGTCCAGCTCGAGCATGAGCATGGCATCCCGCGCAATCCCTTCATCAATGCCGGCGCGATCGCCGTCAGTGATGTCGTCATGGCCGGCCATGCGCCGCGCGAGGCGATCGGCGAGTTGCTGCGCTTCGTACGTTACCTCGCCGACGACGAATCCATCACCATTGACGATAAGGTGGCGCGTTCGGAAACGGCGACCGGCTATCGCAATTTCGCGCTCGCCAACTTCATGCGCTCCTACCGCAATCTCGACCATCCGGTCGATCATGTGCTCGGCGTCTATTTCCACCAGTGCGCGCTTTCGATGACCTGCGAGCAGCTGGCCCGTGCCGGTCTGTTCCTGGCTGCCCGCGGCAGCAATCCGCTGACCGGCCATTCGGTGGTGTCGCCGAAGCGGGCGCGACGCATCAATGCGCTGATGCTGACCTGCGGCCACTATGATGGCTCAGGAGATTTCGCCTATCATGTCGGCCTGCCGGGCAAGAGTGGCGTCGGCGGCGGCATCTTTGCCGTGGCGCCGGGCATCGCCTCGATTGCAGTGTGGTCGCCGGGGCTGAACAAGGTCGGCAATTCGCAGCTTGGTGCCGTGGCGCTGGAAATGCTGGCAGCCCGCACCGGCTGGTCGGTTTTCGGCGATTGAGACTGGGTTGGCCTGCGGCTTTCTGCTAAGCAGGACGCGCACATCAGACGGGTAAGAAGATGAATATCGCAGCCAATATTGCCGACGATCTGGAAACGGCTGAAGCCGGCATCGGCCATACGCTGTTTGCCGACGCGCCGCCTTCGGTCTCCTTCAACAAGCTGCGCAAGCGCCTGCTGCGGCAGGTGCGTCAGGCCTTCGAAGACTTCGACATGCTGAAGGACCAGAAGCGCTGGCTGATCGGCATTTCCGGCGGCAAGGATTCCTACGGGCTGCTGGCGCTGCTGCTCGACCTGCAATGGCGCGGGCTGCTGCCGGTGGAACTGATCGCCTGCAATCTCGACCAGGGTCAGCCGAACTTCCCGAAGCATGTGCTACCGGAATACCTCTCCAAGATCGGCGTCAAACACCGCATCGAATATCGCGACACCTATTCGATCGTGAAGGAGAAGGTGCCGGAGGGGGCAACCTACTGTTCGCTCTGCTCGCGCCTGCGCCGCGGCAATCTCTACCGCATTGCCAAAGAGGAAGGCTGCGATGCACTGGTGCTCGGCCATCACCGCGAGGACATTCTCGAAACCTTTTTCATGAACTTCTTCCATGGCGGTCGTCTTGCCGCCATGCCGGCGAAGCTGCTCAACGACGAAGGCAACCTGATGGTGCTGCGGCCGCTCGCCTATTGCGCCGAGGACGACATGGCGAAATTCGCGACTGCCATGCAGTTTCCGATCATTCCCTGCGATCTCTGCGGCTCGCAGGACGGTTTGCAGCGCAATGCGATGAAGGACATGCTTGCCGATATCGAGCGGCGCATGCCCGGCCGCAAGGACACGATGCTGCGCGCGCTCGCGCATGTGAACCCATCGCATCTGCTTGATCCGAAACTTTTCGACTTTTCTGCGCTGAACGTCACCCAAACGTCATAATGGACTTGCTATGAGCCTCTGCAGATCCATGCAACGAGTCCAAAATGATTTTCTCAGACAATGACATAGAGTTTCTCGGCGATTGCCTCCGGCATGTCGCCGAAGAAGAGATCATGCCGCGCTTCCGCAATGCGGCTGCGGCCAATGTTTCCGAAAAGACATCTTCCGTCGATCTCGTCACGCAGGCCGACCTGCGCTCCGAGGCCTATCTGACGGCGGCGATCCGCGAGCGCTTTCCCGGTGCCCTCATCGTCGGCGAAGAAGCTTATGAGGCGGATCGTTCCGTCGTGCCAGCGCTTGCCGATGCCGATCTTGCCTTTGTGATTGACCCGGTCGACGGCACCTTCAATTTTGCGGCCGGCCTGCCGGTCTTCGGCACCATTCTGGCCGTGACCGTCAAGGGCGAGACGGTTGCCGGCATCATTCACGATCCGGCCCTTGGCGATACAGTCGTTTCCCTCAAGGGCGCCGGCGCCTTCCAGCAGAAGCGTGATTGCGAGCCTGTCCGCCTGAAGGTGGCGGAGCCGATCGAGCTTAACCGCATGATCGGCGCCATGGCCTGCAGCCATATGGAGGAACCGGACCGTTCGCGCGTTGCCGGCAACATGGCGAAGATCCGCATGACCTTCGCCTTCAACTGCTCCGCCTATGAATATTGGATGGTCTCGTCCGGCAAGCTGCATTTCATCGGCCATCCGAAGCTGATGCCGTGGGATCATCTTGCCGGCGTGCTGACGCATCAGGAAGCCGGCGGCCATACGGCCAAATTCGACGGAACGCCTTATAGACCGGGCGAGATTTCCGGCGGCATCATCTCGGCTCCCGACAGGGAAAGCTGGCAGATGATCCGCAGCGAGATCATCGGCCACCGATAAACCGAGGGGAAAGTGCCATGACGACTGCCGTAGACACGATGAAGCTTGCCGATCTCCTGCGGCAGGCAGCGAAAGCCGAGATCCTTCCGCGCTTTCGCCGGCTGGGCAGCAGTGACGTGCGCGCCAAGACGGAAGCGACCGACCTTGTCACTGAGGCCGATGAGCAGGCCGAAAGAATGATGAAGGTCGAGGCCGCGCGCCTCTGGCCGGAAGCGCTCTTCATCGGCGAAGAATCGGTTGCCGCCGATGCAGCACTTCTCGACAAACTCGAAGGTGCCGATCTCGCCATCGTCGTCGATCCCGTCGACGGCACGTTCAACTTCGCGTCAGGCATTCCGGCCTTCGGCGTCATGGCCTCGGTCGTATCCAAGGGCGAGACTGTTGCCGGTATCATCTATGATCCGATGGGCGACGACTGGGTCATGGCCGAGAAGGGTGGCGGCGCCTGGCTGCGCCGTCCAGACGGCGAAGCGCAGCGGCTGACGGTCGCAGAGCCTGTCGCGCTCGACCAGATGGTCGGCATGGCCTCCACCGGCTACCTGCCGCAGGAGAAACGCGCAGAGATCCTCGGCAATCTCGCGAAGGTGCGCTTCCTCACCAACTACCGCTGTGCGGCCCATGAATACCGCACCTTTGCCGGCGGGCATGTGCATTACCTGATGTACAATAAGCTGATGCCCTGGGATCATCTGGCTGGCACTTTGATCAGTCAGGAAGCCGGTGCCTATGCCGCCCGCTTCGACGGCTCGGCCTATCAGCCGCACCATGTCACCGGCGGCCTGCTGATCACGCCGGACAGGGAAAGCTGGGACATCCTGCGCCGTGAGGTCTTCACGGTCTGAGCCTGAAATCAGGCAAGGATCTGCTTCAGTGCATTCAGAAGCTTGTCGCATTCGGCATCGGTGCCGGTGGTGATGCGCAGGAAATCCTGGATGCGCTCCTTGCGGAAATGCCTGACAAGGATCGCGTGCTTGCGCAATTCTGCAGCGAGCTCCGCACCGCCGCGTTCGGCGTGGTGGGCGAAGACGAAATTGGCAGATGAGGGCAGGACCTCGAAGCCGAGTTCGCCAAGGCCCACGGTCACCCGCTCGCGGCTTGCGACAATCAGGTCGCAATGTTTCCTGAACCAATCCTGATCTTCCCAGGCGGCAACCGCACCAGCCTGCGTCAGCCTGTCCAGCGGATAGGAATTGAAGCTGTCCTTGACCCTCTCCAGCGCGTCGATCAACGGCCGCTGGCCGACGGCGAAGCCGACGCGCAGGCCGGCAAGGCCACGTGATTTCGAGAAGGTCTGTATGACGAGCAGGTTCGGATATTTCCGGACGAGCGGGATGGCGCTCTCGCCGCCGAAATCCACATAGGCTTCATCGATGACGAGGACCTGATCCGGATGCTCCGCAACCATCGCCTCGATCGCTGCGAGCGGCAGCGCGGTGCCGGTCGGCGCGTTCGGATTCGGCAGGATGATAGCGCCGCAGGGCTGGCGGTAATCCTCGGTTCGTACCATCATCTTTTCGTCGAGCGGGATCTCGCGGAAATCGATGCCGTAGAGGCCGCAATAGGTCGGGTAGAAGCTGTAGGTGACGTCGGGGAAGAGCAGGGGCAGATCGTGGTTCAGCAGCGCCTGGAAGGTATGCGCCAGAACCTCATCCGAGCCGTTGCCGACGAAGACCTCGCCGGGATCGAGATCATGGCTTGCGGCGATCGCCTGGCGCAGCTTCAAACCGGTTGGCTCGGGATAGAGGCGCAGCGTGTCGTTGACCGCTTCCGAGATCGCCGCCAGCGCACGCGGCGATGGGCCGTAGGGATTCTCATTGGTGTTCAGCTTGACCAGGCCGTCGATGACGGGCTGTTCGCCCGCCACGTAAGGCGTCAGGGATTGAACAATGGGGCTCCAGAAACGGCTCATCGGGATCTTCCAGTCTTAGCTCTCAAGCAGCATTACATGTGAACGGCGCCGGGTTCGATCTGTGGGCTGTCGCCGGGATGGGTGAAAAGCTTGCCCTTTTCGGCCCAGAGCACCATGACGACGGTAACGGCGCCGAAGACCGCGAAGCCGCCGAAAAGCGGCTGGACGGTGCCGTTGAAGAGCTGGCCGACTCCGCCGCCGAGAAGGGCGCCGAAGGTCGTCGACACGAAGCCCGTCACGGCCGTTGCCGTGCCGGCGAGATTGCCCATCGGCTCCAGGCTGATGGCCGTGAAATTGGTAGCGATCACGGCAAACATCATCAGGAGGATCGAAAAGAGCGCATAGGAGAAGGAGAAGGCCGGCGTGCCGCCAAGCGCCGCGACGAAGCCGATTGCCGAGATGATGGTGAAAAGCAGCATGGCGGCATGCGAGATACGGCGCATGCCAAAGCTGCGCACCAGCATGCCGTTCAGGAAGTTGGCAACGGCAATGCCGCCCGCCGTTGCCGCAAAGGCGATCGGCAGCCAGTCGCCAAGGCCGTAGACCTCGCCGAAGACCTGCTGCACCGAGATCACATAGGCGCTAATGACGCCGGTGAACATGGTCAAGCCGATCATGTAGCCGCAGGTGATACGGTTGGTCAGAACCGTCTTGAAGCCGTCGCCGACAGCGGCGAAGGACAGCGGAATGCGTTCATCGGGCGGCAAGGATTCTTTGAGGCGCAGCAGCGCCCAGACGAAGAGGATCGAGGCGACGATGCCGAGCAGGATGAAGATCCAGTGCCATTCGGCATAGGTAATGATCAGCTGGCCGACGGAGGGCGCAACGATCGGCACGATCATGAAGACGATCATGACATAGGACATGACGCGGGCCATCTCGCGGCCGCCGAAGCAGTCACGCACGATTGCCATCGTGGTGATGCGCACGGCCGCGCCGCCGATGCCCTGAACGAAGCGCATGATCAGCAGCATTTCGAAGCTGCCTGTGGCGGCTGCCGCAAACATGCCGAGGATATAGCAGGCCAGACCGCCGAGCAGGATGTTGCGGCGGCCGAAAGCATCCGACAGGCTGCCGAAGATGATCTGCGAAGCGCCGAAGCCTAAGAAGAACACGCCGATGACGAGCTGCGTGTCATTGTTGTTGATCACACCAAGCGAATGGCCGATGCTGGGCAGCGCCGCCAGCATGCTGTCGATCGCCATGGCAATGCTGGCGGTCATGATGGCGATGGTCACCACGAACTCGACAAAGCCCATGCCGATGCGGGCTGAGCCCTGGTTTTCCGTGTGCGGTTTATGTGTCGGAGTCATTCGAATCCCCCTGAATGACGTAAGAACGGCCGAAACGCGACCGCATGAATGCGGGATGCGACGGGTTCCTACCAGGATGCCCCGTCGCCAGACGTGTCTGAAAGCTTCAGTTGCCCGATATCAGTGTCCAATATCAGTGAAGCTGGAAAGCGATGCGTCCTTCGACAGCGGCGCATGCTGCGCTCTGAACAGCCGGCCCTTTTCGGCGATCAGCACGAAAACGATGCCGATCAACGAGACGACGAAGTAGCCCACGATCATCGGTGTCGCCGTCCCGTTGAAGGACTGGCCGATCATGGCGCCGATGGATGCGCCACCGACCGTGCTCATGAAGCCGATCACCGAAGAAGCCGTGCCGGCGAGATGGCCGAGCGGCTCCATGGCGAGCGAGTTGAAGTTCGAGCCGATCCAGCCGAACTGGAACATGACCAGCGCGAAGAAGGTGATGAAGATCGGAAACGGCATCGGCTGCGGCCCGAAGACCTGCACGAGCATCCAGATGAAGCTCAACGCGCTGAAGCCTAAGAGCGAGGCATGCGACAGGCGGCGCATGCCGAACCGGCCGACGAGCTGCGAATTGATGAAGGACGAGAAGGCCATGAACAGCGCCACGCCGGCAAAGGCGACCGGAGCGTAAACGCCGAGCCCGTAAATGCCGACATAGACCTGCTGGGCGGAATTGATGAAGCCGAACAGCGCGCCGAACAGGATCGTGCTGGCAATGGTGTAACAGAGGGCGACACGGTTCGACAGGAAGATCGCAAAGCCCTGCAGGATCGAGCGCGCCGTGAACGGGCGAACATTAGCCGGATCCAACGTCTCCGGCAGGCGCAGATACATCCAGATACCAACGGCCGTCGCCATGGTGCCGATGAAGACGAAGATCATGTGCCAGGTGCTGACGAGCATGATGATCTGGCCGCTGCCGGGCGCAATAACAGGCACGACCATGAAGACCATCATGATCAGCGACATGACTTCCGCCATCTGCCGACCACCGTAGACATCGCGGACGATGGAAATAGTAATGACGCGGGTCGCGGCGGAACCAAGACCCTGGATGAAGCGCAGCGCCAGAAGACCGGCAAAGGTCGGGACGACGGCGATACCGAAGGCGGCAACAATGTAAATGCAGAGGCCGATCAGGAGCGGAATGCGGCGACCAAAGCGATCGGAAAGCGGACCGTAGAAAAGCTGCGCGAGGCCGAAGCCGAAAAGATAGGCGGAAACGACGTATTGGCGATGATTTTCATTCTCGACACCGAGGCTGGAGCCTATCTGCTGCAGTGCGGGCAGCATGATGTCGATCGCCAGCGAATTGACGGCCATCAAGAAAGCCGCAAGCGCGATAAATTCCAGCTTGCCCATGGGCAGCCGACCCGTGGACATGGCCTGTGATGAATCTGTCACAATGAAATTCCCATAAACAGGTCAAGGCGCTGCTTGGCGCAGCGCCTCGAACTCAAGATACAGATTTGGAAACCGGACGGACGCCCGGTGACCGATCAGGCGACGGCGGTCTTAATGGTGACGCCGTTTTCCTGGAGGTGCTGCTGGAGCTCACCGGCCTGGAACATTTCCCGGACGATGTCGCAGCCGCCGATGAACTCGCCCTTGACGTAGAGCTGGGGGATCGTCGGCCAGTTGGAGTAATCCTTGATGCCCTGGCGGATTTCCGAATCGGCGAGCACGTTGATGCCCTTATAGTCCACACCGATGTAATCGAGGATCTGGACGACCTGGCCGGAGAAACCGCACTGCGGAAACTGCGGCGTGCCCTTCATGAAGAGGACGACGTCGTTGCTCTTGATCTCGTTTTCGATGAATTCGTTGATACCGCTCATGGGACCTAATCCTTTCAACAGGCGGGTTAAAGGCCCGCCGTTTCAATCGTTTTCTTTAGATAGCATGTGGAAGCTGGAATTCCAGCCGCCAAAACCAAAAAAAGACCAATCCGCGACACTCTGTGGCATGCATTGTTGCCGCTGTGTTACGGCTCCTTGCTGAGGTGAGCCTGGATCTGTTCTATCTCAGTATCGGTGAAGTGCCTGAAATTCCACTGCGAGACTTCGGTCATGACACCGAGATCGTGCCCGCTCATGGACCTGCCTCGGAGAATTGCGGGCATTGCGGCTTACGATGGAGAAGGTTTAGGCGCGGCGCTGCCGGCTGCGGCCTGCCGCCGTACGGCGCTTGCTGACCTGCTTGCGAGCGGGCTTGCGGCTCGTCGGCGTTGCCTTGCGGGTGGTGCGGCTCGTCGTTGCAGACGCTGCCTTACGGCGCTTGCGCTTGGTCGTGGTGCGGCCCGTCGTCTTCTTCAGGATTTCCTTCAGCACGCTATTGATGACGCCTGACACCAGTTCATTCACGAGATTGGCCACAAAATCCCCCTCAGCCCTATCGAAACGCACCTTACCTATTGAATTCCGGAAGAGTTCGCTTAGCAAGACGGCTCGAAGATTTTATCCGGTTTTTCGCCGTATTTTCAGGCGAACCCGTCCTCCTGGTAACGGCGCACTCAACCCGCCTGAAAGAAGAAAAAGACTATGAAACTCGTCGATAAGCGGGTTGTACTGCATTTCCCTGGCTTTGAACCGCTTGACGGCGCAGCGCACCGGGCGCGGTATGAACGTACCGCAAGGCAAAGCGCATCCGTCTGGGGCTATAGTGTCGCAACGGGTGCTGCGGACGAAGGACACTATGTTTCCTTCGATGTCAGCACCGGCGCCGATGACTGGCAGACACAGACGCGCGTGCATGTCTTCGACCATAACGAGCTGGTGCAGCGGCTGCGCACCGGCAATACGGCAAGCCGGATCGCGGCGGGCTTTGCAAGCTTCTGGCAGGTTGTGCGCGAGGGCGGCATGGCCGGCTACTTCCGCCATGCCTGGCGCTTTGGCCTGTTCTTCCTCTTTCCCTTCCTGCTGACGGCGCTCGCAATCGTCATCACGCTGCAGATCCTGACGCTGCATTACTGGCTGGGACTTCCCGGCTGGCACGTCGGCTGGAGCGCGCCGCTGGCGGCCATCTTCTTCACCTTCGGTTTCCTGCCGTTCTCGGAGCGCTTCCACACGCTGCATCTTTTTGCCGACTGGGAAATGGCCGTGGCGCTGGCACGCATGGACAGGCCTGTTTTCAACGGCTGGCTGGAACAATGCGCGACATCGATGCGCGCAGCACTCAACGAGGAGGCCGATGAATATGTCATCTCCTCGCACAGTATGGGCTCCAGCGTCGCGGCGCATGTCGTCGGGATTCTGTTGGAGCGGGAGCCTGACGTTTTCAAGGGCAAGCGCGTGGTGTTCGCGACGCTCGGCTGCGCGATCTTGCAATGCGCGCTGATGTCGTCGGCCACGCTCTTGCGCTCGCGCGTCGGCCTGATTGCGCGTTGCCTGCATATTTTCTGGCTCGATGTGCAGTGCCTGACGGACTCGATCAACTTCTACAAGGTGCCTGTCGTCAGCGTTTCCGGCCATCCGGATGCGCCGCAGGCGAGCATGATCCATATCCGCGTGCGGCAGATGCTGACGCCTGAACATTACAAGAAGATCCGCAAGGATCAGCTGCGCGTGCACCGCCAATATGTGCTGGGGCCGGACAAGAAATCCGCCTTCGATTTCACGCTGCTGACCGCAGGCCCGATGCCGGCCTCGGTCTTTGCCTATCCCGAGCAGGACAAGCTGCCGGCCTGAGAGCTCAGCAATGAAGAGGTGAGGAGGCGTCGATCACTTTCGAGCCATCGCTTCCGTTTCAAAACAAAAACCCGGCGGAAGAAGCCTTCCAGCCGGGCCTGTTCGTTTCAGATCTTCAGTCGGCCGAAGCCAGCATTTCAATCCGGTGCCGAGGTCTGCAGGGCAAGAGCGTGCAGGATGCCGCCCATATTGCCCTTCAGCGCCTCATAGACCATCTGGTGCTGCTGCACGCGGCTCTTGCCGCGGAAGGCTTCCGCGACGACTTCGGCGGCGTAGTGATCGCCGTCGCCTGCCAGATCGCGGATCGTTACCTTGGCACCGGGAATCCCGGCCTTGATCATGTCTTCGATATCGCCGGGTTTCATGGCCATGATCGTTACTCCTTGCGCATCATTCCGCGGCGACAAGCTCGCCGCGGCCGTCCATGAAATCAGGGAACCACGATTCATGGGCATCGCGCAATTGCTGAATCGGCAGCGCAATCAGATCGTCGACGACGAGGGCATCGCCCTTGATAGTACCGAGGCGGCGGAAGGGGATGCCTGAACCTTCTGCGTTGGCGCAGATGAAATCGGCAACATCCTTCGGAACGGTCAGAACGTAGCGCGCCTGATCCTCGCCGAAGAGCTGGGCATGGGCCGCACCCTTGCCTTCGCTGAGGCTGACGTTGAGACCCTTGCCTGACGCCATCGCCATTTCAGCGAGCGCCAGGACGAGGCCGCCGGAGGAAATGTCGTGGCAGGCGGTCGCCTGACCGTTACGGATAACCGAGCGGACGAAATCGCCGTTGCGGCGTTCGGCGAAGAGATCGACCTCGGGTGCCGGGCCTTCGGTGCTGCCGACGACATCGCGCAGATAGACGGACTGGCCGAGATGGCTGCCGTCGGTGCCGATCAGCAGAACCCGGTCGCCTTCGGCAGCGCTGCCGATTCGGGCCATCTTGCGCCAGTCGGGCATCAGACCGACGCCGGCAATGGTGGGCGTCGGCAGGATCGCGACACCATTGGTTTCGTTATAGAGCGAGACGTTGCCGGAGACGATCGGGAAGTCCAGTGCGCGGCAGGCTTCGCCGATGCCCTTCACGGCCTCGACGAACTGGCCCATGATCTCGGGCTTTTCCGGATTGCCGAAGTTCAGGTTGTCTGTGGCCGCCAGCGGCTCGGCGCCGGTCGCGGTGATGTTGCGCCAGCATTCGGCAACCGCCTGTTTGCCGCCCTCGAAGGGATTGGCCTCGACATAACGCGGGGTGACGTCAGAGGAGAAGGCCAGCGCCTTCAGCGGATGGCCTTCGACGCGCACGACACCGGCGTCGCCGCCCGGAAGCTGCAGGGAGTTGCCCTGGATCAGCGTGTCATATTGTTCGTAGACCCAGCGTCGGCTGGACTGGTTGGCGGAGCCGACGAGCTTCAGCAGCGCTTCGTTGTAATCTTCCGGTGCTGCAACGAGGTTGGCGGGCAGGGGCGCACGCTTGCCGGATTCGCGCCAGGGGCGGTCGTATTCCGGAGCCTGGTCGCCGAGATCCTTGATCGGCAGGTTGGCGACTTCCTCACCCTGATGCATGACGCGGAAGCGAAGATCGTCCGTGGTCTTGCCGACGATCGCGAAATCGAGGCCCCACTTGACGAAGATCGCCTTGGCTTCCTCTTCCTTTTCCGGCTGCAGCACCATGAGCATGCGCTCCTGGCTTTCCGACAGCATCATCTCGTAGGCGGTCATGCGCTCTTCGCGCACCGGTACCTTGTCGAGTTCGAGCAGGATACCGAGGTCGCCCTTGGCGCCCATTTCGACGGCCGAGCAGGTGAGGCCGGCTGCACCCATATCCTGGATGGCGATGACGGCGCCGGTCTTCATCAGCTCGAGGCAGGCTTCGAGCAGGCACTTTTCGGTGAAGGGGTCGCCGACCTGAACGGTCGGACGCTTCTCTTCGATCGATTCATCGAATTCTGCCGATGCCATGGTTGCACCGCCGACGCCGTCACGGCCGGTCTTGGCGCCGAGATAAACGACCGGCAGGCCGACACCCTTGGCTTCCGAGAGGAAGATGGCGTTCGACTTGGCAAGGCCGGCTGCAAAGGCATTGACGAGGATGTTGCCGTTGTAGCGGGCATCGAACTCCACTTCGCCGCCGACCGTCGGCACGCCGAAGGAATTGCCGTAGCCGCCCACACCTGCCACGACGCCGGCAACGAGGTGGCGTGTCTTCGGATGATCCGGCTCGCCGAAACGCAGCGCGTTCATTGCCGCGATCGGACGCGCTCCCATGGTGAAGACATCGCGCAGGATGCCGCCGACACCGGTCGCCGCACCCTGATAGGGCTCGATATAGGACGGATGGTTGTGGCTCTCCATCTTGAAGACGACGCAGTCGCCGTCATCGATATCGACCACACCGGCATTTTCGCCAGGTCCCTGGATGACGCGCGGTCCCTTGGTCGGCAAGGTGCGCAGCCACTTCTTGGAGGATTTGTAGGAGCAGTGCTCGTTCCACATGGCCGAAAAGATGCCGAGCTCCGTGAAGCTCGGTTCGCGGCCGATCAGATCCAGAATGCGCTGGTATTCATCCGGCTTGAGGCCGTGTGAGGCGATGAGTTCCGGCGTGATCTTGATAGTGTTTGGGATGGTCATGAGCTCTCGAAAGTCCCTGCCTTAGAGCAATCCAGCAAAAGTGCGCAGCGGTTTTGCGTCCGGAATTGCGTGAAACAAAGAGATAGAGCACGACCGAGATTCGAAGAACAACGGACATGCCCTAGCGCGTTTGCCGTGTCTTTAGCTTAAGTAGGAATTGCGCGCGATAGGAAAATGCCTGCCGTCAACAGAGGGCAGGCATCAAAAGCTTCACAATGCTGTCTTTAACGGGCGAGGCTCGTCAGAATTTGTAGCCGACCATCAGTCCGGCGCGGGTCATGCCGTCGTTCGGGCCGTCGCAGAGATTGGCATTCGAGGAATGGGCGAGTTGCGCTATGACATTCCAGTTGCTGTTGAAGCGATAGCCGGCGCCGAGATATTCGTGGAACAGCACACGACAGCCGAGGTCGGGGTGATCGTCGTCATTGTGAAGCTCGCCAGTGTGGATGACGCCGCCGAAGCCAGCTTCAGCGAAGATCTTGTCGCTGAGGTCGACCGTCCAGGTGAAACCGGCGAAGAACTGCGTGGCTTCACCCGCCGTGCCGATCGAGGTGCCGACATGGACGCGCGGATGCATGAGCTGCTGCTTCCAGCCGGTTGCCTGCTCAAAACCGAAGGGATCGAAAAGGGCCGTTATTTCGGGGAAAACGCCATCTTCATGGGAATGTCCGCCCTGTACGGAAGCGGAAGCGCCAAAGCGCAATTCGTCGAAAATCTTGTCTCCGGCTTGCGCCACTGATGACATTCCCAAGCTGCTGGCGATTACTGCGACCGACGCGATACTCGACAGGCTTAAACGGAAATCGGATTTCATCTGCTGTCCCTTGATTCTCGCCCGACCAGCGGAATGGGAAAGAGGTAACATGCAGGTATCGACGGTAAAGCGCTCGTGTCCGGATCGTGGCTTTTTCCACAATCCTGACACCAATTTGCAACAGTTCAGATCTCTCCGTCATAGGCGGAGCCGCCATTTTCCAATAGGCGTTTCAATATCATAAGACCCGACACAAGCTCGTTTCTATCCTTCGGCGAGGAGAAGCCGATGCGCACGCGGTGATAGACCTTCTCGCCGCGCGCGGCCTTGAACTCGTCCTCGTCATCAACAAGCACGCCATCGCGGAAGGCGGCATTCTTGAAGGTGCCGGACAGCCAGGGTTCCGGCAGTTTCAGCCACAGGAAGGGCGCATGCGGGTGGGATTCGAAATCGAATCCCCGCATGACCTCACGGGCGAGGCCCACGCGGGCCGATAGCTCCACGACACTTGCATTGCGGATCTCGTGCGCCTTGCCGCTCTGGACGAGCCGCGCGCAGGTTTCGGCCAGAATGAAGGGCAGGCCGCCCGTGACCATCTTGTGCGTCACCTTGATGCGCTGAGCGAAATGCGGCGGGCAGGCAACCCAGCCGCCACGCACGCCGGCCGCTACCGATTTAGACAGGCCGTTGACCAGGAAGGTGCGATCGGGCGCGATTGCGGCAAGCAGCGGCGTAGCGTCATTCGCCATGCCGCCATAGAGATCGTCCTCGATAATCCACACGCCATGCCGTCTGGCGATATCCGCAATGGCGACGCGCCGCTCATAGGGCATGATGGCAAGGGTCGGATTGTGGACCGTCGGCATCAGGAAGATCAGCTTCGGATGCTGCTGCTGGCAGAGCCGCTCGAAATCCTCGGGAATGACGCCGTTCTCATCCGACTCGACCGTCAGCGTGCGCCGCCCGAGCAGGCGGACGCTGCGGCTGACCTGGGTATAGGTGAGGTTTTCGAAAACGATCTTGTCACCGGGTGCAGATACGGCGGCGATGACGGCAATTGCCGCCGCATGCGCGCCGAGCGTCGGAACGACATTTTCGACCTCCGGCGACCAGTCGTTGCGCGCCAGCCAGAGACGACCTGCCTCGAACCAGTTCCGCGGGAAGCTGCGTGAATAGGAGGAGATTTCCGCCAGATGCTGCTCGCCGATCTCGGCCATGATGCCGGCGATCACCTTGCCCTGACCAAGATCGGGGGCGGCGGTCGTGTCGAAGCGGAGCTTGTTTGCCGGGGCGTCTGCAATGCGGGTGCCGCTCAGCGAAAGGGTAAGGGGATCCGTCTGTTCGCTCGGGGGTGTATCGGCACGATCGAGTACATAGGTGCCGCGGCCGACTTCACCGGCGACGAGGCCACGCTCATGAACCAGCGCATAGGCGCGGCCGATTGTTCCGATTGTCACCCCGATGTCATAAGCGAGATTTCGCTGCGGCGGCAGCTTGGCTCCCGCCGGCAAAGCGCCGGAAGCAATGGCGGATTCGATATTGTCCGCAAGCCGCATATAGACTGGGCCGGAGCCCTGCGAGAGATCTGGGAGCCAATTTGTCATGGTGACAATGAATAGATTGTCACCCTCTTGCTGTCAACACTATGTGACAATCACTAGAGCGGAAACAACAGGAGCCAAGGATGTCCGTTGTACCTCAAATGAAGAACCAGATTGTATCGATTGTCTCTATCGATAGCCCGCACGAAATTGTCCTCCCGAGGCAGGCGCCGGCCACGACTCGGCTCGGCCGCCTGTGGGCAGTCTTCCTTCTGTGGCAACAGAAGCGGGAGGGACGCCTGGCGTTGCGCGGACTGACAGCGGATCAACTCAAGGATATCGGCCTGTCGCGGTCCGATGCCGCACGCGAAGTCAGCAAATCGTTTTTCTGGGATTAAGCCAAAGCTTAGCTGCAGGCGCGATTGCCGCCCGACCAGCGGGTGACATCGGCAGCGATGCGGCCGGCGACCGGCTCGGACATCATGGGGCCGAACGCCTGCATCTTGGCCGGATTGCCTTCGGCCTGCACGACGAGCAGCGGCCGGCTTTCAGGGCTGCCCTTGTGCACGACGAGAATGCGCGGACGACCGGAGAAGGAATTGAGTTCCGGTGCGAGCTTGTAGGCCGCAAAAGCCGCATCGCCCGACTTGAACCAGCAGCCATTGGCGCCGAGCGCCACACGCTCCATCGTCGACAACGCACTGCGGTCCGGTCCCTTTGCAGGCGTCGAGGACTGGCAGGCAGCAACGAGTGCGGCAAGGCCGGCAAAGGCAGCAGCGTTAGCGATGGCTGCGAAAAGGCGAGGGTGCATCTATCTTGCTCTTCGGCCAGAATTCAGGCGGCGATGACGTCGAGCGCCGAGGCGAAGAGGCCGCGGCCATCCGAACCGCCATGAGCGGCTTCGATGAGATTTTCCGGATGCGGCATCATGCCGAGCACATTGCCCTTGGCGTTCATAACGCCGGCAATGTCGTTGACCGAACCATTGGGATTGGTGCCTTCGGCATAGCGGAAAACGACCTGGCCGTTGCCTTCGATGGCAGCGAGCGTTTCCGTGTCGGCAAAATAGTTGCCGTCGTGATGGGCGACCGGGCAGCGGATGATCTGGCCTTTTTCATAGGCGCGGGAGAAATCCGTCTCGGCGTTGACGACTTCGAGCTTGATCTCGCGGCAGACGAATTTCAGTGAGGCGTTGCGCATCAGCGCGCCCGGCAGAAGGCCGGCCTCGACCAGAATCTGGAAACCGTTGCAGACGCCGAGCACCTTCACGCCTTTGTTCGCCTTCTCGATGATCGCCTGCATGACCGGCATGCGAGCAGCGATCGCTCCGCAGCGCAGGTAATCGCCATAGGAGAAGCCGCCGGGAATGACGATCAGGTCGACATCAGGGATTTCCGTTTCCGTCTGCCAGATCGTCACCGGCTGGTGACCGGAAATCTTGGTGAGAGCGGCGATCATGTCCCGATCGCGGTTGAGGCCCGGAAGTTGAACGACGGCTGATTTCATAAGGTCCCCGCGTTTGGCGAAAGATATTGAACTGGAACGCTTTCGGCGAGCCATACTCCATTGTCTGAGACAAAGAAAGAATGACCCTCTGAAAACATGCGTGCTGCGTCTACACGCAGGATAATAGTGTCGCCCTTGCGGCGTGTTGCGACGATCCTGGCCGTATCGACATCCGCCGAGAGATGGACGTGGCGCCGTTCCATCTTCTTCAGGCCTTCGCGCTCGATCAGGGGCCAGTTCACGAGTGACGTACCGTGAAAAAGAATTGCAGGCGGCTGGACCGCCTTCAACGCAAGATCGATTTCGACGCTGTGGCCGTGGTTGGCGCGAATTCTGTTATCGACGAGTGCAAAGCGCTTCTTCGGACTGTTCTCAATGATCCCGATAATATCGGCGCGGGAGACGTCGTATTTCGACGTCACCGCCTTCTCGAATACATCGAAGGATACCCAGCCCTCGGCGTCAAGCGTCAGGCCTGCGGCTTCCGGCGCATGGCGCAAAACATAGCTCATGAATTTCGAGACTTCCGTCTCCAGCTTTGCTTCCATGACGCTTCATCCTGAAGGCCCGCCGCATGGCGGGCCTATGATCGTCAGTCGATCGCGATCGCGTAGTTCTCGATAACCGTGTTTGCGAGGAGTTTCTCGCACATGGCCTTGAGGTCGGCTTCGGCCTTGGCCTTGTCGGTGCCTTCGAGCTCCAGGTCGAAGACCTTGCCCTGGCGGACATGACCGACGCCGCCGAAGCCGAGGGCGCCGAGCGCGCCTTCGATGGCCTTGCCCTGAGGATCGAGAACGCCGTTTTTCAGCGTGACAGTGACGCGAGCCTTGATCACTTGTTTTCCCTGCTTTTACTTGACCAGAACGGGGCCAGTGCCGCGCACGGGCTCGTTTTCATTGATGATACCGAGACGGCGCGCAACTTCGGAATAGGCTTCCAGCAGACCGCCCATATCGCGGCGGAAGAGGTCCTTGTCCATCTTCTTGTGGGTCTCGATATCCCAGAGGCGGCAGCTGTCCGGCGAGATTTCGTCAGCCAGGATGATGCGCATCATGTCGCCTTCGAAAAGGCGGCCGCATTCGATCTTGAAATCGACGAGCTGGATGCCGACGCCGAGGAAGAGGCCGGTCATGAAGTCGTTGACGCGAATGGCAAGCGCCATGATGTCGTCGAGCTCAGCTGGATTGGCCCAGCCGAAGGCGGTGATGTGCTCTTCGGAGACCATCGGATCTTCGAGCGCATCGGACTTGTAGTAGAATTCGATGATCGAGCGCGGCAGGACCACGCCTTCCTCGATGCCGAGGCGCTTGGCGAGCGAGCCGGCGGCGACGTTGCGCACGACGATCTCAAGCGGGATCATCTCCACTTCCTTGATCAGCTGCTCGCGCATGTTGAGCCGGCGGATGAAGTGGGTGGGAATACCAATCTTGTTCAGATGGCTGAAGATATATTCAGAAATACGGTTGTTGAGGACGCCTTTGCCATCAATGACTTCGTGTTTCTTCTTGTTGAAAGCAGTGGCATCGTCCTTGAAGAACTGGATCAGCGTGCCCGGTTCAGGCCCTTCATACAGAATCTTTGCCTTGCCCTCGTAGATACGGCGGCGACGGTTCATTGTGGTTATTCTCTAGCTGTTGGCGCTCTTGGGATAGCGCGCGTGGATCGATCTCGTGGCGTCCCCTTAAAGGAAAAGAGAGAGTTTCACAATCCGCCTATCACTCCTTCCCCGGTTTCCGGCCTTGGGCGGGAAAACCGCAATGAGAATCGAAATCTTGCCAAGGAAAGATTACCGCCTTTTTCTTTACGGTGGAATGAAGGCAAAATCTCGGAGGGGTTATACAGGTCTTTATCCGGAGGCTGTTTTGGAGATGGGCCGGCCCACGGAATGGCGGAGATCCTTCTGCAGTGCGCGAGCCTCACCCTCCGGTTGCCGCCAGCTTTCGCCACGGATGAAAGCCGGGAACTGTAGGCCGGACATCGGCCGGGCGAGCGCATAGCCCTGCAGCATGTCGCAGCCGAGCTCCTGCAGGATGCGGACGTGATCGGCGGTCTCGACACCTTCTGCGGTGACGAGAATATTCAGCGAGCGGCCGATCTCGATGATGGAACGCACGAGCTTGCGCTGCTCGGCCGATTGCGGCAGGTGCCTGATCAGCTCCCGATCGATCTTCAGTGTTTTCGGGCTCAGCCGCAGCAAGCTGACGATCGAGGCATGACCGGTGCCGAAATCATCGACCTCAATGTCGATGCCGAGCTTCTTCAGCTTTTTGAGATTGGCGGTGACCGCCTCGTCGCAATCGTCAAGCGAGATCGATTCTAGCAGTTCGAATGAGACCGTGCCGGGCTCGATCTTCAGCGAGCGCAGCTTCTTGCCAAGCTGCGGATCGGAGAGTCTCCGGCCGGAGACATTGACGGAGATGCGGGGAATAGTGAAGCCTTCGCGGATCCAGGCTTTCCGGTCGGCGATCGCCTGTTCGAGGATCAGCGCATCGATGGTCGAGACGACGTCGAGATCCTCGGCAATGTCGAGGAAGCGATCCGGCGCCAGCAGTCCGTGTTCCGGATGCTGCCAGCGGGCCAGCGTCTCGATGCCGGCGATATCGAGCGTGCGGGCATCGAACTGCGGCTGATAGAAGGGCACGAATTCGTTGCGCTCCAGGCCGATCAGGATTTCATCGGCAAGGCGCTTGGCCGTCAGGATCGTACGGCGTGCAGCATTGGAGAAGAATTCGTGGCGGTTGCGGCCGGAGCCCTTGGCCCGGTAGAGCGCGATATCAGCATTGAGCAGGAGCTGCTTTTCGTCGAGCTTGGGGCCGCTATCGATGGCGATGCCGATGCTGGCGCCGAAGCGGCAATCATGCCCCTCGTATTTGATGGGTTTGCGCAGCTCGCGGATGATGCGCTCGGCGACGGTGGCAATCTTCTTCGAGGGAGTGTCGACGATGCAGAGAACGACGAATTCATCGCCGCCGATGCGCGCGACGAAATCGGTGCCGCGAATGGAATCGCGCAGCACCCGGGCAGCATGTTTGAGCATATAATCGCCGGCGCGGTGGCCGAGCGTATCGTTGATCTGCTTGAAGCGGTCGAGATCGATATGAAGGATGGCAAGCGCCAGACCTTCCTCGCGACAATGGGCGGAGAGTTCCTCCAGCATCTTGTCGAGATAGCGACGGTTCGGCAGGCCGGTCAGATAATCATGGAACGCCAGATGCTCGATGCTTTCCTTGGCGGCTTCGAGTTCGCGGTTGCGTGCTTCTGCAAGATCCTTGGCGCGCTGCAACTCGTTGCGCAGCGCCACTTCCTCCGTCACGTCCCAATTGGCGCCGATCAGCTTGCGGCAGCCATTGCCGTCGACGAAGAAGGCCGAGCGGGCACGGATGATGCGCTCGGCGCCATCGCCTCTGATGATACGAAATTCCTGATGAAAGCCGGTCTCGTTGTTGACGTTGCTTTCGACGGTTTCGTTGACGCGATCGCGATCATCAGGATGAACAGTGCTGAGCCAGGCATTGGCTGCGGAGAAACGATCGGCATCCTTCAGTCCGTAGATGGCAATAAGGCGGTCGTCCCATTCGACGGTCCCGTGATCGATATCGGCTTCGAAAACGCCGATATCGCTGATCTGCAAAGCGAGGTCGAGGCGGCGGGAGAGCTGCGCGAGCATCTCCTCGGTTTCCTTGCGCGCGGTGATGTCCGTGTCCGTGCCGACGACGCGCTGAGCAGCGCCGTTCTCATCCCACTCGACGGGTGCGCCGCGGCATTCGATCCAAACCCAGTGGCCGTCCTTGTGGCGCTCTCGATACTGGAAGACATGATAGTCGGGGTCGCCAGCATTCTGGCGCTCGATGGCGTTGATGACGAAATCGCGATCATCGGGATGAACGAGCTGCAGCCAGGCCTCGTAGTCGCCGTCGGCCTCCTCATCCGGCGCCATGCCGCGTATGCTCTTCCAGGTCTGCGAGTAATATTTCTTGTCGAGGCGGTAATTGTGGTCCCAGACACCGAGCCCGGAGCCAACGAGCGCATAATTCCATCGGCTTTCGCGCTCCGCAATGTCGGAATCGTCGGTGTAGCTTGCGAACCCATCGGCCGCCGGCTCGTCGCAACTGACATTGGCGGCTTTTGGCGGGTGGGTTTGCTTCACGGGGCGCTCTCGCTTTTCTGGCGTCAGCGCAGTCTGCGGTCTTTCCATTAAGAAATGCTTAGAAAGCGATCGCTTAATTCACTGGAAATGCCGGATTTTTTGGCTTTCTCAGCCGGGCAAGCGGCTGAGAAACTGGGCAAAGACCATCGTGCCTTCCGGCCAGGGGCCGTGGCCGGATTCCGAGTTAATGTGACCGGACTCGCCCGCATCCACAAGGAAAGAACCCCAGCTGTTGGCGATGTCATCAGCATGCTCATAGGTGCCGAAGGGATCGTTGCGGCTGGCGACCGTAATCGAGGGGAAAGGCAGCGGATCGCGCGGGTAGGGGCCGAAGGTCATGAGATGCTTCGGGCGGATATCCGGATTGGCAACATCGGGCGGCGCGACGAAGAAGGCGCCGGCTACGCGCTTTTGAAACAGCGGAATTGCGTGGATCACCGATGGCACCCCGAGGGAATGAGCGATGAGCACCACGGGGCGTGTTGAGGCATTCACCGCTTCGGCGATGCGCGCGGTCCAGTCCTCGCGCACGGGCTTGGACCATTCCGCCTGCTCGACTCGGCGCGCGGTGCTGAGTTTTGCTTCCCAGCGGCTCTGCCAATGGTCGGGGCCGGAATTGGTATAGCCGGGAATGATGAGGATATCTGCGTCTGAAGCTTTCATGGTGCCGCCGATGTGAGAAAGCTTAACCGCGATGTCAAGGGAAAGAGCGACTTAGCTCAAAAAATTTGCTAACGTGGCTTTATGCCGGTTGCGTTCTCGTGTCGGCCCCTTGTTGCCGACACATTCGCCTCCGGTTCATCTTGGCTGAGGAGGAGAAAGCCATGACGACATTTCATGTCATGACGGGTGCTGGCGAGAGCTTCGCACGGCCCGTGGTCAACAGGATCAGCGTAGCCGACGTCTTCGACGCGCTCAGGCTGGGTTTCGAGGATTTCCGCGAGAAGCCTTCGCATTACGTTTTCCTGTGTCTCATGTATCCGATCGCCGGTATCTTCCTGACGATGCTGAGCTCGGGCGCCAATCTCGCACCGATGATCTTTCCGCTGATGTCGGGCTTTGTGCTGATCGGCCCGATAGCCGCGATCGGCCTCTACGAAATCAGCCGCCGGCGCGAGGCCGGACTCGATTCCTCTTGGAAACATGCACTCGATGTCCGCCATTCGCCGGCTTTGCCGTCGATCATCGCCGTCGGCCTCCTGCTGTTCGGGATCTTCACCGTCTGGCTGGTCACGGCGCAAACCATCTATACAGGCCTTCTTGGCGAGGTCTTCCCGCGCTCCATGTCGCTCTTCCTGCAGCAAGTGTTCGGTACGCCGGAAGGCATGCAGCTCATCCTGTGGGGTAATCTAGTCGGCCTCGGCTTTGCGTTCGTCGTACTGGCGATCACCGTCGTGACCTTCCCGATGCTGCTCGACAGGGACTGCGGGGCGGTGGCCGCGATGGTCGCCTCGATCCGGGCAACCTTCGTCAATCCGATACCGGTATTGCTCTGGGGCCTGATCGTTGCCGCGTCGCTCGTCATCGGCACAATCCCGCTCTTTGTCGGCCTCGCACTCGTCATCCCAATCCTCGGCCATGCGACCTGGCATCTTTACCGGAAGCTGATCGCCCGCGAAGCCATGTAACGGCAACATCCCGGGGTGTCGCGAATTTGCGCGATGCCTCGGAATTTCAACAGAGCCCGGAACCTCGGAACCTTGCTTGGAGTTTGTCTTGTGCCGACTTCGAAGGAGGATTTCAAGGTGACCATACGCCATGTGTTTGCCCACTTCGCAACCAAGATATCGGAGTGGGCGGGCAAGCCGGTGACCTTCATTCTGGCGCTTATCGCCGTCATTATCTGGGCTGCTCTCGGCCCCGTCTTCGACTACTCGGAAACCTGGCAGCTGGTGATCAACACCGGTACGACGATCATCACCTTCCTGATGGTCTTCGTGCTGCAGAATGCGCAGACACGCGATACGCGGGCCATCCAGGCAAAGCTCAACGAAATCATCCTGACGAGCCATGCCGAGAACCGCTTCATCGGCATCGAAAATCTCGACGAAGAAGACCTCAAGCACCTCGACTTGCTGGTGGCCAAGGCGGCTAAGGGCCGGGGTGAGACAGAGGTTTGTGAGATATCGGATGAGCCGGGCGATACATCGATCGGCAAGCCGGAGAAAAAGAAGCGCGCTGCGCCGGCGACTACGTCCCGGAAGCGAAAATGAAAACGGCGCCTCACGGGCGCCGTCTCATGACCTGTCTTGTGCCGATCAAGCTTCGCCGAAGACGCGGCGGAAGATCGTGTCGACATGCTTGGTGTGATAACCGAGATCGAATTTCTCGCGGAGATCCGCCTCGGAGAGTGCAGCGCGCACCTCGGCATCGGCCAGCAGTTCTTCGAGGAAATCCTTGCCCTGTTCCCAGACCTTCATGGCGTTGCGCTGCACGAGGCGATAGGCATCCTCGCGGGAGGTGCCGGCCTGCGTCAGCGCCAGGAGAACGCGCTGCGAATGGACTAGGCCGCGGAACTTGTCGAGGTTCTTCATCATGTTCTCGGGATAGACCACGAGCTTTTCGATGACGCCGGCGAGACGGTTCAGCGCGAAATCGAGGGTAACAGTGGTATCCGGGCCGATGGCGCGCTCGACGCTCGAATGGCTGATGTCGCGCTCATGCCAGAGCGCCACGTTTTCCATCGCGGGTACGACCGACATACGCACGAGACGCGCAAGGCCGGTCAGGTTTTCAGTCAAGACCGGGTTGCGCTTGTGCGGCATGGCCGAAGAGCCCTTCTGGCCCGGCGAGAAGAATTCTTCCGCCTCCAGCACTTCGGTGCGCTGCATGTGGCGTATTTCGATCGCGACGTTTTCGATCGACGAGCCGATGACACCGAGGGTGGCGAAGAACATGGCATGGCGGTCACGCGGGATGACCTGCGTGGAAACGGGTTCCGGAACGAGGCCGAGTGCTGCGCAGACATGCTCTTCGACAACAGGGTCGATATTGGCGAAGGTGCCGACAGCGCCGGAGATGGCGCCCGTCGCGATTTCAGCGCGGGCGGCAACGAGGCGGGCGCGGTTGCGGCTCATCTCGGCGTAGAAGCGGGCGAAGGTCAGGCCCATCGTCGTCGGCTCGGCATGGATGCCGTGGCTGCGGCCGATGCGGATCGTATCCTTGTGTTCGAAGGCGCGCGTCTTCAGCGCTGTCAGAACACGGTCCATGTCGGCGAGCAGGATATCGGCAGCGCGCACGAGCTGGATGTTGAACGTGGTGTCGAGCACGTCGGAGGAGGTCATGCCCTGATGGACGAAGCGGGCGTCGGGGCCGACGATTTCTGCAAGATGCGTCAGGAAGGCGATGACGTCATGTTTGGTGACGGCCTCGATCTCATCGATGCGGGCAACGTCGAAAGTCGCCTTGCCGCCCTTTTCCCAGATGGTGGCGGCTGCCGACTTCGGGATCACTCCGAGGTCTGCCAGCGCGTCGCAGGCATGGGCCTCGATCTCGAACCAGATGCGGAACTTGGTTTCGGGAGACCAGATGGCGACCATATCGGGCCGGGAATAACGAGGGATCATGGACGAGCGCCTTCATTTCGTGACAGTAGCTGCGGCCCCTGTAGCAAAGACGGCCGGCAATCTCAACGCATGCGTTTGGCAAGAGCCAGGCTAGTGACAAAAAGACAGACCAGTCCGAGGGGCAAAAACAGCCCCAGGCCAAGGACAAGGAACTGATAAACGGCGCTGGCGCCGGTAAAGACAAACTGGAACATCCAGATGACCGAGCCGAACGGCGAATGCCAGCGGGAATAGAAAATCCGGTAGTCCATGGCGAAGAGAAAGGCCGTCATCAGGACCGTGCCCATCGTCAGCACCAGGAAGAATGCGGCAAAACGCGCCTCCGCCTGATGGCCGAGCGCAAGATAACGCCCGGCAAGCAAGTTAAAGGGCCAGGAGAGCAGCCCGCCGCCGAAATAGAGGATGGAGAGATCGAGCACGTGGCTCGTCTCCATACCATTGCGCAGATAGAGACCCGCCATGGCGGAGATCAGCATCTGGACGCCCCAGAGCGGGGCGCCGATGAAAAGTTCTGATAAGGACGGCCATGCCGCCCGCAGACGGTTCATTCTCAGGGGTGAACCGGAACGGCGATCCAGCGGCCGTTGCGGCCGTCAGGAGAGGCGCTCAGCGCCAGGATGAGGGCGATATGGACAGGCTTGCCCGATTCCGGCTGATAGACGAGGGCGCCGCCCATGCGATATTCCACAGTACAGCCGCGATCTGCCGGCAGCGACTTGTCCTCATGCACTAGCTGGCGGTTCGGCGCACCGTCCTTCTCGATGAGCTGCAGGGTGAAGCCGATGACGCGGTTGACGTCCTTGCAGCTTTCCGGCTTGGCGACTTCGGCGTCGCCGAGCAGCAGCGAATAGGCGCCCCGCGGCGGGCCGTCACTTGCGATTGTCGTGTAACGGATCGTCTTCATCGGCGAGCCGAGTTCGGTCGGCGGGTTGAAGGCGGCGATCAGGCCGGGATTGGTCAGAAGGTTGTACTTGTCCATCTGCTGGCGGGCTGCCGTCAGATTCTGGCGGCGTGCCTTGGACAGATCGGCATCCTTGTCGGTCAATTCCAGATGAAAGGGCGTGCCCTCGAGATCAGCACCCGTTTCGGTATTGATGAAATAGGTCTCCGAATAGGGGATCTTGCCATCCTTCATACCGAATTCCTGGAAGGCAAAGACCTTGCCGTCGGCGGAGAAGCCAACAGGCTGCATATTGGCGATATCGCCAGCAGAGGCCGTGGCCGCCATGCCGGTCAGCAAGACGGCGAAAAACCCGCCCATGAACATGCGCTTCGTCATCAGCGAGCTCCCTCAGCCGCGTTGCGAAGGGCGGTAATGGCCTGGCGATAGGTCTCGACCGAGCCGCCCTTGAAAATTGCCGATCCGGCGACGAGCACATTGCCGCCGGCCTTTGCCACGGCAGGCGCGGTATCGACCGTCACACCGCCGTCCACCTCAAGCTCGATCGGGCGATCACCGATGAGTGACTTCGCCGCTGCGATCTTGTCTGCCATTGCCGGAATGAATTTCTGGCCGCCGAAACCGGGGTTGACGGACATAATGAGAATGAGGTCGACATCGTCAAGCACGTTCTCGACCACCGAAAGCGGCGTTGCCGGATTGAGGGTGACGCCGACCTTCTTGCCGAGATGGCGGATCGTCTGCAGCGAGCGGTGCAGGTGCGGTCCGGCCTCTGCATGCACGGTTATGCGATCACAGCCGGCCTTTGCGAAAGCCTCCAGATAGGGAT
Source organism: Rhizobium sp. 1399 (assembly GCF_031455475.1). Classification (NCBI taxonomy): domain Bacteria; kingdom Pseudomonadati; phylum Pseudomonadota; class Alphaproteobacteria; order Hyphomicrobiales; family Rhizobiaceae; genus Rhizobium; species Rhizobium sp. 1399. The sequence continues at coordinate 117,980 of NZ_JAVDSU010000013.1, read as the reverse complement.
CGGCCGGCGAGATCATCAGATGGCAATCGAAGGTCGCATCCGTATAGGAGCGCAACGACTTGATGACATCGGGGCCGAAGGAGATGTTCGGCACGAAATGGCCGTCCATGACGTCGAGATGGATCCAGTCGGCGCCGGCCGCAGTGACGTTGCGTACTTCCTCGCCGAGTTTTGCAAAATCTGCCGCCAGGATCGATGGGGCGATGCGGATGGGCAGTGTCGTCATGATCTCGGTCTCCTCTCAACCGGAAGCGGCGAGCGCCTCACGGCAAATTTCAATAGGTCAATCTGTCCCATCGGCCGGCGGGACGAAAGTGTCGCCGCGCCATTCGAGAAGACGATAGGGATTTTGCGACACTTCATGGGCCGGCGTGAAGATGACCGGGCCGATCGGCGTATTGAACTGCGTTCCGATCAGTTTTTCGACCACCGGCTTGCCTTCGGCCACCGCTGCCTGCACGGCCTGATCGGCGATCAGCGCGGCTGCGGCTGCCGGCAGGACATAACCTTCCGGTTCGGTTCCGGCTGCGCGCAAGGCCTCGACGGTCGCAGCCGCATCAGGCAGAAGCGCATATTCGGGAATGGCAACGGCGCGTACGCCATCAGCCAGCGCCAGCGGCTGGTTTGCAGCGCGCATCGCGTCGCCGCTCAGAATATCGAGCGGGATGTTTTCAGCCTTGGCGTCCCGGGCGATGATGGCGACATCGTTCCTGTCGCCGCCGATGAAGACCTTGGTGGCGCCGGCCCGCTTCAGGCGGCGCACGAGGCCGATCTGTTGTTCCTGTCCCGGCCGGTAGGTGTCGGTGAAAACAGGCTTCAGGCCATTTTCTTCCAGTGCGTTGCGCACGGCTTCCGTCAGTTCGCGGCCATGGATCGTGCCGTCCTCGATGAGGGCGATCGGAGACGCCGTCCATTGCTGCAGGATGATCTGAATGATCCTGGCGGCTTCATCGCTATCCTGCGGACCGAGGCGGAAGAGGGGCCAGCCGTTCTTCAGCGAATCCTCCATCAGGATGCGCGAGCGTACCGACACGGTGATGACGGGAATATTGGCGTCCTTCAGCTTCGGCAGGGCGCCTTCCAGCGTCTCGCTGCAGAGGAAGCCGATGGCGATCTGAACCTTTGCAGCGATCAGCGCATCGGCGATCGCCTGGCCGCTATTGTCCTGGCAGGTCTCATTGACAGGAACGACCGTATTGCCCGCCCGCTGGATCTCAAAATTCGCGCCGGCGGAAATCTGTGCGCCGAGCGAGGCGAAAGTGCCCTCTTGCGGCGCCACGACGCCGATCGTCACGCCGGCCGCGCGGCCTTCGGCCGTCAACGCCATGAGCGACAGAAGGGCGGCTATGACACGCAGGGTCATCATGAAAGGTGCAGGTCTCTCGTCTTGTCCATGCCCTTTTATCCGCACGGCGGCAATCGTCAAAGAAAAACAAGCGTGTTCTGCAGCTTTTAGAGGGTGCCATTGTAGAAAAGGTAACCGATGCCCGCCATATTGGTGAAATAATAAAAACAAGACACTGATTGTGGAGAAGCATGTGTTGAACAGGCAGCATATCGATCCCGGCCTCTATCGCGATGCCATGAGCCGCTATGCCGGCCATGTGCAGCTCGTGACGACGGTGCTCGGTGAAGCCCGCCGTGGCGTCACCATCACGGCTGCCTGCTCGGTGTCCGACAATCCGGCTTCCGTTCTCGTCTGCCTCAGCAACACCAATGCGAAGAACGAGATCTTCTGGCGCAGCGGCATCTTCGCGCTGAACTCGCTCGGCGCCCACCATCAGGGTGTTGCCGATGCTTTTTCAGGCCGCACGCATCTGGAAAACGGGGATCGTTTCTTGAGCGCCCGCTTCGAAACGCTGGCAACGGGCGCGCCCGTGCTTGCCGATGCGCTTGCCGTCTTCGACTGCCGGGTGACCGACATCAAGGAAATGCCGACCCATAACGTCATCTTCGGCGAGGTCGCTGCCGTTCGCTTCACCGAGATCCACCCGGCGCTTCTTTATTTGAACCGCGGTTATCACACGATATAGGCTCGGCTGCGCAGGAAAGAGGACAGGCCATGGACAATGCCGGCATCGATGAAATGTTTCAGTCGCTCGGGCCTGTCACCATCAAGCGCATGTTCGGCGGCAAGGGCATCTACCATCTCGGCCGCATCCTGGCGCTCGAAGTACGCGACGAAATCCTGCTGAAGGCCGATGAAGAGAGCGCACCGGAATTTGCCGCGGCGGGCGCCAGCCAATGGTTCTACGAGGGCAAGAAGGGAACTCCGGTGAAGATGCCCTATTGGAGCATCCCCGACGAGGCCTATGACGACCCCGACATCATGGCGCGCTGGGTGCGGCTTGCCTATGAAGCCGCATTGCGGGCTGAATGATCAGCGCAATTCGCCGGCTGGAAGAGCTGATATCGCGACCCTGGTGAAGGCCGACAGCGGCTCGGGCAGGTCGGCAAGGCCGAACCAGCCGAAATCCGAGAGCTTGTCGGGTTCAGTGAGCTGCGGCTCGCCTGCCACGTCGCGGGCGATATAGAGAAGGGAAATCCAGTGCTGACGGTCGGCCTCGATGATCTGTTCGGTCAAGCCGATCCGCTCGACGCGGCCGATAGTCAGTCCCGTTTCTTCTTCCGCCTCGCGACGCGCGGCTTCCTCAGCCGGCTCCATATGGTCGACCTTACCGCCGACGATATTCCAGTAGCCGGCTTCAGGCGGACGCACGCGTTTGTAGAGGAGGATTTTGCCGTCGCGCAAAATCACCAGGCCTACACCGAAGCCTGGGAAATCGATGCCGGGCTTGCCCATCGGGCAATCAGACCTTGGCGTTGCCAGCGATCAGCATGAAAGCGGGGATATCGTCACCGAATCCGACCGGCGTCGGGCCGTCGTCATGGTCGCGATGGCGGCGGCGCTCGCGATTGTCATCATTCGCCGGATATTGCCGACCGTTGCGCGCGTTATTCTGTGGCTTCGGTTCTGCTTTGCGCTCGTTCTTCACGGTTTCGGCCCTTGCTGGTCTTGCTGGTGCTGCTTCCACGACTTCAACGCTATTATCTTCGGCGTTGATATCAGATTTATGACTCGCAGACCGGCGGTCACGGCCACGATCCTTATCCCGCTCGCGAGTCTTTGCGCGGCGGGGAGAGCGATCGCTGTCGCGGCTTTCTTCGGCCGGGGGCAGAGAGGAGAGATCGCCGCTCTGCCATTCGACCTTTTCGCCGATCAGCTTTTCGATCGCGTCGGCATGTTTCTGGTCGCGGCGGGTGACGATGGTGAAGGAAGCACCGGAGCGACCGGCGCGGCCGGTGCGGCCGATACGGTGAACGTAGTCTTCCGAATGGATCGGCACGTCGAAATTGAAGACGTGACTGACATCGGGAATATCGAGGCCGCGGGCTGCGACGTCGGAGGCGACGAGCAACTGGATGTTGCCGTCCTTGAAGTTGGCAAGCATGGCCATGCGCGAGCGCTGGTCCATGTCGCCGTGCAGGGCGCCGACCGAGAAGCCGTGACGCTCCAGCGAACGGAAGAGATCAGCAACATCCTTCTTGCGGTTGCAGAAGATGATCGCGTTCTTCAGATCGGTCTGAGCGCGGATGAGGTCACGCAATGTGGCGCGCTTCTCGTAATCCTTGTCGTGAGAGGCGACGAAACGCTGCGTGATGGTGACCGACGCCGAGGCCGGCTTGGAGACTTCGATCCGCTCCGGGTTCTGCAGGAAGCGATCCGCGAGCTTCTGGATTTCCGGCGGCATGGTGGCCGAGAAGAACAGCGTCTGGCGGGTGAAGGGGATCAGCTTGGCAATGCGCTCGATATCGGGAATGAAGCCCATGTCGAGCATGCGGTCGGCTTCGTCGATGACGAGGATTTCGACGCCGCTCATCAGCAGCTTGCCGCGCTCGAAATGGTCGAGAAGGCGGCCGGGGGTGCAGATCAGAACATCTGCGCCGCGCTCGAGCTTGCGATCCTGATCTTCAAAGGAAACGCCGCCGATGAGGAGGGCGACGTTGAGGCGGTGGTTCTTGCCGTATTTTTCAAAATTCTCGGCAACCTGGGCGGCCAGTTCGCGGGTCGGTTCCAGGATCAGCGTGCGGGGCATGCGGGCGCGGGCGCGGCCCTTTTCCAGAAGCGACAGCATAGGAAGAACGAAGGATGCCGTCTTGCCGGTGCCGGTCTGTGCGATGCCGCAGATATCTCGGCGCTCAAGCGCGAAGGGAATTGCCCCGGCCTGAATGGGAGTGGGGATGGTGTAGCCCGCATCAGTAACAGCGGAGAGCACTTTGGGGCTCAAACCAAGTTCAGCAAATGTCGTCAAAGGGAAAACTGTTTCCGTTCCGTTCGGCCGGTCTCTGGCGAGTCGGCAGGATTGCATGCCGCAATGGTTGGCGACATAGTCCTAAACGGCCGGCAAGTCAAGGAATAGCGGCTCCACCCCAGGAGCGAGGTGAAGCGTTCGTTACTGCGATCCGGCTATTTTATATAAGTGGCAAGTTTAAGGCCGGCATTCATGAAATAGATCGGATCGACGGCATGTCCATCCTGACGCACCTCATAATGCAGGTGCGTACCGGTGGAGCGGCCCGTGCTGCCGGCTAGGCCAATGACATTGTTGCGATCGACCGTGTCGCCGACCTTGACCAGTATTTCCGACATATGGCCGTAGCGCGTCGAAATGCCGTTGCCGTGATCGACCTCGACCATGTTGCCGTAGCCTCCGGTCCAGCCGGCTGCAATCACCTTACCGGGCGCGGTAGCGCGGATCCTTTCACCCGGCGAGAAACGGAAGTCGATGCCGGAATGCAGAGCAAGCCGGCCGAGGAAGGGATCGCGCCGGTTGCCGAAAGGGCTAGTGACTTCCTTGCCGATGGCCGGATTGCGGAAGGGCAGGGATTCGGCGGTGCTGCGCACCGCTTCCAGACGGGTCAGCGCGCCATCGAGCTGCACCAGAGAATTGTTGAAATCGTCATTGCTTTCGGGCTCGACGTAAGGACCACCAACGGCACTGTCTTCTTCTTCCTTGGCGGCGATAGTCTCAGCCGGAACGGCTATATGAAAGCGGTCGAGCACGCCTTCGATCGTATTGGCGGCGTTGCCGGCGTCGCTTGTCAGCTGGTCGATACGGTTCTTCTGGTCCTGCTCGACGGTCTTCAGCGAGAGCGTGACCTTCGAAAAGATGCGGTCGGCGCGATCGCCGACGGTTTCTTCTGATGGAACATAGGCAAGGGTGGAATTGTCGGGGGTCTCGGCGTCGGCCGGCTTGCTGTCGCCCGCCAGCATCCTTTCGATCGCCTGTGCGCCGCCGGTCAGCGAAGCGCGTTTGTCCTTGATCTCGGGCGCATAGGATTGCGCCGGCACATCCGCGGCAGACGCATTCTTGCCGGTCAGCCCAGAGCTTTCGGCGCGATCGAGCAGGTTATCGAGCTTGCCGTGGCGCGAGGTCAGCGCCATCTGCTGTTCCATCAGCTTGTCGACCTTGTCCTCGACCACCTGCTGATCGAGAAGCTGGCGAGAAGTGATGCGGTCGACCTGGGCGCGCAGCGCGGCGATGCGATCCTCATAATCATGCTGCATGCGGGCCTGGCGGGCCATGGTCGCGCCGATCAGATCGTCGCGCAGCACGAGGTAGGAAGTGGCGAGCAGATAGCCGATGGAAAAGACGCCGACGAAGCAGAAGGCCAGCGCCGCCATCCATGGCTTCACCGTCATGTGACGCACCTTGTCGCCACTGGCAAGAATGAGGACGTGTTCCTGTGCCTTCTTGCCGAAGACCCGACTGTGATGTCCGTTCGTCACGAAGGGTCTCCCAAAGATTCGCTTTTAGCGCCCAGCCTCATTGGGAAATGATTACATACTTTTATGGTTAACAGTCGGTTTACGCAGGCCTATTGGAGCTTGCCGCTCAACTCTGGCTGGTCGAGGTGAGCGCGCGGTAGAAGGAGGGGGTCAGGCCGGCTTCGGCGCGGGCCACATCGTTGAAAGGCGCCTTCAGCGGACCACGGAAATTGGCCCGCACCAGTTCCTGGAATGTCCTTGCAGGATCGCGCTTTTCGCGGGCGCAGAGGAAACGAAACCACTTGGCGCCGACGGCGACATGGCCCTTCTCGTCGTTGTAGATGACGTCGAGAACGGCAGCACTTTCGAGGTCGCCGGTCTCGCGCATCTTGGCCTGTAGCGCAGGCGTAACATCGAGGCCGCGCGCTTCGAGAATGAGCGGTACGACGGCAAGCCGGGCCGTCAGGTCGTTGCGGGTCGAATGCGCTGCCTGCCAGAGGCCGTCATGGGCGGGCAGATCGCCATAATCGGCGCCGAGATCATTGAGCCGCTTGCGCACCATGCGGAAGTGCTTGGCCTCTTCATAAGCCACCTGCATCCAGCCGTCGAAGAAGGAATTCGGTACATGCGCCGAGGCGAAACGCGCCACGATGTCGAGCGCCAGATCGACGGCATTGAGCTCGATATGGGCAATCGCGTGGAGCAGGGCGATGCGGCCATGCACTGTATGGAGCGAGCGTTTTCCGACCTGCGTCGGCGGCACCAGCAGTGGCTTTTCCGGCCGGCCGGGACGCTCGGGCAGGGGCGCATCCAGCGGCGAGCGCAGCGAGATGCGCCGGGCGAACCATCTGGTAGCGCTTTCCTGCGCGAGCTCCGTCTTGCGGTCGAGATCGGCGGAGCAGATCGCATCGATCGCGCCGCCACGCAGCGAGGTGATAGTCGTCACGCAGCGAGGTTCCTGACGGCTGCCAGCACCGTTTCGGCATGGCCGGCAACCTTCACCTTCTGCCAGATGGTGGCAATCGTGCCGTCCCTGCGGATCAGGAAGGTGGTGCGCTCGACGCCCATGAAGGTGCGGCCGTACATCTTCTTTTCCTTCCAGACACCATAGGCCTGCAGCACGGTCTTCTCCTCGTCCGAGGCGAGTGCCACCGTCAGCTTGTGTTTCTTGATGAAGCGGTCGTGGCAGGTGGCCGAATCGGGCGACATTCCGACGACGGCGGCACCGGCGGCTGCAAACTCACCGGCAAGTGCCGTGAAATCCAGCGATTCGGTCGTGCAGCCCGTCGTGTCATCCTTGGGATAGAAGAACAGGACCACCGGCTTGCCGTGATAATCAGAGAGCGAAATGCGCCCGCCACCGTCGCGCGGGAGGCTGAAATCAGGAGCACGGGAGCCAATACCGGGTGCGGACATCTCAAAACTTTCTTTTGCCGGGTTTAGGAGAGATACTATATCAGACGGGTTATATAGTGGATGAAACGGCGTCCCGCCCAGAGCCATTCAAATCAGATTCAGGAGTTTCCCAAGGCGCATGTCAGCCATCCGCGGCGAAAAGGTCACGTTCCGCAAGAAGGACATCGTCGCCTTGCACAGCCTGCCTTCAGCGCAGGTGGAGGACCCTCTTATCGTGCATTGCCCGCCACCGCGTTCCCGCATGCGCGGCACGGCGAAGGCCACGGGCGGATTCTGCGCGGTCATCCTGTTCATCCTGGCGGCGATCGTCTTCACGATCGAAAGCGGGGTTATCGACGCGCCGCTGTCGCAGCAGGCGCAGTCGGCGCTGAACAGCGCGCTGGGGCCGCGCTACCGATCCGAGGTCGGCTCTACCGTCATCCGCTTCACCTCCGGCCTGCGGCTGGCGCTCGAAGCGCGCGACGTCAACATGATCGACCAGCAGAGCGGCCAGCATCTTTCCACCGCATCCTCCATGCGCATGGCGCTCAATCCGCTGCAGCTCTTCCGCGGCCGCATCGCCGTATCATCGGTCGAAGCTGACGACATTGCCCTCGACACGTCGCTGCTTCCATCAAGCGCTCCCATCAAGCTTGACGACCTGCGCGTCGATGCCATTCCAGCGGCGATGGAGATGATCTTCTCGCATCTCGACCTGTTCGAAAGCTTCGTCGAACGCGGCGCTACCGACTCCGTGCGCATCTCCGGCATCGATATCAAGCTCGCGGATACGGCAAATGGGCCGGTTTCGCTCGTCGTCGACAGTCTCGCCTTCGAACATGCCGGGCCGAACTCGCTGCAGCTGAGCGGCCAGATTTCCATCAACGGCGAGGCAGCCGATCTCAATGTGATCACCGAACAGGCGGGCGGGCACGCATCCCGGCTCGTCGCCACATTGTCACATGCCGACCTGACGCCCTTTACACTGAAGCGCAACGAACAGGGCGAGATCCGCCAGGGCGTCAACACCTTCGGCGATCTCACCATTTCCGCGGTCAGAGCTGCCGACGGCGTTAAGCCATCGCTCAATGCGGCTCTCAAACTCGATCCAGGCCTTATCTATGTCGACGGCGATTCTCAGGAGCTGACGGACGGGCAACTCAATCTGGCCTATGACTTCGACAAGCAGACGCTGGAGATCGCCAAATCGCAGCTGCATCTCGGCGCGACCATTCTGCCGATCAGCGGCGCGCTGATCGACCTCGACAAGCTCGATCCGAATGCGGGCAAGGGGTTCGGCATCGATGCGCTGATCAGCGGCGGCACGGCCGCACCCAATTCCGGCGAGCAGCCGCTGTCCTTCGATCTGCAGGCGACCGGACGCTATCTCGTCGCCGGCCGCGAATTCCAGTTCACGAATATGGTGGCTTCCTCGCCGCTCGGCTCCCTCTATGGGGCGCTGCACATCCGGCTGAACGAGAAATCACCGGAGATCAGTTTTGCCGGCCAGTCGCAGCAGATGCAGACGACGGCGGTCAAGCAGCTCTGGCCTTTCTGGATGGCGTCCAAAGCGCGGGTCTGGGTGCTGGCAAACCTGTTTGGCGGCGTGGTGACCGATGCTTCCATTTCCGTCTACATTCCGCCAGGGCGTCTGGATGAGGCGGCAGGAGGACGCGGCCTGCGGCTCGACGAAAACCAGCTCCGCATTGCCTTCGACATCGACGGAACGCGCTTGAATGTTGCCGGCGAGATCCCGCCTGTCCGCGACACCGCGGCGCATTTCGACCTGACGGGCGGAAAGGCGACGATCTCGCTCAAGAGCGGCACCTCCTATTTCCCATCCGGGCGTTCTGTAGCGGTGCAGCCGGGCACCTTCGTGATGCCGTCAGTCTACGACAAGCCGCTGATGGCCGATGCCGACATTTCCGTTTCAGGCTCGGCGGATGCGGTGGGCGAGCTTCTGACCTACAAGCCGATCAAGGTGTTGCAGCGCGCAGGCTTTGTGCCTGACGACCTTAAGGGCACTATCGACGCGCATGTGCAGGCGCATTTCGGACTTCTGTCCTCGCAGAACCCGCCGCCGCCCGAATGGGAGGCGCAGATGAAGCTCACGGATGTCGCGCTTGCCAAGCCGTTCTCGGGGCGCGTCATCACCAATCTCGACGGCACGCTCGATGCCGATCCGCAGCAGGTGAAGGTCAAGGGCAAGGCCGACATTGATGGCGTCTCCGCCGATATCGATATGTTGGAGCCCGTCGACAAATCTTCCGGCATCGAGCCGCAGCGCGTGATCACGGCAACGCTAAACGGCGATCAGCGCGACAGGCTGCTGCCCGGCCTGTCCGGCATCCTCGGCGGCAGCGTCAAGCTGGTACTGACGCGCCTCGATGAAGACCGGCAGGACGTGCTGCTCGATCTCGGTAAGGCATCGCTCGATCTCCCCTGGATCGGCTGGTCGAAGGGCAGCGGTATTCCCGCCAATGCCGAATTCGAGGTTTCCGGCCCGCCTGACAATACGCAGGTCAAGAATTTCCGTCTGAAGGGGGATGGCTTCGGAGCGACCGGGGCGCTCGTGATCGGCAAGAGCGGCCTGATATCGGCGGATTTCGATAGCGTGAAGCTGTCTTCCGTCGATGATTTCGGGTTGTCGCTGAAGCGCAGCAAGGGCGGCTTCGATATTTCCGTATCCGGCGCCAGCGCCGATGCGCGACCGATCATCGCCCGGCTGAAATCGGATTCGGACAGCGATGGCGACGGCAGCGACAGCAGCAGCGTGAGCGTGCGGGCGAAGCTGCAGAACATTATCGGCTTCAATGACGAGAAGATCGGTAATTTCCAGGCGCAGATCGCCATGAGTGGCAGCCGGCTGCAATCGCTGAATTTCTCCGGCATCACGGATAGCGGTGAGGCGGTCGTCAGCCAGATGCAGGGCGGCGGTGTCATCAACATTACCAGCGGCGATGCCGGCTCCGTCTCGCGCTTTGCCGATCTTTACCAGCATATGCAGGGCGGCCTTCTCAATCTGGCTATCCGTCTCAATGCGGGCGGCGGCTGGGATGGCTCGCTCGACGTGCGCCGCTTCTCGATCGTCAACGAGCAGCGCCTGCGCTCGATCGTTTCCACACCTGTCGGTTCAGACCAGCGCACGCTGAACGAAGCCGTCAAACGCGATATCGATACCTCCTCGCAGCGCTTCCAGCGCGGCTTTGCCCGTGTCGTTTCGCGCGGTGGGGCAATCTCCATCGAAAACGGCGTGCTGCGCGGCGACCAGATCGGCGCCACTTTCCAGGGTGTGGTGCGCAATGCGAAGGGCAACATGGACATGACCGGCACCTTCATGCCGGCCTATGGCCTCAACCGGCTGTTTGCCGAGCTGCCGCTGATCGGCGTCATCCTCGGCAATGGTTCAGACCGAGGCCTAATCGGCATCACCTTCAAGCTGACAGGCAAGTTCGACCAGCCGAACCTGCAGATCAACCCGCTCTCGGTGATCGCGCCCGGCGTGTTCCGCCAGATCTTCGAATTCCAGTAAATCGCTAGTTCCAGTAAATCGCTGGGGGTTATCGGTGCAGAACTCCATACTGATCCGGCCTTATACGCCCGGGGATAGCGACGCGACGATCGAGATCTTCCTGCGCGCCATCCGCGAAGTCTCGTCGCGCGATTATTCGACTGCGCAGATTAATGCCTGGGCGCAGGTGGAAGATCCCGCCAAGTGGGCCGAGCGCCGGATAAGCCGCCCGGCCTGGATCGCTGACATTGACGGCAAGCCGGTCGGCTTCTCCGATCTCGTCGCCGATGGCTGCCTGGACATGATGTTCGTGCATCCCGAATTTCAGAGGCTCGGTGTGGCGAGCCGGCTGCTGGCGCGCGTCGAGCAGGAGGCGCTGGCATCAGGCATGGAGCGGATCTACACACATGCGAGCCTGACGGCGCGACCATTCTTCGAGCGCAAGGGGTTCGTTGTGGTCACGCGACAGACCGTCGAAAAGCGCGGGCAGAAGCTCGACAATTTCGTGATGGAGAAGTTTTCCCCGCCATTATCCTGAAACAGGCAAAGAAAAAGCCGGCGGGAAGGCCGGCTTTTCTCTTGGCATCGCTGGCGCGGTTTACGCTGCGCGGCGGATAAGGATGTGCTTCTTCTTGCCGAGCGACAGCTTGATGACGCCATCGGCGGTGATTTCGCCGCTGCCGATCATCTTGCGCTCGTCGCTGACAGCCTGGTCGTTGATGCGCACGGCGCCGCCCTGGACGTGACGGCGGGCTTCGCCGTTCGAGGCGGCAAGACCGGCGCGGACAATCAGCGACAGGAGGCCGATGCCGGCGTCGAGCTCGGAGGCCGGAACCTCGACAGACGGTAGGTTGTCGGAGAGACCGCCTTCTTCAAACGTCTTGCGGGCCGTCTCGGCTGCCTGTTCCGCGGCTTCGCGGCCATGCAAGATCGCGGCGACCTCGGTCGCCAGGATCTTCTTGACCTCGTTGATTTCGGAACCGCCAAGTGCCGAGAGGCGGGCGATCTCGTCCATCGGCAAGGTGGTGTAGAGCTTCAGGAAGCGAGAAACGTCGGCATCCTCGGTGTTGCGCCAGTACTGCCAAAAATCATAGGCCGAGAGCATGTCGGCATTCAGCCAGATGGCGCCCGTGGCCGACTTGCCCATCTTGGCGCCGGAGGAAGTGGTCAGCAGCGGCGAGGTCAGCGCGTAGAGCTGCTTCGTCCCCATGCGGTGACCGAGGTCGATGCCGTTGACGATGTTGCCCCACTGGTCCGAGCCGCCCATCTGCAGGCGGCAGTCGTAGCGCTTGGCAAGCTCGACGAAGTCATAGGCCTGCAGGATCATGTAGTTGAATTCCAGGAAGGACAGCGACTGCTCACGGTCGAGGCGCGTCTTGACGCTGTCGAAGGACAGCATGCGGTTGACCGAGAAATGCTTGCCGACATCGCGCAGGAACTCGAGATAGTTCAGCGAGCGCAGCCATTCGGCATTGTTGATCATCAGCGCGTCCTTCGGACCGTCGCCATAGTTCAGGTAGTTCGAGAAGACGCGCTTGATGGAGGCAATGTTGCCTTCGATCGTATCGACGGTCATCAGCTGGCGGGCTTCCTCCTTGAAGGAGGGATCGCCGACCATGCCGGTGCCGCCGCCCATCAGCGAGATGGCGCGATGGCCGGTCTTCTGCATCCAGTGCAGCATCATGATCTGGATCAGCGATCCGGCGTGCAGGCTGGGTGCGGTCGGATCGAAGCCGATATAGGCCGTCACGGTTTCCTTGGCGAAGAGATCGTCGAGGCCGCTTTCATCGGAAATTTGATGAATGAAGCCGCGCTCTTGCAGCGTGCGGAGGAAATCGGACTTGAACTCGGACATGGGCTTCGTCTCTTGAACGTCGAACGGGATTTGGGATTGACGCTTGTTGAACCGTCGCGGCGCGTTTAGCACTGTTTTTCCAAAAGTGCATCCGGGAATCGCATGAAAGGCTCGCGGCGCAATGGATATCGTCAGGACTGCGATCGGCTTGATGAGCGGCACCTCGATGGACGGCATCGATGTGGCGTTGCTCAGGACAGACGGGCGAGGCTTCATCGAGCGCGGACCGTTCCTGGGCGTGGCCTACGATGGCGGTTTTCGCGAGAGGTTGAAGCGCGCGCTGGATCTGGCGCTGCCGCTGACGGACCGCAGCGCTCGGGGGGACGAGCTTCGCGAGATCGAGCTTGAACTGACCGCGCGTCATGCAGATGCCGTTACGGCATTTCTCGGTAAATTTGGACTCAGCAGAGGTGATGTCGATGTTCTCGGCTTTCACGGCCAGACCGTGCTGCACCGGCCGGACGATGCGCTGACAATCCAGATCGGCGACGGGCAGCTTCTGGCCGAACAATCAGGCATTCCCGTCGTCTATGACATGCGCGCCAACGACATGGTGCATGGCGGGCAGGGCGCACCGCTGGTGCCGGCCTATCACGCCGCCCTTGCCGGCAGGTTTCAGAAGGAAGGGCAGACCGTCTGCTTCGTCAATATCGGTGGTATTTCGAACCTCACCTATATCGGCGCAGAAGGCCGCATCGCCGCCTTCGACAGTGGCCCCGGCAATACGCTGATCGACCAGTGGGTGGAGATGCAGACCGGGAAGACCTACGACCCCGGCGGCGAGATCGCCGGGCGCGGACAGGTGGTGCCCGATATTGCCGCCCGTTATCTCGGTAGCCCCTTCTTCCTGGGCAATATCCGGCGCTCGCTCGACCGTGGCGATTTCAAGCCGCTGGCAGATGGCGAGGCGAGCCTGGAGGATGGCGCGCGCACGCTTGCGCATGTAGCTGCCGCCTCGATCGTCAAATGCGCCTCCTATCTGCCCGAGAGCCCCTCCGTCTACATCGTCTGCGGCGGTGGACGGCTGAATGGGACGATCATGGCGGAGTTTGCCGATATGGCCTGGAAGAACGGCTCTCGTGTCATGAGTGCAGAAGAGGCCGGTTTCGACGGAGATGCGATGGAGGCGGAAGCCTGGGCCTATCTGGCCGTGCGCTCGCTGGAGGGACTGCCGCTCACCTATCCCGGCACGACGGGCGTCAACCAGTCAGTAAGCGGTGGTGTCCTGGCGGAGCCGGCCAGATGAGCGGGGAAGTCATTTTCGAAACGCCGCGCCTTGTCGCTCGGATGTGGGAAGACGGCGATGCCGACCTGATCCACGACCTGCATTCGACAATCGAGACGACACGCTACATGTCTGGCGGAGCGCCCTGGTCACGCGAAAAGTGCGAGGAGCGGCTGCGAACATATCTTGCCGAGCAGGCGCGCGACGGCACGACGAAATACAAGATCGTCAGCCGACAGGACGGCCACTTCATCGGACGTGCCGGGATCTCGATCTACCACACCGGCGAGTATGAGATGGGTTATGCTTTCTACGCCCGAGAATGGGGCAAAGGCTATGCGACGGAAATCGCGGCAAGCCTTGCCGACTGGTTCTTCGCGAGAGATCTTGCGCCGCATTTCATCGCTTTTACGCACCCCGACAATCTCACCTCGCAGCACGTCTTAAAAAAGATCGGCATGCGAGAGCGCGGGCCGATCTTTATCGAAGGTGTTGAGGGCGTGGAATTCGCGATGACGGCCGCCATGCGGCAGGCCGTTACCTGATGCGCTTGGCTGCCGGTTCCGGCACCAGTTCGCCATTCAGGCGGCGGTCGAGATAATCCTCGCACTCGGCCATCAGCGTGTCGACCTGGCCGTTGAAGAAGTGGTTGGCGCCAGGCACCGTGCGGTGGGTGATGAGGATGCCCTTCTGCGTCTTCAGCTTCTCAACGAGGCCGTTGACGTCCTTTTCGGGGGCTACCTTGTCCGATTCGCCATTGATGATCAGGCCGGAGGACGGGCAGGGCGCCAGGAACGAGAAGTCATAGGTATTCGGCTGCGGGGCAATCGACATGAAACCTTCGATTTCCGGACGGCGCATCAGAAGCTGCATGCCGATCCAGGAGCCGAAGGAGTAGCCGGCGACCCAACAGGTCTTCGAATCGGGATGCAGGCTCTGCACCCAGTCGAGCGCGGAGGCGGCATCCGAAAGCTCGCCCGCACCATGGTCGAATTCGCCCTGGCTGCGGCCGATGCCCCGGAAATTGAAGCGCAATGTCGTAAAACCGCGCTTCTGGAACATGTAGAAGAGCTGGTAGACGATCTGGTTGTTCATCGTGCCACCAAACTGCGGATGCGGGTGCAGAATGACGGCGATCGGTGCGCTTTTTTCCTTGGAGGGCTGGTAGCGGCCTTCGAGACGGCCGGCTGGGCCGTTGAAAATAACTTCGGGCATCGGTACTCCGGGTTTTATTTCGCGTTCACGCCACGTTTGGCGACAACATGACTTGACGACAGTTGTCAGCTTTTCTAAAACGCAGTTTAGAACAATTCGAAACTTGCATGGCGATCCACGCAGCGTGGAACGTGTCATAAGGCAAGCCCGGCGGAAATTTCAAGAAAAATGCACCGCCGCGCCCGAAGCAAGCTCGTCAAGCGCAGGACCGAAGACAATGGCGCCGCCACGCCTTTATCTCGATTGGAACGCAACATCGCCGATGCACCCTGCAGCGCGTGACGCGATCATGCGCGCCATAGACGTGTTCGGCAATCCAAATTCCGTGCATGGCGAGGGCCGTGCCGCCCGCGCCGCCATCGAGAGCGCGCGCCGCAAGATTGCGCTGCTGACGGGGTCCGACCCCGCCAATGTGATCTTCACCAGTGGTGCGACCGAAGCGGCCAACATGGTGCTGACACCAGAATTCAGCATGGGCCGCACGCCGCTGAAGCTCGGTCGTCTCTATCATTCCGCCGTCGAGCATTTGGCAGTCCGCGAAGGTGGCCGTTTCCCGAAGGACAGGACGACCGAGATTCCGGTGACGGATGCCGGCGTCGTCGATCTGAAAGCGCTTTCCGACCTGCTCGATGCTCACGACAAGACGACGGGTCTGCCCATGGTGGCGATCATGTTCGTCAACAACGAGACTGGCATCGTCCAGCCGGTTGAAGAGGCAGGCAGCATCGTGCGCGCGCATGGCGGGCTCTTCGTGGTCGATGCGGTGCAGGCGGCCGGCCGTCTGCCGATCGAGATCGGGCAGATCGGCGCGGATTTCATGATCATTTCCTCCCACAAGATCGGCGGCCCGAAGGGCGCCGGCGCACTCGTCACCCGCGGCGAAGCGCTGATGCCGAAGGCGCTGATCCGCGGCGGCGGGCAGGAGAAGGGTCACCGGTCAGGGACACAGAATTCTCTGGCGCTGATCGGTTTCGGGGCTGCGGCGGAAGCCGTGCTGCAGAACCTTGAGGAGCGCAATGCTGCGATTGCCGTGCTGCGCGACCGGCTGGAAGCCGGCATGCGCGCGGCAGCACCCGACGTCATCATTTACGGCGCCGGCGGCCCGCGCGTCGCCAACACCATTTTCTTCACGCTTCCCTGCATGAAGGCGGAGACCGGTCAGATCGCCTTCGATCTTGAAGGCGTGGCACTTTCAGCGGGTTCGGCCTGCTCCTCCGGCAGGGTAGGCGAAAGCCATGTGCTGACGGCGATGGGCCGTGATCCGAAGCTCGGGGCTCTGCGCATGTCGCTCGGCTTTTCGACGACGAAAGAAGACGTGGACAGGGCGATTGCAGCCTTCGCCAAGATTGCCTCCCGGCGAAAGCTGGCGGGCGAGGCGGCCTGAACGCCTCACAAACTTGCGGAAACGCAAATTTCTACTTGCCAACAGGGCTGAAAAGTCCCTTTTGGCCACTTACATCAGGGGTAAGTAATTGCCCCACTGACAAGCTGCCGGACCTTTTATCCGGCGAGATTGGAGAGTGACATGCCTGCTGTCCAGGAAACAGTCGATCGCGTCCGCGAAATCGACGTGGACCAGTATAAATACGGCTTCGAAACCGTCATCGAAATGGACAAGGCACCCAAGGGCCTTTCCGAAGACATCATCCGCCTGATTTCCACCAAGAAGCAGGAGCCGGAATGGATGCTCGAATGGCGCCTTGAAGCCTACAAGCGCTGGCTGACGATGGACGAGCCCACCTGGGCGCGCGTCGACTACCCGAAGATCGATTTCAACGAGATCCACTATTACGCGGCGCCGAAGAGCACGCCGGGTCCGAAGTCGATCGAAGACGTCGATCCTGAAATCCTCAAGGTCTACGAGAAGCTCGGCATTCCACTGAAGGAACAGGAAATCCTGGCCGGCGTGCAGAAGCCGAAGATCGCAGTCGATGCAGTGTTCGATTCCGTGTCGGTCGTAACGACCTTCAAGGAGGAGCTGAAGAAGGCCGGCGTGATCTTCATGTCGATCTCGGAAGCCATCCGCGAGCAGCCGGATCTCGTGCGCAAGTACCTCGGCTCCGTCGTCCCGACGACCGATAACTACTATGCGACGCTGAACTCGGCCGTCTTCACCGACGGTTCCTTCGTCTTCGTGCCGAAGGGCGTGCGTTGCCCAATGGAGCTTTCCACCTACTTCCGCATCAACGAGAAGAACACCGGCCAGTTCGAGCGCACGCTGATCATCGCCGAGGAAGGCGCTTACGTCTCCTACCTCGAAGGCTGCACCGCGCCGCAGCGCGATGAAAACCAGTTGCATGCCGCCGTGGTCGAGCTCATCGCGCTCGACGATGCCGAGATCAAGTATTCCACCGTCCAGAACTGGTATCCGGGCGACAAGAACGGCAAGGGCGGCATCTACAACTTCGTCACCAAGCGTGGCGATTGCCGCGGCGACCGTTCGAAGATCTCCTGGACGCAGGTCGAGACCGGTTCCGCCATCACCTGGAAGTATCCGTCCTGCATCCTGCGCGGCGATGACTCCAGAGGCGAGTTCTACTCGATCGCCGTGTCCAACGGCCATCAGCAGATCGACAGCGGTACCAAGATGATCCATCTCGGCAAGAACACGTCGAGCCGCATCGTCTCCAAGGGCATCGCCGCCGGCGTTTCGCAGAACACCTATCGCGGCCAGGTCTCCGCCCACCGCAAGGCCTCGAACGCACGCAACTTCACCCAGTGCGACTCGCTGCTGATCGGCGACAAGTGCGGTGCCCATACGGTGCCCTATATCGAGGCGAAGAATTCGACGGCGCAGTTCGAGCACGAGGCGACCACCTCGAAGATCTCTGAAGACCAGCTGTTCTACTGCCTGCAGCGCGGTATTCCGACGGAGGCTGCAATCGCGCTGATCGTCAACGGCTTCGTCAAGGAAGTTCTGCAGGAACTGCCGATGGAATTCGCCGTCGAAGCACAGAAGCTGATCAGCATCTCGCTCGAAGGCAGCGTCGGCTGACATGAGCGAGGCGGACAAGAAGCGCATTCTTGAACGCCTGACGAGTATGCGCGGGGAGATCCTGTCGAAGATAGGTCCCCGCGAGCATAGGTACGAGACAGAAACGCCGCCGGAGCAGCCTTATGTGTTTCTCCGGCAGCGCGTAGAAAAGTCGGGAGAGGTCATTCTGAGCTTCCCGAGTCTGGTCGAATTGCTTCTCGCCGCAATCCGTTTTGGGCGATAGCGGCTAACGCAACAAGTCGACATCTTAGAAATTACGCGAGGCTCTGAGTGAGCTGCGCAGACAAACCGCAGGAACCAAAGATGCTTGAAATCAAGAACCTTCATGCCCGCATCGCCGAAGACGGCACCGAAATCATCCGTGGTCTGAACCTCACCGTGAAGGCCGGCGAAGTTGCCGCCATCATGGGCCCGAACGGCTCCGGCAAGTCGACGCTCTCCTACATCCTCTCCGGCCGCGAAGACTATGAAGTGACCGAAGGTGACATTCTCTACAACGGCGAGAGCATCCTCGAGCTCGATGCCGCCGAGCGCGCCTCCAAGGGCATCTTCCTGGCCTTCCAGTATCCTGTCGAAATTCCTGGTGTCGCCACCATGCAGTTCCTGAAGGTGGCGATGAACGAGCAGCGCAAGGCACGCGGCGAAGACGAGCTGACGACGCCGGACTTCATGCGCCGTGTCAAGGACGCTGCGGCCAAGCTGCAGATCAACACCGAGATGCTGAAGCGCCCGCTGAACGTCGGCTTCTCCGGCGGCGAAAAGAAGCGCGCCGAAATCCTGCAGATGGCGCTGCTTGAGCCGAAGCTTTGCGTGCTCGACGAAACCGACTCCGGCCTCGACATCGACGCCCTGAAGGTCGTGGCCGATGGGGTCAACGCGCTGCGTTCGCCAGATCGCGCCGTTATCGTCATTACCCACTACCAGCGCCTGCTCGACTATATCGTGCCGGATACCGTGCACGTTCTCTACAAGGGCCAGGTCATCAAGTCCGGCGACAAGACGCTGGCCCATGAGCTGGAAGCCAACGGTTACGCCGACATCATCGGCGCCGCAGCCTGAGCGTGGCGGAAAGGACGACGTCCATGAACATGCAAACGACGAGCCGCCTGACCGCGGCCGAAGCTGCGCTGATCGAAGCGTTCAACCAGCAGATCGGCGAACTGCCGGGCAATGGCGCGGTCACTGCGCTCCGCGACCGGCTGCTCGACGACCTGAAGAGGGAAGGCCTGCCGACGCGCCGCGTCGAAGCCTGGCACTATACGGACCTGAAGAACCTGCTGCGCAACATTCCGGCCCAGGCGGGTGACGCCGGCTCGGAAGCGCTGGAGCCGCTGGTTGACGGCTCTCCGGTTCTTGCCGTGATCCAGGGCAAGCCTGTCCACAAGGCTTCTGCCGGCGATCTCTCGGTTTCGGTCTATTCCGAAAAGCTGACCGACGGTTCGGCCGCCGCCAATCTCGACGCGCTCGGCCGCGACGATGCGGTCGGCCGCATCAACGGCAGCTTCGTCAAGGATGGCTATGTGATCGACGTGCCTGATGGCACCGAGTTCGAAGAGCCGCTGGAAATCCAGTTCGTGCATGCCGGCGGTGAGATTCACACCCGCCTGCCGGTCAGCTTCGGCGCCAATGTGAAGGGTGTCGTCATCGAGCGTCACCAATCGGTGACCGACAATGCCGCGCTCGTGTCGCATGTCAGTGACATCACGGTCGGGCAGGGCACGGAACTGACCTGGATCATCCTCCAGCAGCAGGGGGCTGAGGATACGCATCTCGGCCAGATCCGCGTCGATCTCGGCGCTGACGCCAAGGTGAAGCTCTTCGTCATCAATGCCGGCGGCAAGCTGGTGCGCCAGGAGCTGAATATCAAGGTGACGGGTGAGGGCGCCGATCTGACGCTGCGCGGCATCAATCTGCTCGGCGCCGAGACGCACACCGACGTAACGATGGTGCTTGGCCACGACGTGCCGCACACCGGCTCGACGGAAGTGATCCGCAACGTCGTCTTCGATCGCGCCAAGGGCGTCTTCCAGGGCATGATCCGGGTCGCGCCCGATGCCCAGAAGACCGACGCCAAGATGGCCTGCAACACGCTGCTGATGTCCGACGATGCCGAATTCTCAGTCAAGCCCGAGCTCGAAATCTTCGCCGACGACGTGCAGTGCGGCCATGGTGCGACGGTTGCCGATATCGACCACAACCATCTCTACTACCTGATGGCCCGCGGCATTCCGGAGAACAAGGCGCGCGCGATGCTCGTCAACGCCTTCGTTGCCGAGATCGTCGAGGAATTGGAAGACGAAGCCCTGGTCGAGGCGCTGGAAGGCGTCATTTCGGCCTGGCTGGAAAAGCACGCCTGATCGGATATCGCCATGGACAAGATCGTGCCGGCAACCGCCTATGATGTCGAAGCCATCCGCAGGGATTTCCCGATCCTCGCGGAGAAGGTGCATGGCAAGCCGCTGGTCTATCTGGACAACGGCGCCTCCGCACAGAAGCCGCAGGCGGTGATCGATGCGATCTCGCATGCCTACAGCCACGAATACGCCAATGTGCATCGCGGCCTTCACTACCTGTCGAATGCCGCAACTGAAGCCTATGAAGCGGCGCGCGAAAAGGTTCGCCGCTTCCTGAACGCGCCTTCGGTTGATGACATCGTCTTCACCAAGAACTCGACCGAGGCGATCAACACCGTCGCCTACGGTTGGGGCATGCCCAAGATCGGCGAGGGCGATGAGATCGTGCTGACGATCATGGAGCACCACTCCAACATCGTGCCCTGGCATTTCATCCGCGAACGGCAGGGCGCGAAGCTCGTCTGGGTGCCTGTCGATGACGAGGGCGCCTTCCATATCGAGGATTTCGAGAAGAGCTTGACCGACAAGACCAAGCTCGTCGCAATCACCCATATGTCGAATGCGCTCGGCACCATCGTTCCGGTCAAGGAAGTCTGCCGCATTGCCCATGAGCGCGGCATTCCGGTGCTGATCGACGGTTCGCAGGGTGCCGTGCATCTGCCTGTCGACGTGCAGGATATCGATTGCGACTGGTACGTCATGACCGGTCACAAGCTCTATGGCCCGTCGGGCATCGGCGTGCTCTACGGCAAGAAGGACCGGCTGAAGGAGATGCGGCCCTTCCAGGGCGGTGGCGAGATGATCTTCGAGGTGAGCGAGGATATCGTCACCTATAATGATCCGCCGCACCGTTTCGAGGCTGGCACGCCGCCGATCGTGCAGGCGATCGGGCTTGGTTATGCGCTCGACTATATGGACAAGATCGGCCGCGAGAATATCGCGGCCCACGAGGCGGATCTGACTGCCTATGCCGAGGAGCGGCTCAAGGCGGTCAATTCGCTGCGCGTCTTCGGCAATGCGCCCGGCAAGGGCGCCATCTTCTCCTTCGAGTTGGCGGGCATTCATGCCCATGACGTCTCGATGGTGATCGACCGCCAGGGTGTTGCCGTTCGCGCTGGCACGCATTGTGCCATGCCGCTCTTGAAACGCTTCGGCGTGACCTCCACATGCCGTGCATCCTTCGGCATGTATAATACCCGCGCCGAGGTGGATGCGCTTGCAGATGCGCTCGACTATGCGCGCAAGTTCTTTGCTTGAGGAAGAAGCCATGAGCCTGAATGAAGAGAAGATCGACGTGCGCGAAGGCATCGTGCATTCCAGCATTCCCGAAGCGGAGCTGGCGCGTCTCAGCGACGACGTGATCGGCGCTCTCAAGACCGTCTACGACCCGGAAATTCCAGCAGACATCTTCGAGCTCGGCCTCATCTACAAGATCGACATCGAAGACGACCGCATGGTGAAGATCATGATGACGCTGACCGCACCCGGTTGCCCGGTTGCCGGTGAAATGCCGGGCTGGGTGGAAAATGCCGTCGGCGCCGTCGAGGGCGTGTCGGGCGTCGAGGTCGCCATGACCTTCGATCCGCCGTGGACGCCGGACCGTATGTCCGAGGAGGCGCAGGTCGCCGTTGGCTGGTATTGACCGGCCGGTATTGATCCGTTTACTCGCGGCGACTACATTGAATCACCAAGCACCGGATCTTGACCCCGGTTGTGGAAGGAGATTGAGCCCATGGGCTTTGCAGTAATGAGCATGACGGAAGCTGCCGCAGACCGCGTGAAGGCGATCGTCGGGAACGGCGGACCGGATGCCAAGGGCATTCGCGTCGGCATCAAGAAGGGTGGCTGCGCCGGGATGGAATATACCATCAACCTGGTGACGGAACCCAATGCCAAGGACGACCTGATCGAGCGCGACGGCGCCAAGGTCTGGATCGAGCCGTCGGCCGTTCTTTATCTGCTCGGCACCGAACTCGGCTTCGAGACGACGACGCTACGTTCCGGCTTCATCTTCACCAATCCGAACCAGACATCGGCCTGCGGCTGCGGTGAGTCCGTCGAGCTGAGGCCCGCCGACCTGGCAGCGCTTGCCGCACGCGGCGATGCCGTGGTTCCGGCTCAGCATTAAAGCGTGTCGCGATCTTTCAGATCGCTTGACGCGCTTTAAGTCTTTGTTTTGCGCATATCGTTATCGCGAAACCGCTGCACACTTTTGCGCGACATGCTAAGCAATTTTTCATTGAAATTGCCTGAAGGCCGCCATAATTGGCGGCCTTTTGATTTTTATGAGCCTGTCCGAGACCGACAAGCGACCAAGAAGAAACGAAGCGGACAATGCTCTTTCTGTTCCTGAAGGGCGCCCTGCTGGGCGTCATCATCACCGCGCCGCTCGGGCCGATCGGAACGCTCTGCATCAACAGAAGCCTCGAGAAGGGGTTCTGGTACGGTTTTTCCGGCGGGCTGGGGACGGCGCTGGGTGACGCGAGCTACGCGCTGGTCGCGGTGACCGGGATTGCTGTTTTCTCCGAGGCCATGTCGACAGCCACTATTCCGCTGGCACTCGGCGGCGGGCTGATGCTGCTCTGGCTCGGCTGGCGGGGACTGAAGAACAAAGGAAAGATAAAGGCTGCGAAGATCGATGCGGCCGACTTCCTGCACACGACTATCTCGACCTTCCTGCTGACCATCTCCAATCCGGCGACGATCCTCTCCTTCGGAGCGCTGTTTGCCGGCCTCGGCCTGACCGAAGAGACGCGCCGCTTCAGCTCGGCGATGATCGTCTCGGGCGTCTTCCTGGGGTCGCTCCTCTGGTGGTTTTGCCTCAGTGGCGCGGTCAGCCTTGCAAGAGACCGGCTCTCGGCCGATTTCACGGCGAAAGTCGGCCGAGCGACGAGCTATATGCTGATCGCCTTCGGCGCGGTGGCGCTCGGTTCGGTGGCTTATTCGATCGTATAGCGAAGGGCGCTTTAATCGCGCTTGATGCTCATCAGCACATCCCAGAGATCGGCCCCGGTCTCGAAGACTGATGCGTTTGCCTTGTAGCTCTGTTCGGTCCCGACGAGGTCGGTCAACTCGGTCGCGAAATCCACGCCCTGATCCGTCTCGGTGACGCTTGCCTGCACGCCTGAAGGTTCGACGGACTGGAAGCTGGTGTTCAGGCGGCCATAACCCGGCGTACTCGCATTGGCGACATTGTTGGCGATCGCACTTGCACGCGTCGACTGTGCCAGCATTCCCGAGAGAGCCGTATGCGTAATTGCAGAAATGCTCATCGACCGTTTCCCTATTTCCGGACATCCAGCGTTTTACCGACAAGGATTTAGGGAATGTTGAACGGCTTCGGTTAGCGAAAGGCGAGGGGATCTGGGACGGCTGTGCCGGAATGGCACGACAGCCTCAGCGACCGGCTCTCATACCCGCAATCAGGATGTCGATGAGTTGCCTTGCTGCATTCCGCCAGGCCGGGCCGCAGCTGATGCTCGCGCCGCCCGCCAGCGCGCGCAAAATGTCGAGAGGGTCCATCGCCAGACGGATTTCTCCGGTGGCGACTGCGCGATCCACCAGCAGATTGACGGCACCGATAATCAAATCGGCAGAATCCGCATAAAGCTCGGAGGTGCCGCCAACAAGCGAATCCAGCACTTCGGACATGCCATGTTTCGTCACCACATAGTCGACGAACTGGACCAGCCACAGGCGGAGCGCTTCGACAGGCGGATGCGTTTCAGCGAGGCTCTTGGCGGCAGCGGCAAGCTGCGCCGTCTCATTGCGGTAGATGGCGGAAACCAGTGCATCGCGCGTCGGGAAATGACGATAGAGCGTACCGATGCCGACGCCGGCAATGCGGGCGATTTCCTCCAGGCTGGCGCTGGAACCCTTTTCGGCAAATACTGTCTTTGCCGTTTCCATCAACAGAAGGCGGTTGCGTTCGGCATCCGCACGCGGCTTTCGGACGGTGGACCCGTCACTTTTTTCGGCCATTTACGAGAAGTCCCCTTGATAAGCGGAGGCGCCCTCCGTATTTATCTGGAGGCATCCTCCTTTTATTCCATTTGAGGCCGGTGGGCAATGGTTCACCAGTCCGGAGAGGTGCGTCCATGATCAAGGAGATAATCATGAGTGGACTTTTTGGCGCGACATCGACCACCGACGAAGTGCTCGCCGGCGTCGATCTCAAGGGCAAGCGCGTGCTGGTGACGGGTGTTTCGGCCGGCCTCGGCGTGGAAACCGCGCGCGTGCTGGCAGCCCACGGAGCGCAGGTCGTGGGCACGGCACGTGACCTTGCAAAGGCGAGGGCGGCAACGGAAGTCGTGCGCGCCGGTGCTGCCAATGGCGGCAGCCTTGATATCGCCGAGCTCGATCTTGCCTCTCTGGCAAGCGTGCGCGCCTGCGCCGATGCGCTCATTGCAGATGGCCGCCCCTTCGATGTCGTCATTGCCAATGCCGGCGTCATGGCCGCTCCCTTCGGCCGCACCGCCGATGGTTTCGAAACGCAGTTCGGCACCAACCATCTCGGTCATTTCGTACTGGTCAACCGCATTGCACCGCTTGTGAAATCGGGCGGCCGCGTGGTGATCGTCGCATCCTCGGGCCATCGCATGGCACCTTTCAGCCTCGACGACCTGAATTTCGAAAGCAAGACCTATGAGCCCTGGGCGGCCTATGCCCAGTCGAAGACCGCAAATATCCTGTTCGCGGTGGAACTCGACCGGCGCCTGAGGGAGCGCGGCATCCGCGCAACGGCACTGCATCCCGGCGGCATCAACACCGAGCTCGGGCGCCACCTCGACCCTAGCATGATCGAAAGCATGTTGGCGCAGATCAACGCAGCACTCGCCGCCGAGGGCAAGTCGCCCTTCCAGTGGAAGACGATTCCTCAGGGTGCGGCTACCTCGGTATGGGCAGGTTTCGTCGCCCCGGCAGACGCGGTCGGCGGCAGATATTGCGAGAATTGCCACGTCTCCGAAGTGACGGATGCGGAGATCAGCCCGATTTCCGAGGGGGTGCGTTCCTATGCGCTAAATTCCGAGACGGCCAAGGCATTGTGGGCCAGGAGCGAAGAGCTGGTCGGCGAGCGCTTCTAAACCGCAAACCATCCCGCTTTGACGCTGATAGAAAGCAGGGGACTGGGAAACTGGTGCCCCTGCCGAGGAATTGAACCTGGATCGGCTGCAAACCAGACAGCTGCTCTTACGTTGAGCTACGAGGGGCATAGTGTCTTTATGCCAGACATGACGTTCGCAGGCGAACGGAGCTTCGATGGACGGTTAGAGGGTAAGGTTAACCTGCCGCATAAGGCGATACAGGAGAAGGGTGCCCGGTACAGGGGCAGGCGACCCTTCTCCCTGCTGGTTTTACAGCGTCCAGCAACGATAATTACGCAGAGAACCGAAAAATGGTTCACTAGCGCGGATGAAAGTCCCGAAAAAGTCTGGCGGCTGTCCTTTATCGTCAGGAATGCATAGCCGCGTATCATCGGTCTCTGCAGCTTCTTGCCGCCGCCGTTCAGGCCTTGATATCGAGGCCTGCTTCGATTGCGGCGGCGATGAATGCCTTGCGTGCATCCTCGCCGGTGCGCTTGCCCTTGATGACATCAGCGCAGATCAGCAACGCCTGGTCGAGTGCGGCGCCATCTTCCGTCGGCCAGTCCTCAATCATCGCCCAGGAGGCGGCCTGGGTATTGTCGATGGTCACGTATTGGCCGGGCTCTTCGAGGGCGAGGAGTACAGGCTTCGACCATGGCGCCTGCATTCTTGCTTCGCTTTGATCCTGGGGCATTTGTTGTGGCCTTTCTTCGCGCATTCTCTACCAGAATTAGGAAAGCCCCTCCCATGATGGAAGGGGCTTGGATTGCTCAACGCAGGGCGTCTGGCCTGACTGCTATTCAGCTGCCTCTGCGTAAGCCTCGACCGGCGGGCAGGTGCAGATCAGGTTGCGGTCGCCGTAGACGTTGTCGACGCGGTTGACCGGAGACCAGTACTTGTCCACACGGAAGGCGCCGGGCGGGAAGCAGGCCTGTTCGCGCGAATAGGGGCGATCCCATTCGCCAACAAGGTCTTCCACCGTATGCGGGGCGTTCTTCAGCGGGTTGTTCAGCTTGTCCGAACGGCCTTCCTCGATGTCGCGGGCTTCCTGACGGATCGCCAGCATCGCTTCGCAGAAGCGGTCGAGTTCGGCCTTGGTTTCGGATTCCGTCGGCTCGATCATCAGCGTACCGGCAACCGGCCAGCTCATGGTCGGTGCGTGGAAGCCGCAATCGATCAGGCGCTTGGCAACGTCGTCGACGGTGACGCCGCAGCTATCGACCAGCGGGCGCGTGTCGATGATGCATTCATGCGCCACACGGCCCGCAGCCGACTTGTAGAGCACGTCGTAAGCGCCCTTCAGACGAGCCGCGATGTAGTTGGCGTTGAGGATCGCAACCTTCGTTGCCTGCGTCAGGCCTTCGCCGCCCATCATCAGGCAGTAGCTCCAGGAGATCGGCAGGATGGACGCCGAACCGAAGGCTGCTGCCGAAACCGCGCCCGAACGACCGTCCGTTTCCGGATGGCCGGGCAGGTGAGGCGCCAGATGCGACTTGACGCCAATCGGGCCCATGCCGGGACCGCCGCCGCCATGCGGGATGCAGAAGGTCTTGTGCAGGTTGAGGTGCGAGACGTCGGAGCCGATGTCACCAGGGCGAGACAGACCGACCATGGCGTTCATGTTGGCGCCGTCGAGATAGACCTGGCCGCCGTGCTGATGCACGAGGTCGCAGATTTCCTTGACGGTTTCCTCGAACACGCCATGCGTCGAGGGGTAGGTGATCATGCAGCAGGAGAGATTATCCGCATACTGCTCCGCCTTGGCGCGGAAATCGTCGAGGTCGATATCGCCGTTTTCACGGACCTTGACGACCACGACCTTCATGCCGACCATCTGGGCCGAAGCCGGGTTGGTGCCATGCGCCGAGGTCGGGATCAGGCAGACGTCGCGGTGACCTTGGCCGTTCGCAATGTGGTAATTGCGAATAGTCAGAAGACCCGCATATTCGCCCTGCGCGCCGGAATTCGGCTGCATGGAGAAGGCGTCGTAGCCGGTGACGGCGCAGAGCTTTGCCGTCAGGTCATCGATCATTTCGCGATAGCCGAGCGCCTGGTCGGCCGGCACGAAAGGATGGATGTCGGAAAATTCCGGCCAGGTGATCGGCAGCATTTCGGCCGTGGCGTTCAGCTTCATCGTGCAGGAGCCGAGCGGGATCATCGAGCGGTCGAGCGCCAGATCGCGGTCCGAGAGCCGGCGGATGTAGCGGGTCATTTCGCTTTCGGCGCGGTTCATGTGGAAGATCGGGTGTGTCAGGTATTCGCTGGTGCGCAGCAAATCCTTCGGCAGGCGATAGGACGGCTCGAAATCGGCAATCTGAAAATTGCCGCCGAAGGCGCGCCAGACGGCTTCCAGCGTTGCCGGGCGGGTGCGTTCGTCGAGTGACATGCCGATCTTCGTCTGACCGACCTTGCGAAGGTTGACGCCTTCGGCGACGGCTGCGCGCAGGATGAGGCCCTGCATGTGGCCGACATCGACGGTGATCGTGTCGAAGAAGGTATCCGGCTCGACCTTGTAGCCGAGCTTTTCCAGGCCCTTGGCCATCAGCACGGCCTTTTGGTGGACCTGCTGGGCAATCGCCTTGATACCCTTGGGACCATGGAAGACGGCATACATGGAGGCCATGACGGCGAGCAGGACCTGCGCGGTGCAGATGTTCGACGTCGCCTTTTCGCGGCGGATATGCTGTTCGCGTGTCTGCAGCGACAGGCGATAGGCGCGGTTGCCACGGGCATCGACGGACACGCCGACGAGACGGCCGGGCATGGAGCGCTTGATGGCATCCTTGACCGACATATAGGCCGCATGCGGGCCACCGTAACCGACGGGAACGCCGAAGCGTTGCGAGGAACCGATCGCGATATCGGCACCCATTTCGCCCGGCGACTTCAGAAGCGTCAGCGACAGGATATCAGCGGCAACGACGGCGATGGCGCCCGTCTGGTGCAGGCGGGAGATCAGGCCGGTGAAATCGCGCACATGGCCGTGCGTGCCCGGATACTGGAAGATCGCGCCGAAGACATCGACCGGGTCGAGATCGGTGAAGGGGTTGCCGACGATAACAGACCAGCCGAGCGGTTCGGCACGGGTCTTGATCAGTTCGATCGTCTGTGGATGGCAGTCGGCATCGACGAAGAAGGACTTGGCCTTGGACTTGGAGACGCGCTCGGCCATGGCCATGCCTTCGGCAGCAGCCGTTGCTTCATCCAGCAGCGAGGCATTGGCGACGTCGAGGCCGGTCAGGTCGCAGATCATCGTCTGGTAGTTCAGGAGCGCTTCGAGGCGCCCTTGCGAGATTTCCGGCTGGTAAGGCGTATAGGCGGTGTACCAGGCCGGGTTTTCCAGGATGTTGCGCTGGATGACCGGCGGCGTGATCGTGCCGTAATAGCCCTGACCAATCAGCGAGGTCAGAACCTTGTTCTTGTTGGCGGTTTCGCGCAGCTTGTCGAGCGCTTCACGCTCCGTCATCGGCGCGCCCCAGACGAGCGGCACCTTCTGGCGGATCGATGGCGGCACGGTGGCGTCGATCAGCGCATCGAGGCTCTTGTAGCCGATGGTGCCGAGCATATCCGACATTTCAGACGGCGAGGGGCCGATATGACGACGGTTGGCGAAGTCATAGGGCTGATAGTCGGTGAACTGGAATTCGGTAGGCGTCGTCATTACGCAGTCAGCTCCTTATAGGCCGCTTCATCGAGCAGGCCATCGGCATCGGCAAGGTTCGTGAGCTTGAGCTTGAAGAACCAGCCAGCACCCTGCGGATCGGAATTGACGAGCGACGGGTCGGCAACGATGGCCGGATTAACCTCGACGATCTCGCCATCGAGCGGGCAGTAGACATCCGAAGCCGCCTTGACGGATTCGACTGTCGCAGCATTGCCATCCTTGGAGAAGGTAGCGCCGACTTCAGGCAATTCCACGAAAACGAGGTCGCCGAGCTGCTCGACAGCGTAGGTGGTGATGCCGACGGTCGCGACATCGCCTTCGAGCTTCAGCCATTCATGTTCAGCAGTAAATTTCAGCATGGAAAAATCCTCTCGCAATAGGAGTCAGCGTTTGTAGGTCGGCGTGATGAAGGGAAGGGCGGAAACGGTGACAGGCAGATACTTGCCACGCACTTCGGCATAGACTTGCGTGCCGGCTGCGGCATGGGAGACCGGAACATAGCCCATGGCGACAGGGCCTTCGACGGAGGGGCCGAAACCACCCGAGGTGACTTCGCCGATCTCGGTCTTGCCCTCGGCATCGGCATAGAGCTTGGCATGGCTACGCACCGGCGCCTTGCCCTCAGGCTTCAGGCCGACGCGCTTGCGGGCCACCCCCTTCTCCAGCTCGCCGAGAATGCGATCTGCACCCGGGAAACCGCCGGCGCGCGCACCGCCGGTGCGGCGGGCCTTCTGCATGCCCCATTCGATGGCCGCTTCGACCGGCGAAGTGGTCGTATCGATATCGTTGCCATAGAGGCAGAGGCCGGCTTCGAGGCGCAGCGAGTCACGGGCGCCAAGGCCGATCGGCTCGACATCCGGATGCTCGAGCAACCGGTTGGTGACATCCACGGCCTTGTCGGCGGGAATGGAGATTTCGAAACCGTCTTCGCCGGAATAGCCCGAGCGCGAGACGAGACAGGAAACGTCATGCAGGCGGCAGTGGCGCACGTCCATGAACTTCATGGCGGCGACATCTGCCCAGAGTTCAGCCAGCGCTTCAACGGCGCGCGGGCCCTGCAGTGCGATCAGGGCGCGGTCGAGGACGGTGATCTCGCAGGTGTCGGAAAGATGCTTCTGCAGGTGCGCGATGTCTTGCTCCTTGCAGGCAGCGTTGACGACGACGAAGAGGTGGTCGTCGAGATGGGCGATCATCAGGTCGTCGAGGATACCGCCATTCTCATCCGTGAAAAAACCGTAGCGCTGGCGTCCTTCGGCAAGACCGAGAATATCGACGGGCACGAGGCTTTCGAGCGCAAGCGCCACATCCTCATACTTGCCGGACTTCGCCTTGATGATGACCTGGCCCATATGGGAGACATCGAACACGCCGGCAGCGTTGCGGGTCTGCAGGTGTTCCTTCATGACACCGGCCGGATATTGCACCGGCATGTCATAGCCTGCGAAAGGCACCATGCGGGCGCCGAGCGACAGGTGCAGCGCGTGTAGCGGGGTTTTCTTGAGGGCAGCAGTATCGTCCAAACGACGCCTCCGGGGTTTGCGCCGGATATTCCGGGCGCGGGCTCAAAACTGAAGGCGCGGTTGCGCCTTGTCTCCTTGAGCCCCCTCTGTCCCTGTGCCTGAGATTGTTATCCCTTCGGCGGGCGTTTCGAGAACGCCACTCTCCAGAGTTCCGTCTGCCCCTTGTGGTCCTTTTGCCTGAGAGTTTCCGGGGCGGTTGCTCCTTCGGCACCGGCATCTCGCGCCGGATTCTCCCAACAAGGTTGCGGCAATTATCCGGGGGTGGCAGGCCTTGGCAAGCAAAATGTCGCGACCGCACAAATTTTTGTCGCGGCTTTAAAAAGCCGGTTGCGGTCCGCGGCAAATGGGCTTTTGCATTCGCAGGCGAAATTGGCTATCGGCAGCCGAGAGCCTTTCCTGATCAGATTGAAACATTCTGATCAGGAAAGGCTCTGAGAGCGAGGAGATATTCGATGAAGATTGTCAGGACATCAGCTTTGGCGGCGCTGCTTTGCGCTTGCGGCTTTGCCGGATCCGCTGTCGGTCAGGACCATCAGCACATGCGGGGCATGGACATGGGCAACATGGGTTCCATGAGCATGGCCGCTGGTGGCGACGTCGTGAAAGTCGGCGATCTCGAAGTCTCCGGCGGTTTTGCCAAGGCGATGCTGCCCGGCCAACCCGTCGGCGGCGGCTTCTTCACAGTGAAGAACAATGGCTCGACCGATGACCGCCTGGTGTCGGTCACTTCGCCCAATGCCGGCGCGGTGCAGCTTCACGAGATGGCCATGAAGGACAATGTCATGAAGATGCGCGAGCTGAAGGATGGCGTTGCGGTTCCCGCAGGCCAGACAGTGGAGCTTTCGCCCGGCAACCTGCATCTGATGTTCCAGAAGGTGAAGACGCCCTTCAAACAGGGCGACAAAGTACCGGTCACACTGACTTTCGAAAAGGCCGGCAAGGTCGATCTGGTGCTGAACGTGTTGTCGGCGCAGGGCAAATAAGCGCTGAAAAACAAAAGCCCGCGACTAAAGTCGCGGGCCTTGCTCCTCCCAGCAATGTTTAATCTCAGACATCCTCATAGGACTGCAAGGCCTGCTGCAAGCCGGCCTGTGGCTGCCGATAACCCTTGGTCATGAGATCAAGCGCAACTTCGGTATTCTGGATGATATTGGTCGATTCTTCCGGATCTTCGGCGCTTTGATTGAGCTGGCGTTCCGCAATCTTTCGGGCCTCCCGCGCGGCCGTGCCCGTCGCCACGCGCTGAGGAATGCGCAGGGATTCGAAGGCGAGGGCAGCTGTACTTGCCGATATGGAAACAAGCTGTGTCATGCGCCTGTCATACCGGTACGATCTTCGCGTCCGGCTTAAGAAAATCATTCGCATTTTACCGGATGGTAAGAATTCCGCAGATGCGATTGGAATCAGCATGGAATCGCAATAAACCGGAGGCATGTTCCAGGCTCTGCTCGTCGCGGTCGGCGGCGCAATCGGTTCGCTTCTGAGATATTATGTCGGCCTGGGTTCGTTGCGGCTCATGGGGCCTGGCTTTCCCTGGGGCACGCTTATCGTCAATGTCGTCGGCTGCTTCATCATCGGTGTCTTTGCCGAGATGATCATGCGCCGTTTCAATGCATCGGTGGAGCTGCGACTGCTGCTGATCACTGGCTTCCTCGGCGGCTTCACCACCTTCTCCGCCTTCTCTCTGGATGCGATCACATTGTTCGAGCGCGGAGATGTATTTGCCGGCGGCATCTATATCGCAGCAAGCGTCGGGCTTTCGATGGTTGCCGTCATGGCTGGCCTCGGCCTGATGCGCGTGTTGCTCTGATTTCGATTCCGATTTCCGTTTTGTGAAAAATGCTCTAAAGGCAGCGGCAAGAGAGGCGCCGGCTCCGACCGCGCCCATATTTTCCGAAAGAATTCCATGGCAGGTATAGAACACATCAAGGTGGAGCCCGATGAAGCGGGCATGCGGCTCGACCGCTGGTTCAAGATCCACTATCCGGGGCTCGGCTTCGGCCCGCTGCAGAAGCTGCTGCGCTCCGGCCAGGTGCGTGTCGATGGCGGCCGCGTCAAATCGGATGCGCGTGTGCAGCCCGGCCAGATGGTGCGCATACCGCCACTCGATGTCGATGCCAAGGCGAAGTCCGGGCCGATCGCCGGCAAGGACCTCAAGCATTCGAGTGATTTCGAGCTTCTCTCCCGCATGGTGCTGCATGAAGACGAAAAAGTCATCGTGCTCAACAAGCCGCCCGGACTTGCGGTGCAGGGCGGCTCCGGTGTCGCCAGGCATATCGACCAGATGCTGGAAGCCTGGACCAGCCCGAAGGGCGAGAAGCCACGCCTCGTTCACCGCCTTGATCGCGATACATCAGGCGTACTCGTCATTGCCCGCACGCGTGGCGCCGCCCAGAAGCTGACGGCTGCCTTCCGCGAGCGCGACACCAAAAAGACCTATTGGGCGCTGGTCAAGGGCGTGCCGCGCAAGCACGAGGACAAGATCTCGACCTGGCTCGTCAAGGAGCCGACGGCCGACGGTGACCGGATGCGCATCGCAAAGCATGGGGAGGACGGCGCCGACCACGCGGTTTCCTTCTACCGCGTGCTGGAGACGGCGGCACAGAACCTCGCATGGCTGGAGATGGAGCCCTATACCGGCCGCACCCACCAGCTGCGCGTCCATGCGCTGCATATCGGCCACCCGATCATCGGCGATCCGAAATATTACGACGAGGATCCCAACTGGGATTTCCCCGGCGGCATCCAGAAGAAGCTGCATCTGCACGCGCGTAATATCGACATCCCGCACCCTTCGGGCGGGCGTCTGCGCATCAGCGCGCCACTGCCACCGCATATGGTGCAGACCTGGAACCTCCTCGGTCTCGACCTTGCAGGCGCCGAAAGGGACAGCGAATGAAGCTCGCGCTTTTTGATTGCGACGGCACGCTGGTCGACAGTGCCGGGCTGATCCACGAAACGATGCGCCGCACCTTCGAGAAATTCGGCAAGCCAGAGCCTCGGTTTGAAGACACCAAGGCCATTATCGGTCTGACGCTCGATATCGCCATTGCCCGCATGCAGGGCAAGCCGCATGTCGAGCAGGAGGATATCGACATGACGGCGCATTACAAATCGCTGTTTTCGGTCGTGCGGCAGGATCTCGATTACCGGGAGCCGCTCTTTCCCGGCATTCGTGAGATGATCGACGCAATCAGTGGGCGCGAGGATCTGCTGATCGGCGCGGTGACCGGCAAGTCCCGGCGCGGGCTGAACCTCGTCATGGAGACGCACGGCTTCGACAAGCATTTCACCGTCGCGCGCACCGCCGACGATTGCCCCTCCAAACCGCATCCGGCCATGGTGACGGAGTGCTGCGACGAAACCGGAATGAATGCCGCTGATGCCATTGTCATCGGTGACGCGATTTACGATATGCAGATGGCAAAGGCTGCCGGTGCCAAGGCGATCGGCGTTGCCTGGGGCTATGCCAGCGTGGATGAGCTGATCGCCAACGGCGCCGATGCGATTGCCTATCATCCGAACGAGATATTGCGCCATTTTTCCTGAGGTGAGCCCATGCGCGACCTGCTGAACGACCTTTCCGAAGGCCTGAGCCATCCCGATCCGATCCGCCGCGCGCAGATCCAGATGAAGAAGCCACTACCGAAGCGCTTCTATCAGGCGGTTGCCGTGGCGCCCCACGAGGATGGTTTTGCGATCGAACTCGATGGCAAGATGGTGCGCACGCCCGCCCGTCAGATCCTGGCCGTGCCAAGCGAGACGCTGGCAAAGCTCGTTGCCGCCGAATGGGATGCGCAGGCCGAGGTGATCGATCCGTCGCTGATGCCGGTGACGCGCCTCGTCAACACGGCAATCGATGGTGTCGCGACCGACACGCAGGCGGTCTTCGAGGATATCCTGCGCTTTTCATCGAGCGACCTGCTCTGCTACCGCGCCGATGGCCCGGAAAAGCTTGTCGAGCGGCAGACGGAGCGCTGGGATCCGGTGCTCGACTGGGCAGCCGCCGATCTCGGCGCGCGCTTCATCCTCGTCGAGGGCGTGATGCATCATGAGCAGCCACGCGAGGCAATCGCCGCCTTCGGCTCGGCACTGCGCCGGCACGACAGCGCACTGAAGCTGGCAGCGCTCCACACGGTGACGACGATCACCGGTTCGGCGCTGCTGGCGCTTGCCATTGCCGAAGGCGAGATCACGCCTGACGAAGCCTGGTCGCTCGGCCATCTCGATGAGGACTGGACCATCGAACACTGGGGAAGCGACGAAGAAGCCGAGCAGCGCCGGGCCAAGCGTTTTGAGGATTTTAAAGCCGCAACGGATGTTTTTTTCGCGCTAAGGGCCTGAATCATATTGCGTTGATGGGCTTTATGACCAAATCTGCGACTCCAGACGGGGATGTGCGGGAATTTGGAATGAATTGGCCGAGGTCGAGATTTTGCCTGATAGCGCTTGTTTGCGTGGCGCTAACGGCCTGCGCCAGCCTCATGCCGAAGAAGCAGGAAAAGCCTGTCTATGACGTGCGCAGCGCCGTCGTGCTCTCGAGCACGACTATGTCGGCGGAACTGCTTTCCGGCATCAGCGACCGTGTCAATGCCGCGATTCGCGCGACGGTCCATACCAGCGAATTGCCGCGCGTGGTGCTGACAATCCGCATCGTTTCCATCGCAAAGGGCCTCGGGTTCCAGAAGGACCGCAATGTCGCGAAGGTGAGCATCGATGCCGCCTCCGTGGAAGACGGATCTGTGATCGCCGTGACCTCCTTCGAAGTCACAAGCTTGACTGCCGATCCTGATCTGGCCGACGACATTCTGGCAGAAGATATCGCGGCGCGCGTGCGCTCCGCCTTCGCACTCAGCGGACGCTAGATCATTTCGTTTTTCTTCGAAACCCGGAAATGATCTATCTCTTTGTTTTAACGCAATTCCGGACGCAAAACCGCTGCACACTTTTGCTGGAATTGCTCTAGCTGTAAAATCGGCCGTCAACGGCGGCGAGGGGAGATCATGAAGGATATTCTGGAAGAGCTCGAACGACGCCGTGGTATCGCTCGTCTCGGCGGCGGACAGGCGCGCATCGACGCGCAGCACCAGCGCGGCAAACTGACGGCACGCGAACGCATCGATCTCTTTCTCGACGAGGATTCCTTTGAAGAGTTCGACATGTTCGTGGAGCACCGCTCCACCGATTTCGGCATGGACAAGAGCCGCATTGCCGGCGACGGCGTGGTGACCGGCTGGGGCACGGTCAACGGCCGTACCGTCTTCGTCTTCGCCAAGGATTTCACCGTCTTCGGCGGCTCACTCTCGGAAGCCCATGCCGAGAAGATCATCAAGGTGCAGGATATGGCGCTGAAGAACCGCGCGCCGATCATTGGCATCTATGATGCGGGTGGCGCGCGCATTCAGGAAGGTGTCGCGGCCCTTGGCGGTTATGCCGAGGTCTTCCAGCGAAATGTGCTGGCCTCGGGCGTCATTCCGCAGATCTCCGTCATCATGGGGCCGTGCGCCGGCGGCGACGTCTATTCGCCTGCCATGACGGATTTCATCTTCATGGTGCGCGATACGTCCTACATGTTCGTGACCGGTCCGGATGTGGTGAAGACCGTCACCAACGAGACTGTTACGGCCGAAGAACTCGGCGGCGCGAGTGTGCATACGACGCGCTCTTCGATTGCTGACGGCGCCTATGACAATGATGTCGATACGCTCCTGCAGGTGCGCCGGCTTATCGATTTCCTGCCGCAGTCGAACACGTCGCCGGTGCCTGAGATCGAATGTTACCAGTCGGTGACCGATGCCGACAATTCGCTGGATACGTTGATCCCGGCCAATGCCAACAAGCCCTACGACATCAAGGAACTGATCCAGAAGGTGGCGGACGAGGGGGATTTCTTCGAGATCCAGGCGAGCTTCGCCAAGAACATCGTCTGCGGCTTCGGGCGCATCGAAGGCTCGACTGTCGGCTTTGTCGCCAATCAGCCGATGGTGCTTGCCGGCGTGCTCGACAGCGACGCCTCGCGCAAGGCGGCGCGCTTCGTGCGCTTCTGCGACTGCTTCAACATTCCGATCGTCACCTTCGTCGATGTGCCGGGCTTCCTGCCGGGCACGGCGCAGGAATATGGCGGGCTCATCAAGCATGGCGCCAAGCTGCTTTTCGCCTATGCGGAGGCGACCGTGCCGAAGCTGACCGTCATTACCCGCAAGGCCTTCGGCGGCGCCTATGACGTGATGGCGTCGAAACATCTGCGGGGCGATCTCAACTATGCCTGGCCGACGGCGCAGATCGCCGTCATGGGCGCAAAGGGCGCCGTCGAAATCATCTTCCGCAAGGATATCGCCGATCCCGAAAAGATCGCGGCGCATACGAAAATGTATGAGGATCGCTTCCTGTCGCCTTTCGTGGCGGCCGAGCGGGGCTATGTCGACGAGGTGATTATGCCGCATTCGACACGGCGCCGGCTGGCTCGCGGCTTGAAGATGCTGCGGAACAAGGATCTCAGCAATCCCTGGAAGAAGCACGACAACATCCCGTTGTGAACGAATAAAGGAGGTTCTTCAGGTGTTTATCCACTGTCGAAGTTGTGAACGCCTGTCAGCAAACTGTGTCTTCAATCCCTGTTAGAGACACGGTAACGCTCGGCAGCACACCCTTAAGGAGAGTCTTTATGTCAACTTTCGAGCGTCTATCCGCCTACCGCCCCTATGGTCTGGCCGCTCTCAGAATCATGACCGCGCTTCTGTTCATCGAGCACGGGACGATGAAGCTTTTCGGCTTCCCGGCAGCGCAGGGCGACGGCCCGCTGTCCACTTTGTTCCTGATCGCGGCACTGCTGGAAACCTTTGGCGGTATCCTCATTCTCATCGGCTTCGCAACACGGCCGGTGGCCTTCCTGCTGGCGGGTGAAATGGCGATCGCCTATTTCATGGCCCATATGCCGCACAGCTTTTTCCCGGCTC
Organism: Rhizobium sp. 1399; assembly: GCF_031455475.1. Lineage (NCBI taxonomy): Bacteria > Pseudomonadati > Pseudomonadota > Alphaproteobacteria > Hyphomicrobiales > Rhizobiaceae > Rhizobium > Rhizobium sp. 1399. The sequence goes on along the minus strand of NZ_JAVDSU010000013.1, from coordinate 80,436 downwards.
TCAACCAGGGCGACGGCGCGATCCTGTTCTGCTTCATCTTCCTCTACCTGTTCTTCGCCGGTGCCGGTGCATGGTCCATCGATAACAGAAACGCATCAGCCTAAAGCGCGTCGCGATCTTTCAGATCGGCTTGCTGCGCTTTAGGTCTTTGTTTTTACGCGTGTCGTTGTCGCAAAACCGCGGCACACTTTTGCGCGACATGCTTTAACAGAAGGGGCTGCGGGTGCTTCAACGCCCGCAGCCCCTTCTTCATTTCAGATATTTCCTTTTCAGGCGGTCATTTTGAGGCCGGCGATGCCGGCGACGATCAGCGCGATGCAGATCAGACGAGAGGCGCTTGCCGCGTCCCCCAGAAGCCAGATGCCGAGCAGCACAGTGCCGACCGTGCCGATACCAGTCCAGATCGCATACGCGGTGCCAATGGGCAGGCTTTTGACGGCAAGACCGAGCAGGATGATACTCACCACCATGGAAATGACCGTGAGGATCGTCGGCATCGGACGGGTGAAGCCATCGGTATATTTCAGACCGATTGCCCAACCGCATTCAAAAAGGCCAGCGAGAAAAAGTAGGAACCAAGCCATCATACTCTCCTTGTCAAGAGCGAGGCCGTCCCCGCGACTTTGCGCCCGGACTGATCCAAGCGCCGCAGTCGTCTGCGTCACATCCCATATGTGCGAGGGAACGGCCGAGTTCAAGCTAGGAATTGGCATAGCTGCCATGCCACCCGATTTCAGCGCGCAAGGCGATGATCATGCATTCTTTGCCCGGCGGCAGAGACGGTCGAAGGTTTCCAGGAAACGCGAACGGTCCTTCGGGCTGAAGGAAGCGTTGTAGCCCTTGCTCTCGCCGGTTTCACGCAGATGCGCGCCGAGATCGCGCATGGCACTTGCCATGCCGATATTGGTTTCATCAAAGACGCGACCGGTCGGGCCTGTGACAAAGGAGCCCTTGGCAACGCAACGGACCGCAAGCGGCACATCGGCGGTGACCACCACATCTGTCGGGCCGGTATTGTCGGCAATCCAGTTGTCGGCAGCGTCGAAGGCGTTGGAGACGATGACGTTGCGCACCATCGGATCGCGCGATGGGCGGAGGCCCGAATTGGCGACGAAGGTCACTTCCATGCCGAGGCGTTCGGCCACTTTCAGGATTTCGGGTTTAACGGGGCAGGCATCCGCATCGACATAGATCATGGCGATATCCTCACGCCGGCTGGGTGGCCGGCTCGCGGACCATGTCGAGATGGGGAATTCCGTCTTCCAGATATTCCTCCGAGGTTTTCACGAAGCCGAAGGATTCGTAGAAGCGGCGCAGATGCGCCTGCGCCGAAAGCGCGATGGGATTTTCCGGATAAAGCCGCTCGCAGGCAGCGATCGATTCGGTCATCAGCGCATCGCCAAGCCGCTTGCCGCGATGGCCGGGCGAGACGACGACGCGGCCGATCTTCACGAGATCCTGCGCACCGTGTGGCTTCAGTAGCCGCGTCGAGCCGAGCAGTTCGCCGTCATCCAGCAGTCGCAGATGCAGGGCGTCGATATCCTTGCCGTCCAGTTCCGGATAGGGGCAGCTCTGCTCGACGACGAAGACGTCGACGCGCATCCTCAAGAGATCGTAGAGCTCCCGCGCGGAAAGCTCATCGAGACCCTTGAGATCGACCTTGTAGGCAATAGCGGCCATCAATAGACCACGACGCCGCGGATGCTTTCACCCTTATGCATGAGATCGAAGCCCTTGTTGATGTCTTCGAGCGGCATTGTGTGGGTGATCATCGGGTCGATCTGGATCTTGCCTTCCATGTACCAGTCGACGATCTTCGGGACGTCCGTGCGGCCGCGGGCACCGCCGAAGGCCGTACCCATCCAGTTGCGGCCGGTGACGAGTTGGAAGGGGCGCGTTGAAATCTCCTGGCCGGCGCCTGCGACGCCGATGATGATGGACTTGCCCCAGCCGCGGTGGCTCGCTTCCAGCGCTTGGCGCATGACCTTGGTGTTGCCGGTGCAATCGAACGTGTAATCGGCGCCGCCGATCAGGTCGCCGTGGCGCTTCGTCATGTTGACGAGATAGGGCACGATGTCGTCACCGACTTCCTTCGGGTTGACGAAATGCGTCATGCCGAACTTCTCGCCCCATGCCTTGCGGTCCGGGTTGATATCGACACCGATGATCATATCGGCACCGGCAAGACGCAGACCCTGCAGAACGTTGAGGCCGATACCGCCGAGACCGAAGACGATGGCCGTCGCGCCCATCTCGACCTTGGCCGTGTTGATGACGGCACCGATGCCGGTCGTCACACCGCAGCCGATGTAGCAGATTTTGTCGAAGGGCGCGTCCGGATTGACCTTGGCAACGGCGATCTCCGGCAGAACCGTGAAGTTGGAGAAGGTCGAGCAGCCCATATAGTGGTGGATCTTGTCCTTGCCGATCGAGAAGCGGGAGGTGCCATCAGGCATCACGCCCTGGCCCTGGGTCGCGCGGATCGAGGTGCAGAGATTGGTCTTGCGCGAGGTGCAGGAATAGCACTCGCGGCATTCCGGCGTGTAGAGCGGAATCACGTGGTCGCCCTTTTTCACGGAGGTGACACCCGGGCCGACATCGACGACGATGCCGGCACCTTCGTGGCCGAGAATCGCCGGAAACAGACCTTCGGGATCGGCGCCCGACAGCGTGAAATCGTCGGTGTGGCAGATGCCCGTCGCCTTGACCTCGACCAGCACTTCGCCGGCCTTCGGACCTTCCAGCTGAACGGTCATTACCTCAAGCGGTTTTCCTGCCTGAACGGCAACGGCGGCGCGAACATCCATCTTCGATCTCCTCGTGATTTGCGTGTCGGACTCTTGCACGCCCGGCAAGGACGGCTCAAGCGGAAAAAGATCGAGAGAGCCGTGGATCCATCCGGATGCCGGCCGCTCCTCCTCTTTGAATTTATGCATCAGGCTTTAGGCGAATTCCATGATGACGGCATCGACCGCGAGGCTCTCGCCGGGAGCGGCCTTGATCTTGCCGACAACGAGGTCGCGCTCGGCACGCAGCACGTTTTCCATCTTCATGGCTTCCACCACGGCAAGCGTTTCGCCCGCCTTGATCTCCTGGCCTTCGGAAACGGCAATGGAAACGACGAGGCCGGGCATGGGGCAAAGCAGAAGCTTGGACGTATCCGGCGGCAGCTTGACGGGCATCAGACGGTCAAGCTCGGCATGGCGGGGCGTAAAGACACGCGCCTTGACCGACAGGCCCTGCCAGTCGATGCGCAGGCCGTTGAGAATCGGGCGGATCTGCGCCGTCACCTGCCGGCTGGCGACCCTGCCGTGCCAGACCGGATTGCCCGGTCTCCAATCGGTGACAACGGTTTCGGTGTGGCCGCCGACTTCCATTTCCATTTCGAAAGGGATGGTGACGAGGCCATCGACCAGTCTTATCGGCACATAATTGCCGCCGAGCTTGACGACCCATTCTTCGCGCAGCGGGCCGCTCGGGTGGCGCAGGCGATCGGCGAAGCCTTCGCGCCTGATGGCGTCGACCAGGGTCGCCGACAGCGCGATGGCGGCAAGGGCTGCCTCCTCCGAAGCATCCGGCGCGATCGGCGCAAAGCCCTCAGGATATTCCTCTGATATGAAGCCGGTGGAAAGACGCCCTTCGCGCCAGCGCGGATGTTTCATCAGCGCCGAGAGGAAGGGAACGTTGTGCTCGATGCCATCGACCACGAAGGCGTCGAGTGCCTGTCCCATCGCTTCCACCGCCTGCAGACGGCTCGGCGCCCATGTGCAGAGCTTGGCAATCATCGGGTCGTAATACATGGAGATTTCAGCGCCTTCGAAGACGCCGGTATCGTTGCGGATGATCACATCGCCGTTGCGGCCTTCGGCCGGCGGGCGGTAGCGCGTCAGGCGGCCGATCGAGGGCAGGAAGTTGCGGTAGGGATCTTCCGCATAGAGGCGGCTTTCGACCGCCCAGCCCTTCAGCTTGATATCCTTCTGGGCGAAGGGCAGCTTTTCGCCGGCGGCTACGCGGATCATCTGCTCGACGAGATCGATGCCGGTCACCAGTTCCGTCACCGGGTGCTCGACCTGCAGGCGAGTGTTCATTTCGAGGAAATAGAAATTGCGGTCGCGATCAACGATGAATTCCACCGTGCCGGCGCTCTGGTAGTCGACGGCCTTTGCCAGCGCCACCGACTGTGCGCCCATGGCTGCTCGCGTTTTTTCATCAAGGAAAGGCGAGGGCGCTTCTTCGGCGACTTTCTGGTTCCGGCGCTGGATGGAGCATTCGCGCTCGCCGAGATAGACGACATTGCCGTGGGCATCCGCCAGAACCTGGATTTCGATATGGCGCGGATCGACGACGTATTTCTCGATGAAGACGCGGTCGTCGCCAAAGGAGCTTTTGGCTTCGGAGCGGGCGCGGTCGAAACCGTCGCGCACTTCCGCTTCGTTCCAGGCAATGCGCATGCCCTTGCCGCCGCCGCCTGCCGACGCCTTGATCATCACGGGATAACCGATCTCGGCCGCGATCTTTTCGGCGTGAGGTGCATCCTCGATGACGCCGAGATAGCCCGGCACGGTCGAGACCTTGGCGGCATTGGCGAATTTCTTCGATTCGATCTTGTCGCCCATCGCCATGATGGCCTTAGGCTTCGGGCCGATGAAGATGATGCCTTGTTTTTCCAGCGCCTCGCAGAAGGAGGCGCGTTCCGACAGGAAGCCGTAGCCGGGATGCACGGCTTCAGCACCCGTCTCCTTGCAGGCGGCGATGATCTTGTCTGCGACGAGATAGCTTTCGGCTGCCGGGGCAGGGCCGATATGGACGGCCTCATCGGCCATTTCGACATGCAGGGCATCCCGATCCGCATCCGAATAGACCGCAACGGTGGCAATGCCCATACGGCGCGCGGTTTTGATCACGCGGCAGGCAATCTCGCCGCGATTCGCGATCAGGATTTTCTTGAACATCGAGTCTCCACCCAGGAAATGCGTTCCGGAGTTTTACGCATAAAAAGCCGGAACGCACAATTGGGCTGAAGAATCAGAGGCAGTCTGAAGATTTGGGAGATCAGGCAACTGCGGCAGCGGCGACAGGCTCTTCGTCGATGATGCGCAGCCAGCGGCTGCGTCTCGGCTGGGCATAATCCCTGAGTTCGACCGAAGCCATGATCTCGCCCCAGCGCTGATGATTGGCGCCTGATAGCGTTGTCGTCTCGATGCGCTGCAGGACGCCATATTCGATCGACGAAACGCCGATGACGCCGCCTTCGCTGACGCTTCGCAAAACGCGCATGACGTAATCCACGTCCTGCCGTGTGATGCTCCTGCGGTCGGTGGCACGGGTCAGCTTGTAACCGCCGATATCCTCGCCGAGCGCCAGGCGGAGCTGGTCCAGCGCCAGGGCGCGCAGCTCATCGGGCACGTGAGCGCTGAGTTCCATGACGTGCAGGATGAGCTCAAGCTCGAGCGCGGAATTCACGACGCCGTCGGTCGTGAACATGCGCATGATCCATGCGACGTTGATCTCGTCCAGCGAGCCCTGCGGATAGGTATAATCGACGATGAAGCCTGCCAGCTGTTCAACGAAGAACGTGTTCCATTCGGCGCATTTTTCGGGGCAGGAATTATTGAGCGCCAACATCACCACGACATGATCTGATGTCCGGATTCCCTCCGGAAAGGTGTGTTTGCGCAGCAGCACTATGTCTTCGGCCGTCAGCCGATGCTTCCCGGCGATGACACACGCCGGAAAAGCGAGACGGAACTCACTCATGTTTTATCTCCAGACTTCATCATGAAGTCGGAAATGGTTTTAGCGATCTCGAATTGAAGATCCCTCAAGAAGCAGGGTTAACCTTCGATGTCGCATTTCGTGCGGATTTTAGTGATCGCGCCTGGAGACGCTCGCGCCAGATGATAAAAAGCCCCGATGCAACGATGATGGCGATGCCTATCCATTTGGAAACATTCGGAAAATCGCCGAAGATGGCGTAGCCGAGCACGGTCGCCGAAATGATCTCGAAATACTGGAACGGAGCGAGCAGCGAGAGCGGCGCCAGCCGGAAAGCCTTAACAACCAGCATGTGCGCGTAGCCCGAGATCGTGCCGAGAATAAGCAGCAGCACGAGGCCGAGCCAAGAGGCGGGCAGGGAGGGCGTGAAGTCGGCATTGCCGATGCTGTTTCCGACGAAAAGTGCCGTGGCCATGAAGATCGTGCCGCCGATGCCGGACATGGTCTGCATCGTCAGCGGCGAATCCGCCTCGCCGATGGCGCGGTTGAGGAAGAGATAGAGCGAGAAGAGAAAGGCGCAGAAGACCGGCAGCAATGCCTTCAGGCCGAAGATCTCATAGCTCGGCTGGATGACGATCATGGCGCCGCCGAAACCGACGACAATTGCCATCCAGCGCCGCCAGCCGACCTTATCTCCCAGGAAGAGCGCGGAAAGCGCCGTCAGCATGAAAGGCTCGACGAAATAGATGGCGAAGACATCTGCGAGCGGCATGTATTTGACCGCGACGAAGAAGAGCAGGCTCGCCGCACCATGCAGCGCGCCACGCAGCAGGTTCATCCACGGGCGTTTGGCCGACAGGGCCCGCATGCCGAACATGGCAAACAGGATCGGCAGGGTGCAGATGAGTTGGAAGAAGAAGCGGTAGAAAGTTACCTGTCCAGGAGACATGCCCTCGAAGGTCGCCATATATTTGGCGATCGCATCCATCGTCGGCAGGATGGCCATGGCACCGGCCATGATGGCCATGCCCTGGAGCGGATTCTGTGCGGAGGGAGATTCGGACATGATGGCTGCTTCTTGCGGATGGTGTCATGAACCACAGGAAGCCTGGGCAATCAAGGACGGCAATCAGGGACAGTGTGCGGTATCGTTGACGGTTTCGCCGAAGATTTCTTCGAAGGCGGCGCGCAAGCGGATATCGGCATCGGTCATCATGAGCGGCAAGCCAAGATCGACGAGGCTGGTGACGCCGTAGGCCGAGATACCGCACGGTACGATGCCACTGAAATGATCGAGATCGGGATCGACGTTGAGCGACAGGCCGTGGAAGGTCACCCATTTGCGCAGGCGGATGCCGAGTGCCGCAATCTTGTCCTCCGCCATGGTGCCGTCGGGCAGCAGGGGTCTCTCCGGCCGGCGGACCCAGACGCCGACGCGATCTTCGCGGCGTTCACCGCGCACATTCATCGAATCGAGCGTGCGGATAATGACCTCTTCCAGTGCAGCGACGAAGGCACGCACATCCTGCCTGCGGCGCTTGAGATCGAGCATGACATAGGCGACGCGCTGGCCGGGGCCATGATAGGTGTATTCACCGCCGCGTCCGGTGGCGAAGACCGGAAAACGATCCGGTTGGACGAGATCTTTAGCATCGGCGCTGGTACCCGCCGTATAGAGCGGCGGATGTTCCAGCAGCCAGACAAGCTCGTCGCCGCCATCTGCAATATCAGCCACTTCCCGTTCCATCGTCTCCACCGCCTCCTGATAGGGAACGAGCCCATCGGCGATGCGCCAGCGAACGGGGCGCGAACCAAGTTTCGGGAGCATGGAGAAGTCGAGATCGGTGCGTAGCATGGCAGTCCTTGACGCTATCCGCAAAAGAAGAGGGCGGGCGCGGCTTCTATATGGACGCAGGCGCAGAGCGATTCAATCGCTCTTTGCGGCGGGCAGCCGTCTCACAGATGCAATCAGCCGGTGCCAGCAGGCGTTGCTGTGATATCCACGAGGGGCGGTATCGGCGGGAAAGGGCTGCCGCGCGCTCGTCTTGCGGCAAGGACATCAGCACCGGAGAACTAAGCCTATGGCCAAAAAAGAAAAACCCGCCGAAGCGGGTTTCTTTGGTGCGGTCGAGAAGACTCGAACTTCCACGGGTTGCCCCACAGCGACCTCAACGCTGCGCGTCTACCAATTCCGCCACGACCGCATCGTGGTAGAGCCGATTTGCGTCGGCGAGGCAGCATGTAGCAAAAGCCTCAGACGGACACAAGCGCGATGTGACAGTTTTTTTAAAAAGCTTGTCGGAGGTGTGGATTGTGCCGCGCGGGACATTGAATTTACAAGAGAAAAGGGCCGGAAACCGGCCCTTTCTTAGATCATGTCAATGCATTGCGCGGCATGCCTCTGTGCGGCTTGCACCGCTATCGGCACCTTTCTGGTGCGAGCCTTTCGGGCCGATCATGCTGTGGCAATCCGGAAGCGGCTTGATGCTGGCCGTCGCGGTGTTGTCGACTTTCGCGGGCTTGGACATCGCGGCAGGTGCGAAGCCGTCGCTGTCATTCGTATAGTCGCTGGAATAGGCCGGGGGCGCCACATGCGTCGGGTAGTGCACGGGCTTTGCCGGCGCGACCGGCGTCGGGTAGAGGCCATCACCATCGTTGGAATAATCATCCATGTATTTCGGCTGCGCGAAAGCGGCACTTGCCATGCTGACGGCAAACAGGGTGGCGGCGACGGCGAATTTCATGCGCATGGGTCTATCTCCTCAATCTGTTGTTGAATTCAACAACGCAAAACCAACCCTCGGCAAGGTCGAGTCCGCTCCCCAATTCGGGCAATTTTGTGGGAAAGATGACAGCCATCTTGCGACCTTTTGTCCAAATGAAATCACATATTTGTCAATGTTCTTGAGGGTCGCGTTACCTTAGTCGGCACAGTTAATAGCCTGAGATGTCAGCGCTTTCGCCAACATGACAATCCTGCAATCTTTAATTGATTAACTATTTGTAATTTTAGAGACATAAGAACCGGAAAGCAGGTCGCTTTCCGGTTCTGAAATGCGGCAACTTTGTGTTTTTCGGCCTTAATCCTCGTTCGGGATGTGGGCATCGACACCTGTCATCTGCAGCCGGTTGCGCACGCGGCGAACACCATCCACCGACAGGGCGCCGAGCTCAACCTTGCGGGCGATGCCGATTGTTTCGACGGAACCCTCCAGCGTCACGGTATGGCCGTCGGCGTGAACTTCCACGCTGTCGATATCCACGTCAGGGATGTTCTCCAGAGTCTCGGTCACGCGGGCTTCGAGGTCATCACTCTCGTCGCGGTCGATTGTATCAGGCTCGAGCGAATCTTTCAGGCGGTTTTCATTGCCGTCCTCGTCCGCGCCATCGATGCGGAAGCCGCTGTTGCGGTCACGGTCGAAATTGGCCGAGGTTTCGCCATAGGCGCGGTTTTCGCTGCCGGCAGCCTTGGCGCCACTGCCGTCGGCATAGGGCCAGCCGTCGTCCAGATTTCGCTCTTCGAAGTCACGGTAATCCTCTTCGCGGGAAAGCGAGGACTTGTCATTGATACCAGGCATTTCCGTCTCCTTCCGGTTTTGATTCTGCAAGGCAAACGCCGGAAGGGTGCCATTGGTTCGCCCGATAGTGGCGCGGCCCTCAGCTTTTCGTCTTTTCCCATTTCCTGATCAGCCGATCACGCTTCAGCCGTGACAGGCGCTGCAGCCAGAAAATGCCGTCGAGCTGGTCGACTTCATGCTGGATACAGATGGCGAGGAAGTCCGATGCCTCTTCTTCGTGCTGATGGCCATCCAGATCCTGATAGCGGAACCTTATTGCCTTCGGGCGCGTGACCTCGTCCGTCGCGCCGGGCATGGAGACGCTGCCTTCCATATGAGCCATCGTCTCATCCGTAAACCACATGATCTCGGGATTGGCGTAGATGCGCACGCGGTCCGCCTTGTCGAGCTCCAGCACCGTCAGCCGCTGGAAGACGCCGATATGGGCGGCAGTGATGCCGACGCCGGGGGCTGCGCGCATCGTCAGCAGCAGATCGTCGGCCAGCTGCGACAGGGCCGCATCGAACACCGTCACGGGCGCACAGACGGTCTTCAGGCCGGGATGCGGATAGCGGAGAATCGGGCGGATCGGCACGGTCAGACTTCCTTTCGACAAATGGCGGCGGAAACTATAGCCGACCACGGGCATTGTCATCAGAAAGCACGGGTTTGCGCTTTACGCCAGAAATGCTTTCGGTTAGCAGATTGATCACGAATTCCGGCGGCGCAAGGGCAGGGCGGAATTCGCTTATCCGCTTGTTGACCATGCATTTTCAGCCGACATTCTCGAATGCGGCTCGTTAGTCTTTGAAATCAAATTGAGATGCGAGGGCGGCACATGACGACGACCGACACGGAAGACCGCAATCGCAAACGTCCGGCCGACGAAGACGTCGACATCTATAACGAAGACGGCAATGTGCGCAGCGACTTCCTGGCGCGCCTGGGTGCGGCCATCGCCGACCGCGACACGCTGTTTCTTCGCCAGAATGTCGCGCGCCTGCACGAATCGGAAATAGGCGATCTGTTGGAATCGCTGCAGCCGGATCAGCGCCTGGCGCTGGTGCGCCTGCTCGGCGACGATTTCGACATGACGGCGCTGACCGAAGTGGACGAGACGATCCGCCGCGAGATCGTCGACCAGTTGCCGAACGAGCAGATTGCGGCTGCCATCGGCGAACTGGATTCGGACGACGCCGTCTACATTCTCGAAGATCTCGACCAGGAAGACCGGGAAGAGATTCTCGCACAGCTGCCGTTCACGGAGCGGGTCCGCCTTCGCCGCGCGCTCGATTATCCCGAAAGCTCCGCCGGCCGCCGCATGCAGACGGAATTCGTCGCCGTGCCGCCATTCTGGACGGTCGGCCAGACGATCGATTACATGCGCGACGAAGAGGATCTGCCTTACTCCTTCTCGCAGATCTTCGTCATCGATCCGACCTTCAAGCTGCTCGGCGCGGTCGATCTCGACCAGATCCTGCGCACCAAGCGGCAGATGAAGATCGAAACCATCATGCGGGAAACGAACCATCCGATCCCCGCCGAGATGGACCAGGAAGAGGCTGCCCAGCTCTTCGAGCAGTATGACCTTCTTTCCGCAGCCGTCGTCGACGAAAACGAACGGCTCGTCGGCGTGCTCACCATCGACGACGTGGTCGACGTGATCCACGAAGAGGCGGACGAAGACATCAAGCGCCTCGGCGGTGTCGGCGACGAAGAACTGTCAGACAACGTCATCTCGACCGTGCGTTCGCGCTTCCTGTGGCTGCTGATCAATCTCGGCACAGCGATGCTGTCTGCCAGCGTCATCGGCCTGTTCGACGGCTCGATCGAGAAGATGATCGCGCTTGCGGTGCTGATGCCGATCGTCGCCTCCATGGGCGGCAATGCGGGCACGCAGACCATGACTGTGACGGTGCGTGCGCTCGCGACCCGCGACCTCGATATCTACAATGCCGGCCGCATCATCCGCAGAGAGGCGGGGGTCGGCATCCTGAACGGAATGCTCTTCGCCTTGCTGCTGGGCGTGATCGCCGGCACATGGTTCCACAATTACCAGCTCGGCGCCGTCATCGGAGCGGCAATGATCATCAATCTGATTGCAGCGGCGCTTGCCGGCATCCTGCTGCCGCTGCTGCTGGACAAGATGGGAGCGGACCCTGCGATCGCCTCGTCCGTGTTCGTCACGACCGTCACCGACTGCACCGGCTTCTTCGCCTTTCTCGGCCTCGCGACATGGTGGTTCGGTATCTGAGCAGATGCCGAAATTGACTATTACGTAAAAGTCAATATTATGCCGGGTCGATGACGGGGATGAGATGTTAGTGAACAAGTATTATACCATAACGGAACTGACGCGCGAATTCGGAGTGTCGACGCGCACGCTTCGCTTCTATGAAGACGAAGGTTTGATCCATCCTGAGCGCCGCGGACGCACGCGGTTGTTCCGGCCTGCCGACCGGCGCCTCATTCAGGAAATCCTGCGCGGCCGGCGCATCGGCTTCACCATTGCTGAAATCCGCGAAATCATTCAGGTCTACAAGGAGCCGCCGGGCGAACTTGGCCAGATCAAGCTGCTCATGAAGCGCGTCGACGAAAAGCGCGAGGACCTGCGCCAGAAGCGCAAGGATATCGACGAGACGATTACCGAGCTCGACAATATCGAGGAGGCCTGCCTCGGCCGTCTCGCCGAGATCGGCGTTACCACCTGATCATTGCCTGATCATGCCTGGGGCTTGATCACTGTTGAGGCTCGGGCTGTGACTGCGGCGCAGGCTCTATTTCGGCGCTGCACTGGCTTGCAAGCGCCATAATCCGCTCATCATCCGCCTTGACCTCGCCGGCCTGGAACGGCGCGAAGAGTTGATGCGCCTGCAGCTGATCGAGCGTGCACTGGCAGAAGCCGCGGCAGAGCGCTTCGCCCTGCTCGACCGTGCAGGACGTGTTGCATTGGCGCAGATAGGTCGCGGCCGGATCGGGCTTTGGCGGCGCGACGATGAAGGTCAGGCCATAGGCGATGGCGATCAGCACCGGTTGGTGGATGAGGTAGAAGGCGAGGCTGTGGCGACCGAGGCGCGCGAGCCATGTTCCACCCGTGCCCAATGATGCCAGCTTCTGCGGCAGGTTCGTACGGAAGGAAAGACGCACGAGGCCCATGCCGAGGAAGAAGGGCGTTGCCCAGGGGAAGAGTGGCACAAAATCGTTCGACCGGTCTGGCGTGGCCGCAAAGCCGATCCAGGCCAGATATTTCGGGTCGAACAGGTGCGAATCCAGCACGCCGGGCATGACGAAGGCATCGGCGATCCAGGCGACGAACAGCGCCAGCGAGACGAGCAGGGTCACGGGCAAGGGCAGGCGCAGGAAGACCACGCCGATCAGGCTCAAAACCGCGATGGAATGCAGGATGCCGAAATAGATCCATCCGCCGGGCACGAAATAGGCTGTCGCTGCCGATATCACCACGGCCGCGCCGGCGATCATGGCGAAACGTTTCCAGAAGGAAGGCCAGCGGATGTCCGGCCGGCTGGAAAGCACAAGGCTGACACCGACAATGAAGAGGAAGGTGGTGGCGATCGCCCGGGCATAGATCTTCAGCCAGCCGCTCTCGGCCGTTCCGGGCGTAAGGTAGCCCATGAACTCCAGATCCCAGCTGAAATGGTAAGTGGCCATGGCAATGAGCGCCGCGCCCCGCGCTGTATCCACAAGGCCTATACGTGGCGGTTTTGCGTCAGCCGCTGCCTCCGTTGCCGGCACTATCATTCACAATCCCTCGGACAGCTCATCACCGTCACTCGCTGACGGCTTCGTGCGCTGAACAGGAGAAAGGTGGAGATTTGGTGGCGAGTTTGCGTCCATGATGGCGAGGCGCGCTTCCGAAAAGAATTGCCGGCGGGTGAGGACGAAAACCACCATTGATGTCGTACCCATAAAAACATAGGGATTAATGAACCAGCCGAGATAGCCGATCGACAGGAAGATCGCCCTGAGACCCTCGTTGAAATGGCTGCCGGCGATGACGTTCATGCGGATGACACGCTCCGCCGCCCGCTCGGCGGCAATGATATCCTTCTCCGTATCATGCACCATCGGAATGCCGCCGAAGAGAATGGTGCAATAGTTGAAGAGGCGGTAGGACCAGCCGAACTTGAAGAAAGCGTAGCCGAAAAGGGCTGCAAGGCCGCCGACCTTCATTTCGAAGACGGCGTGGCCGCTGTGGAAGACGAAAGGCAGGTCGGCGAAGACCGCATCCACCTTTTCCGTGGCGCCGAGCAAGGCGAAGCAGCTGCCGATCGCGAAAATGGATGTGGAAGCAAAAAAGGCAGTGCCATTTTGCAGCCCGGCCATGATCTGGGTGTCGATCATCTTCAAATCGCGGCGCAGGGAATTATATATCCATTCACGCCGCCGCTCTGCCATGGCATGGGTCAGGCTGGTGCGCCCGAAGAAGGTCTGGCCGTGCAACAGCCACGAATAGCCCATCCAGATAAAGATAAAGAAGGCAAGCGCGATATAATCCGCCGTCGTCATCATCAGTGATTCATTTCCCGCATCAAACGTGGCCACTCTACATATGCATGCGATTGCTGCAATGACCGGCAAAGATGAGAATGACTAGCAAGATGGGCCGCTTCGAACGAGAGCCTTTCCCGGTCAGCTTGAAGCATGCTGCCGGAGCAGGTTTTCGTCAGGGCAGAAGCGATTGGCGAAGGGCATACCTCTGGGGTATGTCCGAGCCGATCGCTTCTGATCCTGGCGGAAAGATGCCCGGCCCTTCGGGTTGGCTGAAACGGGCCGCCTGATCGACCGGCCGGCTTGGCCGTAGATCTGGGCTACGACGCGCGCCGGCCGGTCGATCATCCGACTCCGTTTGAGCCAACAGAATGCTTCAATCTGACCGGGAAAAGCTCTAGTGTCCGGCCGGATGTCGCACCGGTTCAAGGCGATGTCGGTCCGCCACGCGGATGCGGAACCGGGCTCGCATAGTCTGCATCGTGAAATTTAAAAGGCGCTTCCATGTTTCTTTCGGTATTCGATGTGTTCAAGATCGGTGTCGGGCCGTCGAGCTCGCATACGATGGGGCCGATGACGGCTGCCAACCGGTTCCTTGAGCTCATCCTGTCCAACGAATGGCCGCGCCCTTCCACCGGCGCGCAGGTGGCCGCCATCAAGGTGAGCCTGCACGGTTCGCTCGCCCACACAGGGATCGGCCATGGAACGGGCAGGGCGGTCATTTTGGGCCTGATGGGCGAGGCGCCCGACAAGGTTGACCCCGACCGCATGGATGCGATCATCAATGGGGTGGAAAAGAGTGGCCGGATCACGCCCGAGGGGCATCCAGCCTACCAGTTCCAGCCGAAAACGGACCTGATCTTCGACAAGAAGCAGCCGCTGCCAGGTCACGCCAACGGCATGAGCTTCTCCGCCTATGACAAAGACGGTCGGCTTCTCGTCAAGCGCATCTATTATTCCGTCGGCGGCGGCTTCGTCGTTACTGATACGGAGCTGGAGCAGATGCGGGCGCGCAAGAAGGCCTCGCAAGGCAATTACAAGGTGCCTTACCCCTTCGCCAGTGCCAAGCAGATGCTGGAAATGGCAGAACGTTCCGGCCTGTCGATTGCGCAGATGAAGCGCGCCAATGAGGAAAGCCAGCGCAGCCGCGAGGAGCTGGATTCCGGCCTCGACCGCATCTGGGAAGCAATGCGCTCCTGTATCGAGCGCGGGCTCAAGGTCGAGGGTATTATGCCCGGCGGCCTGAACGTCAAACGCCGGGCCAAGCATATTCACGACAAGCTGCAGGAAGAATGGCGCAGCAACCGCGTCAACCCGCTGCTCGCCAACGACTGGCTGAGCGTGTACGCGATGGCGGTCAACGAGGAGAATGCTGCCGGCGGACGCGTCGTGACCGCGCCGACCAATGGCGCGGCAGGCGTCATTCCCGCGACGATCCGCTACTACGAGCATTTCCATGAGGACTGGGACCGGAACGGCATCCACGACTATCTGCTGACCGCAGCGGCGATCGGCGGCATCATCAAGCACAATGCGTCGATCTCGGGCGCGGAAGTGGGCTGTCAGGGCGAGGTCGGCTCGGCTGCCGCCATGGCAGCAGCCGGCCTCGCAGCTGTCATGGGCGGCACGCCGGCCCAGATCGAAAATGCCGCGGAAATCGCGCTCGAACACCATCTCGGCATGACCTGCGATCCGATTGCCGGTCTGGTGCAGGTTCCCTGCATCGAGCGCAATGCGCTGGGTGCGGTGAAGGCGGTCACGGCCGCATCCCTCGCAGTGAAGGGCGATGGCCAGCATTTCGTGCCGCTCGACGCCTGCATCGAGACGATGCGCCAGACGGGTTACGATATGAGCGAGAAGTACAAGGAAACCTCGACTGGGGGCCTTGCCGTCAACGTCGTAGAATGCTGAGTTTGTGGACGCCCGTTGCTTCCTTCTTGACGCTGCCGGTCAAAAGGATTTCAACGGCAGCATGGCACTAAATCTCATCAAGCTCTGCGTCGGCTGCGACTCGATCGAAGACCTGCGCGAATGGGTGGCCGAACGGTCGTTGCGCGCCATCGCCGCTGGACTGGAACCGCATTCGGTCCATACGACCCGCATGGTACCGAAGCGGGTGGAAGAACTGCTCGACGGTGGCTCGCTCTATTGGGTGATCAAGGGGCAGGTACAAGCCCGCCAGAAGATCCTCGATATCCAGACATTCACCGACGGTGAGGGGATCGGCCGCTGCCATCTGGTGCTCGGTCCTGAGGTGATCGAAACCTCGGTGCAGCCAAAGCGGGCCTTCCAGGGCTGGCGTTATTATCCTGATGAGGATGTGCCGCGCGATCTCCACAGTCTCGGCGCCGGTATTGCCGAAATGCCAGCAGATCTTCGCCGCGAGCTGTCGGAACTCGGACTGCTTTAAAGCCGTTTGTTTTTACGCAAAACCGCTGCGCACTGCTGGAATTGCTTTGACGCCTCAGCGCAAACGCAGCACGACCGGCGAATTGCCATCGGGCGACGTGATGTGCAGGTGGATATGCGCCTCCGGCTGCGAGTAGCGCCAGGCGCGCGCACCGTGGCACAGCAGCAGGTTGATGAGATCACGGGTCTTCGGCGACTTCGCTCTTGGGCGCTGCAGGCCGATTTCGGCAAGACGCAGCGCTGCTTCGTGCAGCGGATGCAGGCCGGAACGGCCCTTGTTGACCGCCCGGCGCCCCGCAGGCGCATTTGGAATATTCTCGTTGATCGACATCATCTTCCTCGTACGCAATACAAATCGAACTAGGATCGACTGCCGGCGGCGCGAACACCGCAGCCGGCAGGCAGGAGCGCCGCCAAATCAGTCATAGGCGGCGCCGGATATCTCATTGAGCAGCCGCCCAGCACTTGACGCCGGCCTTCTTGAGGGCCTTGCAGGCGTTGACCGCATCACGCTGGCCATCAAAGCCGCCGAAGCGGGCGCGGTAGATTTGATCGCCGTCATTGGCATAGGCGACGGCGAAGGGCTTGGCGGAACTCAGCGCCTTACCGCCCTTGGCCTTGGCGTTTGCCAGAAGATCCATCGCCATTTCACGGCTAGAGGAGACGCCGATCTGGACGACCCAGCCGGATGGCTGCGGCACTTCCTTGGCGGCAACTTCCTTTGCCGGGGCAACCTTGGTGGAGGCTGTCGTCAACTCGTCGACGGAAGTGTCGCCCTGTTCCGGCGGTATATAGGCAGGTGCCGGCGTCGGCACGGCGACGGAAGCCTGTTCCTGCTGCTGCTTGATCGGCACGGTCTTGACCTTGGTCGGAGACGGCATCGGCTGCGTCAGCAGGGGATTATCTGTCTTGGGTGCGGCGGTTTCCGCGTACGCAACTTCGGTGCTTGCCGTCTGATAACGGCTGTCCGGAAGCGGACCCTTGTGCGGCAGGCCGAGATCGGCAGCGGCTGCCGTGACCGGCGGCTGATTGGCCGTGATCGCTTTCTTTTCAGCCACCTGGGCAACCTTGGCAGGGGAAACCGGAGCGGGTGTTTCGATCATCTCGGGCATCGGCTTCGACTGGGCGACAAGCGCGCCGCCGCTGCTGGAAGCCTTCGGCATGTAGGTCGCGAGCAGATTGCGCATCTGCGAGTCGCGGGCAGGGGTGGATGCACCGCCGAGAACCACACCGACGATCGACTTGCCATCAGCCTGCAGGGAACTGACAAGATTGAAGCCGGCGGCGCGGGTGTAGCCGGTCTTGATGCCATCGACGCCACGCACGGAGCCGACGAGGCGGTTATGGCTGCGGATCACGCGATTGCCGAACTTGAAGGCGCGCGTGTTGAAATAGCCGTAATATTGCGGGAAATGCTGGCGAAGGGCGATGCCGAGGCGGGCCTGATCGCGGGCCGTCGTCATCTGCGCGGTGTTCGGCAGGCCGTTGGCATTGCGATAGGTCGTGCGTGTCATGCCGAGCGCGTGGGCCTTGGCTGTCATCATCTGGGCGAAACGATCTTCCGAACCGCCGAGCATTTCGCCGAGGGCGGTCGCAGCATCATTGGCAGACAGCGTCACAAGGCCGAGAATACCCTGTTCAACGGTGATCGTGCCGCCGGCGCGCACACCAAGCTTGGTCGGCGCCTGGGCGGCGGCGTGAGCGGAGAAGGGGACAGGCGTATCGAGGCGGATGCGACCCTGCTCGAGCGCCTCGAATGTCATGTAAAGCGTCATCATCTTCGTGAGCGACGCCGGATATTGCAGACGGTCGGCATTCTCGCTGTAGAGAACATTCCCCGTCCGGGCATCAACGACGATACCGGCATATTTCGGATTTGCAGCTTCCGCTTCGGCATTGACCGAGTCGACCGCGACGATCGCGATAGCCATCGAAAGGATCGTCAGCACCTTTGTGAGGAAACCGGCAGACCGCGGCGATGATACGGAGGAAATTGACCTTGACACTATTCCACTCTTCGCTTGCATTTTGGATGTCCGGCGGGTCACGCGCCCCCTACTGCGTAACCGGCTGTCTTGGAAAACTACCGGTTCAGCGTTACCAATCCGTTTATGATGAATCGTTTCTTCAGACATTTGCGGGGATTTTAGCGGAGTGTTGCAGACCGGCTCACAAGCCGGCTTTCCACAAAAGTCCTGATCGCGGCATCAATATGGTCCCAGTCGGCCAAATGACGGCTCGAGAACCGGTAGAGCACACTTAAATCCTTGCCGACCTTGATATCGCGCTGGCAATCGCCGCTGGTTGCCATTTCCGCAGACGAGGGCAGGACGCAGCGCACGACGTAATCGGCGCTTCCTTCGCGCGGCGCGGTCAGCAGCACCTCGCCGTTGTAGCCGGCATCGGCTCGCAGGCGGTGCAGCGTCAGGCCATGGGAGGTTTCCGAGGCACCATCCATCAGGTGCGAATAGATCGGCTCCAGCCGGCCCGACATGTCCCGCGACATCGTGCCTTGGGTGATCTGCAGGAAAATCAGGCCTGACGATTGGGCAACGTCGTCGAAACGCTGGCGCGTTTCCTTGCTGTAGCCCTGCATTTCCGGCCAGGTGAGATAGAGATCGACCCGTTCGGCCGTGCCGTCATGACGTTCGCTGGGGAAGCGAATCGTGTTGGCAGGCAGGCCGACCGTGTCGAGGCCGATGGTGAGCGTGATCCCGGCATTGCTTTCAGTATTGCCCGCAAGCGAGATGTGACGGCCGAACCAGCGGCCGGCAACGCTGATCGCAACCGTCAGCAGCGCCAAGACCGCAATCGTCGCCGTGACGCGAACCAGGAAGCGGGTCGAAAGAAGGGGCTGCTCACCAGGGTGGCCCACGGCGGAATTGCTCATCGTCGTCCTCGGATATCGGGCCGCCGTAAGAAAAACGCGAGTCGTCGGTGCCGGTGAAGAATCTCCTGATGAGGATGGAGCGGCGGGAGTTAATGGGCCGTTAACTCAACCAAAAGGAAGTGCCACAAAAGAAGCGAGCCGTTCCCGGGACAGCGGGAACGGCTCTGGGCGCCGGTCGGGACGGGGATGCGGGGACTGACCGGGGCCGGTATGCCTGTTACTTCACGCTACCGACAGCGACGGCGCGGCCGTCCTGCAGCTTCGTCCAGCGGGCCGGATCATCGGCGGACTGGCGCTTCAGGTAGGTGTATTCGGTATCCGACCACAGCAGCACCTTGTTGCGCATATTGTCGAGAATGAAGTCGCCGTGATCCGTACGCACGGTCAGCACCGCATGGCCCTCGCCATTCGGCTGCAGCACGACAGTCATCAGCGTATCTGATGGAGAGAAGCCGGCATCGATCAGCATCTTGCGCTTCAGCAGCGCGAAATCCTCGCAGTCGCCGACAGTGCGCGGATAGGCCCAGCGCTCCTCGACACCATAGATCTCCATGTCCGTCATCGGCTGGATGGTCGAGTTGACGGTGTAGTTGACCTTGAGGATCTCCTTCCAGCGATCCTCGGTCAGGATCGCCGGGCCGGCATCACCGCCGGCATAAGCGCATTCACTCGGATTGGCCTGACAGAATTCATAGTGCCCGATCGGCGGGCTCGCATTGCCTGCAAGTGTCATGCTGGCGGGTGATGCCTGTCCTGCGCCCGCCATTGCCACCGTTACGCTAACGGCCAGAAGGCCGCTCTTCAGTAGATTTCGAATTGACATTATCGTCTCCCCGTTATGAGGACGACAATGACACGGACGTTTTTATCTCACGCAAAATTACGCAATCAAATTAATGGCTTAGTTGATTCAAAAGCGCATCGAACTTGATTCAAATCCACATCGAATACGCTTAAAATTAAAAGCGCATTCGTCTCGAATTCGATTAAAATTGAAGGATTGGGAAAAAGGCTTTCGGGCCGGAAATGGCCGAAAAACGGACAGGCTGTTAACGATTTTCGATAAGCCGGATAAATTTCTGCAACAAGCTGCAGTGGGGATGGCGGCCGGCGGAGATCCGATTGAAGCGTACAAACAGGCGGGATCGCCGTGCAGAAAGCCGATTTCGCCTTACGTCCCGATTTTCCGCCGTAAAAATAATTTCGTCAGAGATCGCGGAATCTGTTCGTCGCAGCGACGATTGCGGCGGCAATATCCGCATTTGCAGTCGAATGGGCCGCCTTTGGCAGCACGATGAACTCGGCGCCCGGCCATGCGCGGGCAAGTTCCCAGGCGGTGACAAGCGGTGCTTCTATGTCGAAGCGTCCGTGGATGAGAAAGCCGGGGATGCCGGCGAGGCGATCAGCATTCTTCAGTAGGATGCCGTCTTCGAGCCACGCGCCCTCGCGGAAATAGTGGGTGATGATGCGGGCGCGCGTCAGAAAGTAGCGCGGATCGGACCAGCGCCCGGGCAGACCGGCGGGATCGGCAAGAAGGATTGTCGCCGCTTCCCATTCATGCCAGTCGCGCGCCGCTTTCAGCCGTACCTGCTCTTCGGGATCGTTGAGGAGTTGATGATAGGCGCTCACCCTGTCGATGCCACGGAGCTCCGGTGGCAGCGCCTTGCCGAAACGGTGCCATTCCTCGGGAAAGAGCGGCGCCATGCCGCGATAGAGCCAGTCGATTTCGGAACGCCGTGTCGTGGTGACTCCTGCAATAACTATGCCGCTGACATGATCCGGATGGGATTGCGCATAGGCGAGCGCCAGCGTCGAACCCCAGGAATTGCCAAAGATGATCCACTTTTCCACGCTAAAGAGGCTGCGCAGCCTCTCTATATCCTCGATGAGATGAGCGGTCGTGTTGCGGGAGAGGTCGGTCGCGGCGTCGGCGGCATTCGGCAGGCTGCGCCCGCAATTGCGCTGATCGAAAAGGATGATGCGGTACACGGACGGGTCGAAATAGCGGCGCGCAGCGGTGGAACAGCCGGAGCCTGGTCCGCCGTGCAGGACAAGCGCCGGCTTGCCTGCCGGATTGCCGCAGGCCTCCCAATAGATCAGGTTGCCGTCGCCTGTATCGAGCAGGCCGTGTTCATAGGGTTCGATTTCCGGAAACAGGACCGACATGACCGTACCGCTTGTTGAGGTGCGCTGTATCCTTCAAGTCTGTGACGGATAAATGACAAGAGTGGCGGCATTCTATGGCATCTGCCACACAAGATGCAGGAGATTATTCAACCCAACACGGAAATTGTCAGTCCTACCTCTCGCAGTTTAGGACAGAAAAACGGGCGTAAAACCGCAGCGCACTTTTGCTGGAATTGCTTTAGAGAAATTCGCGCAACGTCTCGCGCGACTGGACCGACAGGAATTCGATCGCAACACCCTCCGAGAAGTGGCGAACGACGCGGCCGCGCATGTTGCCGAGGCGAACAGGCGTGCCGAGTGGCGGGCGCACTTCGCAATCGACGGCGGCGCCCGAGAGCGAAAGGTCCATGATGCGGCAGGTGTAGCGCGTGCCGTCTTCGAGCGTGAAGTCGGTCTTCGTCTCGCGCGGGGTCAGACGATCATGACGGCGATCTTCCGGCAGGCCGAGCTCGTGTTTGTTGGCAAGCCAGGTGAGCTGGGCCGCGAGCTTCTCGCGCTTGCGCTCGGTGGCGTTGATCGACATGGTGAAGCCGCGCATATCGACGGTCTGTACATGACCTTCGACGCGGCCGAGATGGTCGATGTAGGCGACGATGCGTTCATTGGCGCGCGGGCGGCCGGCGCAGGTGACATACATGTCGCCGGGCGACATATCGATCACCATGCACTCGAATTCCTCGTAGTTCGCAAGCATCAGCCGGCCCTGCATATTGATGGGCACGCGCTGGAACACTCCCTGTTCTGGGCGCGGCGCAGGTCGGTGCGTCTGAGCGGGCTGGAACGAGTGCATCAAAGGGCTTCTTTATGAAATCGCTGAGCCCAATCCTTACCTGCAATCCCTTAACAGAAGGTTGTGGAACGAGCCGCCGCATAACCCTAAAGTACTATAGGCGGCGACCCAAAATGGAACGGTCAGCGAGCGGCTGCCCCATGCAGGAAATGCGACATGGCGCGCAGCATGGCCCGGCCGAACGTGGCCTGTTTTTCGGCGGCGACCTCGACAGGGCGACGCGGTTCGGCCTCGGCCGTGCGGCCAAACTTGTCATGCAGCAACCGGCTGCGATCGAGGGCGAGGAGCTCCAGCGGCACTATCTCCAGCCAGCTCGCAGCAGCGGCAGGCGCGATGGCGCCGAGCAGCCGGTCGCAGCCGCCTTCGGGCGAACGCAGCGGCATCATGATGATCTCAAAGGCCGCATGATGGCCGGCGGTGCTGTAGCCCGTCGCGTTGAAAAGCGTTGGAATGGCGTGAGCCATGACGCCCTGTGCCGTCCTTTCGATATCCTCGTGTTGGCCGTTGGCCCAAAGGGCGGAGAAACGCTCGCCGCGCAGATCGCGACCGAAGAGATCGCAGATCTTGGTGCCGGCGAGGCGGAAGCGGATATGCCGGTCTGCCGCCGTCTCCAAGATGAAGAGGCTCGACAGGAGATGAGGGATCGCGCCGGGCTCGATCTGCGATTTCAGCGGTGCATCCCGCCCGCCGCGCAGTGCATTCCAGTAGTCGAATATGTCGATCGTGATCTGAAGGCGCATGGCAGTGTCTCATTTCGGTTCATTGGGGCGCGGTTTTCGCCCCTTCACCTTCTACCTTGCGGATTTCATGCCAAATCCGGCGAGTTAAGGTTAAGAAAGGGTTTCGCTTGAGCGCCGAGGCCTGTCATGAGACCGTCTCTCCATCACTTCGAACAGTGAAGTTCTGCACAAGACTGCCAGGGGGAGGGGCATCCTTCGGGGAACCCAGGCGAGCCGTCCGGCCAGTTCCGGACGGCTTTTTTTTTGAAGCTGGCTCCTGTATGGCTGTGACCTCCAACGAGGCGAGATGAGCATGAACGAACAGACGTCCGGGCCTGACCAGGCATTCCAGCCTATGCAGCCCGAACCGCCGGCCAGGCCGCCACGCCAGCCGGTTTTCAATCTTCCGCCCGCGCTGTTTGCCACGCTCCTGCTTCTGATCCTGATCTACGCCGGGCAGTCGGTACTGTCTCCCGACGGGCTTTCCTGGTTCCTGTTCAACTTCGGCTTCATTCCGCTGCGCTATGCCGTTTCGCTTGCAGAGCAGGGGCCGCAGCTCTACTGGACGCCGGTCACCTATTCGCTGCTGCACGGAAGCATCGAGCATATCGTCTTCAACGGCCTGTGGCTGATGGCCTTCGGCGCGCCGGTCGTGCGCCGCATCGGCACGTTCCGCTTCATCATCTTCTGGATTCTTTCCTCTGTCGCCTCGGCGGCCCTGCATGCGGCCCTGAACTGGGGCAGCGAAGGGCTGCTCATCGGTGCATCGGGTGTGGTCTCGGGCCTCATGGGCGCCGCCTGCCGCTTTGCCTTCCCCTCCGGGCGGCAGATGGTCCGCCCCGCGCACCTCAATCCGCGACTGTCGGTGCTGCAGGCGATGCAGAGCCGTACGGTGATCATCTTCACGCTGTTATGGCTGGTCGGCAACGCGCTGATCGCCGTCGGCATCCCGCTCGTCGGCGACGGCAGCCAGGAGATTGCCTGGGATGCGCATATCGGCGGTTTCGTCTTCGGCTTCTTCCTTTTCGCGCTCTTCGACCGGAAACTGCCTGAAGAACCCGTGCCCCACCCTGACGACGAGTTGCAATCCTGACCCAAGCAGTGCACCATTGATCAATCCGCGATGGGAGGAGAAACCACCGCGGAGCCTGTGTTCCCGACAAGTGTTTCACTTTCGCCATGGGAGGTACAAATGGCCAGTTCCGTCAAGGCAATACTCGATCTGAAGGGTCGTGACGTCGTCACCACCGGACCGAATACCACGGTTGCGGAAGCGGCTGCGATTCTGAGCAAAAAGAAGATCGGCGCGATCGTCGTCGTCGGCATGGAAAACAAGATTTCGGGCATGTTCACTGAGCGCGATCTCGTGCATGTCATCGCCAAGGCCGGCAAGGACGGGCTCGATCAGACGCTTTCTTCCGTCATGACCTCGAAGGTCCTCCGCTGCAACGAGCAGACCTCGGTCAACGAGCTTATGCAGCTGATGACCAGCAAGCGTTTCCGCCACGTTCCCGTGGAAGCCAACGGCAAGCTTGCCGGCATCATTTCGATCGGTGACGTCGTGAAGTCGCGCATCGCCGAGGTCGAGCGAGAAGCCGAAGAGATCAAGGCTTATATTGCAAGCTGAGTGACTCTTTATTCTACGCAATTCCGAACGCAAAACCGCTGAACACTTTTGCTGGAATTGATTGGGCGTCAGGGGTGCCTGGCGTAGAGTTCCTGCATACGCTGCAGCTCGGGCAGCCTTGCCCGGGCTTCCTCATAGCCACGTTCGATGGCTTCTCCCGCACGATGGAATTCCGACAGGCCGATGTCCGACAGGCGCGGCTGCAGCGAGATATCGGGCGGATCGCCGGCAAGGCGCGCTCGCGCGATACGATCCTGAATGATGTTGAAGGCCTGCACCATGACGCCGGTCATGCCCATCCTGGCGGCATAGGGCGCATCCCTCTGCTGCTGCACTTCGGCAGGCGAGAGGCTGGCATTGTGGCGGACGACGGCGGAACGGCCGTAGAGATCATAGTTGAGGTTGACGGCGACGACGAGCGGCTGCTCGTAGCTTCGGCAGACGGAAACCGGTACGGGATTGACGAGTGCGCCATCGACCAATGTGCGGTTGTTGCTGCGCACCGGCTCGAAAATGCCGGGCAGGGCGTAGGATGCGCGGATCGCCGTGATCAGCGAACCGTTGGCGATCCAGACTTCGTGTCCGGTGTTGACCTCAGCCGCGACCGCAACAAAGGGCCGGTCGAGATCCTCGATCGTCAGTCCTTCCAAGTGTTCCTGCATGCGTTTGGTCAGTCGCATGCCACCGAAGAGGCCGGAGCCGCCGATCGTCAGATCGAGCAGGCTCGCGATGCGGCGCATGGTGAGCGAACGGGCGAAACCTTCCAGCTCGTCCAGCTTGCCGGCGAGATAGCAGCCACCAACGAGCGCGCCGATCGAGGTGCCGGCGATCATGCCGATCTCGATGCGGGCCTCATCGAGCGCACGCAGCACGCCGATATGCGCCCAGCCTCGAGCGGCGCCGCCGCCAAGCGCTAGGGCAAGCTTTGCTTTCTTTTCGGGAACCGCGAGCACAGGAGAAACGGGCGTATCGTCACGCACCGCCAAGCCGGAACCGCCCCCATCGGAGCTTTGACGATTCATACTCCAGCCCAACATGGCGTTCCTTCCTCCCGGCAGAACACTGGGTTCCTATTAACCGCCCCGAACCCTTTCCAAATTGTATATAGAGACGACCGGCGTCGCAATAAGGAGCAGGTGGCCGGGATATTTGGCCTATTTTCCGTAAATGTCCTTGGGATCGAAATGCAGGTCGTCATCGACGATGGTCAGCATGGGCTTTCCATCTTCCAGGGTGACGGTGCGGTAGAAGCAGGAGCGGCGGCCCGTGTGACAGGTCGCGTCATGGCCGGCGACCTCGACCTTCAGCCAGATGGCGTCCTGATCGCAGTCGGTGCGGATTTCCTTGACGATCTGGAGATTGCCCGAGGTCTCGCCCTTCTTCCAGAGCTTGCCGCGCGAGCGGCTGAAATAGTGGGCGAAGCCGGTCTGGATGGTTAGCGCCAGGGCCTGCGCATTCATATGGGCGACCATCAGCAGTTCGCCGTCACCGGCATCGGTGACAATGGCCGTGATCAGACCGCGATCGTCGAAGCGCGGCGTGAAATCGCCAGCATCCTCCAGCTCGGATTTATCGTCCGACGGCTGATTGAAAATCAGTTCACTCATCGCGGCCCTCCTGAGGGAGCTGATCTCAGCGGCCCCTTACCATTGTCATGAATCGGACCTGATCGGCCGGTTCAGTCTTGAACGTTCCAGTAAAGGTTGTCGTCAATGTGGTCGAACCCTGCTTCTGCACGCCGCGCATGGCCATGCACATATGTTCGGCCTCGATCATAACGGCGACACCGCGCGGGCGCAGCGTTTCATCGATGGCCTTGGCGATCTGCGAGGTCATCGTTTCCTGCGTCTGCAGGCGGCGGCCGTAGATTTCGACGACGCGGGCGACCTTGGACAGGCCGAGAACGCGTCCATCCGGCATATAGGCGACATGCGCCTTGCCGATGATCGGCACCATGTGATGTTCGCAGTGAGAGAAGAAGGGAATGTCCTTCACCAGCACCATGTCGTCATAACCGGCAACCTCCTCGAAGGTCCGGCCGAGCACGTCTTCCGGGCTCATCTCGTAACCGGCGAAGAGCTCGCGATAAGACTTGGCGACGCGGGCAGGCGTATCCAGCAGGCCCTCACGCGACGGATCGTCGCCAGCCCAGCGCAGCAGGACACGAACAGCGTCCTCTGCCTCCTGCTGGGAGGGGCGATCGGATTCACGGGCGGTCTGCGGAAAATTCTTGACGATGGCGTCCATATTCAATGGTCTCCTGGTCCGCAACGCGGACCTTATTCGGACTAGCCACTGGTACCCCAAGCGGGAATTCTTGCACCTTTGGCAGGCTCCGGGGCTTTCCAGGCTCGCTTTCTCGAACCCTTCCGGCACGGTTTCCCAATCAAACTTATCCGGGCCCATTGCATTTCAATGGCCCTCGAACGACATACATATAGGAAGACGACCCTGGTATGTAAGTATGCTGTCGTTTGACTGTGTGTTTTTTGTTTACATGACAATCACATAGGAATTAGCGTCGCTTTTAGGCGTTTTTGGAGCCAAATCCGTCATGGATGACATCTATAACAGCAAAATCCTCGAATTTGCCGGCAATATTCCTCTGACCGGCACGCTTGACGATGCGGATGCGAGCGCCCAGGCGCATTCCAGGCTCTGCGGCTCGAAAGTGCGCATCTGGCTGAAAATGGATGGCGATAGGATCAGCGCCTTTTCGCATGACGTGAGGGCCTGCGCCCTCGGCCAGGCCTCTTCCTCGATCATGGCCCGGCATGTTGTCGGCGCGACATCAGGCGAAGTGCGCAAGGCGCGCGAGGATATGCTCGCCATGCTGAAAGCGGATGGCGAGGGGCCCGATGGACGGTTCGCCGACATGCGCTATCTCCTTCCCGTGCGTGATTACAAGGCGCGTCATGCCTCCACCATGCTGACCTTCGATGCCGTCGTCGATGCTATCGGCCAGATAGAGGCAAAACGCGCTGAAACCGTCGAGGCGTAAGCTATGTGCGAATTCTGTCTGCTGCGTGAGGAAGAGGAAGACGAGGGCGGTGCCGCCGCGCCGAAGCCTCGCGCCCGACCGCTGCAGAGATTTTCGCGCAACTACCAAGGTCCGTTCCGCAAGACGCCTGACCGGCTTTTCGGCATGGGGCTCATCCGCCTCTATCAGCTGACGCTCTCCGGCTTCGTCGGCAATTCCTGCCGGCATATCCCGACCTGCTCCGAATATGGCTATGAGGCCGTCGCCCGCCATGGGCTCTGGGCCGGCGGCTGGATGACGCTCTTCCGCGTCGGCCGGTGCGGTCCGGGCGGCACAAGTGGGCTCGATCCGGTACCTGACAACCTCGAATCCCGTTTCCGCTGGTTTACGCCGTGGCGCTATTTCGGGCTCGGGCGGAAGGAGGCATAAGGTGTGTACCTTCATCGCACTTCTGCACAGCATCGTCCTGACCTCCGAGCGGCGCGTGATCATGGAAGATCTGCGAAAGCTTGCCGAAGAGCTGGGCTATCGTGAACCGCGCACGCTGGTCTCCACAGGCAACCTCGTATTCGAGGCAGATGAAATGCGGCCGCACGAAGTCGAAGAGCAGTTGGAGGAGGCTTTTGAAGAAAAGTTCGGCAAACATGTCGATATCATCGTGCGCAGCGACTGCACCTGGATGGCGCTCTGCAGCGCCAATCCCTTCAAGGACGGCGCTGGCGACCAGGTGATCGTGCGCGTCAACCGGCTGCCGATCGACCCGGACAAGGTGGAAGCGCTGAAGCCGCTCCTTGCCGAAGGGCAGCGGATGAAGCTTGTCGGTTGCGATCTCTGGATCGATTTCCACGGCAAGCCGAGCCAATCGAAGCTGCTATCGGCGCTCACGACCAAGCGCATGGGCGTGGGAACGATGCGCAACTGGAACACAGTGCGCGGCCTTTTCGATATGGTCCTCTAGGCTCGCTTCTCCTTTACTCAGACACCAAATATCAGTATCAGGCGGCAGCGGCATTCCCGGTGGATGACGCTTCCGTTTCAACCACCCGCATTCGTTGGCGGGACTGGACAAGGAGAATTTGAATGTCCCAATCCGTTTCCCTGATATTTCCCGATGGTTCGGTGCGCAGCTTCCCGGCTGACGCGACCGGCAAGGATGTTGCCGAATCCATTTCCAAGTCGCTCGCCAAGAGCGCTGTCGCGATTGCGATCGACGGCACCGTGCAAGACCTTTCCGATGCCGTCACCGACGGCAAGATCGAGATCATCACGCGCAAGGATGGCCGCGCGCTGGAACTCATCCGGCATGATGCCGCACACGTGATGGCAGAAGCCGTACAGGAACTGTGGCCTGGCACGCAGGTGACGATCGGCCCCGTGATCGAGAACGGCTTCTATTACGACTTTGCCAAGAACGAGCCTTTCACGCCCGACGATCTGCCCAAGATCGAAAAGAAGATGAAGGAGATCATTGCCCGCAATGCGCCCTTCACCAAGCAGATCTGGTCGCGCGAGAAGGCCAAGGAAGTTTTTGCCGCAAAGGGCGAACAGTACAAGGTCGAGCTCGTCGATGCGATTCCCGAAGGGCAGGATCTGAAGATCTACAATCAGGGCGAATGGTTCGACCTTTGCCGTGGCCCGCACATGGCCTCCACCGGCCAGGTCGGCACCGCCTTCAAGCTGATGAAGGTTGCCGGCGCCTATTGGCGCGGCGACAGCAACAACGCCATGCTCTCGCGTATCTACGGCACGGCATGGGCTGACCAGGCCGATCTCGACAATTACTTGCATATGCTGGCGGAAGCCGAAAAGCGCGACCACCGCAAGCTCGGCCGCGAAATGGACCTGTTCCATTTCCAGGAAGAAGGCCCGGGCGTCGTCTTCTGGCATGGCAAGGGCTGGCGCATCTTCCAGTCGCTCGTCTCCTACATGCGTCGTCGGCTCGCCGTCGACTATCAAGAGGTCAACGCGCCGCAGGTGCTCGACACCGCACTCTGGGAAACCTCGGGTCACTGGGGCTGGTATCAGGAAAACATGTTCGCCGTGAAATCGGCCCATGCCATGACGCATCCCGAAGACAAGGAAGCGGATAACCGCGTCTTTGCGCTGAAGCCGATGAACTGCCCCGGTCACGTGCAGATCTTCAAGCATGGCCTGAAATCCTATCGCGAGCTGCCGATCCGTCTCGCCGAATTCGGCCTTGTGCATCGCTACGAGCCCTCGGGCGCACTGCACGGGCTGATGCGCGTGCGCGGCTTCACGCAGGACGACGCGCACATCTTCTGCACCGACGAGCAGATGGCAGCCGAATGCTTGAAGATCAACGACCTGATCCTCTCGGTTTATGAAGACTTCGGCTTCAAGGAAATCGTTGTGAAGCTCTCCACCCGTCCGGACAAGCGCGTCGGCACCGATGCGCTCTGGGATCGGGCGGAAGCCGTCATGACTGATGTGCTGAAGACGATCGAGGCGCAGTCCGAGGGACGCATCAAGACCGGCATCCTGCCGGGCGAGGGCGCTTTCTACGGGCCGAAGTTCGAATATACGCTGAAGGACGCGATCGGCCGCGAATGGCAGTGCGGCACGACGCAGGTCGACTTCAACCTGCCGGAACGCTTCGGCGCCTTCTACATCGACAGCAATTCGGAAAAGACCCAACCCGTGATGATCCATCGCGCCATCTGCGGCTCGATGGAGCGCTTCCTCGGCATCCTGATCGAGAACTTCGCCGGCCATCTGCCGCTGTGGGTTTCGCCGCTGCAGGTCGTCGTCGCGACGATCACCTCGGAAGCTGACGGCTACGGCCAGGAAGTGGCCGAGGCGCTGCGCGACGCCGGACTGCATGTCGAGACCGACTTCCGTAACGAGAAGATCAATTACAAGATCCGCGAACATTCCGTTACGAAAGTTCCCGTCATCATCGTCTGTGGCAAGAAGGAAGCCGAGGAGCGCACGGTCAATATCCGCCGCCTCGGCAGCCAGGAGCAGACATCGATGTCGCTGGATTCGGCGATCGAAAGCCTTGCCCTGGAGGCAACACCGCCCGATATCCGTCGTAAGCTCGAGGCAAAGAAGGCCAAGGCAGCCTGAAAATTGCCTTTTGGATAATGGCAGCGCCCGGCATTGATCTGCTCGGCGCTGTCAGAAATCTGACATGCAACAGTAATATAGCCGCCAAAAAACAGGGGACGGGTTTCATCCCGGCAGGCATTCGAGTGCGCTTCAAAGAGCTTTCCTACGCGAACGAACGGGATCCGCGCTTCAAGCGCTGGCTCATCCGCTCCATCGAGGGCCTTTCCGGCCGTGACCGCTATGTACGGCTCTACGACATCTGGCGCTCCGACATTGTCGGCAAAAGCGACCGCGTCTTCGGCAAGAT
The DNA here is from genome assembly GCF_031455475.1 of Rhizobium sp. 1399. Classification (NCBI taxonomy): domain Bacteria; kingdom Pseudomonadati; phylum Pseudomonadota; class Alphaproteobacteria; order Hyphomicrobiales; family Rhizobiaceae; genus Rhizobium; species Rhizobium sp. 1399. The sequence continues at coordinate 49,677 of NZ_JAVDSU010000013.1, read as the reverse complement.
GCTCGATCTCATCGATGTCGAGATCAATGTGAAGGGCAGCTGGCCGCTCGAGCCGGTGCCGGACGAGCCGATCGTCATCGTCGCCAACCATCCCTTCGGCATAGGCGACGGTATTGCGGTGCTGGCGCTAGCCGAGCAGATTGGTCGTCCGTTCCGGGTACTGATCCACAATGATCTCCTGAAGGTGCCGGAAATGGCGCCTTATTCGCTGCCGATCTCCTTCGAGGAGACCAAGGAAGCGATGGCGATGAACATGAAGAGCCGGCACGAGGCAGTTCGCCTGCTGAAGGAAGGCACGACGATCGTGATTTTTCCGGCTGGCGGCGTGGCCACCGCCAAGAAGGGCTTCGGCCGCGCCGAAGACCTGCCGTGGAAGATGTTCCCGGCCAAGCTCATCCAGGCGACCCGCGCCAGCGTGCTGCCGATCTATTTCGAGGGCCAGAACGGCCGGCTCTTCCATATCGCCAGCAGGGTTTCGATGACGCTGCGCCTGTCGCTGCTCATCCGCGAATTCCGCCGTCTTTCAGGCAGCACGATCACCGCGCATGTGGGTAGGGTACTGTCCTGGGAAGAACTCAGCAGCGGCAGCGACCGCAAGGATCTGCTCGCCCGTCTCTTTGACGCCGTCTTCTCGATGGCGCCGAAGAAGAAGGCCTTCCTCAAGCGCGCAAGCTGAACATTTCCGGAGATTTCGGACGCGGCGTCAGTCGAGGCTGGCGCCGTCGCCGCTTTGCAGATCTTCATAGGACGGCAAGGGCGGCTGCGGCGGGATCTCGCCGCCCGGCTGGGGCACACCCTTCGGCCCGGCCGCGGTCTGTCCTGGCGGCACGGCTGTGGCGGCCGGAGCAATCGGCTGCTGGGCCTGCTGGTTCTTCATCAGCACTTCGACATCGGTATTGACGCCGGCAGCGACGGTGAAGTCACGCTGATAGATCTTGTCCTTGTTGCGGGCGACCGCCGTGTATTCACCTTCCGCCAGGACCATGGCCGGAAAGGCGCTCACACTTTCGCCGACGCTGTCGCCGGCCGCCGTCAGGATCGACCAGGCGGTATCGGCAATCGCTTCGCCGCCGGTTTCCGAGACCAGCTTGAAATTGATCTGTGCCGCCCTGTGCTGGATCGTCGCTTCGGTGAGCTTGCCAGCCTCCACCTGGATGTCGGCACGGATGGTCGCGTTGACATTGCCGTATTCGGAGACGACGTGATAGGTGCCGGCGTTGAGGCGCACGACCGTATTCGGTGGCACATCGGCCATGACAAGGCCGCGCTCGCCGTCGTCGCGGACTTCCGCGGAATAGATCGAGAAGCTCAGCTGGTTGGGCCGAATGCGGACATCGGAGCCGGAGACGGCGTTGAGCAGCAGCCCGCCGGCATCGAGAACCATCACCTGCTTGTCGACTGCGCCTTCATCCGACACCGTCAGCTTCTTGGTGACGCCGGCGCGGCCGAAGGAAACGTTGACGAAATAATCGCCGGCAGCGAGCTGGAAGGCTGCGGTGCCACCACGGGAGCTTGCGATGAGCGGCAGCTTGCCATCATTTCCAGCGACGGGACTGAATACATACCAGGAAAGCCCGTCTTCGACAGGCGCGCCATCGGCCGTGAGCTTGGCTTCCAGCGAGACGTCACGCAGATGCACGCCCTCCTGCGCCGTGCCTGGCGCGATGAACGCGTTGAGCTTCGGCATTTTCGGCGTCGATTCGAGCTGCTTGAACTCCTTGAAGGCGTCCTGGGCGGCAGCGCCAAACGGCGTCAGCAACATCAGGGCAATAGCAAGGCCGATCCGTGCAAAAGGCAAAATGCCAAACATCCTGTTCGTGAACCGATTGACTTCTGAAATCGCAGAGTCCACTTCAAGACCAATGCCATGGCAAATTCAAGACCTCCGGCCACCCTCTGCATACAAATGAGAGTTTCTTCCGCATGAAATCCGACATCAAGCTGATCGATTATCTCGCCGTGCGCCGCTCCATCCCTGCGTTCCAGATGTGCGAACCGGGACCGGCAAGGGACGAGATCGAGGAAATCCTGCGCCTTGCATCGCGCGTTCCCGATCACGGTAAGCTCGCCCCCTGGCGCTTCATCGTCTATCGCGGCGAAGAGCGCGTGCGGCTGGGCGAAGAACTGCTGAAGCTGGCGCTCGAAGCAAAACCCGATCTCTCTGAGGAAATGATCCTGGTGGAACGCGCACGCTTTACCCGTGCGCCTGTCGTCGTCGGCATCGTCAGCAAGGCTGGCCCGCATTTCAAGATCCCGGAATGGGAACAGATCATGTCGGCGGGCGCGCTGTGCCTCAACGTCATCCTGGCTGCCAATGCGCATGGTTATGTTGCCAACTGGCTGACGGAATGGTTCGCCTTCGACGAGCGCGCCTATCCGCTGCTCGGCGTCCAGCCGGGCGAAAAGGTTGCCGGTTTCATCCACATCGGCTCCACCACCTTCCCACCCGTCGAGCGTCCACGCCCTGAGTTAACCGAGACGGTCACCTGGCTCGGCGGCGAAGACTGATGTTCTACACGACGGACACCAACAGGCACGGGTTGGCGCACGATCCCTTCAAGGCGATCGTCGCGCCACGGCCGATCGGCTGGATCGGCAGCAAAGGCAGGGACGGGTCGATCAATCTCGCGCCATATTCGTTCTTCAATGCGGTCGCCGACAAGCCAAAGCTGGTGATGTTCTCATCGAGCGGGCACAAGCATAGCCAGAAAAACGCCAGGGAGACCGGCGTCTTCACCTGCAATTTCGTTAGCCGCAACCTCGCGGAGAAGATGAACCTGACCTCGGCCGCCTTGCCCTACGGCACCAACGAGTTTGAATTCGCCGGGCTGACCCCAAAGCAGGCAGAGCTCATCGATGCGCCCTATGTGACAGAGGCCTTCGCCGTGCTGGAATGCAAGGTGACCGAGATCATTGAGCCGAAGACGCTGTCCGGCGAAGCATCCGAGAATGTCTTCGTTTTCGGAGAGGTCGTCGGCATCCATATCGATGAGGCGATCGTCAGAGATGGCCGGTTCGATGTGGCGCTGGCGCGGCCGATCGCACGCATGGGCTACATGGACTATTGCGAAGGCAGCGAGGTCTTCGAAATGTTCAGGCCGAAGGTCTGACCTCGGCACAAGGCTTGAACAAAGCCTAATAAATATGGTGAACCAATCATAAACTTTTTCCGGCTATCGTCCTTGTATTGAATAAGACGCGAAGGAATCGCGTTCAGTGCTGGGGCGTTGTCGTGATCATTGAAGCATTTCTTCGTTGGGTCGAAACGGCCAAGACGGCTGACAGGGCGGCCGCTGCAAATGCTCTGGGACGCGTCTATCTCAAATCGGAAATGTCGGACGAGCGGCGCGACGCTGCTGAAAAGGCGATGACCTACCTGCTCGACGATCCGTCGCCGCGTGTGCGGCTTGCGCTCGCCGAAGCAATCGCCTGGGCGCCGCATGCGCCGCGCAACATCATTCTCTCGCTTGCCGAAGACCAGCCGGAGATCGCCTGCCATGCGGTGACCTGCTCGCCGGTCCTGACCGATGCCGATCTCGTCGATCTCGCAGCACGCGGCAGCGGTGCAACGCGCATGCTGATTGCGGCACGCGCCCATCTGACCCGCCCCGTTTCGGCGGCACTTGCCGAAGTCGGCGACGAGGACGAAATTCTCTGCCTGCTCGAAAATGACGGCGCGGCGATTTCCGCCCAATCCCTGAAGCGGATTGCCGAACGGCTCGGTGATGTCAGCGACATCAGAAACCTGCTTCTCGACCGCATCGATTTGCCGGCCGATGCCCGCCAGCTTCTGACGCAGCATGTCAGCAATGCGCTGGTCGGCCTGCCGCTGGCGCAGGCGGCAATCGGCCTGCAGAGGCTGCAGCGCATCAGCCGCGAGGCGACGGAAGCGGCGATCGTTTCCATCGCCGGCGATATCGCGCCGATCGAAGTGCCAGATCTCGTCGAACATCTTCGCCTGAACGACCGGCTGACGCCTTCCTTCCTTATGCACGCGCTCTGCTGCGGCAAGGTGGAATTCTTCGCCTGCGCCATCGTCAACCTGTCAGGTTGCAGCGACCGGCGCGTGCGGGCAATCCTTGCCACGGGCCGCATGCATGCCGTGCGCGCGCTCTATGAATCGGCGGGCCTGCCGCGCGATATCAGCATCATTTTCGTGGAAGCGACATTCCTGTGGCGCGAGGCTTCGCGCAACACCTCGGCCTCGCTGCTCGGCAGCATCTGCGGGCGCTTGCTCCAGAAATTCCACAGCCGGGTCGGGCAGCATGACGCGGTCGGCGAGTTGCTCGATATGGTCGAGAAGCTTCATGTGGCCGAGCAGCGCCGGTCGGCCCGTGTTTATGCCTCGCTTGCAGCGGCCTAGTCGGTAAACCGGGCCGCAGCCCAGGAATAGCTTGCAGAGACGAAGTGCAGCGGTTTCGCCAGGCTGTTCTTCACGTCCTGGCCGGAAGGCAAGTTGGCGCGCACGCGCCCGGCAATAGTATCCACAAAACCGCCAAGGCCATCCCGTTGTTCGGCTACCTCGGGCGCTGCTGGCGCAGCGGGCGCCGGATTGGCCGGTTCGGTAGCGGCAAGCGACTTCGGCGCCTCGCAGACGGCAATGACAGTCGGATAGCTGGCATTGGCATAGGTCTTCAGCCGCTGTTCGGCCTCGGCATCGCAGGCGACGACGGTTTCCCAGTGTTTGTCGACCGTGGCGACGTAATTGCACTGGCTGACGGAATCGTCGCAACCGAGGATCGTCATGGCGATGAGGACGGCTTGCATATTTTGCCTCCATGGCTATTGAGCCTGTCATCCCCTTCGAAAGCACAATTCCAACGGAATGAAGGCAGCGATATTAACTCCTTGTCATCAAGGGAAAAATCACGCGTTTCGCCGGAACAGGAGAGAGAAAATGTCCGTCACCATCGCTCTGGAACCGCCGCGCCAGGATGGCGTGATCCGCCTTCTTGATCTCTCCGACGCCTATGCGCAGTCACTCTATCCGCCCGAGAGCAACCACCTCGTCGATATCTCCACGCTGGAAAAGCCATCCGTGAGCTTCTTCGTGGCGCGTAACGGCGGCGAGATCGTCGGCTGCTGTGCTTTGGTGGAGGCAGGTGACGGGACGGCCGAGATCAAGCGCATGTTCGTCGATCCCGAGGCGAGGGGCCTGAAGATCGCCAGCCGCCTGATGGACCGGCTGGAGGAGATCGGCGGGGAGAAGGGTTTCGACGCAATCCGCCTGGAGACCGGTATCTATCAGCCGGAGGCGATCAGCCTTTACAGGAAATACGGATATCGCGAGATCGAGCCGTTCGGCTCCTATCAGCCGGATCCGCTCAGCCTCTTCATGGAAAAGCGGCTGGCCTAAGCCGGAAAGGCCCTAGCCTTCGGCAGCACGCTGCACCGGCGGCGCCTGCTCGTCGAGGATGATCTGCGGTCCCGCATCGGCGGCGCGGACTTCATGTATCCATTCGCGCCAGATCGCGACCAGCAGCGCCATCAGCACCGGGCCGATGAACAGGCCGAGGAAGCCCATCGTCTTCACGCCGCCGACGAGGCCGAAGAAGGTCGGCAGGAACGGCAGCTTGATCGGTCCGCCAACGAGCTTGGGGCGCAGTGTCTTGTCGACAATGAAGAGTTCGACCGTGCCCCAGACGAACAGACCGATACCGGCGACATGCGAGCCGCTGGCCAGCAGATAGACGGATACCAGGGTGAAGGAGAGCGGCGCTCCGCCCGGGATCAGCGCCATGACGCCGGTCAGCACGCCAAGGGTGACGGGCGAGGGTACGCCGGCAATCCAATAGGCAACGCCGAGCACGATGCCTTCGCCGATGGCAATCAGCGTCATGCCCATGACGGTCGAGCTGATGGTGGCAGGCACGACGCGGGAAATACGCTCCCAGCGGTTCGGCAGGATACGCTCGCCGAGCATGTCAATCTGCTTGGAGAAGGAGAAACCGTCGCGATAGACGAAGAAGAGCGCGATCAGCATGAAGAGCAGCGTCAGGAACAGGTGGAAGGCACCACCGCCGGCCGCCAGAATTGCGCGGTAGATATTGCCGATATTGGCACCGCTGACGGCCTGGATGAGCTCACCCATGGCGCCGGGGCTGCCGATATATTTCGTCCAAAGTTCGTCGAGGTAGGAACCGGCCAGAGGCAAGGCGACGATCCATTGGGGCGTTTCCGCCCCGAAGCGGTTGGCGTGGATCGCCCATGCGACCCAGGTGCGCACTTCACCGGTCGTATAGGCAACCGCAAGGCTGATCGGAATGACGAGGAAGGTGACGATGAGGATGATCGCGATCGTTGCGGCGATCGTCGTATTGCCACCGACGCGGGCAACCAGCTTGCGGTAAAGCGGCCAGCTCGCAAAGCCTATGACGAGGGCTGCGAGCACAGGCACCACGAAGCCATAGAAGAAATAGACGCCGGCTGCGGCAACAAGCACGAGCAGCCAGCGGGCAGCCGAAATGGAGGGTATCAGCGGCGTACGTATCGTCGCCGACGGCCCCAGCCATCGCGGTTCCGTATTGGTTTTCTGACGATCAAACACACCCACGCGCGCCTCTTTTTATTGTTGTCCTAGTTTATGGGCTATGAACCGGGCGGTTTCAAGGTCCGCCCGGATAAAGCGTATACAAAGCGTGGTTATTTGGTCGCTGAATCCTTGAGATATTATTGCGGGCGGCGGTTGATCTTGAAGGCGTAGAACTGAGTCTTCTGGCCGGTCGAGAAATTATTGTCAGAACCGAGGATCAGGACGTCCGTGCCATCCTTCGCCTTGCCTATCGCCATAGCCTCGATATTGTCGGGCGTCAGGCCGATGGCGCGCAGATCCAGCACCTGGCTCTTGCGGGCCGGGACGACGCGCTGGTCGTTCTTGGCAAGCGAAACGATGCCGGAAACGTCGGTCGCGCCGTCGAGGTCCATCATGAAAAGCTTGATGTTGTTGCCGAAGCCCTGGGCATAGCTGCGCTCGACGGCGAGGAGGCGATGATCGTCAAGAGCGATCATTTCCGACATGCCGTTGTCGTTGCCGCCGTCGGGTTTGGTGGCAGCCTGCGGGATCGGCGAGACCGAATAGACGTATTGAGCCTTCGGCTCGCCGGTTGCGCCGTCATAGCGGATGATGCGTGAGAGGCTGCCGGTCGTCAGACTGGGGTTCGGGCCGTCCTGATAGAGGGCTGCTTCGACGCCGACGAAAACGTCACCGGACGGAGACACGGCAAGATCCTCGAAAGCGAGATTGTCGCGGATGCCGGTCGACTTGTCGGCGGTCGGTGCAAAACCGTCAGGCAGCTGGAACTCGCGCACGAAGGCGCCATCAGGAGAAGCGACGCGGACGAAAGGCGGGATGAGCACCTTCGCATCGCCTTCGCTGCCCCAATAGATGCCGTCCTTGCCGAAACGGATGGATTCCGGATCGACGGTGCGGATGGCGAAGGGCTGGCCGTTCTTGTCCTGCAGGGTGACGTGCTTGGCAACGGTCACGCCCTTCAGGCCGGCAGCGCTGACATCGATATCAAGATCGTAGAAGCGGGCCGGGGCCTTTTCGGAGCGGTCGTCGCTGATAGCGATGTAGTGGCCGGTGGCGGCGTCGAAATCGAGGCCGGAGATTCCACCGAATTCGACGCCATTTTCCATCTGGCCGGTCGGAATGACGAATTCACCGAGATAGGACAGCGAGATAGCTGCCGCGCAATCGCCGAAGGGGCAGGCGGTCTCGACAGTCGCGCCTATATCGGTGGCGTAAACGGAGGCGGTGCTGGACAGGAGAACGAAAGCGGCAGTCGCAAGAAAACGCTTGGTCATGGCAAATATCCGGCAAAGGGTTGAAACAGAACAGCCGGCGCTGCGTGGACCTCGCTGGAGGACAGAGCGCCGGCCGTTCTATTGCGCCGGTAATTTGACGGACTCGTAACGGTTCTTCGTCAGTTCGATGAATTCGCTACAACTTAAATATCCAGATCCTCTGCGAAGGCCGCACGCTCCTGGATGAAGCGGAAACGGGCTTCGGCCTTGGTTCCCATCAGGTCGTCGACAGCGTTACGCGTGCCCTCGAAATCCACCTCGTCGATCAGCACCCGCAGAAGCGTGCGCTTGGACGGATCCATCGTGGTTTCCTTGAGCTGGGCGGGCAGCATTTCGCCGAGACCTTTGAAGCGGCTGATCTCGATCTTGGCCTTGCCCTTGAATTCCGTCTCCATCAGCTCGGCACGATGCTCGTCGTCGCGGGCATAGGCGGATTTTGCCCCTTGCGTGATCTTGTAGAGCGGCGGCACGGCGAGGAAGAGGTGCCCGCCGCGAACGAGCTCCGGCATCTCCTGATAGAAGAAGGTAATCAGCAGCGAGGCGATATGCGCGCCGTCGACGTCGGCATCGGTCATGACGATGACGCGTTCGTAGCGAAGGTCCTCTTCGCGGTATTTCGAGCGCGTGCCACAGCCGAGCGCCTGGACGAGATCGGAGATCTGCTGGTTGGCCGAGAGCTTCTCGCGGCCGGCGCTGGCGACGTTGAGGATCTTGCCGCGCAGCGGCAGGATCGCCTGGTTGGCGCGGTTGCGCGCCTGCTTGGCGGAACCACCTGCCGAGTCACCCTCGACCAGGAAGAGTTCGGCGCCTTCGGCGGTGTTCTGCGAGCAGTCGGCGAGTTTGCCGGGCAGGCGCAGCTTGCGCACTGCTGTCTTGCGGTTGACTTCCTTCTCCTTGCGGCGGCGCAGGCGCTCTTCGGCGCGCTCGATCACCCAGTCGAGAAGCTTCTCGGCCTCGTTCGGATTGTCGGCGAGATAATGGTCGAAGGGGTCGCGCAGCGCATTTTCGACAAGGCGCTGGGCTTCGACGCTCGCGAGACGATCCTTGGTCTGGCCGACGAATTCCGGCTCGCGGATGAAGACCGAGAGCATGCCGACTGCCGAGATCATCACGTCATCGGTGGTGATCTGTGCGGCACGCTTGTTCTGCGTCAGCTCGGCATAGCTCTTCAGGCCCTTGGTCATCGCAATGCGAAGACCGGCCTCATGCGTGCCGCCTTCGGGCGTCGGGATGGTGTTGCAGTAGGAATGGACTTGCGGATCGCCGCCATACCAGGTGATCGCCCATTCCAGTGCACCGTGGCCGGCTACCTTCTCGGTCTTGCCGGCGAAGATCTCGCGGGTGACCGTGAATTCCTTGCCCATCGTTGCCTGCAGGTAATCCTTGAGGCCGCCGGGGAAGTGGAAGACGGCCTTGTCGGGCAGATCCGATCCCTCAGGCAGCACTCCCGGCTCGCAGCTCCAGCGGATCTCGACGCCGCCGAAGAGATAGGCCTTGGAGCGGGCCATGCGGAACACACGCGCCGCATCGAACTTCGCATGATCACCGAAAATCTGCGGGTCGGGATGAAAGCGAACCTTGGTGCCGCGACGGTTGTGCACATCGCCCAGCTCTTCGAGCCCGCCCTGCGGCACCCCGCGCGAGAAGCGCTGGCGATAGAGCTTGCGGTTACGGGCGACCTCGACTTCGAGATGATCCGACAGAGCGTTGACGACAGAGACGCCGACGCCGTGCAGACCGCCCGAGGTCTCATAGGCCTTGCCGTCGAATTTGCCGCCGGCATGCAGCTTGGTCATGATGACTTCGAGCGTCGATTTGCCGGGAACCTGCGGATGGTTCTCTACTGGAATGCCGCGGCCGTTGTCGGTGACCGTCAGATAGCCCTGGGTATCCAGATGGACATCGATGAAATCGGCATGGCCGGCCACCGCTTCGTCCATCGAGTTGTCGATGACTTCGGCGAAGAGGTGGTGCAGCGCCTTTTCGTCGGTGCCGCCGATATACATGCCGGGGCGCATGCGAACCGGTTCCAGGCCTTCCAGAACGCGGATCGAGGATGCACCGTAATCATCGCCGTTCGACGTCGCCGGAGCGGGGCGAGGGGCTGCCGGTGCCGCTGCAGCGGGCCGTTCGGCTGGCGCGGCAGGCTTTGCAGCCTCCTCCTGCTTCTGTGACAGGGGCATTCCGGAAAAGAGGTCGTTGCTGTCTTCCATGGAACCGTTCAGATCTTATTCTCGTGAAGGGCCGCCGCTGGCCCACAATAGTCACAGTCCGCATCGCGTTTGCGAATCAGGGGGATTCTGACAGAAAGCGCCCCGATACGCGACGCGCCCCGGATTTGCGGAGCTTTTCAAGATGTGATTTGCGTTGCTGGACGCCGAATGGCAAGTCGCGGCAGCTCTCTGGGAACCATCCGCATGCCGATGTCCACAAGTCATTGCACCATAATTACCGCAATTGCGGCCTTTTTCCTGTCCGCGGCCATCACGACCGCCACAGCCGATGCCCTGCCGCCCTACAAGGACGATCTGTTTTCAACGCAGAAAGTGCTGCAGACGGGCGATGACGGCGCCTTCGATGTGATCGATTACGATGAGATGCGCGACATCAACGGGCGCGACCAGATCCCGCAAAAGCGGGTGCAGCAGAAATATGTCTCGCTTGGCGTGAAGAAGCTGCAGGCAGATGAAACGCTGTCGCTCGACGGCATCAGGCTCGATGTCACCAGGGTGGGACCGACTCAGAATGCCGCCTTCACGGTCATTTTCATCCACGGTCGCGACGGCGACCGGCGGCTCGGCGCCAACGACTATTCCTTCGGCGGCAATTTCAACCGGCTGAAGAACCTTACGGCCGGCAATGGCGGCGTCTATTATTCGCCGACCGTCAGGACCTTCGACGCCAATGGCGTTACAGCCATTGCCGGGCTGATCCGCTACGCGAGCGTGCAATCGCCCGGCCGGCCGGTCATTCTGAGCTGCGCCTCCATGGGCAGCCAGATCTGCTGGGGCATCACGCGCGATGCCGAAAGCGTCAAGCGGTTGAAGGGCATGCTGATCATGAGCGGAGTCTCTGATCCGGATTTTGCGAAGAGCCCGTTCTACAAGGCAAAGCTGCCGCTGTGGTTTGCCCATGGCAGCCGCGATCCTGTTTATGCGGCAACCGACCAGCAGGCGCTGTTCGAAAAGCTCGACAAGGCGAAGTACCCGACGCATTTCACGCTCTTCCAGAATGGCAACCACGGGACGCCGATCCGCATGATCGACTGGCGGAAAGTGCTGAACTGGATTCTGGCGTCCTGAACGGACGGATTTCACACCGCGCAGAGCTTTTAAACGATCATATTCCCCCAACGTTACGCGGGGCGCTTTCCTTTACCGCAAGCTTTTGCTAAGGCCGCCCGATATGCGGATTTTGGGAGGAGCAGCATGACACCTGACGTACGCCCGCTCGTGGCGGGGAACTGGAAGATGAACGGCACACGTGCCTCATTGGACCAGATCAAGGCGATTGCCCAAGGCGTCAGCTCCCCCTTGTCGGAAAAAGTCGAAGCCCTGATCTGCCCGCCGGCCACGCTGCTTTATGTGGCGACCGCGCTCGCCACCGACAGCCCGCTCGCGATCGGCGGCCAGGACTGCCATCAGGCGCAATCCGGGGCGCATACCGGCGACATTTCGGCCGAAATGATTGCCGATTGCTACGGCACCTATGTGATTGTCGGCCATTCGGAACGGCGCATTGACCATGCCGAGACCGACCATATGGTGCGGGCCAAGGCGCAGGCCGCCTATCTGGCTGATCTCACCGCAATCGTCTGCGTCGGCGAGACCGGCGACGAGCGTGACGCCTATCAGACGCTCGACATCCTCAAGCGCCAGCTTTCCGGCTCGCTGCCCGAGGAGGCGACGGCCGAAAATACTGTCATCGCTTATGAACCCGTCTGGGCGATCGGCACGGGACTGACGCCGACGGCAAAGGATGTGGAAATCGTCCATGCCTTCATCCGCGACGAACTCGTCCTGCGCTTCGGCGACGAGGGTAAGGGTATGCGCATTCTCTACGGCGGTTCGGTCAAGCCCGCAAATGCCCGCGAGCTGCTCGCCGTCGACAATGTCGATGGTGCGCTGATCGGCGGGGCGAGCTTGAAAGCCACGGACTTCCTCGCCATCTACGGCACATATGAAGCGCTGCTTGCCTGAGGCGATTGTATATTCCTGGCCGAAGGGCTTGGAATAGCTCAAGACCTCATGTAAAGAGCCGCCAGATTTTTACTTTATGTCCGTCCTCAGACGGGCAGGACTGGACCCATGCAGACCGTATTGATTGTCATCCATCTCATGATCGTGCTCGCGCTCGTTGGCGTCGTGCTCATCCAGCGCTCCGAAGGCGGCGGCCTCGGCATCGGCGGCGGATCGGGCTTCATGTCGGCCCGCGGCACGGCCAATGCGCTGACGCGCACGACGGCGATCCTGGCGACGCTGTTTTTCCTCACCTCGCTCGGCCTCGGTATCCTGACCCGTTACGAAAGCCGCCCGACCGATATTCTCAACCGCATTCCGGCAACGAGCGGGCAGGGCAACGGCATCCTCGATTCGCTCGGCGGCACCAATACGCCGGCTCCGGCACAGCCGGCTGACAACAGCGGCATTCCGAACGGCGGCGCTGCCGCTCCGGCACCGGCTGCCCCGGCAGCTTCGGCACCAGCAACCCCGGCTCCGGCTGCGAGCGCCCCTGCGGCGACTGCTCCGACGACGACGGCTCCGGCTCAGCCTGAGGCACCGGCCGCGACTGCGCCGGCACAGCCTTCCGGCGTCCCCACGGGACAATAAGCCGGTTCAGAAAATAAACCGCCGGCAGGCCTTCGGGTCTGCCGGTTTTCTTTTGTTCAGATTCCTGCGCCACGCACCAAAAGTTCCGGAAAAGAATTTTTGGGCTGGTGGAATCGTTTTTGAAAAGGTATCCGGTGACTCCCATGGCGCGATACGTATTCATCACTGGCGGCGTGGTTTCTTCCCTCGGAAAAGGAATTGCGGCCGCGGCTCTCGGAGCGTTGTTGCAGGCCCGTGGTTATCGGGTCCGGCTTCGCAAACTTGACCCCTATCTGAACGTGGATCCGGGCACTATGAGCCCTACCCAGCACGGCGAAGTCTTCGTCACCGACGACGGCGCGGAAACCGACCTCGATCTCGGCCACTACGAGCGCTTTACAGGGCGCTCGGCGACCAAGACCGACAACATCACCACCGGCCGCATCTACAAGAACATCATCGACAAGGAACGCCGCGGCGACTATCTCGGCGCGACCGTTCAGGTCATTCCGCACGTCACCAACGAGATCAAGGATTTCGTCACCGAAGGCAATGACGACTACGACTTCGTCATCTGCGAGATCGGCGGCACGGTCGGCGACATCGAGGCGATGCCCTTCATGGAAGCGATCCGTCAGCTCGGCAACGACCTGCCGCGCGGCACGGCTGTTTACGTCCACCTGACGCTGATGCCGTATATTCCGGCAGCCGGCGAGTTGAAGACCAAGCCGACGCAGCATTCCGTCAAGGAACTGCAGGCGCTCGGTATTCATCCCGACATCCTGCTGGTACGCGCCGACCGGGAAATCCCGGAAGCTGAACGCCGCAAGCTGTCGCTGTTCTGCAACGTGCGTCCCTCCGCCGTCATCCAGGCGCTCGACGTCGCCAATATTTACGACGTGCCGATGGCCTATCACAAGGAAGGCCTGGACGACGAAGTGCTCGCGGCCTTCGGCATCGAGCCGGCTCCGAAGCCGCGCCTCGACCAGTGGGAAGAGGTCTGCAACCGCATCCGCACGCCGGAAGGCGAAGTAACGATCGCAATCGTCGGCAAGTATACCGGCCTCAAGGATGCTTATAAGTCGCTGATCGAAGCGCTGCATCACGGCGGCATCGCCAATCGCGTCAAGGTGAAGCTCGAATGGATCGAGTCGGAAGTCTTCGAAAAGGAAGATCCGGCGCCCTACCTCGAAAAGGTCCATGGCATCCTGGTGCCCGGCGGCTTCGGCGAGCGCGGTTCGGAAGGCAAGATCCATGCGGCGCGTTTTGCCCGCGAGCGCAAGGTGCCGTATTTCGGCATCTGCTTCGGCATGCAGATGGCCGTCATTGAGGCTGCCCGCAATCTGGCTGATGTTCCGAATGCCTCCTCGACCGAATTCGGCCCGACGCCGGAGCCGGTCGTCGGCCTGATGACAGAGTGGGTGAAGGGCAATGCGCTGGAGAAGCGCGCCGCTTCCGGCGATCTCGGCGGCACGATGCGTCTCGGCGCCTACAAGGCGGCGCTGAAGAAGGGCACCAAGATTTCGGATATCTACGGCTCGACCGATATTTCCGAGCGTCACCGCCACCGCTATGAAGTCAATATCGACTACAAGGACCGGCTGGAAAATTGCGGCCTGGTCTTCTCCGGCATGTCGCCTGACGGCGTGTTGCCGGAGACGGTCGAATATCCTGACCATCCCTGGTTCATCGGCGTTCAGTACCATCCGGAACTGAAGTCCCGCCCGCTCGACCCGCATCCGCTCTTTGCAAGCTTCATCGAAGCTGCGACGGAACAGAGCCGGTTGGTTTAAAATTCGGCCGCTCCCTCAACAACGAGGGAGCGGCCTTTTTCTTCACATCACGCCGCTTCCGGCAACGGCCCGACATAGACCGAGCGCGGGCGGATGAGGCGACCTTCCAGTGCCTGTTCGCGGGCATGGGCAATCCAGCCGACGGTGCGGCCGATCGCGAAGATGCCGGTGAAGGCCTCGCGCGGGAAGCCGAGGCTTTCCAAGAGCAGCGCGGTATAGAATTCCACATTCACATCCAGCGGCCTGTCCGGCTTGCGTTCCTTCAGGATCGCGAGGGCTGCCTGTTCCACTGCTTCAGCAAGCGCAATTCTGATGGCATTGACCTGGCCTGCGGCAACAAGCGGCTTCAGCGCATTTTTCAGGGCGTCCGCACGTGGGTCGCGCACGCGATAGACGCGGTGGCCGAAGCCCATCAGCCGCTCACCGCGATCGAGCGCGGAACGCAGCCAGGGGCCGGCATTGGCCTCGCTTCCGATCCCATCAAGCATATCGAGCACCGGTCCCGGCGCGCCGCCATGCAGCGGCCCCTTCAGCGCGCTGATCGCCGCCAGCACCGAGGAGGTGAGGCCGGCGCGGGTGGAGGCGATGACACGCGATGCGAAGGTCGAGGCGTTCAGTCCGTGATCCGAGATCGTCACGAGATAGGTGTCGAGGCCTGCGGTCTGCTCGGCGCTCGGCACCGCGCCTGAGAGCATGCGCAGGATATCGGCCGATTGTGAGAGGCCCGCATCGGGCTTTACCGGCTTTTCGCCTCGCTGCAGGCGTAGAACCGCCGGCAGGAAGACGGCGGGTGCGGCAAGCAGACGGAGCACGGTATCTATATCCTCGCCGTCAGGTAGGCGAGCAACAAGAGCACGCATAGCATCGACCGGCGGCAGCTTCAGCAGGCGAGTATCGGCAGTCTTGACTTCGGCGAAAACTTCCATTCGCGCCTGGCCGAGCCGGCGGCGCAATTCGCTTGCGTCGAGATGCGGCTCGATCAGGCCGTCCAACAGCAGGGCGGCGACATCCTCATAGGTGCTGCTTCCTGCCAGATGATCCAGCGATACGCCGCGGATGATCAGCCGGCCGGCTTCGCCGTCGACATCCGAGAGCTGGGTTTCAGCGGCGATGACATCTTCCAAACCATTTTTCATAGGTCTTTCTCCTTTACCGGATGAAAGATCGGCTCTAGTTTAGTTGACGTCAATCTTGACGTAATTGATCAATGTGAGGCTGACATGAGCTGGCTGACAGCGGAGGAAGCGTTAGCCGAACTCGGCACCAAGCCGCAGACACTTTATGCCAATGTCAGCCGCGGGCGAATCCGCGCCAAGGCCGACCCTGCCGATCCACGCCGCAGCCTCTATCAGGAAAGCGATGTCACGCGGCTTGCCGAGCGGCATGCCGGCCGGCGCAAGAGCGAGACGGTCGCCGCCGAAGCGATCAGCTGGGGCGATCCGGTACTGACATCGTCAATCTCGACCATCGCCGCAGGACGATTGCTCTATCGGGGGCAGGATGCGGCAGAGCTTTCAGCTCATGCGACGCTGGAAGAGACGGCGCTGATACTGTGGAATGCAGAGAGTTTTGCCTGCGTACCCGCCTCTGCCCTGGAGCCGGCGTCGCCTTCCATTCAAGCCGTGCTGCTGGCGCTGGCGGGACGGGTGAGCACCGATCTGCCGTCTCTCGGACGTGCACGCGCTGCCTTGCAGATGGAAGCATGCAGCGTGCTTTCAACCGTCGCCGATGCGCTGGCGCCGGGATCGACGGATCATCCGCTGCATCACCGTCTTGCTGCATGCTGGGGCAGGCCGGAGGCTGCCGATTGCCTCAGGCGGGCGCTTGTCATGCTCGCCGATCATGAGCTCAATGCCTCTACTTTCGCCGTCCGCGTCACGGTTTCGACGGGGCCAGCACTTTCTGCCGCCGTGCTCTCGGGTCTCGCAACACTGACCGGACCATTGCATGGTTCGGCATGGCGAAGCGTCGATGCCCTTGCCAAGGCAGCATCCGGCGCTGGGGCGGAGCATGCGATCCGCCACCTGCTGCTGCGGGGAGGTAAGCCTGTCGCCTTCGGGCATCCGCTTTATCCCGATGGTGATGTGCGGGCGAGCGTGTTGCTCTCCTCTTTCGACGTGCCGCCTGTCTTTCGCGATGTGCAGGTGGCCGGCGAAGAAATGGTGGGCGAGAAGGTCAATGTCGATTTCGCGCTTACCGCCATGACCGCAGCCTTCGACCTGCCTGAGGAGGCACCGATCATCATCTTTGCGCTGGCGCGCACGGTCGGCTGGTTGGCACATGCGATGGAGCAGATCGAAAGCGGCCATCTGATCCGCCCGCGTGCCCGCTATGTCGGGCCTTCGCCAGCCGACGCATGAGTTGAGCGACGCGCGCCCTGAATGACTTGCGCAATTTCACGTTTTTGCATAGGGAAACCGGCGAATTCAGCTAGTATGGGCCGGCAGGCGCATTTGCGAATGTGCCGGCGAGTCACGAGGGGCGGATCATGAAAGCCATGTCAGCAATCTCCCGCAGCCTGTTTTCCGCTGTGCTGATCACCAGCCTGCTGCCTGATGGCGCAGCTTATGCCCAGTCTGCCGGCTGCGCGATTTCGCGTGCGGCAAACGGCAACCAGATTTTCCGTTGCCCTGGTGGCGTCAACATCACGGCTGAGCGTGGCGCGTCCTTCAAACTCACCGACCGCAATCGCGACGGCAGTCCGGATTCGCTTGCATTGCGCAGCAAGGCTGCGCTCGTCGACGTCGACAGCAGCCAGCACCGCGGCGGCTTCCAGGTGGTGACACCGCAGGCGATCGCAGCCGTCCGCGGTACGCAATGGGCCGTCGATGTCAAAGGCGGCACGACTTCCGTACTGGTCACACGCGGGCGCGTTGGCGTACGGCGTCCGGCAGGTGCAGCCGTCGTGCTTGGACCGGGCGAGGGTGTGGACGTAACGCGCGGAACCGCTGCGCTCACCGTTCGCACGTGGCCGGCGCCCCGCGTCGCGGCGCTTCTTTCACGCCTCGGTCAATAAGTCGTCTCATGAACCGTCGGCTTCAGACTGTGATCGCGCTGCTGCTCGCCGGTCTGTGGGGAGCGGTGCTCGGCTATTTCCATCTGCAGTCGGACTCCGGCCTCATGGAGCGCATGGAGGCCACGCTAGCCGATCTGCGCAGCACGATCGTCGGCGTCCGCGCGCCGCCCGATATCGTTTCCATTATCGCGATCGATGACCGTACCGCCGCAGCACACGGCTACCCGCTCAAGCGGGAGAGGCTTGCGGAGCTCGTCACGTCCATCGGCGCGTTGAAACCAAAGGCCTTGGCTCTCGATATATTGCTTGTCGATTCCGACACGGAGGAGGGGGATGCGGCGCTTGCAACAGCCATTGGGGCGACGCCCAGCATCATCGCCGGTGCTGCGACCTTTCCGCAGAGTCTCCAGTCGGTGACAGCGAATGCGGAGGATCCGCTTGCCGCGATCCCCGAAGCGCAGCAGCTTCTGCTGCCGCAGCCTCGCTTCGCAGAGGCTGCGGCGCTCGGCATCGTCAATGTGGCGACGGACCAGAGCGGCGTGCCGCGATTCATTCCGCTGTTTTCTCGCGCCGCCGACCGGCTGGATGCAGCCTTTCCGTTGCGCGTCGCCTCGGTTGCGCTCGGCGCCGAACCACTGATCGAAAAGGATGGCATCCGGCTTGGCACCCGCCGCATTCCAACGGACACGGGCCAGCGCCTGCCGCTGACCTTCTATGGTCCTGCAGGCAGCATCCGCACCTTCAGCGCTGTCGACGCGCTCGATGGCAAGCTGCCGGCGGATGCCATTACCGGCAAGGTGGTGGTGATCGGTGCGACCGTGACCGGCGGCGGCGATGTCTTTCCGACGCCGTTCGATCCCATCCTGCCGGGCGTCGAAGTGATGTCGACGGCGATCACGCATCTGATAGCAGGCGACGGCATGGTGCGTGACAGCAGGACACGGCAGGCGGATGCCGGCATTGCGACGGCCTTGCCCATTCTTCTGGTCGCACTGATCGCATGGCGCCGCAGCGCCCTCGGCTTCGTTATCATCGGCCTGACGGTCATTGTCTGGGCGATGCTCAACCTTGCTGCCTTCGCGAACGGTTACTGGCTGAGTGCTGCATTGCCGATTGCCGCCGCCCTTCCACCCGCAGTTATTTTCGGGGCCGCAGAACTCTGGCGCGACCGCAGCCGTGCGCGGCACTTCGCCGACCAGTCCGAGCGGCTGCAGCGCATCGAAGCGCCGGGCCTCGGGGAATGGCTCGCGCGCGACCCGGCCTTTTTGGCCGAGCCGGTGCGCCAGAATGCATCCGTCGTCTTCATCGATCTTTCGGGCTTCACCGGCCTCAGCGAGGCGGTCGGACCGGCCGCGGTACGGGAGATCCTCAGCAGCTTCTTCGAACTGATCGACGAGGAAGTAAGGTTGCTTGGCGGGGCGATCACCAGCTTCATGGGCGATGGAGCCATGATCCTCTTCGGGCTGCCGGAACCAACAGCGGACGATGCAGCCCGGGCAGCAGCCTGCGCCGTGCGGCTTGCCGACCGTACACGCAGCTTCCTTGCAGGCCATCCAGAGCTTCGCCGCAGGAAGATAGGCTTCAAGCTCGGCGCCCATTGCGGCCCGATCGTCGCCTCACGGCTCGGTAGCGGCGACCGGCAGCAGATCACCGCGACGGGTGATACCGTCAATGTCGCACAGCGGCTCATGGAGGTGGCGGCAAGCCGCGGCGCAGAGCTTGCACTCAGCGCCAACCTGCTCAATGCTGCGGGTCCGGGGGCTGTTCCATCGCAGGCAGGCCAGTTGACCGGACCGTTCGAAACAAGGATTCGCGGACGCTCCGGCGGCATCGCCATCTACACATGGCGTGGCGAGACACTTTGACATTCGCAGCCGGAGCGAGTAGGAACGGCCCAACTCTTCGGCCGGACGATTCCGGCTACGACGCGTTATGCGTCTGACAGCTCCGAAAGATCGAACACATGACTGACTATAACGGCGTCTCTCCGGCGATCGCCAAGGCGTTGCAGAAGCGCGGCTATACCGAGCTCACACCTGTCCAGAAGGCGATGCTCGATCCGGCGCTCGCAACGTCGGACGCACTCGTTTCCGCACAAACCGGCTCGGGCAAGACCGTTGCATTCGGGCTAGCACTCTCACCAACGCTTCTGGGAAGCGCGGAGCGGTTTGGCCCCGCCGCCGCTCCCGTTGCCCTTGTGATCGCGCCGACGCGCGAACTGGCGCTGCAGGTGAAGCGCGAGCTGGAATGGCTTTATGAAATGACTGGCGCCGTGATTGTCAGTTGCGTCGGCGGCATGGATATCCGCAGCGAGCGCCGCGCGCTGGAGCGTGGCGCCCATATCGTCGTCGGCACGCCGGGGCGCCTCTGCGACCACATCCGCCGCAATGCGCTGGATATGAGCGAACTGAAGGCCGCAGTGCTGGACGAGGCGGACGAGATGCTCGATCTCGGCTTCCGCGAAGATCTGGAATTCATCCTTGACGCGGCGCCGGACGAGCGGCGTACGCTGATGTTTTCCGCCACCGTTCCCGCAGCCATCGCCAAGCTGGCGAAGAGCTATCAGCGTGATGCCGTGCGCATCAGCACGCAGGCGGAAGAAAAGCAGCATATCGATATCGAGTATCGCGCGCTTGCCGTCTCGCCGAGTGACCGCGAAAACGCGATCATCAACGTGCTGCGCTACTACGAAGCGCGCAATGCGATCGTTTTCTGTTCGACGCGTGCTGCCGTCAATCATCTCACGGCACGGTTCCACAACCGCAATTTCCACGTTGTGGCGCTGTCGGGCGAACTGACGCAGAACGAACGCAGCCACGCGCTGCAGGCAATGCGTGATGGACGGGCGCGCGTCTGCATCGCAACCGACGTTGCTGCACGCGGCATCGACCTGCCGGGCCTCGACCTCGTTGTGCATGCCGATCTGCCGACCAATCCGGAAACGCTGCTTCACCGCAGCGGCCGTACGGGCCGTGCGGGTCGCAAAGGTGTCAGCGCTCTGATCGTACCGCTCAACGTTCGCCGCAAGGCCGAACGCCTGCTCGACAATGCCGGCATCGCCGCCACCTGGGCACGGCCACCTTCGGTGGAAGAAGTGACGGAGCGTGATGACGAGCGGCTGCTGGCCGACCCGATCTTCGCCGACAAACCGCAGGAAGAAGAGCAGGGGCTGGTGCAGAAGCTGATCGCCAGCCATGGCGCCGAGACGCTTGCTGCCGCTTTCGTGCGTCTGTACCGCGCCAACCAATCGGCGCCGGAAGACCTGATCGAAGTTTCGGTGCAGGACGATCGTGCCCGCAAGCGCCGCGACAATGGCGAGGCACGCGAATTCGCGCCGGCGCAGAAAGGCCCCCGCGATGATTTCGGCCCCAGCGTCTGGTTCTCAGTCTCCGTCGGCCGCAAGCAGAATGCCGAGCCGCGCTGGCTGATCCCGATGCTCTGCCGCGCCGGCAACGTGACCAAGCGGGAGATCGGCGCGATCAAGATGCAGCCGGATGAGACCTTCGTGGAAATCGCCGCTGACAGCGCTGAGAGCTTTCTCGGCGCCCTCGGCCCGAACAAGACGATGGAGCGCGGCATCCGCGTGGTCAGGCTGAACGGTACGCCCGATTTCAGCAAGCAGGCCAAGCCCGCCTACGCCAAGAAGCCGTTCGAAGACCGCGGCGAAGATCGTTTCCGCAGCGACAAGCCGAAGGGCAAGTTCGGGACGGACAGGCCCGCCGGCGCCGGGCGTCAGGACGACAAGCCCTGGACGAAGAAAGGCCCGAAGCCGAAATTCGAAGGCGCCAAATTCGAGGGCGGCAAGAACAGGTCCGAAGGTGCAAAATTCGACGGTCCCAAATTCGATGGCCCCAAGTTCGATGGTGGCAAGGGCAAATTCACCAAGAAGAAAGACCGCTGAGGCAGTCGCCGGCGGCACCAGTAAGGTGATGCGGCCGGCAGGCTGCAGCGGTCTCAGATCTTGTCGCTTTGACCGGCTGCTGCGAGGATGAGATTGGCGACGGCGAGCGGCTGCGAGATCAGCGAAACGTGGCTGGCGTCGAGTTCGATCGTCGTTGCGTTCATACGCTTTGCCATGAAGCGTTCGAGATCCGGATTGATGGTGCGGTCGTTTTTCGAGACCGCGTACCAGGATGGCTTCGAGCGCCAGGCAGCGACGGTCGTCTTGGCATTGAACAGCGTATCGGAAATGCGGCCCTGCACGGCATAAAGCGCTTTGGCGCGGGCAACCGGCAGATCGCCGGCAAAATCCCTGACGAAAGCTTCCTCACTCAACTGGGCATAACCGCCGTTGTGAACGAGGCCTGCGCTTGCAGGCGGCGTCGGATACTGCTTGGCGAGCGCGGTATAATCCTCGCCGGCATCAGGGGCGCGGGCGGCGATATAAACGAGCGCCGTTACCTTGGGATCAACGCCGGCCTCGGTGACGAGCATGCCCGAATAGGAATGGCCGACGAGTACGGTCGGGCCGTCCATCAGCGCCAGGATGCGCTTGGTCGCCTCGACGTCATCGGCAAATGAGGTGAGGGGGTTCTGCACGGCCATCACATTCAGGCCGGCAGCCTGGAGATGAGGGATGACGTCCAGCCAGCAGGATGCATCGGCATAGGCGCCATGGACGAGAACGACATTCTTCGCCTTGACGATATCGGCGGCCCGGCCGGCGGCCGGAAACATGCTGAGTGCGGCCCCTGCAACGAGCGCGGCCGAGAATGAGCGTCTGGTGATCGGTTGCATAACGTGTCCTCCGGCTTGTAGGAAATCTGGGGCGATGCCCTTCGGGATCGCTGAAGAAAAGTTAGCCCGAGACGTGGGCTTCCATAACTATACAAAGGTCCAGCGAGGTATTATGCCATCCAGCGGGGCCCGATAGCCTGTCACAGCGAGGGCAATCGATATTAAATGAGACCGGCTTCAGCAGATGATCGTCTCGACCTGACGGCCTTCATCGAAGCGAACCTGCCGCTTGCGAGTGTTCCTTCCATCCCTAACGTAAGATTGCATATGGCGACTCCGAGGAGCGGCCTCTATCACCTTGCAATGGCTGACGATTCCGATCTGATGCCGCCTTACTGGGCCTATCCCTGGGCGGGCGGCGCGGTGCTTGCGCGCTATCTTTTCGACCATTCCGAAGAGGTGGCCGGCAAACGTGTCGTCGACCTCGGCACCGGCTCCGGCCTCGTCGCCATCGCAGCGATGAAATGCGGTGCAGCCCATGTGATCGCCATCGATATCGACGCGAAAGCGATCGCTGCGGCGCAGCTGAATGCCAATGCCAATGATGTCGTGATCGAGACGCGACTCGGCGACATCATCGAGGATGCCCCGCCTGTCGCCGAAATAATCCTGGCCGGCGATATCTTCTATGACGAGGCCTTGGTGGAACGTGTTCTGCCTTTCCTTGAACGCTGCCGCACGGCCGGTCTCGATGTGCTCATCGGCGATCCGGGCAGGGCACCTCTTCCGACGAGCTCCCTGCTACAGATTGCGGACTATGCCGTGCCGGATTTCGGCGGAGCCAAGGGCAACTCGACCGCCAATAGCGCGGTTTTCCGATTAAGGTGAAACGAGGCGAATGCCTCTCATCAGGCTCCGTGCCGACACTTTTTGGCTTGCTTCAAAATAGATGACATGTCATTTATTGCTATCTCATCGATATTCCCATGACCGACGACAAGATCACAACCTCATTCGGGAGCCTCGTCTCCCAGACCGCGCGCTACTGGCGCCGCGTCGCGAACCTGCGCCTGCAGCCGTTCGGACTGACGGAGGCGACATGGCTGCCGCTGCTGCGCATCGCCCGTTCACCAGCAGCAATGCACCAGAAAGAACTGGCTGCCTCGCTCTCGCTCGACAATTCATCTGTCGTTCGCCTGATCGACAATCTGGAGAAAGCCGGACTCGTCGAGCGGCGGGAAGGCGAGGACAGGCGGGCCAAGGAGATTCTGCTGACAGAGGAGGGCAGGAAGACCGTGGAAGAGGTAGAGCGCGTGGCGCAAGGCATCCGCGAGGAGGCGCTTGCTCTTCTCCCGCGCGAGGACATCGAAATCACATGGCGCGTGCTCGATCACATCAGCGACGTGCTTGCCCGACAGCTCGAGGAGCCTGAACAGTGAATTCGCATCCCGGCCCGATGACCGAAGCCCGACCGCTTGGCGCAAAGCTTCACATACCGATCTGGCTGCTCGGGTTGATCACCTTCAGCGGCACGCTTGCCATGCATATTTTCGTGCCCGCTTTGCCGGCGGCGGCAACCGATCTCGGTGCATCGATCGGCGAAATGCAGCTGACCGTCAGCCTCTATATCTTCGGTCTTGCCGTCGGCCAGCTTATCTACGGGCCGCTTTCGGACCGTTACGGGCGGCGGCCGGTACTGATGAGCGGGCTTGTGCTCTATACGATTGCCGGCGTTGCGGCGCTGGTTTCACCCGGCGTGCATACGCTGATCGCAGCAAGGCTCTTTCAGGCTTTCGGCGGCTGCGCCGGTCTCGTGATTGCACGCGCCATCGTGCGCGACATGTCCAGTCCCGATGAAACGGCGAAGCGGCTTGCGATCATGAACCTGATGGTCACGGTCGGGCCGGGGCTTGCACCGATCGTCGGCGGCGCTCTTGCCGCCACGCTTGGCTGGCGCTCGATCTTCGTGGCGCTCTGCGTTCTCGGCATCGTCAACCTCCTGCTGACGTGGCGCAAGGTACCGGAAACCGGCACGCGCAATGTCGAGACGTCGGTGAAATCGCTGAGCCGCGATTATCTCGGCCTGCTCGCGTCGCGCTCCTTCGTCGGCTACGCCATCGGCGGCGGCTGCGCGACGACCTCCATGTATGCTTTCACGGCGTCTGCGCCCTTCATCGTCATCAACGAGCTCGGCCGTCCGGCAACCGAAGTCGGCATTTGTCTTGCGCTGCTGATCTTCGGCTACTGGATCGGCAGCATGATCGCCACACGGCTGATCGGCCGGTTTGCGATGAAGCGGCTGATGGTGATGTCCAACCTCGTCAGCATCGCGGCCGCGCTCGTCTTCTTCGGCCTTGCCGCTACCCACCATCTGACGCTGCTGCCGATGATGGCCTCGATCATGGTCTATACGGTCGGGGCGGGTGTAGCTTCGCCCAACGCGCTGACGCTCGCCGTCAGCGTCAATCCAAAGGTCACCGGTTCGGCTTCCGGCCTTTATGGCTTCACGCAGATGGCTGTTGGAGCCGTCTGCAGCGCACTTTCCGGCATCGGCGGCGATCCCGGTCTTGCGGCCGCTACCGTCATTCTAGGCGCAAGCGTACTGGCTCAGATCTGCTTCTGGATCGCGGTGACTTCAGGAAATATCAGGCGAAGAGATCTGGCCGCAGAAGCATGACCGGGCAGGTGGTTCCTGCCGGCAATTCCGGTGCATGCGGCGGGCGGATGATCAGGCAGTCCGAATGGGCGAAAGCCTTCATCATCGACGAATCCTGCTTGTCGAAGGGTTCGACCTGCCATCCGCCGGCGGCCGATTTCGAAAGCTTCGCGCGCACATAATCCTGGCGATGATCATTGGCGCGCAGCGTCGCGGCGGCTTCCACCGTTATCTCCCGTTGGACAGCCGGCAGCGAGGCGAGCTTGCGGATCAGCGGCTCAAGGAAAAGCAGCGAGCAAACGAGGCTCGAGACCGGATTGCCGGGCAAGCCGAGCACCTGCGTCTTGCCGAAGCTGCCGACCATCAGCGGCTTGCCGGGGCGCATGGCGATGCGCCAGAAATCGAGCTCCATACCGGCTTCGATCAACGTGGCCTGCACCAGATCGTGGTCGCCTACGGAAGCCCCGCCGAGTGTCACGATCACGTCGACCTTGGCGTTGCGTGCCTTGTCGATCGCCGCGGTGATCTGAGCCTTGTCGTCAGGCACGATGCCGAGGTCGAGCACGTCGGCGCCGGCCCTGCGGGCAAGAGCTGTGATGCCAAAGGTATTGGATGCGATGATCTGCGACGGGCCCGGCGTGCTTCCGGGCGGCAGCAGTTCGTCGCCGGTCGCGAGGATCGCCATCAGCGGGCGACGCAACACCTCGACATCAGGCCGGTTCATGCCGGCGGCTACCGTCAGCCGCGAGAAATCGAGCACCGTACCGGCGGAGAGCACGGCCTCACCCTCGACGAAATCCTGGCCGCGGGGGCGAACATGCTGGTTCTGCCGTACGGGAAAATTCGTTCTGATCCCGCCTTCGATCTTTTCCGCATCCTCCTGCAGCAGGACACTATCGGCACCCGAAGGAACAGGCGCGCCGGTGAAGATGCGAACGGCCTCCCCCTGACCGACACTTCCCTCGAAGCCATGTCCGGCAGACGATGTACCGATGACCTTCAGCACCGCGCCGGGCTCTGGCGCGTCCTCGCGGCGCAGCGCATAGCCATCCATGGCGGAGGAATTGAAGGGCGGTTGCGTCAGGCCAGCCGTCAGATCAACGGCAAGGACGCGGCCTTCGGCCTCGGCAAGCGGCAGCGTTTCGGATGCCGTGACGGGCGTAGCGCTGGAGAGCAGGCGGCTCAGGGCCTCGGCGACCGGCAGAAGATTCATCTTGCCTCCGGATGGCGGAAATCGCCGGATTTGCCACCCGATTTTTCCAGCAGCCTGATGCCACCGATTTCCATTGCCTTGTCTGCGGCCTTGGCCATGTCGTAGACGGTAAGACACGCGACCGAGACGGCGGTCAGCGCCTCCATCTCCACACCGGTCTTGCCAGTGAGTTTTGCGGTTGCGGTAACGCGCAGGCCGGGCAGGGCGGCGTCTTCCTCGATCTCGACCGTGACCTTGGTCAGCATCAGCGGATGGCAGAGTGGAATGAGGTCGGCTGTCCGCTTGGCGGCCATGATGCCGGCAAGGCGAGCAGTGCCGATCACATCGCCCTTTTTCGCATTACCTTCGCGGATCAGCGCCAATGTTTCCGCTGCCATCTTCACATGCCCCTCGGCGGTGGCGATGCGCACCGTTTCGGCCTTGTCCGAGACATCGACCATATGCGCCTCGCCGGACGCGCCGATATGGGTGAGGCCGGGTTTTGCGCCGCTCATATCATTCGGCCGCGATGGCGGCTTCACCAAACAGCAGCGCGCGGGTGGCGGCCGTCACGTCGTCCTTGCGCATCAGGCTTTCGCCGACGAGGAAAGTATTGATGTCGACGGCTTGCAGGCGCTTGCAATCCTCATGGGTGAAGATGCCGCTCTCGCCGACCAGAAGCCGGTCATCCGGGACCATGGCTGCCAACGTTTCGCTCACCGTAAGACTGACTTCGAAGGTGCGCAGGTTGCGATTGTTGATGCCGACGAGCGGCGAAGACAGCTTCAGGGCACGTTCCATTTCCGGCGCATCATGAACCTCGACAAGCACGTCCATGCCGAGCGAGAAGGCCTCGTCCTGCAGACGCTGCGCGTCGTCATCCGTCAGCGAGGCCATGATGAGCAGGATGCAATCAGCACCCCAGGCGCGGGCTTCATGGACCTGATAGGTCTCGAACATGAAATCCTTGCGCAGCGCGGGCAGGGCACAGGCAGCACGCGCGGCCGTCAGAAATTCCGGCGCGCCCTGGAAGCTCGGCGTATCGGTGAGAACCGAAAGGCAGGCGGCCCCACCGGCTTCATAGGCCTTGGCGAGCGCAGGCGGATCGAAATCCGGACGGATCAGCCCCTTGGACGGGCTTGCCTTCTTGATTTCGGCGATCAGGCCGAACTGGCCGGCATCGCGCTTGGCGACGAGCGCCTTGTGGAAGCCGCGCGGCGCGGACTGCCCGGCCTGTATGGCTTTCAGATCGGCAAGCGAGGTCTTTGCCTTGGCGGCAGCGATTTCCTCACGCTTATAGGCTTCGATCTTCTTCAGGATATCGGTCATGAGGCAATCCTAGTCGATATCGTTGGATACGGCGATCAGTTTGTCGAGCGCTGCGGCCGTGGCCCCGCTATCCAGCGATTCCGTTGCGAGCTTCATGCCGTCACGGATCGTCCCGGCCTTGCCTGCAATGACGAGGGAGGCGGCGGCATTGGCGAGCGCTATATCCCGATAGGCATTCTTTGCGCCGGCTAACACATCACGAAGCGCGGCAGCATTGACCGTGCCGTCGCCACCCCTGATATCGGCGAGCACGCAGGGCGTTACGCCGAAATCGGCCGGCGACAGCTCAAAGGTGCGGATCTGGCCGTTCTCGAGTGCAGCAACGCTGGTCTTGCCGGTCGTGGTGATTTCATCGAGGCCGTCGCCGTGGACAACCCAGACGCTTTCGGAGCCGAGATCGCGCATGACTTCGGCAAGCGGCACGACCCATTGCGGCGAGAAGACGCCGAGAAGCTGGCGTTTGACGCCGGCCGGATTGGAGAGGGGCCCGAGCAGATTGAAGATGGTGCGCGTGCCGAGTTCGACGCGCGTCGGGCCGACATGGCGCATGGCCGAATGATGCTGCTGCGCGAACATGAAGCCGACGCCGGCCTCGGCGATGCAGCGCGAGATCATTTCGGGGGTGACCTCGAGATTGACGCCGAGGGCGGCAAGACTGTCTGCCGCGCCGGATTTCGAACTCAGCGCGCGGTTGCCATGCTTGGCAACCGGAACACCCGTGCCGGCGACGATAAGCGCCGCCAGCGTCGAGATGTTATAGGTGCCACTGGCATCGCCGCCTGTGCCGACGATATCGATCGCGTCGGCGGGCGCTTCCACCCGCAGCATCTTGGACCGCATCGTGGTGACGGCGCCGACGATCTCGTCAACCGTCTCGCCGCGGACGCGCAGCGCCATTAGGAAGCCGCCGATCTGCGAAGGCGTTGCCTGGCCGGACATCAGGATATCGAAGGCCTGGCGGGCCTCGTCACGGGTCAGTGGCTCGCGGCTTGCTGCCTTGGCCAGAAGCGGCTTCAGATCGGTCATGCGTCGCTTCTCCCTAGCGGACGGTTGCCTGTTCGGCGAGGGTCCGGTTGACCTCTGCACCATACTGGCTCTGCAACAGGTTGACCATCTGATCGAGAATGTCGTCACCGGCCTGATTTGCGATGGTGGCGATCTGCTGGTCGCGGTTGTTCAAGGCATCGGTCGTCGGCTCTTCGTTGACGTCGGTCACCTTCAGCAGGATCTGCGTGCTCGGATCGGCGCCGACGGCCGTTGCGACGGTATCTACAGGACCGGAGAATGCGGCATTGACGCCGGCGCGGCCGAGAACGGGATCGTCGGTCGAGCGGGTAACGCCGCTCTTGCTTTCGACGGCGATGCCGAGCGGGGTGGCGATATCGGCAAGCGAGGTACCCTTCTGCGCCTGAGCCTTCAGCTCGTCGGCCTTCTTGGCGAGCTCGGCCTTCTGCTGCTCGGCTGTCCAGTCCTGAACGGCCTTGTCACGCACTTCGGCGAGCGGACGATCACGATCCGGCATGACGTCACGCACGTCGAACCAGACATAGCCGTCATTGCCGAGGGAAATTGCGACCGCATCAGCGCCGACATCGGTCTTGAAAGCTTCCGGCAGAAGCTGCTGCTGTGCCGGGATATCCTTGACCGGATTGCCGTCCTTGTCCGCACCCGTCATGTCGATGGCGTCGATCACGACGGCCTTCAGCTTGAGTTGGTTGGCGATTTCTTCAAGAGAGGTGCCGCCGGCGCGCATATCCTCGATACGGTCGTGAACGTTGATGACTTCCTGCGAAGCATTGGCAACCGAAAGCTGCTTGCGAAGCTCTTCCTTCACCTCGTCGAAGCTCTTGGTGGTCTCCGGCTTGATATTGGTCACGCGCAGGATCACAGGACCGAAGGTACCGTCGACGACAGCCGTGGTACCGCCATCCGCCTTCACCGCAAAGGCAGCCTCGGCAACGGCCTGATCCGGAACCTTGTCCTTGGCGAATTCACCAAGCAGCACGTCACTTGCGGTCTTGCCCTGATCGGTGACGAGCTGGTCGAAGCTCGTGCCGCTCTTCAGCGCGGTTTCGGCTGCATTGGCGAGATCCTTGCTGGCGAAGGTCAGCTGTTCCAGGGTGCGGCTTTCCGGCGTCGTGTAAGCCGCCTTGGCCTTGTCGAAAGCTTCCTTGATCTGGTCGTCGGTAACGGTCGTGGGATCAGCGATATCATCAGGCTGAAGCTTCAGATAGGCGATCTTGCGGTATTCCGGCGCGCGGTAGCGCTGTTTGGCGTCTTCGAACCACTTGGACAGCACATCGTCGGCCGGCGTCTTGATCGGCTCGATATTGGCGTTGGTGAGCAGCAGGTAATCGACGCTGCGGCTCTCATTGCCATAGAGTTTCAGCGCGTTGACGAGCGTTGCAGGCGCCTGGAAGCCGTTGGCAACAGCTTCGATGATCTGGCTGCGGACAGCCTGCTTGCTGCGATCCTTGATATAATCGTCTTCCCGGATGCCGGCATTGCGCAGACGAGAGGTGAAGAGCGAGCGGTCGAACTGGCCGTTGACTGCTTTGAAAGCTGGATCGTCGCCGATCAGCTGGGCAAGGCGGTCTTCGGAAAGGCCAAGGCCCATGTCATCGGCAAGCTGGTCCAGCGAGGCACCAGCCAGAAGCTGGGCAAGCACCTGCTGTTCAACGCCGAAAGCGCGGGCCTGCTCCGGTGTCAGGCGCACGCCGTATTGCTGGCCGAGTTGGGCGACCTGGCGCTGATAAGCGAGACGGAATTCATTGACGTCCACATGCTGGTCGCCGACGGTGACCACCGTCGTGCTGTTGCCGCCGCTTATCAGCTCACGCGACACGCCCCAGATGCCGAAGGAGGCGACGAGCAGGAGCAGGAGCAGCTTGGCAACCCAGGTCTGAGCAGCTCTTCTCAGAAGATGGAACATGGAAACGCAAACCTCGCATTATCATTGGCCCAGAAGGGCAGACATTCGTCGTTCCATAAAACAAAGCTGCGAGGAAATGAAGGCTTCTCGCATGAAAAGCTTGCGGGACTTGCACACGCTCTCGCCAACTCGCCGCAAGCGACAAAAGATGCTTGGTTGCGGAACCTTTACAGTCTTCATTTCGTTGAAGCGGCATTCGATCAAACAGGAGCAGACCATGGCCGAATTGAAAACCGCTTCCGCCGAATCCACCGCTGCGCGCGTCAAGGCCGAAGTAGCCGCCGAAGATCTGTCCGCGCAGGTTGCTGCGTTGCGCGATGATCTGGCCCGCCTTTCGGAGAGCGTGATTGCGCTGGGGCAGGGCGCAAAGACCGCAGTGACCGACGAAGCCTCCGTCATGACCGAGCGTGTCCGAGACAAGGTGCGCGAAGAGCCGCTGACCGCAATCGCCATTACGGCAGGCGTCGCCTATCTCTTCGGTCTCCTCAGCCGTCGATAGACGAAAAAAGCCGGACGCATGACGTCCGGCCTTTAATCTTTTTTGGCAATCTTTTCCGTGTCAGGTCAGCGGCGGATGAGACGTCCGATCGCAATCAGGATGCATGCGCCAACAAAGCCCGTGATCAGATATCCGAGCCAGCCGCTGAGTGGCTGGATGTTAAGGATGCCGAGAATCCAGTTGGCGACGATCGCGCCTATGATGCCGAGCAATATGTTCATGAACACGCCCATATTGCTGTGCATGAACTTCTCCGCCAGCCATCCGGCGAAACCGCCGATAATGATAGCTGCAATCCAACCTACACTTTCGTTTTCCATGGCAATCTCCCTCCTGGACAAAACGTGAAATGGAACGCGCGCAATTGAAAAAAGTTCCGCTGAGGCAGCAGTTTAGCGATGTCAGGGATGAAGCAACGTAACCGGCGTGGAGAGCGCGTGAGCCGCGATCTGAAACATCAGTCCTGAAAAGGCCAATGCGGCAAAGCCGGCCGGCATCAGCAAACTCTCCTTGAACATCAAATCCTCCCGTTGTTGGGAGCAAGCATAGTTCATCGCTTCAACTGCGCAAGCTGCTTATTAATAAGTAGTTAAGCATGAAATTTAAGTAAAATCGTCACGACGAAACATGCATTACACCTAATATTAAATCATCTGGAACCGGTGCTTTCTCAATTTGCATTAGTAAAGGAGAGGCTTTGGTCGATACTACCTCCACGGCTCTCGCCTCATGGCGAACTCGGCCGAAAGAAGCGCGCAGCGTACCGAGACGAAGTGCCAGTTGGCCGTAAAGCCGGCGGACGACAGAAGGCTATCTATTCGGCAAGTCGCGCCACCCTCTGCCCGATGGCGAGCGAAGCGGTCAGGCCGGGGCTCTCAATTCCGTAAAGCGCCACATAGGCGGGGTGACCGGTTTGCTCCGGCCCTTGAATCACGAAGTCACCACCGCCCGCAGCCGGGCCGGCGATCTTCGGACGGACGCCCGAGTAGGCAGGCTGTAGCGCACCATCCACCAGATTGGGCCAATAGCGGCGGATTGCGGAATAGAACTTGTCCGCACGACTGGGATCGACGTCGTAGTCAATCGTCTCGATCCACTCGACATCAGGACCGAAGCGCGCCTGGCCAGCAAGGTCGAGTGTCAGATGCACCCCGAGACCGCCGGGTTCGGGGACCGGGTAGATCAGCTGTGTTGCGGGTGCGCGGCCAGTCAGGGCGAAATAACATCCCTTGGCGTAGTGACGCGGCGGGATGGTGCTGGCGTCCAGCCCGGACAGGCTTTCTGACAAGGCCCAGGAATTCAGGCCAGCGGCATTGACCACAAGGCATGTCTCGATCTCTACCGGATCACGGCCGCCGACTGCGAGGCGAACCTTGTCCGCGGTGAATTCACCTTTGATTACGGGAGAATTGCAGATAACGGCTCCGCCATTGGCCTCGATATCCGCAGTGTATGCCTGCATAAGGCCGTGACTGTCGATGATGCCGGTCGAGGGAGAAACAAGCGCCGCAAAGCCTCTGATCTGTGGTTGCCTGCGGGCGAGTTCCGCAGCATCGATCAGATAGCAATCCTCCACGCCATTGGCGGCGGCCTGCCTGGATAGCTTTTCAAGATATCCGACTTCCTCCTCACTCGCAGCGACGACGAGTTTGCCACAGGCTCTATGGGGGATATTTCGCTCCCGGCAATAGTCGTAAAGCCTGTGTTTTCCGGAAACGCAGAGTTCAGCCTTCAAGCTGCCGGTGGCATAGTAGAGCCCGGCATGGATGACTTCACTGTTGCGGGCCGATGTGATGCTGCCGGTTATCGGCTCCGCCTCGAGAAGAACCACGTCGCGGCCGGACATTGCAAGTTCGCGCGCTATTGCAAGCCCCACGACCCCTCCGCCCACGACGACGCAGTCGAGGTCCAGCATCTCCGCCATGCAATTCCCCTCTCATCCTCCAACTGCGCCATTGAACTCGCCGTTTTGGAGAGCTCAGACAACGCAATCCAGCTTTTAGGTATCGTTCGGGCGAACCTATCCCAAATCAAGAGGATGATGAAATACGATTCGATGCATTTAGCCTGGATCATCTTCGTCGGCGCGAGCGACGCGAAAATTCGGCTTCAGAAGGATAAATAACTGATAATTTCAACGATTTATGGCGGAAGAGGTGGGATTCGAACCCACGGTACGGTTTCCCGCACGCCGGTTTTCAAGACCGGTTCCTTAAACCACTCGGACACTCTTCCATCCAGTTGATCCGGCGCGTCTTTGTTGTCAGGCCTTCGTTTTGACGAAGCCTCCTTCCAACGACGGCCAAATCGTGGTTTGGCTGGCTTTATAGCGGTTCGGATTTCAGCGTCAACGTGCTCTGACAGATCGGGCGGCAATTGAGCAGATAAACTGCTTCAATATGTTCTGACGCGGGACAGGGCGGTCGTGTCCGCCGAAAGTTGCTGTCACGATCCGAAACGGTCCAACATGCGGAAATACATCCGCGATTTCATTCCCGCACAGATTAAAATCAACCAAATATTAACCATAATCATTAGAATTCTCGCTATCGCCCCGAAATCGTTCGCAAATTAGCCACGATATCCACAAGATTAAAGTCTCGTTAGGCAGGCAGGGAATAAGGCAACTCCAACTCATTCACGAGTGAGTTCCTTAACCATAAAACGGTCTTGAGTGGCGTGGGGCATATGAAACTGAATTACGGGGCGGCGTCTTTCGCAACGACGGCACGATGGCTGGCATTGTCGGCCATGTGCGCAACAGTGGCGGCCTGCGGCACGACGCAGGCGGTTCCCAAGAAGAAATCCCACGGCAAGGAATATTTCTCGGAAAGCGAATATGGCGTCAAAGCCAGCCCGCGCGTTGCCAACGGCAACAATATTCCCAAGGGCGGCGGCCGCTACATCGTGGGCGATCCCTATGTGGTGAAGGGCAAGATGTATTACCCCAGGGAGGATTACTCCTATAACAAAGTGGGCATCGCTTCCTGGTACGGCTCTGCCTTCCACGGCCGCTTGACCGCGAATGGCGAAGTCTACGACCAGATGCATCTTTCAGCCGCGCATCCGACCTTTCCACTGCCGAGCTATGCGCGTGTGACGAACGTCGAAACCGGTTCTTCCGTGATCGTCCGCGTCAACGACCGTGGGCCCTATCACGAAGGTCGCATCATCGACCTTTCGAACAAGACCGCCTCCATGCTCGACCTGCAGCACAGCGGCACGGGCAATGTTCGCGTGCAATATGTCGGAAAGGCGCCCCTCGACGGTCATGACATGCCCTATCTGATGGCCTCCTATATTCCGAAGGGTAGCCGCATCCCGGGCATCAATCCGGGCGGGGGCCAGATCGCCTCCGGCGTCATGGTCGCCTCCAACAACAAGAAAATCACCGGCGACCAACTCCAGAGCCTCGGCGATTATTCCAGTCCTTCGCCGGCCAACGTGCCGGTACCATTCCGCTCGACTGCTTATGCGGGCTCCACGCCGAGCGCCAAGTATAATGCGGCTCCAGTTCCTGCGTCGATGCAGGCGCCGGCAGGCGGCCATTTCCTGACGCCGCCGCCGGCCTTCACCAATGGCGCTCAGACGATGGAACAGATGGTGGTTCTGCCGGAAATCGGACCCATTCCCTTTGAGCGTCCGAATGGCTGGTCGAAGGGCACATCGCTTGCCATGGGCTATCAGGAGGAGGCGAGGACAGTCAACGTTCCGCTCGCTTTCGACGCCGTGATGGTACGCAATGATGGCCTGACGCAGGAGTCTATCCTCGCCTCCTTCAAGCGTCAGAATGGCGGCAGCGCAAAGGCGCGATGAAAGCCTACAACAAAGTGTAATTGCATCGGCTTCCGGCTCGCTTTACCCTCCTGAATCAACCCGCACGATCAATGGGATTAGCGATGTTGAAGCCGCTGCTTCGCCTCCTTGCATGCCTGCTTTTGCCTGCTTCTGCAGCCTTTGCCGCAGAAGGCACCGAGGCCGGTTTCGTCACCAAGGCCGCGCAGGCCTATATGATCGAAGCCTCGACCGGGACTGTGCTTCTCGCCAAGAACGAGAACCAGGTCTTTGCGCCTGCCTCGCTTGCCAAGCTGATGACGATGGATCTCGTTTTCAGTGCCGTCAGCAAGGGTCAGATTTCGCTCGATACCGAATATCCCGTCTCCGAATATGCCTGGCGTACCGGCGGCGCGCCTTCGCGTGCGGCCACGATGTTTGCAGCGCTGAAATCGAAGGTTCGCGTCGAGGATCTGATCAAAGGCGTTGCGATCCAGGGCGCTAATGACGGCTGCATCATCCTTGCCGAGGGCATGGCCGGCAGCGAGGACCAGTTTGCGGCATCGATGACCCGGCGCGCTCGCGAGCTTGGCATGGAAAAGGCTATCTTCGGCAATTCAACCGGGATTCCCGACGGCAAGAGCAAGGTGACGGCTAGGGAATTGGTGACGCTCGCCGTCGATCTGCAGGCTTCCTATCCCGATCTCTATCCCTATTTTGCCCAAGCGGATTTCGAATGGAACAAGATCTTCCAACGTAACCGCAATCCGCTGCTCGGCATGGATCTCGGCGCTGATGGGCTAGCGACGGGCTTTACGGAAGGCGAGGGCTACTCGATCGTCGCCTCGGTACAGCGTAACGGACGGCGGCTCTTCGTGGCGCTTGCCGGCATCGCCTCCGACAAGGAGCGCACGGAAGAGGCCAAGCGCGTGCTGGAATGGGGGCTGACGGCCTTCGAAAGCCGTCAGGTCTTTGCAGACGAGGAAGTCATCGGTGCGGCGAGCGTCTATGGCGGCACGGCGCGCACCGTCGATCTCGTCGCCAAGGCGCCGGTCAGCGTCTATGTTCCGATCAACAATCCAGACCGGCTCGCAGCCCGCATCGTCTACCACTGGCCGCTGATGGCGCCGGTGAAGGCCGATACGGAGGTCGGCACGCTGCGCATCGTTTCCGGCAACAGGATGTTGCGCGAAGTGCCACTCTATACAGTGCAATCGGTGGAGGTTGGATCGCTCACCAGCCGGGCGGTCGACGCACTGCTGGAGCTTGGCGAATCGCTATTCTTCTCCTGGCTCTGGGACAGGTCCGAGCAGAGCTGAGATCCTTTTTGCCCGCGGATTTTGCCGCAATTTACCGGGGAAGGTGAATATGTCGCCGCGGCAAAAGGTTTCGTTCCGCACTATCTTCGGATAGATAGAGGAAGAGCGTGGCGCTCAGAATGCGGGAAAGTATCATTGTCGTCCGGTACAGGATTGTTCGTTACGTTTGAAGGCGGAGAGGGGGCTGGGAAGTCCACGCAGATCCGCCGTCTCGCCGAGGCCCTTAAAGCCGAAGGCCATGACGTGCTGTTGACCCGGGAGCCCGGGGGCTCGCCGGGCGCCGAAGCGGTGCGCCATGTGCTGCTTTCGGGCGCTGCGGAAGCCTTCGGCACCCGCATGGAAGCGATCCTCTTTGCCGCCGCCCGCAACGATCACGTGGAAGAGGTCATCCGGCCGGCGCTTTACAAGGGCAAGATCGTGCTCTGCGACCGCTTCATGGATTCCTCGCGCGTCTATCAGGGAGTTACCGGCAACCTGGAGCCAGAATTCATCGAGACGCTGCAGCGCATCGCCATCAACGGCGTGATGCCTGATTGTACGCTGATCCTCGATATTCCGGCCAAGCTGGGCCTGGAGCGCGTTATCAAGCGAAACGCCGACGGCCCTGACCGTTTCGAGAAGGAGACGCTCGAAACGCACGAGAAACGCCGCGAAGCCTATCTCGATATCGCCGCGCGCGAGCCGGAGCGTTGCCATGTCGTCAACGCGACGCAGCCTGAAGAGGCGATTGCCGCGGAGATCCTCACCATCGTCACGCAGTTGCTGAAACCATCAGCCGAAGCGCGGATGCCGGAAGCGGCGCATCATGAGTGAGGACAGACCCGGACTGCTCGACGGCGCCATCTGGCCGGCCGAAAATACGAAGCTCTTCGGCCATGAAGATGCTGAGGATTTCCTGACGCAGTTCTACCGCTCCGGCAAAGGCCATCATGCGATCCTGGTCGAAGGGCCAGAGGGGATCGGAAAGGCGACATTGGCCTTCCGCTTCGCCAATCATGTTCTATCGCATCCCGATCCGGCCACCGCGCCAGACCGCATCGCCGATCCGGATCTCGGATCTGCCGTGAGCCGGCAGATCGCCTCAGGCGCCTCGCACAATCTCCTGCATCTTGCCAGACCCGTAGATGAGAAGACCGGCAAGGTGAAATCGGCAATTACCGTCGACGAGGTACGCAGGGCCGGCAAGTTCTTCTCGCAGACCTCGGGCACCGGCAACTGGCGGATCGTCATCATCGATCCTGCCGACGACATGAACCGCAATGCGGCAAACGCCATCCTGAAGATCCTCGAGGAGCCGCCGAAGCGGGCGATGTTCCTCGTCCTGTCGCATGCACCGGGAAAGCTGCTGCCGACAATCCGTTCGCGCTGCCTGCCGTTGAAGCTTGCGCCACTTGGCGACCACGCGCTGGTTTCCGCACTTGCCCATCTCGGCGTTCAGGGTGAGGGACAGGCCCTGCTTTCCGCCGCCAAAGGCAGCGTCGGCGAGGCGCTGAAACTGCTGAATTATGGTGGTGGGGATATTATCGAAGCCTATAACCAGGTCCTGTCTTCCGAAGGACCGGCAGCGCGCAAGGCTATGCACCGGCTTGCCGATGCGCTCTCGGGCAAGGAGGCTGATACGATCTTTGATTTCTTCGTCAGTCATGTGGGTGATGACGTGATGAACCGTGCGCGCCTCGCGGCAGGCGAGGGGCAGATTGCGGCGGCCGAGCGCTTGGCGCGGCTCTATTCCGCGATCACCGAGAAACTGACCGTCTCCGACGCCTATAATCTCGACCGCAAGCAGACGATCATGGAAGTGCTTTCCGATATCAAGCAGCCGAACGCCTGATCAGCCGGCAAGCAGTTTCGAGGCAACGACGGCAAGCGTGACGGCCAGCACGATGCGGATGGTGCGCTCGTGCAGTTTCGGCGCAAGAAGGCTGCCGACGACGATGCCGGGAATGGAGCCGACAAGCAGAGCAAGCAGCATCGACCAGTCGATCTCTCCGATGATCCAGTATCCCGTGCCGCCGATCAGCGTCAGGGGTACCGCGTGAACGATGTCGGAGCCGACGATCTCACGCACATCGAGCCGCGGATAGAGAACGAGCAGGATCGTGACGCCCAGGGCGCCGGCACCGACCGATGTCAGCGTGACGAGCACGCCGAGCACAAAACCGAGAACGACCGTGAAGACCGCGATGGTCGCAGGCTGCGGCGGCATGCGATCACCGATGGCGCGGCGGGCGAATTCGAGGATCTGGCTGCGGAAAACAAGCATGATCGCGGTCATGACCAGAAGCCAGCCGAGCGCCGTGGTGATGGTATTGGTCACGCCGATGCTCTTGCGGTCTACGCCGGCCATCAGCCAGAGCATCAGGAGGGCGGCCGGAACGCTGCCAGCCGCGAGACTGCCGACGATCTTCCAGTTGACGCGCCCATGCATGCCGTGAACGGCAGTGCCCGCCGTCTTTGTAATGGCAGCATAGAGAAGATCGGTTCCGACGGCCGTCGCCGGATGGACGCCGAAGAGGAGCACGAGCAGGGGCGTCATCAGCGAACCACCGCCAACGCCGGTGATGCCGACCAGCGCTCCTACGACAAGACCAGACAGGGAATAGAGAGGCTCGAACGTCAAATACGCGCCTCCGAGGGCGCGCGGCCATCACTATTCCGATCGATGAAAAATGGCACTTTGCTTCCGTCCCGCCCTCTTGCGACAGAAGGGGTAGATTGCGCCAGAACACGAGTCAAGGTCACCAATACGCGGCCCGGAAATCGTCGGTGGCTGCCAAACTTGATGTTTCGCTTGTGCGAGACATGCGCTAATAGCGGCTGACGATTTTTATAGAGTAAGCCGGAATTGGCCGCCATGACAGACAAGACCCCCTTCTACATCACGACAGCGATCTCCTACCCCAACGGCAAGCCACATATCGGCCATGCCTATGAGTTGATTGCGACCGACGCCATGGCGCGCTACCAACGCCTCGACGGCAAGGATGTCTTCTTCCTGACGGGGACTGACGAGCACGGCCAGAAGATGCAGCAGACGGCGCGTGCCGAAGGCATCACGCCACAGGCGCTTGCCGACCGCAATTCCGGCGAATTCCAGGCGATGGCAAAGCTGCTCAATGCTTCGAACGACGACTTCATCCGTACCACGCAGGAACGTCACCACGAGAGTTCGCGGAACATCTGGAAGCTGATGGCCTCAAATGGCGACATCTACAAGGATTCCTATGCCGGCTGGTACTCGGTGCGTGACGAAGCCTATTACCAGGAAAACGAAACCGAGCTGCGCGCCGATGGCGTGCGCTACGGGCCGCAGGGCACGCCGGTCGAATGGGTGGAAGAGGCAAGCTACTTCTTCAAGCTCTCCGAATACCAGGACCGGCTGCTGAAGCATTACGAGGAAAACCCTGATTTCATCGGCCCGGCCGAGCGCCGCAACGAGGTGATCTCCTTCGTCAAATCCGGCCTCAAGGATCTCTCGGTCTCACGCACGACCTTCGACTGGGGTATCAAGGTACCGAACGATCCCTCGCATGTCATGTATGTCTGGGTCGATGCGCTGACGAACTACATCACGGCGACGGGCTATATCGAAGACCGCAACGGGCCGCGGGCGAAATACTGGCCGGCTGATGTGCATATCATCGGCAAGGACATCATCCGCTTTCACGCCGTCTACTGGCCGGCCTTCCTGATGTCGGCAAAGCTGCCGCTGCCGAAGCGCGTCTTTGCTCACGGCTTCCTGCTTAACAAGGGCGAGAAGATGTCGAAGTCGCTCGGCAACGTCGTCGATCCGGTCAATCTGGTGAACCATTTCGGCCTCGACCAGGTGCGTTACTTCTTCCTGCGCGAAGTCTCCTTCGGCCAGGACGGCAGCTACAGCGAAGAGGCGATCGGCACGCGCATCAATTCCGACCTCGCCAACGGCATTGGAAACCTCGCCAGCCGCTCGCTGTCGATGATCGTCAAGAATTGCGACGGCAAGATCCCGGAATGCGGACCGTTGACCGATGAGGACAAGGCGATGCTGGCGCAGGCCGATGCGCTGCATGCCTCGACCCGTGAGGATATGAGCAAGCAGCTCATCCACCGCGCGTTGGCGTCCATCATCGCCGTGGTCTCCGAGACCGACCGCTATTTCGCCGGCCAGGAGCCGTGGGCGCTGAAGAAGACCGATCCGGCGCGCATGGGCACGGTGCTCTATGTTACTGCCGAAGTGGTGCGCCAGATCGCCGTCCTGCTGCAGCCCTTCATGCCGGAATCGTCCGGCAAGCTGCTCGACCTGGTGGCTGCGCCTGCAGGCAGCAGAGATTTCGCAGCGCTTGGCGAAGCCGGCCGTCTGGTGCCGGGAACGCCGCTCGAAGCGCCGAAGCCGGTCTTCCCCCGCTACGTGGCTCCGGAGGCTTAAGGCCGTGCTGGTCGATACGCATTGCCATCTGGACTTTGCCGATTTCGAGGCGGAACGCGACGAAGTAGTGGTGCGCGCCCATGCGTCCGGCGTGGCGCAGATGGTGACGATCTGCACCCGCGTGCGCAAGCTCGACGGGCTGCTCGCCATCACTGAAAAATATCCCTCCGTCTTCTGCTCGGTCGGCACGCATCCCAACAATGCGGGTGACGAACTGGATATCCAGACGGAAGATCTGGTACGGCTCGCGAATGCCCATCAGAAGGTCGTCGCGATCGGCGAGGCCGGTCTCGATTATTTCTACGATACGCAAAAGCCCGAAGACCAGCAGACCGGCTTTCGCCGCCACATTGCCGCGGCACGGGAAACGCAGCTTCCGCTCGTCATCCATAGCCGCAGCGCTGATGCCGACATGGCTGCGATCCTGACCGAGGAAACAGGGAAGGGGGCCTTCCCCTTCATCCTGCATTGCTTCTCGGCCGGCCCGGACCTGGCGAAGACTGGCGTCGAGCTCGGCGGCTACATCTCCTTTTCGGGTATTCTCACTTTCCCGAAGTCGGAAGAGCTGCGCGACATCGCCAAGACCATTCCGCATGACCGGCTGCTCGTCGAAACGGATGCGCCGTATCTGGCGCCGAAGCGCTGGCGCGGCAAGCGTAACGAGCCATCTTACGTGGTGAATACGGCCGAGGTGCTGGCCGATACGATCGGCCTTCCTTACGAGGAGGTCGCGCGGATCACCACCGACAATGCGTTCAGGCTGTTCTCGAAGATGCCGAGGATCTAGCGGCGTGGCACGACGGCAGCGGTTCACCATTCTCGGCTGTTCGTCGTCACCCGGCGTGCCGCGCATCACCGGCGACTGGGGCGCCTGCAATCCTGACAATCCCAAGAACAGAAGAACACGCGCCGCCTTTATGGTGCAGCAGTTTTCTGATGATGGCGCTGCAACGACCGTCGTCATCGATACGGGGCCGGATTTTCGCGAGCAGATGATCAGGGCAGGAGTCGACCATGTCGACGCGGTCCTCTACACCCATCCGCATGCGGACCATATCCACGGCATCGACGATCTGCGTGGTTATTTTCACAATACCCGCCGGCGCGTGCCGATCTTCGCCGACCAGTTTACGATGAGCCGGCTGCGGGAAGCCTTCGGCTACTGCCTGGAGACGCCGCCGGGCAGCAATTATCCGCCAATCGTACTGCCCATCGTGATCGATGATCTGGAAAAGCCCGTTGAAATCCACGGGCCAGGCGGAACGATCGCCTTCATGCCGCATCTGCAGCAGCATGGTGACATCCATTCGCTCGGTTTCCGCATCGGCGATGTGGCCTATTGCAGCGATATCAGCGACTTCCCGCCGCAGACGGTGGAGAGGCTGCAGAACCTCGACATGCTGATCATCGACGCCCTGCAATATGCCTATCATCCCAGCCATCTCTCGCTGGAACAGTCTCTGGACTGGATCGAGCGGCTGAGACCGAAGCGGGCGATCCTGACGCATATGCATACGCCACTGGATTATGATGTGGTCATGGCGGAAACGCCGGACCATGTGGTGCCGGCGTTCGACCAGATGAGCTTCGAAGTCGAGGTTTAGCTGCCGATAAAGGGAGCAACCTCAATGTATCCGCGATGGATCATGTCAATTGCGACATAGAGAATGATCGCAAGGCCGACATACGCGATCCAGCGATGCTTGTTGAGCAGGCGCGCGATGAAGTTCGCGGCAATGCCCATTAGCGCGATGGAAAGGCCGAGACCGACAACCAGGACGCTCGGATGTTCTCGCGCTGCCCCCGCAACGGCAAGAACATTGTCCAGCGACATGGAAACGTCGGCGATGACGATCTGTGTCGCAGCCTGGAAGAAGGTCTTCCTCGGCGCAGCTGCGCCAGCTTCGGCCGCATGTTCCTCGCCATGGCCGGCACGCAGCTCACGCCACATCTTCCAGCAGACCCAGAGAAGCAGCAGGCCACCGGCCAGCAGAAGGCCGACGATCGCCAGAAGATAGACTGCGACAGAGGCGAACAGGATGCGAAGCACCGTTGCCGCCAGAATGCCGACAAGGATTGCCTTGCGGCGCTGCGTGGCTTCCAGGCCGGCAGCAGCAAGGCCGATGACGACGGCGTTGTCGCCGGCGAGAACAAGGTCGATAGCAATGACCTGCAGCAAGGCCGTCAAACCGGCCGCTGTGAAAATATCCATATCGAATTACCCCCGGGATATGCTTCGAGCGTGCTAGCGTCTTGAGGGTTTTCCGTCAACCTGAGAAGGGATGCATTAATGGCCATCCACGGCCATGTAGCGTAATCCAGCTGATGGCGATCGATGCGGTGTCCCGTATCAACGGATCGATGTAGATTATGGAACGATTCTTTTCTTCGATCCGCAGGCCCATGGAAACGTCGCTTTATCTGCCCGTCAAAGGCTTTCTCGAAAAGGCGGGTTATGTCGTCAAGGGCGAAGTCGGCGGCTGCGATCTGGTTGGCCTGAGCGATAGCGATCCGCCTGTGGTGGTAGTCTGCGAGCTGAAGCTGAGCTTCAATCTCGAGCTCATCCTGCAGGCCGTCGATCGCGCGGCCGCCTCTGACGAAGTCTGGATCGCGGCGCGGGTCTCCGCCAGGGGTAAAGGCCGGGAAGCCGATAAGCGCTACCGCGATCTCTGCCGCAGGCTCGGCATCGGCATGCTCGGTATCTCGGATGCCGGCGACGTCAGCATCATCGTCGGTTCCGTATCGCCCATGCCGCGGACCAATCCGAAGCGCCGGTCGCGGCTGATGCGCGAGCACCAGAAACGCCGCGGCGACC
This sequence comes from Rhizobium sp. 1399, assembly GCF_031455475.1. NCBI lineage: Bacteria > Pseudomonadati > Pseudomonadota > Alphaproteobacteria > Hyphomicrobiales > Rhizobiaceae > Rhizobium > Rhizobium sp. 1399. The sequence continues at coordinate 6,656 of NZ_JAVDSU010000013.1, read as the reverse complement.
CGGCGCTCGGCGGCAGCACGCGCAAGCCGCTCATGACGGCATATCGCCAGCAGGCGCTCGGCTGTGCTGCGGCGCTGGCATCAGGGCCACTGCGCGTGCGTGACATCAGATCCGGTGTACCGGAGGCCGGCAAGATCCTGCTGTCCAATGTCTATGGCTGGTTCGAACGACTGGACAGAGGCGTCTACGGCTTGACGGATGCCGGACGGGAAGCGCTGCAGCGGTGGCCACAGCCGGAGATGCAGGCGGCACAGTAATGGGTGCGATTTGGGTGCGACTTCAGTTCCATAATCTATCTTATGCGATCCTCATTTGTAGCCGCAAAGTTGAAGTGTCCTGTTTCTGCAAAGTAAGAATGTCACTCTCCCCGGGTTTTGATGACCTGGGAGATTGCGGATGGGACTGATTGCGATGAGGGTGTCGGCTTCGAATGCAAAGTCACCCATCTACATTGCAACGCAGTATGGCGAGGGCTACGTCTGGATCGCGACCCAGTCCCGGTCAGGGCCGATCGATGCATTCCTGATCATCGAGGGAGAGCGGTCGTTGGCACGAGCCTGTCTCAAAATAGACATTGATGCGAAGCAAAGCCTGTTCGATAGTCCGTGCTGACGTTACGCCCTCTTCCTGCCCACCACCTGGACGAAATGCCCTTTACACATATGAAAATCCATATCTTTTCTCAGCTCCTGGCTGCAGCCGCGCTTGCTGCAGCCGTCGCCTTGGGGTCGGCAGCCCATGCAGAAAATCCATCCGCGCCGTGGCCGCAGATGATCAGCGACCTGCGGGCCGAACCCGGCATACGCTTCGGCACGCTCGAAAACGGCATGCGATTTGCGATCATGCGCAATGCCACGCCACCGGGACAGGCGGCCATCCGTTTCCGGATCGGCGCCGGCTCGCTCGACGAGAGGGATGATCAGCAGGGGTTGGCGCATTTCCTCGAACATATGGCCTTCAAAGGCTCGACGCATGTCGCCCAGGACGAGATGATCCGCATCCTGCAGCGCAAGGGCCTAGCCTTTGGGCCTGATACCAACGCCAACACATCCTATGACGAGACCGTCTATGCGCTCGATCTTCCCGAGGTCGATGCGGACACGCTTTCAACCGGCCTGATGCTGGTGCGCGAGACGGCGAGCGAACTGACGCTCGACGCCGGCGCCTTCGACCGCGAGCGCGGCGTCATCCTGTCGGAAGAGCGGCTGCGTGACACGCCGCAATATCGCGCGGCGATCGGCGTCACGAATTCCATGCTCGCCGGCCAGCGCGTGACGATGCGCGCGCCGATCGGCAAGGTCGACATCATCAGGAATGCGCCGGTCGATCTGCTGCGCGATTTTTACCACGTGAACTATCGGCCCGATCGCGCCACACTGATCGTGGTAGGCGATGTCGATCCAACAGCCATGGAAATCGAAATCAGGCAGCGCTTCGGCGACTGGAAGGTCGCCGCCCCTGCCCCGCAAAAGCCCGATCTCGGCACGCTGAAGCCGAAAGGCGAAAGCGCCGAGGTCATCACGGTTCCGGGCGGCACAACGAATGTCCAGATCGCCTGGACGCGGCCCTATGATGCTTCGCCTGACACTTTCGCCAAGCGTCGCCAGCAACTGGTCGAAGATCTCGGTCTCCTGGTACTCAAACGTCGACTGGGCGCCATGGCCAACAGGGCCAATGCACCCTTCATCAGCGCCGCCGTCGGCTCTCAGGATCTTTTCGACTCGGCCCATATTGTTGTCGTCACGGCAAATTCCGAGACGGACAAATGGCAGCAGGCACTCGCGGCCATCGATCAGGAGCAGCGCCGTTTCCAACAATTCGGCGCCGAGCAGGCCGAGCTCGATCGGGAAATCGTCGAATATCGCTCTCTCCTTGAAGCGGCCGCCGCCGGTGCTCAGACGCGCACGAGCACCGACATCGCTTCCATGCTGGCGAGCAGCGTCGATGACAATGAGGTCTTCACCTCACCCGCGGACGATCTCTCGATGTTCGAGACGATCACCAAGGGCCTGACAGCGGCCGAGGTCAACGAGGTTGTCGCGCATGTCTTCTCCGGCAATGGCCCGCAGCTCGTCCTGCAGACTGCGCAAGCGCAACAGGGCGGCGCCAGCGACATCAGGCAGGCATATGACACCTCCCTTGCCGTTCCGGTCACCGCGCCGTCCACCGCGGCAGCCGTCGTCTGGCCCTATACCCATTTCGGTGAACCTAGTGCTGTCGTCGAACGTCGCGTCGTCGAGGATCTCGGGCTGACCATGGTGCGCTTTGCCAACGGCGTGCGGCTGACAATCAAGCCGACCGAGTTGCGCGCCAACGAAGTGCTGGTACGCGAGGATATCGGTCGCGGCCGGCTGGGACTGCCGAACGACCATCCCCTGGCGATCTGGGCATCGCCGGCCGTCGCCTTGTCGGGCACCAGGGCCATGGATTATCCGGATTTACAGAAAGCGCTGGCCGCCAAAATCGCCGGCATCGACTTCTCGGTGGACGACAGCTCCTTCCAGTTCACCGGCCAGACGCAGACAGGGGATCTTGCGACGCAACTGCAGATCATGGCCGCCTACACTTCCGATCCCACGTACCGGCCGGAAGTTTTCAAGCGCGTCCGGCAAGCCTATTTGAACAACCTCGATCAGTATGAGGCGACGCCAGGGGCCGTCATCGGCCGCGATTTCGCAGGCCTCGTGCATTCCAGCGACCCACGCTGGACCTTCCCGGACCGGGCGCAATTGTCCGCCACGAAGCTGGAAGATTTCGAAGCGCTGTTCCGGCCGCAAATTTCCGCAGGTCCGATCGATATCACCATTGTCGGCGACATAATGGCGGACGAAGCAATCCGCCTGACGGCTGAAACCTTCGGGGCTTTGCCGGCTCGCCCTGACGCGACAACGGACAATATTGCAAACGATGTGCATTTCCCCGCACCCACCGAAAAACCCGTCATGCGGACCCATAACGGGCGGGGCGATAATGCCGCGGCGATCGTCGCTGCCCCCGTTGGCGACATGCTCTCGGATATGCAGCGGGGCTTTGTCGCCAATGTTGCCGGCCAGGTCTTCGAAAACAGGCTGATCGACCAGTTCCGAATTGCCGAAGGCGCGGCCTACAGTCCGCAGGGCGCCATGGACCTGTCGTGGGACATTCCTGGCTATGGCTACGCCTATCTCTATGTCGAGACGAAACCGGACAAAGTCGAGAATTTCTATGCGCTCGTGGACAAGATCGCCAATGATCTCAGGTCAAACGATGTTTCGCCGGACGAACTGGTCAGGGCTCGGGCTCCGATCATCGAAACATTGAAGCATCAGCAGCAGAGTAACGAATATTGGGTGCAATATCTGAACGGCGCTCAAACGGACCCTCGCCGTCTGGAACGGATACGCGACAATCTCAGCGGCTACGGCAAAGTCACCGCCGAGGATATCCGTCAATTTGCCACGACCTATTTCCGTCCGGATAAATTCTGGAAATTCGAGGTGCTGCCGGCAGCGGTACGATAGGCACAGAGTGCCTCAAAAACCGGATCCCGACGGTGGCCGTGTGCTTCGGGATCCGCTTGCGATTTTGTTTCATCCACACCGCTTAATGCCTGACAATGCCGAGCGGGATTGCCTGCGTAAAAACGTCGAGATCGTTTTGATGGCGGAGCTGCACGCAGCTGGCTAGATGCCCAAACGAATTCACCGGTCTTCGCATGGCATCCGATCATTCTCATCCCATTCAGGAATATGCGCGCATTGTGCGCGAGAAGAACCTTTTGAAGCTTCGTCTTCTTTCTGTTGACCGGCAGCTTGCCACGGCCAGCGGCGCCTGGAAATCCTTTCTGGAGGAGACGCGTCTTTCGGTCATCGAAGCGATGCTTGCGCTTGAGGAGGAGGGCGAAGGCTATCTCTTGCTGATGCGTAAGGACTGCCCGACGTAAGTTCCCTTCAGGCCGAGGCGAAGGGATGCGAGCGCCCTCTCCGCCTCCTCGATCTCCTTGAGCACCAGGCGCTGCTTGCGATGATCCATTCCGCCTCCGGCAAGTGCGGCATCCACCAGTTCGAGCACGTCCGTCGCCTCGACGACCACTCGCGTCGCACCTCTCTGCAGTGACGCGACAGGCTCGGCCTGTTCCACACCGGAAGAGCGTTCCGCTGCAACAAAGATACTTCCCTCGAGGAGATAGGATGCGAGGCGTGGATCGGGCACGACTTCCAGCAGATTCTGGATTTCGTCAGCGGAAAAACAGGTTCTGCTGATCAGGCGCGAGTGGAAGGCCGCGTAATTCATCCCCAGGGCGGCGGCGACGACATTCACCGGATAGGCTCTCTCTACAACAAGAATAGTGTAGACGATGTCTGCGAAAGCACGGCCGCGTTGCGTCATGATCGCCCCCAGGTTCTGTTTCTGCAACTATAGCGGAAGCCGCGTCAAAAGGGAGCGGCTGTTTTGATATCGCATCGGTCAGGGCGGTGCTAACGCGGCGCCTCGGCAGGAGACACCCCACCTGCCGGGGAAAGGCCACCTGCCTCCGAGACCGCTAAGGCGGGTGGCCGGACCGCACCGGCGCGAGCGGCGCTTTGGTCCGGTTTTGCTGGTTTCCGCCCGCAAAGCGTCGCTTTCGGGACGGCACTGGGATCTTTGTGGTCTACTCTGTAACTGGCAACCGCTGCGGGAGGAGCTGCTGGCGCGTTGCCTTGATTCAAACGGAGGAGACGGAAATGAGCAAGAACCGTGGCGTCGTCTATTTGCGGCCCGGAAAAGTGGAAGTCCGCGACATCGACGATCCGAAACTCGAGGCGCCGGATGGCCGTCGTATCGAACATGGCGTCATCCTGAAAGTCATCTCCACCAATATCTGCGGTTCGGACCAGCACATGGTCCGCGGCCGCACCACAGCGATGCCGGGCCTCGTGCTTGGACATGAGATCACCGGCGAGATCATCGAAAAAGGCATCGATGTCGAAATGCTCGATGTCGGGGACATCGTCTCCGTACCTTTCAACGTGGCCTGCGGGCGCTGCCGCTGCTGCAAATCACAGGATACCGGCGTCTGCCTGACGGTTAATCCGTCGCGGGCCGGTGGCGCCTATGGCTATGTCGACATGGGCGGCTGGATCGGCGGCCAGGCTCGTTACGTCACTGTCCCCTATGCCGATTTCAATCTCTTGAAATTCCCCGACCGCGACAAGGCGATGGCCAAGATCCGTGATCTCACCATGCTCTCCGACATCCTGCCGACCGGGTTCCACGGCGCGGTCAGAGCCGGCGTCGGCGTCGGTTCGACCGTCTATATCGCAGGTGCCGGCCCTGTCGGCCTTGCAGCGGCGGCATCCGCCCGTATCCTCGGTGCGGCCGTCGTCATGATCGGCGACTTCAACAAGGACCGCCTCGCCCATGCCAGCCGAGTCGGCTTCGAGGCCATCGATCTCTCGAAGAGCGACCGGCTCGGAGATATGATCGCGCAGGTGGTCGGCACCAATGAAGTGGATAGCGCCATTGATGCAGTCGGCTTCGAAGCGCGTGGGCATTCCGGCGGCGAACAGCCGGCGATCGTGCTGAACCAGATGATGGAGATCACCCGCGCCGCCGGCTCCATCGGCATTCCCGGCCTCTATGTCACGGAAGATCCGGGCGCCGTGGACAATGCGGCCAAGCAGGGAAGCCTCTCTCTGCGCTTCGGTCTCGGCTGGGCGAAGGCGCAGTCGTTCCATACCGGCCAGACTCCGGTGCTCAAATATAACCGCCAGCTGATGCAGGCGATTTTGCATGACCGCCTGCCGATTGCCGACATCGTCAATGCGAAGGTGATTTCACTTGAAGATGCCGCCCAAGGTTATGAGAGCTTTGACCAGGGTGCGGCGACAAAGTTTGTTCTCGACCCGCATGGTGCAATTGCCAAGGCGGCCTGATTCATCGATACGATGTGCCGGGGCTGCAATGCCCCGGCACTCCTTTATGGAAACGCGATCGGCCGCGCCTCCCCGGCACTTTCGCGCGCCGGATGACAATCAACGCCGCTGCACTGTTCGTTCACTACATCGGGCGAAATCGACAAGACTTTGCCCACACTTCCGGTGTCGTCCTCTGGTCGAAGGCGCTGAAACGGATATCGACTTTCTGGCCAAGCGTTAGCTGGTCGATATCGCGCGCGTGGCCATCGTCGCCTCGGCGACTACGCCTTCTCGCTTCGGCAGCGAGATCCTCTCCTGACACGCTGAACAGCAAGATGCCCAGGTCCGCATAATATCGGATCCCCGCCGACGCATCGCATCACAATCATATTGCGAGCAATACAATATAGTTAACGCGATCATAACTTTGGCGGATTCTACTGTGAATCAGGCCCTACTTTTGAGCGAATCACTATCCAATCGAAGTAATGTTTTCTGCTTCCAGGCGAGGAGGATGAAATGGCCCAAGCCACTAGAATTAATGACGTTATCGATTCATTCGGAATTGATACACATATCGACTATACCGACGGGAAATATTCCAATATCGCGGAAGTTGTTAAAGCCCTGGGCTATCTCGGCCTCGACACAGTTCGCGATCACGCGCCCACCCCTGCCTCCGACCCCTACGGTCAGGGCCACCTTGGGGATGCGGCAGATGCCGGTGTCAAATTCGTTTTCGTCTCCGGGCGGGATGACACCCCCGCTACCGTTGTCCAG
>NZ_JAVDSU010000012.1:0-232398 GCF_031455475.1 Rhizobium sp. 1399 | reverse complement strand
TCCCCGGGGCGGCCACCTCGGGGATCATCCATGCTTCCCATCCAGTAAAGCACGAAACCAACAGACAATTCCTGTGCTTGTCACAGGAATCCAGCAGCCGCGTGTCCACGCGGCGGAAGAATCTTGCGACCCAACGGCTTTTGAAAATAGCCTATGCTGGACACGTTTTAAGGAGTCTTCTCGGCTTGCAGACGCAAGCCGGCTGGATTCCTGTGACAAGCACAGGAATGAGGGAGGGTTGGGGTTGGCGTCGGTGCCCAAAGCGAGGTGGAGCGTGCCGTTGCAAAAGCAACTTCCAATTCGAGACAGAACAAACTTGATTTTATATCTTTAAATATATATTTTGCGAGATAACAAATGCCATACAGGGTCCAATTCCATCCCGATTTCATTCCTGAATGGAAAGAGCTCGATATGGGATTGAAGGAGCTGGTCGGTGAAGTGCTGGACCATCTGGAAGATGACGGTCCGTTTCTGGGGCGTCCGGAGGTCGATACGCTCTCGGGTTCTGCTCATGCGAATATGAAAGAGATCAGAGTCCGGTTTGCAAGACAGGTATGGCGATTTGCTTTCGCCTTCGACCCCGCGCAGAGCGCCATCATCCTTTGTGGTGGCGACAAGCAGGGCATGAGCGAGGCACTGTTTTACAGGCAGCTGATCAACAAGGCCGATGCGCGGTTTGCGGCATGGCTGAAGGAAAAGAAAAATGACTGACTGGAAGACATTACGCGAGGAACTTCCCGAAGATGTTCGCGCCCGTCTCGATGCGAAACGTCAGGAACGGCGTTTGGGCAAGGCGCTGGCGGAAGTGCGCAAGGCGATGCAGGCAACGCAGCAGGAAGTCGCCGCGCGTGCCGGCATGACGCAGAATACCGTTTCGAAGATCGAAAGCGCTGACGACGTGCTTCTGTCGTCGATCGTGCGCTACATGCATTCTATCGGTGGAGGCGTCGAGCTTGTCCTGAAAACGCCCGACGGCAAGGCCAGGCGCGTTGATTTCGATCCCGAGATCTATGTGAAGCAGACGGCATAGTCTCGAATCCCCACCATCAAGCCGACCGCTGATCCGCCGGCCCTTCCGCCCGCGCCAGGTTCAGGGCGCTATTGATCAACCCGATATGGCTGAACGCCTGCGGAAAATTCCCGAGCATTCGCTTGGCACCCGGGTCATATTCCTCCGCCAGCAGCCCGACATCGTTGCAGATATCAAGCAGCCGTTCGAACAGGCGCAGCGCATCGTCCCGGCGGCCGATCATGTTGAGGGCGTCGACGAGCCAGAAGCTGCAGGCGAGGAAGGCGCCTTCGCCTGGCGGCAGGCCGTCATCCACCTCCTGCGTCTCGTAGCGCAGCAGCAGGCCATCGCGCAGCAGTTTGCGCTCCACCGCCTCGACGGTCGCGATATAGCGCGGGTCATCGGGCGCAATGAAGCCGACCATGCCGAGATGCAGCAGGCTGGCATCCATCGCCCTGGAGCCGTAGGCCTGGGTAAAGCAGCCGAGCTCGGCATTGAACGCCTTTTCGCAGACCTCGGCATGGATGCGATCGGCGAGCGCGCGCCAGCGGGCGGCGCCTTCGGGCTCGCCGTCGGCCTCGGCAATCTGGACGGCGCGGTCGAAGGCCACCCAGGCCATGACCTTGGAATAGGTGAAATGCTGGCGCTGGCCGCGCACCTCCCATATGCCCTCGTCGGGCTCGACCCAGACCTTTTTCAGAAAGGGCAGAATGGCCTTCGCCAGTTCGCGCTCGCGCGGATGCGACGGCAGGCCGCCCTTGCGGGCCTGCAGCATGGCATCCGCCACCTCGCCATAGACATCGAGCTGCACCTGTTCGGCGGCGGCATTGCCGATGCGCACGGGTGCGGAGCCTTCGTAGCCCTGCAGCCAGGGCACCTGCCATTCCAGCAGGTTGCGCTCGCCGGCGACGCCATACATGATCTGCATCTGTGCCGGCGCGCCAGCGACGGCCCGCAGCAGCCAGCGGCGCCAGGCTTGAGCCTCTTCGTAATAGCCGAGCTTCATCAGGGCGAGCAGGGTCAGCGTCGCGTCGCGCAGCCAGCAATAGCGGTAGTCCCAGTTGCGCGGGCCGCCGATCTTTTCGGGCAGGGAGGTCGTGGCGGCCGCGACGATGCCGCCTGTCGGCATGTAGGTCAGCGCCTTCAGCGTGATGAGGGAGCGCTTCACCTGATCCGTCCACTTGCCCACCTTGGGGCATTTCGCGGCAAAGGATAACCAGAATTCCTCCGTGTCCGGCAGTGCATATTCCACCTGCCGCTGGGCCGGCGGCGGCAGATGCGAGGGGGACCAGGTGAGCGTGAAGATCTGCTGCTCGCCAGCCGCGACCTGGAAGGCGCCGACCGTGCTCAACCCGCGGCCTTCCAGCGGCACGGCGCAGTTCAGCGTCAGCCTATCGGGCCCGGCAATGGCAGTGATGCCTCCATCCTCGCCATGCGTGACCCAGGGAACGGTTCGCCCGTAATCGAAGCGAAGATTGAGCTCCATATCGAAGGCGACGGTGCCGCTTTTGCCCTCGACGATGCGCATCAGATCGCTCGCTCCATCGCGCAGCGGCATGAAGTCGGTGAGAAGGGCGGTGCCGGTCTCGGTCTGAAACTCTGTTTCGAGAATGAGCGTGTCTTCGCGGTAGCGGCGCGAGACGCGGTATTTACCGCCCGCGGGCGAGAGCGACCAGAAGCCATTATCCTCAGTGCCGAGCAGGGCGGCGAAGCAGGCGGGAGAATCGAAGCGCGGAAAGCACAACCAGTCGATCGAGCCGTTTCTGGACACAAGTGCCGCGGTCTCGCAATCTCCGATAAGGGCGTAATCCTCGATAGGTGCCGTCACCATAGCCTCCTGAACATATCAGCTGGGCTTTAGGTAGGGCTCATATGCGGAGGTCAACTGCGTTGATCAGCCGCTCGCCATCACGGCCTCAACCAGCCGCTTGTACCGCGGGTGATCGCGGATCGGGTCGAGGTCCGGGTCGCTGCTCCACCAATAGCGATGCGCGGAGGCACGCGGGATGACCTTTTCCAAGAGATCGAGCGCCGCTTCATGGTCTCCCATGTTCAGATAGGCGCAGGCGATGTTGTACATGGCGTTGAGATCATCGGGGTCGATGGCGAGCGTGCGCGCCGCCCATTCCCTGGCGCGCTCGCGCTCGCCGAGATAGGCCAGCACCAATGCCCCCAGCTGGGCCGGGCTCGAATTCTCCGGATGCAGGCTGAGCTCGCGTTCGGCCCGCTCCAGGCCCAGCCGGCCGGCCCGCTTCATGTCAGCGTCGCGGCCAAGCTTGAGATAGACGCAGGCCAGAAGGGCGGCGGAACGATAGTCGTCGAACCGCAGCTGGGTGGCCCGTTCGAACAGGAGGGCGGCCCTTTCGAAATCGCCATTTTCGAAGAAGAAGCGCGCGAAGAAATAGTTTGCCTCATGCAGATCGGGATCGAGCTTCAGGGCAAGCTCGAATTCGGCGGCGGCCTGTTCGCGCTGTCCGCCATATTGGAGGGCGAGGCCGCGCGAGGCGTGTGCGTCGGCGAGATCGGGATCGAGTTCCAGCGCCCTGGCGCTCGTCGCGAGAATGCCTGCTATCGAGATATCGGCATATTGCCAGGAGCGGAGAACGGAATCGCAGAGCGCGATGCCGGCATAGGCGCGCGCATATTCTGGGTCGATCTCGGCTGCCTTCGCGAACATGCGCCGCGCCAAAAGCATGTAGGATCTTGAGCACATGTGCAGGAATTGCCGGCCCCGGAGGTAATAGGTGTAAGCCTCGACATCTTCCGTCGGCGCGGTGTTGATCGCCGCTTTCTCGCCCGGTAGCAGCCTGACCTTCAGCTGTTCGATAATAGCGTGGGCGATCTCGTCCTGTATGGCGAAGATATCGGTCAGTTCGCGGTCGTAGCGCTCCGCCCAGAGATGGCTGCCATCCCTGCCGTCGACGAGCTGCCCGGTGATGCGGACGCGGGCGCCGGCCTTGCGCACGCTGCCTTCGAGCAGGAAGGCGACGCCGAGTTCGTGGGCCACCTGCTCGATCTTCACGGCCCGGCCCTTATAGGTGAAGCTCGTATTGCGGGCGACGACATGCAGGTCGGAGATTTTCGCGAGGTCGGTGATGATGTCTTCGGTGATGCCGTCGGAGAAATATTCCTGCTCCGGGTCGCCGCTCATGTTGCTGAAGGGCAGGACGGCAATCGATATTTTCTTCAGCGCTCGCGGCTCGGTGCGGGAAGACATGCCCTGATCGAAATTCACGCGGTAGCAGGCGATTGGTTCGGCGATATTCTTGACCCGCTGCTCGCCCATCGGCTCGAAGGCAAAGGCGAGCTTGCCGGAAACCTCCTTCGAAACCTTGCCCGACACGCAGATGCCGCCGGGCTCCGCAAGGGCCTGCAGACGGGCGGCGATATTCACGCCCTCGCCATAACGATCCCCGCCCTCGACGATCACTTCGCCGAGATTGATGCCAATCCGAATTTCCAGCGGGGTGTTTTCGGAAGCGCCGGCATTGCGCCTGATCATGCCGCGCTGCAGGGCGGCGGCGCATTCCACCGCATCGACGACGCTGCCGAATTCGGCCAGCAATCCATCGCCCATCAGCTTGAAGATGCGGCCATTATGTTTGCGGATTTCCGGCTCCAGCAGCTCCTTGTGATCCGCCCTCAGCCGCTGGAACGTGCCGGCCTCATCCTGCTCCATCAGCGCCGAATAACCGGCGACATCGGCGGCGAGAATAGCGGCGAGCTTGCGTTCCATGCCGGTCCCCTCGATGAGCATGCTCTCGAGCGGGAGTGTAGCATAGGCGCAAAAGGCAGTCTGCCCGCTGCAGATATCGTGGACAGGCCCTGACATGACGAAGGCGCCGCCGGCAGCTAGAGGTGGCGCCGCACGGCGCACACCCTCCGCAATGTGCCGTCTCCTGACTTACAGCAACAGGCGCTCCAGACTCCCCTGGTCCTTCACCCCATGCTGATAGAAATGCAGGATCTGGATGGCCAGTTCCTCGCGCTCGTCATTGCTGGCGATATGCCTTGCCATGCAGATATGCTCAAAGACGCGCTGGCAAAGAGCGACATCTTCTTCCTGCATCGGCGTCTGGCTCGCCGACATTTTATCTCTGATCATCGACATTCCCTCAAACGTCCCCCGGGAACGTTCTAGGGCGCAGATTGTGTTCTTCAATAAAAAGGAGATCACGTCATCGTGCAGCCCCCGGTCCGTCCTGGGGATTTCTTCAATGCCTGTTCACGATGTTACGCACGTAATAGCAACATATCGGCGCTTGCGGTATGGAAGGAGAAGGGAGGCCCGATTTAGAGCTGTGGGCAACCCTTCTCCACTGGGTTTGCAGCATCCAGCGTGGAGCATTGTAGGCTGGAATAATGGAACCGCAATTTCACTTTTTAAATCTCGGGGAAATTATTTCAGCTATTGCTTAATAAATGCCCGGCGGTACTTTCCGCCGGGCATTTACGCAATCTTTGCACAGTAAAAACGGCGATTTGTGTGACTTTTTGACTGCTCAAACCGCAACGCCCGTCTGCGATTCGTTTACCTGACCCGGACACCGAGGCGAATATCCGTTTCCCACGATGCGGCAAAGCCGCTCTATTCACGGGACCGGAAGGAGGCCGAAGCCTATATCCGCATCGTGCCGCAGCCGATCTGACCTGAGAGGCAGGGCTGACCTGAAAGGCAGCGACCTGACCTGAGATGCAGGGGCTTACGTAAGGGAAAGGCTACATCGCCTTACGGCAGCTAGTAATATTAGGCGAGGGGCGGGCCATGCGGTTCGTCCCTGTCGCTCCTTCCGCTTTTTCCGGCGCAATATTATGATCTGCTGATAGGTCCGATGCAGTTCGCAGCCCAGGTCCGGGACGACCAAGCCAGCAACGGAGTGGACAGATGATTTTCAGACAGCTTTTCGACAGTGTTTCCGGCACCTACACCTATCTCATCGCCTCCAGGCGCGGCGGCGAGGCGCTGATCATCGATCCCGTGCTGGAAAAGGTGGACCGCTACATGCAGCTCATTCGCGAGCTGGACCTGAAGCTGGTCAAGGCGGTGGATACCCACCTGCATGCCGACCACATTACCGGCCTCGGCGCGCTGCGCGACCAGACGCATTGCATCACAGTGATGGGCGAGCAAACCAAGGCGGATGTCGTGGCCATGCGGGTTTCCGAAGGCGACCGCGTCGGCATCGAGGGCCTCAGCCTCGACGTGCTCTATACGCCCGGCCATACGGACGATTCCTATTCCTACCTGATGGGCGACCGCATCTTCACCGGCGACACGCTGCTCATCCGCGGCACGGGGCGCACCGATTTCCAGAACGGCGATCCCCGCGCCCAATATGACTCGATCTTCAATAAGCTGCTCCGCCTGCCGGAGGAAACGCTGCTCTTCCCCGCCCATGACTACAAGGGCGACACGGTCTCCACCATCGGCGAGGAAAAACGCTTCAACCCGCGCCTGCAGGTGAAATCGGTCGAGGAATATGCCGAGCTGATGAACAACCTGCACCTGCCCAACCCCAAGATGATGGACGTCGCCGTCCCCGCCAACATCCACATCGGCCTCCACCAGGACGAAATCGCCCGCAAGGGCTGGGCGGTATCTGCGAAGGACGCGCTTGTTCTCCGCGGGCGGCCTGATGTCGTTATCGTTGACCTGCGCGAGAGGAGCGAGCGGGAGCGGCATGGGGTGATACCGGGCGCGCTGCATGCGCCCTATGCGGATCTGCAGGAGAACCTGTCAGCCGGCGGGATGCTGCATGAGCTGGCGGTGGCGACGGGGAAGAGGGTGGTGTTTTACTGTGCGTTTGGGGAGAGGTCGGCGATGGCTGTGCAGGCGGCGCAGGATGCCGGGGTGGGGAGTGCGTGCCATATTGAGGGTGGGATTGATGCCTGGAAGAAGGCTGGGGGTGCGGTGGGGGAGTGAGGTATTTTGGTATGATGCACCTTAGTGCATCATACACGAAGCGACTTCTACTTTTGGTTGATTGGAATCAAAATTGATCCTAGATTCAGTGCCAAACTGGAGGGGTCATGCTTATAAGTCAGATTGAATTGGGCAATTTTCGTAAATTGGAAGCGGTCCGGATCGACCTATCTCAGGAAAAAACGGTATTCGTAGGAGCGAATCACAGCGGCAAAACATCTGCAATGACTGCCTTAAGGCGTTTTTTGGTGGAGCCGCGTGAATTTGTCATTACCGACTTCACACTTTCAAACTGGAATAAATTGAATGCCTTCGGTGATGCGTGGCAGGCCGGGCTTGATAGCCCTTACCAAACTGATCCATCGGCACAAAATCTGACGGCGGAGATCGTCGTCACTGACGCACTTCCCGTGGCTGTTGCCCCGGTTTGGAGCGCGATAGAAACGGGTGCAGATCCCCTTGCCACATCGGACGCCCACGTTCCAAAGCCGACGCCTCGTTTCTCCGAACTGCTGCCTCACCTGGATGTGTGGTTGGATGTGGACGACGGAGAGATGCACTACGTAAGGCCTTTAATACCGACCCTCGATTGGGAGGATGGGCTGCTTGGCGTACGCTTGATATTTGAGCCTGTAGATATCCAAGCCATCCAAAGCGAATATTGCCGCCTGCGAGCGAAGAACGCCGAAACCATAAAGTTAGCATCCGAAAAAGGAGAAAAGGTCGAAGTTGAACTTTGGCCAAGTAGCCTCGTGGATTTCCTCGAACGCCGGCTACAAAGGTTTTTCAAAGTAAAAGCGTACCTTCTTGATCCTACAAAACTTACAGATCCGGCCGATGGTATTGCGTCGCCACAAATCCTAGATGAAGGCGCTGAACCGCTAGGAGAAAATCCACTAGACGGGCTCATCCGAGTGAATGAGATAAATGCGCAACGGGGTCTTGGGCAACAAGTTGCAAGTCGTATCGGAAGGGAGGATGGCTCAGATTCGGTAGAGTCACGTGGAGGTAGGAAGCTCTCGGCTCAGCTGAGAAGTTACTACGACAAACATTTGGATCCAACTGACGTGCCCGAGGTTGACGACCTTAAGGCCCTTCAAGCGCTCAGTAATGCACGCAACGCCTTCGATGAACGTTTAACCAGCTGTTTTTCGGGCGCTCTTAAAGAGCTGGAGCATCTAGGCTATCCCGGTATCACAGACCCAAAGCTAACTATCGCGACCAATATCCGACTGCAGGATGGCTTAAATCACTCATCCGCCGTCCAATATCATGTTCCATCGGCGACGACTAACGGTCCTCAGCGATTGCCCGAGGATTCTAACGGATTGGGATACCAAAACTTGGTATCCATGGTGTTTGCTCTCATGAGTTTTCGGGACGGTTGGATGAAGGTTGGTAAGGCCGGCTTGGCGCCGCCAAGTGCAACATCGTTCACAGCACCTCTCCACCTAGTTCTGATAGAGGAGCCCGAGGCGCACCTTCATGCTCAAGTCCAACAAGTATTTATGAAGCATGCCTATGATGTGCTGAGAAATCATAGAGCTCTAAAAGATTGCAGCAGACTAAAATCCCAACTGATCGTAAGCACTCATTCAAGCCACATCGCTCACTCTAGCGACTTTGGATCTCTGCGCTACTTTCGGCGCGTCGCGGCGTCGCGGAAAAAAGAAGTGCCGACGGCGCGAGTGGTAAACTTAAAGAGCGTATTCGGAGAAGGCGATCAGACTGGGAGATTTGTAACACGTTATCTCAAAGCAACACATTGCGACCTGTTTTTCGCCGATGGCGCGGTGCTGATCGAGGGATCGGCGGAGCGAATTTTAGTTCCACACTTCGTCGAGTCGAGGACCGAATTCGAGTACTTGAAACGATGCTATATTTCCTGGTTGGAAATAGGCGGTAGTCACGCTCATCGTCTCAAGCAACTCGTCGAGGTGTTGGGCTTAACTACTCTCGTGATTACGGATTTGGACGCAAAAGATGCATCCACGGGCCATGCCGTCTCGCCTCGACGAAATGCGAGCCAAGAAGCTAGAAACGAAACGTTGAGAGCATGGGTCCCGGCAGAGAAAAGCCTCGATAAGTTGATTGACTTGGACGAAGACCTGAAGATCAAATTATATCCCAACGATTTTGCTGTACGCTCCGCCTATCAAACACCGGTACAGATCTCTTTCAAGGACGAGAAGGCTGAAGCAATATCCTACACCTTTGAAGATGCGATCTTCTTCAAAAATACCAAATTTTTCTCTGACTATAGCGGAACCGGTCTTGGAGCGATTTATAAGAAGTCACTTGAGCAAGCCGTTGATATTCCAGACTTGATAAAGAGAGTTCGCGAGGCGATCGGAAGTGCCGAAAAAGCGGCGTTTGCATTGGACCTTTTGTATAGCGATGACCTGGATAAATTGGAGGTACCAAATTATATCTCCAGTGGGCTGAAATGGTTTATCTCGCAACTCCGAGTGTCGGAGGAAATACACGCTCCTAAGGGCGGTGAAGCGAGATGATCGATACCGTCGGAAATGTTGATGAAATAGACAAGCACGTCGATGACGAGATCGCGGCTTGTCTAAATCTCAGAAAACCCCGTAGCTTTTTTCTTTTTGCAGGTGCTGGCTCTGGGAAGACCCGTTCGCTTGTTGAAGCGTTGAAGCACATTGGCAAAACCTCTGGAGAAGAGCTGAGGCTTCACGACAAACACGTTGCTGTTGTTACCTATACAAAAAAAGCGCGCGACGAAATTATAAGCCGAACGCAATTTGATCCTTTGTTCGAGGTGTCAACAATTCACGCGTTTGCGTGGTCGATTATTCGCGGCTTCAATCACGATATTCGAGAGTGGTTGAGAGAGAATCTGACTAGCGATATTGCCGACCTGCGGCAAAAGGAAAACAAGGGAAGGAAAGGTACAAAAGCGTCGGCCGAAAGGCTGGCTGATATTGAAGCAAAGTCTCGTCGTCTTGCCCAACTCGATGCAGTGAGTTCATTTGTTTACAATCCCGATGGTGAAAACCGAGGCAAAGGCTCTCTCAACCATTCGGACGTGCTGAAAATGAGTGGAGCTTTTTTGCGCGACAAGAAGGTTCTCCAGCGCGTTGTGCGAGATGGCTATCCTTTTATTCTGATCGACGAGAGTCAGGATACCAACAAGAATATCGTAGAGGCCATGTTTGCGTTCCAGGCCCAAAATCGGGGCGCGGTCGCTTTAGGATTGTTTGGCGACATGATGCAGCGCATTTATCCAGACGGTGTGGCTAACTTAGGTAGCAATCTGCCGCCAGACTGGGCCACACCCGTGAAGAAGCTGAATTTTCGCTGCCCCAAGCGCATCATTACCCTGCTAAATAAAATTCGGGAGGCCACTGACAACCAAAAACAGGTCCCCAAAAGCACCGCAACCGAAGGCACTATTCGCATGTTCATCATGCCTTCCAGCATGGAGGGCAAGCCTTCCGCTGAATTGGATATTGCGAAGAAAATGGCGACGATTACGGGGGATCAGAAGTGGGGAGCGCCTGATCAGACAAAGTGCCTAATCTTGGAGCACAAAATGGCAGCAAAGCGTCTGGGGTTCTTGGAGATGTTTTCGCCGCTTTACGCCTTCGACCCGTTCCGAACTGGCCTTCGTGATGGAAACTTGCCATGTGTTGCATTCTTTGCGACGAGCGTCGCTCCCCTGATCGAAGCTAGAGATGACAAGTTTGCTATCATGAGGGTTCTCAACAAATTCTCTCCGCTTTTGTCTCCTGAAACTCTGAGAGAAGCTAACGATCAGAAAGCTCATTTAAAGAAACTGCAGAACGCCGTGGAATCTCTGTTCAAGCTATTTGCAAGTGGTTCCGCTCCAACTTTTCTTACAGTCCTTCAAGAGATCAACAAGAGTCGTCTCTTCAGTATTCCGGATGTGTTGCGGCCAGCTCTCGCTGGAGCTCAATTCGCCGAGATTGACGAAACTGCATTGGATTGGGAGGAAGGCTTGCCGGAAGAGCGGTCTCAACGCGATGTTGCTGTCGCAAGTTTCCTTGCTGCGCCTTTTAGCCAGATTTGGCTGTATCAGAAGTATGTCCAAGGATTAGCACAGTTTGATACCCATCAAGGTGTTAAGGGACTGGAGTTTCCACGTGTGATGGTGGTCATGGATGACAGCGAAGCTGGTGGGTTTTCGTTCAAATATGACAAGCTGTTTACCGCTGGCTCTGAAGATGACGCAATCACTGCTAACACACGGCGACTATTTTATGTGACATGCAGCCGAGCGGAACACTCTCTATGTCTTGTGGCTTATTCGGCTGATCCCCAATCAGTGAAAAATCATGTAGTCAGCCAAGGTTGGTTCGAGGACGATGAAGTACTAGTTCTTTAGTGGCTTCTGCCGCTAACTCCCGGTTAGCTCACCACCATTCACCATGCCCGATAAATCCACCCCCGAAGCACTGAGCCAGCGTATCCACGCCCGCCTTCTCGCCCGGAGCCACGGCCCGGCGTGGAGCACCATTTCCGTCCATCTGCTCTCCCATCAACCGCTGGAAACCAATCTCCTCGTGCCCGCCGTCGCCGAGCCTCTGGTAGTCTGGATCGTCTCCGGTTCCGCTCGCATCGAGGAGCGCGATATCGGCGGGGAGTGGATGTCGGTGGAGGTCTCGGCGGGGGATTTTTATCTGACGCAGAGTGAGACGCCCTATGAGATGCGGTGGGAGACGAGCGAGGGCGAGCCGCTTTGCGTCATGCATCTCTATCTCGGGCTGCCGATCTACCAGCAGGCGATATCTGAGGTTTTCGGCACTGAGGGCGGCGAGGGGTTTCGGCTGGCGGATGTTTCGGGGGAGCGGGACGAGGCGATTTCGGGGCTGATGGGGATGATCCTGAAAGAGTTGACGGGCGCGGCCGCGCCCAGCGAAATGGTCGTGCAGGGCATTGCGCAGGCGCTCGCCGTCCATCTCGTGCGGCAGTATGGCAGGCGGGATAGCACCTTGCCCGCCCGGCGCGGGGCGCTGCCGGCCTTCAAGCTGCAGAAGGTGGTGCGGATGATGGAGGAGGGGCTCGATCAGGCTTTCAATCTCGAAAGCCTGGCGGCCGAGGCCGAGCTCAGCGCCTTTCATTTTTCCCGCGTCTTCAAGCAATCGACCGGCACGTCGCCATCGGATTATTTCATTCAGCTGAAGATGGCCGAGGCGCGCCGGCTGCTGCGTGAGACGGATAAGAGCATCATCCAGATCGCGCTCGATCTCGGCTATTCCAGCCCCAGCCATTTCGCGCAGGTGTTCCGGCGGGCGGTCGGTGTCAGCCCGCGTGAATATCGCGGGTAGCGCTTTTGTCCTGCGCATTTCCGGGCGCAAAACCGCTGCGCACTTTTGCTGAAATTGCTCTTGTTCGCAGCAAATCCCCGATAGTTGCAGCAAGCGGCCGAGCGAAAGCGGGCGCCGGATTTTCTAGTTTGTTCCCATCGCAACCGACCGTCGCAGCGACGGCAACGAAAGGGAATGAAACAATGTCAATCCAGGGAAAAGTCGCTCTCATCACGGGTGCATCCAGCGGCATCGGCGCTGCCACGGCGCTGAAGCTTGCCGCCAATGGCGCGAAGGTCGGCCTTGCCGCACGCCGTGCCGATCGGCTGGCGCAGCTGGTCTCCGAGATCGAGAAAGCCGGCGGTCAGGCCATCGCACTGGAGATGGATGTCGTCGACAACGCCTCCGTCACTGCGGGTGTTGCAAAGCTCGTCGAGGCATTCGGCACGGTCGATATCCTCTTCAACAATGCCGGCCTCATGCCGCTTTCCGATATCGACATGCTGAAGACGGATGAGTGGCACCGGATGGTGGACGTCAATATCAAGGGCGTGCTCAACACGACCGCCGCCGTGCTGCCGCACATGATCGGCCGGAAATCCGGCCATATCGTCAATACCTCGTCGATTGCCGGCCGCAAGGTCTTTGCGGGCCTGTCGGTCTATTGCGCGACGAAACATGCGATCACGGCGCTGTCTGACGGCATGCGCATCGAGCTTTCGAAGAAGCACAATATCCGGGTGACCTGCGTGCAGCCGGGTGCTGTCGAGACCGAGCTCTACGACCAGATCTCGGACCCGGCGGCGCGCCAGCAGATGGATGATCTGAAGACGCAAATGGAGTTTCTGAAGGCCGAGGACATTGCCGAGACGGTGCTGTTTGCGCTGCAGTCGCCGCGGCATATGGATATTGCCGAGGTGTTTGTGATGCCGACGCAGCAGGCTTGGTGAGGTTCAACCGTATTCCGAACCCTCTCACAAAGTCGATGTCGCGGGTGTGCGGCATCGGCTGTGGATGGCCGTGTATTGCGGATATTATTCTCGTAATATTTGTAGGAAATATTGTACGCCTTTACTCTACCTTCTGGGAGATTGAACTGAATGAGGACGACTCTACTTCTCTGTGCCGCCGCGATAACACTGGCCGGCTGCCAGACTCCGGCACCACAATCTGTTTTGGATTCGCAGCGTCCTCCGCCCAACTCGGTTAAACGCGAGTATGTGGACGCCCTGCGCGGAACCATCAAACCGGGGATTTTCGAGAAGGCCGAGATTTCGAGCGTGGTACTGCTCGATCCTGAAAAGCAGATCTACGCTTATTGCACGCGGACGGCGGAACATGCCTACCCGAACTGGTCTTATTTCGACCTTACGTTAAAACAGAACATGATCATGGGTGTCTCCAAGAATGACTACCGCTGCCGCGACAAGCGGCTACGTTACTATGATTTTCCTGAACTGCGGAACATGACATACTGACGGAGCCGGGTTCAGCCACCAATACGGGCAGGCGGCGCTAAGCTCTTCTTACGCGCTGCCTCGCACCGCCCAGGCCACGCTCTCGAACCCGCGCGGCCCATCCTCTGACCTGTCATCGAGATAGGCTGCCTTCAGCGCCTCCCGCAGCCGCTCGCGTCTTGCCTCCGGCAATGCCTCGAAGAAGGCCGAAAACCGTCCCTGTCCATAGACTTTCGGCAGGTAGAAATCGTCGAAATCGGCGTAGTTCATCGTGATCGTCAGCCTTGTCTCGGTGACATCGGCAAAGCCTGCGCTTTCAAACAGCGCCCGCAATTCACCCTCTGCCGTCATCGGCCGCGGGCCTGATGGAATGCCGTTGCCTTCGGCTTCGGGTTCGACGGCGCGGATCGTGTTCCAGAAGAGGCGCCAGCTCGGCATGCCGTCATGGGACCAGACGGCGGCGGCAGCGGTGGCGCCCGGCTTGAGGACGCGGCGCATTTCGGTGATGGCCTTGTCGGCGTCCGAGACGAAATGCAGGACGAGCAGGGAATAGACGGCGTCGAAGCTCTTGTCGTCATAGGGCAGGGCGCAGACGTCGCCCTGGCGGGCCGATATCCTCGGGTCATTCGTGCGGGCGCTGAGGGCCGCGACGAAGTTTTCCTCGAAATCCAGGGCTTCGATGGTGGTCAGGTCAGGATGGGCTGCGAGCGCCAGCGTCAGGCTGCCGGTGCCGCAGCCGGCGTCGAGGACGCGGCCGTGCGAGGGCACGCCGGCGAAGGCGAGGAAGGGGTCTGCGAGCTTGCGGCTCCAACGGCCCATGCTGGCTTCATAGGCGTCGGCGCCCTTGGCGATGAAGGTGGATGGCATCGGCTTCCCTGGTTGCTGCGGTTTCGGGCGGTGAGAGGCTGACAGCAGATATAGGACCGGGTGGCGGGGGCGTCTATTGCTGGGGCATCGCTGTTGTGTCGTGCTCGTTTTCACCCACCAAAAAACAAAAACTCCCGGGCTCTTTCGAAGGCCGGGAGGTAGCGCACCGGTCACCGGGTCAGGGGTGGGTGGCCGGGGCGGTTGGCGGGGTTTCTTGCTGCGGGGTTTCCTCGTCGAGGACAGGGCGTTTCGTGCGCATCAGCTTCAGCACGCAGACGAAGAAGGCCGGTACGAAGATGGCGAGCACTGTCGCGGAGATCATGTCGCCCAGCAGGCCGGTGGCGATGGCGTTCTGGCTTGCCGCACTCGGGCCGGTCGCGATCGCCAACGGCACGGCGCCTCTATTTCTTGTCTGAACTTCGCAACCCAGCGCTGTGGAAAAGCTTGACCTATTCCTCTCTGGTGCTAAGCACCAGATCAGCATTTGGGGGATTTGATGTTTAGAATTTTTGCACTTGTGTTTGTTGGCTTTAGCCTGTTCACCGCGCCGGTCGATGCGGAGGATTTTTCGCAACGTCAGCAGGCCATATTCAAGACGGCGGCGGCCGTAGATGGCTATCTGACCGAGAAGTTGCACGCGGAATTTTGGGGGGCGGTGAAAGCGAGCCCGGATTACTATCCCGGCATGGAGCAGGATATTTCCGCCACGATTGGCCCGATGATACTGGATGGTCTCGATTTCCAGAGGGAGGCTTGGGCATCCGTTGAACGGAGCTATGCGGCGCGGGCAGTCGTGAAAACCGATGGGTTTGTCTCGGCTAGAAAGAAGATTGAAAATAACCCGAACCCGGCCGTGCGGGCCGCCAGCATCCCCCGTCTGCAAAATGCAGATACGATTCTTCAGGCCGCTGCCGAGAGAACGTCCTATTCATCGGGGGATACGAATGTGTTTATCACCCCGGAGTTGATCCAGCAGGTCAAGACCGGCATCGATGCATCGTTTTTCCGGATACAATTGCTGGCAAATCCGACATGGAGCGGCAAACCGCAAGAATGGCAGCTCAAGGAAGCCGGGTTGCGCGTGATGTCATTGTTGCCATTCGTCTATGAGCAGCAGGATCTGGCCGCTGACAATGGGGCTGCAGCTAAAGTGGCGTCCTATTCCGTGAATCTGGATGGTCAGAATTTCCTGACCCTTGCGAGCATCAAGGGTGCCGTAAAAGTCGATAGTGACGCCGGGTTGGCGCAAATTGCCCGTGGCACACTGACAGGCGCGGGAATATCTGCGCCGTCGGTGGTTTCAATGAAGTTTCGCGGAGAAGCTTCCGCCGTTGCAACTGGTCAGACGCAAACTTCAGATGGTCCGATATATGGGAGCGTAAGAGCCGTGCGGCCGTCTGCAAGGGAGGATGTCATCGTGCTTTTCTCTATCTCCGGCACAAGTCAGGTCGATGCGGATAGTAACCGACAGGGACTGGAGCTTTCCACGATGATCGATTGACCGACGGCCGCTGAATTTTAGCGCGAGGAGACAGTCGATAGCGCCGATATCAAAATGCATCAGCAGGTATTTTGAATGTCTCTCTATAAATTCCTGGCCGCTTTCTGTGCGGTCGTTGCGTTGCCGGCCGCTACATTCGCCATGAATTCGGCACAGCTCACATCTGCGCTTCAACGGTTTGACGACGGCAACGGCGCCCAGCAGATCGCAAGGCTGGATGCGCGGATCAGAGCCGAAGATGGGCCTCTGCTTTCGGAGATCGCGGATCTGGCTCAACACAAGGGGAATGTTGCAATGACGTGTGTTCTGGATATTGTTCTCGTAAAGTTTGCATGAAGTATTGTCTGTTTCGTGCATTGCGTGTTTGGGGGACTAAGCTGAATGAGGACGACCGTACTTCTCTGTACCGCGGTAATGACACTGGCGGGCTGCCAAAAAACTCCGGCACCGCAATCCGTTGCGGATTCTCAGCGTCCTCCGTCGAGCGCATTGCGGCACATGAACATTGATATTCTGCGCGGACGGATCAAGGCGGGGGATTTCCTCAAGGCCGAGATTTCAAGCGTGGTTCTCCTCAGACCGAACGAGAAGATCTATGCCTATTGCGTGCGCACGATGGAGCGTGCGGTCCCCGGCTGGTCGTATCTCGGGATCGCCCTGAAAAATGATAGGATCATCGACTCCACAGAGGACGACTACCGCTGCCACGACAAGCGGTTGCGTTACTACAATTTTCCTGAACTGCTGACGATGACGTACTGACAAGAGAGGCGCCGCGCCCGTTTTGTGGGCCAATTTACTGTGGTGGAGGTCATCGTCGTGGGTGGCGATTGCGGGCATACAAACGGGACACAATGATTGAGGTCTCCTTGCCATGGACGATCGGGCCTGTTCCCCTGGGCCTTACGATCGCTGCGGCTTATGGCGTGTTCATCGCTTTTGTCAGACGCGAAGGTTTTTCCTTTGTCTTCGTTATTTCCGCCTTGGGACTGGTGTCGGGCGTTGCGGCCTTCGCGGTTCATCTTTGGCGACCGTCTGTCGACCACATGACGATTTTGCTGACGGGGCAAGTGGTTTGCACCGGCGTCGTCTTCCTCTTGTGCTGGCTATCGTGGGTTGCTCGGAAGCCGGAAGGGAAGCCTCAAAAGTTGGTATCGGACGTGGCGCCAATCAAGGGACTATTGGCTAGCCTTGCATTTCCGCTTGTCATTAACGTGCTTTTCTACCTTTGGCCCATAACATCGAACTATTGCGCCAAACTCGCTTATGGCAACGCTTACAGCGGGGCAAAATGCCGGGCTCAGGAGAATTTCTGGGGGCTTCACGATCTTCCGCTGGAGATTTATTTTGGCGTTCTTTTCGGTGTGTTTGGGCTCGTGATGTTCATTGTCATCGTATTTAGGCTCTGCCTGAACTTCTTCAGCCCGGAGCGGGACGAAGCGGCGCCAACGGCTGAGGATTGAGTCGACAAGTGAAGACTGACTGACCGGAAAGGCTCTGGGAGCGGGTTTGCCGACTTCTACCCCTTGCACGGAGCCATCAAGCGATGCCCCGCACCGCCCTTGGTTGGTGGCATAAGCTGATGAGGACTGCGGCTCCGATTATTATTCCGCTCATGCCTCCCATGGACACTCGGTCTTCGAACATGTTGGTCGGCTAGAACGATGGAAGTCGTTCCGCCTAATGTTTAGGCAATGGAACCTGCAATCCTGCCGTTAAATGCGCTTCTATACAAGGAATAGTTGCTTTTCATCGGATGTTCGCTTTATGTACGCGTCGCGATGGGATGCCATTGAGGGGATGATGAACGAGAATGATCCGCAAGGCCTGTACAAGGTCTTGGGTGTGCAGCCGTCCGCAACGGCAGACGAAATCAGAAGTGCCTTCAGGAAGTTAGCCAAGGAAACGCATCCTGATACGTCGGGCATTCGATCGGCTGAGAGATTTCATCGAATTTCCGAGGCCTATGACATCCTCAGCGATTCCTCTCGCAGGGCCGAATATGACCGATCCGCACAGACGGCCGCTCGGCAGCAGGCCTCCAAGCCGCAAGAGAAGGCCCCGGAAATTGAGCCGATTTGCTGCTCTCGCTGGTCACCGCTCAGCCCAGGTCTCTCACCTTCTTCCGTGTATACGGCTATATCCTCGGCCACATGCGCCACCCCATAGAAGGCATATTCTGTGCCCGATGCGCGCGCTGGGAGGGGTGGAAGTCGTCCATCATAACCGTGCTTATCGGCTGGTGGGGCCGGCATAGCCTCTTCAATGTCGTCCGTTCGATACTGGCGAACGGGTACGGTGGAAAGCACGAGCCAGTCGTCGATCAGCGGCTGATATGGCACAATGCGCGTGCCTTCCTGTCGCGGGGCAATCTGCAACTCGCCTATGCGCTGGCGCACCTGTCCAGCGGCGGCGTCGACAGGTATATTGGCAAGGAGGCGGCGGACTTGGCGGCACGGCTGGAGAAAGCCGGGGCCGATCCCAGGCAGGCGCGATTGAAAGATCCCTGGCGTCTTTCAATCATATATGCGGCTGTGCATATGATCATGGCCTTTTCACTTCCCGGATTTTGTGTGGCTGTCCTATTTGCGATACTCGTCGCTGACAATTGGATAAGGATCCGTGAGGTGGCAAATCAACTCGGTTTTGAAACCGGGGTGAGAGCATTGACCGTTCCCATCTGTCGCAATTCCATCCCTAACGGGCGATTGCTGGGCGAGTACAGCTTGGGGCCGGCGGTCGGGCACGTGCTGAAGATCGTCAATGAATCCAGCGAAGATGTGATCGTCAAGGTGAGGAATGCGGCGACAGGAGCAGTCGCGGCTGCCATTTTTGTTCGAGGCAATCAGACATCTGGGATTTACGGAATCTCGGACGGCAACTACAAAGTGCAATATG
Organism: Rhizobium sp. 1399; assembly: GCF_031455475.1. Lineage (NCBI taxonomy): Bacteria > Pseudomonadati > Pseudomonadota > Alphaproteobacteria > Hyphomicrobiales > Rhizobiaceae > Rhizobium > Rhizobium sp. 1399. Next base: position 213,449 of record NZ_JAVDSU010000012.1, on the reverse strand, counting down.
CCTTTGGGGGCTATCTGGATACTACGTGCAGAAATTTCGTTGAGATCAAAGACGCCAGAGAATTCCTGCGACCAGCAAGTTTCATCACGCATCTGATCCAGAACCGGATCATAACGCAAACTGTTTCGTACTCGATTGAGGCCGAGCCCACTGGCGTTACCTATCAGAGCATTTCAGTGCTTAAATTCGGACGCCAATAAGGCTGCCGGGCGCATCCCCGTGGACGCAACATCTAATACCTATCGCCGCGCCGATGCCTGACATACCAATAGCGAAGAACGCCGCGCCGGCAGACAGGATCACACCATGCGCCTTCTAGAAAATGAGACCCGGGCCTTCGAGTGGAGCCGGGATGGATATACGGTGAGTACGGATCGCGACCGGCTCGATATGGATATGATCGGCCGCTTCCTGGCCGAGGAGGCCTATTGGTCGCCGGGCGTTTCGCGCGATCTGGTGGAAAAGGCGATTGCCGGGTCCATGCCTTTCGGTCTTTACGGGCCTGATGGGGCGCAGGCGGGTTTTGCTCGGGTCGTCACCGATGGTTCGCTCTTTGCCTATCTGCGCGATGTCTTCGTGCTCAGCGCCCATCGCGGCAAGGGACTTGGGAAATGGCTTGCGGAAAGCGCCATCAACCATCCGGATCTGGCAACGGTGAAAGGCTGGATGCTGGCGACGAGCGATGCGCATGAGCTCTATGCCAAGCTCGGCTTTCATGCGCTGAAGCAGCCGGACAAATATATGCAGATTATCCGCTAGGGCGTGCTTGAATCAGCGCTTCGGGCTTCCCGAAGATTGGTTCCGATTTTCAGGTCGATGCCATTGGGGTGCGGCAGAGCCGGGGAGCTGGCCGATCACGCCACCCGCAACACCCGCGCCTCGTCCATCTGCTTGTTGACGATGCCGTCTTTGGTCCAATCTTCCACATGCGGCGGATGACCGGCTGGGCGGATGTGGTGCAACACGGCACGCCCTTCAATTCCCAATCGTCAGGCAATTAGGTTTCGCCCCCATCCAAAAAACAAAAAACTCCCGGGCTCTGGGTAGAGCCCGGGAGGCATGACGCACCGGTCGTAGGTCAGGAGTGGATGGCCGGGGCGGTTGGTGGTGTCTCGGGTGCGGCTGGCGGTTGCTCCTCAGCGACCGGCCGCCTCGTGCGCATCAGCTTCAGCACGAAGACGAAGAAGGCCGGGACGAAGAAGATGGCGAGCACGGTGGCGGAGATCATGCCGCCCAGCACGCCGGTGCCGATGGCGTTCTGGCTGGCGGCGCTCGGCCCTGTCGCGATCGCCAGCGGCACGACGCCGAGGGTGAAGGCGAGCGAGGTCATGATGATCGGCCGGAAGCGGACGCGGGCGGCTTCTATCGCCGAATCCAGCAGCGACTTGCCTTCGGCGTAATAATCCTTGGCGAATTCGACGATCAGGATGGCGTTCTTGGCCGAGAGGCCGATGATGGCGATGAGGCCCACCTTGAAATAGATGTCGTTGGGCATATCGCGCAGCATCACCGCCGCGACCGAGCCGATGACGCCGAGCGGCACCACCAGCATGACCGCAAGCGGGATCGACCAGCTTTCGTAGAGACCTGCCAGAAGCAGGAAGACGAAGAGGATCGACAGACTGAAGAGGATCGGGGCCTGGCTGCCGGAGGTGATTTCCTCCGCCGACTGGCCGGACCATTCAAAGCCGAAACCCTCGGGAAGCTGCGAGGCGAGGCGCTCCATTTCGGCAATTGCCGCACCTGAGGACTGGCCGGGGGCGGGCGCGCCGGAGATGCGCACAGTCGGATAGCCGTTATAGCCGACGATCTGCGGTGCGCCCTTCTGCCATTGGGCGATGGCGAAAGAGGAGAGCGGCACCATGCCGCCGCTCGCATTGCGCACGTTGATCTTCATCACGTCGTCGATCTGCAGGCGGGCGCGATCATCCGCCTGGACGATGACGCGCTGCATGCGGCCGGTATTCGGATAGTCGTTGATGTAGGACGATCCGAGATTGGCGGTGATCGCGTTGTTGATATCGGCGAAGGAGATGCCGAAGGTGTTGGCCTTTTCGCGGTCGATCACCATCAGCACCTGGGCTGCGTCAGGCATGCCTTCGACGCGCATGCCGGTCAGGACAGGGCTCTTGCCCGCCATCTGCATCAGCTGGCCGGCGGCCTCGACAAGTGCCGTCTGGCCCTTGCCGCCGCGGTCCTGCAGGCGGAAGGAGAAGCCGCCGGTGGCGCCGAAGCCTTCGATCGGCGGCGGCGAGAGCGCGAAGGTGGTGGCGTCCTTCAGCGCGAAGAGCTGGCCGTTCACGCGGTTGGCGATTTCCTGCACGGTGTTGCCGGGGCCGCGGTCTGCCCAGTCTTTCAGGGTGACGAAGGCGAGGGCGGCATTGGCGCCGTTACCCGAGAAGGAGAAGCCCTGGATCGCCACGATATTTTCGACGGCGGATTCGGAGCGGAAGATCTTTTCCACCTGCTTGATGGATTCGATCGTGCGGTTGGCGCTCGCTTCCGGCGGGCCCTGGATATCGACGATCATGAAGCCCTGGTCTTCATCCGGCACGAAGGCCGTCGGCAGGTTGATGAAGAGGTAGCCGAGGCCGATGACGAGGGCGAGGTAGACGATCATCATGCGCCCGGCGCGGCGCGCCATGCCGGTGACTGTCTTCGAGTAGCCTGACGTGATGCGCTCGAAATTGCGGTTGAACCAGCCGCCGATGCCGCGCTTGTGGTGATGGCCCTGCTTGATGGGCTTCAGGAAGGTAGCGCAGAGCGCCGGTGTGAGCGACAACGCCAGGAAGGCCGAAAACAGGATCGAGACGACCATGGTCAGCGAGAACTGGCGGTAGATGATACCTGTTGATCCCGGGAAGAAGGCCATGGGAATGAAGACGCAGGAGAGGACCAGCGTGATGCCGAGGATGGCGCCGGTGATCTGGCTCATCGCCTTCTGCGCGGCTGCCTTTGGCGAGAGCCCTTCCTCGGCCATGATGCGCTCGACATTTTCAACGACGACGATCGCGTCATCGACGAGAATGCCGATCGCCAAGACCATCGCGAACATGGTGAGCACGTTGATGGAAAAGCCGGTCGCATACATGACCGCGCAGGTTCCAAGCAGAGCCACCGGCACGACGAGTGTCGGGATGACCGTGTAGCGGAAATTCTGCAGGAAGATGAACATCACCACGAAGACGAGGGCGACGGCCTCGACCAGCGTGTGGATGACCTTTTCGATCGAGGCCGAGACGAAGGGGCTGGTATCGTAGGGAACGGAATATTCGATGCCTGAGGGGAAGAAGCGCGAAAGCTCCTTCATCTTCTCGTTGACGGCGTTGGAGACGGCAACGGCATTACCGGTCGACGAGAGCTGGATGGCGATTGCGGCACTCGGCTGGCCGTTCAGGCGGCTGGTAAAGTTATAGGATTCCGCACCCTGTTCGACGCGGGCGACGTCCTTCAGGCGCACGGTGGAGCCATCGGGATTGGCGCGCAGGATGATCTCGCCGAATTGCTGCGGCGTCTGCAATTGCCCCTGCATGAGCACTGTTGCCGTCAGGTCCTGGGTGACCGGGTTCGGCGCGGCGCCGATCTGGCCGGCGGCCACCTGGGCATTCTGGGCGGTGATGGCGGCGTTGATGTCATCGGTCGTGAGGTTCAGGCCGACCATCTTGTCCGGGTCGATCCAGACACGCAGGGCGCGCTGGGCGGCAAAGAGCTGGGCGCGGCCGACACCATCGATGCGGCGCAGCTCGCCGATGATATTGCGGGTGATGTAATCGCCGAGCGCCACTTCATCGCGCGTGCCATCGGTCGAGGTCAGCGCGATGAACATCAGGAAGCCGGAGCTTGCCTCTTCGACGTTAATGCCCTGCGAGCGAACGGTGGCGGGCAGGCGGGCTTCGACGCGGCGAATGGCGTTCTGCACGTCGACGGAGGCCTGGTCTATATCGGTGCCGGCGCGGAAGGTGGCGTTGATGCTGACCGAGCCGGAATTGTCGGAGGTCGATTCGAAATACATCAGGCCTTCGACGCCGTTCAGCTCATCCTCGATCTGGCGCGTGACGCCCTGATAGATCTCCTGCGGGGAAGCGCCCGGATAGGAAGTGGAGATCGAAAGCTGCGGCGGGGCGACCTTCGGATATTGCGAGACCGGCAGGAAGGGGATCGCAATGATGCCGGCAATCGAGATGAACAGCGCGAAGACCCAGGCCAGGATCGGCCTGCGAATGAAGAATTGTGCCATGAGTTCTTACTCCGCCTTAGCCGGAGCGGGCGCCGAGGCTGCCGCTGCCGCATCCGGCTTCCAGGGTTCGGGCGCGACCGTTGCGCCGGGCTGCACTTTCTGGACGCCATCGGCGATGACGGTTTCGCCGCTCTTCAGGCCGGATTCGACGACCCATTCGGAGCCGAGAACCTGGCCGAGCGTGACGGGGCGAAGCTCCGCCTTATTGCCTTCGGCGAGCACATAGACCTGCGCCTGGCCGGCCTCGTTGCGCGTGACGGCCCGCTGCGGCACGGTCAGCGCATCCTGGCGCACGGCTTGCTCGATGCGCACACGCACATACATGCCGGGCAGGAGATCGCCGTTCTTGTTGGGAAATTCGGCGCGCAGTGTCACCTGTCCGGTGTTGGGGTCGACATTGGCGCTGGCGAACAGCAGCCGGCCGGGCTCGGCATAGAGGCTGCCATCGTCGAAGACGAGTTCGACGCGGGCTTCGCCGGGTGCGGTGCTGGCGAGCTTGCCGTCGGCCACGGCCCGCTTGAGGTTCAGGAGATCCTGCGCCGACTGGGTGAAGTCGGCATAGACAGGGTCGACCTGCTGGATGAGCGCCAGATTGGAGGTGCCGTCGGCGGTCACGAGCGCGCCCTCGGTGACTAGCGCGCCGCCGATGATGCCTGAAATCGGCGCGCGGACTTCGGTGTAATCGAGATTGATCTTGGCTTCATCGAGGCCGGCTTCGGCACTCGCCACATCGGCATCGGCCTGGGCCACGGCGACGGCTGCCGTATCGTAATCGATGCCGGTCGCGATATTGCGCTCCTTCAGGTTCTGCTGGCGCTCCAGCTGCAGGCGGGCATTCTGCTGTGTCGCCTTGGCGCGCTGCAATGTGGCTTCAGCAGAGGCAACCCGCACGCGGAAGAGGCGCGGATCGATGCGGTAGAGTACGTCGCCCTGCTTGACGAAGGTGCCCTGTTCGAAGACGCGCTCCTGCAGGATGCCGGAGACGCGGGCGCGCACTTCCGAAACGCGGGTGGCGGCAATGCGGCCCGGCAGTTCGTTGACCACAGGCACGGCATGGCTCTTCATCTCGACCACGCCGACAGCCGCCGGCGGCATCTGCATTCCGCCCTCTTGAGCGAATGTGTGCCCGGCGGCCAGTACGAGAAGGGTCGTGGCTGCCATCATCGCTTTCAGGCGCGGCAGTCTGGTATTGCGCAGCATGGATATATCCCCTTTTGGCCGCCCCGGCGGCTTGCTAGGTTATTGCTTTGGTTTCTTCATTTTCACGCAATTCCGGACGGAAAACCGTTTCACACTTTTCCTGGAATTGCTTAAGTTATTGTGGTTTCGAGTTTTTCAAGTCTTCGTTTCAGGCGGCTCGAGGAAGGTCGTGTAGACCTTGCGGATATCCTCGAGCAGCTCCTGCCGTTCCGCACCGCTCCAGCGGTGGAAATCGAAGAGTTCGGTACAGTAAAAGCCGGTCAGCGCCAGATAGGCCATCAGGGCTGCCCGCGGCTTCGGCCCGGCGGCCATCGCCGCCAGATCGGCTACCACCCATTTGCGGATGATCTGCTGCAGATTTTCCTCGCTCGACATGGAGGCGCTGATCGCCATCGCCACGGCGCGGTCGGTATCATCAAGCGTCTTGTCGGCAGCCGCGATGCGGCCGTAAAGCTCAGGGTGAGGGGTATCCGAACTCGCCTTCACGCATTCTTCCATATGGGCGATATCGGCGCCGACGCGGCGATCGACCAGCGCTTCCAGAAGCGCGCTCTTGGTCTTGTGGTCATAGACGACACGCGACTTGCTGACGCCGGCTTCCTTCGCCACCGCATCGATTGAAAGCCCCGTCGCACCGGCGCGCACGACGACGCGCTCGGCAGCGTCCAGAATATCGTCAGTGGTGATCTTGCGCGTTCGCGTCACAGATAGGGTTCCCGGTTTTCGTGGATAAAAATACGAACGTTCGGATTTAAATGCAAGCGCTTTTGTTTTTATGGAATGACAGGGCGGCGAAAGGGGCTGGAGCCACAGCGCTGAAAAGCCTGGGAAATATGGGATTTCGGCTCAATCCACCCGCAAAACCCGCGCCTCCACCGGCTGCTCTATGCCCTTCAGCGACAGTGACCGTGCTTCCGTACCGCCCATCAGTTCGGGCGCTTGCAGCGTCGTCTCCAGCGACACGAGGATTTCGCCGGGTGCCGCCTGCGATTCCAGCCGGGCGGCCTGGTTGACGACGCCGCCGATTGCGGTGAAATCGCTGCGGAAGCTGGAGAATTCGCCGATCTGCACATCGCCCGTGTGAATGCCGACGCCGATGCCGAGGGTGTAGCCGGTGTCGAGCTCGGCGAGCGCTTCCGTGCAGGAGCGCTGGATCTCCAGCGCGGCCCTGATGGCAGCTGCGGCATGGTCCTTGCGGGTGATCGGGAAGTTGAAGATCGCCATCAGCCCGTCGCCCATCTGCTTGTTGACGATGCCGTCATTTTCCCAGATCGCCTGTGCGGCGCGATCATGAAACAGGCTGACGATGCGGCTGAGGTCGATTGCGCCGATGCGCTGCGAAAGGCCGGTGTAACCTCTGATATCGGCAAAGAGGATGGTGGCGCCTGCAGTGATGTGGCGCTGCTTCTTCACATATTGGAAGGAGCGCTCGCAGATCGTGCAGATATCGGGGTTCATCTTGCTGCGCGTAATGCCAAACGCGCGGAAGGGCAGCGAAAGCGGGCCGCGGATCGGGATCGGCATATGCATCTGGTCCCAGCAGCCGCGGCAGATGCTCGCGCTGCCGGATTTTGGCGGATGCCCTGATATGGCTGATATCGTCATGTGCCGCATTCCCCCAATCACAAAAAACGAGCTTCCGCCTATCGGGCGGCTTTGGCAACCATTCAGGCTGAAGCGCGCTGCCCCTATGCGCTATCTGGCAGGACGTTTCGCGCATCGGCCGCATGCAGCCGCTTTTCCGCGAGCGCGATGAAGGCGCGCACCAGCGGCGAGAGGTGCTTGCTGCTGGGATAGACGACATAGAGGCCGCCCGATGCGGTCGTGTAGTCGTCGAGCACGCGCTGCAGCCGCCCGTCTGCGATGCAGGCGAAGGCGACGCCGTAAGGCAGCTGCGCGATGCCGTAGCCGGCAATGGCCGCCTCCATCACTGCCTGCATTTCATTGGCAGCGAAGCGTCCTGATACGGAGACCGTTTCCGGTCCAGCCAAGCCTTCCAGCACCCATTGCGCATGGGCGGCCGATGGCCCGGCGATGACGCAGTCATGGCTTGCGAGATCATCAGGTGTGGAGGGCCGACCTGCGCGGGCGAGATAGGCGGGGCTGGCGCAGAGCAGGCGATAGGTAGGGCCGAGCTTGCGGGCGATCAGGGTGGAATCCTCCAGCGATCCGGTGCGGAAGGCGAGGTCTATGCCATTGTCGACGAGGTTCAGCCGCTCGTCGGTCAGCCGCAGCTCGACCTTGGCCTTCGGATGGGTCGCCATGAATTCGAAAGTCGCCTCCTGCAGGAAATGGCCGCTGAAGCCGACGGGAGCCGAAATACGGATCGTGCCCGAGGGCTCGGCCTGCGCTTCGGCGAGCCTGCTATTGGCGCCTTCAATCTTCCTCAGTGCCTCGCTTGCCTCCTCATAATAGAGCCGCCCGGCCTCCGTCAGGCCTAGGCTGCGGGTCGTGCGCTGCAGGAGGCGCACACCGAGGTCGCGCTCGAGGGCCGCAACCCGGCGGCTGACCGTCGTCTTGGGCATGCCGAGCAGCCGCGCGGCTGCGGTGAAGCTGCCGGTTTCGATGACGCGGGAGAAGATCACGATATCGTTGAGATCGATCATTGTTGCTCTCAATGGGACGATGTTTGGCATTTTTAGGCCATTATGAACCAATGCAGCAATCCTAAATCTGCTCCATCAGCAACTGCCATCGGCAAAAGAAGGAGCAGAGACATGAGCAACAGCAGAAGCATTCTCGTATCGGGCGCAACCGGCCAGCAAGGCGGCGCCGTCGCCCGCGCGCTCGCCGCACGCGGCCATCACGTCAAGGGGCTGACGCGCCGGCCGGACGGCGATAGCGCCAAGCGGCTTGCCGCATCCGGCATCGAGGTTGTCGTAGGCGATCTCGACGACAAGGCGTCGATCGTCAAGGCTGCCAGGGGCGTCGATACGATGTACCTGATGGGCAACAGCTATGAGGCCGGCGTCGAGGCGGAAACCCGCCAGGGCATTGCCGCTGCCGATGCGGCCAAGGAGGCCGGTATCGGCCATCTCATCTACGGCTCGGTCGGCGATGCTGACAGGAAGACGGGCATTCCGCATTTCGACAGCAAGTATCTGGTCGAGCAGCACATCGCCGGACTCGGCATTCCCTATACGATCAGCGCGCCCGTCGCCTTCATGGAAAATACCGTCGCCCCCTGGTCGATCGGCGGCCTGAAACAGGGCGTCTATGCCGCGGCCCTGCCGCCGGCCCGCAAGCTGCAGCAGATCGCCATCGACGATATCGGCCATTTCGTCGCCGCCCTTGCGGAACGGCGCGAGCAGGTCTTCGGAAAACGTTTCGATATTGCCGGCGACGAACTCTCGGGCGAGGAGCAGGCGAAGATCCTCACCGAGGCGCTCGGCCGGCCGATCCGTTTCCAGGAACTGCCGATTGCGGCGATGCGCCAGCAGAGCGAGGATGCGGCGCTGATGTTCGAATGGTTCGACCGCACCGGCTATTCCGCCGATATCGCGGCACTGCGCCGCGATTTCCCCGATGTCGCCTGGCACAGCTATGCCGACTGGGCGAAGGGTTTTGACTGGAGTGTTCTCGACAAGGCCTGATGAACGGCCGCATTGGGCAAAGCGGACCGGCGATCGGCTGGTCCGCTTCATGCCGTGTTCACGCCTGCGCGGTCGGCCGGATGACGATATCGCCGACATCGACATCGTCAGGCTGCTCGATGGCAAAGGCGATGGCGCGGCCGATTGCATCCGGCGTGATCGCCATTTCCTCCATGCTTTTCGTGATCCCGGCTTTCACGGCCGGGCTGGTCATGGAGTCGGCGAAATTGGTTCTGATGATGCCCGGCGATACATTGGTGACGCGCAGATGCGGGCCGGCCTCCTGCCGCAGGCCTTCGGCAATGGTGCGCATGGCATTCTTGGTGCCGGCATAGACGGCCATGGTCGGCTTGATGGTGATGCCCGCCGTTGAGAGCGTGTTGACGACATGGCCGAAACCCTGGCGGCGGAAGACGGGCAGGGCGGCGGCAATGCCATAGAGCGGCCCCTTGATATTGACGTCGATCATCTCCTCCCAATCCTCGACGCGCAATTCATCCATTGGTGAAATCGGCCCGATGCCGGCATTGTTGATCAGCACATCGAGCTTTCCGTAGGTGTCGCAGGCAAGCGCCACGAGCGCTTCGAGATCCGCGCGCTTCTTGACGTCGGTGACGCGGTAGATGGCCTCGCCGCCGGCCTTGGTGATGCGCTGAGCCAACGCCTCCAACTTCTCGCTGCGCCGGGCGCCGAGCGCGATCCTGGCGCCGCGCTCGGCCAGGATGAGGGCGGTCGCTTCGCCGATGCCGCTGCTGGCGCCGGTAATGGCAATGACCTTGTCCTTGATCGGTGACATCGTCTTTCTCCTTGATGGTGACCTCAAGGATTGCAGCGGAAGGCTGGAGAATCTATGCTCTATGCTCTGTCATTTCGTCGAGATCGTCCGGAATTCATGATCGATCCCCTGTCCGATGTGTTTTCGCTTGTTGATATCGAGAGCGCCCGCTGCACTCGTTTCGAGGTGGGCGGGCAATGGGCCTTCCGCTTTCCGCCGAAGCCGGCGCTGAAATTCGTCGCGGTCATCAGGGGCGGCTGCTGGATCATCCTGCCGGGCGAGCAGCCCTTTGCGCTTGAAGCGGGCGATACGTTCCTGCTTGCCAATGCGCCCGCCTATGTGATCGCCAATGATCTGGCGAGCGAGCCGGAAGACGGTATCGCGTTCTTCGATTGGGACCATTCCAATATTGCCCGGCATGGCGGCGACGAGACGGTCCTGATCGGTGGCAGTCTCGTCATATCCGGCGGCAATGCGCAACTGCTGCTCGATGCGCTGCCACCCTTCATCCATATACCCTCGAGCGACCGCGCTGCCGCCGTTCTGCGCGCTACACTTGCGACCCTTAACGACGAACTCGGAGTCGGCGCAATAGGCTCGACGCTTATGACACGGCGGATGGGCGATATCCTGCTGGTGCAGGCGCTGCGCGCCCATGTCGCCCGCGCCGGCGCAGACAATGCCGGCTGGATCGGCGCGCTCGGCAATCCCGGCATAGGCAAGGCGATCAGCCTGATCCACAACGAGCCTGGCTATCGCTGGACGGTGGGTGAGCTCGCAAGCCGCACCGGCATGTCGCGCTCCGCCTTTGCGCAGCGCTTCCGCGATCTGGTCGGTGTTGCGCCCCTCGATTATGTCACCCGCTGGCGCATGCACCGCGCCCGCGAGGCGCTGCGCCGCAAGGAGGCAACGGTGGCAGGCCTTGCCGCCAGCCTCGGCTATTCCTCCGAAAGCGCCTTCGGCAATGCCTTCAAGCGCGTCTTCGGCCGTGCGCCGAAACGCTACTGGCGAGACGCCTGATCGAGCCGGGAAGAGGCCGCTCTTGACGGCGCGCCCGCGGACGCCACTTCAATCGTCACTTACGCGGGGGTTCCGTTGCACCGGTTTGATCATTATCTCGTTTTCATTCTGCTCACGCTCGGCGGCGGGCTTCTCATCGGTCTCATCAATCTGCCGGATGAATGGTACCAGTCGCTCGCCAAGCCCTGGTTTACGCCGCCGAACTGGCTGTTCGGCCCGGCCTGGACCGTCCTTTACATCCTTGTTGGTATTGCAGGCGCGCGGACCTATGCGCGCAGCAGGCGTTCACCCGTCATGACCACCTGGATCGCCCAGCTCGTGTTGAATTTCGCCTGGTCGCCGGCTTTCTTCGGCCTAAAATCCCCGAACCTGGGGTTGATGATCATCATCCCGCTGCTCCTGCTGATCCTTGCCTTCATCGCGCTGTCGTGGAAACGCGATCGGCTATCATCGGTCCTGTTCATGCCCTACGGCGTGTGGGTCGCCTATGCCACGGCGCTCAATGCTGCCATCGCCTCGTTGAACTAGACAGAAAACCACGAGATACGGTCAGTTGAATTCCCCCTTCGCTTTGTCTGCAATGGCAGCGCCGGAAATCAGGCGGTTGCGATCGGAAGCCCATGCGGCGACGAATTCCTTGCGCACAGCATCGGGGAAAGCCTTGCCCGCCAAGTCAGCCTCGCTTGGGGCGCCGGGCGCGAGCGCCAGCTCAGCCCGGGTCGTCGACGCAATCCGCGCATAGGTGAAGGCGCGCGTGATCGGATCATTTTCCGCACTTTGCGGAGCGCATTTGCCGCCTTGCGGCGCGCGTGACGTGACCGCTGCCGTCCTTACCGTCACGCCGTCGCGGAACAGAAAACAGTAGGCTTCGTTCGACGCGCCCCCGAGTACCGAATGCGGTTCGATCACATAGCCGCGCACTGGAAACTGGGCATTCGAAGCCGACCAGATGCGCTTCTCGATGTGGCGCGCGCAGGCACTCATGTCGGTTGCCCCAGCATCGCGGCAGGCGGAGACTGTCCAGCGTGCCAGTTGCTCTGCGCTCGGCAAGGCGAGCGTGACCGTCGCCTCGGCGTTCAGTTCCCTGTAAGTGCAGCGCAGGAGTTCAACGCCTGACCAGCCATCAACCGCCGTTGGCGAGCATGATGATCTCATATACTGGCCACCATCGATCCGCCTCTCGAAGCGGTCTTTCATTTCAGTTGTGAGTGCCGCCGGGTCGATTTCCGCTGCCTGCGTGAGGCGTGTGACAAACGCGGTGATCAGAATAGCAAGCCCGACCTTTCTCAAGGTCATTAGAAACAACCACTGCATTTTCACCCCTCGTGCAGAATCCCCGCAGGAAATACTTTCAACCTGCGGAGACATTGGTGTTGCTATTGTCGTCAGAATTGCACACTCTAAGATTAAATGGAAGAAGCACTTGGATCGCTGACGTTGCACCGAAGCCGAGCAAGAGGAGCCTTAGATTATGTCTCTTTACATGCTTCAATTATCCCGAGTTTTAGTGACGCTCGGCATTGCCGCGCTGGCTGTTCACGCTCGCGCTGCCGAACCGCCAGCAAGCTCCGCCGACCTCCTGAAGGCAGTCGAATTCTCGGCTTCAGTGCCGCTCGACGAGTCCTACCGGGGAGAATTTGTCGGTTGCGACGGCGCGGCCGGACAGAGCAGGAAGGATAAGTTTCTCGGTTTTAACCTGAGGCTTCCTGGTGTCGCGGAATCGAAACAGTACTATCTGTGCAGTCGCGACCCCAGCAATGTGAAGGCGTTGCTGCGTCTCAAGGACGGCGCGATCTACTGGCGCAGCAAGATGGCGCTCGACGTTGATGGATCCTGGGCGGCATGGAACGGTCTGCCTGGCGCTACCGATCTGAAGGAGACGTCCTATAAGTGGCCAGGTTCACCTAATTCTTCCGCGCAGTCCGCGCAAATCGATCCTGACCGCATTCCTTTCATCGTGATGCCGACGGCCGGCCTTTCCAAGATAACCGGCAGCAAGAGCGGCGAGATGGGCCGCATGTTTGCGGACAAGACCGGGCTGCGGCTAGGTGATATGGGCGTCGTCGTCTACAAGGACCGGTGGACGCCGGTTCTGATCGCGGACGGTGGTCCTTTCATGCGGCTCGGCGAGGGATCGAGCAGGGTCTTCGAGGCAATCGGCGAAAGCCGTTGCAAGAAGTGGAACAGTGATGGAACCGCCTGCGTCGGGCCGGGACACGTTTATCCCTACAAGAATTTTGGGCTCGGCCATGATGTGATTTTCATCGCCTATCCAGGCAGCCGGAGCCCCGATCTCACGCCACAGAACGCCATCTCAAAATTATGTGCCTTTGCCAAGGAGAAGCTCAACCTGACGGGCGGCGCAATGTGCCCGTGATGTTTCCACGCAAGCAGGAGAGGAGTTTGCGATGCGTTACCTTTTACCCCTAGGCATTCTCATACTTGCCGGTGCGACCGTCCAGACGAGTGCGGCGATTTTCGGAAAATGCAAATTCGACACGGAAACCATGGCCTTCGCCGGAAATTCCAGCGAACAGGCATCCTGTCTGCTGCGCAAGGTGAAAATACTGGGAAATGTAGATGCCGCGCCGGCGCAGTTGCCGCCTAATCTTGCCGGCTTCATCGGCAAACCGGTCGATATCTCCAAGGCCAAGTTGCAGCATGAAATCTCCGCCCAGGGGCTGACCGAAGCCGGGCTCGGAGGCAGTCTTGACGCCCCGGTATCCCGTGGCAACTCGAACAATCCGCATGCGCCGTTCGCGCGCTATTTTGTCATTCACGACACGAGTTCGCCGAATTTCGGGAATGTGGCGCAGTTTCCCGCCGACATCGATACAAGCAACCAGGTCAATCGGCTTGACGGCTTCAAGAGCGCGTCGAACGCCAAGGCGCATATATTCCTCAACCGCCGGGGCGAGATTTATGTCGGCCATGATTTTGGCGTGCCCTGGCGCGCAACCAAGCTGGAACTGCAGATCGGAACCCTGGCGCGTGGCATGTTCCTTCACATCGAGAACGTCCAGCCGCGCCGGAAACACCCGAGCCAGCCCGACGGCAATGCGCCAACGCCGGGTTTCTCGCAAGCCCAGTATGACCGGCTCGCGCTCCTTTATCTCGTGGCGAGCATGCGTGCCCAGAGTGGCCTGGTTCCAGCATTTCATGCGGCAATCGATCAGGGCTTGAGCGACGGGCATGACGACCCGCAGAATTTCAGCCTGGAGGATTTCGACGCCGCATTCGGACGCCTGCTTGCCAGCGTGAAATAGTATGCCGCATCTCGATCATGTGGCGCAAACCGAAGTCTGCTGATGTCTAGCAAACTGCGCCGCGGTCTTGCGGCCAATGTTGCGTGAAACAAAGAGAGCCGATTTACTTGCGGCGTGGCTCGCGCAGTTCTAATGTTGGTGCGGACATTGTCCCGCTTGCTTGCCTCTTTTTTGGGGGGAGACTGCGATGCCGTCGAGTTTCAATGTCGAAAGTGCCGATGGTTACGAGCAACTGATGGGGCGCTGGAGCAGAAGGCTCGCGCCCGGGCTCATCGATTTTGCCGGGTTTGAGGATGGGGAAAGCATTCTCGATGTCGGCTGCGGCACGGGAAGCCTCACCTTCACGCTGGCGGAAAATCCCGGCCTGAAGGCGATCTCCGCCATCGATTTTTCGCCCGTCTTCGTGGAGGCAGCAAACCGGCGCAATACCGATCCCCGCATCAGCATTCGAGAAGCGGATGCCTGCGCGCTGCCGTTCGAGGATAACAGCTTCGACCGGGCGATCTCGATGCTCGTGCTGCATTTCGTGCCGGAGGCCGGAAGGGCGGTGGCCGAGATGCAGCGCGTCGTTCGCCCGGGCGGTGTCGTTGCCGCCGCCGTCTGGGATCATTATGGCGGCATGTCCGGCATGCGCATGATGTGGGATACGGTTGCCATGATCGACGCGAATTCGCGGGCGATGCGCCATCGTTATTCTTTCCAGCCGATGACGCAGCCTGGGGAGATGAAGGCGAGCTTTATCAGCAACGGCCTTGCCGATGTGGAGGAGACCTCGCTCACGATCCGCATGGATTACCGCTCGTTTGCCGACTACTGGGACCCGATTGCATCAGGCGAAGGCCCTCTCGGCAAGTATGTGGCGGGACTGGATGCGTATACGCGTGCGAGGGTCGATACCGCGGTGAGGGGGGCCTATGAGGCCGGAGAGCCAGACGGGCCGCGGTCGTTTGCCTCTGTTGCCTGGGCCTGCCGGGGCAGGGTGCCGGGGTAGGCTGACGTTGGCTGCGATTCATCGGAGATGGCGCCGACCGTAGAGACGCGCACCGGATTATCAGGCATCGGATTTCCGCCGGTCGCGGTAAAAGCCAAGGTGGACGACATTCGGCCCAAGGTCTTTTTCCTGCGGCATCCCGCCCGGCCGTTCGGCGGCCTGCGGAGCTTTCTTCACCGGCGCATCGGCCTGCGCCCTCAAATCCCGCACATTGCCATAGAGCCGCGCCACCAGCTTCCGATAATAATCGACGATCCGCTGATGCTTTTCGCGCGTGATATAACGCTCCTGAAACGACTGAACCATGTCACTCTCACTTCATCGATTGCAGCAGGGAAACTTCCGCCATGGGAGACGGTTCCGGAGCAGTCTTTGTATGGTTAAGTTTCCGTTTCTCTGGGGCTTCGCCAGCACTACTTGCCTCTGGCGTGGTCTTCCCTCTTTATTCTTCTCCGCTACTTCGTCCCTGTATCGAAAATCTTAAAGCCATCGCCAATCGCCGATACTGTCGCCCGCATGACAGCGGGCCCAGGTTTCAGTCGTGATCTATGCAGCCCCGAGACTAATCACCGGAAGGATAGGTATCATGAAAGTTCTGCTCGTACTGACTTCACATGACCAGCTCGGCAATACCGGCAAGAAGACAGGTTTCTGGCTCGAAGAGCTCGCCGCCCCATACTATGCGTTCAAGGATGCGGGTGCGGAGATGACCCTCGCTTCGCCCAAGGGCGGCCAGCCGCCGCTCGACCCCAAGAGCGACGAGCCGATGTTTCAGACCGATCTCACGCGACGCTTCAATGCCGACGAGGCCGCCAAGGCGCGGCTCGCCAATACGGTGCTGCTGGATAGCGTCAACCAGGCTGACTACGACACGGTTTTCTATCCCGGCGGGCATGGCCCGATGTGGGATCTGGCCGAAGACCCCAACTCCATCAAGCTGATTGAGTCCTTCATCGCGGCCGGCAAGACCATCGCGCTCGTCTGCCATGCGCCGGGCGTGTTGCATCGGGTCAAGAACGCCGACGGCACGCCCTTCGTCGCGGGCCGGAAGGTGACCGGCTTCACCAATGGCGAAGAGGAAGCAGTCGGGCTGACGAAGGTGGTGCCTTTCCTGGTGGAAGACGAATTGCTGAGCCTCGGGGCGATCTTTTCCAAGGTTAAGGATTGGGGCGTCTACACCGTCACAGACGGGCAGTTGATCACCGGGCAGAACCCGGCATCGTCAGGTCCGGCAGCGCATGTGCTGATCGAGGCGCTGCGCAAGAAGGGTAAGTAAGCAGGGCGAGCGGATCGGCAGCCCCAGCAATTGTGCTGCACCATGAACATCCCAGCCCGGCCCAACCTTATCGCGGCCGGCGGACCGCCCGTACCTTGCCGCTGCCGCCGCCTCCAGCATAGAACAGGTCCGCGCCATCGGCCTCGAGCCCGGAAACGCCGGTGCCCTCGGGCATATCGAGCCGTTCCAGCACCTCGCCGGAGTCAGGGTCGATGCGCCTGATGTCGCTCTTGTCGTCCTGCCAGGTGGCATGCCAGAGCTCGCCATCGACCCAGGTCACGCCCGTCACATGGCGTTTGGATTCGATCGTGCGCAGGATCTTCCCCGTCTCAGGGTCGATCTGGTGAATGCAGTTTTCGCGGTACTGGCCGACCCAGAGGCTGCCCTCGCACCAGGCCATGCCGGAATCGGCGCCCTTGCCGGGGGCGGGTATGGTGGCGACCACGGTGCCGGTTTCGGGATCGATCTTGCGGATTTTGTCCTCGGCGATCTGGAAGATGTAACGCCCGTCGAAAGCGGTGCCGGCATGGGCGGCGACATCGATGGTCTCGAGCTCGGCCCCGGTTTCGGGATCCAAAGCCCGCAGGTTTTCGCCGGCGGCAAACCAGACCCGGCGGCCATCATAAGTAACGCCACCAATATTGCGCGTGCCCTCGAATGGGCCGTATTCCCTGACGATTTCTGCCTGTGATGTCTTCATGGCGCTCCATCCTCCTTCTTTTTTCGCAATTCCGGACGCAGAACCGCTCCGCACTTTGCTGCCGTTTATTTCTAATCGCTCGGCAGCGGACCCGGGAGTAACAATGTTGTCGGGAAGCCGACGACCGGCGGCATCATCCAGCGGCGCGCCCGTCCATTGCCGAAAAACTGCACCTTACCGGCCGCTTCCAGCGCGTCTAGCGCCCGCTGCACGGTGCGCGGGCTCAGGCTCAGGGCGATTGCGAGTGCCGTGCTGGACCAGGATTCGCCATCGGCGAGAAGTGCCAGCAGGAAGGCGTGCTCCTCCTCGACCGGCGGGGCAAGCACCACCACGGCGCGCCCATCGTGCGGCATCAGTGCAAAGCCGTGGCTCGTCGCCTTCACCTCAGCAAGATTGGCAAGGGCGGCACGCAGCCGGCCGATCTCGACGCGCAGCCGCGCCCGGTGGGATTCATCGGCATGGCGGGCGCGGAAGGCGCGGGCAAGCAGGATCGAACGAATGACATCCGATGGTGCAGCCTCGGCGAGCGTGCGGGCGAGCGCAAACAGCACCGGGCGGCTTGCGAGTGGCACGATCTCGCTGCCCACGCGCACCACGTTGCGGCAGGCATCAACGACCAGCGTATCGGAGGCAAGCAGCGCCTCAACCTCCTGAAGCTGCAGCAGGCGTTGCGTGCCGCTATCGATCAGCCGGGCGGCGGGCGCTTTCAGAACCTTTGCCGCATCGCGCACCTCGACCGCGAGCGCCGGAATATTGGCCTCGAGCGCCGCCTCCGCTGCCCTAGCCAGTGCTGCGCGCGCCGGCTCCGTGCGCAGCCGGCGGATTGCGACACCGGCGACAGCAAGTTCATGGCCGGCGCGGGCGGCGGGCGGCAGCGGCGAGGGGTCGAGGTCGGCGAGCAGCTTTTCGGCGGCATCGAGATGGCCGATCAGGAGCAGGCGGCGGATCTGCAGGTTGCGGGCATGGGCGGCGTTGACGCTGTCGCCGCGCCTTTCGAGCGTCAGGCGCGCGCCTTCCAGCGCCTTTTCCGGCCAGGTGAGATCGCGCGAGACGAGGGCGATTTCGGCCTCGGCCACAATGCAGCGGGCGCGGGCCACAGCCTCGCGCGGGCCGAAGGCATGAGCAGCGCTCTTCAGCAGTGCCTTGGCGCGGATGAGATCGCCGAGCTGGGCCATGGCGATGCCGCGAAGGGCGAGAGCCGGCGGGTCGTCGCGTAGCGCCACGCGCTTCATCGCGCCCAGCGCATCGCCCACGGCCAGCGCCTGTGCGGCAGCTGTTATCAGTGAGTCCATCGGAATCCCGTCACACTTGTAACTCCCACCCCTCGGGCATTCAGACCTAGTTTATTCCCCATCGGCAGGCAACGGCCCGCCGGCTTAGACGTTTCAATGCAAATGAGGAGAAGACCAATGATGATGCACAAAACCGGAACACGGGCGGAATGGCTGCAGGCGCGGCTGGCGCTCTTGGACGAGGAAAAGGATCTGACGCGCCGCAGCGATGCACTGGCCGAGCGCCGTCAGGAGCTGCCGTGGGTTAAGATCGACAAGGACTACCGGTTCGAGACCGAAGCCGGCATCGTGCCGCTGTCGGCACTCTTCAAGGGCCGCTCGCAGCTGCTCGTCTATCACTTCATGTTCGGGCCGGACTATACGGCCGGCTGCCCATCCTGCTCGGCGATCGCCGATGGCTTCAACGGCGTCACCGTGCATCTGGAAAACCACGATGTCGCCTTTACTGCCATCTCCCGCGCGCCGCTGGCCAAACTCCTGGAATACAAGCGCCGCATGGGCTGGACCTTCGACTGGGCGTCGTCGGCCGGCAGCGATTTCAACCATGATTTCAATGTGGTGTTCACGCTGCAGGAACAGCGCGACGGCAGCATCGAATACAACTACCGGCGCGAACCGCCGATGCCGGATGCGCAGGCCGGCAAGAGGGTACAGCAATGGGAACTGCGCGGCGGCGAAGGTCCGGTGGCGCAGATGGCCGCAACGACGGGCACCGATATCTCCACCTACACCCGCGACCGCCCTGGCCTCAGCGCCTTCGTCCTGCAGGACGGAGAAATCTACCACAGCTACTCCTCCTATGCCCGCGGGCTGGACGGGATCTGGGGCATGTACCAGCTGCTCGACCGCGCACCGCTGGGTCGCAACGAAACGGGCGTATGGTGGCGTCACCACGACCGGTACGGGGCAGGGCAATGAGCACGCCTTCGAAGATGGGGGCCGGCAATAGCGCCGGCCCGCTTCTGCCCGGTATCGCGCGCGGGCTATCACTTGCCGCGGCACCCACCTTTGCCGTGATGGCCGCGCTCTCGGCAAGCGACCCGGCGGCGGACATGATCTGCTCGATGGGCGGGATGCCGATGCATGGCGCATCGGCCTTCAGCGGCATGGCGGCCATGTATGGACTTATGGGCCTGTTCCATGTCGGGCCGTGGCTGAGGCTGATGGGCGGCGATGGAGGCTTTCGCCGCTCGTAAGGTGACACGGACTTGGGCTCCTGCGTCCGCTGCTGAAGACGCTAAGGCCTGCCGCGTGGCACCCCCCTCTAGCCTGCCGGCCATCTCCCCCACAAGGGTGGAGATTGGCTGGGAGCACGGGCTTCCCCAAACAATCAACGTTGCAAATTGCACGACATTAGTGATGCGCGAAGGCCGCGCCGCTTGTCGATCTCTACCCTTGTGGGGGGAGATGGCCGGCAGGCCAGAGGGGGGTATCCTACGCGCTAACGCTCAAAGCCACGCATCCCCCAATCGCGCCGATGTGATGGAACCCAGTCAGCAACCCTGACGTTTCCGCACCGCTGTCTCCCGGCAGCACGCCCACCCTGACACCCCTTCCGACGGCATCCGGAATTGCCCCGCCTCGCCGCCGCTTTCGGACGGAGGAATGCTTATGTCCGCATTGGCAAGTCTGCGCGCGCTCACGCCGCAGCAGCGCAACACTGTCATCGCCAGCTATCTCGGCTGGACGCTCGACGCCTTCGATTTCTTCATTCTCGTTTTCGTTCTCAAATATATCGCCGAGGAGTTTCATACCGATGTTCCCGCGGTGTCCGTGGCGATCTTTCTGACCCTTGCCATGCGGGCGCTCGGTGCCCTGATCTTCGGGCTTGCGGCAGACCGTTACGGGCGGCGCATCACGCTGATGGTGGATGTGCTGCTCTATTCGCTCTTCGACTTCCTCACCGGTTTTTCGACCGGGCTCACCATGTTCCTGGTACTGCGCGCGCTTTACGGCATCGCCATGGGTGGGGAGTGGGGTGTCGGCGCCTCGCTCGTCATGGAGACGGTGCCGGAGGAAAGCCGCGGCATCGTTTCGGGCATTCTGCAGGCGGGTTATCCCTCCGGCTATCTGTTCGCCTCGCTGCTGTTCTTCCTGCTCTTTCCTGTCATCGGATGGCGCGGCATGTTCTTCGTCGGCGTGGCTCCGGCGCTGCTCGTGCTCTATATCCGCCGCAATGTGCAGGAGAGCCCGGCCTTCCTGAAACGCCAGCAGCAGGGACGCCGTCCGTTCCTCACCGTGCTGCGCGAAAACATTCCGCTCTTCATCTGGGCGGTGCTCTTGATGACCGCTTTCAACTTCTTCAGCCACGGCACGCAGGATATCTACCCGACCTTCCTCGAAAGCCAGCGCAACTATTCGAGCTATACGGTCGGCGCGATCGCCGTCGTCTACAATATCGGCGCGATCGTCGGCGGGCTGTTCTTCGGAGCGCTGTCGCAGCGCATCGGCCGCAAGCGGGCGATCGTCATCGCCGCACTGATCGCCGTGCCTGTCGCACCCCTCTGGGCCTATGCGCCGGGGCCGGTGCTGCTCGCGATCGGCGCCTTCCTGATGCAGTTTTTCGTGCAGGGCGCCTGGGGCATCGTGCCCGTGCATCTCAACGAGCTTTCGCCTGACGAAGTGCGCGGCACATTCCCCGGCTTCGCCTACCAGCTCGGCAATCTGCTGGCCTCAGGCAATGCTACGATGCAGGCCGATCTCGCAGCCCATTGGAACGGCGACTACGCCTATGCGTTGGTCATAGTGGCCGTGATCGTCGCTGTCGTCGTGGCAGTGCTTACGGGCCTCGGTTACGAGAAGAAGAATGTGCGCTTCGGCACGGAGGAGGCCGAGGAGCCGCGTGGCGCGATGCGAATATAGCGCTGCCTGCGGCTTGAAGGCCGGCGGCGAAAGCTGCCGGCCTTTCCTTGTGGTCACCCTGCAGGCTCGCTGTCTGCTGCGTAATGCCTAGTTCTGGTACGAATTTCTGGTGCCGGCCGGTTTCTCCTTTTTTAAGATCATTGTCCTAGCGTGTCCGAGCGCCGGTTCTGTATTGCGTCCCGCCGCGAGGGGTCATGGATAGTAATTTCGCCTTCCTGCTGCCGGTCATGATGCTGATTTTCGGCTGCACTTTCCTGATCGTCGCCCGGTTCGGGTCGCGGGAAGCGAAGCTTTGGGGGCCGGGTTATCTTTTTTCTGCGGCCGCGTTTTCCGTTCCGCTTTTCGATAGCCTGCTTGAAGAGCGCACCGCCTCGGCCATTGCCGATGCCTTGTTCCTTCTCGCGTTCCTTTTCTATTCAGGCGCCGTGCTCGCCCGTTTCAAACGGCCTTCCTATTTCCGGCTGCGTCTTGTCTTTGCCGGGGTGATGTATGCGGGCATGCTCTATGCGGCGCTGGTGGCCGTCAGCATTCCGGCAGAGTTCCTGCTGAATGATCTTGCCTGCGTGGCACTGCTCGGCTTTGCCGTCGCTGTCAGTCTGCCGCACATGCGCCATGCGGCCGACAAGCTGCTGCTTGCCGTTTCCGGTCTCGTCATTGCCGACATCGTCATCCGCAATGTGGTCTTCGTCTTCATCGTGCCATCCTATGGCGGCCACGAGGATTTCATCTCGTCGCAATACGCCTTCACCATGCAGGCGGCGGCTTCCATCCTGGTGCTGATGTTTGCGCTGTCAGCCCTTGCGGCAACGACGCTCGATACGATCGCCGCGCATCGCGATGCCGCAGAGCGCGATCCGATGACCGGCATGCTGAACCGGCGCGGCTTTGACCGCATGGTCGGGGAGCGCGGCAGGGCGGAAGGCGCCGTCATCATCTGCGACATCGACAATTTCAAATGGGTGAACGACACGTTTGGCCACGGACCCGGCGACGAGGTGATCCGCGCCTTTGCCGAGATGCTGCAGGCGCGGATGCAGGAGGGCGGCTTTGCGGCGCGGTTCGGCGGCGAGGAGTTCGTGATCTTCCTGCCGGCAACACCGCTGGCTTCGGCTGCCGATTTCGCAAACCGGGTGCGGCTTGCCTTTGCTGCTGTCGACCGCAAACCGATCGGCTTCGACGGCAAGATCACCGCAAGCTTCGGTGTCGCCGGCGCCAATCCGGCCGATCATTCCCTCTATGAGCAGATCGCGCGGGCCGACAAGGCGCTCTATGCCGCCAAGGAGGCCGGGCGCAACAGGGTGATGGTCGAGGGCGAGCCGCCGCGCGACATGTCCAGCCCGCGGGTGGTGTCTCTCGCGCGCGGTTGCTGAGCCAGTGACAACGCGGTCAATGGTGCCGTTCCACAGGCAATTGACAAACCCACCCACAAGTAATGGGGTCACGCCACCGACAACTCAAATTCAACGATTTCAATGGATTACAAATCGTCCATGTCGGAAAATCGCCGCATTTCCTACACCTTGCCGTCGCAATTGGCTGAGACCCTGTCACCGTCAGGTGATGAGGAGGTGAACGGTCATGAGCCTGTCTTTTCCGACGATGGCGGCGATCCGTTTCGGTTACGGGCTGCGGCCGGGCGAGGCCTTGCCGCAGACCAAGGATGATCTGATCGGGCAGGTGACGCGCGGCGCGAATGGCGTGCCGGACTTTCCCGTCGGCGGCGTCGAGGCGCGGCATACTGCGATCCTCGACCTGCAAGACAGGCTGAAGCAGATCCGGCAAGCCGATGGCGACGATCTCGATCGCCGGCAGCAGCGTCGGCTTCTCCAGCACCGGGCGCAGGTGCTCTTCCAGATGGATGCCAATGCGCGGCTGATTCAGGCGGTTCTTTCGCCCGATGGGTTCAACGAGCGGCTGGCGACCTTCTGGACCAACCATTTTTCTACCAGTGCTGCCAAAAGCCTGCCGATGCGGCTGATCGTGCCGCTCTATGAGGCCGAGGCGATCCGGCCCTATATGGGAGCCAAGTTTGCGACGCTGCTGCGCAGCGCCACCGAGCATCCCTCCATGCTGATCTATCTCGATCAGGCGCAGTCGCTGGGGCCGGATTCCAAAGGGGGCATGCAACGCAACAAAGGGCTCAACGAAAATCTCGGCCGCGAGCTTCTGGAACTGCACACGCTCGGCGCCGGCAGCGGCTATACCCAAGCCGACGTACGCTCGGCAGCCATGGTGCTGACCGGACTAACCGTCGACCAGCAGGCGATGGAAACGGCTTTCCGCCCGCAGATCTCGGAGCCGGGCGCACATGAGGTGCTCGGCGTCACCTATGGCGGGGCCAAGCGCACGCGCAAGGATTACCTTGCGATGCTCGACGATCTCGCGGTCAATCCAAAGACGGCCGAGCATATCAGCCGCAAGCTTGCGGTGCATTTCATCTCGGACCAACCGCCGCAAGAGATGATCCGGGCCATGAGCGAGGCGTGGAAGAAGACGGATGGGGAACTGCCCGCCGTCTACCGCGCCATGCTCGACCATCCGGCCGCTTGGGCGGATGAGGGCGCCAAGGCGCGCCAGCCTTTCGATTTTATCGTCACGGGCCTGCGGGCGCTGAATAGCAGCGCGGGGGCGGGCGATGTCGCGGCCTTCATGCAGGCCTATCAGCAGGACGATGCCGACAATGACGAGATGATGGCGATGCCGAAGAAGGATGCAGCGCCCGCTTCCGACGGGCAGGCGATGATGCAGGTGCCGCCGAGCCCTGAGGATGAGGCGCGTGTCAAGCGACGCAAGGCGTTCCAGATGGCGCGTGCGCTCGGGCAGGGCGCTCTTCGCCGCATGGGCCAGCCGACATGGCTGCCGCCGAGCCCGGCCGGCTTCGAGGAGAGTTTTTCCGCCTGGATCACCGCGAGCCAGCTTTCCGAACGGCTGTCATGGGCGCGGCGCGCCAGTGCCCAGTTCGGCAAGGATGTCGATCCACGCGAATTTCTGAAGGCGACGCTTGCGGACGCCGCCCGCGACGAGACGATTCGCGTCGTCTCCCAGGCGCCGAGCAGGGTGAGCGGGCTGACGCTGGTTCTTGCTTCCCCTGAATTCAATCGGCGATAGGAGCCTGTCATGACAGAGTTTACGCTTTCGCGCCGCGGCTTCCTCACCTCCGCGTGCTGTCTCGCAGCAGCGCCGATCTTCACGCCAGTCACCTTCGCGGCCATGCCGGGCGACAAGCGCTTCGTGACGATCGTGCTGCGGGGGGCGATGGACGGGCTCGACCTGGTGCAGCCCTATGCCGAGCCCGGCTTTGCGGCGCTCAGGCCGACGCTGGCGCTGACGCCGGACAAGGGGCTTCTCGATCTCGACGGGCATTTCGGGCTCAATCCGGCGGCGGCCGATCTGATGCCGCTATGGAGGGCGAAAGAGCTTGCCTTCGTGCATGCGGTCTCCACGCCCTATCGCGACCAGCGCAGTCATTTCGATGGGCAGGACATGCTGGAATCCGGCGGCGAACATGTGGCGGAGGAAAAGACCGGCTGGCTGAACCGGGCGCTTGCCGTCATCCCGCGCTCGGATGCGAGGAAGGCGATCGACGTCAACACCTCCACCGAGCTGATCCTGACCGGGCCGAACAATGTCGATGTCTGGGCATCGGACTCCAATCTCGGGCCGGCCAAGGACGAGATGCAGTTCCTGATGCGCCTTTACGCCGGCGATCCGGCTTTCGCGAAAGCAATGGACGAGGCGATGCGGGCAAATAGCGCCTCCATGATGGCCGAACCCTCCGGCCAGCGCGGCGAGAAGATCACCGATGTGGCTGTTCTCGCCGGCAATATGCTGAAGGGCGATTACCGCATCGCCAGTTTCTCGATTACCGGCTGGGATACGCATGTCGGCCAGCTCGGCCAGTTCAAGCGGCCGGTGCAGGATCTGGCACAGGCGATCACGACGCTGAAAGCCACGATGGGCGCCGATCTCTGGTCGAAGACGGTGGTGCTCGCCATGACGGAATTCGGCCGCACCGTGCGTGAAAACGGCTCCGGCGGGACGGATCACGGCACGGGCGGCTGTGCGGTGCTTGCGGGCGGGGCGATCGATGGCGGACGTACTCTCGGCAGATGGCCAGGGCTTGCCGATGGTGCGCTGCTTGATGACCGGGACCTGATGCCGACGGCGGATGTGCGGGAGCTGGCGGCGGCGATGCTCTACCGGCAGTTCGATGTATCGGCGGAGGATCTGACGGGGAAGATCTTTCCGGGGCTGAGTTTTGACAAGGGGTCGCAGTTCTTGCGGGCTTGATGGGGCTTTCTATTCAGAGGGCTCAACACCTCAAATGAAATCATACAGCCGGAAGATCCACGTGATCTGGTAGATGAGGCCAGCGCTGACGAACACCGCATGAAACCGCCGGTTCGCCGTCCAGGCCCCCACGATGCACAGCACGATATAGACGGCATTACGCGCCGGATATTCCCATCCGAGTGCTGCCAGATACGCCTTGCCCTTCAACAGCGTATCCAGAAAATCCACCACATAGGTCACGGCCAGCATGCCGAAAAACCATCTGCGCCGCGAGATGAAATATTCCTCGTAGCCACCGTAATCCTCGATCGTCGTCGGGAAGATCAGCACGCAGAGGAAGAAGAACAGGCAGCAGAAACTGATGAGGAACAGGTAGACGCCGAAGGAGATGACCGCAAGCGACTGCAGGCGATATTCCCACCACCAGAAATGGATGATGAAGAGGAACATCGAGGCGACCCAGCCGAGATGCACCCAGTAGACCCTGAATTTGCCCGGCGACTGCACAATGCCGCCGAGGCCGGTGAGCAGGCGGGCAAGCGAGAGGCCGATCACCATCGACATCACGGTCCGGATGTAGACGTAGACTTCCGGTGTCGCGGCCGCCTGCATCATCTCACTCCTGGGGGACGGCCTTGGGTTTGCCGTCTTCGTCGAGCGCCACCATGATGAAGGTGCCGGCGGTGACCTTTTCCTGCTGATTGTAGCGCGAGCGGTGCGCCCAGGCTTCCACGCGCAGCGTGATCGAAGTGCGCCCGACCCGCTCCACCTCGGTATAGATGGACAGCGTATCGCCGATCTTGACCG
The DNA here is from genome assembly GCF_031455475.1 of Rhizobium sp. 1399. Classification (NCBI taxonomy): domain Bacteria; kingdom Pseudomonadati; phylum Pseudomonadota; class Alphaproteobacteria; order Hyphomicrobiales; family Rhizobiaceae; genus Rhizobium; species Rhizobium sp. 1399. The sequence continues at coordinate 187,137 of NZ_JAVDSU010000012.1, read as the reverse complement.
GCAGTTCGAAGGCCATTTCTTTCACCGCCGCGGTGACCACGCGGCCCCTGGCGCGCTCGGCGGCACGGATGCCGCTGGCAAGGTCCATCTGTGCCATGACCCAGCCGCCGAAGATGTCGCCAGCAGGATTGGCGTCCCCGGGCATGGCGAGCGTACGTAGCGTCAGTTCGCCTGTCGGCTTGGCGGCATCGGTCATCAGGGGCTCTCCGTTTGGCCGGTGATTCATCTGGAATCACCCTAATGCAAAGGCTAGCCGGTGGGAAAGGGCGCAAAAACACAGGTTTGCGCTGCGCCTGTAAAAAATATCAGGCGGCTGCAGAAGAATCTCAACCGTTAAAATTCGGTTCGAATTCAAATGCTTGATCTTGCAGCGAGGCTGCGCCCGATTGCCTCACGTTGCGTTATTTAATCACATTCTAATCAAGTTTTACCGTCCGGTAAGCGGCTCATATCAGTATCTGATGATTGTCACACATGAGAGCTGCCGGAACCCCATGCGCAACATCAGGATTTCAACCCGCCTCTACAGCCTCGTCGCCTTCGCGCTTGCCGTGCTGGCCGCAACGATGATCTTCTTCCTCAACTATTCCTATCGGGAGCTGGAGGCCGAGCGCAAAGCCGGCCTGGCGCAGATGGATGCGACGGCGCTTGCCATCTTCGACAAATATTACAAGCTGGAGCAGGCGGGCACGATGACCCGCGAGCAGGCGCAGACGGCTGCCAAGGAAGTGATCGCTTCCATGCGCTATGGCGGCGGCACCGGCTATTTCTGGATCAATGACATGCATCCGACGATGGTGATGCATCCGGTCAAGCCTGAGCTCAACGGCACGGACCTGTCGCAGAACAAGGATCCGAACGGCAAGTTCCTGTTCGTTGAATTCGTCAATACGGTGAAGGCGAGCGGGCAGGGTTTCGTGGATTACTACTGGCCGAAGCCGGGCGCCGACCAGCCGGTACTGAAATACTCGCATGTGGCGGGCTTTGCGCCCTGGGGCTGGATCGTTGGCACCGGCGTCTATTCGGATGACCTTGCAGCGCTCTATCGCCAGAACGCGATCTGGACGGCCGTGGTCGGTCTCATCGGCGCGCTCGTTACCCTTGCCATCGCCTATGCGATCGTGCGCAGCGTGACGGCGCCGGTTGCGCGCCTGAAGGCTGCGATGAATGCGATTGCTAATGAGGATGCCTCGGTCGATATCACGGATGCCGACCGGCGCGACGAGATCGGCCAGATGGCGAAATCGCTGATCGTGCTGCGCGACTCCGTTGCCGAGCGCGCCGAACTGCGCGTTCGCGAAGACGAGCGCCAACGGGAGATCGAAAGCGAACGGCGCGGCAACGAGGCGAGCCTGCGCTCGTCCTCCGAACGCCAGACGGCGGCGATGCACGCGCTCGGCGCCGGCCTGGAGCGGCTTGCGGCCGGCGATCTGACGGTCGCGATCGACGATCTCGGCCATGATTATGCGAAGCTCCGCTCCGATTTCAACGCGGCGGTAGATGCGCTCAACGGCGTCATCCATGCGATCGCGGAATCCAGCCATATCGTCAATGACAGCGCCCGGGACATCAGCGATGCGACCGGCAATCTTTCCAAGCGCACTGAGCAGCAGGCCGCAGCGCTCGAGGAAACCGCCGCAGCGCTCGACGAAATTACCGCGACGGTCCGTACTGCCTCCGAGCGTGCCAACGAGGCCCGCACCATGGTGGCGGAGACGAAGACGAGTGCCGGCAAATCCGGCGAGATCGTTCGCAATGCCGTCTCGGCCATGAGCCGCATCGAGGATAGTTCGAGCCGCATCAACCAGATCATCGGCGTGATCGACGAGATCGCCTTCCAGACCAATCTGCTGGCGCTCAACGCCGGCGTGGAAGCAGCGCGTGCGGGCGAAGCCGGCCGCGGCTTTGCAGTCGTCGCGCAGGAGGTGCGCGAGCTTGCCCAGCGTTCGGCCAATGCGGCCAAGGAGATCAAGACGCTGATTTCAAGCTCGGCAGCCGAAGTCGAAGGTGGCGTGGCGCTGGTGCGCTCCACGGGCGATGCGCTGGTCGAGATCGAGGCGCTGGTCAACCGCGTCAACGCCCATGTCGACTCGATTGCGACGGCTGCCCGCGAACAGGCAACCGGGCTGCATGAGATCAACACCTCGGTCAACCACATGGACCAGATGACCCAGCAGAACGCCGCGATGGTCGAGGAAACGACGGCCGCCAGCCAGACGCTGGCGGAGGAAAGCCAGCAGCTGCGGGCGCTGTTGTCGAAATTCCGCCTGCGCGACCAGACGGGGCAGGGTGCGCGATACGGCCGGGCTGCTTGATAGGCCGGTGACGATCTGACGAGAAAGGGCCGTGGCATCGCTGCCTCGGCCCTTTGTTTTTCCTCGGAAGACAGATCAGGCCTGGCACCAGGCGTCAGCCAATACCGTGTTGCTTCAGGAGCGCCTGCTCGTCGCCCGAAACCCAGCCGAAGACTTTCGCTTCTCCATCCAGAACCTGCACGAGGTAATGGACATCGAAGTCGATTTTCGTGTCCGGCTGGTTCTTGCGGGCGTAAGTCGCCCTCCAGGCGACATGCGCCACACAGTGGCTCTCATCGATTGGCGAGAGACGGACATGCCGAAGCATCATCTCCTTCGTGCCGATGGAGCGATAGTGCTCATAGCCCTGTATCATCATCCGCTTGAACTCTTCGTCATTCTTGCCGGACATGACCCCGGCAGGCGAGGCGGCGATGACATCTGAGGCATAGAGGGAGGCGACCTCGTCCATATCGGCTTTGCCGGCGAGAGCCTGCCGGAAAAGGCGTTCATAGCGCTCGAACAGTTTGCTTACCGCTGCTTCCATCGGCTACTTTCCAGAGTAAGGACCGGGCTCATGGTGCAGTAGTTATGGTGCTGGCTTGAGATGCCAATAGGTCCGAAAGCAAAGACGAGCGTTTGCCGGATCGCCAGAGCTCAATCGGTAATCAGCTGCGACGCTATAGCCGGGTCGGCGTGCCCTGGTGGAAGAGCATCTGCCATCGCCGTCCATCGTGTTTCCAGATGGAGCTGCGCAGCACATGCCGCTCCGATCCATCCGCTTGTCGGCGCCAGGTACGATAGGTCAGCAGGGCAGCATCGGCCGAAATCTGCGTCAAGGCATAGTCGTCGGAATGCAGTTCGTCGTTGTCGGCGCTGTCGTCTTCCTGCAGCAGAAGCCCGATCATAACGTCGCGGCGATAAATCGTTCCCGACGCGCCGAATTCGCCAAAGCGATCTGCCAGCAAGTCTTCCAGAGCTTCGCGGGAGCGACGTATCTCCGGCCGATGCAGGGCTTCTTCAAGCGTGCGGAGATCTTCTATGCGGATCTCGGGTGGGGTCATAGGGGTCTGTGCCTCTCGAAGTTTGCCGGAAAGCTAGAGCAGGCCGGCTCATGGCAACAGCTCTTATGTGCTGGGATACGTTTTAATCCTGCGGTGTGGAGATACCTCTCTAACGAGTGCGAACGCTCGCGATCAGTCAATCTCCACACGTAAAGCTTTCATTCACCGTTTTTAATTAAATTTGAATCGAGGTTTTCCGATCACAGGCCGCATGCGGAAGCGATAAGTATGGCGTTTCTTTCCCTTCTCCGGCGTACTGCCCTGCCAATCCTGCTTTCCACGGCGTTGACGACCTGTTCCATCAGCGATGGGCTTGTGCCGCCTGAGAATGTCGATAGCAGCACGCGTGTCAGCTCCATTTCGCCGGTGCGGGGCGGGGCCATGCGCATGGCTCCGGTCCAGAGCCAGCAACCCTATCCCGTCGCCAGCGCGCCCCTCGGCAATACGCAGGGGCAGATCGATTATCTCGATACGCCAAACCTTGCCGAAACGGGCCGGCAAATGCGCGCGCCGGGACAGCAATCGGCGCCTATGGCCGTGCCGCAGCGGGGGCAGCGACGCTTGCCTATGATCGATAGCGATGAAGCCTTGGCGCAACAGAGTCAGCAACAGGCATCCAACGGCAACTGGGGCGGCGTGCAGCCGCTCGCCGTTCCCCAGGGCGGCGTCAACATGGATGAGGAGCTCGGCGCAGGGCCGGGCAATCAGCCGGTCGTCGGCCTGGCGCAAGAGCAACAGCAGCAGATCGCCGAGGGCAATGCCACCGAACCTGTTGTCGACGGCATCGGCACGGAAAATCCCACGCAGATCAATCAGCGGAACATGCCGCAACCGGTCGCGGCTGCGCAGATGAGCCGCGCGCCGGTACGTGTCGCTCGGGGCAATGGTGCCCAGACCTGGAGCGACGGCAGCCCAGTTCTGGCGCCGACGCGCGTGCCCGAGGAGGATGAGCCGGAAGAGGTCGCCATGCTGCGGCCGAACAACCCCATGATGAGCGAGCCGGCAGCGCCCATCGATCCCGGCGCCATGCCGGCCTCGGAACTCTCCTGCCGGCGCGAGCTGAAACGCATGGGGGTGATCTTCGAGGATCGCCCGCCGATCTCCAACGGGCCGGCCTGCCAGGTGCCATACCCGGTGTCGCTGAAGGGCCTCTCCGGCAATATCGGCGTCAAGCCGGCGGTGATCCTGAATTGCCAGGTGACACTCGCCTTCGCCAAATGGGTGAAGAACGAGCTCGCACCATCGGCCCGCTTCCGTTACTGGACCGGCATTCAGACAATCGAGCCGCTCGGCGGCTATTCCTGCCGGCGCATGAACAACAGCCGCCAGAGATACAATCCGATTTCGGAACATGCGAAGGGCAATGCCATCGATGTCGGCAAGTTCGTGCTGAAGAACGGCCACAAGATCGATGTGCGCAAGAAGGGGCTGTTCTCCTTCCGCGAAGGGCGCCTATTGAAGGCCGTGCGCAGCGACAGTTGCAATTATTTCACGACGGTACTTGGCCCGGGCTATAATCCCGAACACTGGAACCATTTCCACTTCGATCTCATGTCGCGCAGGGGCGGACGGGCCGTGTGCAAGTAGGCGGAGATTACTGGAAGATCTGCGTCACTGCGATGGTCCCGACGATGGCGGCGTTGAAGCTGTCCATCTTTTCGGTCGGTATCCGGTATCCGGTATTCGAGATGCGCCCGGCCGCCGGCTTCCCCGATGCCTTATGGCATCTTCGTGGTGGCGATCGTTTGCGGTCCCCGCGACATCGAAAATTGGCTCGACTGACAACAAGCCCTTCGAAATTGAAGCGCTCGCTCAAGCCCCTTGCAGACGGCGGTGCAAGCGGTCAGATTGCGGACATAGCTTAAGCAATATTATCGAAGTTGCGCTCTCATGACCGGCATTTTCCTCCTGCTCATCGGCTTTCCCGGTACCGGCAAGCTCACCATCGCCAAGCGGCTGAGCCCGCTCATTTCGGCAAAAATCATCGACAATCACTGGGTCAACAATCCGGTCCTCGGGGTTCTCGATCACGATCTGACAAAGCCGCTGCCAGAGGCTATCTGGGAGCAGACGGGCAGAGTGCGGCAGGCGGTGCTGGATACGATCGTCGCTTTCAGCACACCGTCAGCCAATTTCATCTTCACCCATGCCGGCATTCAGGGCGATGAGCGCAGCCACCGAACCTTCCGGCAGATTGCCGAAGCTGCCGAAGGGCGGGGTTCATTGCTGGTGCCAGTGCGATTGCTTTGCGAGGCGGAGGAGTTGGCGCGGCGGGTGGCGATACCGGAGCGGCGAGAGCGGCTGAAATCGGTCAATGCCGAGGCCTCGCTGGAGCGCAGCCGGACGCTGCAGGTACTCGATCCCGAGCATGCGAATACGCTCAACCTGGATGTTACCTCGCTCTCAGCAGAGGAGGGTGCGGATGCCATTCATCTGCACGTGCAGGATCTCCTGAGTCTGCTGTGCGGCTGAAAATGCGAGGCCCGAGGCTTCGGCAAGTGCTCAATGTCAGGTCCGGAAGGCCCGGCTGGAAACCTGGATCGAGTTCTGACACGGGTCCTTTGCATTGGCGTAGACATAGCCGTCCGCCTTGTGGATCGGCCCGAATGTCAGGCCGTTGCCGGCGCATTCGGCACAGAAGGATTCGACGTTCTCCACATCGAAGACCAGTTTGACGGTGGACTGGCCTCGGCGCTGCCCCTTGGCGGCCTGATGCAGCATGATATTGGCGCCGCCATCCTGCGCGACCAGTTCGACAATGCGGTCGCCGGTCAGCCGCATGGGCTTGAAGCCGAAATGTGTCTCGTAGAATGCGGCGGTTTCCTCGACATCGCCGGCGTAGATCACCAATCGGTTCAATGGCAAGACAGCCTCCAGTGACGTCATGTTCGATGCGCCTGCATCGGCACTCGCGGTGGAGTTTGCCATGGGCCGTCCTGCCGGAAAAGATCGCTTTTGCCTGGTCTGCCGCAGGCCGGCCAGATATTTGCGCAGAAGACCATTGCCGCGGTGCGCAGGTAGGGTCACTCAGCCTGATGGTTTCGACCTTCCCATCCGTTCCCCAGCCTGGAATTGTGGAGCCGATTGACTTGCTCCCGCGAATGATTAAGCTTTGAGACGTAGCAATCCACCATCCGCGCGCGAATGCCAGCGGAGGGTGTGAGTTGCTGGGCGACCTTGAGGAGGATGAGGTTTGCCGTGGATTACCGTGTTGTTCTGCTGATCGGTGCATCCGTGATTGCCCTTTCCCCTGGCCATGCCGGGGCGCAGGAGGGTGATGCAACCGCGGGTGCCGTTGTTTTCAAGAAATGCGCGACCTGTCATATCGTCGATTCCGATACGAACAAGGTTGGCCCGTCGCTGAACAAGTTGTTCGGCCGACAGGCCGGAACACATCCCAATTTCGCCTACTCGACCGGAATGAAGGCGGCCGGTGAGGGCGGTCTCGTCTGGGACGAGACGACGCTGCGCGACTACCTGCACAATCCGAAAGGAAAGGTGAAGGGCACGAAGATGGCCTTCGTCGGCGTGAAGGACGACCAGGAGATCACCAATCTCATCGCCTATCTCAAGCAATATTCCCAGTGACGGACCATACTCCAAATGTCGGGTAGCAGCCGGCCGGCACATGCCTAAATTGCCGTATTTGTAGATATTTTCCATCTGTGCGATAATAAATACGGACTTTTGCGGAATGCGGTTTCACGGTCAACCTGCTCAGGGAGGAGCGGAAATGGCTGTCGTGCTGATCCTCGTCCTTGTTGTCGTCGGCTCCGTGCTGTTCCATGTGCTGAGCCCGTGGTGGTGGACGCCGATTGCGTCCAACTGGAGCTATATCGACAGCACGCTCGTCATCACCTTCTGGATTACCGGCGTCGTCTTCGTGGCGGTGATTTCCTTCATGGCCTATTGCGTGTTCCGCTTCCGGCACAGGCCGGGGAACCGGGCGCATTACGAGCCCGAGAACCGCAGGCTGGAAGTTTTGCTCGCCTCGGGAACGGCGGTCGGCGTCGCCGCCATGCTGGCGCCCGGCCTCATCGTGTGGAAACAGTTCATCACGGTGCCCCCAGATGCCGCATCGGTGGAGGTCGTCAGCCAGCAATGGCTGTGGAGCTTCCGCCTGCCGGGCGCTGACGGAAAGCTCGGCCGCGCCGAGACGCGCGATGTCACCGCCGAAAATCCACTCGGCCTCGACAAGAACGACGCAAGCGGCCTCGACGACGTCATCATCGAGGGCGGCGAGCTGCACCTGCCGATCGACAAGCCGGTGCACATATTGCTGCGCTCCGTCGATGTGCTCCACGATTTCTACGTGCCGGAATTCCGCGCCAAGATGGACATGATCCCCGGCATGGTCACCTATTTCTGGCTTACGCCGACACGGACGGGAACCTTCGAAATTCTCTGTGCCGAACTTTGCGGCGTCGGCCATCCGCAGATGCGCGGGACCGTCGTGGTCGACAACGCCGCAGACTATCAGACCTGGCTCGATCAGCAGCAGACATTCACCCAGCTTACGGCATCATCGGGAGAGCCACCGCCGGCAAACTAAACCGACGAAGAGGGTCGGAGGCCGCATCGGGGAAGGAAAGGGAAGAGAGATCATGGTCGAGATTCCATCCGGCAGCATCCCCTCCGCCGAAGTCGAGGATGTCGAGCTTTATCATCCGCACAGCTGGTGGACCAAATATGTGTTCAGCCAGGATGCGAAGATCATCGCCGTGCAATATTCGATCACCGCCATCTCGATCGGCCTAGTGGCGCTGGTGCTCTCCTGGCTGATGCGGATTCAGCTCGCCTTTCCCGGCGCTCTCTCCTTTATCGATGCCGATCATTACTACCAGTTCATCACCATGCACGGCATGATCATGGTGATCTATCTCCTGACCGCGCTCTTCCTCGGCGGTTTTGGCAACTATCTCATTCCGCTGATGGTCGGCGCGCGCGACATGGTCTTCCCCTACGCGAACATGCTGAGCTACTGGATCTATCTGCTTGCAGTGCTGATCCTGGTCGCGGGCTTTTTTGCCCCCGGCGGCCCGACAGGGGCCGGCTGGACGCTTTATCCGCCGCAATCGGTTCTGTCAGGCACGCCGGGCGGCAACGACTGGGGCATCCTCCTGATGCTGATCTCCCTGATCGTCTTCATCATCGGCTTCACCATGGGCGGCCTGAACTATGTGGTGACGGTGCTGCAGGGCCGGGCGCGCGGCATGACGCTGATGCGGATGCCGCTCACCGTCTGGGGCATCTTCACTGCCACAGTGATGGCGCTACTCGCCTTTCCGGCGCTCTTCGTCGCCTGCGTCATGATGCTCTTCGACCGCGTGCTTGGCACCAGCTTCTTCATGCCCGCCATCGTCGAGATGGGCACGCAGCTCCAGCATGGCGGCGGTAGCCCGATCCTCTTCCAGCACCTGTTCTGGTTCTTCGGTCATCCGGAGGTCTATATCGTGGCGCTGCCTGCCTTCGGCATCGTTTCGGACCTGATCAGCACGCATGCGCGCAAGAACATCTTCGGCTACCGCATGATGGTGTGGGCGATCGTCATCATCGGTGCGCTGAGTTTCGTCGTCTGGGCGCACCACATGTATGTCAGCGGCATGAACCCGGCCTTCGGCTTCTTCTTCGCCACCACGACGCTGATCATCGCTGTGCCCACGGCGATCAAGGTCTACAACTGGGTGCTGACGCTGTGGCGCGGCGACATCCACCTGACGCTGCCGATGCTCTTTGCGCTTGCCTTCATCGTCACCTTCGTCAATGGCGGGCTCACCGGTCTCTTCCTCGGCAACGTCGTCGTCGACGTGCCGCTGTCGGATACGATGTTCGTCGTCGCGCATTTCCACATGGTCATGGGGGTCGCGCCGATCCTCGTCATCTTCGGGGCGATCTATCACTGGTATCCGAAGGTGACGGGACGCATGCTGGACGAGACACTCGGCCAGATCCACTTCTGGATCACCTTCCTCGGCACCTATGCCATCTTCTTTCCGATGCATTATCTCGGCCTGCTCGGCGTGCCGCGCCGCTATTTCGAGATGGGAGAGACGGCTTTCGTTCCGCCTTCGGCGCATACACTGAACATATTCATCACCATCATGGCTCTGGTCGTCGGGGCGGCACAGATCGTCTTCCTGTTCAATCTGGCCTGGAGCCTTTTCCGGGGCAGGGAGGCAGGCGGCAATCCGTGGCGGGCAACGACGCTCGAATGGCAGACGCCGCAGACGCCGCCTGCGCACGGCAACTGGGGCAAGGATCTGCCTGTCGTCTATCGCTGGGCCTATGACTATAGCGTGCCGGGCGCGGCGGAAGATTTCATCCCGCAGAATGTGCCGGCAAGCGATGGCGTCACCCGCGAGGTTCCGGCATGAACGTCATCCTGCTTTTCCTCGCCGCCATCGCCGCCATCATCATCTGGTGGCTGGCCGGGCAGCGGCTGACCTCGAAGCCGTGGCTCGAAACCGGCTCGGTGCAACTGCCGGATCGTCATGGCGTCGACCGGCCGCCGGTGCCGGCGGTGAAGATCGGCCTCTTCGTGTTTCTCGGTGTCGTCGGCGCGATCTTCAGCCTTGCCGTCAGCGCCTATTTCATGCGCATGGCCTCTGCCGACTGGTGGGGGATGCCGGTACCGCGCCTGCTCTGGGTGAACACTGCAGCACTCGCCTTGAGCAGTGCCGCGCTGCAATGGGCCAAACGCGAAGCCCGACACGGCCGCCTGGAAAGCCTGCGGCCGGCGCTTGTGACAGGCCTTGCGCTTGCGGTCTTCTTTCTCGTCGGGCAGATCCAGGCATGGCGGGAGCTTACGGCCGCCGGTTATGTACTTGCCGACAATCCCGCCAACAGCTTCTTCTACATGCTGACCGGCCTGCACGGCCTGCATATTCTGGGCGGGCTTGCCGTGCTCACGCACACGACGGTCAGGGCATTTTCAGCCGACGTTCAACCGGAAAGGCTGCGGCTCAGCGTCGACCTCTCGGCCATCTATTCGCATTTCATGCTCGCCGTCTGGCTCCTGCTCTTCGCGCTCTTTGCCGGCTGGGCGAATGATTTCGTCGATCTCTGCCGCACATTACTGAACTAGGAGATTTGCAGATGGCACATCCTGTCCAGACACACGGCGAGCCCGGCCTCAGGCCGGCGGGTCTTCGCGGTGTCGCGGCCGATTTCAGTTCGGATCAGCGCGCCTTCAAGACCGCCTCCTGGGGCAAGGCGATGATGTGGATCTTTCTGCTCAGCGACACCTTCGTCTTCGGCTGCTTCCTGATCGCCTATATGACGGCGCGCATGTCGACGCCGGTCCCGTGGCCCAATCCGAGCGAGGTCTTTGCGCTGCATATCGGCGGCCAGGACGTTCCGCTGATCCTGATCGCGATCATGACCTTCGTGCTGATCTCGAGCAGCGGCACCATGGCGATGGCGGTCAATTTCGGCTATCGCCGCGACCGCCGCACGACCGCGATCCTGATGCTGCTGACGGCGGTTCTGGGCGCATGCTTCGTCGGCATGCAGGCCTTCGAATGGACGAAGCTTATCACCGAAGGCGTGCGCCCCTGGGAAAACCCGTGGGGGGCGGCGCAATTCGGCTCGACCTTCTTCATGATCACGGGCTTTCACGGCACGCACGTGACGATCGGCGTCATCTTCCTCCTCATCGTCGCCCGCAAGGTTTGGCGCGGCGATTTCGACGTGGAACGGCGCGGCTTCTTCACCAGCCGCAAAGGCCGCTACGAGGCCGTCGAGATCATGGGCCTCTACTGGCACTTCGTCGACCTTGTCTGGGTCTTCATCTTCGCATTTTTCTATCTGTGGTGAGGTCGTCATGAGCGAGACAACGGCGCATGCACAAGTCCAAACGGCGCATGCACAGGCACATACCGGACAGCAGCACCCGATCCGGCTCTATCTCCTCGTCTGGGGCCTGCTCTTCGTGCTCAGCGCCGGTTCCTACATGGTCGATTATCTGGGCATCCAGGGCTACCTGAGGTGGACGCTGATCCTGGTGTTCATGATGCTGAAGGCCGGCCTGATCGTCGCCGTCTTCATGCACATGGCCTGGGAGCGGCTGGCGCTCGTCTACGCCATCCTGCTGCCGCCGCTGCTGGTGCTGGTTTTCGTGGCGCTCATGGTATCGGAAGCGGACTATACGATTTTCACCCGGCTCGCCTTTTTTGGCGCCGGGCCGTAGAAGACGCGGGTCCGAACTGCCGTCCTGACAGCAATGGCGAAATGCATTTGTTTTCCGTTCAAGGCGACAGCAGGGTCGCTTGCAGGCCCTGAACCGGGGCATAAAGACAGGCTCCCAGGAAAATTTTTGCGTCCTGTATTTTGTGTGGAACTCTCTGCCTCTCTGTGCGTTTGGCAGCATCTTTATGGAGCGATCGGGAGGAGATCATGCAACCGAAGATCGGAATGGATGCGCCTGCGGACCGCTGGATTGGTGCTGTTGAGCTTGCGATCGTGCAGAAGGCATTCGACAAGCTTTGCGCGGAGCGCGGCTGGTCACGCGACTGCGCAGAGGCGCGCGAACTCGCTCGTATAACAATCGACCTTTACCGGCAGGGTGCTGACAGCGAATACAAGTTGCACACCATGCTGTCAGGCTCCGATTTCAAGACACCGGCCCTGTGAGGGGGCCATGAGCAATGTCGTAACATTCCCGCGCCGTAACCTCCGACCGCAGCGGCCATCCTATGTCGGTTCGGCAAGGCAGGTGGAGGGGAGGATCGCCATTCTGGAGACGATCGCGAAGATCACCGTTCGCGACAGTGCCTTCACGCCCTATGAACAGGCTGCCCTGCTGGCGAAGCTGAGGACCGCCATGCGGGCGGAATGCGTTGCGCACAAGCTGTCGCCGGAAGAACAGTTCGAAACGATGCGCTATGCCGAGCGGCTTCTCGACGATATCCTTGAAAGCGTCAACGACTGAAGCGGCTGCCTTCACGTCTTCTTGTTCCGCCGCACCCTTCCAGGCACCATGCCGCAGTTGCAGAGCGCCGTCTGCTCATGCCAACATTCGATCATGCTGATCCGACCTGCCAGAACCGAAGACCGCAGCGCCATCTGGACGATCCTGGAGCCTGTCATCCGGGCGGGTGAAACCTATACACTCGACCGCGACATGAGCGAGGCCGATGCGCTCAACTACTGGCTCGGCCCCGACAAGGAGAGTTTCGTCGCCGATGACGGCGGCAGCATCATCGGCACCTATTATATCAAGGCCAATCAGGCGGGTGGCGGCAATCACGTCTGCAATTGCGGCTATATGACCGCGCCGGAGGCGGCAGGCCGTGGTGTGGCGCGCATCATGCACCAGCACTCGCTTGCCCATGCACGCCAGCGTGGCTTCCGGGCCATGCAGTTCAACTTCGTCGTCAGTTCCAACGAGCGGGCCGTGCGGCTGTGGCAGTCGCTCGATTTTCAGGTGGTCGGCCGGCTTCCGGGGGCGTTTCGGCATCCCACACTTGGGTTTGTCGATGCGCTTGTCATGTACAGGGAGCTTTGAGGGCGGGAGCCCTTCTTCGCAACGACGACATCGATCATGGAAGCGTCTGCCCGCCGCGCCGCGCCGCGTTGCGCCCAATGATCGCGGCGATCACCACGAAGAGCACTGCCGTCCCGAGGTTCCAGCCAAGCACCATGACGGTCGCATCCAGCGGATGAAACATCGAGAGTGCCGAGGAGGTGATGCCCGAGACGGCGAGGCTGCCGATGAGGGCAACTGAGACCGGCCGCAGGAAGGCGACGTAGCGCAGCATGATCAGCATCAGCAGCGAGAGCGGAATGCTGGTGACGATGAGCGTCAGCAGGCAGCTCGTGGCGGCCTCGACGGTGACGGCGGCCGGCGGCAGCGCCACCCAGCCGGCAAAGCACTGATAGCCGATATTGGCCATCCAGATGACGAGCGTGGGAAGCGGAAGCAGCATCCACAGACGGGATTTGTCGGGCAGGCTCATCATGAATGTGGCGATTGCCGCGAGAATGCCGGTCGCGAGCGAGGACAGCATGCCCGTCAGGAAGACGGGATCGGCCATGCGTTCGGAAAATTGCGGGCGCAAGCCGTGGATCATCGTCAGAATGCCCATCAGTGCGAAGGCGAGCGCCAGCCAGAGGGCGGCGCGCAGCAGCGGCGGCCGCAGCCGCCTGACGGGTGTGACATTGTCCGCAAGAGACCGGATGAGATCGGCGGTTTCCATCACGGTTCACCATGATCGAGAAGGATCTTGCGAAGGCTTTTCAGCGCCCTATGAGTGGCTACCTTCAGCGACGTGACGGACATCCCGCTCTCTCTGGCAGCCTCCTTCAGCGACATTTCCTTCAGTTTCAGCATGTTGATCGCCTGCTGTTGCGCCGGCGGCAGGTCGCTGATTGCGCCTTCGAGATGAACCCGGTTGGCAGCTTCCTCGATATCGTTACTGGTTGCAACCGCGTCATGTTCGCTCGACAGCGGAAATTCATGGGCGCGCTGGCGTCCCTGCCGGCGCAGCCGGTCGAAGGCGCGCCGGTTTGCAATGCCGACGAGCCAGGGGCCGAAGGGCCGGGTCGGGTCGTAGGTTTCGCGGATCGAATGAATGGTCAGCAGGATATCCTGAACCGTGTCCTCCACGTCTCTCGGGTCGCGGTGATAGCGCACCGCCAGCGAGCGCAAATAGGGCGTGATCTCCTGCAGCAGGCGAAGATACGCGGCAGCATCGCCATCCTGGGCGCGGGCCATCAGGATCGTCCAGTCGAGCTCGCGATGGCGTGCGCGCCTGATGTCAGAGCCCGCCGGCCGGGAGGAGACGAGTTTCAGTCGGTCACCGCGCTCCTCGCTCATGCGGGCGCGCTCCTTTTCCGCGGGCGAGCAAACACGCGTGACATGAGATAGTCGAGCGACAGCGGGCCGGGGCCGAGCGCCATGATGGCGAGCGCAAGGGCAGCCCAGTAGAGGTGAAAATTCACCCAGCCGTCTGGAAAGACCAGCTGGATGATGCCGGTCATGATCAGCAGCGCAAGGCCGACGAGGCGCGTGGCAAAGCCTGCCAGCAGCAGGACCGGCAGCGCGATCTCCGCACAGCCGACGAGAAGGGCGACCGTATCGGGGGCGGGGAAACCGTAGAGATTGCCGAATATATGCAGCTTGAACTGGTCTTCGAACAGGAATTGCGTGCCGACCGAGAGCTGCAGGAAGCCGTCCCAGCGGGTCAGCCCCGAACGCAGGAAGGGCAGCGCAAGCGCAATGCGCACGACCGGCGGGGCGACGGCGAGGCCGATCAGGCTGACGATGTTGAGAAGCCGCAGATAGAGTGCGGCAGGCGTAAATCGGCTGTCCGTCATTTGCTGCCGCTCCCGAATGCGATCGCGAAGGCGGTGAAAGCGCGCGCCGTCATCAAGCCAGAGAGGCAGGCAGGCAGGTCGAAACGGGGACTGTCCTCCAGCGCCTGTTTCATCGCGTCGATCATCGTCCGTCCCTTGCCGAGTGCGATGATGAAGGCGGCCGCACCCGGCGGCAGCGCGCGCGCTTCGACATCTGCGCCGGGGCGCAGCAGCAATATGTCTTCGCCGCCGGCGGATATATCCACTTCGGCCGGCTGCCCGTCCGCAACGTTCATCCGCCAGATCGTCAGCGCCGGGAAGGGCGAGCGCACGATGCGCAGCGAGGGATGCAGGGCGACGCTGAGATGCGGCAGGTCATAGGCCTTGATCGCGGCAAAGGCCCTGGCCTCGATCGGCTCTGCCTCGGCGGCATGATAGGCCTCCACCCAGGCCCGCTCGATGCGCGCCACGTCGGCGAGATAGGCAAGGCTTGCTGCCGCTTCGAAAGTCTCGATGAAATCGGCAAAGCCCCGGCCATAATCGAGCATGATCGGGGAGGTGGGCGGATCGAGCGCGACATAGATCCGCCCCATGGCAAGGAAGAACTCGTCGCCGACGATGCGCGCCACGCCCGGAAACGCATCCTTCAACGTCGCCGTCAGTCCGGCGATGACGTTGTTGCGGTAAACGTTGAAGCGCCTCAGGCTGGGCCGGCCATCCGGCCCGACCAGACCTTCGGGCAAGGGTTGCGCGGGGTCCAAAAGGGCTGTGGCGAAATCATGCTGGCGTTTGGCGGTCGAAGGTGTCGTCGGCATCAGCCGATCCCCCGTGTGACGACATTGCGCCAGAACCGGCGCAGACGATCGAGACCGCCGGCGGTCGAACTCCAGAGTGTGGCAACGCTGCCCATCGGGGCGGCAATTTCCCGCGATCGATCCCAGGCATAGTAGATGGCAACGCTGTGGCCGGTCATCGGGGGCTCCTCATTCGGCGGCCACGCGTCGATGGTGCAAGGCCGCCTCGCGCATCAGCCTTTCGGCGCGCGCCGCTTCCTCGGCCAGAACAGGCCATTCCGGAAGATCGGCATCCCATTCGATCAGCGTCGCCACCGGCCCGATGCGAGAGAGCGCATGGGCGTAGAGATCCCAGACGATGGCATCGACCGTGCGATCATGCGTGTCGATGAGCAGCGGCCGGTCTTCCTCGTCGGCTTCGCGCGCATGGCCGGCCAGATGGATTTCGCGGACATGATCCAGCGGATAGGCATCGATATAGGCGACGGCGTCCCAGTGCTGGTTGGTGGAGGCGACGTAGACATTGTTGACATCGAGCAGCAGGCCGCAGCCGGTGCGCTGCACGATCTCGGCGATAAAGTCGCTCTCCGACCACGTGCTTTCGGAGAAGGCAAGATAGGTCGAGGGGTTCTCGAGCAGCATCTGCCGGCCGAGCGCCTGCTGCACCTCGTCTACGTGATCGGCGACGCGAGATAACGTCTCGTCCGTGTATGGCAGCGGCAAGAGATCGTTGAAGAAGCCGGCATCATGCGACGACCAGGCGAGATGCTCCGAAAAGAGTGCGGGCCGGTAGCGTTCGTTCAGCGCCTTCAGCCGGGAAAGATGCTGCCTGTCGAGCGGCCGGTCGGCGCCGATCGACAGGCCGACGCCATGCAGCGACAGCGGATAATGTTCGCGCACGGCGGCGAGATAACGATGCGGCGGGCCGCCTTCGCCCATGTAGTTTTCCGCATGCACCTCGAAGAAGCCGATATCGGGCAGGGTCTTGATGATGTGGCTGTAATGCTCCGCCTTGAGGCCGACACCGGCGCGTGCCGGCATGTCTTGATCAGGTAGGGCAATGTCTGGACTTTGCATGGGGCACCTGGCGTGGGTCGGGATGGACCGGCCCGCGCAGGAGCGGGCCGGTCTTTTCGGGAGGCAAGTCTTGGGAGGATGTCGGTCCTCGGGGGCAGTCTTCCGGCGGGCGGTCATCCGGTTCTGCCCGGAGCAAGCCTCCCGGATCGGCGTCGGATCAGGCCTTGGGAGTGAGGCTGCCGGCGCCCTTCGGTGTGGACATGGTGGTGCAGGTGCCCTTCGGAACGAGCTTGAAGGCATTGCCCTGGTAATCGACGGTGCTCGTGCCTGCGCAAGTCGTGCCGGCGCCGGCATAGCAATCGTTCTGACCCTTCAGCGCCGTGCCGAAGCAGGGCTCGACCTTGCCGGATTTCACCTGGGCCGTGTGTTCCGCCTGGATCTTCTTCTGCGCGTCGGTGAATTCTTCCGCACCGGCCGGCAGGGCCGTGAGGGCACCGATGGCGCTGGCGAAGGCGCCGACGACAAGCGTGGACAACATGCGATTGGACATTGATATTCTCCGGTTTTCGATGATGGCCAGAAGACTGTTCAGTCGCCTGGGGCGGTGCGATCCGCCTGTCTTGAAGTTCGCTGCAGCGGTCGAAAGGTTACCTGCTCCTGCTACCTCTTTTGTTCTGCGCAGGACGCTCACATCCTGCCTTTGCCGGGCGCGGGTTTGCGCGCAACGATCGTTGCGGGATGGATGGAGGGCGGCTCGGCGAGCAGCGGCGGAACACTCGCAAAGATCAGCTTTGCCGCTTCGCCGCTCATATGCGCATTGCGGCTTTCGTAATCGGTGAAGAGATCGATGGGGAAGATCAGGTCGGGATCGGCTTCGGAGCGCAGCACGAGCCAGGTCGTCGTGCCGGCCTCGCTTTCGACGTGCGGCAGCGCGCCAGCAATCAGGCGCGCGACATCCTCTCCGCTTCCGGTCCTGGCGCGGAACGGAATGACAGCGGCAAGTTCGTTCATCGTAAATTCCCCTCAATGGTCTGTTCGAGCCATTAAGGGTGAAAAATCCGGGCCAGTATTGAAGGGTGTTGCGGCTCTTGGTACCGCCTTGCTACCGCCTGACGTTCAGTTCAGGCGGGAATCCCATAGACCGGTATTTCGCCGCTGAGCCCCCGCAGGAAGGCCGTGGTGCCATGCAGGCTGCGGCCGCGCGCGGCAAGCAGCGCACGCGCGTCCTCGTCCTCGACCACTGGTGTCGTTGCAAAGATCATGTCCGGGGTGGCGATCGTCTGCAGGCGCGAGGCGACATTGACCGTCTGGCCGAAATAATCCTGCCGCTCGTTCATCAGCACGGCAAGGCAGGGGCCGCTATGGAGGCCGACCTTCAGGAACAGGTCGTCGCGGCTGTCGCGCCGGTTGAGTTCATCGATAACCTTGCGGATGTCGAGCGCGGCCGCCACGCCCTGAGCCGGGCTCGGAAAGGTTGCCATGATCGCATCGCCGATCGTTTTGACCACAGCGCCGCCATGGGCGGAGACGACCTGATGCATGAGCTGGAAATGCGAGCGCACCAGATCGAAGGCCGCAAGGTCGCCGATCCGCTCGTAGAGTTCGGTCGATCCCTTCAGGTCCGTGAACAGGAAGGTGAGGCTGGTGATCCTGAAGCGCTGATTGATATCGAGAACATTGGTGCGGTAGATATCCCGAAAGGTCTGATGCGTGAGCAGCCGCTTGGCGGTCAGGACAGGCACACGCCGCGTAAGGATCGCCTCCAGCGCCTCGCAGGCGATCCAGAGGATCGGCAGTATCCTGCGGTTCGTCCGGTTTTCCAGATCGAGCGTCAGAAGGCCGGGCGCCACCCGCAGCGTTTCGCCGGCCTGATGCGCGTCATCGATCTCGATCGACAGGCGCTGGCCTTCGGCCGGTTCGCCGGTCACTTCCAGGAAGCGCGAGCTGTGCGTCACGGGATCGAAGAGGATGGCCACACCCTCACTCATCTGAACCTGCCGGCCCATGCGCGCACCCGGCGCAATCTCGAACGCGTCGAGAACGACTTCGCCGACGATGGGGGCAAGATGTTCGGGGAGATCGCTGCCGGAACTCCAGAAAATCTGGCGCGTATAATCCCAGAGCGGCAGGTTGTCGGGATCGTGGGCGGCGATGTGGCGGATGCGCGGGTCGACCGTGAAGGTGATCTCTACGGTTTCGTCGAGCGTCGGTTCGCAATCGAGCGAACAGAAGGAACAATTATAGTGATGCTGGTCGATGCCCTGCAGCGATTCCGCCTGATAGAGCACCCCGCCGCAGCTTTGACAGACGACGTTCCAGGAGAGTTCGAAAAGGCCGAACTGGGTGGCATGCAGGAAGGCTGCGATACTCTCCTGTTCGCCGAGCCCGTTCGCCCGCGCAAAGGCCAGCGGATTGACGCGGTTCAGGCGAAAATCCGGCGCGTCTTCGATTAGATGTGCCATCGCACTGGCAACGGTTTCGTCGACATGCTGGCGCACGGCCATGACGCGGTTGGTTATATCGGGCATCGCTCATCCCATCAGATAGGGGTCAAAAACAGGGCCGAGAGGAACAAAATAGGGCGGCGGCGGCAGGCAGGCGAGCCGTTTATTTTTTCGCCTTTAAGTAACCTTTTGCGTACCGGAGCGAAACAGCTGATCGCTCCGTGCAGGCGGCCGCTTGCTTCGAGTAAAACCTGGCCCTAATTCGGCGGGCGCCGCCGCAGCCGACGTCCGTGCTCGCGTGCAAAAGCGGCGGGTGTGCCACCCGTCAGGCGGTGGAAACGCCGGGTGAAATGGCTCTGGTCCGAATAGCCGGTCGCAAGGGCCACTTCCGCCAGCGACGTATCGGTTTCGGCAATCAACACCCGGGCGCGCTCGATCCGGCGCTGTTCGACGAAATTGATCGGGCTTACGCCGGTGCTCTGCTTGAAAAGCCGGGCGAAATGAAAGCGGCTGACATCGACGAGGGCCGCCAGTTCCGCAAGCCCGATCATCCGGTCGAGATTGTCCTCGATATAGTCGGTGATGCGCTCAATTTCGGCCGTGCCGAGGCCGGGCAGTGTGCTGCGCTCCGCAATGCCGAAGGCATTATAGGCCCTCATGAGATGCGCGGCGAGGGCGGCAGAGACCTGGTCGACGATCAGCGCCTGGGCGGGATGGGCCTGCTGCTCCAGTTCAGCGAGCAGCACGAGCGCCATATTTTCGATCAGCCTGTCGCGGGTTTCGAATATATTCCTGATTTCGATGCTTGCCGCCGCGCGCGACCCAAGCTCTTCGCCGGCGGCTGCCACCAGCCGGGCCGGAACACGCAGCCGCGCCGATGTCGGCGTGCGGCCCTCCCACGTCGATACGCAGCCCGCCGGCATCAGAAGCGACATGCCGGCCGAAATCGTGCCCTCGTGGACGACCCCGTCGCGCCGTTGGATCAGGCGGCCGCGGCCGGAGGGGCAATAGGAAATAAGGTGGTGATCGAGAGCCGGATAGGTCTGCGAACAATCGAGCCGCGGCCGATAAAGATCGACAGTCACTCCGCTCCATCCCCGATCCCGCGTCGTCGCCAGCGGCCGTCGCGGCTTGATGTCGACGATCTCCTCGATGGAGACGAGCTTTTGTCCTGACGGCGAAATTGGGTGCGGCTCGTTCATGACGGTTCGGCCAATCCAGGTTGTATTGATGTCAGGGTAGAGGTTTTTGGCGGCGGGTTGAAGTGTTCCGGTGGTTGAAATGAGGCTGCTGCAGGCAGGATGCTGCACGCTGGAGACCTTGTTTCGTTCTATCGGTTCTCGTCTGCTGAAAAAAAGAAAGCCGGCACAGGGCCGGCTTAGACGAACGCGGCTGAATAGGGGATACTGGGCCGGCTCCTTGCATTTCGTGACTGACAATAAATTTCACTACAATGCCGAGGTCAGCAGAGAAGGCGTAACGAGATCGCCATGAGGGCGGCTCCGCAAAGGGGTGGGCGGCGGGCGGAGACCGGTGCTGTCCTCGGGTGTGTTTATGAGGGAGGAACATCACCGATTGATGACATCGGCAAACCGGGCGGTGATTTCTTTTCATAGGCCCGATCTTTCATGTGGATGAACGTCCGAGCCTGATGCTGGCGGATAGCCGGATCGTGTGAATGCAGTGTTCAGGCCACTGTGGATGTCAAAGCTTCACAAAGGGGCTATATAGCGGGCGAATTCGACATGATATCCGCAAAGAGCCCCATGCCACCGATCATTTCCGTCCAAAATCTCACCAAGACCTATGCAAATGGCTTCCAGGCGCTGAAGGGCATCAACCTCGAAATCGAACGCGGCGAAATCCTGGCGCTGCTTGGGCCGAATGGGGCGGGCAAGACGACGCTGATTTCGATCATCTGCGGCATCGCCAATCCGAGCGGCGGCGCGGTCATCGTCGATGGACATGATGTGGTGAAGGATTTCCGCGCCACACGCACGCTGATCGGGCTCGTGCCGCAGGAGCTGACCACCGACCAGTTCGAGACGGTGTGGAATACGGTGAGCTTCTCGCGTGGGCTGCACGGCAAGAAGGCCAACCCCGCCCATATCGAAAAGGTGCTGCGCGACCTGTCGCTCTGGGACAAGAAGGACAACACGCTGCGCCAGCTCTCCGGCGGCATGAAGCGGCGCGTACTGATCGCCAAGGCGCTGTCGCACGAACCCTCGATCCTCTTCCTGGACGAGCCGACGGCGGGCGTGGACGTGACGCTGCGCAAGGACATGTGGCATGTCGTCGAGCGGCTGCGGGCCTCCGGTGTGACCATCATTCTGACAACGCACTACATCGAAGAAGCCGAAGAGATCGCCGACCGCGTCGGCGTCATCAATGGCGGCGAGCTGCTGCTCGTTGAAGACAAGCAGGCGCTGATGGCCAAGCTCGGCCGCAAGCAGCTCATCCTCGAGCTCAACGAACCGCTTGAAAAACTGCCGGACTGCTTCGCCGGCAACGGCCTGTCGATCGAGGCCGAGGGCAACCGGCTGGTCTATGAGTTCGACACCCACAACGAGCATGAAAGCGTGGCATCGCTTCTGACGCGGCTCGGGCAAAACAACATCCATTTCCGGGATCTCTCGACGCGGCAGAGCTCGCTCGAAGACATCTTCGTATCGCTGGTAGGAGGCGCAAGATGAACTTCGAAGCGATCAAGTCGATCTATTATTTCGAGATGGCGCGTACCCGGCGCACGCTGCTTCAGAGCGTCATTTCGCCCGTCATTTCCACGTCGCTCTATTTCATCGTCTTCGGTGCGGCCGTCGGCTCGCGCATCCAGCAGGTGGAGGGCGTCTCCTACGGCGCCTTCATCACGCCTGGCCTCATCATGCTGACGCTGCTCGGCCAGTGCATCGGCAACGGCTCCTTCGGCATCTATTTTCCGAAATTCACCGGCACGATCTACGAGATCCTGTCGGCCCCCGTCGCCATGACGGAAATCCTGATCGGCTATGTCGGGGCGGCCGCCACCAAGGGGCTGCTCATCGGCGTCATCATCCTGGTGACGGCCAATATCTTCGTCGATGTCCGGATCGAGCATCCCTTCATGATGGTGCTGTTCTTCCTGCTGACGGCGATCAGCTTCAGCCTGTTCGGCTTCATGATCGGCATCTGGGCGACGAATTTCGAGCAGCTCAACCTCATCCCCATGCTGGTCGTGCCGCCGCTAACCTTCCTCGGCGGCAGCTTCTACTCGATCAACATGCTGCCGCCCTTCTGGCAGGCCGTCAGCCATTTCAATCCGGTGCTTTATCTGGTCAGCGGCTTCCGCTGGAGTTTCTACGGCATCGCTGACGTCAACCCGCTGGTCAGCCTCGGCATGATCTCGCTGTTTCTGGTGATTTGTTTGAGTACGCTCGGGTGGATATTCAAGACAGGGTATCGGTTGCGGAACTGATGGGTGGCGGCAGCAGCCGGCAAAATCCGAGCAGGCGAACAAAATCGTTCCCATTTTGTTCGCGACTGCTGGTCTGACCTCGCTGTCATTTGCGGAGGAGGAGAGTCGTGGCGGAGCAACAGGCGAAGTTCGAGCGGCTGAAGGCGCTGCATCAGCGGGACGAGGCATTCGTCATTCCGAACCCGTGGGATGCCGGCTCGGCCCGGATTCTGGCGAGCCTTGGTTTCGAGGCTTTGGCGACGACCAGCGCCGGTTATGCCTTTTCCAAGGGCAAGCGGGATTCCTTTGCGAGCCTGAAGCGCGGCGAGATCCTCGATAATGCCGCCGAGATCGTCGGAGCGACCGATCTTCCCGCCTCGGCCGATCTCGAAGACGGGTTCGGCGCAGCACCCGAGATCTGCGCCGAAACGATTCGGCTGGCATCCGAGGTCGGGCTGGTCGGCGGATCGATCGAAGATGCGACCGGCGATCCGGCAAGGCCGATCTATGATCTCTCGCAAGCCGTCGAGCGCGTACAGGCCGCGGTGGAGGCGGCGCGGAAGCTGCCTTTCCTGCTGACGGCGAGGGCGGAGAATTTTCTCTGGGAACGGCCGGATCTCGATGACACGATCAAGCGGCTGCAGGCTTTCTCGGCAGCCGGCGCCGATGTGCTCTATGCGCCCGGTCTGCCTGATATCGACGCCATCCGAACCGTCTGCGCCGCGGTCGACAAGCCCGTCAATGTGGTGATGGGCCTGAAGGGGCCGCGCTACAGCGTTGCCGAACTCTCGGCGGCAGGCGTGCGCCGGGTGAGTGTCGGCGGGTCCTTTGCGCGCGCTGCACTTGGTGCACTGCTGCGGGCAACCGAGGAGGTGAAATCATCGGGGACCTTTAGCTATGCGGCCGATGCGATCCCGGCGGCCACGCTCAGCCGGCTCATGTCGCAGGAGAAGCGGGGCGACCGGGAGTAGGGCTGCATCGATCGCCTCTCATTGCGGATTGGTGATGAGGTCGGGAAATTTGTAGTAGATGCAGTTGCTCATAACGAAGAACGACATGCCCGTATCGCCGAGCTCGTAAGATGAGAGCTCCCACTCGAAGGTGTCGTGACCGTCATACCCGGCCAGTAATGCCATCAGGCTCAACTCCCGGTACGGTCCTGGCGGAAACATTGCGCCATACACCGTCACCTCCTTTCCGGCGAACTCGCCCTTGATGACCCTCCTGATCGCCAGATCCGCCCGGATCATCCGGGTCGGGAATTCGTTTGTCACGACCAAACCGGATTCGCCGATGAAAAGCGACTTGACGCTGGCCTCGACCACCACCTTCGCCTTTGCCAGCAGCTCATTCTGCGGAGGACATCGCGGCATCCCGGCCGCTGGTCTCAGGCTGAGAACCAACAGGATGAAAATCCCATGGAAGCCTGTTTGCATGCGCGCGCTCGATGATGCTCCCGGCATCGGTGTTTCCCCCATTCGGCAGGCCAATTCCTGCCGGTTGCGCGAAGCTGGACTCGAATCGTGGCTTATCCGCCACCCAATGATGGCGTCGCGGTGTCAAACAGGTGATGGTTGTAAGTGCGAAATGACAAAACCCGGATGTCTGCCAATCAGCCCTTCTTCTTGCGCTGACGCTTGCCGTGCCGCGGGCGGAAATCGACAAGTAGGGATTTCAGTTCAAGTTCGCGCACGCGTCGGGCCGCTTCATCCGGGCTCACCCAGTCCAGCACGCGCTGGCCGACCTCGCGGAACTGCCCCTGCGTGCGGTCTACCTCGATCTGGAAGATATCGACGATGCACGGAACAACGTCGCCGTCATCCAGCTCCTTCAGATAGGTGTAGCGGCCGACCGGCTGCTTGCTTACCGTTCCGCGCACGCCGGCTTCCTCCCAGGCCTCGATGGCGGCTGCCTCATGCGGCTTCTTCTTTTTCATCGGCCAGCCCTTGGGAATGATCCAGCGGCCGCTGTCGCGCGTGGTGACGACGAGGACTTCGATTTCGGAGTGATCAGTCTCGGGACCGCCGTTTCGGTAACGGAAGCAGAGCGCGCCATATTGCTGGCGAAAGGCGGCTGAGAAAAGCTTCTCGGGTCTTTCTGCAAGCTGCTTCAGCAGGGGCTTTGAGGGTCCGGCGTAGGATTTTGCGCCTTTTTTGCGGGATTTCATGACATCTAGCATTGTCAAATTTTACTTTTTCGATCAATTGCCTGCGACGCTTTATTACAGATTTATGACAGTCTTCTACGACAGTCCCCGGTTCAGGAAGGATCGCCCGAGATGATGAGCGTGTTTCGCAAGATGATGCCGCGGGAGGACCGCTTCTTCGATATGTTCTGCAGGCATTCGGAAACGGTCGTCGCAGCCGCCCATGCTATGGAAAAGCTGTTGAAGGGCGAGGCGGTTCAGGAGAATTGCGACAAGATCATCGCACTGGAAGACCAGGCTGACGACATCACCCGCGAAGTGCTGGTTGCTGTCCGGCGCAGCTTCATCACGCCCTTTGACCGCGGCGACATCAAGGATCTGATCCAGTCCATGGATGATGCGATCGACATGATGCACAAGACGGTGAAGATCATCCGCCTGTTCGAGCAGACGAGTTTCGACCCGCTGATGCAGGAGATGGGCGGGGAGATCGTCAAGGCGGCGGCCCTGATGGAGGAAGCAATCCCGCTTCTCAACAAGATGGGTGCGAATGCGCAGCGGCTGGCTGTCATCGCCGAAGAGATCACCCGGGTCGAAGGCCGCTCCGACGAACTGCATGACGAGGGGCTCAAGGACCTCTATCGCCGGCATGGCGCCAGCGGCAATGCCATGGCCTACATGATCGGCAGCGAGATCTACTCCAATCTGGAAAAGATCGTCGACCGGTTCGAGGACGTGGCCAATGAAATCAGCGGCGTCGTCATCGAGAACGTCTGATGGAAGCCTCTCTTTCCCTTCCGCTGCTGATCGGGTTGATCGGTGTGGCGCTATTCTTCGATTTCCTGAACGGGCTGCATGATGCGGCAAACTCGATTGCGACCATCGTTTCCACCCGGGTTCTCAGGCCGCAATATGCCGTCGGCTGGGCGGCCTTCTTCAATTTTATCGCCTTCCTGTTTTTCGGCCTGCATGTTGCCGAAACGCTCGGCACCGGCATTATCGATCCGGCCATCGTCTCGCCGCAGGTGATCTTTGCGGCACTGATGGGGGCGATCGTCTGGAACATCGTCACCTGGCTGTTCGGCATTCCCTCTTCGTCTTCGCATGCGCTGGTCGGCGGGCTTGTCGGGGCAGGATGGGCGAAGGTCGGTTTCAGCTCCATCGTCTGGGGCGGCTTGTTGAAGACGGTTGGCGCGATCTTCATGTCGCCGGCGATCGGCTTCCTGCTTGCGCTGTTCTTCGTCCTCGTCGTCTCCTGGCTCTTCGTGCGCCAGACGCCCTTTGCTGTCGACCGCACCTTCCGCTTCATGCAGTTCGTGTCGGCCTCGCTCTATTCGCTCGGACATGGCGGCAACGATGCGCAGAAGACCATGGGCATCATCGCCGTTCTTCTCTTCAGCCAGGGGCAGCTCGGCCCGAGTTTCCATGTGCCGCTCTGGGTGGTCATCTCCTGCCAGTCGGCCATGGCGCTCGGCACGCTCTTCGGCGGCTGGCGGATCGTTCACACGATGGGCTCGAAAATCACCAGGCTCAACCCGATGCAGGGGTTCTGCGCCGAGACCGGCGGGGCGCTGACGCTGTTTGCCGCGACCTGGCTCGGCATTCCCGTGTCGACGACACACACGATCACCGGAGCGATCATCGGTGTCGGCGCCGCGCGACGCCTGTCGGCCGTGCGCTGGGGTGTTGCGGGCAACATCGTCATCGCCTGGGTGATCACCATGCCGGCTGCCGCTGCCATCGCGGCCGCCTGCTATGGGATTGCAAGCCTGTTTGCCTAAGGGCAGGGGTCCGCTCGATGTATCGAATACCCTAATTTTAGGGGGCACTATTTTCGATCGGATGTTGCGCTCTATTCTCCATGCAAGGAGAAGGAGACAACGAGCGGACCATGCATCTATCCAGGCATTTATCTGAATTGAATGAGGAAACCCCGGCAAAGACAGGCCGCCGCGAGATCGATCAGTACGGCGCCATCTGCTGCCGCGTCGAGCGAGGCGGAAGGCTGAGCGTACTGCTCGTCACCAGCCGCGATACCGGACGATGGGTGATCCCGAAGGGCACTCTCGGAAGAAAGGAAAGGCCATATCGCTGCGCCCAGCGCGAGGCTTTCGAAGAGGCTGGCATCATCGGCAGGGTCAGGAAGAAGCCGCTCGGCTTTTACACCTATCTGAAGGATCACGAGACGCCGCTGACGGTTTCTGTTCATCTGCTGCGGCTGGAGAGCGAGGCCGCGCATTTTCGCGAATATGCCGAGAGGCAGAAGATCTGGATTTCTCCGGCGGAAGCAGCGTTACTTGTCGAAGAGCCGGAGCTGCAGGCGCTCTTCCGGTCCATCGATGCGGATAATCCCCTGACATCGCAGGACCGGCTGAAGCCACGCCGGATTGCCGGACGGCGGTCGGTGCATGAGGCGGCGGTATCGCTCGCCACATCGCCGGCATCGCACTGACGGCCTTCAGTTGCGCGGAATGGACTTTGAAATGACGAAGGCCCGGTATACGGGCCTTCGCGTTACAGGCTATCGGGGACTGCCGGTCGCCAGGGGTCCCCAGGAGAGCTCGCGATCCGCGATGGTCGCAAGATCGATCACCACTTCGATGCCGGTCCTGATACGCCGCCGCAGGATGTCGGCGCGATCGGAATTCGTCCGGAGCAGACCTTTCTCGTGCAGCGTCTGAAGCCGCGTGCGCGAAAGCTTGAGCTCGGATGCCAGCAGACGGTCGAGGCGTGTGCCCGCAGGCAAGGGCACCGCCAGTTCGATCTCCAGCCGCGTCCAGTCGGCGGCCTCGCGCAGCACCTGCTTGCCGATCTCGAATTCAGGGAATTCGTCGACGCGCTGCGACTTGCGTTTCAATGCGTCGAGGTTGAAGCTTTCGGCGCGGATCCATTTGACATCGTTGGACTGGAGTGCGTCGAGCGTTGCTGGATCGATGTCGCGGACATTCTTGCGCTCGAAGAGCGGCCGGTTCCAGGTCTTGTCGCAGGCGAGGCATTTATAGATCAGCCAGGCATCCAGCTTGCGGCCATTGGCGTTCAACCGGATCTTGTCACTCGATTGAAAGGCTCTCAATCCGCCGCATCCGCCACAGGCAATCCAGGGCTGGGGGGCGGTTTTCGGGGTAATGGTCCATCGGACCCGAAGTGCACAGCACATAGTATCTTGGTCTTCCGTTCGGAAGTCCACCAAGATGGCGCGTGAGAAAACCCATGAGGGCGCGGCGTGGCGATGCTTTCGGGTGGGTGAAGAGCAGAGACAGCGGAGCTGCACTGGCGTTCGGAACAATGCCAAACCGGTCTCTTGCCGCCACCCGATGAACGTGTTCAACCGCCGATAGCCCGCGGCTATCCGGCGATAGGGGTGAAACTGGATTGAGACCGGTACTTACTTAGGCAAAGTCTACCTCGATGCGCCTATGCTCTTCGCGGATACGGATAGCAAATGATCGGCGCAAAGGGGAGAGCGACGCCGCAGCCCGATGATATCGACTGCGGCATTGCGGCATTTATGCAACTTTGTGCTGAAGGTTGCTTCGTCTGCCAGCTTGTTCACGTCAGAGTTCCTGCGCAGTCGGCCGGAACAGGATCTCGTTGATATCGACATCGTCAGGCTGGGCCATCGCGAAGGCGACCACCCTTGCGAAGCTGTCGGCCGGGATGGCGTAGCGTTCGTAGAAATCGGCAATGCCGGCCGCGACATCGGCCTCGGTAACGCTCTGCGGCAGTTCGGACTCAACGGCACCGGGCGAGACGATCGTCGTGCGGATATTGTAGGGCTTCACCTCCTGGCGCAGGCCTTCCGAGATGACGCGGACGGCAGTCTTGGTCGCCGCGTAAACGGCGCTGCCGGGCCGGACCTTGTGGCCGGCGACCGAGGAGACGTTGATGATATGGCCGCTCTTCTGTTCCTTCATGTGGGGAAGGGCGGCGGCAATGCCGTAGAGCACGCCTTTGAGGTTCACGTCGATCATCCGGTCCCAGTCGTCGATCTTGCCGCGCTCCAAGGGAGAGTGCGGCATGAGGCCGGCATTGTTGACGATGACGTCGATGCGACCATGCAGGCGGACGGCCTGATCGACGAGGTGCTTGACCTGATCAGCCTGCGTCACGTCGGTTTCGATGGCGGAACCCTCGACCAAGCCGATCTCGGCCACCAGCGCCTTGAGCCGGTCGATCCGGCGGGCGCCAAGCACGACCTTAGCGCCGGCATTGGCAAGATGACGGGCGGTTGCTTCGCCGAGGCCGCTGCTTGCGCCTGTGATGACAACCGTCTTTCCCTTGATATTGTCGGTCATGACAACTCCATTCCGGCCGGCAACTTACCGGCCGACGCGGGCCTGCAGGTGCGCCGGATAGCGATCTCCCTGCGCGGTGACATCAGATAGGGCGGCCTCGATCTCCTGCAGGTCCTCAGCGGTGAGTTCGATTGCCGCGCCCCCGATATTCTCCTCCAGCCGGTGCAGCTTGGTGGTTCCGGGGATCGGGGCGATCCACGGTTTCTGGGCGAGCAGCCAGGCGAGGGCGATCTGCGCCGGGGTGGCCTGTTTGCTCGCGGCGATCCCGCTCAGCACCGCAACGAGACCTTGATTGGCCTTGCGGTTTTCTTCCGAAAAGCGCGGCACGACGTTACGGAAATCCGTCTTGTCGAAACTGGTGCTCTCGGTGATCGCGCCTGTCAGGAACCCCTTGCCGAGTGGGCTGAAGGGCACGAAGCCGATGCCGAGCTCTTCGAGCAGCGGCAGGATTTCCTTCTCGGGCTCGCGCCACCAGAGGGAATATTCGCTCTGCAGGGCGGCAACGGGCTGCACCGCATGCGCCCGGCGGATCGAGCCGGCGCCGGCCTCGGACATGCCGAAGTGCTTGACCTTGCCTGCGGCGATCAGATCCTTCACCGCGCCCGCGACATCCTCCATCGGCACTTCGGTATCGACGCGGTGTTGGTAGAAGAGATCGATGCAATCCGTGCGCAGCCGCTTGAGGGCAGCATCGGCGACCTCACGGA
Organism: Rhizobium sp. 1399; assembly: GCF_031455475.1. NCBI lineage: Bacteria > Pseudomonadati > Pseudomonadota > Alphaproteobacteria > Hyphomicrobiales > Rhizobiaceae > Rhizobium > Rhizobium sp. 1399. The sequence goes on along the minus strand of NZ_JAVDSU010000012.1, from coordinate 157,651 downwards.
TGCGCTCGGGGCGGCTGTCCTGGCCCTTGCTGACATCACCGTCGCGAAAGCCGAATTTGGTGGCGATCACCACCTGATCGCGAAAGGGTTCGAGCGCTTCGCCGAGCAGTTCCTCATTGGCGCCCTGGGCATAGGCCTCCGCCGTATCGAAGAAGGTCACGCCGCGGTCGAAAGCGGTGCGGATGAGGGTGATGGCGGCCTGCTTTTCCGTTGCCGGGCCGTAGCCATAGCTCAGCCCCATGCAGCCGAGGCCGAGGGCCGAGACTTCGGGGCCATGCGTTCCGAGTTTGCGCTTCTGCATTATCGTATCTCCATCAGGTGATATTGTTCGTCCGTGACCTTCTCCATCCAGTCGACCGGACTGCCGTTGAGCTTTTCAGCGATGGCGATATGGCTCATGGCCGTGCTTGCCGTGGCGCCGTGCCAGTGTTTTTCGCCGGGTGCGAACCAGACGATGTCGCCCGGCCGGATTTCTTCGATCGGGCCGCCTTCGCGCTGCGCCCAGCCGAGGCCGGAGGTGACGATCAGCGTCTGGCCGAGCGGATGGGTATGCCAGGCGGTGCGCGCGCCCGGCTCGAAGGTGACGGTGGCGCCGCCGACGCGGTCGGGATCATCGCTGTCGAAACGGGAGTCGAGACGCACGGTTCCGGTGAAATAGGCTTCCGGACCGGGAACGGAGGGTGCGAAGCCGCTTCGCTTGATCTGCATGTCTGATGTCCTTGCCTGCGGATAATTTCTGCCGATCTTCATTTAGCGGCTACGCAGTTCTGCGATTAGACGCTAAAACCGGCATGAACCTATTAGGGCAACTTATGAATGAGCCGGACCAACCTTGACGATATCGCCGCCTTCCTGACCGTCGCGCGCGAGGGAAGTTTTACGCGGGCTGCCGCCATGCTTGGGGTGTCGCAATCCGCACTCAGCCAGACGGTGCGCGGCCTCGAGGAGCGGATGGGGCTGCGTCTGCTCACGCGCACAACACGCAAGGTTTCGCCGACCGATGCCGGCGAGCGGCTGATCCAGTCGGTCGGGCCGCGGCTGGATGAGATCAACGCGGAGCTCGCGCAACTATCGGCGCTGCGCGACAAGCCCTCGGGCACAGTGCGCATTTCGGCAGGCGAACAGGCGGCAGAACTGATCCTCCTGCCGGCCGTGGAGAGGCTGCTGTCGCAATATCCCGATATTGCCATCGAAATCCTCGTCGATAACGGCCTGACCGATATCGTCGCCGAACGCCTCGATGCCGGCGTGCGGCTCGGCGAACAGGTTGCGAAGGACATGGTGGCCGTCCGCATCGGCCCGGATGTCAGGATGGCTGTCGTCGGCTCCCCCGGTTATTTCGCGGGGCGAGATCGCCCGCACACGCCGCATGACCTGACGGAGCATAATTGCATCAATCTGCGGCTGCCGACGGCTGGCGGTTTCTATGCTTGGGAATTCGAGCAGGGTAGCCGAGAGCTGCGCGTGCGGGTGGAGGGTCAGCTCGCGGTCAATACCGGTGCGCTGGCCGTCAAGGCGGCTCTTGCCGGCGCGGGTCTTGCCTTCGTGCTGGAAGACCGCATCGGCGACGATCTCGAGGCGGGCCGGCTGACTCGCGTGCTCTCGGACTGGTGCCCGCCTTTTTCAGGTTTCCATCTCTATTATCCCAGCCGGCGCCAACCGACGCCGGCCTTCGCTGTTGTGGTGGATGCGCTGCGCTATCGCGGCTGAGTTCAGAAGCCCAAGCGCTTGAGATCTTCGGGCAGGAAATTCTGGCCACTGCGGTTCCTGACGGCGGGCAGACCAGCCATGCGTGCCTGCCACTGTGCCAGCGCGTCGAGGCCTGACGGGACGATGCCGGCAACTTCGGCAAAGGCGAGGCCGGCGAGCAGCGTGATGTCGGCCATCGAATAGGTCTCGCCTGTCAGGAAGGGCTGCCTGGTGAGGATCTCGTTGAAATAGCGCAGACCCTCCTTTGCCTTCTCGCCCTCGCGCTCGCCCATTTCGGTGCGGCCCGGCCATTGCGGGCTCTTGAAGGCCTGCAATGCCGCGCCGAGGCCGGGTGTGGCGTGATGGAAGTAGATGCCGACGGGATCGAGCACATAGGCCTCGGCGCGGCGCTGCATCATGTGGATGAGCGCCTTTTCCCGCGGGGTGCGGCCGGTAAGCTCCGGCTTGCCATCGAGATTGTCGAGATATTCGGTAATCGCTGTGCTTTCGGAAATCAGCGTGCCGTCATCCAGCTCCAGCACCGGCAGGACGCCCGACGGGTTCTTCGCAAGGAAGGCAGGCTGCTTGTGCTCGGCGGCGATCAGGTCGACCGGCACGAATTCGATTTCGGAATCCAGGCCCTTTTGCGCCAGCACGATGCGGATGCGCATGGGGTTGGGGAAGCCCGGTCTGTCGTAGATTTTCATGGAATTCTCTTTCGTTTGGGCAGGCGTGAAGGCGCGCCTCTTCGATCGAGAGGACACCGAGCCCGAGGGATTGCTGATCAAGGTTTGGAAGGCGGAGAGCTGTTGGCCGCGCTTCTTGCCAAGATATGGCATGCAGCCTATTGTTTGATAATGATCCCCTATCTGATCACGCTGTAAAGCAAGGCTACACAATGGATCGAGCGGAACTGGACGGACTTGCGATATTTCTGGCGGTGGCCGAGCAGAACGGGTTTCGCGCAGCCGCACGCCAGCTGGGGCTGACCCCATCGGCAATCAGCCAGGGCATCCAGACGCTGGAACGGCGGGTGGGCGCTGCGCTGTTTGCGCGAACGACCCGCAGCGTGCGGCTGACGGAAGCGGGCCAGAAGCTGCTTGCGCATGCCAAGCCGGCAGCGGCGATGTTTCAGGCCGGCGTGAACGCCGCCCGCGATCTCGGCGAACAGCCGAGCGGCAATTTACGCATCAATGCGCCGCGCCCGGCGGTTTCGCTGCTGATCAACAGCCTCCTGCCTGACTTCCACGAGGCCTATCCCGGTATCACCCTGGAGCTTGTCGGCGACGATGAGTTCACCAACATCGTCGAGCAAGGGTTCGATGCCGGTATCCGGCTCGGGCACACGATCGAGCTCGATATGGTCTCGACCTGGCTGACGCCGCCGGACAAGTTCGTTGTCGTCGGTGCGCCGAGCCTGCTCAAGAAACATCCACGGCCCGGCCATGCACGAGAGTTGCAGGGGTTGCCCGCTCTCTTGACCCGGAGAGGCGGGCAGGTGTCGCGGACCTGGGAATTCGTCGATGGCGGCGAGAGCCTGAAGGTTACCGTCGATGGTCCGCTCATTCTCAACGATTACGAGGCCTCGATCCGGGCTGCCCTTCGCGGCGTCGGCTTCCTCTACACGGTCGGCTCTGTTGTCAGGCACTATATCGAGCAGGGAAGTCTCATCCCGGTGCTGGAGGATCACGCCCGCGATGTGCCGGGGCTCTGCCTCTATTACCCCAGCCGCAGCCAGTCGCTGCCCAAGCTCCGGGCCTTCGTCGATTTCGCGACGAAGCGCATGCGGCAGGGAATGACGTCGGACGCGTTCTCGGTGCAGCCGCAGCGGTCACCAGAAAGCTGAGGGCCGGCGTCCAATCGACACCGGCCCTCGCTCTAAGATTTAAGCCACGTGCTGAAGCTGGACTTCGCGATTGTGGAGAAAGCAGGCTTTGCTGAACAGCGTGAGGTCGAGCTGGTTCGGCAGGCGGACATCCGCCAGATCCGGCAAACCCTTGCCATCAGCCTCGAAGGATCGGTCGATCTGCGAGATGAAGGCTAGCACGATACCGGTTTCGCGAGCGAAGGTCTGGAGTGCAGACACTTGTTCCGAAAGGCCGGGCTTGCTGCGCTGCTGATCGAGGATCTGCAGATAGTCGATGACAGCCACCGTTCCGCGCGGCGCACCCGCGAGATGCCGCATGACATAATCGGCGCTGATCTCGTCCGAGGTTACGATCTCGATCTTCTCGCCAAGCGCTTCGCCTTCCGGCAGAGCATGAATACGCTTCATGGTCTGCTGTTCGGTATATTCGAGCGTGAAGAAGGTGGCCTTACGGCTTTCCCTGACGGCATCGAGCAGAAGCTGGAGGCCGAGCAGGGTCTTGCCGTGCCCAGGACGGGCGGCGATCAAAAGCAGATCGCCTTCGGCAAGCTGCGACAGCATGGGTGTGGCCGGTAGCAGCGTTTCATGCTGGGAAGCAAGCAGGCTCCAGGCCGTAAAACCTTCTTCCTGCGCGATACGGTCCAATGCCTGGTGAAGCGGGATCGTATCCGTACGCGCCAGCAATTTCGCACGGCGCTTCAGCTGATAGATGGGTGCAGACAGTTTCATTCAAACCTCCATTGCGAGCCGGAAACGCAACCCCTCCTTATGCGGTGCTTGAACAGATGGTTCGATGGTGGATGAACCCCGCATGGACGATGCTTTCCCGGCTGGAGGGAGGAGGCCTGGGTCGGGCCTTGTCCAAGAGGTAGCGGGCGTTGCGATTCGCGACAAGGGGGAAATGACGGCATCGGCGTGGGCTGTCGCTGAGCCGCTGCCTGCCGCTCGCTTCCCTTCCGGATTGGTGAATGCGCTGATAATGTCACGGTCTGATCCATCCCGACGATTCGTCCGCAATGCGAGCAGCGGCCTCTTTGCGAGTGGCCCCGGGATCGAGGTCGCGGCGTCGGCTCCAAACCCTGGAAAAAGCCATGTTTCACCTCAATCAATGCGCCCCTGATCGTCTTGCTGAATGAACTTGATCAGCATGAGACCAGCGCATTGGCTGAGCAGCCTGTCGCGCTCATCGCCAAGACCGTCTTGGAAGCGCCGATAAAGACGCTCATAGCTCAAGCGGAACGGGGAGCTGGCAGATATTTGGCTTCCATGCGCAGGCACGTTTCCTGCAATTCCCCGAGATCCGGCGATGTGTGCGTGGCCGGCATCCTCTTCATGCGTTACTGAAATGAGAAGGACATTCACGATGTCAAATACACCGGTTACATGCGAGGTGCGCTATCGCCTCGATCCGCAAAAGCTCGCGGAATTCGAAGCCTATGCGCAGATCTGGATGGGGCTGATCGAGCGCTGTGGCGGAACGCATCACGGCTATTTTCTGCCGCGCGAAAGACCCGATGGCACCGGCATGAGCTTTCCCGCTGCCGCGTCGGATGGAGCGGGCGATATTGCAATCGCACTCTTTACCTTTCCGGATGAGGAGAGCTATCTCAACTACCGCAGCAGCGTCGCCGCCGATCCTGAGGGTATCGCGGCCAATGCGCGCTTCGGGGACAATCCGCCCTTCAAGAGCTATGAACGCCTGTTTCTTCGACCGCTGCCGCGCGACGATTAGGCAAACCGAAGCTACAGTCGCCGACAGCAAACAGACAGCTTCGCCGCGCTACCCGATTGTTCGTCACCCGCAAGGGGCAACAACAAAAGGGTAAAAATCATGAAGCTGAAACTGATCGCCGCTCTCGCAATCCTGTCATTGACGCCGGCTTTGGCGCTTGCAAGTCCAAGCTGCACCGGCGAGCCGAAATCCAAATGGATGCCCGAGGCGGCCATGAAGGCGAAGATCGAAGCCATGGGCTATAAGATCAAGACCCTCGAAATCACCGGCAATTGCTACGAAATCTACGGCCGCGACAAGAACGGCGAACGCGCCGAAGTTTATTTCAATCCGGTCTCCGGCGACATCGTCCAGAAGGGCGATTGAGCGATGGCGGCCATCTCGTCGAAGAAGGAGGGCGCTGAGCCCTCCGATACCGCCCGCCAGACGATCCGGGTCTGGGACCCGGTCGTCAGGCTGTTTCACTGGACAATCGTTACCGCCTGCACGCTCAACCTCTTCTTTCTCGAAGAGGGCAAATACTGGCACCGCTTCACGGGTTATGTCGTTGCTGCGGCAATCGTCATTCGTATTCTCTGGGGTTTCGTCGGTACAAAACACGCTCGCTTTTCCGATTTCCTGCCGACGCCGCGCAGGGTCATGGAGCAGATCCTCGATATGATCGATGGCAATGATAAACGTTACCTTGGTCACAATCCGCTGGCATCGGTTATGATGCTGCTCCTGATGGCATTGCTGGCGGCAACTGCGCTGACCGGCTGGATGACGACGCTCGACGCCTTCTGGGGCGAAAAGTGGCTGGAGAAACTGCACGGCACCATCGCAAACGGCATCATGGTGCTTGCCTTCGTCCATGCCGGTGCGGCCATCGTCGAAAGCTGGAGGCACAGGGAAAACCTCGTCTGGTCGATGGTCACGGGTCGAAAGAAGGCATGAGGATACTGCTGATCGAGGATAGTCCCAGGCTTCGCGAACTGCTTTGCGAAGCCATCCGCGATGCCGGCTGGAAGATCGATGCCTTCGCGCTCGCGCAGGAGGGGCGGCTTGCATTGCAGGAAGCGGAATACGACCTGCTGCTTCTCGATCTCGGCCTGCCTGATGAGGACGGGATCGCCTTCCTGAGGTCGCTCCGGGCGACAAGGGTGCAGATGCCGGTTCTGGTGCTGACTGCACGCGGGGCGATCGACGAACGCATTGCCGGGCTCGATGCCGGCGCTGATGACTATCTCGTAAAGCCGTTTCACAACGGTGAGCTGATCGCCCGCATCCGCGCGCTGACGCGGCGCGCGCCGGCAACCATTATGCCGGTCCTGGAATATGCCGCACTTCAATATGATGTCGCCTCGCGCCGGGTGATCTGTGCCGGCGCCGAGATTGCGCTTGCGCCTTCGGAAAAGGGGCTGCTCGAACTGCTGATGCGCAATGGCGGCAGGGTGGTGCCCAAGCCGAAGATCGAGCACGCCTTCTCGGAATTCGGCGACGAACGCAGCAGCAATGCCGTCGAGCTTGCCGTTTCGAGACTGCGCAAGAAGCTGGAGGGGCATCCGACGAAGGCGCTGATCGAGACCGTCAGGGGTGTCGGCTACATGATGCGGGAGGCGCGCGCGTGAAGCAGATATCGCCGACACTGGGCGCGATCCTGGCGCGGCGGATCGCCTTCTTTGCGGTGCTGGCCATGGTGCTGCAGCTCGCCGTGATCTTCTCCGACTATTACTGGAATGTCGGGGAGCTCTCGCGGCTCTTCGTGGAGCAGGAAACCGAGCGGCTCGCCTCCGGCATTGCTGTGGAGGATGGCACAATCCACTACCGGCTTCCCGAAAGTGTCGAGGGGCGCTACAGCCAGGCGCAGACCGGCTATGTGGCCCGCATCCGCGAGGCCGACGGCGGGCTGGTTTTCCAATCCTGCGATGCCGCCTGCGAGAGCCGCTTCCTGCCGCCTGATGTCAATCCTCCGGATTTCTGGCTGCGATCGCTCAAGCCCGGCAAGCCGTTGACGCTCGTGGGCGGGCGCGCCTTTACGGTCGGCGGGCGGCGCTTCGTCGTCGATGTCGCGACGACGGGCGATCCGCAGGACGTGCTGTCGGACGTCTTCTGGAATGAGGTGCTCGAACACATGATCGTGCCGATGAGCATTCTGCTGGTGCTCGTGCTCGGTGCCACCCTGCTTTCCGTGCGCCAGGCGCTGAAACCGGTACGGATTGCGGCCGAGGCGGCCGAACGGATCGACCCGATGGACTCCCGCTCGCATCTGCAATTTCAGGAAATGCCACGGGAAATCGCTCATCTTGCCGAGGCGGTCAACCGGGCCTTCGAGCGTGTCGGCGAGCTGATGAAATCCCAGAAGATCCTGACATCGGGCATCGCGCACGAGGTGCGCACGCCGCTTGCGGCAATCAAGCTGGAGCTCGGCCATATCGACCATCCACGGGCGCGAAAGGCTGAAGCCGATCTCGACGACCTCGTGCGCTTCGTCGGCCAGATCACCGCGCTCGCGAGGCTCGATACATTCGATCACGGCATGTTCGAGGAGGTCGACCTCGTGGCGCTTGCATCCAGCGTGGTGGAGCAGCTGGCGCCCTGGGTTTATGAAAACGATCACTCGCTGGAATTTTCCGCGCAGGTGGATGCCGCCATCGTGCAGGGGGTGCCGGCCCTGCTGAAGGATGCCGTGCGCAACCTGATCGACAATGCCGTCCGCCACACGCCCGCGCATACCGATATCGTCGTGCGGGTCAGCCGCAATCTGATCCGCGTCGAGGATCGGCATCTCGCCGGTATCCGGCAAGCGTGCGATGTCACAGCCCATACGGACGGCCTTGGAATCGGCCTGAAGATCGTGGAGCGCATTGCCGCGATCCACCGGGGTTCGCTTCGCCGCTCTGCCGGCAGGCAGGGCCACATCTTCGATCTGGAAGTCGGCACATAGCCGCATCTGCACCACGCTTCCTTTACATCATCTGTTTTTCGAGGGTTCCATGATCAAATCCGTCGTTATTTCCGGCTGTTCGGGTGGCGGGAAATCAACATTGCTCGAAGAGCTTTCCCGGCGCGGTTATGCCACCGTCGAAGAGCCCGGACGCCGGATCGTGAAAGATGAACTGGCCGGGCAGGGCGCAGCCTTGCCCTGGGTCGATCCGGTGGCTTTTGCCCGGCGGGCGATCGCGATGGCGCTCGAGGATCAGAAACTGGCGGAGGCGCAGGCGGGCTGGACGTTTTTCGATCGCGGCCTGATCGATGCCGCCGCCGCGCTCCAGGCCGCTACCGGAGAAGCGGTGCTGGAGACGCTGCGGGACCGGCATCGTTATCACCAGACGGTGTTCCTGACGCCACCCTGGCCGGAGATCTATGTCAATGACCCGGAGCGACGGCACGGTTTTGAAGAAGCGGTTGCCGAATATGATCGACTGACCGTGGCCTATCCTGGAATCGGCTATGAGGTCGTCACTCTCCCGAGGGTCGATGTCGCCGCACGGGCGGATTTTCTGCTGAGCCAGCTGCAGGCCGTGTAATTTCCGGGAACCAAATTCGATGCAGCTTGTTCCTTATCCAATGCGGCAACCTAATTCCCCTCCCAAAGGTTGATCGTTCCCAGCGATCGCTGCGTTGATCCTGCAAATGAAGACCCTCGATTCCACTCCCGGACCGAGGGTTTCTTCTTGAAATTACCCGCTGTCCGATGCGGTTTTGAGATAGCCGATGACCGCGCGTTTGACGCGTAGCGCCAGCCCGTTCCTGTCCTCCTCGCCATGCTCGCCGGCGGCATCGATCATGCCCTTGATGATCGCCACCACATCGCGCGCAGCGACATCGATATCGGGCTGCGGCGGCATATCCGGCCGCAGCAGGGTATCGCGGGTGAGCTCGAAGAAGCGTTGCTTGATCTGCTCGGTCTCGGCATCGAGCGGCAGGCGCGCCTCTTCATAGTCCAGCAGGCGGGCAAGGGCAGGGCGTTCAAGCTGGAGGTGGACGCATGGGTTGATGAGGGCAGAGAGCGCCTCTTGGCCCGTCGGCCGATCGGCAGCACTTTCCGCATCTCCGACCAGTAACATCGTCTGCCGCAGGATCAGGGCGCCGATCAGCGCATCCTTGCGCGGGAAATATTGGTAGAGCGAACCGACGCTGACGCCAGCCTTTTCCGCGACCGCGTTGGTGGAAAAACCCTCGTGGCCGCGCTCCTCCAGAATGCGAGCTGCGGCCTCGACGATCGCGCTTACCGTGACAAGCGAGCGAGCCTGTTTGGGCGCTTTTCTGGGCGAGGAGCGGCTCTCGTAGGGGCTTTCGGACATTGCTGGAAACGGGGCCTGAAATGCGAGTAGCGGGAAAGCGAGTTATCGCTCACATTACCGGCGTCAGATCAAGCGCACAAGCGATCGGGCAACACAGCAGGATCTGAGATCTTCGAGCGCCTTACCGGGACCGGTGACGCGCATGCGACTTGCTATGTTTGCGATCACCCGCGCTGCAGGAACAGGAGAGTCACACATGTCAAACGAGACCAAGACCGCCATCGTCACCGGCGCATCCAGGGGCATCGGTGCGGCGATCGCCAGGCGGCTCGCAACCGATGGCTTCCATACCGTCGTCAATTATGCGGCAAATGCCGCCCAGGCCGAAGAGGTGGTTTCGGCCATCGCGGCGGCCAGCGGCCGGGCGCTGGCGCTCCGCGCTGATGTCTCCGACCCACAGGCGGTCGCCGACCTCTTCGAGCGCACCGAAGCGGAATTCGGAACCGTCGACGTGCTCGTCAACAATGCCGGCGTCACCACTTTCGGCCCGCTCTCCGACGTGAGCGACGAAGACTACCATCGCCTGATCGCCGTGAACCTCACCGGCACCTTCAACGGTATGCGCGAGGGTGCAAGGCGGGTGCGCGAGGGCGGCCGTATCATCAATCTCTCCACCAGCATCATCGGCCATTATTCACCGGGCAATGCCGTCTACACGGCGACCAAGGCGGCTGTGGAGGCGATGACGCGTATCCTTGCAAAGGAACTCGGCTCCCGCCGTATCACCGTCAATGCCGTGGCGCCCGGGCCGGTTGCGACCGAACTGCTGCTCGCCGGCCGCTCCCCGGAGCTGATCCAGCGCCTGACCAACGAGATCCCTCTCGGCCGGCTCGGGCAGCCCGAGGACATTGCCCGGATCGTGTCGTTTCTGGCGAGCGCTGAGAGCGGCTGGGTCAATGGGCAGGTGATCCGCGCGAATGGGGGGCGGAACTGATGTACGCTAGGCCTTTCTGAAGCGCGCGATTTCGGCGCGCATCCAGCTCGAATCTCCCCAGGTCGAAAGCCAGATCATGAGATCGGTGAGCGCGCCGATAACGGGCAGAAGCAGCGCGTGGCTGAGCCCGCGCGCCGTCTGCTTTTCCTCGGCCTCGTGCAGATGCGCCAGCTCCTCATCCTGGATCGAGGCGATGAGGGCATGAAGCTCCGGGTCTCTGGTCTGCAGGATGGCCAGTTGATCTTCCAGATGGCGATGAACGGTGCTTTCCACCGCCTCAGTGCAGATCCAGACCATGTTACGCCCGCCAAGCGCCGTCAGAAAACCGAGCACAAAACCGCCGAGGCTCCAGAAGGCCATCACACGGCAGGGCTTGGCGCCCCTTGTGGGCATGGCCTCGCGAAACAGGCGGCAATGCCTGATCTCGTCTTCCCGCATGTCCTGAAGCGCTGGCACGATATCAGGAAACAGGCGGCGGGCCATCCAGATCTGCGCCCCGTAGATGCGGATTGCGCCGAACTCGCCGGCGTGATTGACCTTGAGGATACGCCTGACGGTAACGGCCGGATCACGCTTGCTGACGATATCAGGCAGATTGTCCATGATCCGCGCGGCCCCGGCTTCCCTGTCTGCAATAGGCAATACTACCACCGCGATCGTCAATGGCAGGACACAGTCTATGAGCGGTATTTTTTCGACCTTATCGCCGATGGCCGGCAGCACAACATCACATAAAAGAGATGATCCTCCTGCTGCTTGACACGAAAAACGGCGGCGCGCATAAAAACTGTATGGGGTTGCGATCACCCCACGAGGCGACATGCCGAAGAATCGCGTCCATCGAAACCGAACAACGGAGGGACGCGTCATGCCTTCATTTCTCGAAATATCTTCAGATAAGCTCGCCCGTATCGTCGGCACACCCAATGCGCCTGTCATCGTCGATGTGCGCACCGAGGAGGATTTTGCCCGCGATCCGCGGCTTGTGCCGGGCTCGATCCGGAAATCTCACACCGATGTCACGGAATGGGCTGCTGGCTTCGCCGGCCCGGTCATCGTCGTCTGCCAGGCGGGCGGCAAGCTCAGCCATGGGGTGGCCGCCCATATCAGACATGCCGGGGGTGCTGCGGAGGTGCTGGAAGGCGGCTTCGAAGCCTGGATAGGCTCCGGCGGCGTGGCCGTGCCCATCGACAAGCTGCCGCCGCGCGACCGGCAGGGGCGGACTGTCTGGGTCACACGCGCGCGTCCGAAGATCGACCGCATCGCCTGTCCTTGGCTCATCCGGCGTTTCGTCGACCCTTCGGCGGTCTTTCTTTTCGTGCCGACATCAGACGTCGCCCTGGTTGCCGACCGCTTCGGTGCCACGCCGTTCGATATCGAGGAGGTTTTCTGGAGCCACCGCGGCGAGCTCTGTACCTTCGATGTGATGATCGAGGAATTCGGCCTTGCTTCGGGGCCGATGTCGAGGCTCGCAACGATCGTCCGCGGCGCCGATACCGCCCGGCCGGACCTTGCCCCTGAAGTGGCCGGCCTGCTGGCCGCATCGCTCGGCCTGTCGCGCATGTTTGTTGACGATCTCAAGCAGCTGGATGCCGGCATGCTGCTCTATGATGCCTTCTACCGCTGGTGCCGCGATGCCACGGACGAAACGCACAACTGGCCTTCCGCGAAAAAGGGAGGCTAACGTGACCAGTGCCGTCACCCATGCGACGCCCGATACAGGCGCGTCGCCAAACCCGCATGGCGTTACCTTCGGCGAGGCCTTTCGCGTCTGGCTGCGCGTTTCAGCCCTCAGCTTCGGCGGACCGGCCGGGCAGATCGCCGTCATGCATCGCATCGTCGTCGATGAGAAGAAGTGGATCGGCGAACAGCGCTTCCTGCATGCGCTGAACTATTGCATGCTGCTTCCGGGACCGGAGGCGCAGCAGCTTGCCATTTATATCGGCTGGCTGATGCACCGGACTGCCGGCGGTCTGGTTGCGGGCATCCTGTTCGTGCTTCCCGGCTTCCTGTCCATTCTGGCCCTGAGCTACCTCTACGTGACCCTCGGCAGCGTCGATGCCGTCGAGGGGCTGTTCTTCGGCCTGAAGGCGGCCGTGCTTGCCGTCGTCATTCAGGCGGTCGTCAGGGTCGGCGGCCGCGCGCTGAAGAACAGGGCGATGATCGGGATAGCGGCAGCCGCCTTCCTGGCGATCTTCGTCCTCCATGTGCCTTTTCCGGTTATCATCCTTTCAGCCGCCATCATCGGCTTCCTGGGATCGAAGTCGGGCTCCCGCCTGTTCCAGAGCGGCGGCGGGCACAGGTCGGCGGGCGGCGCGGTTCTGTCCGACGCCGACGCGCTGCTCGGAGAGGAGATACCTGATCACGCGCGACCGAACCTCCGCTGGTCGCTGAGGATCTCGTCGGTGCTGCTGATGCTCTGGCTGCTGCCGCTGCTGCTGCTCTATCTCTTCCTCGGACCCGACGATATCTTTACGCAGATCGGCGTCTTCTTCAGCAAGATGGCGATGGTGACTTTCGGCGGCGCCTACGCCGTGCTTGCCTATGTCGCGCAGGAAGCCGTCCAGCATTTCGGATGGCTGAAGCCCACCGAGATGCTCGATGGTCTGGGCATGGCGGAAACGACTCCCGGGCCGCTGATCATGGTTCTCCAGTTCGTCGGCTTCATGGGAGCCTATCGTGATCCCGGCAGCCTGAATCCGATGACCGCAGCCACGATCGCCGCCGTCCTGACGACATGGGTAACCTTCGTTCCCTGCTTTCTCTGGATCTTCCTCGGCGCTCCCTTCATCGAGAAGCTGCGCGGCAATGCTGCGCTGGCAGGCGCGATGTCGGCCATCACGGCGGCCGTCGTCGGCGTCATCCTCAATCTCGCGATCTGGTTCGGCCTGCACTTCCTGTTCCGGAGCGCCGAAGTTCACAGCCTTGGACTCTTCTCGATCGAGCTGCCCGTCTGGGCGTCGCTGTCGCTGCCATCGCTATTGCTGAGCCTTGCGGCAGCTATCGCGATCTTCCGGTTCAAACTGGCGGTCATTCCGGTCCTGCTCGGCTGCGCAGTGGCCGGGATGGTCTGGCCGGCCTGAGGTTCACCGGCAGCCGCATCATCGGAAGAACCGATGGCACCATCGGTTTCTTCCGTTTTTCTTCCGGTCCGGCGCAAGGCATCTGCTCTCCCAGCCAAGAAGGAGATGCAGATGACGGACATCAAAATAGAAGGCGCAGAGATTATCATCGTGGGCGGCAGTTCCGGCATGGGGCTGGCGCTGGCGCAGCGGCTGCTGGCCGAAGGGGCGCGGGTGACGATTGCCGGGCGCAGTGCCGAGAGGCTTGAGGCGGCGCGGCGGGAGCTCGGCGATCCTGCTGATCTTAAGACCACGGTCCTCGATCTCACGCGGGAGGAGGAGGTTGCCGTCTTTTTCCGCGATTGCGGGCCGGTCGATCATATCGTCAGCACGGCGGCGGATATCGACGGGGCTTACCAGCTTCTGCCGGATCTGCAGCTTTCGGCGGCTCAGCGGGTTATCGAGAGCAAGTTCTACGGGCCGCTGCTGCTCGCCAAATACGGCGCGCCGTGCCTGCCGCCGTCTGGCTCGATCACCTATACGTCAGGCGTGGCGGCCTATCGGCCGGCGGCGCGGGGTTCGGTTGTTGCAGCCGTCAATGCGGCGCTGGAAGGGCTGGTGCGGGCGCTTGCCGTGGAGCTTGCGCCTCTGCGCATCAACGCGGTATCGCCGGGATGGGTGGATACGCCGATCTGGAGTTTCGTTGCCGGTGACGCCAAGCAGGCGACGCTGGACGCGATGGCGAAGCGCTTGCCGGCGGGCCGTGTCGGCCGTCCAGAGGATATTGCCGATGCGATCCGCTTCCTGATCGGCAACGGCTTTACGACAGGCACTATCCTGCACGTCGAAGGCGGGCATCGGCTGGCCTGACCGGCCGGAAATCCTCGCTCGCCGATGCGAGTAATAGGGAAAGCGCCGGCGGCTGCACCCGCCGGCGCCGCCACAGCATGATGAGCGAGGCGGTGGGCGTGTCGCCCGGCCAGAGCAGTTCCGCGACATCGCCGCGCTCGACGGCCGGATTGGCGGCCAGACGCGGGACAAGACCGTAGCCGGCGCCGGATGCTACGAGGCGGATGATCGTCTGGATGCTGTCGGCCTGGGTGACGATATCGGGCGCGGCAATGCCAGCTTCGGCAAAGGCGGTATCGAACAGGCGGCGATAGACGCAACCGGTTTCCGTGGCGATGAAGGGTAGCTGGCTCAGGTCCGCAAGGTTCCCGGGCGGTATCGCCCCGGCATTGCGGCCCGCAATCAGCATCAGCGGTTCGCGCGAGACGAGGCGGGTCACGAACCGCTCGTCCTGTTCTCCGCGATCGAAGGTGATGGCGATATCGATCGAGCCGTCTTCCAGGCGGCGCTGCAATTCACCGCTGCCGGCGATCTTCAGCGTCAGGCCGATATCGGCATGGGCCCCGCGAAAGCGCGACAGGAAGGGAGCGAGCTTCTCCGCCGCGACGGTTTCTAGTGTGCCGATCGCAAGCGTCTGTCCGCCAAGACCGGCGGCGGCACGGATCGCCGCTTTCGCCTCGTCGTTCAGCGCCAGGATCTCCTCGGCATAGGCTTTCAGCGTGTCACCGGCCGGTGTCAGCGTCACCCCCTGTCGGGAGCGCTCGAAAAGCTGTACGCCCAATTCCTCTTCGAGCACCTGTATCTGGTCGCTGAGGCTCGACTGGGCGAGGTTCGCGTCGCCAGCGGCACGGGTGAAATTGCCGTGCTTTGCGACCGCAAGGAAGGTTTTCAATTGTCGTGGGTTCATCTCGGGCTCCGTGCTCCCCAGCAAGGATGGGCACTCGCTGCCTATATCAGGCGGCGGTGCGAAGAGGGAGTCTCTCCGCTTGGGCGTCACACCTCCGCGCCGGGTCCAGTAATGTTGACGGCAGCCGCCGGTTTGGCCAAGCTGCGTCGGTATTTGCAAGCAAAAGGGAGCCTTGCCGATGCCAGCCTCAGAGACATCCGTGATCGACTGGCTGCTCGCCTCCGACCCGGCCATCCGCTGGCAGGTGCTGCGCGATCTGCTGGATGCGCCCGAACCCGTCTGGTCCGCCGAGCGGCAGAAGGTCGAGCGGGAGGGGTGGGGTGCCAGACTATTGTCCTTTCAGGATGCCGATGGGCAATGGGCGGGCGGCTCGTTCCTTCCCAGCGATTTCACGCGCGAGGAATGGGAGGCGACCGGCCAGCCCTGGACGGCGACGAATTTTTCGCTGACGCAGCTTCGTGAATTCGGGCTCGATCCGCGCTCCGAGAGCGCAAGGAGAACTGTCGCGCTCATCGGCGGCAATTGCCGCTGGGACGAAGGCGGGCAGCCCTTCTGGGAGGGCGAGGTGGAGGAATGCATCAATGGCCGCACGGTTGGCGACGGCGCCTATTTCGGTGTCGATGTTTCGCCCATCGTAGAAAGATTACTCGGCGAGCGGCAGTCGGATGGCGGCTGGAACTGCGAGCGGGCAAATGGCTCGATGCGCTCGTCCTTCCACACAACGATCAATGTGCTGGAAGGGTTGCTGGAATATGAGCGGGCAACCGGCGGCACGGAGCAATCGCGCGAGGCAAGACGGTCGGGCGAGGATTATCTGTTGGCGCGGCACCTGATGCGGCGGCTCAGCACCGGCGAACCGGTCGACGAGAAGTTCATGCAGTTCCTGCACCCGAACCGCTGGCGCTTCGATGTGCTGCGGGCGCTCGATTACTTTCGCGCCTCAAGCCTGCTGACAGGGGCTGCGCCCGATATGCGGCTGAAGGAGGCAGTCGAATACCTCCGCTTACGGCAACTGGAGGATGGACGCTGGCCGCTCGACTGGCGCGTGTCCGGCAGGGCCTGGTTCGTGATGGATGACGGAGAGGGAGAGCCCTCACGCTGGGTGACGCTCAGGGCCCTCAGGGTGCTGAAATGGTGGGATGGCCGGCAGGCTGAACATGCCGTTGCGTGAAGCCGTTGCGACATCCGGCATTGTCCAGCGAAATAAGTGGTTTATGCCGGTGTGCTGAAGGCCGAAAGCCTGGCCTCGAACTCTTCCATCGTATCGAGAAACCAGCAGGTCGTGCCGCGATTGGCTTCAAGGACAAAGCTTTGCAGGGCGTTGCTACCGGCAAGCTCCGCATCGATCCTGCCGATGATGGCAATACGAACCTTGTAGTTGACGAATTTCTGGATCGCAGCACCTGCAATGCCTGAGCGGAGCGTCAGGAAACCCTCGGGCAGGCAGGCGACCGGCAGCACCACCCAATCGACAGCTTCGCCAAGTGCGTGGCCGATCAGATCGTTGATGCCGCTTTCAGCCGGTAACGGCTTGCCATCGGGATTGCGGAGGAGCACGCGAAAGCCGTGCGAGAGCCTGATATCATTGCTCACGGAATGTCCTTTCTGGTCAGCGGAGCGCCTTCAGATAAGCGTCCAGGTTGTTCAACAGTTCCGCCGTATCCGACGGCGTGCCGATCAGGATGAATTTCTGGAGCTGCCGTTCCGCATCATAGGCGGCGTTGAATTGCATTGCGTGCGGACGGCGATGCCGCGAGATCAGCATGGCCTGCATCAACACCGTCAGGCGGTTCGACATTTCGGCGGAGAGATCGGGCACCTCAACGACGCTGGTGACATAGACCTCGGCCTGCGGGGCCGGGCCGCTGTTGCTGACACCGGCGAAGGCTTCGAGGTCGGAGCGCAGGATGCGGTAGGATTTGCCGATGCGGGTGGCGCGCAAACGCTCTTCGCGGATGAGCCGCAGCACGGTCTTCGGGTGCAGTTTCAGGCGCTCGGCCGCCTGTTCAGCAGTGTAGAACTCTTCCGACATGATCCATATTATTCTCTATCGTGATTTTAATTTCGGATAATGAGGAATATTTCGGAATAATCAAGATCGATATTCGCCTTGATACGGATCAATGCGGAATGCCCCACAGTCGCCATGCTTCAGCGATCAAACCGAACGGAGCGGGCGATGGACGAGGCGATCAGGAAGACGATCCAGGCGATACTGGATGGGCAACGGATCATGAGCGTTGCAACGCTCCGGCCAGACGGCTGGCCGCAGGCAACGACGGTCGGCTACGTCAATGACGGGCTGACCCTCTATTTCCTCTGCGGCCGGGACAGCCAGAAGGCCGCCAATCTGACGCAGGACAACAGGTTGTCGCTGACGATCAACCCGGATGCCGGCCAGCTGATGCAGATCACCGGCCTGTCGATGGCCGCGCATGCGGAGAAGGTGGAAGACCCTGACGAGGCAGACAGGGTGCTCAAACTGATGCCGGCAAAATATCCGGTTCAGGAGGGTCTGGCGATCGCCATGCCCACGCGGGATCAGATCTGCATCTTCCGCGTTGTGCCGAAGGTGATTTCGGTGCTTGATTATTCCAAGGGGTTCGGGAACACCGATCTCGTCACGCTCTGATGCGGCCTGCCGCGCAGAAGCGGCAGCCTGGTGTTGACGGCGTGAAGGTCAGGCGCCCTTGGCGACCTTGGCGGCGCCCCAGAGCGAGCCGGGATTGGCACGGTTGGGATGGAGCGCCAGCATGGCGTCGAACAGTTCTCGCGCCGTCGTCGTTTCCAGCTCTAGCCTGTTGAAATCTCGAAGATATTGCTGGGTCTCGTCGATGATATGAGGATCGTCGTCATTTTCGGGGATCTTGTGGCCGGCGACGACGGCCTTCGGCTTCAGCTCTTTCAGCCGGTCCAGTGTTTCGATCCAGTGCAGCCGGCTCTCGCGCGTGGTTTCGCCGAGGTAGCAGTGGATACCGTTGTAGACGACGTCGCCGCCGACGATCAGCCCGATCGAGGGAACGTGGAGCGCGGTCGAGTGCGACATGTCGGTATGGCCGGCGTCGATCGGGATCAGCTTGTGGCCTTCGAGATCCAGGTCCGGTGCTTCAAGGACATCGGCGATAGCCATGTTCTCGGCGATTTCGCCGGGGAAGAGTTTGCGCCAGAAGCCGTCGAGCATGTCGGGTGCGCTCTGGCGGCGCATCGCCTCCACTACATCCGATATGGCATAGGCCTTCGTATCCGGGAAGCGTTTCAGCAAGGCACCGATGCCGAAGAAGTGGTCGCCGTGACCATGGGTGATGTATATCGCCTTCAGCCGCTTGCCGCTTGCTTCCAACCAGTCGGCGAGCGTCTTTGTCTGCGGTTCGGTCAGGAAGGTATCGACGAGCACGGCATCGCGTTCGCCCGAGATCAGCGTGGCGGAATTGGCGACCCACTGAAGGGATGGATCGCCAGCCGGCACATCGCGGCTGAGGCCGGGGCGGCGGATTGTCAGGACATCATAGCGCAAGCTGGGAGTGGGGCTTGAGGTCATGGTGGCAATTCCTTGAAAAGTTGGAGTTAAGACGGCTGAGCGAGCGGGAAAGTCCTTGATTTTTGTGGTCAAGCAATAAATATATGACCGGTCGTCTTTAATTATTCAAGAGGAAACGAACGTGGAAAAGTCGGCCCGCCGCGGCCCCAAGCCGAATATGCAAATGCGGGAGAGAATCATCGAGGCGGGCCTGAAGGAGATCCATGCCAATGGGTTTGCCGCGACCGGCATCCAGAAGATCGTCGATGACATCAATGTGCCTAAGGGTTCCTTCTACAATTACTTCGACAGCAAGGAGGCTTTCGGGGCCGAGATTTCCGATCGCTACTCAGAGCAGGCCCTTGCCCGGCTCACGGGTTTTCTTGGCGATGGCGACAAACCGCCGCTTCGCCGCCTCAAAGCCTATTTCGACGATCGCGCCGCATCCTTTGCCTTGAGAGGTCATGCGCAGGGCTGCGTGCTCGGCAATTTCAGTGCCGAGACGGTCGACCATAGCGAGTTGATCCGCCAGCATGTGGCAGCGCATTTCAACCGCTGGAGCGAAGTGATTGCGGCCTGCCTGGCCGAGGCGCAGGAAGACGGAACGCTTGCCGGCGACCTGCCGGCCGGGACACTTGCCGATTTCATCCTGAACAGCTGGGAGGGGGCGCTTCTGCGCATGCGCGCCGAACGCAGCGGGGCGCCGCTCGAGACATTCAAGCAGATGGTCTTTGACGTGCTGCTCCACGGCAAGGCGCCTTGAAGCCCATTTACCTCGGTTAAGGAGAGATTTCCCTTCCGGTTCGGGCATTTACCATCTTTTCCGACGTCACAGATCGGCAATAGTTCCAGCAGCTACAGCTGCCGGTAAGGCAGGCGTCAGGCGTTGCTGACAAGGATGGCGCCGCCGATGATAAGCAGGGTGCCGGCAGAGAGTTTCATGAGATCGACCTCGGCAGCCTCTCCCAGAAACACCGCGCCGACGGCCAGCGTCACCAGCACGTTGCAGCTCCAGATCGGTGCGAGTTTGGAGACCGGCACGCCGTAGGCAAAGAGCGCGAAGCTGATGAGGCCGGTGCCAAGGGCGAAACAGAGGCCGGCGATGGCGGCAAAGCCGATGCCTTCTGCCATCCAGGGCGCGGGCCGCCAGATCAGGGCGGAGATCCCGCCCGCAACTGCAAGCGTCAGGCCGAAGGCGATGAGATAGGCGGAGGAGCCTGCGCCCGATACGGCGCTGTGCTTCTGGAAAATAGCGGTAATGCCCCAGAGAATGGCGGGGGCCACGCCGCCGACGAACAAGGGCCAGAATGCAGTCATGATAAAACTCCTGTCGCACCGGACACGCTGAGGCCTTCAGGGAAGGCGATCGGGATGTGGTGCCACCAGACTAGGAGTTTCTTCTTGTTCTTTGTGGTCTTGTTGTTTTGCTGAAAGTTGGCAGATTCACGCGCCGTCAGCAAGCAGCCGGATGGCTGTCACGCTCTCTTTTCTGCCTGGGCGGTGGCCATGGCGATCTCGCCGACCTCGGCCAGCGTCACCTTCTGGAATTCCCTCTGCAGCGCCTGCTCGGCGCTTTGATAGGCAAGCTGCAGCTTGGCATTGGCGGCGCGTTCGACCGGGCAAGAAGGGTGATCGTTGGAGAGCGGCGCATCCAGAATGGTTTCGCCCTGCAGGGCGCGCTGCACATCCAGAATGGTGATCTCGGAAAGCGGTCTCGTCAGCGACCAGCCGCCGCCACGGCCGCCCTCGGATTCGACGATGCCGTGCTGGCGCAGCGACGCCATGGTGCGGCGAACGACGACGGGATTGGTGTTGAGCATCTGGGCGATGCGCTCGCTTGTTTCCCGGCCGCTAAGCAGCCCCATATGGACGAGGACATGGATCATCCGCGCCAGTCTTCCGTCTTGCCGCATCTGCGCTTCCCTCCATAGCGTAACAAATAGTGTTACGGTATATTGACTCCTGTTTTCTGTAACGTAAAAAGATACGGAATTAAAGATTCGATGTCGCCCGGAAGCGTTTTTCCGAAGGCGACGGGCTTATTATCGAGGAGGCAGCGATGCAGCAGCGCATGATTGAAACCGCAACCTTGAGAATGAACATTGCCGAAGCCGGCGAGGGGCCGCTGGTGCTGCTCTGCCATGGGTTTCCGGAGACCTCGCATGCCTGGCGCCATCAGATTACCGCACTTGCCGGGGCGGGCTTCCATGTCGTGGCGCCCGATATGCGTGGTTATGGCCGAACGGAAAGCCCTGATGAGACCGGCGCCTATACAGTCTTCGATCTCGTGGCCGACATGGTTGCGCTCGTCGATGCGCTTGGTGAGGAAAAGGCGGTCATCATCGGCAACGACTGGGGTGCGACGGTTGCCTGGCAGGCCGCACTGATGCGGCCGGACAGGTTCCGGGGCATTGTCGCGATGAGCGTGCCTCTCATGGGCCAGCCGCCCGTGCCACCGACGAAGATCTTTCCGGCGACAGGGGATCACCTGCTCTATGTGCTCTATTTCCAGAAGCCGGGATTGGCGGAAGCCGAGTTCGAGCGGAATGTGGATGTCACGCTGCGCAAGATCTATGGCGCCGCCTGCGGCGAGGCGGGTCCAAGACTGCCAGGCGACGGAACGCCCAATCCGTTTGGCATGGTCTCGCGCGCATCCGGTCTGCTTGCTGATCTGCCCAACGGGGAAACGCTGCCTGAATGGCTGCCGCAAGCCGACCTCGATGTCTTTGCCGATGCATTCAAGGCGTCAGGTTTTCGCGGCGGGTTGAATTATTACAGGAACCTCGACCGGAACTGGGAATTGCAGAAAGGTTTGGCGGGGCTGAAAGTCGAGGTTCCCGCGCTGTTCATGGCCGGTGAACGCGACACGGGCCTTGCCATCCCCGGTATGCGGGAGATTATCGATGCGATGCCACGGCTCGCGCCTGGCCTCAGGGCGACGCAGTTTGTGGCCGGTGCGGGCCATTGGCTGCCGCAGGAACGCCCGGCGATCGTCAGCCGCGCGATTATCGATTTCGTGCAGGCTTTGTGACCAGTTTAATGCCCGTCATCCAGCATCGCCTCGAGCGTGGCGATCAGTTCGCGGCTGCCATTGCGATCATCGGCAATGGTCTGGAAGACGCCGGCCATGCCCTTGAAGATGAGGGCAGCGGGATCGTCGGCTCCGAGGAACTCGGAGATTTCTTCCATTTCCGCCACCCAACGATAGGCCTTCGGAAACATGTCCGGGATGGAATGGCGTAGCCGCTTCAGATGCTCGGCCTGGCTTTCGGCCAGTTCTACCTTCAATGCCTCGCTGGCACCGGAGCGCGCAGCGGCAAGCAGCATGGCGGCGGAGAGACCGGTGATGCCCTTGTTGATGCCGGCATAACACATCTTCAAGGCGGAGGCTGCTCCAACAGGGCCTTTCACGCGGCGGATCTTCAGGCCGAAGCGGGAGAGGAGATCGGGTTCGCCTGCGAGATCGCCGCTGATGCAGACGACTGGGCCGGCCTTGCCGGAAACCGGCGGGCCGCCGATGATCGAGCCGTCGATTGCCTTGACGCCTGTGGAAGCAAGGCCTGCGGCCAGCTTTTCCATGGTCTTCGGGCTGATGGCATTGAGATCGACGAAGGGTGGTTTTTTGCCGCTGTCGCGAAGCACCGGAACAATGAGATCCGCGACCTTCTGCGCTTCGGCCGGCGGAACGATGGAGAGGATGATATCGGCCTCGGCGAATGCCGAAATCGGAGCGGCGACGAGGCCCGTTGCGCGGGCGCGTTCGATCGTCGCTTCACTGCGGCCATCGAGAAAAGTGATGACCTTGGCGCCGGATTCGGCGAGGCGACGGCCAACGGCGCTGCCCATGGCGCCGGCGCCGAACAATGCAATGGTAATGGACATTGACGGATATGACCTCTTTGGCGGGGATGCGGAGAGACTAGGGCGGGATGGTCGATGCCGCAAGGCAGGTGCGGCCTTCAGTCCGCAGCTTCGGGCCAATCAGATCTTCGAGTCCGCACTCGGTTCGAGCGTTTCGGCGCTGGCGAATTTCAGGATGCCTGAGAATGGGTCGGCGCTCAGTTCCGTACTATCGCGCAAGTAATTCGCACGTTCAAGCATTCATAATCCGGGTCGGTCGCCTTAGCTTGGCATGCCGTCGATTGGCGGTTTCGCACAGACATCGCATCGAGAGAGAAGTTTCATTGACATTGAGCAGACGAAAACTTGGCAGTCAGGGACTGGAAGTCGGAGCAATCGGCCTCGGTTGCATGGGCATGAGCCAATCCTACGGGCCAGCCGACGAGGCGGAATCGATCGCGACCCTGCACCGCGCCATCGAGCTTGGTTGCGATTTCTTCGACACGGCCGAAAACTACGGCCCATTCAAGAACGAGGCTCTTCTTGGCAAGGCGTTCAGGGATCGGCGCGAGAAGGTGGTGATCGCGACCAAATTCGGCTCACGCTTCGACGGCGACAGGATCGTCGGCACAGATAGCAGGCCGGAGAACATCATCCGGGTTGTCGAGGGCTGCCTCAGCCGGCTACAGACCGATCATATCGACCTGCTTTACCAGCACCGCCTCGACAGGAGCGTGCCGATCGAGGACGTGGCCGGCACGGTCAGGGATCTGGTCATTGCGGGCAAGGTGCGCTTCTTCGGGCTTTCGGAGGTCGGTATCGCCAATCTTCGCCGCGCCCATGCCGTCCATCCTGTTTCGGCGCTGCAAAGCGAATATTCGCTCTGTGAGCGGAATCTGGAGCCTGAGATCATTCCGGTTCTGCGGGAGCTTGGGATCGGTCTTGTGCCGTTCTGCCCTCTGGGACGCGGTTTCCTCGCCGGTGGCGTGAAGCGGGCAGAGGACTATCCGGAAGGCGATACGCGGCGGATCGATCCGCGTTACCAAGGTGCAAATTACGATTCCAACATGCAGGCGGCGCAGATCGTCTTCGACATAGCGGCAAGCAAGGGCGTGAAGCCCGGGCAGATCGCGCTCGCCTGGCTGCTGCACAAGGGCGACGATATCGTGCCGATCCCCGGCACCAAGCGCAGATCCTATCTGGAAGAGAATGTTGTTGCTGCCTCTATCCGCCTGGATGCTGAGGAGATGCAGAGGCTCGATGCAGCGCTGGTGACCGGGACGATATCCGGGAACCGCTATGCGGACTGGATCATGGCGACCATTGACCGTTAATCCCGCATCCTGAGCTCATCCGTCTGCATCTGCAGGGAGCCGAGTGTCTCAAGGAAACTCATGCCGAGCAGGCTCTGGTCGAGCCTGCCGTCTTCGGCAACGGACGCGGCGACATTGCTGCGCACGATCGGGCCGATCGCGACCTGATCGAGGGTAACAGGGGCGGCGCGGGCGCGACCGTTGGCGGTCATCACTGTCATGGAATAGGTGAGCTGCTTCGGGTCTATGCCGATGCGCAGCGCGTCGGCATGCGAGAGCGCCACCATGCTGGCGCCGGTATCGACCAGCATCGGTACCGACTGGCCGTTGACCGAGACCTCGGCCTCGAAATGGCCATTCAGCATCTTGTGGACGATGACTTCCTGCCCGCCTTCGCTCGTCGTAACCACCACGGCGCGGCCGGGCACGAGGCCGGCGAGCAGGCGGTTGCCGACGGCCATTGCGTCCTGGCGGTAGAGGTAGGCGGTGGCGAGCGCCAAGATGATGACGAGCCAGATCATCAGCTGGCGCAGGGTCTGGCCGATATTCTGGCGGCTGCCCCAGATGCCGGCTGCCAGCATCAGAGCGATCGGCAACAGGTAGACGAAGCGGCCGAAATCGTCGCTTTCGAGGCCCATGATGCGGCTCTGGTCATTGTTGAGGAGCAGGACGGCAAGGCCGATGACAATGACGGCAAGCAGGAGGATAAGGCGCATCAGCCGATGGCCTCCAGCAGTTTGGTCGATTCGGGAGCGAGTGCCGTGAGCCGCGCGGGCAGGTCTTCCATGATGGTTTCGCGTTCTTCATCGGAAAAGCGCATCCAGCCGGCGATCTCATCCGTTGTGCGGCCGCATCCGGCGCAGAGACCGGTGATAGGATCCAGGGAGCATACGCGGATGCAGGGTGTTCGCATGGGCGATATATCGGGATTTCAGAGGGCCATGGCAAGGGCGCAAAAGGCTGCGACCTCGCAAATCTGCTGGGTGGCGCCGAGCGTGTCACCGGTGTGGCCACCGAGCCTGCTGCGGATGAACCAGGTGAAGGCGAGCGTCGAGAGACCGGCGGCGAGAAGGGCCGAGACGAACGGCAACAGACCGAGTGCCGGCCAGACGAACATGGCTGTGATAAAGCCTGCTGTGACGAGGGCGATCTGCATCGTCACTTCCGCTGGGCTTCCGGCGGAAGAAGCGAGCCCATCCGGCTTTGCGGCGGGAAGGCGCTGCCAGTGCCATGCGATCGCCCCGCGACTCAGAGCGGCCACAGCCGGAATTGCAAGGGCGGCCGCAAAGGGCGGCGCCTCGCGAGCAATGGCGGCAA
The DNA here is from genome assembly GCF_031455475.1 of Rhizobium sp. 1399. Classification (NCBI taxonomy): domain Bacteria; kingdom Pseudomonadati; phylum Pseudomonadota; class Alphaproteobacteria; order Hyphomicrobiales; family Rhizobiaceae; genus Rhizobium; species Rhizobium sp. 1399. The sequence goes on along the minus strand of NZ_JAVDSU010000012.1, from coordinate 132,338 downwards.
GTGCCGAGGCCCGCAGGGCGAAAGAGAGGATGAGGGCGATCGCGCCGTAACTGCCGATGCGGCTGTCCTTCATGATGAGCAGGCTCTGCTCGCGGGATTTGCCGCCGCCGATACCGTCAGCCGTATCGGCAAGCCCGTCCTCGTGCAGCGCGCCGGTCAGGATCGTCTGCACAGCGAGCGCTACCAGTGCGGCCATCAGCCGGTCGGCGCGAAATGCCAGCATCAGCAGGAAGACGAGAGCGGGCAGGGCGCCGATGACGAGCCCGGCCAAGGGGAAGACACGAACCAGCCGGCCAAGCTTGCCGTCATAGCCGGTAAAGAGCCATGGCGGCACGGGAATGCGGCTCAAGAAAGCCACCGCGCGCGCGGCATCGACCACGATGTCCTTTATCATTCCTGGGATCATTCTCTGCTGCCCCCGCCTCTCCGCAGCGTCTTTGTCTCCCTGCGGCTTTTGGCGCCGTGTGCTTTTTCACATTGTTCGCCTGGGCCGCTCGCTTTAAGAGAGTCGCCACGCAAAGAACCCGATTTGCCGGGAAAAGACAAGAATACAAGGAAAGCCATTCAGATGAGCGTTTCAGGCCTGCCGTTCGACGATTTTCGCGCCCTTCTTCGTGACCTGCCGGGACCGGATGCCCGCGCGCTGGTCGCCGCCCGCGAACGCGACGCGCAGCTGACGAAGCCGCCAGGCGCGCTTGGACGACTGGAAGAGATCGCTTTCTGGCTCGCCGCCTGGACGGGCAAGCCGCCTGCCGTCAACCGGCCGCTGGTGGCGATCTTCGCCGGCAATCATGGGGTCGTACGGCAGGGCATCACGCCTTTTCCGCCTGAAGTCACGCAGCAGATGGTGGAGAATTTCGCCGCTGGCGGGGCGGCGATCAACCAGATCTGCGTCGCCTATGATCTCGGCCTGAAAGTCTTCGACCTGGCGCTCGATTACCCGACCGGCGACATCACCCAGGAAGCAGCGCTGACCGAGCGCGACTGCGCCGCCACCATGGCCTTCGGCATGGAAGCGATTGCCGGCGGCACGGATCTGCTCTGCATCGGCGAAATGGGCATCGGCAACACGACGATCGCGGCTGCCATCAATTATGCGCTTTATGGCGGCACGGCGCGCGACTGGGTCGGCCCCGGCACCGGTTCGGAAGGCGAGATGCTGGAGCGCAAGATCGATGCCGTCGAGCGCGCCGTGGAACTGCACAGCGATCACCTCGACGATCCCCTGGAAATCATGCGCCGGCTCGGCGGTCGCGAGATTGCGGCGATGGCGGGCGCGATCCTTGCGGCACGCATGGAGCGTATTCCGGTGCTGATCGACGGTTATACGGCAACCGCTGCCGGCGCGATCCTGCGGGCGGCCAACCCTTCCGCGCTCGATCACTGCCTGATCGGCCACGTTTCTGCCGAGCCGGGCCATCTGCGGGCCATCGAACAACTTGGCAAGACGCCGCTTCTGGCGCTCGGCATGCGGCTTGGCGAGGGCACGGGTGCAGCGCTCGCTGCCGGCATCGTCAAGGCGGCTGCAGCCTGCCATTCCGGCATGGCGACCTTCAGTCAGGCCGGCGTTTCCGGCAAGCATTGATGTGGTCGGAGCCGCAACCCGACCAGCGCATTGCTTGCGCTGGGATCGGGGAAACGGTATCTGCGTATCCGCTCATGAATGGAAGCGTCGGCAAAAGACCGGCGTGGAGGAAACGAGGCGCCTTTGACGAAACCTGCCGTGACCAAGGAAACGGGATTTCGCCATTTCGTGGCAGCGGCCAGCTATTCCTGGGCTGGCTTCCTGCGGGTCTTCAGGGAAGCGGCGTTCCGGCAGGAGCTCGGCTTCTTCGCCGTGGCGCTGATTGCGCTTTTTCTCGTCGGTGCGGATGCAACGGAATTCGTCGTCACGACGGTGCTTTTCCTCGGGCTGTTTTCCATCGAGGCGATGAATACGGCGGTCGAGGAAGTGATCGACCGGATTTCACCCGAGATCTCCATCGTCGGCAAACATGCGAAGGATCTCGGCTCCTTCGCCGTCACCTGCATGATCGCCGCCTGCTGCCTTTATCTCGGCTTCGTCGTCGTCAGGCATCTGTTCTTTTAACTTATGGGGGAAGACTAGGCGAAGCTGCGGCGCTTCTTGATGACCGGCTGGGCTTCTTCTACCGCCGGGATGCTCTGCAGCACGCGCTTGGCCGGCAGGATGGCGATGACTTCGGTGCCTTCGCGCAGCCTGGATTTCAGGATGAACTGGCCGTCATGCTTGGCAAGGATCGCCTGAACGATCGGCAGGCCGAGGCCGGTGCCTTGTTCGGCGCTCTTGATGGCGATAGAGCCCTGGCCGAAAGCGGAGAGCACGACCGGGATTTCGTCTTCGGGAATGCCGGGGCCATTATCCCTGATGGAGATGTACTGGCCGCCGCCGGCCGTCCAACCGACCTTGACGTTGATTTCTCCACCCTGAGGCGTGAATTTCACCGCATTGGAAAGCAGATTAAGCACGACCTGGCGCATGGATTTCTCATCCGCCCAGATCGCCGGAAGCTGGCGCTCGACCTGATCGTGGATGGAGATGTTCTTGGCCCGCGCCCGAAGTTGCACCATGCCGATGCAGTCCTCTGTTATATCGAGCAGAGAAATCGCCTCTTCGCTCAACTCATACTTGCCGGCTTCGATGCGCGAGAGATCGAGGATTTCGTTGATGAGATCGAGCAGATGCTGGCCGGAGCGATGGATATCGCCAGCATATTCCTTATAGGTCGGATTTGCGAGCGGACCCATGACTTCCGCCGACATGACCTCGGAGAAGCCGAGGATGGCATTCAGCGGCGTGCGCAGCTCATGCGACATGGAGGCGAGGAAGCGCGACTTGGCGAGGTTTGCTTCCTCGGCACGGCGGCGAGCCTCGTCCGACATGGATTTGGCCACTTCCAGCTCGGCGATCAGATCATCCTTTTCCGACTGGAAGGACAGGATCCTCAGGCTGAACTGGAAAAGCCGGTCGCTGATGTAATTGAAGAAGACCACCGTCATAGTGAAGACGCCGGTCAGAGAGAGTTCCAGAATATCGCGCGACAGGCCGCTTTTTGCGGCAAGCGCGACGACAGCCGGCGCAAAGCCGACGAGTACGGCGCGCGTCAGCATGAAATTCGACATGGTCGTGACCGACAGCGCGATCAGCAGGGTAGCACCTTTATAGAGCGTGAAGCTCGAAGGTTCGCAGGCCGAACAGCCCTGCAGGGCAAAGACCGCCCAGCAGCAGCCGCTCAGGAACTGGCCTGCCAGCAACAGGTTGCGCCAGCGGCGTACGGTCTCTGCGGTAATTTCCTGCTTCCTGGCGCGGCGGGCGAGAAGAATATTGGCGGCATGGCATGTCAGCGTCAGCAACGCCCAGAAGAACAGGCTTGCATCCTCGGTGAAATAGGTGCCGAGCGCTGCAACGATGATGACGAAAAGCGGCATGATCGCCGCGCCCTGCAGCACGGCAGTGATATACATCTGCAGTACGTCACGATCGAAGGCGGAGCTGGAGGCATGGCCGGACTGCAGGCGTTCACGCGTCTGCCGCACGGCCTTTGAAACCGCCTTATTGCGGTGGCCGCGCGATTTATCGACAATGATCTTGTCGGTTGATGTGCTGACGCCGGTACTCATGTGCACGTTGAAATTTGTCCCGCAGATGAATAAGAGCTTAACTGGAAAGTCTTAAGAAGATGTTTGCCATCTTTGCCAAGGGTTTGTTTTGCAAGGAGGCAAAAGCGTGGCACGGCTTCTGGTGTTGACCCGAGACGGTGCAACCGCCCTCGCTTTTCTTGCTCTCGTTGCATTAATTGCTGCCAAGCTGAATGACAGGCCCGACATCCAGCACCAGGGCTCTTTTCACGCCGCCGATGGCGATAGTCTCGTTCTCGATGGCGAGCGCATGCGGCTGAAGGGTATCGATGCACCGGAACTGTCGCAGACCTGCGAGCGGCTGGAGCAGGGCTGGGCCTGCGGCAGGCAGGCGCAACAGGCGCTGCAGCAGCTGGTTTCGGACAACGCTACGCAATGCGGCGGAAACGAGCGCGATCGCTACGACCGACTGCTGGTCACTTGCCGAAATAGTGCCGGCAATATTAATGCGCGCATGGTGGCTTCCGGGATGGCGGTTTCCTACGGCGGCTATCAGCAGGAGGAAGGGCAGGCGAGGGCGCAAAAGCTAGGGCTCTGGGCCGGCCATTTCGAAATGCCGCGCGATGTCCGGGATCAGGCCCGGCATGAGAGCTCCGGCCTACAGCGACTGATCGGCGGATGGACGGGATGGGAATGAGCAGTGCGTTGAGCGAGGACCGACTGGACGGGCTGCGGGCCGAGATTGCCGCCTGCCGGATCTGTCGCGATGCGCCCTTGCGAGGCATCGAGGACCGGCTGCCGCACGAGCCGCGGCCGGTTGCCGTGCTCTCGTCGCGGGCCCGTGTGCTGATCGCGGGCCAGGCGCCGGGGCTGCGCGTGCATGAAAGCGGTCTGCCATTCGACGATGCCTCCGGCGACCGGCTGCGGCAGTGGCTGCAGGTGGACCGGCCGACCTTTTACGACCGGGATCGATTCGCGATCGTGCCGATGGGCTTCTGCTTTCCGGGCTATGATGCCAAGGGCAGCGATCTGCCGCCGCGGCGTGAATGCGCGCCGATCTGGCGGGATCGCGTGCTTTCGGCCATGCCACAGATCGAGCTGGTGCTTGCCGTCGGCGGTTATGCGCAGGCCTGGCATATGGGGGCCATGAGGCGCGAGAACATGACCGAGACCGTGCGGGCATGGCATGACAGCCTCGCCGTGCCGGGCAAGCCTTTGATTCTTCCGCTGCCGCATCCGAGCTGGCGCAATACCGGCTGGATCAAGCGGCACCAGTGGTTCGAAGAAGAACTGCTTCCTGAGTTGCGTCGGCGAATCAAAATGCTTACCTTCTGAAACAAAATTCTTTTCGTCGGCCGGAATCGCGCTATACAAAGAAAATAATTCGAAAAGGACTTAGTTTCGCATGGATCGCCTCGACCGAAAGATACTGCGCCTGCTCCAGGAAGATTCGACGCTCGCCGTTGCCGACCTCGCCAAAAAGGTCGGGCTTTCGACGACTCCATGCTGGCGGCGTATCCAGAAGATGGAGGAAGACGGCGTCATCAAGCGCCGAGTCGCGATCCTCGATCCGGAAAAGGTCAACACCAAAGTTACGGTCTTCGTGTCGATCCGCACTGCAACCCATTCCATCGAGTGGCTGCGCCGCTTCTCCGAGGTCGTGGCGGAATTCCCTGAAGTGGTCGAATTCTACCGGATGAGCGGTGATGTAGACTATCTGCTGCGCGTCGTCGTGCCCGATATCGCCGCCTATGACGCCTTCTACAAGCGGATGATCGCCAAGATCGAGATTCGCGACGTCTCGTCCGCCTTCGCGATGGAGCAGATCAAGTATTCGACGCAGCTGCCGCTCGACTACATGCTCCTCGAAAACGCCAAGTCTAACGAGGACTGAGTCGGACAGGCGCTTACAGGACAGGGCATATGATTTATAACGCCGGCGCGAACGCATCGCGCCCGCGCTGGTGAGGAAGCAGAAGCTCCTCTGGAGACTGCTCAGGCAAGTTGGGCGGGGAGAATCAGGAGTTCATCTGTGACTTCTGAGGGTGTTCGTCGAACACCAGCCACTTGACGGCGGCGCGAAACCTTTCCAAATTGTAATCTTCCTGTCATGGAACTATGCGAAGCCACGCAAGCCATGAATTGGCCCAGGCGTTGGGAGGCACGGGGGCCGATTCAGAAGGGTGGTCCGGGGGTATCTGGAACACTTTTATAATGTCCGTGCAGCGCAATATCGCGCCTTGCACGATTTTTTATGTTGTTGGCGAAACGTTTAAGCGACGCCAAAAATGCGCACCTATGGTTGCTTCTGCAACAAAAAGTAGGCCTCAAATCGATTGATGGTCGCTTTCTGCACCATTAGGTTCGATTTCAGGACACTATGTCCTAATCTCCCATCTTTATGTAGTCCTTAGCCGCCGCTAAAGTCTGGTTGCTTCGCGAAAACGTTCGAGCTCTGCTCCATTTTTGCGGTGCCTTGGGAGGAACATTTCAGCCGCTTGCGGTAGCCACTGGTTACCGCGGCGGCATTTGTGCGTTAGCTATTTATCCACTTGAAATTGTTGTATAAAAACCACGCCTGGCGCAGAAAGCATGCTCAGGCTGGGGGTTGGCTCCCTTCACGAATTGCTACAGTCAGATGTCTGTGGGATGAACGTTCGGCGGTTCGATCGATCCGCACGCCGTGAGGCTGTTCAAACGGGTCGGCTTTGGATCTTCGGAGACAGGGTAAAGCCCCGATCGACAAAGGAGTGGAATTCTACAATGAACATCAAGATGGTATTGCTTGCGTCAGCAGCGGCATTTGCTGCATCGACCCCGGTACTCGCAGCAGACGCAATCGTTGCTGCCGAGCCGGAGCCGGTTGAGTACGTTCGCGTCTGCGACGCCTACGGCACCGGCTACTTCTACATCCCGGGCACGGAAACCTGCCTGAAGATCGAAGGCTACATCCGTTTCCAGGTTAACGTCGGCCCGAGCGTTGGCGAAACCGACGCTCGCCCGAACGACTCTAGCTGGGATGCTGTAACCCGTGGTCAGGTTCAGTTCACGGCCAAGAGCGACACCGAATACGGTCCGCTCACCGGCGTTATCGTTCTTCAGGCAAACGCCGACAACGCGTCTGACCAGTCGACGATCCTCGACTCCGCTTACCTTGACGTCGCTGGCTTCCGCGCTGGTCTCTTCTACTCCTGGTGGGACGATGGTCTCTCCGGCGAAACGGACGACATCGGCTCCAACGTAACGCTGCATAACTCGCTCCGTTATCAGTACGAAACCGGTTCCTTCTACGCTGGCCTCAGCGTCGACGAACTGGAAGACGGCGTCTTCAAGGATGGCGAAGAGCCGAACAACGTCGGCGTTGCCTTCGGCATCGGCGGCACGGCAGGTGCGTTCAGCTACCAGGTCACCGGCGGCTACGACTTCGACAACGAAGATGGCGCAATCCGCGCTATGGGTACGGCTGAACTCGGCCCGGGCACGCTCGGCCTCGCAGCTGTCTACTCCAGCGGCCCGAACTCCTACTACTCGATCGCTGAATGGGCAGTTGCTGCCGAATACGCCATCAAGGCAACGGACAAGCTGAAGATCACCCCCGGCGTTCAGTACTACGGCAACTACTTCGGCGGCTCTTCGGATGTTCCGGATGACTTCGACGGTCTCGGCGATGCCTGGAAGGTCGGTCTGACGGTTGACTACCAGATCGTTGACAACTTCTACGCCAAGGCTTCCGTCCAGTACCTGGATCCGGAAGATGGCGACGACGTCACGACCGGCTACTTCCGTCTGCAGCGCTCGTTCTAATCTGAGCGACGGAACCCCCGGCCTTGCGCCGGGGGTCTCCTAACCCCACGAGTTTCTGATCAGAATGACCTCCGATCAGTAACGAGGGACTGGTCCGGTTTTCCCTGCTGGGCCAGTCCTTTGCAGTTAAAGTCGTTATGAAGCCAGGAGCGCCGCCACGCTTACCTGTTTCATCTTGCCGGAAGGCTTTCCTCCGGATTTTTCCCGACGTCGAGCACATTTAAAAACTATCAGTGTATTCGCTGCCCTTGATCAATCGCGCCATATTTTTTTGCGCGATATACACCTTTTGGTTGAAAAAATTCATCCGATGAACTACGCGTCTGGACAGGTTCTATTCCTCGGGAATCGATGCCAATAATGTGACTGTAACGTGACAGGTGAGGCGCTATAAGCATTTCAGAGGCTGGCATTCACTACTACTCTCGGGTAGGTTTCGATAATGGACGATCTTAACGACTACTTCTATTTTGCTGCCGTCGTCTCCAGCGGTGGTTTTGCATCCGCAAGTCGAACATTGAAAATACCCCGCTCCAAGTTGAGCAGGCGCGTCAGCCGTCTGGAGGATTGCCTCGGCGCCAGGCTGATCGAGCGCTCCACACGTCACTTCCGGGTGACGGAGATCGGGCAGGCTTTCTATGAGCAATGCCAGACGATTCTGAGAGAGGCCGATCGTGCGAAGTCGATCGTCACGGAGGCCCAGTCCGATCCGCAAGGGATCGTGCGCATGGGCTGCCCGCTCGGACTGATCGATATTTCGCTCGGAGCCGTGCTGCCGGAATTCCTGGAGCGCTACCCCAAGATCAAGCTGCAGATCATCGGTTCCGACCGGCGCACGGACCTCATCAACGAGCGCATCGACGTCGAAGTCCGCGCGGCGAGCGAGCCGGAAACACAGACGAGCCTGATGATGCGCAAGCTCGACCGGGCACGGCGCATCCTGGTCGCCAGCCCCTCGCTCGTCGAGCGCATGGGCGAACTCGGCGGCGTTGACGACCTCGGCAATGCGCCGACGCTTGCCATGACCACCTGGATGTCCTTCCACACCTGGGAGCTGGTTGGGCCTGATGGCGAGAAGAAGGTCGTACGCCATCAACCGCGGCTCACCTGCCGCAGCATGACGGCTATCCTCGATGCTGCTCGGGCAGGTGTGGGCTACGGTCTCATCCTGGAAAATGCCTGCGCGTCGGATCTCCAGTCCGGCCGGCTGGTTCGCGTGCTGCCGGAGTGGCAGACGGTGGAGAGCCAGTTCTATCTGGTCTTCACGACAACCAAGGGCATGCCGCCGGCGGTGCGGGCGCTGATCGATTTCCTCGTCGAGAAATCCAAGCAGCATCAGATCGTTACGACAGGGGCTGCGATCGCAGCACAGTAAAGCTCTGTTCCATGCAAGTGTTATCGCGAAACCGCGGCAGAGTTTTGCTGGAATTATTCGCTTTGTTTTCGCGCAATGCCGAGCGCTTAGCCGAGCCGGGCCAGCAGCTTTTCGCTCGTTAGTTCCCTGACCGCATCCTTGCCGATCCATCGCGCCGTCTTGTCCATGCTTGCGGCGAGGCGTTCGGCGAGGGCGAGCGCCTGACCATGGCAGGCGCGGTTGCGCTTGCCGATGTTGCGGAGTGCCCAGTTGGCGGCTTTGCGGACGAAGTTTCTGTTATCGGTGGAATGCGCTTCGATCAGCGGCAGGTAGGCAAGCAGGCTTTCATCCGGGTCCTTCTTCCGGTGTACGGCCGCACCGGCGATCATGGCGAAGGCGGTTCGCCTGACGAATTCACGCTCATCGGCGGCAAAGTCCGGGATCAGTGCGTCGAGTTTCGCCTCGATGAAGAGGTCGGCGGCGCAATCGACGATTTCCCAGGAGTTGAAGTCGGCGGCAAGTATGCAGGCCTCGGCTTCCGTAAGACTTTTCGGATCGAACGTGTAGAGCGCCAGCAAACGCGCTTCGCGGATGCCGCTTGCCCAGAGCGCTTTCGCTCTGGTGTGATCCTTCTTTGCGAGCCGGGCGATCCTCTGCAGATCAGGATTGGAAATGCCGATGGCCGTCTCGGTAACGATGCCGAAACGCGCCATGCCGGCGATATTGTCTTCAGAGCGCAGCGTCTGAAGATGCGCGATCAGTTCTGCTGCACTCGAAGATGGGGAGATCATTGACAGGGCGTGGTCATTTTTCGAGGCGGGCGAGCAGAGAAGACGTATCCCACCTGTTACCGCCGAGCGCCTGGACATCGCCGTAGAACTGGTCGACGAGGGCCGTCAGCGGCAGCTTGGCGCCATTGTTGCGAGCTTCGGTCAGCACAATGCCGAGATCCTTGCGCATCCAGTCGACGGCAAAGCCGAAATCGTATTTGCCCTGGTTCATGGTCTTGTGACGGTTTTCCATCTGCCAGGAGCCGGCCGCCCCCTTGGAGATGACGTCAACCACCTTTTCGATATCGAGACCGGCGCGCTTGCCGAAATGCACGGCTTCGGCAAGGCCCTGGACGATGCCGGCGATGCAGATCTGGTTCATCATCTTGGTCAGTTGGCCGGAGCCGGCTGGCCCCATCAGGCCGACCATTCGGGCATAGGCGTCGATAACAGGTTTTGCCTTTTCGAAGACAGCCTCATCGCCGCCGCACATGACGGTCAACACGCCGTTTTCAGCACCAGCCTGACCGCCGGAGACGGGAGCGTCGATGAAGTCGACGCCCTTTGCCTTGGCGGCTTCGTAGAGTTCGCCGGCGACTTCGGCGCTGGCCGTGGTGTTGTCGATCAGCACCGCGCCGCGCTTCATGGTCTTCAGCACGCCGTTTTCACCTGTAGTCACCTGGCGGAGATCGTCGTCATTGCCGACGCAGACGAAGACGAAATCGCAGCCGTCGGCGGCTTCCGCAGGGGTAGGGGCGGACTTTCCCGAGAACTTTTCCGCCCAGGCGGCGGCTTTTTCGGCCGTCCGGTTATAGACGGTGACATCGTGGCCGCCCTTTGTCTTCAGATGTCCCGCCATCGGGAAACCCATGACGCCGAGACCGATGAAAGCGACTTTCGCCATATGCTGTTCTCCATGACCGCTTGCAAACTGGTTTCGAGAATTAGCGGAAACGGGGGGCGGCGGAAAGCCAAGAGGACGGGTTAGAAGGCCTACCTTGGAACAAAATTTCTCCGAGCCTGACAAAACGGGGTCGGGAAAGTTTCAGATATCACGAATATGATAAATTTCTTTGTCGATCTAATTTATAGACTAAATCATCATCAATCTATCGAAACGGACCGGCCAGCGCAGCAGGAGCGCGGGCCTGCCAGAAATAGGGGATAGCGATGATCACGCGTCGACAGACGCTCGGGCTTTTCGGAGCCGCAGCCGCCACGGCCATTCTGCCGTCCGTCAAGCCGGCCCGTGCCGCAGCAACGGAATTTCGCATCGGCTGGCAGAAGAACGGCGTGCTGGCACTCGCCAAGCGTCGCGGCGCCTTGGAAAAGCGGCTTGCCGATCAGGGGATTACTGTGAGCTGGTCGGAATTCACCTCCGGTCCGCCGCTGCTCGAAGCGCTCGGCGCCGGCGCACTCGATTTTGGCGCGACGGGTGACGTGCCGCCGCTCTTTGCGCAGGCGGCAGGCGGTGCGCTCTATTATGTCGGCATCTATCGCGGCAGCCCGGCGGGCTCGGCCATCCTCGTTCGCAAGGATTCGCCGATCAAGACGCTGGAAGACCTAAAGGGCAGGAAGGTTGCCTTCAAGCGCGGTTCAAGCGCTCATAACGTAACGGTCAAAGCCTTGCGTAAGGCGGGGCTGGCGCCGCAAGATGTGCAGCAGATCGATCTCGCGCCGCCGGATGCGGCAGCGGCCTTCAAGAATGGCAGCATCGATGCCTGGTCGATCTGGGATCCCTATCTCGCCATCGCGGAAGCCGATCCCGATACGCGCATCCTGACGACGGCGGAAGGTATCGTCGATTCCTACAGCTTCTTCCTCGCCAACAAGGATTTCACCGACGAGAACGGCACGGTCATCGTCAACGTGCTGGACGAGCTCGCCAAGGTCGGCCGCTCGGCGCAGGACAATCTCGATGCGACGATCAAGGAGCTCTCGGAAATAACAGGTGTTCCCGCCGAAGTGACGCGGGTGACGCTGCAGCGCCCCGGCGCCGATCTCGGCAGCGTGACGACGGTGAGCGATGCGGCAGCCTCCTATCAGCAGGCGCTGGCCGACGAGTTCTACAATCTCGGTATCGTGCCGAAGAAGCTGACCACCGGCGATATCGTCTGGCGCCCGAAGGCAAGCTGATAGCCGCCGGGCGAGCTGACCAAGGCAGCCGCCGAGGTAGCTGACTTCGTCAGCACCCGGGCATCTGATAGCCGCCGGACGGAGGATCTCTCCTGCAGCTTGGGGTGGGCGCTGGGGCAGGGTCCTGCGACCGCGGCATGGGAGCGTACCCATGCCGCGGAACCGGGGAAAATTATTCTCCTGACCGAGTTAGAATAGCAAATTGATATTGTCGATCTAATTGGTCGTCTATGTCAGTATCTCCGCATGATCAGGCGCGACCGGTTCGCGACATTGGTTCGCAGCAGGGAACGGCCGAAAGCCACCAGAACGGAGAAGAGATTTCATGTTCACTCGCAGACAGACGCTCGGCCTTTTCGGCGCTGCGGCCGCCGCCACCATCCTGCCGCAGGTTCGCTCCGCAAAGGCTGCGGCCACGACGCTTCGCATCGGCTGGCAGAAGTTCGGCGTGCTGCCACTCGCCAAGGCCTCGGGCGCGCTGGAAAAGCGGCTTGAGGCCAAGGGCGTCAGCGTCGAGTGGAATGAGTTCACGTCAGGCCCGCCGCTGCTCGAGGCTGTCGGCGCCGGCGCACTGGATTTCGGCGTCTCTGGCGATGTGCCGCCGCTCTTCGCACAGGCGGCCGGTGGCGATCTTCTCTATGTCGGCGCCTATCGGGGACCTGCCGCCTTCCACGGGCTTCTCGTCCAGAAGGATTCGCCGATCCAGAAACTCGAGGATCTGAAAGGTAAGAAAATTGCCTATAAGCGTGGCTCCAGCGCTCATAATTTTGCGCTCAAGGTGCTCGCCAAGGCCGGGCTTTCGCTTGCCGATATTACCGAAGTCGATCTGCCGCCGCCGGATGCGGGAGCGGCCTTCAAGACCGGCAGCATCGATGCCTGGGCGATATGGGACCCGTTCTTTGCGGTGGCCGAAGCCGATCCGCAGACGCGGGTGCTGACGACCTCCGAAGGCCTGCTCGACAACTGGGGCTATTTCCTCGGCAACGGTACCTTTACCGGCGCCAATCCCGAAGTGATCGTCGATGTGATCGACGAGCTCGCCAAGGTCGGCGCGGCCGCCCAGGCCAATCTTGACGACACGGTGAAGGCGCTGGCCCAGATCACCGGCGTACCCGCCGATATCACCCGCGTCACGCTCACCCGCAGCCAGGCCGACCTCGGCAAGATCTCTCTCGTGCCGGATGCCGCGCTCACCTATCAGCAGGCGCTCGCCGATGATTTCTACAAGCTCAAGATCGTGCCGAAGCAGCTCAAGGTCAGCGATATCGTCTGGCACCCGAAGGCGAGCTGACAGCCGCCGGGCGAGCTGACAGCCGCACCGCCGATTTCAGACAGTTATAAGAAAGGAATGCGCTCATGACCGCTTCATCCGACCCGATCAATTTCCTCTGGTTCATCCCGACTTCAGGTGACGGCACCTATCTCGGTTCCACCGATCTCAACCGCGCACCGGAGATCGGCTATCTGACGCAAATCGCCCAGGCGGTCGACCGTCTCGGCTATTCCGGCGTGCTGCTGCCGACCGGTGTCGCCTGCGAGGAATCCTTCGTCATGGCCTCGGCGCTGGCAGCGCGGACCGAGAAGCTGCAGTTCCTGGTGGCGATCCGCCCGGGTACTGCGTCACCCGCCTATTATGCCCGCCTTGCCACCACGCTCGACCGCATCTCCAACGGCCGCCTGCTGCTCAATATCGTCGTTGGTGGCAGCCCCGCCGAGCTTGCCGGCGACGGCATCCATCTGGAGCACGACGAGCGCTACGCCCATGCCGACGAGTTCTTTCATGTCTTCGAAGAACTGCTCGAAAAGGGTGTCGCCAGCTATGACGGCAAGTACATCAAGGCGACCGATGCCCGCCTCGGCTTCCCCTCGGTGCAGTCGCCGCGCCCGCCGCTCTATTTCGGCGGTTCTTCGGATGCCGGCATCGATTTCGCCGTCGGCCGCGTCGACAAGTACCTGACCTGGGGTGAACCGCCGGCACAGGTTGCCGAAAAGGTTCAGAAAGTGCGCGCTGCCGCTGCCGGCAAGGGCCGCGACGTCTCCTTCGGCATCCGCCTGCACTTCATCGTTCGCGAGACGGACGAAGAGGCATGGGAAGCCGCTGACCGCCTGATCCGCCATCTCGATGACGAGACGATCGCCGAAGCGCAGGAGCGTTTCGTCAAGGAATCCGACTCCGTCGGCCAGAAGCGCATGGCAGCCCTCCATGGCGGGCGCCGCGACAAGCTTGAAGTGTCACCGAACCTCTGGGCCGGTATCGGCCTGGTGCGCGCCGGTGCGGGTACTGCGCTCGTCGGCTCACCGAAAACGGTGGCTGCTCGTCTCAGGGAATATCAGGACGTTGGCATCGATACGGTCATCGGCTCCGGCTATCCGCACCTGGAAGAGGCCTATCGCGTCGCCGAACTGCTCTTCCCGGAACTCGGCATCAGCAGGGACGAACAGCGCTTGAGCTTCAACAACGAGTTCGGCCGCAAGAAGGTTTTTGCCGGCGGTAGCCATGGCGGCAACCTGAAGGTCGTTTCCGGCTCCTGATAGGGGCCGCTTTTCCCAACGCAGTTCCGGACACGAAGCCCCGCACAGCTTTGCCGGAATTGTTCAGAACCGAAGCGCGAGGAAGATATCCATGTCGACTTTCGATACGCCGTTTGCGCGGGCTGCCGCCGAGACGCGCAAGGGTAGGGCGGGTTTCCGCCTGCCGCTGCCCGGCCGCGACAAGCTGCTGCCCTATCTGGTGCCGGTTGCGATCGTCGCACTCTGGCAGCTTGGCTGTTCTGTCGGCTGGATTTCCTCGCGCATCATGCCGTCTCCGGCCGATGTCGCCTCTGCCTTCTGGACGACGACGATCTCGGGGCAATTGCCTGAGGACGTTATGGTCAGCGCGGCGCGGGCCTTTGCCGGCCTTCTGGTCGGCGGCTCGATCGGCTTCCTGCTCGGCATTGCCAATGGCGTGTCGAAACTCTCGGAGCAGCTGACGGATACGACGCTGCAGATGCTACGCACCATTCCGCATCTGGCGATGATCCCGCTCGTCATCCTCTGGTTCGGCATCGGTGAGGAATCGAAGCTGTTCCTCACCTCGCTCGGCGTGCTCTTTCCCGTCTATCTCAACACCTATCATGGCGTGCGTAATGTCGATCGCGACCTGATCGAGATGGGCAAGGTCTATGGCATGAGCGGCTGGACGCTGTTCCGCAAGGTGATCTTCCCCGGCGCGCTGCCGTCGATCTTCGTCGGGCTGCGTTATGCGCTCGGCATCATGTGGCTGACGCTGATCGTCTCGGAATCGATTGCCGCATCCTCGGGCATCGGCCACATGGCCAACAATGCCCGCGAATTCATGATGACCGATGTCGTGGTGCTGGCGCTCGTCATCTATGCCGTGCTCGGCAAGCTCGCCGATGTCGTCGCCCGCGCGCTGGAGCGTCAGACGCTCAAGTGGAACCCGGCTTACGCCAAGTAGGAGTTGAAGCCATGACCGTTGTCACGCACGAACGTTTTCATGCCGCCGAAGCTGTAGAATTCTCCGAGAACCAGCCGGTTGCCGCCGGTGAAGGCGCTGCTGCCATCACACTTTCCGGTCTCGAAAAGAGCTTTGGCGCCAACCGGGTGCTGCGCGGCATCAATCTGCATATTCCGGCCGGCCAGTTCGTCGCCGTTATCGGCAAGAGCGGCTGTGGCAAGAGCACGCTGCTGCGCATCCTGATGGGCCTCGATGAACCTACGTCGGGCGATCTACACTTCGAAGGTGCTGATGGCAGCGAGACGCATCCGAATGCTCGCATTGTCTTCCAGGAACCGCGCCTCTTGCCCTGGCTCAGCGTCGCCGACAATGTCGTCGTCGGTCTCGGCGAAGGCGTCGAGAAGAAGCGTGCGCGTGAGGAAGCCCAGGCTGTGCTTGATGAAGTGCAGCTTGCCGAAAAGGCAGGCGAATGGCCGGCACGCCTCTCCGGCGGCCAGCGTCAGCGTGTGGCGCTCGCCCGCGCGCTCGTCAGCAAGCCGGGCATTCTGGCGCTCGATGAACCGCTCGGCGCGCTGGATGCGCTCACTCGCATCAGCATGCAGCAATTGCTGAACCGCGTCTGGCGCGAACTCGGATGCACCACTGTGCTCGTCACCCATGATGTCAGCGAAGCCGTGCATCTCGCCGACCGGGTGATCGTACTGGAAGAGGGCCGCATCGCGCTTGATCTCGCCATTCCCTATCCGCACCCGCGCCGCCACGGCAATCCGGCGTTGGCGGAGCTCGAAGGGCGGCTGCTGTCGGCGATCCTCGGTAGCGATGGCGGGCATTAGGCTCGCCATTCGTCGCCTTCCGGAAGGCAGCCACCTGAATGCCGGCAAGTGACATTGCGTCGCTGCGATGGCGCGAGGCGAGACGCGAGGGCGGATCATCCGCTAGATAAGAGCAGGTTCGCATCATCGCGATACCTGGCATTCAATCAGAGCGGATCACTCCCATGACCATTCAACTCTATGGCTTCTGGCGCTCAAACGCGGCTTTTCGTGTCCGCGTCGCGCTTGCCCTGAAGAAACTGCCTTTCGAGGAAATCGAAATCGATATTCTCTCCGGGCGTCAGTTCGATGCTGCTTATGCCGAAGTGAACGCCGAACATGTCGTGCCCACCCTGGTTCACGATGGCCATCGCGTCTTTCAATCGCTGGCGATCATGGAATATCTCGACGATATCCATCCGCAGCCGCGCTTGATGCCCGAGGATGCCAGGGAGAAAGCCTATGCTCGGTCGCTGGCGCTGGTCGCCGTCGCCGATGCCCACCCGCTGATCGTGCCGCGCGTGCGCAAACATCTCGGCCAGGCATTCGGCGCAGATGCATCCGCGATCGAGACATGGTGCCGGCATTGGACGACGGAGGGACTTGCGACCTACGAGCGCCTGCTCACCCGGCGCCCGCCGGCACCGTTTGCGCTCGGAGAGGCCCCCGGCATTGCCGATATCTGCATCGCCGGCCAGATCGTCATGGCCGATCTCAATAAGATCGACCTATCGGCCTTTCCGTCCCTGGCGGCTCTCGGGACGCGCTGTTTCGACCTTCCGGAATTTGCGCAGGCCCATCCTTCTCGGCAGGCCGGCTACTCGAACGCTCATTAGCAAGGCGGGCGCCCGCTATTCCTGCGGCCGGAACTCGTCCGGCAGGTTTTCCTTGTAGGGGTAGAACTTGAAATAGGGCAGCGCCTCTTTCAGTCCGCGGGCGAAGGAGGGGCGCTCCAGCAGACGGCGGTAATAGGCTTCGATGCCCGGGCGCTTCTCGGTGAAGGGCACCAGCGTGCGGGCGTAGAAGAGGGCGGGTGCCGCGGCGCAGTCGGCCATGGTGAAGGCGTCGCCGGTGATCCAGGCTTTGCCGTCGATCTGCTTTTCCACCATATCATAGGCGAGAGACAGCATGGCGCGCGCTTCATTGACGCCGTGCGGATCGGCCGAGCCTTCCGGGCGTATCCGGTCTATGACGATCTTCTGCATCGGCACCTGCACATAGAGATCGAAGAAGCGGTCCCAGAGGCGGACCTGCAGGCCGGCATTGGTTTCCTCCGGCACGAGTGAAACAGGGCCGGGATAGTGCCGGTCCAGATATTCGATGATGATGCTGGTTTCGGGAATCGTGCTGTCGCGCGTCTCGTCGCGCAGGATGGGGATCTTGCCGACGGGCCAGAAACGCAGAAGGTCGGCGCTCGATTGCTCGTCGGCGAGATCGACGAAGCGGTTTTCGAAGGGCGTCCCATTTTCGTAGAGAGCGATCAGCACCTTGTGGCAGAAGGAGGCAAGCGGATGCTGGTAGAGAACGAGCGCCATGCATTGACCTTTCCTGAAGAGATCAGGTCAAGAAATTAGCAAGGCGCCCGTAAAATGCCAGATGGCACGTTCAGCCGTTATAACGCGCCGTCACCAGATGGCCGGGGCTCGGCCGCCCCTCCTGCATGCGCACGTTGATCTCCATCATCTCGATGAGCTCGAAGCCTGTGGCGGCCAGGCGCTCGCGGATATAGGTCTCGGTGTGGATGAAGCGCTGGTGCGGGCCGACCATATAGGCGCGACCGTCTGCCAGCCTTTCGGGCAGGGTTTCCGAGGAGAAGATGAAGATGCCGCCGGCATTCATGTTCTCTGCAGCGCCGAAGAACAACGGCTCCAGCGCGCCGAGATAGGGCAGCACGTCAGTCGCGGTGATCAGATCGAAAGGATCCTCTTCATTGTCGTCGAGGAAATCCTCGACCTCGGCAACGAAGAGCGTCTCATAGACTTCCTTCTCATCGGCGATGACGACCATATTCTCGGAGATATCGATGCCGATCATCTCCTCGCAGAGGTCATTCAGCGCGCTGCCGGTCAGGCCCGTGCCGCAACCAAGATCAAGCATGCGCTTGAAGGGGCCGAGCTTCAGGTCCTGCAGGCGCTGGCGCACGAGCATCGGCACATGGTAGCCGAGCTGTTCCACCAGCACATCCTCGAAGACTTCGGCATGCTGATCGAAGAGAGTTTCGACATAGGCGTCCGGCGCTCGAACAGGCGTTTCGCCGCGGCCCATGGAGGCAATGCGCACAGCCGCGCCGCCGTGATCGTCGGGATCGATGGCCAGGACTTCCTGATAGGCTTCCACGGCCGCATCGATGTCACCGGCTTTTTCAAGCGCAAGAGCGCGGTTATAGGCTTCCGCGAGAGCCTCTTCGTCGATCTTCTTTTTGTTCATGCGGGCGTTTTAGAGCCCACAGCTTACCATCGCAACTGCAATTTCAGTGCAATATGAATTCGCCCTTAAGGGAGCGCCACTCCGTTGCCGAAATGAGCCTGCGGTGAATGTAACGCACCGAATGCAGCGGCCCATCCAGTTTCTCCTGCCAGAACTTCAGGAAACCATGCATTTCCGGAAAGTCCGGTGCGAGGTCGTAGTCCTGCCAGATATAGGTCTGAAGAAAGGCCGGATGATCCGGCATGCGGTAGAGGATCTGGGCCGTCGTCAGCCCGTAACCCTTAAGCTGCTTTTCCATGTCCTTGTGCATATTGTCTCACTTCTTCTTGTTCCCACTCTGCGCTTATTAGCGCTGCATGATATGAGATCATGCCGTGGTTAACGGAAGCTTGACAGATATCGCATAAAAGCGCTATTTGTTTTTGATTTCAATAACTTGGCAGCAGCGATAGGAGAGTGCTGCCAAGTCTCTTCAGCGCTTCAGGTGGCGCGTCAGGCGGCGCTCGATCCAGCCCCAGAGGTGGCGCAAGGCTTCCACGATCGTGAGATAGAAGATCGCCGCCCACAGATAGGTCTGGTAGTCGAAGGTACGCGAGAAGGCATAACGCGTCTCGCCCATCAGGTCGAGCACGGTGATGATGGCAACGACCGCCGAGCCCTTGATCAGCAGGATGATCTCGTTGCCATAGGGGCGCAGCGCCACGATGAAGGCCTGCGGCAGGATGATCTTGCGGAAAGCGATGATGCGGTGGATGCCGAGTGCATCGGCCGCCTCGCGCTGGCCATATGGCACGCTTTCAATGGCGCCGCGCAGGATTTCCGCCTGATAGGCCGCGGTATTGATGGTCATAGCGAAGACGCCGCAAAACCAGGCATCGCGGAAGAACCACCAGAGACCGACCGCTTCCAGCTGCGGCCGGAACGCACCGAGGCCGTAATAGACCAGGAATAGCTGAGCCAGCAGCGGCGTGCCGCGGAAGAAATAGATGTAGCCGTAGGCGAGCCAGTTCAGCACGCGATTTTTTGACATGCGCGCCATGGCGAGCGGCAGAGACAGCACGGCGCCGCAGACGACCGAAATGCCCACAATGCTGAGCGTCATCCACAGGCCGTGCAGATAACGCGGCCCGTAGCGGGTGAACTTCTCCGGATCCCAGCCATTGATGACGGTGTAGATCAGGAGTGCGGCAAGCAGCGCCCAGAAGGCCACGAATATATTGCCGGCGAGGCGTGAGGCCGTCATCGGCTTTGCCACGGCGCGGGGTGCCGGCTGCGGGGGGATCAATGTTTCAGCGTAGCTCATCGACGGACCTCCGAGCGCTTGGCCCAGCGGTCGACATAGACGAGCAGGAAGGAGGAAAGGATGGCCAGCGCCAGATAGAGACAGCAGGCCAGGCCATAGAAGAAGAAGGGCTCCTTGGTCACGCGCACGGCGACACTCGTCTGGCGCAGGATATCGGCAAGGCTGATGATCGACACATAGGACGTGTCCTTCAGCAGCACCATCCAGAGATTCGTGAGGCCGGGCAGGGCGATGCGAACGAGCTGCGGCAAGACGATGAGGCGCAGCGTGCGGCCGCGATGCAGGCCGAGCGCGTCTCCCGCTTCATACTGCCCCTTGGGAATGGCGCGGAAGGCCGAGAGCAGCACTTCCGAGCAATAGGCGGAAAAGACGACCGACAGCGCGATGACGCCAGCAAAGAAGGCGTTGATTTCGACCGGCGGGCCATTATAGCCGGCGAGATCCAGCAGATACTGGATGAGGATCTGCATGCCGTAATAGATGATGAAGAGCGTCAGAAGCTCCGGCAGGCCGCGGAAGATCGTGGTGTAGACGCCGGCGGCGAGCCGCAGCGATTTCTCTTCCGATTGCTGGCCGAGCGCGACCAGAAAACCGATGACGAGACCGATCGGCAAGGTGACGACCGCCACCGAAACGGTGACCTGCAGGCCGAGTGCGATCTCGTCGCCCCAGCCGGTATCGCCACAGGCAAGAATCGTCGACGGCGCTAACCAGGTGAAGATGCCAACGGGCCCGCACAGTGGATCGACGATGTGCACAATCAGGCTCCAGAAGGAGCCAAGCGCGGAAAATAATCCGCCCATGCCAGAATTCCCCTCACGGCTTTTGCCGTTTTGATATTGCCACCTTTGTCAAACAAAAATGGCGGAAGAGCAAGCCTTCCGCCATCATCTTCATCGGCCAGATAGCGAATTTATCATTCGCCGTAAACGTCGAAATCGAAGTACTTTTCCTGGATCTTCTTGTACTCACCGCTGGCGCGGATCGCGGCGATCGCTGTGTTCAGCTTTTCCTTCAGCGGATCGCCCTTGCGGATGGCGATGCCTGCACCGTTGCCGTTGATTTCCTTGTCGACCGGCAGGGTCGTCAGGATCTTGCAGCAGGAGCCGGCATCGGACTTGACCCATTCGGAGAGAACGACGACGTCGTCGATGACGGCATCGACGCGGCCGCTGGAAACGTCGAGCTTATACTCGTCAGCCGTCGGGTAGAGCTTCAATTCGGTATCGGCGAGATGCTTCTCGGCGTAGTTGGCATGGGTCGTGGAGGTCTGCGCGCCGATCACCTTGCCCTTGAGGCCGGCAACATCGGTGATCGTAGAGTCCTTCGGCACGGCGATTGCCGGCGGGGTGTTGTAATACTTGTTGGAGAAGTCGACGAGCTTGAGGCGCTCAGGCGTGATCGACATGGAAGAGACGATCATGTCGAACTTCTTGGCGTTCAGAGCAGGGATGATGCCGTCCCAGTCAGTGGACACGAAGGAGCATTCGGCCTTCATTTGGGCGCAGAGTGCCTTGGCGACATCGATGTCGAAGCCCTGAATGGTGCCACTGGCGTCGACGAATTCGAAAGGCGGATAGGTCGAGTCCGTGCCGATCACATATTTTTCGCCGTCGGCAAGCGCCGCGCCGGCGAAGAGAGACATTGCCGCCATCGAGGCAGCAGCAAGGAGCTTGGTGGAAATGCGCATGAGGATCCTCTCTGTTGGTGGCTCCGGGCCTTTTTGTTGTTCGCCGGAGGCCGCACACTTCGACGGTGCCACCACCGTCTTGCGGCGATAATCAAACCTTTTCTCACAAAATTGCAACAGGAATCCCGCCGCAATTGTGCGCTGCAACCGGCAGCCAGCGTGCGAGCCGACATGAACGAGGACCGACTGCCACGTTCAGGCGAGGTTAATGCGTGCCTACCTAGCTTCCGGAACAAATCGGCATTTTAGCGCTTTGAGTTTCGCGTGGTGCACAAAAAGCCGTGATTGCGGGGCAGTGAGCCCCGGTCGAAGTCAAAACAAGGACGAGGAAACCCCTTATGGGCATGAAATCCAGACTGTTTGCGAGCGCGGCCTTTCCGCTGCTTTCCCTTGCCTTCGTAGTGCCGCCGGTAGGCGCTTACGCCGCAGTCGGCGGGGTTCAGCATGGCGCTGCCGGCACTGTTGCCAATACCATCGTTGGGGGCAGCTACGAGGTGGCGCAGGACGCACCTTCCGAAGAGGAGCTCCTGAAAAAGAAGAAGCAGGCAGAAGAGCAGCAACAGCAGCAGGAGGCGCCCGCCGAGAAGCCGCAAAAGCGCGAAGCGCCCGCCGAAAGCGCTCCGGAACCGGAACAGAAGCCCAAGCGCCAGCGCGAGCCCGAACCGCAGGCAGAGCCGCAAGTCCAGGCACCCGCGGCCGAGGAACCCGCACGTCCACGCCGCCAGCGCGAAGCCCAGCCCGAACAGGCAGCACCCGACCAGCAGGCTCCTGCCGCCGAGGAACCGCAGCGGCCGCGCCGCCAGAAGCAGGCACAGCCGGAACAGCAGGCCGAGCCGCAAGCTCAGCAGCCGCAGGCGGAGCAGCCCCCGGCAGAGCAGCCGAAGCGCCAGCGCGATCGCAAGCAGAATGCCGAGCAGGCCGCTCCTGACTCGCAGCAGCCGGCTGTCGAAGCTCCGGCCGCCGGCGAGGCGAATCAGCCTGCTGAAAAACCGCGCCAGCGCCCGCAGCGCCAGAAGACGGAGACGACAGAGCAGCCCGCGGAGCAGAGCACGGAACAGCCGGCGGAGCAGCAGGGCGGCAAGCGGCCAGCCGGCGGCAAGCGTCCCGCGGCAACCGAGCAGCAGGCAGCACCTTCCGATGAGGCACCCGTCCCAGCCGGAAAGCCCGCAACGGCCGAACAGCCGACAGGCGAGAAGCCCGTCCCGGCGGAAAAGCCTGCGACAGCCGAAAAGCCCGCTGCAACTGAAACGCCGGCGACCGCTGAAAAGCCTGCCGCTGGCGAACCGCCCGCCAATGGTCAGCAGGCTGTCCAGCCCGTACCCGGCCAGCAGCCTGAACAGCCTGCCGCCATCGTGCCGCAGCCTGGCGAACAGCCGGCAGCCGTAGCGCCGCAGCAGGCCGAACAGTCCATTCCCGCGCCTGAAAAGGTCACGCCGCAGGAGCTGGAGCGCCGCAAGGAGATCGCCCAGGATCCTGCCAAGAGTAGCGAGACCATCGTCCTGCCGGTTGAGAATGGTGCCGCTGTTCTGGACAGCGACAAGGATGCGGACCGCAGCCAGGGCCGGCAGGGCCGTCGCGACCGAGACCGCCAGCGCGCCGACAGCCAGGATTTCAAGCTGCCGACCTCGGATGCCGAGGCTCAGTCGCTGAGCGCCACCCAACAGCGTGCGCCGGTGCAGATCGAGGCCATCACGCGTGAAGAAGGTCGGCGCATCGACCGCCGTCCCCAGTTCGCCCAGCCTGATGGCGTGCGTTACGGCGAACGCACGGACGACAGCCGCGTCATCATCCAGTTCGGCGACCGCACCATTGTTCGCAGCGACGACGACCGCCGCTTCCTGCGCGATGGCGAACGGCCGAGCTATGAGGAGCTTTCGGGCGACCGCTACCGCGAAACGATCATGCGGCCCGAAGGCTATCGCATCGTGACGATCCGCAACCGCTACGGCGACATCATCCAGCGCTCGCGCGTCGATGCCCGCGGCCGGGAAGAGGTGCTCTATTATTCGCCCGAGCTCTACGAGGATCCGGACCGTGATTACTTCGAGGATCCGGGTGCCGACCTGCCGCCGATGCGCCTGCGCGTGCCGCTAAACGACTATATCATCGACACCAGCACCGATCCGGACCGTGACTATTACGAGTTCCTGAGCGAGCCGCCCGTCGAACCGGTCGAACGCGTATATTCGCTGAACGAGGTGAAATATTCCGCCCGTATCCGCGACAAGGTGCGCCGCATCGACCTGGATACGGTGACCTTTGCGACCGGCAGTGCGGAAATCCCGATGACCCAGGCCCGCACGCTGCGCAAGGTGGCCGATGCGATCAACGAAGTGCTCGACAAGAACAAGAGCGAGACCTTCCTGATTGAAGGCCACACGGATGCGGTGGGTTCTGACCAGAGCAACCTGATTCTGTCTGACCAGCGCGCGGAATCGGTCGCCAACGTACTGACGGATGTCTATGGCATCCCGCCGGAGAACCTTGCGACTCAGGGTTATGGCGAGCGCTATCTGAAGGTGAATACAGCAGGACCGAACCAGGAGAACCGGCGCGTGACCATTCGCCGAGTGACGCCGCTGGTGCGGCCTGTGGCACAGAACAGGTAAGCCAGTACCTGGAATTTTATGAGGAGGGCGGGGTCCGTGAGGGCCTCGCCCTTTTTATTTTGTGATGGCGATGATGGGAGGAGGTGGCCCGAAGGGTCGGATGAGGGGTCGCAGGTAAAACAAATGCGGTCTTCACTATCCGCTCAGACGTTCGCTCACGCCGGTTGGGGAGACGGAGGAGCCCCAAGATCAACCGTGCGCGCAACAAAATCCGCAATCGCGATCGTGTCATTGAGATCAAACAAGGCGAGCCCTGCAGCATCCTCGACCTCGTGATCCGCCGCAATCGCCACGATATGCCGATCCTCGGGCGCCAGCGGATCGCGCCTCGCAGCCTCCAGCCGCCGCGCCTCGATCTTCGGGATCGGCTCGCGCTTGTAGCCCTCGATCAGCACCAGATCGCAGGGCGCAAGCCGCGCCAATATCTCCTCGAAGCTCGGCTCCGGGGCGCCGCGCAACTCGTGCATGATGGCGTAGCGGGTGCCCGAGACGATCGTCACCTCATGTGCGCCGGCCTGGCGGTGGCGGTAGCTGTCGGCGCCGACCTTGTCGATGTCGAAATCGTGGTGGGCGTGTTTGATGGTGGAGATGCGATAGCCGCGGCGGGTGAATTCCTCGACGAGGCGCACCGCAAGGCCCGTCTTGCCGGAATTCTTCCAGCCGGCGATGCCGAAGATTTTCTGTGTCATCCGCCCATCTTCTTTCATGTGCCCATCTTTTTCATGCACGAAGTGCCTTCAGCCAGCGTTCGGCCTCCATTAAATCATCCGGCGTGTTGATGTTAAAGAAGGGATCGAGAACGCTGGCGCGGGTCGGATGCAGCGGGAAGGAGACTTCCGTTACGTCATGACGCAAGAGGAAGTCGCGAACACGGCGCTTCTCGTCCATCCTGACCCATTCTTCCAGATCGCCCGCGAGCGCCGTCGGCCAAAGGCCGAAGACCGGATGGCTGCGGCCTTCCGAGGCAGCAATGGCGATCTGTTCGGGATGGCTTACCGCACCCGCAAGCCGGCTAACGAGATCGGCCGGGAAGAAGGGGCAATCGACGGAAACGGTGACGACATGGGTGGCGGGCAGGCCGGCGCCATACATCATCGCCGCATGAATCCCGGCCATCGGCCCCGCCTTGCCGGGAATACGGTCGGAAACAACGGGCAGGTCGTGTCCGTCGGCCGCATCGGCATTGACGGCGATCTGTGCCGTCTGCGGCGAGAGGCGGGCCAGAACATGGGAGAGCAGGCTGCGGCCGCCGAGCGTGACGCCCGCCTTGTCGCGGCCCATGCGCGATGAGCGCCCGCCGGCCAGCACGACGCCGGGAATGGTCGATTGGTCGAGCACGAAGTCAGTCATGGCGATACCTCGGACTATCACACGGGCGAGCGGGGCGCCGATTCCTGCGCGACCGGCGGCACGTGGCGCTTGGCCTCACGATAGAACGTATAGAGGCCGGAGGCGATAACGATGGCAGCGCCCACCAGCGTCCAGAAATCAGGCACTTCGGCAAAGAAGAAGAAACCGAGCAAAGAAGAGAAGATCAGGCTCGTATAACGGAAGGGTGCCACGAAGGAGATCTCGCCGGTACGCATGGCGAGGATGACCGACTGGTAGCCGACGAGCACCAGCACGGAGGCAAGCAACAGATGCGTGAGCGAGGTAACGCTGACCGGTTCCCAGCCGCCGAGGAAGGGGATCATAAGCGCGCCGAAGATTGCGACCGAGACCGCCGTGACCGTCGTGATCATCAGCGAGGGAATATCCTTGCTGATGCTGCGGGTGGCGAGATCGCGCCCTGCGGTGGAGGCGACGCTGCCGACGCAGAGGAGGGCGGCGGCGGTAAAGCCTTCCGGACCGGGGCGGATGATGATCATCACGCCGATGAGGCCGACAAGGATCGCCATCCAGCGCCGCCAGCCGACCGGCTCCTTGAAGAAGAGTGCCGCGCCGAAGGTGACGACGAGCGGCAGAGACTGCAGGATCGCCGAGGCATTGGCGATCGGCATCATGCCGAGAGCGGTAATGTAGGTGACGGCGGCGATGATCTCACAGGCAATGCGCAGAGCGATGACGGGTTTGAGCATGACCCGCCAGGGCCTCAATGCGCCCAGCCTCCAGGCGATCAGATAGACGAGGATGCTGGTGAAGAGGCCACGCAGGAACATGATCTCGCCGGCATTCATGTAGGAAATGACCGATTTGGAGAGTGCGTCGCTTGAGGAAAAGCCCGCCATCGCCATGCTCATATAGATGGCGCCTTCGGTATTGCGTGATCGCGGCATGCTGGAGATTCCCTTACCTTACAAGCCCTTTTAGAAGGGAACGGACAGCAAGGGAATCGGAGGAATGCCACACCTGCAATAATTCGATGCTGCAGCGCAGCGCAACCTAGTGTAAGGGAACGCAATCCTTGTGCAGTTGCGGCAAATATTAGAAATATAAGGATAATTCCAAGATCTTCCGGTTGCGGATTAAGGTTGTATCAACCGATTCAGCAAAATATGCGACCACTCTTCATGATGGAGGAGGCCGCCGAACCATCCGGAATGATTGCGGAGTGGACGGTACCATCAGTTTCAAGGCGCCGCGTCCATGCACTTCATCGACCGACTTCTGCAAAGCCGTCGTATCGTCACCAAGGTCCTGCTGTTCGTCATCCCGCTCGTCGTGCTGATCGCCGGTGTCGGCATCCTCGGTTACCACACGGCCAATATCCTGAACGGCCACATGACGGTGACGCGCGCGACGATCGAAAATATCTCCGATTTCGAGAACCTTCAGGCGGCACTTCAGGAGTTCATCTCCGATCCGTCGGATGCGAGCAGGGCCGGTTTCGGCAAGGCGATCGATGCCCAGGAAAGTGGCGTCGTGCGACTGAACGGCTTGCTGAAGACCGACGACCAGCGCAGCCAGCTGACCGAAGTCAGCGCCCTGGCGTCAGCCATGCGCAGACAGCAGGAGACGCTGTTGGGCCTGCGCCAGACGGAAGATGCGAGCGTTGCAGCCATTACCAGGACGGTGCAGGCGATTTCGGCTGCCGCAGAGGAAGCCGGTGGCCAGACCGATCTCGTGCGCAAGGATTTCACCGACAAGGAAGTCTTCGCCAAGGCACTGCTCTACAATTCCGCTGCCTTCAAGTCGCTGACCGATATCATGGGCGCGATGCGCGTCGACATCCAGATGGGCTTTACGCCCGAGGAGCAGATCGAGGCCGCCCAGCAGCATATTGCCGAGATCCTGAAGCAACTCGATGTCGCCAAGGCCATGGTCTCCCAGGATGGCCAGCCATTGATCGGACAGGTCGCCGAGACAGCCGGCAAGCTCGATGCGCTCTTGAAGGGCAGCGGCACACCGGATGAGAAAGCCTCCGGCATGGCGCCGCTCTTGACCGGCTTCGTCAATACCGAGGGCCAGATGACGCTGCAGTCGGCCAAGAACAGCGACACGGCGTCTGCCCGCTTCGTCAGCCTCGACAAGAGCATTGCCGAACAGCGCGAGCTTTTGACCTCGGTCGACCAGGTGCGCGACAACGCCGACCGGTTGCAGGTGCATGTCAGCCAGATGCTGAGCACACGTGATGGCGCCGCACGGGACGTGGTACTCGCAGATCTCAAGGCGCTCACCGAAACCGCCAAGAAGATCTCCGTACTCGGCGCCAATGATGCCGTCATGAAGGCGTTCGCGGACAAGGTCGCCCCGGCTGCCGTTTCGCTGACCGCTGCTTCTGCAGACATGCTGAAGGCGGCTGCAGATTGGAAGGCGGCACGCCAGCAGTCATCCGAAATCCTCTCCGGCGCAATGGCCTCGCTTCGCCAGTTCGTCAGCCAGGCTCAGGAACTCGGCAAGGAAGACAGCGAGCGTTCGGCCAATGTTTCTGTCTTTGCGATGATCCTCGGGACGCTGCTGGCGATCATCGGCGGGCTGATGCTGGTCGAAACCCTGCGCGGCCCGCTGAAGCGCGTTTCAGACGTGATGACCCGGCTTGCCAATGGCGATCTCGAAGTTGCCATCGAAGGCCGTAACCGCGGCGACGAGATTGGCGACATGGTTCGCTCGGTCGCTGTCTTCCGTGATGCGGCTGTCGAAAACGTCCGGCTCGAGAAGGAGGCCGAAAGCGCGCGGGTGCTCTCAGCCGACGAGGCGAGCCGCCGCACCGCCGAGCGCGCCCGCATCGAGGCCGAACAGAAGCAGGCGCTGAATGCTCTCTCCGACGTGCTGCAGCAGCTGGCACAAGGCAATCTGGAAATCGGCATGCGTCGCGATCTCGCCAGCGATTTCGTCGATATGGCCGATACCTACAATCATGCCGTCGAGGCACTCCGCCAGACGTTGGCCGATGTGCGCGGCGCCACCGTCGAGATCAAGGGCGGCACGGGCAACCTGGCGTCCTCGGCCGACGATCTTGCGCGCCGCACCGAACAGCAGGCGGCCGCACTCGAGGAGAGCTCGCGGGCGCTGCGGCACTTGAGCGATGTCGTGCGCTCCACCGCCGACCGCGCCAAGCAGACGGCGCAATCCGTCAACGAGACACAGGTTTTCGCGACCCGTTCCGGGGAGGTCGTCGCCAAGGCCGTCGATGCGATGGGCGAAATCAACCGGTCGTCCGAGAGGATCGCCACCATCATCGGCGTGATCGACGAGATCGCCTTCCAGACCAACCTCCTGGCGCTGAATGCGGGCGTCGAAGCAGCACGAGCAGGCGAGGCGGGCCGCGGCTTTGCGGTCGTGGCGCAGGAAGTGCGCGAACTTGCCCAGCGCTGCGCCAAGGCCGCCCGCGAGATCAAGGAGCTGATCTCGGCGAGCTCCGGCCAGGTGCAGAGCGGCGTAGAGCTTGTCGAGGAAACTGGCCAGGCGCTCGCCGAAATCATCGCCCATATCGGCGGCGTGCAGCGCCTCGTCGCCGAGATTTCGGCTGCGACAGGCGAACAGTCGACAGGCCTCCACGAGGTCAGCAAGGCGGTGCATGACGTGGAGCTCATTACCCAGCAGAATGCGGCGATGGTGGAAGAGAACAATGCCGAAATCCAGGGCCTGCGCCAGCGCGTCGACATGCTCTCGGACAAGGTCAACCGCTTCCGCACCGGTGACGAAGGCGAGGTGCATGGATATGGCCGCGCCGAGGGTCGCTGGACGGGCCGTGCTGCATAAGTCAATGCATCGGCTTGAGATCAGAAAGGGCCCGCGGTTTTCCAACCGCGGGTTTTTCTTTTGAACAATTTGGCGCCTGCGTCGTTTTCCAACCATGTCCAACAAAGGAGAACCGTGATGGATTGGAACCGTGTTGAAGGTAACTGGAAGCAGGTGAAGGGCAAGGTCAAGGAACAGTGGGGCAAGCTCACCGACGACGACCTCGACCAGATCAACGGCCGCCGCGAACAGCTTGAAGGCAAGCTGCAGGAACGCTACGGCCTCGCCAAGGACCGCATCCGCAGCGACGTCGATACCTGGTACAACGGCCAGACCTGGCACTGATAACAATCCGACATCAGAGTATTCCACTCAGAAAGACTTGGCCCCGCTGATGCGGGGCTTTTTTCGTGCTGGTTATCAGCCGCGGCAAAGCGGGTTGAGTCGATAGCCGAATCCTGATCTCCATTGGACATCTTGAAACGGCGCACAACGGATAGACGAGACATGAGTACCGCGGAAAAATCGGACCACTCGAACCCCGAACTGCCCATGGGATATTCTCCGGTTCCCAGGGGCAAGCTTGCAAACGCCGTCACCTGTCTGGAAATGACCGAGAAGCCGCTGCGGAGGGAGACCGGCAACACTGCAGGGCTTTCCCTGGAGAGGATGCTGTCGCCCGATCCACAGATTTATCGGCAGCTCTTCCGGGCGATCGGTGAGGACTGGCTGTGGGTTTCCCGGCTTGTCATGGCCGATGAGGCGCTGAAAGCCATCATCGGCGACCCCTTGGTGGAAATCTACGCGCTGCTCTCCGATGGGCAGCAAGCCGGAATGCTGGAGCTTGATTTCCGGCAGCCCGGCCAATGTGAACTGGTCTTCTTCGGGGTCGGAAAAAGCGCCATCGGAACAGGGGCGGGGCGCTATCTCATGAATCATGCTTTGTCCATCGCGTGGGCGCATCCGATCGAGCGGCTCTGGGTCCACACCTGCCATTTCGACCACCCGAACGCGCTCCCGTTTTATCAGCGGTCCGGCTTCAGGCCCTATGCTTTCATGGTCGAGGTCACGGATGATCCGCGGCTGACCGGAGTCTTGCCGCGGTCGGCGGCGCCGCATGTGCCCATCCTCGAGTAAGGCAATGCCAGGCAGGGGCTCTTCGAAAGTTCAGGATAGAAGGCTGTAAAGGTTCGTCGGCGCGCCGTGGAGCATGACCTGGCCTTCGAAGCCGAAGCCGCATTTCTCAAGAACGCGGCGAGATGCGGAATTGGCCGGGCGCACCAGCCCGATGATGCGGCGGGCACCCAGCTCTTCGAAGGCAAAGGCCAGTATGCCGCGAACGAGTTCGGTTGCGTAACCGTGCCCCCAGCTTCCGGGATCGAGATGATAGGAGAGGTTGAGACCCTCGAACTCGTTCGACACGGTGACCCCGCCAAAGCCGATCAGCTCACCATTGGCGATGACTGCAAAGCGGCCGAAGCTGTGTTGTTCCCAATGCGCCATGTCCCTCGCCAGCCGCGCGGCGCTTTCTTCGGGGCTGTCCGGCAGAGGCACGGGCCGGTGCGCGACCAGTTCAGGCTTTGCGAACAGCTCCGTCAGAAAATGAAGATCCTCCATCGTCGGCGGGCGCAGCAGCAGCCTGTCGGTGCGGCGCGTCTCATTCATTGGAATATCATTGCCGTCAGTCATTCATGCTCCGCTTGGCAAAGGAAAGGCGCGGGACAGGGAATAGCGATAACGATGTCCCGCCAGATAGCCTCTTCCTCTCGTGCGGCGAAACATAGTCTCTCAACTCATGTAGCCGCCATCCAGCACCAGCGGACTTCCAAGCATGAAGGACGAGGCATCGGAGCAGAGCCACAGCACGCCTTCTGCAATCTCCTGCGGTGTGGCGATGCGGCCGATTGGCGTCTGGGCGATGATGGCGGCCGCAATATCGGCGCTCTTTTTCATAGAGGATTCGACGGGCGGGGTGCCGACCCAGCCGGGGCAGATCGCGGTAATGCGGATACCCTCGCGGGCATATTCGAGTGCGGCACTCTTCGTCAGCCCGATGACGCCGTGTTTTGCGGCCGCATAGGCCGCACCGCCCGGAAAGGGATAGCCGCGCAGGCCGTCAACGGAGGAGTTGTTGATGATGACACCGCCGCCGTTCTTCTGCATGGCCGGGATCTGAAAGCGCATGCAGAGGAAGACCGAGGTCAGGTAGCCGTCGATGGTCTTGCGCCAGGCATCCTCGCCGAGGCTTCCAACCGGTGCGCCGCGTCCGCCGCTGCCGCCATTGTTGAAGGCGTAGTCGATCCGACCATATTGCTTGACGATGCCGGAGATCAGCCTTTCCACAGACTTGCCATTGGCCACGTCGCATTCGACCCAACTGGCGCTGCCATCCGGCAGGCTGGCAAGCGCCTGTTTTGCCCGTTTCTCGTTGCGGCTGGAGATGATGACGGTGGCCCCCTCACGGGCGAAAGCCTGCGCAGTCGCAAGGCCGATGCCGGCCGATCCGCCGGTGACGAGGGCTATCTTGCCCTGCATTTCGGGATAACGTTTTGGGCTGGTGTCAGTGGGCATTCGGCGATTCCATGTTCACACAGTCATGCCATATGAGCGTGCCTTGCGGCTCACTGCAAGATCAGGTGCTCGATGGCTGAAGGGAGGGCGCCATGCATGGCTCAGGGCGTTCAACGCTGCAATCGATTGCTCGCGCTTCGCGGGACCGCATCTCAGCCCCCGGTGACACTCATATGCCGGGCAACGGCCGGGCGCTTGTGGGTGCGGTCGATGATGAAATCGTGGCCCTTGGGCTTGCGCGTGATGGCCTCGTCGATGGCCGCATGGAGCAGGCCGTCGTCCTCGGTGGCGCGCAATGCGGCGCGCAGGTCGGCGGCGTCGTTCTGGCCGAGGCACATATAGAGCGTGCCGGTGCAGGTGAGGCGCACGCGGTTGCAGCTCTCGCAGAAATTATGGGTGAGCGGCGTGATGAAGCCGAGGCGGCCGCCGGTTTCCGCGACCCGGACATAGCGGGCAGGGCCGCCGGTCTGGTAATCGATATCGGCAAGCGTGAATTGCCGTTCCAGATCGGCACGCAGTTTTGAGAGCGGCAGGTACTGGTCGGTGCGATCTTCTTCGATCTCGCCCATCGGCATGGTTTCGATGACGGTCAGATCCATGTCGCGGCCATGCGCGAAGCGCAGCATGTCGGGCATTTCCACCTCGTTGAAATCCTTCAGCGCCACGGCATTGAGCTTGATCTTCAGCCCGGCCTTCTGGGCGGCGTCGATGCCTTCCATGACCTTGGCGAAATCGCCCCAGCGGGTGATCTTTCGGAATTTCTCCGGATCGAGCGTATCGAGGGAAACATTGATGCGGCGCACGCCGCAGTCATAGAGCTCCTCGGCGTGGCGGGCGAGCTGCGAGCCGTTAGTGGTGATCGTCAACTCGTCGAGACCGGAGCCGACCTGGCGGCCAAGCTGGCGTACCAGGTACATGATGTTCTTGCGCACAAGCGGCTCGCCACCGGTCAGGCGAATCTTGCGCACGCCCTTGGCGATGAAGGCGGAACAGAGCCGGTCGAGCTCTTCCAGCGTCAAGAGATCCTTCTTCGGCAGGAAGGTCATGTTTTCCGCCATGCAATAGGTGCAGCGGAAGTCGCAGCGGTCGGTGACGGAAACGCGTAGATAGGTGACGGCACGCCCGAAGGGGTCGATCATCGGCGCTGCATCCGCTACCAGCGGCGAGGCATTGCCTATCGTTCCGACTATGGTGTTCACGTCAATCTCCGTACTCTCCTTAATGTGGGCATATGCTATTGTGGCGTCAAGGGAAACAGCTTTCGGCGCCACGGCAAATTACGCTTGCGCCGAAAAAGATCAGCGCCTACTCCTCGCAGAAGAAGAGGACATAACGATGAGCGATATCTGGCCCACCGAACTCCGGGTTTCGAAAGACCGCCAGAGGCTGGTGGTAAGCTTCAATGACGGGCAGAGCTTCGATCTCTCGGCCGAGCTTCTGCGCGTGCTGTCGCCCTCGGCCGAGGTTCAGGGGCATGGGCCGGGGCAGAAGGTCACGGTGCCGGGCAAGCGCAATGTCGCCATCATCTCAATGATCCCGACAGGCAATTATGCCGTGCGCATCGGCTTCGACGACATGCACGATACCGGCATATATACCTGGACCTATCTGCGCGAACTCGGCGAGCGAGGCTTCGAGCTTTTCTCCGCCTATGAGGAAGAGCTGAAGGAAAAGGGAATGAGCCGCGACGTGGCGGAAAAACCAAGATAATCTTCAATATCAGGCGAAGGGGCGACGAGGGGGCACATGACGGAAACGCATAAAAAGAGCTGGCTGCGAGCCCACGGGCATACCGGCAGCAGGGTCACATTCCTGGAACTCTTCTTCGATCTCGTTTTCGTCTTTTCCATTTCACAGCTGTCGCATGCGCTCTTTGCGCATTACACGCTGTTTGGCGCCGCCGAAGCCGCACTGATGATGTTCGCCGTCTGGTGGGTGTGGATCTTCACCGCCTGGGCGACGAACTGGCTCGACCCCGAGCGCATGCCGGTGCGATCCTTGCTGATCGTGATGATGATGCTCGGCCTCATTCTTTCGGCCTCCATTCCCGAAGCATTCGGCGAAAAGGGCCTGCTCTTCGCCTCAGCCTACGTACTGATGCAGGTCGGCCGCTCGGCCTTCACTGCCTATGCGATGCGGGCTGCAGGCCGTTCGGCCACGCTCAACTTCGTGCGCATTACCGCCTATTTTGTCGTCGCCGGCATATTCTGGATCGCTGGCGGGCTGCTGGAGCATGAAGCACGGCTGATCTGCTGGGTCATCGCGCTCGCCATCGAATATTGCGGGCCGGCGCTCTCCTTTGTCGTGCCTGGCCTCGGCAGATCGAATGCGGCGGAGTGGGATGTTTCCGGCGCGCATATGGCGGAGCGTTGCGCGCTTTTCATCATCATCTGCCTTGGCGAAGCGATCCTCGTATCCGGCCGCACCTTCTCCGAAATGGAATTCTCCGCCATGACCGGCGTGGTCTTTCTGATCGGTTTCATCGGCACGGTCGCCATGTGGTGGCTCTATTTCCGCTTCGGCCATGAGCGCGCGGCACACCGCATCGAGCACACGGATACGCCTGGCAGTATCGCACGGCAGGCCTTCACCTATGCGCATATTCCTGTTCTCGCAGGCATCATCGTGCACGCCGTGGCGGTGGAATTCATGTTCGAACATCCACATGAGACGGGCAGCCTCGCCATTGCCGCTTCCGTGCTCGGCGGCTCCGGCCTCTTCCTGATCGGCAATCTCTGGTTCAAGGGCGCCACCAGCGGCCGTCTGCCGCTCTCCCATCTCGCCGGCATCGTCATCCTGATCCTCTGCGCCTTCTTTGCGCCGTTCATACAGGTCTATGTAATGGGCATTCTGGCGGCGCTGGTGCTGATTATCGTGGCGGCCTGGGAGTACAAGTCGCTGACGCGGGCGCCGGCCGGGCCGGCGTTGCATTAGAGAGTCCGGCATCGCAAAAGGTCATGCATCACGCAGAAACTCCTGCGGTGTAACGGCAAGCCCTTCCAGCCAGCGATTGCCGCGCTCGTATAGAGCTTCCACCTGTTTGCCCTTCAGGCCCGGCATATCGCGCTTTACACGATATCCGATCTGCTCCTGTATATAGGCGAGATGCCGATATCCTTCCGGAAATGCCTGCAGCACCTCTCGGTCGATCCCGAGTATATCGGCGGGCGAAAGAGGATCGATCCTGTCTTTCTCATAGATCGGCTGCCGGATGACGATTGCCCAGCGGTCATTTCTCTTTTCGAGGAAGTCGTAGAAGCGCCCGGTGCAAACCACGTCGCAAGGGCAACCGTGAACCGATGCCCGCTGGGAGATCGTCATCTTGGTCTGAGCTATCGCCCGATGCGCTCTGATGTCGATCGAACTGCCGCCGAGAAAATGGAGGATGCTTACGCCTTTGTTCCAGCCATCCCGGCTGACACGGATAAACTCCGTTGCAGGCCCTTGGAACCAAGTCGCCATCATCCAGGCGTCGTCGTGCCATACGGTCTGGAAACGCTCCCAATGACCGGCATCCCGCCAGATCGCCCAGTTCTGAAGAAGCTCGTTTATTGCAAGCTTGTCATCCCATGCCGGCATCGTCACTACCCCCGCTTGTGTGCTGCAAGCCTCGAAGATAGCTCCGGGCTCAATCCTCGTCACGCAGATCCTGCAGCAGCACGGAGATGATGCGCTCCATCGAGTCGGCGGTCGCCATGCATTGCTCGATCGGCTCGTCCGAGAGCACACGGTCGATGAGGCTGGTCTGGATGGCCATGGCTTCCTCGCTCAGCTTTCGCCCCTCCGGCGTCAGGTAGAGGCGCAGCACGCGCTTGTCGCGCTCGTCGTCGCGGCGAAGGATCAGGCCGCGCTTTTCCATCTGTGGCAGGAGCATGCTCATATTGGAGCGGCCGACCAGCAGCTTACGGGCCAGCTCCTGCTGCGAAATGCCTTCGAAGCGGTAGAGATTGACGAGAATATCGAGATGCGGCGGCTTGATATCGAGATCCGATAACGAGCGCGCCAGGGATTGTTGCATGAGCTGGCAGGCGCGAGCCACCGCGATCCAGCTGCGAAAACGCGGATGATCCCAGGGAAGGGATTGATTTTTGTTCATCGTTGTACTTTATTGTTCAGTGTTGAACATTATCGGAATCCCATCATGGCAAAATTTGCGCTTGAGGTCACCCGCCTCGGATTTTCGCTCATGCAATCCGTTTCCCCGCGTCTTGCCGGCGAAGCGGCCTTCCGGCTGTTCTGCCGAACGCCATCCGTCAAGCCGAAAGGCGAGAAGGCGAAGGCGGCGCATGCGGCAGGTGTTGCCAGGCTTGCGGGCGCGGAACGCTTCCTGCTGCCGGTCGAGGGTAAGCGCGCCCATGCCTACCGGCTGAACGGCGGGGCGCTCGGGCGGCGCAAGCGTTACCTCGTCACCCATGGCTGGGGCTCCGGCATGGCCTATATGGCCGATCTGGTAACGATGCTGGCGGATACCGGCGCGGAAGTGATCGCGCTCGATTTTCCCGGCCACGGTCGCGCTGGCGGACGCTTCCTGCATATGGGGCTGGCGGTCAAGGCGATTGCGGCTGCGGAAGCGCGTTTCGGCCGCTTCGATGCCGTCGTCGGCCATTCCTTCGGCGGCGCGGCGCTGATGGTGTCGGCTTCCTCCATGCTGCCGGATGTAAAGCCAGTCTCGGCCGAACGCATGGTGCTGATCGGCTCCCCCAGCGAAATGCGGTGGCTGTTTACCGATTTCGGCCGGATGCTGCGGCTGAAGCCTGCCGCACAGGCCGCGCTCGAGGATGTCGTGCAGCGTGTCACCGGTCGCAGACTTGAGGATTTCGACGCGG
This sequence comes from Rhizobium sp. 1399, assembly GCF_031455475.1. NCBI lineage: Bacteria > Pseudomonadati > Pseudomonadota > Alphaproteobacteria > Hyphomicrobiales > Rhizobiaceae > Rhizobium > Rhizobium sp. 1399. Next base: position 95,858 of record NZ_JAVDSU010000012.1, on the reverse strand, counting down.
GAAAAACGGCCGCAAGCATCGGCAAGCCCGTGCTGGTCATCCATGCCGAGGACGACAAGGAAGTCAGTGCCGCCCATGCGCGGCGTTATGCGGCCTCAGGCGGGCAGGTGCGGCTGTCCTGGGCGAACGGTTTTGGCCACCGGCGCATCATCTCGGCCGCCCCAGTTCTTGACGAGGTCGCAGCGTTTCTGGCTGAGGAAGACATCAAGAAAGCTGCTGAGATCATTCCGATTTTTGAGCTTCCGGCGCGCCGCGCATCGGTGTAGCGTCCGGCCGGCCGCAGGTCAGGCGGTCGGCAATAGGACTGGGCAGCAATGAAGATCATCAGCAGTATCGAAGAGCTCAACGAGATCTATGGCGCGGGCCTGTCGCAGGCATCCGTCGACAAGGTGACGAAACGGCTGACACCGCTCTATCGCGGAATGATCGAGATTTCGCCCTTCGTGGCGCTTGCGACCGTCGGCCCGGAAGGGCTCGACTGTTCGCCGCGCGGCGATCTCGGCGGCGTGGTGCGCATCGTCGACGACACCGTGCTGCATCTTCCCGACTGGCGCGGCAACAACCGCGTCGATTCGCTTTCCAACATCGTGCGCGACCCGCGCCTGTCGCTGATGTTCCTCATTCCCGGCTCGAATACGGTGATGCGCATCAACGGCCGCGGCGTGGTCTCCAACGACGAGGCGCTGCTTTCGAGTTTCGAGATGGATGGCAAACATCCGCGCACGGTCATCGTCGTCAGCATCGTCGAGGTCTATTTCCAATGCGCGCGTGCAGTGATGCGCGCCGAGCTGTGGAATGCGGAGCACTTCGTCGACCCCGCGAATCTACCGACGCCTGGGCAGATGCTGAAGGATGCGGTGGGGGATTTCGATCATGAGACTTATGATCGGGAATGGCCGGTGCGGGCTGCCAAGACGATGTGGTGAGGTGAGGGTAAGGCGGGGTTTTTAGAGGGTCCGAACCGGCCAAGCGATAGCACCAAATTGGGCAGCCTCTAAGCCGCCACTCTCCTCGGAAAGAGCACAGCGTCCGGCGCCGTCCTGACCCCATCGACGACAAGCGGCGTCCCATAGACATCAGGCACCTCCAATCCCAAGCCTTGAATGCAGTGCCTCCGCCGAGCACGGCAGAAACGGCAGGAGGCAGCGCGCAACGACTGCCAACCCATAAACCTGCTCCGCGAGGCAACCACCAAGACGATCAACTGTCGCCTGCCGTTCTTCGGGCGTGATGTCACCAAGTAGCGCCTTCGCATCCGCCCATGGGGCACGCTTCGCAAAACGGCGGTTCGCCTCGCCGACAAAAGCGAAGATATCAGCAAGACCGACATGCAGCTCATAGGTATCGAAAGCCGCAGCCACCTTCGCTGGAAGCCGCGCCGCCTCCTGTGTAAAATCGCTCTCCTGCAGCGGAGGAACGACCCCACCGAAGGCAGATGAGACAAGCGCCAGCACCCGGTTGGCGAGATTGCCGAGCTGGCCGCCGAGCTCTCCTGTCCAGGCGGCTTCCAGACGCTCAGCCGAGAAGTCGCCATCATCGCCCGAGCGAATATGCCGGAGCAGGTAGTAGCGCAGCGCATCCGGCGTGCCATAAGCATCGATGACGCTGTTGGGGTCGATGCCATTGCCGGCGGATTTGCCGATCTTTCTGCCGTCAACCGTCACATAGCCATGCACCAGGATCGACGGCGGCGGCTGCAGGCCTGCCGAGAGCAGGATGGCCGGCCAGTAGATGGTATGGAATTTCGAGATACCCTTGCCGACGACGTGGATGCGCTCACCGCTGGCGGTCCAATAGCGATTGAAGAGCTCCTCATAGGTGCCGTAGCCGAGCCCCGTCAGGTAGTTGGCCAGCGCATCGAACCAGACATAGACGACTTCATCGCTATCAGGCACGGGAACGCCCCAACCGCGCGCCCGCTCGGCGCTGCGCGAGACGCTGATGTCGTCAAGGCCTCGACGCAGCAGCGCCAGCACCTCGTTGCGCCGGTGGGTCGGAACGATGGAGAGTTCACCGGTCTCGATCAGTTGCAGGATGCGGTCGCCATAGCGCGAGAGGCGGAAGAACCAGTTCTCTTCCCGGACGAGTTCAAGCGGGACGCCGTGCTCAGGGCAGCGGCCGTCAACGAGGTCCGAGGGCTCGTAGAACTGCTCGCAGCCGACGCAATAAAGGCCTTCATAGGCCTTGCGATAGAGGTCGCCATTGTCGGCGCAGGCGTTCCACAAAGCGTGCACGCAGGTGACGTGCCGCGGGTCACGTGAGGTACGCACGAACTCGTCGTTGGAAATATCGAGCCGTGTGCCGAGCCGCTCGAACCTGTCGGCATTGGCATTGACGAAATCCGCCACGGGCAGACCGGCGGCTTCGGCCGAGCGGACATTCTTGAGGCTGTTGTCATCGGTGCCGCACTGAAAGCGCACATTGCGGCCGAGCAGGCGGAAGTGGCGGGCATAGGCATCGGCCTGCACGAGTTCGAGCGCGAAGCCCACATGCGGGGCGGCGTTCACATAGGGGATCGAGGTGGTGATATAGGTCTTATTCATCGGTTGATCCTTTCGAGGGCTAGTTGCCCCGCGAGACGGATCGACTCACGAAAAGACCGCCTCGAGGGCGGTCGCTGGTGCATTATGGACGCACGAAACCCGCCACGCTATGAGCGCGGCATCATCATCACAAAGGTGCTGATTGCGGTTCTGTCCATGCGGGATGTGGTAACATCTGGGGCGGCTTTGGGCAAGCGGGCTGCTTTCGCCGTGTTGTCAGCTATCCTGCGGTATCGTGATGCGATTGCATGGAGGACGCGATGGCGATGGAAAGCGTGAGAACCGGTGGCTGCGCGTGCGGCGCAGTCAGGTACGAAGTCGAAGGCGAGCCGTATCAATCCGGGCTCTGCCACTGCACCAAATGCCGGAAGCTGACCGGTTCCATCTTTTCGGCAACGGCGAACTGGCGTCGCTCGAAGTTCAAGATGGATGGCGAGATCAGTACCTACGACAAACGGTCGTTCTGCCCAATCTGCGGCTCGCGGCTGTTCTTCGTGCTTGATGACGCTGTGGAAGTCTTCATCGGCACCCTAGATCAGGCACCGAACGACATCCACCCCATGGTCGAGGTCTGGACCATCCGCCGCGAACCCTGGCTGCCACGGGTTCCGGATGTCAGGCTTTACGACGAAAACGAACACGCACCGTAAAATCGGCAGGCGCCCGCATCATCAGTAAAACGTCGATTTGAAGGGAACGATCGCCGAGCCCATGGCGGCGGCGTCGCCCGATATGTCTGACACGATGAGCTTGGGGTGTGGGCGGGCGACGCCGTAGCGCGGGCGGCCGAAAAGTTCGGTGCGTTCGCTCAACATCTGCGCCAGTCCCGGCGGCACCTGGCCGCCGAAGACGATCGCCTGCGGGTCGTAGATCGCCCAGATGGCGTTGATGAGACGGTTATAGGCGGGTGTGATCTCCTCGACCCATTCTGCCACGCCCGGCCATTTCGGATCGAAATTCCTGCGCAGGTAAGGGATCGACGGCACGTCGACATTGTGGCGCTTGAGCTTCTCCAGGAGCAGCTGCAGGGCAGGGCGTCGGACCATCTCCTCGTCGTCATACATGCCCGAGAATTCGCCGGCGTTGCCATTGCCGCCGGCCAGGAGTTCGCCGTCGTTGATCAGGCCGCCGCCGAAGCCGTAATTGAAGCTGAGATAGGCGAAGTGCTTGATGAAGCGGCCGGCGCCGAACATCGCCTCGGCGACGGCGCCGGCGCTGCCGCCGTTCAGGAGCCAGACGGGCTTTTTGAACAGATCGCTCAGAAGCGGCCCAAGCTCGATCAGCGACCATTCATGCAGCGGCATCGAGGCATTGTATTTTGTCCCGGAGATCAGAGCGCCGGCAATGCCGAAGCCGATGCCGAAGAAGGTCTCGTCATCGAGGCCGTTCAGCTGCTGCAATTCGGCAATGCGTTCGCACACGCGATCCAGCGCCTGGTTCATGCCCAGCTCCCTCAGCGAGATGTCGCTTTCGCCGAGCACATTGCCTGACAAGTCCACCAGGCAGATGTCGACCACGTCGGAATTGACGGAAATGCCGATCGAATAGGCGTGGCGGCCGTTGAGCCTGAGCATCGGGCTCGGCTGGCCGCGGCCGAGGCCGGGCTTCGGGGACCCCAGAGAAACGATGCCGCGCTCGACGAGCTGGTCGATGATGCGATGGACCGATTGCTGGGTCAGATCCGCATGACTTGTGATCTCGGATCGTGACAGGCCGGGATTGCGCCAGATGAGCTTCAGCAGGCTGCGTTCATTCGCGGAAACGACAATTTCCTCTCCCGGACGCCGGAATCGGGATGCAATCAACGGTTCTGGAGAATAAGGCATCACGCACCTCGAATATACTACAAAAGTGTAACTGTAACAAAGATGGCAACCGCAGGTGCCTGCATAAAGGGCTTCTCGCCCTCAATCAAGTCGGACCACGTCATCGATTTGTTACACACAAAGTGTATTAATCCGGCCGTTCACGATCCGGACGCTGATCCGGCGGGTCTCAAATTCAGGCGAGGGCAAAATGAAGATTTCCATTCTGGTGGCTGCGGCCGCCCTGATGACGGCTGCGTGTTCTTCTGCGCAGGCTGCCAATTTCGAATTCTGGTACGGCAATACGGGGAGCGTCGAAAAGGCGATCCTGGCGCAATGCGACGCCTTCAATTCATCGCAGTCGGCCAATCACGTCACCTGCGTCGGGCAGGGAAGCTATGAAGTCTCCATGCAGAAGGCGATTGCCGCCTACCGTTCCAACAAGCATCCGGTGCTGATCCAGTTCTTCGATGCCGGCACGCTCGACCTGCTGCTGTCGGACGCCGTCGTTCCGGTTCAGGACGTGCTGCCCGATGTCGACTGGAACAATTACATCAAGGGCGCGCGCTCCTATTACGAAACGTCAGGTGGCAAGCTCTATTCGCAGCCCTACAATTCCTCGACGCTGCTCTTCTACGTCAACAAAACCGAACTCGAAAAAGCCGGCGTCACCGAGATGCCGAAGACCTGGGAGGACATTATCGAGGCTGCCCGCAAGCTGAAAGCTGCCGGCAACGAGTGCCCCTATGTCACCAATGGCGAGCCGTGGTCGATGTTCGAGCAGTTCTCCGCCCGTCACGGCCTGCCGATCGCTTCCAAACACAATGGCTATGACGGTCTCGATGCCGAATATGTCTTCAACACCACTTTCTTTGCCAAGCACCTGCAGAACCTGATCGACTGGCGCAAGGAAGGCCTGGTGAAGATCGCCAGCGATACCAAGGCCGGCAATTACACCGCCGCCTTCAATTCCGGCGAATGCGCCATGATGGAAAATTCCTCCGGCTCCTACACGGACTCGTCCAAGGCCTTTGCCGGCAAGTATGAACTCTCCGTCAGCCTGACGCCGATGTACAAGGGTTACGAGCGCCACAACACCTTCGTCGGCGGCGCCTCCATCTACATCATGAAGGGCCATGACCAGGCCGAGATCGATGGCGCCAAGGCCTTCCTCGATTTCCTGCGCAAGCCCGAACAGCAGATGTTCATGACGGCTTCGACCGGCTACGTACCGGTCACCAACGACGTGCTCGATGCCATCGCCAAGAGCCCTGATGCCGGCACCACCAAATATGCGACGGCGGGCGTCGGCATCGAATCCATGAACGAGCCCGGCACCCCCGACACCCGCGGCATCCGCCTCGGCTTCTACGTGCAGTTCCGCTCGATCCTAATCGAAGAAACGCAGAAGGCGTTTGCCGGTACGCAGACCGCACAGGCATCGCTCGACAGTGCCAAGAAGCGTGGCGACGAGCTGCTGCGCCGCTTCGAGCAGACCTACAAGACGGCAAAGCTGCCCTGATCCATCTCCGGTGCGGCGCTCCCCCGTCGCCGCACCGGCCTTTCTCGAAATGGACATGCGTGATGTCGTCGGAATCCTCGCTTTTCAGCCATCGCTGGCTGCCGCTTTTATTGGCCGCACCCTTGCTGCTGCTGATCCTCGTCTTCTTCTATGCGCCGATCATCCAGGCCTTCTACTGGTCCTTCTTTCTGGAAAGGCCGTTCGGCGGCGGGTCGGAATTCGTCGGTTGGGATAATTTCCGCCGTGTGCTTGCCGATCCGGAATTCTGGAATGCCGGCTGGCGCACCGTCGTCTTCATGGTGGTCGCCTCGTCGCTCGCGGTCGCTCTGCCGCTGATCCTGGCGGTGGCGGCCGACCGGAAAATCCGCCTGTCGCTGACGGCCCGCAACGTGCTGGTCTGGCCGAAGGGTGTGGCGGGCGCCTCGATCGGCGTCGTCTTCGCCTTCATCTTCAATCCCTTCGTCGGCATTCTGGCGCCGATCAACCATTTCTTTCCGGGCGCCTGGGCGCCGGGCCTCAATGGCACGGATGCCTTCATCACGCTGATCGTCGCCCACGTGTGGGGCGGCATTCCCTTTAATTTCGTCATCCTGCTCGCCGGGCTGCAATCCATTCCGCGCACCATGTTTCAGGCGGCTGCCATGGATGGCGCTGGGCCATGGCGGCGCATCTTCGATGTGCAGCTGCCGCTGATCATGCCGCAGCTCTTTCTGACGCTGGTGCTGGAATTCACAGAGAGCGTCACCTCGGCCTTCGCGCTGATCGACACGATTACCAAGGGCGGACCGGGCGGCTCCACCAATCTGCTCGTCTACAAGATCTATACCGACGGCTTCAGCGGTTACGATCTCTCGGGCGCCTCCACCCAGACGGCCATCCTGATGGTCTTCGTCGTCATCCTCACCGCCGCGCAGTTCCTGCTTCTCGGCCGCAGCATCAATTACGAACGGTAAGGGCCAGCCATGATCGAAAACGCTCGCTCGCTCAATTTCGCCGCCAGCGCCATCCTGGCTGTCGGTATCATCTTCATTCTCGGGCCGCTCTATCTGACGCTCGCCAATGCCTCACAACCTTACGAGTTCCTGCTGCGCAACAGGCTTGCCTGGTATCCGGGCGACCAGTTCATCGCCAATGTCACGCGCGTCTTCACCGAGACCCGCATCCCGATCCAGATGCTGAACAGCATGCTGGTGGCCTTGTACGATGCCTTCTTCACCTGCGCGCTTTCCTTTCTCGCTGCCTATGCGCTCGTCTATTTCCGCATCCGCTGGGCAGGTATCGCCTTCGCGGTGATCCTCGCGACGATCATGCTGCCGATCGATATCCGCGTCATCACCACCTATCAGGTGGCAGCCAATATCTTTTCGCCGCTGAATGCGCTGCTTGATATCACCGGCGCCAATGCGCTGATCCAAAGCTTGTTCGGTGCGCCCGTTCATCTCGAACTCAGCGTGCTCGACACGCATTTCGGCCTCGTGGCACCACTGGTCGCGCATGGAACCGGCACTTTCCTGTTCCGGCAGTTCTTCCGCACGCTGCCGGCTGATCTCTTCAAGGCGGCGCGCATGGATGGGGCAGGACCGATCCGCTTTCTCTTCCATATTCTGCTGCCGATCTCGCTCAGCAGCTTTGCAGCGCTCTTCGTGCTGACCTTCCTTAGCGGCTGGACACAATATCTCTGGCCGCTCGTTGCCGCCTCAAAGCCTGACATGACGACCGCCGTCGTCGGTCTGGCGCGGCTGGCGCCCGATATGGAAGGCGAAATTCCTGACTTTCCGATGATCATGGCCGGTGTCGTGGTCGTCTCGGTCATACCCCTTGCGATGATTGCGCTTCTGCAGCGCTACCTTGTGCAAGGCCTTGTTCTTTCGGAGAAATGACGTGAACGCCATCGATACCGCCATCCGCACCGCGGCCACCAACATTACGCTTGCAGGCGTTACCAAAGCCTATGACACGAAGGCTGTCGTCATTCCGCCGCTCGATGTCGAGTTGCGCGCGGGCGAATTCACCGTCGTGCTCGGTCCCTCCGGCTGCGGGAAATCCACGCTGTTGCAGATGATTGCAGGGCTCGAAGCCGTCAGCGGCGGCAAGATCCTGTTCGGCAATCGCGAGGTACAGGGCCTGGAGCCGAAGCAGCGCGGCTGCGCCATGGTCTTCCAGAATTATGCGCTCTATCCGCATATGACCGTGTTTCAGAACATGGCCTATAGTCTGAGGGTCGCCGGCTTGCCGAAAGCCGAGCGTCAGGAGCGGGTCGGCGCTGTCGCCGAAATGCTCGGGCTTGCCGCCTATCTCGACCGCAAGCCGGGGCAGCTCTCCGGCGGGCAGCGCCAGCGCGTGGCGATCGGCCGGGCGATCGTACGTGAACCCGGCGTGCTTCTCTTCGACGAGCCGCTCTCCAACCTCGATGCGCAGCTGCGCCACGACATGCGCGTCGAGCTTGCCGATCTGCACCGGCGCATCGGTGCCACGACCGTCTTCGTTACCCATGATCAGGTCGAGGCCATGACACTTGCCGACAGGATCCTGATCCTCAACAAGGGCAGCGTCGAGCAGTTCGATACGCCAAAGGCGATCTATCATCGCCCGGCCTCGGTCTTCGTCGCAAAATTCATCGGCGCACCGCCCATGAATATCCTGCCGGTGACGGGCGACGGCTCCGTGCTGCGTCTGGCGGACGGGCAGGCGGTTGGCGGATACCACGAGGCCGGTAATTTCCAACTTGGCATCCGCCCCGAAGATATCGCTGTCGCAGCGGATGGCGTGATCAAAGGACGGCTGCGGCATTTCGAAGATCTCGGCTCGCATGCGGTGCTTGCCGCCGATCTCGCCGGCACTTCCATCCGTGTCGCCACACCCTTCGGCGCCGATATCGATCCCGCCACAGAGCTTTCCTTCTCCTTCCCACGATCCCGGTTGCACCTGTTTGACGGCGAGACAGGTCGCGCCATTGCGGACGCATTCGCCGACCATTGAAAGACCTCTCCATGAATTACACTGACTATGTGCGGGACTCGGGCAGGACCTGCGCAGTCGTGGCGCATCGCGGCATATGGCGCGATGCGCCCGAAAACAGCCTCGTTGCCATCGAGGCTGCGATCCACGCTGGCTGCGATGTCGTCGAGATCGACGTGCGCCGCAGTGCGGATGGCGGCCTCTTCCTGCTGCATGACAAGACGCTGCAACGCATGGCCGGCATTGACGAGGCGCCGGAGGCTCTGAGTTCGGCGCGGCTCGCCAGCCTCACGCTCAGAAACCGCGACGGCGGCGAGAGCAATGAGATGACGGCCGAAAGACTGCCGAGCCTGCAGCAACTCTTCGACCTGACACGGGATCGCATTTTCGTTCATCTCGACGTGAAGGACCGGGCCATCATTCCTCAGGTGATCGCCTGCGCCCGCGACCTTGATGTGGCGGGCCAAGTGGATTTCTGGGGCAACCTCCGCTCGACCGACGATCTTGCCTGGGTACGCGAGAAGGTCAGCCCGCACGGCGTGCTGTTCATCGCGAAGTCACGGATCGGCGCTGCGCATCCTGAAGCCGATCTGGGTCTCCTGTTCCAGCTTGCGCCTGATGTCTGTGAAGTCTGCTTCGACCACATCGATGATATCGCCGCTCTCCACCCCCGCGCCCGTCATGCGGGCATGGCTCTCTGGGCGAACACGCTCGATTCCGTCGCCTTTGCCGGCTTCACCGATACGGCTGCCATGCAGAATCCCGATGCCATCTGGGGCCGGCTCATCGAAGCCGGCATCTCCCTGATCCAGACCGATGAACCGGTCGCACTGAAATCATATCTCGCCAGCCGCCGCGGCTGACACATAAGGAAAGACCATGAGCTACAAAGACTTCATCGCCGACCCGAACCGCAGCTGCGCCATCGTCGCCCATCGCGGCGCCTGGCATGGCGCGCCGGAGAACAGCCTGGCCTCCATCGAAAAGGCCATCGCCGTCGGCGCCGATATCGTCGAGATCGACGTGCGCAAGAGCGCCGATGGCGAGCTTTTCCTGATGCATGACGATACGCTCCTGCGCATGGCCGGCATCGACCGCGACGCCGAGACCTTCACCATCGCGGAACTGCAGGCGATCGCGCTGCGCGAAGACAATGGCGGCGAGGGCCGCGCCACCACCGACCAGCGCATTCCGACGTTGAAGCAGGTCTTCGAGACCATTCGCGGGCGCATCTTTGCCGATCTCGACCTGAAGGATCGCGGTCTGTTTTCGGAAGTCGCAGCCTGCGCCCGCGAGATGGGCGTGGCGTCCTCCGTCGACCTGAAGACGACCGTCACGACCCGCGAAGATCTCGCATGGGTACGCGCCCAGACTATCGAGGGCGTGCCCTTCATGGCGATGGCGCATTTCACCGCCGGCGGTATCCATGAGACGCTTTCGCTGCTCTCGGAAATCCGGCCCTTCATGTGCGAGCTGCGCTTCGACCACCTCAACACGATTGCAGATAACCAGCAGCTCTTCAGGGATGCCAATATGGCAATCTGGTTCAACACGCTGGATATGGCCGCGAGCGGCGAATGGATCGACACGAGCGCACTCGTCGAGCCCAACGCAATCTGGGGCCGCCTGATGGATGCCGGCGTCAGCACCATCCAGACCGATGAGCCGGCCGCTCTGCGGGCCTATATCGAGGCGCGGAAAGCGGCGCTGAATCCAGCGGGAACCCGCATCGCGGGTTGAGCCTCTGCCAATCTGCCGGCCACCCGCCGAGACGTGGTGGCCCGCATCTGCCGGGGGTCACTTCGCCGGCACCACAAGCGGCGAGCCCTTCGTGACAATGTAGGTTGCCAGTTCCGAGGCCTTGCCATCTCCGACATTTCGCGCCGAATGGGCTACGCCCGAGGGAATGAAGAGGGATTGACCCGCGTTCAGCGTGACGGGCTTTCTGCCTTCAAGCTGGTACTCCAGCGAGCCCTGGAGGACATAGGCAATTTCCTCGCCGGGATGGCGATGACTGGGCGCAAATGCGCCGGGGGCGATATCGACACGCACCTGGACGGCCTCGTGGCCGGGTAAATCGATGTCGTTTTTTACGAGATCTGTGCGCTGGATCGGCTCTTCCGCATTGGCCTTGGTCAACTGCATTGCGCCGGCGATGACGAGAGCGCCTGCTGCCATGATCATGATGGTTCTCATCTGTCTATCCTTCCGTCAGATGGTTGAAACCCGCAATCGGGCGACGGGGCTATCTGAACAGAGGGATGAATTGGAAATGTTTCAGCAGAGGGGGCTTTTTGTATCGCCGTGTATCTGCGGGGCGCTCCGTCAAGGCCTTGCCTGCACTGCTTCAAGATGCTCATCGAGCGCTATCCTGCCCCAATGGCGACGGGCGGGCATTTCAAAGCCGGTGTCGATTGTGACTTCGGTCATCTTCGCGTAGCAACGGGCGGCCGCCCAAGAGAAGCCAAGTCCGAGATAATATTCCTCGAATTTTTCGCGGGGGATCGTCTCGGTCGTGACCGGGCGGCCGAGAAGCGATGAAAACGCCTTGGCGACGTCGGCGAAGGAATAGCGCTCCGGACCTTCGACATGGTCTATCCCGACGTCGTCGATCGGGCTCTTGAGGCGTGCGGCAGCGGCTTCTCCGAGATCCCTTGGCGAAACCATCGGCATCTTCATGTCCTCGGGGAAGGGCGTGAGCAGACGTCCGGTCTCTTTCGCAGGCTGAAGAAGCATGTCGAGATTGGTGAAATAATATGCGCCGCGGTTGATGGCGGCTGGAATACCGCTTGCCTTCACGAGGCGTTCGAATTCGTACAGCACCGAGAGATCGCCGATGCCGGCGCCATCAAGTGCTCCGTAGGTCGAGGCCACGACCAGCTTCTCGAGCCCGGATCCCTCCAGTGCCGCGGCAATGCTCCTGGCGGTCTTCAGTTCCTCGGCGTTCGTGTCGCCTTTGATATCGGCCGGCGGGTTCAGCAGAAAGGCGCGGCGCCCCTTTTGCAAGATGGAACGAATGTGCCCGGTGTCAGCCACATCGGCAATGACGGGTTGAACGCCGTCATGCTTTATGGCGGCAGCTTTTTTCGCGCTGTGAACGACGGCGATGACCTTCTCGCCCGACGCCTGCAAGGCGTCGATGACGACTGAGCCTATGTGTCCGGATGCGCCAAGGATGACATACATGTGTGAATCTCGCAGACGCTCACATGTATAACTGCGCACGCCGGTTCGAGGTTCCATTGCTGGCCCATTCGACCTCTGGCCGAAGACGGCTGCGGGTGCGAATATCCTGGTAGAAATGCCGGAGTGAGGCATCGCCTCGGACCGGACTGTGCAATCAGAGCCGATAGGGCTGCCAACATTGCAGGTGATGTCTTGCCCTTTGCCGTTCACATGGAGCTGGACCCGTATGCTGCAGCAGAGCTTCAGCCGATCATCGAGCATGTGGAGCGTATTTCACCCAATGTCGTCACTCCTCGTCGTTTGAAGGTTGAGCCGCACATATCGCTCGCCGTCTATGACGGGCTCGACCCCAAGCCTCTCACAAACACGCTCGACGCCTTCAGCGCGAACATGAGCGCTCCCAGCATCAAACTTTCGAGCATCGGTCTTTTTCCCGGCCCGGCTTCGGTTCTGTTCGCCGCGCCTGTCGTTTCCGCAGAATTGCTCGCCCTTCATCGGGACTTTCATACCGCGGCCGCCTCGGCAGGGGTGGCGTGCTGGCCGCATTATCTGCCGGGAAACTGGGTGCCGCATGTCACGCTCGCTGAGCAACTAAGCCCCGAAGAGGCCGGGGCGGCAATCAGTGGCGCGACGGGCCTCTGGCAACCGGTGGCCGCAAGCCTGCAGCGGATTTCACTCGTGCGCTTCCATCCGGTCGAGCTGTTGTGGCACCGGCAATTGCCGGGCTGAACCTATTCGGTCGCTTATGCGCGCCAGAAGGGCCGATGGCTCTGCTGGTAGGCGATTTCGCGCGTCATGCCGAAATCCCGGAGCGTTTCGTCAGGCAGGGTATCCAGTTCACGGGCAAAGAGGCGGCGTTCGCTCCAGCGTTCACGCCACAGGCGGAGCGTATCTGTCATGTGCATGATGAAATTTCCTTTCTCTGTTGGCAAAACTCACCTATTGTTAGCGGGAATTTGAGCGTATTTTTCCGCTCATCTTGCTTTTATGTCATGCTTTTATGGCAGTATTCGAGCTCGGAAAAGCGCATTATCTTGACGACATCTGTTAGAAAAACTCACCTATAGGGAAGCCATGGCCCGCAATTTGCCACCACTGTCCTATCTCAGGGCCTTCGAGGCCACGGCGCGTCTCGGCTCGGTGACACGGGCGGCCGACGAGTTGGGGCGCACGCACGGCGCCGTTTCCAAGCAGTTGCAGCTTCTGCAGGAGCAGCTTGGCATTCCGGTTTTCGAAAAATCGGGGACCGGGCTTCGGCTCAACGAGGAGGGAGCGGCCTTCTTCGCCACCGTGTCGCGGGCCTTCGATCTTCTGGAGGAGCGCTATCAAGAACTGAAGGCGAGCCGGAACGAGGCGAGCGTGCATATCGCCTGCAGCGCCACCTTCGCCATGGTTTGGCTCGTGCCGCGTCTGGCGGAATTCTACAGTCTCTATCCGAACTGCCGCGTGCAGCTTTCCTTGTCATCAAGCGCGCGCGACGGCGGTACGAACCGGGCGAGGGATGGCGTGGATTTCACACTGAGCTGGGACCGCCTGTCGCGGCCGCAGGTGAAGGACGAGTTCGTGCCGCTCGCTTCCGTCTCCTTCGGCCTGGTCTCCGCGCCGGATTATTCGTTCAATACGGACGGCGATGACTTCAGCTTCCCGACGCGCATCTCGCCTGACCATCTGAGTGAGCAGTGGACGAGCTGGCAGGCGGCTACCGGACATAGGATCTCGGCACAGTCGGAGCTTTATTTTCCGCATATGCATCTCTGCGTGAGCGCTGCCGTCACCGGGCTTGGGGTAGCGCTGGTCGAGCGGCGCTTTGCGCTGAAGGAGCTGAAGAGCGGGAGGCTCGTGGAGCGGTCGGAATTCCTGACCTACGAGGACGGCTTTGTGGCGATCATGAAACCGGGCCGGGCGCTCTCGCCGGCTGCAAGCCATTTCCTCGACTGGCTGCGCGGCGCCTTCGTGCGGGAATAGGCCGGCGAAAGCTCGCTTCCGCTTCAGCGAAGAAGCAGATCCCGCGCAAGCCAGATGCAGAGGGCAGCCGCGAGCAGCCAGATGATCACGACCGCCACAAGGCCGGCACGGCTGACCGGGCGTTGCACCCGCTCGATGGCCATGTCCCTGAATTCCGACATCAGAGGCGCGGGAATGAGGCGGATGGCGATAAGGATGCCGATCGGGACGATGATGAGATCATCGAGATAGCCGAGCACCGGCACGAAGTCCGGGATGAGATCGACCGGCGAAAGCGCATAGGCAGCAATCGCGCCAGCGACGATCTTGGCCACCACAGGCGTGCGAACGTCATGCGCGGCAATCCAGAGCGCCACGACATCGCGTTTCACGCTCCGCGCCCATTGTTTTGCCGCCTTCAACCATTCGCCCATTGTTGCGCTGCCTGTCTGTTCGAGCATTCGGGCCGGATCATTGCAGGCGTGGTTTAACATTTGATCTATTGAGTGGGAACGGAGCCGAGCCCAGATGTTTTCTGTTTGTTCTTTTTCGCCCTTCAGTTAGATTGCACTCGTACGCGACGCCGATTTCGCGAAAAGGGAGCTTGCATGAAGGCGGTTTTGTTTGGGATTTTCTTACTGACCGCGGGGAATGCGTCTGCTTCCTGCGATCTGATCTCGGCTCCGTGTTCTACCGACAGTTCAGGTAATACCTATATCAGAGAGCGGAATCTCGGCGGCGGTTACAATACGTATCGAAACGGAGATCTCTATTCACAGACGCATCAGCAGCTCAATGGCACCTATCGAGAAACCTATTCGAGCGGCGGCTACCGGACATATTACAGCGACCCCAACCGCAGCGACCCTTATCGGGACAATCCGAAAGGCATGGTTGGCCACTGAGGCGAGGCTGATCTTCCCGCAGCACACTCTGCGCAGTTGGGTGACAACGACGGCACTATTGTTGCCTGCACACTTTTGCTGGAATTGCGCTAGTGATGCTTGAAGTACTGCACCTCGCGCTCATGCTTCTCAGCCGCTTCCCGGGTCTTGAAAGTGCCCAGGTTCTTGCGTTTGTGCGTCTTCGCATCGGGTTTGCGGGAATAGAGACGATATTCACCTGACTTCAGTTTGCGGATCATCGGAACCTCCTGTGCTGAGGGGTAAATCCCCCTCAGCCTCATCCGGTTCCCGCTTGCGAGAACAATCTCTCTCAAAGTCACCGTGCAGCGACAATAGGCCTGAGCGCGTCGATCAACTCGGTGGGGCCTTTGCGGACATCGCGTGCATTCGGCTCGACGTCGATGAGGCCGCCCCTGCTATGCACGTCGTAGAGCTCGGTTAGAAGATCGGCAGCGCTGGCGCTCATCACCCGGCCCAGACTTTCCCGCCATTGCGCGCGGGGCAGGGCTTGAGCAGTAATCGTGCGGCCCAGCAACTGGCTCAGCGCTGCAGCCACGTCGCTCGCGCTATAGCGGCGCGGGCCTTCTGCGTGAACGATCTGCTCGCGCGTTTCGATGTCGGGCCGAAGTAGGAGACCGGCGGCAATCCGGCCGACATCCTGCGCCGAGACGTTGGGGATCGGCTTTTCGACCGGGTCATGAAAGCTCGGCAGAATGCCGGTTGCGATCGCTGCCGGCGCAACGCGACCCCAGCCTTCCATATGCTCGGCCGACCGCAGGAATATCCGGCGCATATCCAGTTGGCGAAGGCGCTGTTCGAATATGTGGAACATGCTCGGCATGGCGAAACCCTCGCCGAGATGGGCGCCATAGTCGGAAATGGCAAGCACGAGGGCGGGGCGCGCCTCTTCCAATGCCTCGGCAATGCTTTCCATCGAGCGGCGCATATCGCCTTTTATGTCTTCGGCCCGCGGGTCGGCCGGCAGGATGACCTGAACGCTGTCCGCACCTGATATCGCTCCGGCAAGCGCCTTGGCGTCCTGCAGATCGGCAAATGCGACATCGCAGCCGATGGCGGTCAGGCGGTCAGCCTTTGCCGGATCGCGCAGGATAGCGCGCACGGGCACACCTGCCTCGCGCAGTGCCTTGGCGGTCGAATAGCCGATTTTTCCGGCGGCTCCGAGGATTGCAATCATGTGTTTCTCCTTGCTGATGACGCGCAAGGACTAAAGGGCGAGCCCGAAGGCGTCGCACAAATTCAGGCCGGTCTTTGCAGTTTCGGGCGGAATTCGCCGACTTCGCGCAGGATCTCGCCGGGTGTCTGGCCCGTGAGCCGGCGCATGGTCGTTGCCATATGGCTCTGATGGGCAAAGCCCGCGGCAAGCGCGATCTCGCTTGCGGCCATATCCGTCGTCGTCATCAGGGCGCGGGCATATTCGACGCGCCGGCGGATGACATATTGGTGCACGGAAACGCCGGTGCTCTTGCGAAACAGGCTCTTCAGCCGTGTGATGCTGACACCGGCAACGACCGCAAGGTCGGCCAGATGCAGCTTCCGGTCCAGATGGGTCTCGATGAATTCCGTCAGCATCCGCAATTGCCGGGCCGAGAGTTTCGGTTCGCCGTTGATCTCGGGCCGCGGCGCGGCGGCGCTCGACGTCTCGATCAGCCGGATGGCGAGCGCGTTGGCGAGAAGATCGATGTAGAGCGGGTCGGAGGGCGTATCGGCTTCCAGATCCGCCTTGATCGCCCGGCAGATCGCCTCGATGCCGGCGTCACGCAGCTGAAATCGCGGCTGCAGCTCGATCTTGCCGGCATCCCGTCCGAGATCTTCCGCGACCTGTTCCAGCCGCGAGGGATCGAGACTCACGCGCAGGATCCGGCAATCGGCATCATCCTCCCAGGACCCGTCGAGGCCGGCCGGGATGACATCGATATCGCCGGGCTTCTGCACGCGGCGCATGCGCCGGCCGCCGCAGTGGCAATCGGCATTGACGGGCGGGCCGAAGTGGATGCCCAGACGATGCATGTCACCACCCGGCACACGAGAGATGCCGCGCGGAATATGCAGGAAGTCGGCCGCGAGCCCACTCCACGCCCGTCCGGCGCTGGTCAGCAGGATCTGCGGTGAGGTCTGCAGGGATGAAGCTGTCATGATCTGTCTTTGCTTTTAGCTTGGGGCTTTCGGCTTAAGGCCGGATGCTACGTCTCAATCGCCGCCTTGCCAACCGGCCATGCCTGAAAGCTCAGATGATCGCCTCGATGAGAAATGGTCCGCGGCGCCTGAGCGCGCTTTCGAAGAGATCGGCAAATTGCTCGCAGCTATGCGCACCCGCGGCATCGACGCCCATGCCCTTGGCGACCAACACCCAGTCCCAGGCCGGGTGATCGAGGTTCATCATCCGCCGCGCGTTCTCGCCGATGCCGTCGACGCCGACATTGCGCATCTCGGCATGCAGCACGGCATAGGCGCGGTTGGCGAAGATGATCGTGATCACGTCGAGATTTTCCCGCGCCTGCGTCCACAGGCCCTGCACCGTATACATGCCGCTGCCATCCGCCTGCAGATTGATGACCTTGCGGTCGGGGCAGGCGACCGCCGCACCCGTCGCAAGCGGGATACCGCAGCCGATCGAGCCGCCGGTGTTCATCAGGTAGTCGTGTGGCGCCGAGCCGGCCGAAAGTTCGAAGAAGCGGCGGGCCGAGGTGACCCCCTCGTCGCAGATAATGGCATTGTCGGGAAGTCTTGCCGCCACCATCACTGCGATCGCATCCTCGGTCAGATGCCCGAACGGAACGATATCGTCGGAAAGGCCCGATGATCGCGACGGAGGTAGTGACTGCCTGACGCCGAGTTCGTCCCTGAGTGCTTCCAGCGCGCCTTTCAGATCTTCGCCATGCCTTGCAAGGGTCAGAACCTTGCAGCCTTTGCGCACCAGCCGTCCAGGCTTGCCCGGATAGGCAAAGAAGGCGACGGGCTCTGGCGCGCCTGCCAATACGAGCACATCAATATCGGCCAGCAGATCAAGGGCGGCGTCGATCGGATAGGGGATGCGGGTCAGAGCGACACGGCCGCGGCCGCGCTCGACCCTCGGCAATTGCATCTCGCTGAAGAGACGCACATCCTTGGCGGCCGCAATTGCACCCGCAATCTCCAGGCAGTCGGCACGGGCAGCCGCACCGCTGACGAGGATTCCGGCCTCGCCGGGCGTATCTCTGATAGCGGCGGCAACCTCGCGCACGACGTCCATGTTCACGGCCGATGGCACCGGCCGGGACAGCCTGACCGGCTGATCCGTTTCGACATGGCCCCAAGCGGCATCTGCCGGCAGGATGAGCGTTGCCACACCAGGGGGTGACAATGAGGCACGGAAGGCAGCCTCCGTCGCGTCTGCCACATCCTCGGGGCCGCTGATGCGACGCACCCAGTTTGACATCGGCGCAGCGAGGCTTTCGATATCAGATGTCAGCGGCGCATCAAGGGCAAGATGATAGGAGGCGTGATCGCCAACGATGTTGATGACGGGAACCCTTGCCCGGCGCGCATTGTGGAGATTGGCAAGGCCGTTCGCCAGCCCTGGTCCGGTGTGGAGCAAGGTCGCTGCCGGTCGGTCGGTCATGCGCGCATAACCATCGGCCGCTCCAGTGACAACGCCCTCGGAGAGGCCGAGCACGCAGCGCATCTGGGGCTTGCGGTCGAGCGCTGCCACAAAATGCATTTCCGATGTGCCGGGATTGGCAAAGCACACCCTGACATCGTTTGCCAGCAGCGTATCACACAGGCTGTCTGCACCATTCATGGCCGTTTCCTCCTGTTTACAACAGCCTTGCACGGGAAGAGTATAAGAACAACCTTGAATATTGCATCCGGCCGGCGTGAGCTTTTGTGATGGGGCTTCAAGCCGCCTTTATAATCATCGCGGCCGCGGCAGCCATTGGGGAAGTTGGCGATGAGCATGCTGTTCAGGAACGAGTTGCATGAGGATTTCGGCAACTGGCCGATCGCCTATATTCCCTATGGCGGGGCGGATTTCGGCGAGATCCGGGCCGTGGCGGAAGCTGTCGGCGACGGCGATCACGGTGCTTTCTACGAGGCGTGGGTTTCGGCTGGCGACCGGCTGAAAGGCGAAGCCGAAGCTGCGCTTTCGGCGGGGCATAAGGTCAGCGCGCGCGAGCTTTATTTGCGGGCAAGCGTCTTCTACTCCGCCTCCTATCATCCGCTCTACGGCGCGCCTGTCGACCCGCGTCTGCTTACCGCCTTCCGCAAGCAGACAGATGCGCTGGAGATGGGGCTAGGGCTCTCGGCACCGACGATCGAGCGGCTTTCCATTCCGCTCGATGAGACGCCGATGCCTGGATATTTCATTCCGGCGCAGGGTCTCGAGCATGAGATGCGGCCGCTCATCATCTTCAACAACGGCTATGACTGCACCATCACGGACACCTATTTCGCCTGCGCGGTCGCAGCCTCGCGGCGCGGCTATCACAGCCTGCTCTTCGACGGCCCCGGCCAGGGCTCCATGCTCTACGAGCACGGCATCCCGCTGCGGCCGGACTGGGACGTGGTCATCAGGGCGGTGGTGGATTTTGCGGTGAACTATCCGCTCGTCGACGCCGATCGTATCGCGCTCAGCGGCTGGAGCCTCGGCGGGCTTCTGGCGCCGCGCGGGGCGGCGGACGAGCCGCGCATTGCCGCGCTGATTGCCGATCCCGGCACCTGGAGCATTGCCGATGGCTTTCGCAGGGTCATCATCCAAAAATTCGGCGTGCCTGCGGAAGCGGTGGCTGATCTCGGTGCTCTCGACCAGAAACTGATCGATACGATGGATGCCTTCATCCGTAGCAATCCAGTGCTGAACTGGAAGGTGGTGCAGCGGGGTTTCTGGGTGCATGGGGTGGATAGTCTGAGCGCCTTCCTCGCCTCGGCCGAGCTCTTCACCATGCGGGGACATGCGGAACGCATTCAATGCGCCACATTGATCACCCAGGCGGAGAATGACGGGCTCGCCGCCGATGCCGGCTTTTTCTTCGATACGCTGCGCTGCCCCAAGACGCTGATGCGGTTCACTGCCGCAGAGGGCGCGGATGGCCATTGCGAGATGAAGAACCGGTCACTGCTCAACAGGCGGGTTCTGGACTGGCTCGACGCGCAATTCGGGCCGGGCAGCAGCTAGATGGTCCAGAAGTCTGCGGGCATGGACGGGCAGTTCCGCCCCTTGCTCCGTGCAGACGACCAGTTGCCGTGTCGCCCAATCATCCGACAGGCGGATGATGGCAATCCCGGACGATCGTTTTTGGCGGCGGACCGCCGTATCAGGCACGATGCCGATACCGACGCCAGCACCGGCCAGCCGGCAGATGGCCTCGAAATCGCGCAGCCGCACGCGGATCTTCAGCCGAATGCCGATGCGGCTGGCCTGCGCATCGATATGATCCTGCAGGGCGCCGCCGGCGAGGCCGATGAAATGCTCATCGACGAGATCGGCGAAGCGGATGCTGCTCTCCAGGGCCAGAGGATGGCTGTTGCTTGCAACGACGACGAGCCGGTCGGTCGCGAAAGGTCGCACCGTCAGCCCGGCCATGTCAGCCGCGGCAGAGAGGATACCGATCTCGGCATGGCCAGCCGCCACGCTTCGGGCAATCTCGACGCTCTGCCGTTCTTTCAATCGCAGATCTACCTGCGGGTTGGTGGCCATCCAGTCCGCCAGCTTTTCAGGCAGGTGTTCCGATATGGCGGCCGTGTTGGCGAGGATGCTGATCGTCGAGCGCAAGCCCCGCGCATATTCGCCGAGCTCGCCATGCATCTGCCTGATCTGGCCGAGGATCACGCGGGCATGGTGAGCCAGCGCTTCTCCGGCCTCTGTCGGAGAGACGCCACGCCGGCCGCGTTCCAGCAGGGTGACTTCACCGAGCGCCTCCATGTCGCGCAGGCGCTCGCTTGCAGCGGCCAGCGAAAGCCCCACATCTGCCGCCCCATGGGTAATGCTGCCGGCATCGACGACGGCCAGGAACAGGCGAAGGTCGGTGAGATCAAAACGCATTTCGCCACGATAGGCCATTTCCTGCCTTCGGGCCAGCCGAAGGCAGGCTCGGGAACTTCCGCATTGTGCCGATATCGGAAGCTGCTAGCGATGCGTCATGTCCGATCTTTCCATCATTTTCATGTCAGCCGTCACCGCCACCTTCTTTGCCGCCGGCATCGTCAAAGGTGTCACCGGCATGGGACTTCCGACGGTCGCCATGGGCGTATTGGGGGTTTTGACCTCACCGCTGACCGCAGCAAGCCTTCTCATCGCGCCGTCCTTCGTCACCAATGTCTGGCAGTTGTTCGCAGGACCGGGTTTCGGTCCGCTTCTGCGGCGGTTCTGGCCGAGGATGACAGCCATTATTGCGGGAACGATGCTTGGTTCGTCATGGCTTGCGGCCAGCGATATCAGCCTCACGACGAGGGGGCTCGGCGCAACGCTTGTGCTCTACGCGGTCTATGCGCTGTTTGCGCGTCGGCTCCGGGTGCCGGAGGCGATGGAGCCATGGCTTTCGCCCGTCATCGGTGCGGCGACGGGACTGGTGACGGGCAGCACAGGCGTCTTTGTCATTCCGGCCGTGCCCTATCTGCAGGCGCTGGGGCGTGCGAAGGATGATCTCGTGCAGGCGCTCGGCCTGTCCTTCACGGTTTCCACCATTGCGCTTGCAGCGTCCCTCGGCGTACGCGGCGCCTTCGACAACGGCAATCTTGCGCTTTCGGTGCTTGCGATCTTGCCTGCGCTCGCGGGCATGTGGGCGGGACAGGTGCTGCGCAGTCGGATCGCGCCGGCAACCTTCCGACGCTGGTTTCTCATCTGTCTTCTGCTGCTCGGCGCGGAAATGTGCCTCGGGCCGCATTGAGCCTTGGCTAAAGCTCCACACCCGTCACATTGCCCTCGGCGTCGGTCATGAACGTGCCCTTGCTCTGGTCGAGCATGGTCAGCACGTTGCCGAAGGGATCGCGCACGACAGCCGCCATGCCGATCGGCAGTTCGAACGGCTCGCAGACCCGCTCTCCGCCGGCCGCCTCGAAACGCGCGAGGGCAGGGGCAAGCTCGGGCACCAGAAGATCCACCTCCGGGCCGGTTTTGGTGTGCAGCACGAGTTCGGCGTCCGTATCCGCCATGGCAAGGCCTGCGGCATCGGGTGTGCGCCAGAGCAGTTTGTGGCCGAGGGTGTGGGAATAAAAGGCCAGGCCTTCGTCCAAGTCGGAGACCCTGAGGATGACGCAGTCGATTTTCTGGAACACGAGCATCTCCTGGCCGTTACGGCATGTCCCGCCGTGCCCCTGGAAATAGAGGGTGGCGGGTGGCGGGCAACGTGAAAAGTTATCACGAACAAGGAGCCTTGGGAGATAGGTGAAGGCATTGTGCCCCGGCACACCATCTCCACGCGATGCATCCACCGCCTTCTTTTGGCCCCGCTCGCTCATCACTAAACTGGCCCCACGCGATGCGCGATTCCTTTCCGTTCAACGAGGGTTTGAGAATGATCAAGACAATGACGATTGCGGCAACCGCCATGCTGGTTTCGGCTCACTATGCCGGCGCCTCCAGCGATGCTGCGTGGAATGCGCTCTTCGCCAAGGTGAACGGCACCTGCATCGGCCAGTCGGGCATGGATACACCAGAGGCGACCGCTCCTGTTGTCTTCGACGATGCGACAGGCAAAGTCGCCGTGCTGCTGCGCGGCTCGATGGGTAAGGGCAAGAGCAAGGTCAAGAACGTCAACCTGATCTGCCTCTACGACAAGAAGACCGGCAAGGCGTCGATCGAGGAATATCGCTGGCTCGGCCGCTAATGCCTTACGGCCATCATGCTCGCGCATGATGGCCTGCTGCCGGCAAAAGCAACATCTCAAGCAGCCAGACGGATGACGATGGCGCCAGCCAGCAAGACGACGAGGATGCCTGTGGTCATCAGGCTCGTCAGAAAGTGCCGATAGGTCTTTCCGGTTCGAGCGCGGCCGGCAATGATCTCGCGTTCACGCGCCAGGTAAGTTACGCCGCTGCGGCCGAACATGGGTTTCTTCCTTGAGGTCATCGACAGGATACAAGAGCGAGTCTGCCGAAAAGCCCATAGGAAATCGATATTGCTGCGGGGCAGGGAATATAGGAATTGCATTAAGGCGTGCAGGCCGATGACGATCCCGTTTGTCTTTATGGGAAGCCTATGCCGGCGCCCTTCCGTCCCAATCGAAAACATATGCCCGAACCAGTAGCTTTGCCTGACGCGGACGGTCTTCGTCCGCGCTGACAATGCGAAAGGAACGAAGCGATGTATGGTCGTTGGTGGGCTTATTACATGCAGGCGCGCATGCGCCATGTGGCTCAGTCTCATCCGTCCTTGAACGCGCAGCAGCGCAGAACCGAGGTGACGTTCGATCATGCGGACGATCTCTGGATATTTCTGAGGCTCGCGCTGGTTCTCGCCGTCTTCTTTGCTGGCCTTGCCTGCATCCTCTGGGTCGCGGGCTGAGGGCACGATGAAGTCAATCGAGCTGGACGATATATCGAAGGCGACGGTCGGGCGCTTCGTCTGGAAGTGTTATATAGCTCTGGCCATCGCCCTCTTTGCGCGGTCCAACACTCTGGAGACGGCATCGAAATGCCTGCTCCTCTATGCGGCCCTGATGATGATGGTCGCGTCCTTCAAGCGCCAGCGCTATTACGCCGGCAGCTTCAACCATTGGAGTGAAGCGCTCTGGCTTGCCTTCGTCGCGGCTGGCCTGCATCTGCTGCAATGAGCCGGCTCTCCGCCGCCACATGCTGACGGCGGGCGACCTCGACGAATATCCGAAGCTCCAGCATCACATGCGTCCTTCCCCGAGGTGCCCTTCGCCCATCTGCCGGCGCGATCCGAAATAGGGCTGGCGCTCCGTCTCGCTTGCCCTGAGCGAATGGCGCAGCCGCAGCAGATCCTTGCGGGCGACGAGGCCGCGCAACTCTCCGTTTTCTGCATCGACGATCGGAATGCGGCCGGCATCGGTCGCCAGCATCAGGTCGGCGACATAACCGACCGTATCGTCGGAATGGGCTGTTGGCAGCGAGCTGTCGGAGACGAGATCGCCGAGCGTCTGGTCGGCAAGCGTGCCATCTTGCTGCCAGCGGAGCGCATCGCCGCGCGAGACCAGGCCTTTCACGATGCCTTTGCCATCGACGACAGGATAGACGCGGTGGGTCTTCGGCGTCGCCATGAAGAAATGGGTCACGTCAGCGACCGTCATATCCGCCGGGAAAGTATCGACCTCCTTGATCATGATGTCGCGGGCGCGGGAGAACTCGAAGGGATCGATGCCGTATTCGCGGGTGATGTGCTGGCCGCGGCGGGCGATCTTCTCCGTCAGGATCGAACGGCGCAGCAGCAGGACCGTGACCGCATAGGCAGCAACGGTCGCCGCCAGCAGCGGCAGCAGCGCCGAGACGTCGCCTGTCAGTTCTACGGCGAAGAAGGTGCCCGTCAGCGGCGCGCGCATCGTGCCGCCCATCATGGCGGCCATGCCGAGCAGGGCCCAGAAGCCGGGATCGCCGGGAAGGAAGAGGCCGAGCAGCCAGCCGAGTGCGCCGCCGAAGATGAGCAGCGGCGCCAGCACACCGCCCGAAGTGCCCGATGACAGGGCAACCAGCCAGATCGCGGCTTTCACCAAGAGGATCGTCAGCACAGCGGCCGGCAGGATGCTGCCGTTCAGCAGGCCGTCGATGATATCGTAGCCGACACCAAGCACCCGCGGCTCGATAAGGCCGCCGAGGCCGATGACGACGCCACCGAGCGCCGGGCACCACATCCAGTGGATCGGCAGCGCCTCGAACAGATCCTCGATCTTGTAGAGCAGCGTCGTCAGGATGCCGGATTGCAGTCCGGCGACGATACCGACAGCGGCGCAGAGCAGGATGCCCCACCACGGCAGGTCCATGTGGAACTGTTTCGGGAAGAGCGGCCCGGCCTGAAACAGGAAGGGGCGCCAGCAGATCGACACGCAGGCCGCGACCGCGACCGGGATGAAGCTGCGCGGCTTCCATTCGAACAGCAGCAGTTCGACAGCGAGCATGATGGCGGCGATCGGCGAGCCGAAGATTGCCGTCATGCCGGCGGCGGCACCGGCGACCAGCAGCGTCTTGCGCTCGGCCGAACTCAGATGATAGCACTGGGCAAAGAGCGAGCCGATCGCGCCGCCCGTCATGATGATCGGGCCCTCCGCGCCGAAGGGGCCGCCGGTGCCGATCGAGATCGCCGAGGAGAGCGGCTTCAGGATCGCCACTTTCGGCGACATGCGGCTGCCGCCGATCAGGATCGCCTCGATCGCCTCGGGAATGCCGTGGCCGCGGATCTTTTCGGAGCCGAAGCGGGCCATCAGCCCGATGACGAGGCCGCCGATGACGGGAATGATAACCATCCAGACGGAGCGTGGCGCCTGCGCCATCGAGACGGCCGCAATGCTGAAGCGGTGGAACCAGACGAGGTTTGTCACCAGCGAGATGAGACTGACCAGAACCCAGGCGGCAAAAGCGCCGCCGGTGCCGACGATCAGCGCCATGCCGACGAGGGCCAAGACACGTTTGTCCGTGGTGAAATCCCCGGCCTTGCGCCGGGAGAGGCCACCCATGAAATCATGGGGACGATGTGGGGTTTTCTGGGGAGGCATTGCAGGTCCTGTTGACGGCTTCGTTCTTGCGGCAAATATATCGTAGCACGATATAAATCAACAGCCAAAATCAGGAGTTGGAACCATGAGGAACGTAGACCGCGCTCTATCGGAAATCGAATATGAGGCGCTCGCCAATCTGAGATACAGGATCCGCAAGTTTCGCCAGTTCAGCGGGAAGGCGGCCGAAAAACTCGGCCTGACGCGGCAGCAGCAGCATCAGGCGCTGCTCGCGATCAAGGGGCTCGGCGTCGGCGGCCGCATGAGCCTGTCCGGTCTTGCGGAGAAGCTCTTACTTTCGCCGGCCGAGGCCGCAGAACTTGCAGCTTCGCTGCAGGAGGCCGGCCATGTCACGATCGACGCGAAACAGAAGCGCCGGCCGGCAGTTATGTTGACAGCACAGGCAGAAGAGCTATTGCGTCGTCTAACGCCCGCTCATCTCTATGAGATCCGCGAGATGGCGCCAGAACTCATGCAGGCGCTGCGCATGCTGCAGGATCACCGGCAGATGGAGATGGCCGCATGGATGCAATGATCGCAGGGGACGCAAGGTGAAGACGCCAAAAAACGATCTGACGGATGCCGATTACGAGGCGCTCTCCAACCTGCGCTATACGCTGCGCCGCTTCATGGATTTCAGCGCCTCGGCCGCCCAGGAAGAGGGCCTGCCGACGCAGCAGCATCAGGCGCTGCTGGCGATCCGCGGTCATTGCAGTGAAGACGCCATGACGATCGGCATTCTGGCCGAACGTCTGCTGATCGCGCCGCATTCGGCAACCGAACTCGTCGGCAGGCTGGTTACCGCAGGCTATGTCTTGCGCCAAACGGACCCGGCCGACAAACGTCGCCAGACGCTGGAGCTGACCGAAAAGGCGGATGCCGTGCTGAGGCGGCTGACGGCCATTCATCTGACCGAAATCAGGGAAATGGCGCCGAAACTCATCGATATGCTGCAGAGCCTGCAGGCGGGTGGCGAACTCAAGTCCGATCCCTGGCCGAGCTAGCGTGAGGTCATCGGGCAGTCAGGCCCGCCGGTTGTTCGCCTGCTTCAGGTGATGGCGAATGCCGTGACCGGCAAGCGGCTCGTCGGCAAAACGACCGATGACATGGAGATGGGCGTGCTGGACAGTCTGCCCCACGACCTCGCCGACATTCCAGCCGATATTATAGCCGTGCGGCTCGGCACGATCGAGATGGGTGCGAGCGTTCTCCAGAAGGTCGAAAGTGTCAAACCATTCCTCTGATGTGAGCTCGAACGGCGTTTCCACATGCCGGAAGGGTACGATGATGCCGGAGCATTGCAGCACCGGATCGTTGGTTTCCAGGAAATAGCAGCTGTTGTTGGAAAAAAGCGGCGGGGCTTTTTCCGCACGGTTTGCGGCACAGAAGGGGCACATAGGCATCATTCCTGACCAATTTCAGTCATTGCGTCGAGCAGGGCAATAGCGCGCGGCGGCGACGTATATGTGACAGGCTGATATCCGAGCACGGAAGCCGGCAGGGCTGTCCAGAAATAGCCGTGCTGCCGGCTGTTAGAGCCGACAGCACGCTGGGTCTCTTCCTCATGGCTGCTTCGTGAAGACGCCGAGATTGTAGAGCTGGACGCGCCGGTTATTGGCCGCCTCCGATTTCGAGCCCTCGATCGGGAAATATTCGCCGACACCGACGGCATAGAGACGGCTGGCATCGACGGCGAAGGTGGTCGACAGGATCTCCTTGATCGCCTCGGCCCGCTGTTGGCTGAGGTCGAGATTGTGCTCGTCGCTGCCAGTCGAGCTGGTATGGCCAACGACGAGGAATTTGTAGGCCCAGAGGTTCGGGTGGTGCAGGGCATCGGCGATCATGCCGAGCGTGCGGTAGGATTCCGGCTCGATGGCGACGGAGTCGTTCGCGAAGGCGATTTCGACCACCATCTGCGGCAGGCGCGCAACCTTGCTCCAGTTCGGCAGGCCGGACATCTGCTTGCCCGATCCGTTCATGGCCTCCTGCCGCAGCAGTTCGACATCGACGATCGGGGCGGCGCCCTGCAGCTTGCCAAGCCCGTTGATGATGCGCTGTTCGGAGATCTGCTGCGCAGGGGCAAGGGCAGGGATCGCCAATGTTGCAACAAAGACGGCGAGGGCGGTTTTTCTCATCCTCATAGCCTTATCTCCAGCCTGCATCTGATATTGCCTGATTGCATTGGGCGCCAACATGTTTCGTCGTCTTGATCAGACAGGCAAGAATATAGCCGTCGCCTTTGACGCCATTGCAGCGCCGCGCCATGTCACCGGCGCAGACTTTGCTGTAGGAGGCCTGCGCCTGTTCCCGTTTCTGAATGGATGCTGCGACGCTCGCAAGCGTAGACGTGCAGGTCGGCGAGACCTTGCCCGCGTTCCGTGCAAGGCAATCGGCAATCCTGTTATTGCCGAGGTTCAGCCCCTTGCAGAGTTTCTTGATATCGGCGCCGCAATCCTTTGCGAGCACGGTCACCGCATCGGCATAGCTGATCGTGTCGGCCTTGGCGGCACAAGTCCAGGCGATGACGATCGCCGCCGCGCCAATCAGTCTCCATCCTCTCGGCATGCGTGAACCCTCCTGCTACGGCCGCCGGAATGGCGTCCCCTCGGGAGCTATTGAACGCAGATCGGGAGTGCTCGGATAAGTACGTTACGGTAAATCGGGTTGTAAATCGGAGGGCAGCTATGCGCTCGCCCGCCGATAAAGCGCGAGAGAGCCGGCTAGCGTCAGCAAGGCGCCGCCGCAGATCCGGTCGAGCCACAGCGCGCCCGATTTCCGCAACAGCCGGACGGCCTGAGAGCCGAGCAACGCGTAGCCGAACATGACCACGAAATCGATGGCGGCAAAGACGAGGGCGAGCACGGCATATTGCTCGACCTGCGGGCTGGCGGGATCGATGAATTGCGGCAGGAAGGCCGAGAAGAAGAGGTAGCCCTTGGGATTGGTGACGGCGACGAGAAAGCTCTTCAGGAAGATCGTCACTGATGAAGCGGATGCATTCCCGCTTTCAGAGCGCAGCGATACATCCAGCATTCCCTTCGAACGCAGCAGCATGACGCCGAGGAAGGCGAGGTAGCAGACGCCGACCCATTTGACGACAGTGAACCAGAATTCCGAGGCAGCCAGCAGCGCACCGAGGCCGAGGGCAACGGCGCCGATCAGCACGAAGTCGGACATGACCGCGCCGATCATGCCTGATATCGCCCGGCGCACCCCGAATTTGGAACCGTTGGTCAGGGCGAGAAGCACCGTCGGGCCGGGTGTGGCGATGCCGATGAATGCCACGAGCGCAAATGCAAGAACCGTCATTTCAGTCATCTCGTCCTCCACCGTCGTCGGAATCGAGTTATGGCATTCAGCGGATATTTACGGAAGGGCCTTTGATCAAAGCCAATATCCTGCTCCGGATCAAAACACAGACCTATGTATCCGGACCATTTACGGCGCCGTTTACTGTAACGTACTTCCGGATATACGCCCGGTATGTTTCGCTTTGCATGAAAGGTCGCTCAGCAGGTCGCCAGTATCTTGGCCATCTTGGTCTTGCTAAAGATGCGCCGGCGTCAATCGGGTCCGGCTGGGTTCTTCATTTCATTCCGGGGGGAAACCGCACATGACAATTCAGTTTGGAATCAGACGCCTGTTGCGAACGCCTATGTCGTTCGTTTTGCTGGCAATAGCTTCGATGGCCATTCCGGCCGCACCGGAGGCCAGGGCCGCTTCCCTGACGGAAGAGGAGGCACGTGAAATCGGCATCGAAGCCTATGTCTATTTTTATCCGCTGATAACGATGGACATCACGCGCAAGCAGCTGACCAATATGGAACCGAAGGAGGGGTCGATCGGCGGTCCGGCCAACCGGTTCGCCAATGTCCGCGAATTTCCGGCTGCAGACATGAAGGCCGTGGTCCGGCCGAATTTCGACACGCTCTATTCGAGCGGCTGGCTTGATCTCACCAAGGAACCGGTGGTGGTTACCGCGCCGGATACCGGAGGCCGCTATTACCTCCTGCCGATGCTGGATATGTGGACGGATGTGTTTGCCGCGCCGGGCTGGCGAACGACCGGAACATCAGTCGGAAACTTCCTGATCGCGTCGCCCGGCTGGAGGCCCGAGCTTCGCGACACGTTCGGCGAATTCAAGCTGCCGGAGGGAACTGAACGGATCGACGCTCCGACGCCTTATGTCTGGATCATCGGCCGCACCAAAACCGATGGCCCTGATGACTACAATGCCGTTCACAAGATCCAGGACGGTTACAAGATCACGCCGCTGTCGCAATGGGGCAAAGGCGCCAAGCAGGCCGAGGTCAAAAAAAACCCTTCCATCGACATGAAGACGCCACCGAAGACGCAGGCCGATACAGCTTCGGCGGAAGATTATTTTGCTTACGCTGCCGAACTCTTGAAACTTCATCCGCCGCACAGCACCGATCAGCCGATCATTGCCCGCATGAAGCAGATCGGCATCGAGCCCGGCAAGAGCTTTGACCTGTCCAAGGCCGATCCCGTCGTCCAGAAAGCGCTGAAGACAGCGCCGCAGGATGCGCAGGCGCTCATGGGTTGGAAGCTGAAGACATTGGCACGGGTGGTCAATGGCTGGTCGATGAATACCGACACGATGGGCGTCTACGGCAATTACTACCTGAAACGGGCGATCGTGGCGCAACAGGGGCTTGGCGCCAATCTGCCTGAGGACGCCATCTATCCGCTGAACCTTGCGGATGAAAGCGGCAACGCGCTCAATGGACAAAGCAATTACACGCTCCATTTCGAAAAGGAGAATATTCCGCCGGTCAACGCCTTCTGGTCGGTCACTCTCTATGACAATGATGGGTTCCAGGTCGCCAATCCGCTCAATCGGTTCGCTGTCAGCAGCTGGATGCCGTTCCAGTTCAACGCCGACGGCTCGCTCGACCTCTATTTCCAGACGGAAAGTCCCGGCAAGGACAAGGAATGGAACTGGCTGCCGGCGCCGAACGGCCCCTACAATCTGACGATGAGGCTCTATGCGCCGAAGGGCAGCGCGCTGATCGGCAAGTGGAACCCGCCGCCGGTGACGCGTGCGGCGCCAGCAGCTCCGCTCGCGGCTCAGTGACAAAGCTAAGTGTGTCGGGCGTGCCATGATCCAAGCGCGCCCCGCCAAGCCTTTCTTTTCCATCGACAGTTCGGCCCGCATCGAAGCATTTCACGCCCGCAGCCGTTAAACAGGCGGTCGGTTTTGTACGCTGAGGAACGGTACTGCGATGGAAGAGACGGCGACGATGACAACAGAGCTGGCGCTGCTGCTGGCGCTTTCGACGCTCTGGGGAGCCTCCTACACCTTCATCAAGATCGGCGTCGAAACCATCCCGCCTGTGACGCTGGTGGCAGCACGGACGCTTGTCGCCGGCCTGCTGCTTCTCGCTATCATCCGCTGGCGCGGCCTCAAGATGCCGCGCGACCGGCAGACGTGGGTCTACTTTCTGGTCCAGGCCTGCCTGAACAGTGTGCTGCCTTTTACGCTGATCGCCTGGGCCGAGCGGACGACCAATGCCGGCCTTGCAGCAATCCTGAATTCCACGACGCCGATCTTTGCCTTTCTGATCACGGCGCTGATCACACGGCACGAGGTCCTCACAAGCCGCAAGCTGTTCGGTGTATCGGCGGGATTGATCGGAACCGCGCTGATCATCGGTATCGGAGCGCTTGACAGCATCGGAGATGCGCTCTGGGCGCAGCTCGCGATCGTGACCGCCACGATCTGCTATGCAGGCGCCGCGGTCTTCGGCCGGAATTTCAGGGGGCTCGATCCTATGATGCCGGCTGCCGGCTCGCTGATATCGGGGGCGGTAATCCTGATCCCGGTCAGCGTCATCGCCGATCGTCCCTGGACGTTGCAGCCGAGCCTGCATTCCGTCCTCGCTCTCCTTGCCCTCTCTGTCTTTTCGACGGCGCTTGCCTTTGTGATCTATTTCCGCCTCGTGCAGACGCTCGGTTCGGTCGGCGCCACGGCTCAGGCCTATCTGAGGGTACCGATCGGCGTTGCAATCGGTGTCGTCTTCCTCGGCGAAACGCTGTCCTCCACGGCAGGCCTTGGGCTTGCCTGCGTCATGGCCGGTGTCATTGCAATGACGCTGCCCACCCGAGCGCGGGTCCGCCAGGCGGTCTAATCCGCAATCGCTTGTTCGACAAAAATCGAAAATCGCCTGTTGTCATCGCGCTGTCATTAATGATGAGGATACGGGTCGGCGCAGTGGGGGAATATTGGCGTGGATGCAAAAGAAATGACCGATGAGAAGACGGCGGCTCCACCGGCAGGTACACCTGCGGAAGTGTTCGGCGCCTTCCTGAAGCTTGGCCTCACCTCGTTCGGCGGACCGATCGCGCATCTCGGCTATTTCCGCAACGAGCTCGTGACGCGTCGCAAATGGATCGACGAGAAGGGTTATGCCGATCTCGTCGCGCTCTGTCAGTTTCTTCCCGGTCCCGCATCGAGCCAGGTCGGCTTCGCCATGGGCCTGCTGCGCGGAGGGCCGCTGGGGGCGCTTGCGGCGTGGAGCGCATTCACGCTTCCGTCCGCGCTGATCCTCATCATATTCGCAACTGCCGCCACCGCGCTAGACAATCCTCTCGGACAGGGCCTGCTGCACGGATTGAAGCTCGTCGCCGTCGCTGTCGTAGCACAAGCCGTCTGGGGCATGGCACGATCGTTGACGCCCGACAAGCCGCGCGCAGGCATCGCGCTGGCCGCGGTTTTCATCGTGACATTGGGGGGAGCGTTCGGCCAGCTCGCAGCCATCGTGCTGGGTGCGGTTTCCGGGCTCGTGCTTTGTCGCGAGGCCGCCATCGAGCACAAGGCAAGTTTTTCGTTCGGTATATCGCGATCATCAGGCGTCACCTGCCTGCTGGCGTTCCTGCTCCTTCTGTTCGGACTGCCGCTTATCGTTTCCATCATGGATTGGCAGGGGCTGCGCCTCTTCGATGCCTTTTATCGCTCAGGCGCGCTGGTGTTTGGCGGCGGCCATGTTGTCCTGCCGCTGCTCGAGGCGGAGGTCGTGAGGCCGGGCTGGGTTTCGGAAAACGCCTTTCTCGCCGGTTACGGTGTCGCACAGGCCGTGCCTGGTCCGCTTTTCACGTTTTCGGCCTATCTCGGGGCGGTGATGGGGCCGGCTCCCAACGGTATCGCGGGCGCAGCCATCGCTCTGGCCGCCATCTTTCTGCCGGGCTTTCTGCTACTCGTCGGCACCCTGCCTTTCTGGGACAGGCTCAGCACTTATCCGCTGGCGCAGGCGGCCATGCGGGGCGCAAATGCCGCCGTGGTTGGCGTGCTGGGTGCCGCACTCTACAATCCGGTATGGACAAGCGCGGTCCTTACATCGGCTGATTTTGCTCTTGCCCTGTCGGGCTTCCTTCTGCTGGTGGTCTGGAAGGCGCCGCCATGGATCGTCGTGGTGCTGATGGCAGCAAGTGCGATCCTGCTGCAGCTTTCCGCCTGAACCGTATCGGGCCAGTCAATCCTTTGGCGACAAGGCGGCTTCTATCGCCGCCCATGCCATCAGGCCAAGCCTAGCATCCGCCGCATCGTTGCCGCCATGGGCGTGAAGGCTGGAGCGGGGCGTCGTCTCGCCTGGAAGCAGCACCCGATGGCCCGCCTCAGGGTCAACGACCAGTGACACCGGCCTGCGGCCTTTTTCACGCCGGCTGGCAAGCTCACGCGCAGACCTCTCCGAGGGCCAGAGTGCATCGTCTCCGCCAGCCACGAGGACGAGATCTGCGGTGGCCCTCTCGACGGGAATGCGCGCTCGCCACAAGGTTTGCTCGTCCGTATCCAGGCAGCTTTCGAAGAAGGAGCGATAGGACACCAACCCATCGCGATAGTCCCGTTGCCAGGCGGGATCGGCGGGGACGAATTCCAGTGGCTCTCCCTTCCAGGTCCAGGATGAACGTTCGGGCCATTCTCTGCCGTCCTTGCCAGGCCCGATATTGCCCCAGACAACCGAGCTCGGGCTGATCGCTATAACAGAGTTCACGCGCGCGTCCCGGGTGGCGACAAGCAAGGCCGCTTCCGCGCCTTTCGATGTCCCGACGAAGACGATGCGCCGGCATCCCCGCGAAATCAGGTAGTCCGTGGCGTCACAGAAGGTTTCCAGCGGGATTTCGCAGATGCCGGCCGATTGCCCCGTTGCGCCGAACCATTGCAGCGCTAGTGCTTTAGCACCTGCCTCGGCAAAGAGTTTAGCGCGATCGATGTCGACCCTGCCGCTGGAACCGCTGAGCACGACGACACCGGTCTCATTCGCGTCGGGCCGGGAGACGAATGCGCCGTTTACCCGGCCTTCGAGCCGTTCGATTTTGCAGCCGTCCATCGCTCTTGTTACCATGCTGACATCTTGTTGAATTATCGGATGGTTCTCGACTGTCACTGAGGACGGAGCCTATCATGGTCGAGCATGCGCGTGCAGGGGCCTCTTTCGAGGATGCCGATGTCGTCAGCAACTATCCTTACCGTCCGCCATATCCCGAGGCGATCTACGGGAAGTTGCTTGCCATCGCGCCTAAGCGCAGCTGTCTGCTGGATATAGGCTGCGGCCCCGGCAAGATTTCACGGCCGCTCTCGCGGCATTTCGAAAAGGTCATAGCCGTCGATCCCTCCCGCCACATGGTCGAGCTCGGTCAGAGCCTGGAGGAGGGGCGCGCACGCAATCTTCACTGGATCGTCGGTTTCGCCGAAGATGTCGATATCCCCGATCGTCCCGATCTCATCGTTGCCGCTGCCAGCATCCACTGGATGGATCACAAGCGCCTTTTC
This sequence comes from Rhizobium sp. 1399, assembly GCF_031455475.1. Classification (NCBI taxonomy): domain Bacteria; kingdom Pseudomonadati; phylum Pseudomonadota; class Alphaproteobacteria; order Hyphomicrobiales; family Rhizobiaceae; genus Rhizobium; species Rhizobium sp. 1399. Next base: position 61,540 of record NZ_JAVDSU010000012.1, on the reverse strand, counting down.
GCACGGCTGAAAACCTACGCCGCCGCCGATCACCGGGTGGCCGTCGTATCAGGAGATGCGCCTTTCCAACCGGCCTGGGAGGCGGGCTGGCAGTCTTTTCTCACCAGATGGGTTCCTGCCATAACGGGCGAGGCGTTCGATCCCATTGGCAAGCGAGAGGACTGGTCGGCCTACAAGGCGTTCCTCGACGTCGAAGGCTCCGAGCATTTCCACTCCGCTCCATTCGAGCAAAGCGTGGAAGACTTCATTCGCTGCCAGCATTCGCGCGATACGTTCGCGCCATCCCGTCTGGCCGGCAGGATGAACGAGTTCGACGGAGAGCTCGGCGAGATGCTGGCTCCCTATGCTCGCGAACGAAAACTGAGTTTCATCGTCCGGACGAAACTGGTCTGGGGCTCGATCAGGTTGTGATCTGCCTGTGCCCAAAACCGCAATCCGGCCGGTCAAGATGTTGAACCTCTAGGCCACTGCCATGATGACATGGGCCTGAATTTTGGCGGCAATCTCACCGTCGCCATGCCGGTCGGCAATCGCGGATGCGGCACAATCGGTCGCAACGTCCAGTTTTCCCGGGGCTCTGGCTTCGATTTCGCTCCGAAGGACTGTCCCGTGGCAATAGGCGAGGGCAGGAATCCGGGGCGAGGATGCGCGGCTTTGTTCGGCTTTCGTTTCGATCACCACATGGGAGAAACCTGCCTCTTCCAGCTCGGCGCGGATCAGCGCCTTGTCATGATAGCCGTGCGGCGTGCGGACCAGGAAGCGCGGCGGATCATCCGGAAACATCGTCGCAAGGGCATTCGTCACATCGTCGGCAAAAACATTCTCCTCGATGCGGTCCCATACGTTGAACAGGAAATGTCCGCCGGGCTTCAAGACACGCTTTGCTTCGCGGTAGCCGGATATGCGGTTCGGGAAGAACATCGCGCCGAACTGACAGCAGACGAGATCGAAGGCGGCATTTTCAAACGGCAGCGCCAGAGCATCCGCCTGGCGCCATTCCAGGCGACTATCGAAGCCTTGCTGCGAAGCGGCGTAGTCGAGCATCGGCTGGTTGAGATCGCTGATGATATAGCGTGCGCCCGACGACAGTTTCGGCGCCAGTGCGCGGGTGACGACCCCGGTGCCTGCTGCGGTTTCCAGAACGACGCCGGGAGACAGGGAAGCCGCTCTCCGGGCAAGATCCAAGGCGAAGGGCTCGAAAATCAGCGGCACCATATAGTGGTCGTAGTTTTCCGGGATCGAGCCGACGAACAGCTTGTCCTTTTCCAGCATTGTCGTCACCTTCCGCCGCCCAATAGGGCTTTAAGCACATCAGTTTCACTCCCGCTCACAGCCGCAGGCTTTCGTCCAGCCAAACCCGGAAGCCGCCGCGGAAGGCGTTGTCGTTGCTGCCACGCCGGCATTTGGGCGGCAGATCCTTCAGCTTTTCGACGTTGCCGCCACCGATGACGATATAGTCAGGCAGCAGGGCGGCAGCCAGGCGGTCGGCGACGTCGAAGACCGATTTTCGCCATCTGCCCTTACCGCGACCTTCCAGGCCGCGTTCGCCGACATAGTCCTCGAATGTCGCCTTCTTGTAGGGCATGTGCGCCAGTTCGAGCGGCATGCAGACGTTCTCGGCGATCATCGCCGAGCCGAGGCCCGTGCCGAGGCCAAGGAAGAGCATACGGCCGGCCTCGTAGCTGCCGATCGCCTGCATCAGCGCGTCGTTGACCATGCGCACGGGTTTGCCGAGGGCGTTTTCGAAATCGAAGCCCTTCCATCCCGGGCCGAGGTTGAACGGATCGGCCGCGGGGCGGTGGGCAGCGACGGGGCCGGGATAACCCATGGCGACGACATCATAGTGCCAGTCGGCGGTCAGATCGGTGAGGGCTGTCACCATCTTCGCCGCCGTCATCGCGCGCCCCGATACGACCGCACGTCTCTCGCTGCCGCTGCTGAGTTCCGCCTTCACGTGCGAGCCGCCGATATCGACGGCGAGCACGATGCGGCCGGCCGGCGCCGCAACCTTCGGCTTGGCTTGCTCACGCGTCTGCTTTTCTTCCATTGTGTCAGCCATGGCTGGCGCTCCTCTCCGGCTGTACCCTCATTCCTTCCCGCACTATTCTATAGAGCCCGCGCTATTCTATCGGGCGCAAGATCGTAGCCGGCTGTCAAGCCGGTATATTGCGGATCGCTTAATTTCATCTCAGGATGGCAGGGAAGACGAGCAAATAGAGCGGAGGAACAGCACTTGGCCTTTCCGACACGACCACCCGGTTCCGTCGAGCCGCCAGGTGCGCCGGGCATCGAGCCCCGATGGACGTCCAGCGACAAGAGTGCTGTTGGTACCGCCGTCAGTTCGGCGAGCTGCGTCTGGTTCACGGCAAGCCACGGCATCCTCAACGAGATCTACGCGCCACGGCTCGATATGGCCTGCGTGCGGGATTTCGGTTTCATCGTCACGGCTCCGGGCTATTTCTCCGAGGAGAAGCGCGACGCCGATCACAGCGTACAGGCGATCGAGGACGGCGTTCCGGCCTTCCGCCTCGTCAATACCGCCCGCGACGGGCGCTATCGCATCACCAAGACCATCTTTTCAGACCCTGAGCGCGAGGTGGTGCTGCAGGACATCTGCTTCGAGGCACTGATAGGCAATCTCTCAGACTACCGGCTGCATGCGCTTGTTGCCCCGCATCTCGTCAACGGCGGCGCCGACAACAACGGCTGGTACGATGATTTCAAGGGCAGGCAGATGCTGTTTGCCGAGGGTTCCGGACGGTCACTCGCCATTGCCGCTTCGGTGCCCTGGCTTGCGCGGTCAGTTGGCTATGTCGGCATCTCCGACGGCTGGCAGACGCTGTCGCGCGGCGAGGGGCTGAATGAGGAGTACAACTGCGCCACATCAGGCAATGTCGCGCTGTCAGGGACACTGGATATGCAGGCGGGCAAGGGCCAAGCTGACCAGGGAAGGGCGCTGATCGCCATCGGCTTCGGCACGCAGCCGGAGGAGGCTGCCCTGCGCACGCTGCTCAGCCTTCAGCAGGGCACGGAACCGGCGCTGAAACATTATCGCAGCGGCTGGCGGGAATGGCAGGCCGGCCTGCTTGCGCTCGACGAACCACATGATCCTGACAAGCTCAACCGTTACCGCGTCAGCACCGGCGTGCTTGCCACGCACCGCGATGATGCGTCCGGCGCCATCATCGCCAGCCTTTCCATCCCCTGGGGCTCCAGCAAAGGCGATGACGACCTTGGCGGTTATCATCTGGTGTGGACGCGCGATCTGGTGGAAACGGCGGGCGGTCTGCTTGCGGCCGGGGCCACAGCGGATGCACGCTCCGTGCTCGACTATCTCGCTGTCATCCAGGAAGCGGACGGCCATTGGGTGCAGAATGCCTGGCTCGACGGAAGGCCCTACTGGTACGGCATCCAGATGGATGAGACGGCCTTTCCCATCCTGCTCTATGACATGCTGCTGCGCTCAGGCGCGATCGATGCCTCGGAGAGGGGACGCTATCTGCCCATGGTCGAAGCGGCTGCGGGCTATATCGTCAGAAACGGCCCCGCCACCCAGGAGGATCGCTGGGAGGAGGATGCCGGCTACTCGCCGTTTACGCTCGCTGTGGAGATCGCCGGCCTGCTTGCAGCGGCCGATGCCGTGGAAGCGGCGGGGCGGCTGGATGCGGCGCACTATCTGCGCGAGGTCGCCGACGGCTGGAACGAGCGCATCGAGGAATGGACCTACGCCACCGATACCGAACTGTCGCGCCGTCTCGGCGTCGAAGGCTATTATGTGCGCATCGCCTCGGCGACCGATGGCAGCCTGTCACTGCGGCGTGACTTCATTCCGATCCGCAATCGGGACGATCTCGGCGAGGTGCTTGAAGCGGACCTGCTGATAAGCCCGGATGCGCTGGCGCTGGTGCGCTTCGGCCTCCGCGCCGCCGACGACCCGCGCATGCTCGGCACAGTCGCGGCAATCGATGCGGAGTTGCGCCGCGACCTTCCGGCCGGTCCCTACTGGTATCGCTACAATGACGACGGCTATGGCGAGCGCATCGGCGGTGCGCCCTTTGCCGGCAGCGGTGTCGGCAGGCTCTGGCCGCTCTTGACCGGCGAGCGCGCTCATTATGAACTCGCCGCCGGGCGAGCGGACGAAGCGCAGCGGATGCTTGCTGCGCTGGAAGCTTCGGCAAGCGAAGGTGGGCTCTTGCCTGAACAGATCTGGGACAGCGAAGACGTGCCGCAGCGCGAGCTTTTCCTCGGCCGACCCTCGGGCAGCGCCATGCCGCTCGTCTGGGCGCATGCCGAACATATCAAGCTGCTGCGCTCGCTGCGCGACGGCGTGATCTTCGACATGCCGCCCCAGACCTTTGCCCGCTATGTCGCAGCAAAGCCGGCGCCGGCACCGTTCTCCTGGCGGCTGACGGCCCGACGCGACCAGATGCAGGCGGGCCGGCGGCTCCGCATCGAACTGCCCGAGCCTGCTCTGGTACGCTGGTCCACCGACGGCTGGGCAAGCGCCGCCGACAGCCCATGCCACGACACCGGCTTCGGCACTCATGTCTTCGACCTGCCGACGCAGGCGCTCGGCCCCGGCATGATCGACTTCACGATCTTCTGGAAGGATGCGCAGCGCTGGGAGGGTGTGGATTTTCAAATTGAGGTGGTTTGAGGCGGGACCCATTTCCGCCAGTCTCGCGGAATTCCAGCCAATAAGAAAAGCGGCCGTTTCCGGCCGCTAAAGGGATTTGTTCCAATTTCTCTGTATTTCCGGAAAAACTTGGGATCCGGTCAGAGGCCAGCCCCAGGGGATCAGGACTTGTAGATCAGCCAGCTCTTGGTGAATTCTTTCTGCATTCCGTCCTCATAGACGACGGTGCAGTTGCGGCCGGCGTTTTTGGCGCTGTAAAGCGCGATATCGCTCTTGGAGTAGAGTTCGCCGGCATCGTCGGCGTGCGAGGCCATGCAGATGCCGATGGAGACAGTGACCGGGCCATAATTGACGCGGGTACGGGAATTCTTGAAGGGGGTGGATTCCAGCGTCCGGCGAATGCGCTCGGCGACCGCCGTCACTTCGTCCAGCGTGTTGCCGTCGATGATGAGCGCGAATTCCTCGCCGCCGGTGCGGGCGACGAAAACATCGCGCCGGACATTGGTGCGGATGACGGAGGCGACCGTCGCCAGAACCTTGTCGCCGACCGGATGGCCGTAGGTATCGTTGATCTTCTTGAAATTGTCGATGTCGGCCAAGAGCAGGGCGGTCACCGGGCGCAACGCCGGATTATTGAAGACGGCGGCCAGCCGGTCGTCGAAGGCGCGGCGGTTGGATAGGCGTGTCAGCGAGTCGGTATTGGCGATGCGCTTGTATTCGTCGAGTTCCTTGCGGACCTGGTCCATCTCCTGCGAGCGCTGGACCATGTCTTCGACAGTCTTTTCGCCGTGGGTGATCGTATCGCCGGTTGCCTGGGTGAGCAGGTCAATGGCGTTTTCGATGAGATCGGCGCTCATCGTGCTCTTGGAGCTGATGCGCTTGCAGGTTTCGTTCAGCAGCCGGTTATAGCTTTCGAGCGAGGTCTGCTCCTGGCGCAGCACGCGCAGCAGGCCTTCCAGCTCGCCGGCAATGCGGCTGTGGGCATCATCGAAGATCTTGGCTGGTGCAGTGTGGGAGCAATGCTGGGTGCCGAGAGCGTCGAGCTCGGCCTGCGTCGCCTGGCTACCGAGCGCAGCAAGGTCACGGGTGAGCGCCGGGTTGGAGCCAATATAGGCCTCGTAGAAGAGTTCGTAATTGCGGGGAATTGGTGCAACGCCCATGGAGCGCATGGCATAGGTGATCTGACCCGCCACATCGGGAACCTGCACCTTGGGCGCAACGGCCGTATTCATTCCGGCAACTCCTCATCCAATTCTTAAGCAATCTTCTATTTGTTATCTTAGATTTCTTGGGAAATGATTAAAGCGACATATACCAAAGATTACATACGATAAGTTTGATGGGCATCAATACTACGATCAGCCCTATGATTTTTCTCAAATATTTGTAAGTTCGACTGTAACGGAGACACCTCTTATGCGCGAGGTGCTCCAAAAAAGTTCAATCGTTTTCTCTTTTCAGGGATTGTTTTCGTTTTGTTGACGGTCGGTATCTTTGGTCTGGTCTACTGGCGGGCAGGGCGAGGCGACAGATTCTGTCTCAAGAGACCGGATTTATGGGGATCGGATCGCGGTCCCCTGTCGAAGGCATGAGATTATGGAATCGCCTCGCCACACTTCTCCCGCCATACTTGCGCTCGCCATCATTGCCGGCTGCGCTTTTCTTTTACAGCAGACTGGCTTCTTCAACGGCATCTTCAGCACGGATATCCTCGCCAGCGTAGAGGCGGAGGATATTCTCAGTGCATCCGATATCGCCGCCATGGAAAGACCCGTAGTTCAGCCCATGACGGCGGCCAGTATCGATCCCGCCGAGACGGCTTCGGTGCGATAGCCAGCAGCCCCAAGTCTCAGCCGAGGTTCAGCTCCTGGAAGAAGTCGTTGCCCTTGTCGTCGATGACGATGAAGGCCGGGAAGTCTTCCACCTCTATCTTCCAGACGGCTTCCATGCCGAGTTCGGGATATTCCAGCACATCGACCTTGCGGATGCAGTCCTGCGCCAGGCGGGCGGCCGGGCCGCCGATGGAACCGAGATAGAAGCCCTGATGCTTCTTGCAGGCTTCGCGCACGGCGCGCGAACGGTTGCCCTTGGCGAGCATCACCATCGAGCCGCCGAAGGACTGGAACTGGTCGACATAGGAATCCATGCGGCCGGCGGTGGTCGGGCCGAAGGAGCCGGACGCGTAACCGGCGGGCGTCTTGGCCGGGCCGGCATAATAGACCGGGTGATTCTTCATATAGTCCGGCATGCCTTCGCCCTTTTCGAGCCGTTCGCGGATCTTTGCATGGGCGAGATCGCGGGCGACGATGATCGTGCCCGATAGCGACAGGCGCGTCTTGACCGGATGCTTGGAAAGTTCGGCGAGAATATCGGCCATCGGCTGGTTCAGATCGACACGCACGACGGATTCGGAGAGCTTCGCCTCGTCGATATCGGGCATGTACTTGGACGGATCGGTTTCCAGCTGCTCGATGAAGATGCCGTCGCGGGTGATCTTGCCCTTGGCCTGGCGATCGGCGGAACAGGAAACGCCGAGGCCGATCGGCAGCGAGGCGCCGTGGCGGGGCAGGCGGATGACGCGCACGTCATGACAGAAATACTTGCCGCCGAACTGGGCGCCGACACCGAGGCTCTGCGTCAGCTTGTGGATCTCCTTTTCCATCTCGATGTCGCGGAAGGCATGGCCGTTTTCGGAGCCTTCGGTCGGCAGTTCGTCGAGGTAGCGGGTGGAGGCGAGCTTGACGGTCTTCAGGTTCATCTCGGCCGAGGTGCCGCCGATGACGATCGCCAGATGGTAGGGGGGACAGGCTGCCGTACCTAACGTGAGGATCTTCTCCTTGAGGAAGTCCAGCATGCGGTCATGCGACAGGAGCGAGGGCGTGCCCTGGAAGAGAAAGGTCTTGTTGGCCGAGCCGCCGCCCTTGGCGACGAAGAGGAAGTCGTAGCTATCGGTGCCTTCCTCATAGATATCGATCTGCGCCGGCAGATTGTTCTTGGTGTTCTTCTCCTCGAACATCTTGATGGGGGCGAGCTGCGAATAGCGCAGGTTCTTCTTTTCATAAGCGTCGAGCACGCCCTTCGAGAGCGCCGCCGTATCGCCGCCTTCGGTCCACACACGGCGACCCTTCTTGCCCATGATGATCGCCGTGCCCGTATCCTGGCACATGGGCAGCACGCCGCCGGCGGCGATATTGGCATTCTTCAGGAGGTCATAGGCCACGAAACGGTCATTGTCGGTCGCTTCCGGATCGTCGAGGATCGAGGCGAGCTGCTTCAGATGGCCGGGGCGCAGCAGATGGTTGATGTCGGCGAAGGCGGTTTCGGCGAGCAGGCGGATGCCCTCAGGGTCGACCGTCAGAATCTCCTGACCCTTGAAGCTGTCGACCGAGACATAGTCGCTGCTGATCTTGCGGTAAGGGGTGGTGTCGGCGCCGAGGGGGAAGAGATCGTCAGCCATCGAAGTGACCTTTCTGGTGGGATAGTTTGGAACCGGTCTAAAACTGGTGGATGGCAAAATCAATTGGCGAGGGCGGGGGATTAGCGGCAAAAATGACGCGTCTCCTCCCCCCTCATCCCTGTGCTTGTCACAGGGATCCAGCAGCCGCGTGTCCACGCGGCGCGGGACTCCCAGCCCTACGGCACCTCAAGTTATGCCGAAATATAGCGCATCGTTGAGACCCGGATTGTGCCGGTTCTGTTGTTTAAGAGTCTTTTCGGCTTGCAGACGCAAGCCGGCTGGATCCCTGTGACAAGCACAGGGATGAGGGAGGAGAGGGAGACGCCGAGCCTCTACGGCAGCAGATAAGGCAAGTGTCTTTGCCGCGTTCCCCAAATAGAAAAGGCCGGCTAAGCCGGCCCTTTCATGCTTCAAACCAACCCAATCACTTCGGACTGATCATCGTCTCCGGCCGCACGATCGCGTCATACTCTTCCGACGTCACCAGCCCACTCGCCAGCGCCTCTTCCTTCAGCGTCGTACCATTCTTGTGTGCCGTCTTGGCGATCTTGGCGGCGGCATCGTAGCCGATCTTGGGGGCAAGGGCGGTCACCAGCATCAGCGAGCGTTCGAGGCCGGCCTTGATATTGTCTTCGCGGGCCTCGATGCCGACGACGCAATTGTCGGTGAAGGAGACGGCTGCATCGCCGAGAAGCTGCACCGACTGCAGGAAGTTATAGGCCATCATCGGATTGTAGACGTTGAGCTCGAAATGGCCCTGGCTGTCGGCAAAGGTGAGGGCCGCGTGGTTGCCGAAGACATGGATGCAGACTTGTGTGAGCGCCTCGCACTGGGTCGGGTTCACCTTGCCGGGCATGATCGAGGAGCCGGGCTCGTTTTCGGGCAGGGCCAGTTCGCCGAGGCCGGCGCGCGGGCCGGAGCCGAGAAGGCGGATGTCGTTGGCGATCTTGAAGAGAGCGGCCGCCGCCGCATTGATCGCGCCATGGGCGAAGACCATCGAATCATGCGAGGCGAGCGCCTCGAACTTGTTCGGCGCGGTCACGAAAGGCATGTGGGTGATTTCGGCGATCTCTTCGGCAACCTTCTCAGCGAACCCGACCGGCGCATTCAGGCCGGTGCCGACGGCGGTGCCGCCCTGGGCGAGTTCGCAGAGGCCGGGCAGGGTCATTTCGATACGCTTGATGGCGGAGCCCACCTGCGCGGCGTAGCCGGAAAACTCCTGGCCTAGCGTCAGCGGCGTCGCATCCTGCGTGTGCGTGCGGCCGATCTTGATGATGTGGCTGAACTCGGTGACCTTCATGTCGAGGGCGGCATGCAGGTGCTTCAGCGAAGGCAGTAGGTGATGGGCGACCTGTTCGGCGCAGGCGATGTGCATGGCCGTTGGGTAGGTATCGTTCGACGACTGGCTCATATTAACGTGATCGTTCGGGTGCACCGGCTTCTTGGAACCCATGACACCGCCGAGCATTTCTATGGCACGATTGGAGATCACCTCATTGGCGTTCATGTTGGACTGTGTGCCGGAACCGGTCTGCCAGACGACCAGCGGGAAATGGTCGTTCAGCTTGCCGTCGATCACTTCCTGGGCGGCATCCACGATGGACTTGCCGATGTTGGAATCGAGCTGGCCGAGCGCCATGTTGGCACGCGCCGCCGCCTGCTTGACGATGCCGAGCGCACGCACGATCGAGAGCGGCTGCTTTTCCCAACCGATCTTGAAATTGCCGAGAGAACGCTGCGCCTGCGCGCCCCAGTAACGGTCGCTGGCGACTTCGATCGGGCCAAATGTATCGGTTTCGGTGCGGGTGGAACTCATGGCTTCGTGCCTTCCTGTCACATGCTGTTAAGAGCAGTCTTTGAAGATGAGGGACTTATAGGGTGGAAAGCTTTCCAAGAAAACCGGAGGTTATGCGAAATATTGAAGACGGATCTCAAGTTTTGCATCGCCATTCAGGCGCTGTAAGGCCGTGTTTTTTCGGCCACGCCGGGAAATTAATGCAAAGAGTGGCAGAAAGCGCCCTTTCTCCTGGTGGAAAATTCGGTAAAAAATTAACTAATAATTTCATAATTTTGTGTGAACTGCTGCACGGCGCTTGCGTTCGACCCCGTCACACAAAGTTGAGCCTGAAAGCGCTGGCGGCGCAGTCCGATTTCTGATGAATGGGCCGCAGCTGCCGGGAATTTCTGGAAGAATTGATCAGAGCCTTTTTGCTCGACAACAGCATGGTACTGGGACTGGAAAACAAGATGAAATTCGTTTTGAAAAGCGCGGTTTCCGCATTGGCACTTTCCTGTGTGATGGGCGCGGTTCCTGCGCATGCCTATACGCTGATGGACATGCTCCGCGGCGACCGGGCAAGAAGCGGCCAGAGCACGATCATCATGGATCCTTCGGCTCCGGTTCGCGGCAATCGTAACGGCCTTGGCGGCGATATCGATCCGGAAGCCGCGATGCCGAAGGTTTCCAGCCCGCGCTACTACACCTACAAGGCTGAAACGCTGCAGCTCGTCGATACGACGAAGTTTGCCGATCCTGTCGTCACCGGCGCAGTCGCCGACGTCTCCGGCTCGGCCACGACCGACGGTGCTCCACAGCGCCACTTCCTGACGGAAGCCAAGGTTCGCGCCAATGCCGATATCGCCAAAGCCCTGCAGGCCTATTACGGTGACGGCAAGAACCCGCTGGTCTGGGTTTCCAGCGATGGCATTAATGATCACGGCAAGGCGGCCCTTAGCGTGCTCGCCGATGCTGCAAGCGTCGGCCTCGATCCGGCCGATTATGCCGTGTCCGAACCGACCATCGATCCAGCCAATCCGGATCCCGATGTCCGCGACCGGGCGCTGACGCAATTCGAACTGGCGCTTTCCTCCAAGGTTCTCGCCTATGTGCAGGACACCACGCGCGGCCGCGTCGACCCCAACAAGCTCTCCGGTTATCATGATTTTCAGCGCAAGGTCGTCAAGCTCGATCCGGTGCTGAAGCTCTCTCGCATGAGCCCTGACGTCGCTGCCTATCTCAACAGCCGCAACCCCGACAGCACGCAGTTCCTGGCGCTGAAGGCCGAGCTCGCCAAGCTGCGCGCCGTCGACGGTGGCAATGAAGCGCCGATCACCATTTCGCTTACTTCCCTGCTGCGCCCGGGCGACAGCTCGCCGGAAGTCGCCAACATCGTCAAGGCGATCCAGAAGAATGGTTCGGAAGAGCTGAAGACCGCGCATGCGGCCACCTTCTCGGCCTATACCGGCAGCAGCGACTATTCGCCCGAGATCGTGTCACTGGTCGAGGACTTCCAGAAGGAACATGGCCTGAAGCCCGATGGCGTCATCGGCCAGGCGACCGTGCGCACCATGACCGGCGGCGACAGCAACGGCTCCAAGATCGACAAGCTCGTCGTTGCAATGGAGCAGTCGCGCTGGTTGCCTGATGATCTCGGCCCGCGCTATGTAATGATCAACCAGCCGGCCTTCATGGCCTATTACTATAACGACTCCAAGCAGCAGCTTGCGATGCGCACCGTCGTCGGCGGCAAGAACAACCAGACCTATTTCTTCGACGATGAAATCGAGACGGTCGAGTTCAACCCGTTCTGGGGCGTGCCGCAGTCGATCATCATCAACGAGATGCTGCCGAAGCTGCGCTCCGACCCGAACTATCTGGACCAGATGGGCTACGAGGTCGAAGTCGGCGGCCGTGCCGTTCCGTCTTCCAGCGTCGACTGGTATGGCTCGACGCAGAACATCTCGGTCCGCCAGCCGCCGAGCAGCGACAATGCGCTGGGTGAACTGAAGATCCTGTTCCCGAACAGCCATGCCATCTACATGCACGACACGCCCTCGAAGAGCTTCTTCAAGCGTGACATGCGTGCGCTGAGCCACGGCTGCGTGCGCCTGGCGGACCCGCGCGCCATGGCGGCCGCCGTTCTCGGCACGACGGTGGATGATGTGGCGAAGCAGATTGCTACCGGCCAGAACCATGCCGTGAAGGTGCCGCAGAAGATCCCGGTCTATGTGTCCTATTTCACGGCATGGCCGAACAAGGATGGCGTGATCGAGTATTTCGACGACGTCTATGGCCGCGATGCCTATGTCGACAAGGCATTCGATGTGACGACGAAGTCGCGTGAGGCGCAGATCTGACGCCAAGCGTTTGACTGGTAATTTGAACGGGCGGTCTTTGGGTCGCCCGTTTTGTTTTTGGGTGTTTGCCTACGGGAAATATGAGGAGAGGGGTCGTGACTGCAGATGCATCAACCCGATCGCCAACCCTCAGACAATAGCAACCTTCGCCGCAGAACCGTTCAGCAGACTCTCCACCAGTTCCGGCGTCAGTTCATCGAAATGCGTGATGATCACGTCAGGATCGAGGCTCGACACCGGCACATCCGAATAGCCGAAGGGTACGGCGATCGCCGGCACACCGGCATTCCTCGCCACCGCAATATCATTGACACTGTCACCGATCATCACGGCGCGGGCAACATCGCCGCCGGCGCGTTCAATCGTGCCGGTCAGATGCCGCGCGTCGGGCTTGCGGTATTCAAACGTATCACCGCCGGTGATCGCGTCGAAATAATGCGTCAGCCCGAGCTTCTCCAGGAGTACGGTCGCGAGCCCTTCCATCTTGTTGGTGCAGACGGCGAGCGCATAGCCCGATGCCTTCAGGCTATCCATCGCGGCGACGAGACCGGGGTAGGGCTCGGTATGGCCCGGCATGTTTGCGCTATAATGGGCCACGAAACGCTCCACCAGTGCCGGCAGCTCTTCCTGCGAGATCGGGCGGCCCTGCAGCTTGCAGGCGCGCTCGATCATCACACGGGCGCCCTGGCCGACCAGGTGCGTCAGGTCGTCATAGGTGACGGGCTTAAGATTGAGCGCTGCGATCGTGTAGTTCAGGCTTTCGACCAGATCGACATGGGTGTCGAGCAGCGTACCGTCGAGATCGAAGACAACAAGGGCCCTATTCTGGGGAAGAGCTTGGCGGGCATTTTCGGGAGCGGGGGTCAAAGTGATGCCTCTTTGCGGGGTAGGATCATCCGGGAGTAGGCGATGAACAGGCGAAAAGCAACGCCAGGACGGCTGATAGAAAAGTCGCAGCCGAAACGCGTGGCTTTCAATCGCAGGACGATGATTTTGGCTTTCGTTTGCAATACGAGCCGTGTAAACAGCACATCCAACGCAATATCAGGAGCTGGCGGCGCATGGATGCCCGCGAAATGAAGATCAAGGCCGCTGAGGCCGCGCTTGTCCATGTTGAGTACGGCATGCGCCTCGGAATCGGGACGGGAAGCACGGCGGAAGAATTCGTCCGTCTGCTCGCCGAAAGGGTTGCAGCCGGTTTCAAGGTGGAGGGCGTTCCGACGTCCGAGCGCACCGCGCGGCTCTGCGTCGAACTCGGCGTTCCCCTGAAATCGCTGGATGAGCTGCCACAGCTCGATCTCACCATCGACGGCGCCGACGAAGTCGATGCGGGCTTGCGGCTCATCAAGGGTGGCGGCGGTGCGCTGTTGCGCGAAAAGATCGTCGCTGCAGCCTCGACTCGGATGATCGTCATTGCCGACGAAAGCAAGCTGGTGCAGACGCTCGGCGCCTTCGCGCTGCCGATCGAAGTCAATCCATTCGGTCTCGTTTCGACGCGCATCGCGATCGAAAGGACCGCCTCGCGCCTTGGTCTCTCCGGCGAACTGACGTTGCGTCAGTCCGGTGACGGAGAGTTTACCACTGATGGCGGACATCACATCATCGATGCATCTTTTGGCCGCATTCCTGATGCAGAGGCGCTTTCGAGGGAACTGAATTCCATACCCGGTGTCGTGGAGCACGGGCTTTTCATCAACATGGCGGCGCTTGCGATCATTGCCGGTCCTGCAGGCGCCCGCACGCTGCAGGCAAACAGATAACAGGAGCATAGAAACTCATGATGAACATTGCAGGTCTTGGCCGTCTTGCCGCTGCGACCATCGTTCTTTCCGGGCTTGCCTTCGGCTCTGCCGCAAGAGCGCAGGAAGTGTCCGAAGAGCAGCTGAAGGCTGCCCGCGCAGCCATGGACGCCATCGGCGCAACCACCCAGTATGACAACATCCTGCCGGGTCTGGCCGAGCGTCTGAAGGCCGGCCTCATCCAGGATTCGCCGAACTATCAGGATGTCATCTCCGCGACCGTCGATGCGCAGGCGCTGGCTCTGGCACCGCGCCGTGCCGACCTCGAAAAGGAAGCGGCTCTGACCTATGCAAAGGCCTTCTCGGTCGAAGAGCTGAAGGCGATCGCCGACTTCTACAATTCCGACGTCGGCAAGAAGCTGCTGCGCGACGGCCCGGTTGCCTCGCGCGAAACCGCCAAGGCTGCCGACATCTGGGCGCAGGGCATTTCCCGCGACCTCGAAAAGCAGAGCAATGTCCAGCTCTCCAAGGTCATCAAGGCTCCGCCGCCGGCGACCGACAGCCCGGCGACGCCGGCTCCGGCCGCAGCACCGGCACCGGCCAAGCCGTAAGGCCGCCTTCACCTTTCGCAAAAGCCCGGCATCGTCCGGGCTTTTGTTTTTCTAATCCTCCCTCCTATATGTGAACCACCCATCCAGCGATTCCCTCCGGAGATCATCATGCCTTCCTTCGACTACGACCTCTTCGTCATCGGCGGCGGTTCTGGTGGCGTGCGCAGCGCGCGCGTCACGGCCTCGCTCGGCAAGAAGGTGGCGATCGCCGAGGAATACCGCTATGGCGGCACCTGCGTGATCCGCGGCTGCGTGCCGAAGAAGCTCTTCGTTTACGCCTCGCAGTTCCACGAGCATTTCGAGGATGCTGCCGGCTTCGGCTGGACGGTCGGCGAAAGCTCGTTCGACTGGAAGAAGCTGATTGCCGCCAAGGATGGCGAGATCGCGCGACTGGAAGGGCTCTACAAGAAGGGACTTGCCGGCGCCAATGCCGAGATCCTGGAGACGCGCGCCGAACTCGTCGATGCGCACACGATCAGGCTTCTGAAGACCGGCGAAACGGTCACCGCCAAGACCATCGTGATTGCAACCGGCGGCAGGCCGAACCCGCATGAGGCGCTGCCCGGCCACGAGCTCTGCGTTTCCTCCAACGAGGCTTTCCATCTGGAAGAGCTGCCGAAATCGATTCTGATTGCCGGCGGCGGCTACATCGCTGTCGAATTTGCGAATATCTTCCACGGGCTCGGCGTCGAGACGACGCTGATCTATCGCGGCACCGAGATCCTCTCGCGCTTCGATGAGGACCTGCGCCGCGGACTGCATGAGGCGATGGTTGCCAAGGGCATCCGCATCCTCTGCCAGGACGTGATGCAGAAGGTGACGAAGGGCGAAGACGGCCTCGTCATCGAGACGCTGAAGAACGGCACGCTCAATGCCGGTGTCGTCATGCTGGCGCTCGGCCGCGATCCGAATACCAAAGGGCTCGGGCTCGAAAAGGCGGGTGTTGCGCTGAACGAGCGCGGCGCCATCATCGTCGACGATTATTCGCGTACCAATGTCGAGAACATCTATGCGCTCGGCGATGTCACTGACCGGGTACAGTTGACTCCGGTGGCGATCCATGAGGCCATGTGCTTTATCGAGACGGAATACAAGAACAACCCGACTAAGCCGGATTACGACCTGATCCCGACCGCCGTCTTCTCGCAGCCGGAGATCGGCACGGTCGGCCTTTCCGAGGAAGAGGCGGGCAAGCGCTACAAGGAGCTGGAGGTCTACCGCGCCCAGTTCCGGCCGCTGAAGGCCACACTCTCCGGCCGGGCCGAAAAGATGATCATGAAGCTGATCGTCGATGCCGCAAGCCGCAAGGTCATCGGCGCCCATATCCTCGGTCATGACGCCGGCGAGATGGCGCAGCTTCTCGGCATCACGCTGAAGGCCGGCTGCACCAAGGACGATTTCGATCGCACCATGGCGCTGCATCCGACGGCCGCCGAAGAGCTGGTGACCATGTATGCGCCGAGCTACCGCATCCGTGACGGACAGCGCGTTTAATCTGGGTGTCTGATCTGTTCTCATGAAATGATGCCTGCCGCACGAGCGGCAGGCGAGAGTGGTTAGCTGGTTAGCCGCGGCGCGCGGATGACCTTCAGGAACAGCGCCTTCATTGCATCGGCAATGCCTTCGGTCGGCGACACCTCGAAATAAAGGCCGGGTGAGGCGCAGGCGGCCATGCGCGAGGGGATCTCGCTCTGGAAAGGCCTGATCCAGTCATTGTACCAGTTGTTGCTCGGCAGCGGCAGGTAGGTGGTGTAGAGCACGGCGATCTTGACGCCGCGATCCTTCAGCGGCTTGCAGAAAGACGTATCGATCGGTTCCTGGCAGCGGCCGCCGGTCGTCTTCTTGGTGCATGTCGAGGGCTTGTAGCTGTCGCCGACGCCATCCGACACGAAGAACAGGATCTTTTCCGGGTTGACGTTCGACGTTCCGTCGCCGGCCGGGTCGATGATCGTGTTCATCTGCGTCATGGCGCTGTCGAAGCTGGTGAGCTGGTCCTGATTGTAGTTCTGCTTGGGAATGGTCATCAGATCGACGGCGTTGGTATAGTTCTTTACCGCCGTCAGGTCCGAGGTGAGGCTCGATATCGTCGTCAGCTTGGCATCCTCGGCCTTGGTGCCGAACGTGTAGACGCCCATGCGGAACTGGTCGGCGCTGACGCGCTCGGTCTTGGCCGTATCGGTCAGCGCCTGGGTTGCCTTGCGCACTACGTCGATGCGCATGGCGACGCCGAGGTCCTTGGCAATCGTATAATTGTTGACGCTCTTGTCCATCTGGTGGCAGGCAAAGGCGCAGCCGGTCTTGGCCTCCAGCTTGGAAACATCGGTCGGGGTCGCGGCGACGCCCATGGAAGGCGTATTATCGAGCAGGATGTAGAAATCCATGAAGGAGGCGGTCTGATATTCCGCCGTCGCCGTGCCCGATATGGTGATCGAGTCCTGGCCGAGGACATGCATGAAGGTGGTGGGCACGGAGGCGCTGAAGGAGACGAACGAATTGATCTTGTTTGCCGTCTTGGTGACATCGATGCTGAGCTCTACAGGCACCGAGGTCAGTTCACCGGACATCTGTGAAAAGAAGATGCTGCGGGCATCCGTCTTGGCAACGGAGATGGTGCCGTTGCCCTTCATGGTCATGGCGGCTGCCACCGCATCCGATTTTTCGGAAACGGCGCCGACGGCTGCGGCATCAGCGGCGGCATAGAGCTGGGTGCGCAGGCTAAGCGCATGGGCATAGTCCAGCGCCAGACCGGCAGAGCCGACCAGCGGCACCATCAGCAGTGCCGTCATGATGCCGAAATTGCCGGACCGGTCCGAAAGGAAACCGGACGAAAGGATACCCATGCTGAACCCCTATTTTATTAGGGTATTCTGTACATTCGAAATCTAAATTAGCCGGAAAATAGCATGGTATATATAGCCTTAACGCCAGTTTCACCGTCATATTGGCGCAGCCAGAGTGACGCTGCGAGCCGCCGATCGAAACTCTCCCGGGGCGCCGAATGCGCTAGGCAAGGGGAGCCGAAAGGTTTATAAGCCGCCGCATTCTTTAACGGGCAGGCATCCGGGGCAAACTGGATGGGGAAGCAGATGAGTGACATGGCACAGAATTGGACCCCGAGCAGCTGGCGGAGCAAGCCAATCCAGCAGGTTCCGGAATATCCTGACGCGGCTGCGCTGGCCGCGACGGAAGCCGTGCTTTCCACCTATCCGCCGCTCGTTTTTGCCGGGGAAGCCCGCCGCCTGAAGAGCGCGCTTGCCAATGTGGCCGAAGGCAATGCCTTCCTGCTGCAGGGCGGCGACTGCGCCGAGAGCTTCCTGGAGCATGGCGCCGACAACATCCGCGACTTCTTCCGCGCCTTCCTGCAGATGGCCGTCGTGCTGACTTTTGGCGCCCAACTGCCGGTGGTCAAGGTCGGCCGTATTGCCGGCCAGTTCGCCAAGCCGCGTTCGGCGCCGATGGAAACGCAGAACGGCGTGTCGCTGCCGAGCTATCGCGGCGATATCGTCAACGGTATCGAATTCACGCCGGAATCCCGTATCCCGAGCCCGGAGCGCCAGCTCGACGCCTACCGCCAGTCGGCCGCGACGCTGAACCTGCTGCGCGCCTTCGCGATGGGCGGCTATGCCAATCTCGACAACGTGCACAAGTGGATGCTCGGCTTCGTCAAGGACAGCCCGCAGGGCGAGCGCTACCGCAAGCTTGCCGACCGCATCAGCGAAACCATGGATTTCATGAAGGCGATCGGCATCACCCCGGACAATAATCCGAGCCTGCGCGAGACCGATTTCTTCACCAGCCACGAAGCGCTGCTGCTTGGCTATGAAGAAGCGCTGACCCGCGTCGACTCCACCTCCGGCGACTGGTACGCGACGTCAGGCCATATGATCTGGATCGGCGACCGCACACGCCAGCTCGACCATGCGCATGTGGAATATTTCCGCGGCATCAAGAACCCAATCGGTCTCAAGTGCGGCCCGTCGCTGCAGCCTGACAACCTGATCGAACTGATCGATGCGCTGAACCCTGCCAACGAAGCCGGACGCCTGACGCTGATCTGCCGCTTCGGCCACGACAAGGTGGCCGACAGCCTGCCGAAGCTCATCCGCGCCGTCGAACGTGAGGGCAAGAAGGTCGTCTGGTCCTGCGACCCGATGCACGGCAACACGATCACGCTCAACAGCTACAAGACGCGCCCCTTCGAGCGGATCCTCTCGGAAGTCGAAAGCTTCTTCCAGATCCACCGCGCCGAAGGCACGCATCCGGGCGGCATCCACATCGAGATGACCGGCAAGGACGTGACCGAATGCACCGGCGGCGCCCGCGCCGTGACGGCCGAGGACCTGCAGGACCGCTACCACACCCATTGCGACCCGCGCCTCAACGCCGACCAGGCACTGGAGCTGGCATTCCTGCTGGCCGAGCGCATGAAGGGCGGCCGGGATGAGAAGCGGATGGCTGCCAACGCTTAAGGCGAGTAGCCGATAGAGTTTGAAAGCCCGGCCTTGCGCCGGGCTTTTTTGTTTGTGGATCGGCACACCTCATACTCCCTCATATCAGTGCTCACGGATGAGGGAGGAGAGGGCATCACCGCACCTGAACATCAAGATGGTCGTCGTGGCGCGCCGCCCGGCATCCCTGAAAACGCACATGATCGTCGACAATACCGAGCGCATTCTTCATATGCGGTTCAAGAAATACCTTCTCCACTCCGAACCGGCTCACGCCCTCAGTGGTCAGCCAATTGATCGCGGCAACCATCCGCTGCTCCTCAAGCCGATAGTCCGGAAACAACGGCTGCAGCACATCCAGATCCCATCGCCCGGTCAGCCAGTCATTCCATCCTTTGCATGGCTGCTCCTCGCCATCGGCGGGCTGCTCGAAGGCGAAATAGCCGATCGGCGAGCGAGTGATGCCATCGAGGACGTTGCCGCTGGCATCTTTGTAGTAATAGGCGAAGTCGAGCTTCCTGCCATCGGTATGCGACAGGTGCGGCAGCAGGGGAAAGCCCGTCAGGAACGGGAAGTTGGCATCCAGCGCGATGGTCGTGGTGCCGGGAAATTCCTTTTCCATATGATCGGCCAGGGCATGGGCCAGATCGCGCAGGCGTGGCGTCACATAGTTGCGACCGAGGGCGCAGTAGATCGGTGAGCGGATGACGAGCTTTTCCGAAGCATTTGCCAGACACGACAGGGGAACACGCCCGAAGATCGGTGCAACGATGCTGGTGGCGAATATCAGGCTGGTATAGACGAGTAGAAAGATTGCAAGCCTCGGCACAAATCTGCCCACGCCACAGAGGCGTGCAACCACAAGGCCCGCAAGATAAGCGATACCGCCGATCTGGGTGAGCAGGGTCAAAAAGACGACGATTGCGAAGCGGAAGGCGAAACGAAGCATCTGATGTTTTTTTGCAACGTGAGTTGCGATTATCTTCCATTGCCATTCTGATGAGTGATGACACAAGAGGGTAAGTTTGATGCGAACACGTCCGTCTGCGCGGCTGCTTCTGCTCGACCAGTTCGACTGCGTCCTGCTGTTCAAGTTCGTCTTCAGCTCCGGCGCCCTTGCGGGCAGCCAATATTGGGCGACACCGGGCGGCGGGCTCGAGGACGGGGAAACGTTTGAGGAGGCGGCTCTACGCGAACTGCGGGAAGAGACAGGCCTTCATGCGGAGCAGGTGGGAACATCGATCGGCAGCCGGTCCTTCGATCTGCGGCTAACCGATGGCGAGACGGTGTGGGCCGAGGAGCAGTTCTTTGCCGTGCGCGCCGAACGCGGCGCGATCTCCGACAGCGGTTGGACGGATTTGGAGCGGGAAGTCATGGCCGATCATCACTGGTGGTCGGCCGCGGAACTGGTCGGCAGTACCGAGATCATTTTTCCCGACGGAATCCTCGATCTGATGGAGGCCGCCGCCGCGCAGCCGGCCTTGCCTAGTGCCGTGCGTCGTTGATCAGCCCTCTTGTGGTCGGGTCACAGGCCCTGTATGCAGGCTGCATGACCCGTGTACCGACCCTTTCCGGCCTGTATTACGCGCTGCTCCCATAGAGCGGCGACGGTCATCTACGACACCCGAAACGCCGCACGGTCGGCGGCGTGTGTTTCAGCAGAAGGTCTCCGGCCTGATTGGCCCCCATGGAGACCCTTGTGACCCTCAATTTCCAACCATCCACCAGACCCCGGTCGGAGTTCCTGCGTGTTCTCTCGGAGCGCGGATTCATCCAGCAATGCACCGACCTCGAGGCGCTCGATAGCTGGCTCGGTGCCGGGAGCGGTACAGCCTATAACGGCTTCGATCTGACGGCCGACAGCCTGCATGTCGGCCATCTCATCCCCATCATGATGCTGCGCTGGTTTCAGAAGACCGGTAACAGGCCGATCGCACTGATGGGCGGGGCGACGACCCGGCTCGGCGATCCGAGCTTTCGCGATACGTCGCGCCCCTTGCTCAGCGAAGAGCAGATCGCCGGCAATCTCGCCGGCATCCGACGCATCTTCGAACGGTTCCTCACCTTCGGCGACGGGCCGACCGATGCGCTCATGGTCAACAATGCCGATTGGCTGGGCAATCTGAAATACCTGGATTTCCTGCGCGATGTCGGCCCGCATTTTTCCGTCAACCGCATGCTGACATCCGAAAGCGTGCGCCAGCGGCTGGAGCGGGAGCAGTCGCTCTCGCTGCTCGAATTCAACTACATGGTCATGCAGGGCTATGACTTTCATGTGCTTGCCGAAACGCATGCCTGCCTGCTGCAGCTCGGCGGTTCGGACCAATGGGGCAATATCCTCAGCGGCGTGGAATTCGGCCGGCGCGCCGGCGGACGAACGCTGTTCGGACTGACGGCGCCGCTCCTGACGACGGCCTCGGGCGCGAAAATGGGCAAGAGTGCTGCGGGCGCGGTGTGGCTGAATGCCGACCGGCTTTCGCCTTATGAGTTCTGGCAATTCTGGCGCAATACCGAGGATGCTGATGTCGGCCGCTTCATGCGGCTCTTCACCGACTTGCCGCTTGACGAGATCGCCCGGCTGGAAATGCCGAGCGGCTCCGAAATCAACGTGGCGAAGAAGGTGCTGGCGGATGAGGTGACACAGCTCTGCCATGGCGTAGATGCCGCGGCAGAGGCCTCCGAAACGTCTCGCCGCATGTTCGAAGACGGCGA
Source organism: Rhizobium sp. 1399 (assembly GCF_031455475.1). Lineage (NCBI taxonomy): Bacteria > Pseudomonadati > Pseudomonadota > Alphaproteobacteria > Hyphomicrobiales > Rhizobiaceae > Rhizobium > Rhizobium sp. 1399. Next base: position 39,800 of record NZ_JAVDSU010000012.1, on the reverse strand, counting down.
AGCTGCCGCGGGGCTGCCTACCGTCATGGTGACCGGCGAAGGGCTTCGTGAAGGCCTGCCACTGCCGGACGCGCTTGTGACCGCCGGGCTTGTTAAGTCGAAAAGCGAGGCGCGCCGACTGATCCTTGGTGGCGGGGTTCGGGTCAACAGCCGCGGCGTTGACGATGAAACCATGCGGCTCGGTTATGCGGATATGGAGGGTGGCGTCATCCGCCTATCGGTCGGTCGGAAGAAGCACGTGCTGTTGCGGCCGAAACCGTGATGCGATCGGGGGCGGGCGCCTATGTCACGTAGGCGACCGCTCCCCGATGTTACAGGGCATTGCGCGCGCGGAAATGGCGCTGCAGGAAAGCCTGGGCCTTGAGGAAGCTCCACGTTTTGGCGGAGCCGGGCATGAAATCCTCGTTGTTCAGGATGTCACTCAGCGGTGATGCGAAGAGTTCGGCTGCCTCGTTACGGTCGGGCGCATGGCGGGCGCCGTCGAGGATTTCGGCGGCGGTAGAGCGGCTTGATGCCATCAGGAAAAGCTCCGGATGGCAGTAGACCGGATCGTAGGCGAAACCGATGGCGAAGGCTGAGGAGCGCGCGATATCGGTAACGGCAACCTCCTCGGCAAGCTCACGGGCCGCCTCGTCGAAGAGATCGATCTCTTCACCTTTCGCTGGCTCCGCGTAGCCGCCGATCAGATAGAGAGCGCCGGGATTTTGCTCGGCAGTGAGGCTTCGCCTGGTGACGATCACCTGCTGGTCTGCGGTGACAAGAACGACGGAAAGCCCGAGCGGGTCGGCGCGCTCGGCCTGCGGGTGCTCCTCGGCAAAGCCGGCATGGCGGGTCGCCACATAGGCGGAAAAGCATGTGCTCTGCGCCGTGATGGTCAGCCTGTTGTCTTCGATGCGCTGCGCGGCCATGCGCAAAAGCTGTCCGTCGAAGGCGGCGGGGTGTCTGGCGAGGAAGCGATCCCAGCCAGCCTTCCGCAGCGCCTCGACCGGATCGGAGAGGTGGAAGCTTCCGGCAAGGCGGCAATGGATATGATCGACTGGTATCGTGAATGCCTGGTCGGCAAATGTCATGTGCGCAATATCTTTCTCAGCAATTCGATGGCCTCTGTCACGGATGGTCCCTTTATCGGCGGCGGATCGGCCCGCTCGCAGAATTCCCGCCAGACGAAGAAGGTCAGCTCTGCGCCATCAGTCGGGGTTTCGCCGGGACCATAGGCGAAGGTCTGGAGCAGGCGGTAACGCTCATCCTGCCAGAAGAGATCTTCCACCCAGTCGTAGATCGGGATGATGTGGAAATGGATAGGGTAACCCGGCGCGTGGCCATAGCGGCCGATGTAGACGCGTTTTGCGCCGAGCACCGTGCCAAGGGCCGTCTGCGCCCCTGCCAGTAATGGGCCGAGTTCGGCGAGGGCTTCGGGCGAGAGTTCCGAGAGTTCGTTGGTAAAGCTTCGCGAACTGACCATGAGATAGCCGGGCAGGGCGGAATTGATGCGATGGTTCACCAGCCAGCCTGATGTTTCGGATACATAAAACTGTTCGGGAATTTCCAAGGACTGTTTCTCCATCGCGTGGGGCCTGCGTGGATTCGCACTGTGGCCGACGATGACAAGCTTCGGCAAGGCAAGGGGAAGTGACTTTCGCCTGTTGTCGAGGCAGATTGGGGACGCATCGAAGGGAAATGTTTTTGACTGATATTGCATGCGCCATCTTCTGGCGGGAAGGCCGGGTTCTGCTGGTCCGGCGAGCAAGGCACAAAGAGCGCTTTCCGGATTGCTGGGATCTGGTCGGCGGCCATGTTGAAACCGGCGAAAGCCCCGAGGCGGCAATGGTGCGCGAGGCAAAAGAGGAGGTCGGCCTGACCCCGTTGCGGTTCCGAAAGGTCGCCGAGCACCTCGAACAAGCTACCGCCTACCATCTCTTTCTGGTGAGCGAATGGCAGGGCGAAGAGCCTGTATTGCTTGGTGATGAACATACGGCGATGCAATGGGTCACGCCTGGTGAGGCCGAGGTCCTTCACGATATGGGGCACCCGCAATGGTGTTCGATCTTCCGCGAGCTTCACGCACAGTCTCTGGCTTGCAACATGGGTCGATAGCCGAGGCCGTCGTTCAGGCACGGCAACACATATAAATAAAACTATATTTAAAATGCGAGCCGGATGCCCTAATGGACCCGGCCCGCATTCGCTTACAGACTCGTTGCCAAGTTCCAGTTGTAGACACAGCGATCAAGGCCGATGGCGATTTCGAGGACGAGAACGTCGTGCTCGACGGCCGGACCCTTTTTCGGCTGCGTCCTGTAGCGTTCGGGAAAATCCGTGCGGCGGGAGATCGAGCAGACTTCCATCCACTTGTCGCCGTTATCCACTTCCACATCGACTGTCGTCTGCGAGTAGGCAGGCAAGCGGTCGGAGGGCACGATGCGGGTCGGCAGTGGAATGAGCGAGGCAATCATGCGGCGCACGGGCTCCAGCGAAGCGGCGTGGTAATCGTTGCCGCTATCGGCGGTGTAGGCGCATTGGAATTCCAGCTGCCAGAATTCCTTCAGGCGCATGTGCTTGGTCGGCTGCTCCTGCTCGCGCCGGTAGGATCGACCTGCCTGCCAGACGCAGAGAGGCAGACGCGTTCTGGAATGATTGCCGAGAATGTGCTGCATGTAGACGTAGCTAGAGGGCGTCGTTTCCGGCCGCAGTACGAGCGGTGGATCGGTTTCGGAAAGCTGTTCCTGCACCCAGATATCGGCATTGCTATAGGCATCCGAGATGAGGGCGCGCGGCGTCAGCGCCGGCGCCTCGACCCGTCTGACATCCCAGGCCGGGTTAACTGACCGGAGGAAGGTTCGCACTTCCTCGGAGAAGAAGCGGACCATATGGTCGCGCATGTTGATTTCACGCTCCTCCCAGTGGACGAGCGAATTGACATTGAAAAGATTGAGCACGGTGCCTGTCTCCCTGGCAGCCCTAACAGAATGATGGGGGCTTTACGTCCAGCAGTTCGCCGGACGCCTGGGGCATCCGGACGTCACGACTGGACGCGGAGACCTCGTCCGCCAAAAGCGCGCAGAACGGCAACCTGCAGGCAGGTGCGGTCAAGACGGGAGAGGGGCGCGCTGTTGGAACTCATGGTAAGCTTCGTACTTGCGGGGCGGGGGCTTGTCAAACCGGCTTTTCGCATTGCGGCACCCGGGCCATTTATGCATTCTGGCGGCATGAGCGATCTGGATCTGGACCATATTCTTAGAGAACTTGCTGCCCGTGAGCCGATCTTCCACAGGCGGGAATTCGGCACGTCGCGGGCCGATCTCGAGCGGATGACCGATAGCAATTTCTGGGAAATCGGTGCGAGCGGGAGAGTTTATCAGCGCAGTTATGCGATCGAAACATCGCTTGCGCGCTACGCGAACGGGCCAGAACCGCATGATTGGCCCTGCCGGGATTTTACCATCACGGTGCTGGCGGATGGGCTGTTCCTTCTGTCCTACATACTCGAAGAGCCGCAGCGCGTAACGCGCCATTCGACCATCTGGCGCCGGACAGACGAGGGCTGGAAGATCGTCTTCCATCAAGGCACGCCGGCGGGCTGAGCCGACGAGATGATGCTCTGCCTCTTCCAAAGCATCAGTTTTGCTGAAGCCTTTGATCAGCGCTTTGGATTTGACTGGCGGTTGTACCGACGTCACTCTCCCAGTTGCTTCGGGGAGAACGGAAATGAGCGAACATCATGCAGGCGGGTGCCTGTGCGGCGCGGTGCGGTTCGAAACGCGGGAGAATCCCGATGTCGTGGTCGGCTGCCATTGCTCGCAATGCCGGCGGCAGACGGGGCTTTATTATGCTTCGGCCGACGTGCCGGTTTCGGCGCTGACTATTACCGGCGAGGAAAACCTGCGCTGGTATCAGTCGAGCGATGAGGCCAGGCGCGGCTTCTGCTTGCAGTGCGGCTCGGCGCTGTTCTGGCAGAGGCTCGGCGGGCCGGCCATGTCCATCCTGGCCGGCGCTTTCGACGAGCCAAGCGGGCTCCACTTCGGCTATCATATCTTCTGTGCCGACAAGGCCGATTTCTATGAGATTCCCGATGGCGTTCCGCAATATGCAGTACGACCTTAAACCTTCACGAAGCGGTAGGCGCTGTCCTTGCGCTCGGCATAACCGACGCCGGGATAGGACCAGTGATAGCCGAGCAGCTTGATCTTTTCGGAGGCGGCGCGGTCGAGCAGCATGCGGCGGTTTTTCAGGGCGGTTTCGGGATCGGTGTCGAAGCCGAAATGCCAGGCGGGATGTTCGAAGAAGATCACGTCATTGGTGCTGGCGTCACCCGTGATGAGGAGATTGCCGTCGCCGGCAAGCTCGAAGGAAATGTGGCCCGGCGTATGGCCAGATGTTTCGATCACCTGCATTCCGGGCAGGATTTCCTGTCCCGGCTTGACGAGGGTGAGCCTGTCTTTGACCGCGAAGAGATCGCGTTGTGCGCCGCGGGCAAAATCGTGCAGCGCTGATGGCATATGGGTCTCATAGTCCTTGTCGGTCCAGAAATTCCATTCGGTCTCGCTGACGAAATAGTCGGCATTCGGATAGAGCAGCTTACCTTCGGCCACGGTCGTGGCACCCGAATGATCGGGATGGGCGTGAGTGAAGATCACCTTGGTGATGGCTTCCGGCTCGATGCCTGCTGCCTTCAGGTTGGCGGCGAGTTTGCCGGCACTAGCCTGGAAGTGGCTGCCGGAGCCGTTATCGATGAGGATGAGGTCGCTGCCGTGGCGGATGAGCGGGATATTGGCCTGAACCGGCGCGCCGGCCGCATCTCCGCCGAGCCGCGCCAGGATCGGTCGGCGCTCTTCCGGCGTCGCATCGGGAAGCAGGACTTCGGCGGGCAGAGTGATGAAGCCGTCGCTGATGACAGTGATATCGAAGGCGCCGTGCGTAAAGCGATGAAACTGCGCCGCATAGGTGCCGCGCGTCAGGGCAAGGGCCGCCGCGCCCGAGAGGGCGCCGGCCAGAAGCTGACGGCGCGTGGCCGATAGGCCGAGATTGTCCGGATTGTTCATCTGCTCGTCTCCTCGGAGATATCACCATGAGGAGACAATAGCAGCACGGCGATAGGGTTTCGCCTATAAAATTCAACATTATCAATGATTTACATTGCTTTTCAGTTCTTTACGGCCGATGCCAGGACACTATACCGGACAACCATTCCCTGACGACGGTGACGACCGCATATCAGGATTAAAAAGGCGCGCCGCAAGGGCGCGCCTTCGCATGTCTTCGAGAGAAAAACTTAAGCCTTGATGAAGGCCAGCAGGTCCGGGTTGATGACTTCAGGATGCGTGGTGCACATGCCGTGCGGGAAGCCGGGATAAGTCTTCAGCGTGCCGTTCTTCAGCAGCTTGGCCGACAGCGGCGCCGAATCGGCATAGGGGACGATCTGGTCGTCATCGCCGTGCATGACGAGAACGGGCACGGTGATCTTCTGCAGATCTTCGGTGAAGTCGGTTTCGGAGAAGGCCTTGATGCAATCGTAGTGCGCCTTGGCGCCGCCCATCATGCCCTGACGCCACCAGTTTTCGATCACGCCCTGGCTGACTTTGGCGCCCGGACGGTTGAAGCCATAGAAGGGGCCGGTCGGGATATCGAGGAAGAACTGGGCGCGGTTGGCGACGAGGGCTGCGCGGAAACCATCGAAGACTTCGAGCGGCAGGCCGCCGGGGTTCTTGTCCGACTTGACCATGATGGGCGGCACGGCGCCGATGATCACGGCCTTGGCGACACGACCTTCCTTGGCACGGGCGACATAGTGGACGACTTCGCCGCCGCCGGTCGAGTGGCCGATATGGACGGCATTCTTGAGATCGAGGTGATCGGTCAGTGCGGCAACGTCGGCCGCATAGGTATCCATCTCGTTGCCTTCGAAGGTCTGGGTCGAGCGGCCGTGGCCACGGCGGTCATGGGCGATGACGCGGAAACCCTTTTCGAGGAAGAACATCATCTGCGCGTCCCAGTCGTCGGCGCTGAGCGGCCAGCCGTGATGGAAGACGATCGGCTGGGCATCCTTCGAACCCCAATCCTTGTAGAAGATTTCAGTTCCGTCCTTGGTCTTGATGAAAGGCATGGTCTGGCTCCAATTTTCTGGTGATGTTGGACTGGTTGCGGCAAGCGCGGCTTTCGGCAGGGCGATGGCCGCAATGGCGGCGCCTCCTGCCAGAAGAACGTCCCGCCGTGTGGCATCCGCCGTCAGTGCAATGCTGCGTTCACTCATGATCGCCTCCGTGTGGCATGGTTGCCTCCTTGCGGGCTTCTCCGCGCCTCTTCGACGAGAACAAGCTGACTCACTTCCGGCAGCGATACGAGTTAACCGTCGTAAATTGATGCAAAGCAAAAATGACGGCAATGCGCCATTAGACGTATTACCTCATGAAGACAGTATGTTATCCGCAAGCTTTTTATTCTCGAAGCTGCCGGCGCTAGCGGGATTACCGCCTTCAGAAGATCAGCAAACTGGATTGCCCGAAGCGATCATTGCAGATTGCGCCAGATGACCGGCCGGTTCTCGTTGAAAGATCTGGCCTCCTTCTTCCAATGATTGAAGTGTCCGCGCTCTTGCAGCCTGGTTGCCGCGTCCCGACCGACCATCTTCGCAACCGCCGTCTCGTCCCCCATGTGGTTCAGCACCTCTAGGACCATATCGAGCAGGCCGACATAGTCGCTGGTGCCATAGGCTGAACAGAGCAGCTTCAGTCGGCTGCTGCCATTGGCAAGGTCGCGGGCCGAGGGTTCGGCTAGGTCTTCGGAGGAAAAAGAAAGCGGTGCGAACCAATAGGCGAGGTAAGCGAGGTCTCGCAGATGCGGCCCCGGACCTGCGAGGTCGAAATCGATGATCGCGACCGGGAGGCCATCCCGAAAGATCATGTTGTAGGGCGCAAAATCATTGTGACAAATCACGTCATTGCGTTCGGCAAGAGGGTAGGTATAGGCCCAATTGCCGTCGGGGACGAAGTCCAGGCTTCGGGTCGCATCGTGCAGCTTCCGTAACATTGTGGCGGATTCGGTGAGGGCAGCGGTATTCTCCCAGAGCGTCTCCGGGATCATCGCCGTGCCTGCCATGTAAGAGAGGATTTCTCTTCCGCTGTCATCGATACCTAGGAAACGAGGCGCATAGGCCAAACCCCACCGTTCCAGTTGCTTCAGCAGCCTGTGCACGTTCCCGCTATTCGGGCTCATTGAACGGCGTACCGTATCGGCGACCCTGACGACGCCGGCATTGATATTACCACCTGCGAGTGGCGTTTCGTCATCTGATGTCGGCATCCTTGCTCCCCCAGAGCCATGATCGCACTTGCAACCAGATAGCGGAAATAGACAGGGTTGCCCACGAACAGTTCGGCAGTCTGCTTAGGAGGGGCTGGCGTCGGCGATCCGCCGCTTGTCGAAGCCACGGAAACTGCTGTGCGCCAGTGGCGCGAGCGTGGCGGCGAGATAGGCTAAGCCTGTCAGAAGCAATGCGGTTGAAAGGCCCCAGGCATCCACCAATGCGCCGCCGACAAGCCCGCCGAAGGGGAGGAGCGCCCAGCAGAGCGCGGCATTCAGCGATGTGACGCGGCCTATCAAAGGCTTCGGCGTGCGCTCGAAGAGCACGGCCGAGAGGATGGGATTGAGGAAGCCCGAGGCAAAGCCGCCAATGGCGAGCGTCGTAAAAATGATCGCAGGCGGCGTTTCCACCGCAAAGACCAGAAAGCGCGGAAAGCCGGTCAGCAGGAAGGCGACCGTGTAAACGGCAAGGCGCGGCAGGCGCTCGCCGATCATGGCGGCAATCACGGCGCCGATAATCGAGGCGCCGGAGAAAACGGCAAACATGGTTCCGAGCAGGGCCGGGCCATGGCCCGAGGTCTGCGTCCAGACCGGCAACAAGACGGCGCCGAGGGCCTGATCGAGCAAATTGGTGGTTGCCACCATCAGCACGATTGCGACCAGCACCGCATCGCGGCGCAGGAAGCGCCAGCCTTCCGCGAGTTCACGGCCATAGGCGGCGATCCCGGTTGCTTCGGGCTTCGGAGCGCGCCGCAATTGGGGGATGCCGGCTGCGACGATCACGGCGGCAGCGGCGAAGGTGAGGGCGTTGACGGCTAGCGCCTGGCTTGCTCCGACAAGGGCGATCAGCGCGCCGGCGCCAGCCGCGCCTGCAGCGGATGCCAGGCGCTCGATGGCGCCAGCGACTCCGGTCACGCGTTCCAGCGGCACGGAGGCGAGTTCCGCAATGTCGGGGACCATGGATTGCTTGGCGGCATCCGAGGGGCCGCGCAAAACGCCCATGGCGAAGACGATCGGCAGCAGGATCGGCATGGTGAGCAGGTCGAGAAGATGCAGCACGGGCACGAGGCCGACGGCGATCACCGAGGCGCTGTCGCAGATGACAGCGATGCGCTTCGGGCCGACGCGGTCGATCAGGGGGCCGCCGAGCGCCTTGGCGACGACATAGGGCAGCATCTCCATCATGGCGACGAGGCCGGTCAGCACGGGGCTGCCGGTCGTGCTCAGCACCAGCCAGGGGACGGCGACGCTGGAGAGCCGCGTGCCTGAAATGGAAAGCGTTTCGGCGACCGCGAGCGCGATGAAGGGACTGCGGTGGCTCATGGCTCGCTCTCTTCCTCGCCATGCGGCAGGCGGCCCGGATAGGGAAAGGCGTGCAGCATGACAGTGAAAGGCACCGTGCCTGATGGCAGTGGCTCGCCGAGGGGCGGGGCCTCGCACATCGCTTCCATGAGGAGGTCGTTCAGCCGCTTCGTCAGGGCTTCGGCCTTTTCAGAAGTCAGCGGAATGATGATGTCGCTTGCGGTGCTGGCCTTCCGCCATGCGAGCGGCAGCTCGGCATATTCCTCGACTGCCTTCTGCATCTGATCGACCTGCAGGGAGAGGATCGCCTGCGTGAAGGCGACGTCCATATCGAAAGCCTCGCCTTCGGTTTCCGCCGGCGGCACCGAGGTGATCTCGTGGCATGCCCTCCACCAGCGGTCACGACGGGATGGCCCCGGCGCATCCTCGATGAAACCATACTGGGCAAGCTGGCGCAGGTGATAGCTCGTCGCGCCGCTGTTGAGCCCGAGCCGTGTCGCGAGCTGCGTTGCTGTTGCGGGACCATCGATGCGGAGCATGCCGAGCATGCGCAGGCGCACCGGATGGGCGAGCGCCTTCAGCGCCGTGACGTCGGGGACGACCCGGCTGACGTCGCGGGATGTAGATGACGCTGGTGTAGGAACGGGTGTTTTCATGGCGGCAGCTTAGTATCGCAAATGAATCTTTGCAAAGATTTCTTTGCAGATGTGACAGTAGACCGTCAACCCGCCGACGTCACTGTCTTGCGGCCTTCCAGCACGACCTTGAGAAGTGCATGGGCTGACAGCAGCGGGGACGCTTCGCAGTCGCCGAGGATCAGCAGGCCGGCGGCGGCACCTTCGGGTGTTATGTCCAGACGCCGGCCGGGAATGACGGCGACCGGTTTGCCCGATGTCAGAAAGGCGCGGATCGTGGCTGCGACGCCCTCGGCGGACCAGAGCGGGCCGGAAAGACCGATGCAGAAGGCGGCGTCGAAATCCTCTGTCACGATCTGGTCGAGGCGCAGAGTATCGGCGAGATCGTCGCGTGCGGCGCGGTCGGTGAGGAAACGTCCGACAGTAGGCTCCTTATGGACGCTCTGACGCAACTCGCTTGTCAGATCGGGGAAGCCGCCTGATGGTGTCGCGAGGACGATTTCTGCCGGTGCATCCCTGAAAAGGTAATAGGCGGGTGCGAGGCGGGCGATCCTGACCTCGCTGTTATCTCCATCCGCAGCGAGAATGATCAGAAAACGGATGGGTATTTGGACGTCCATGGGCATGCTCCTCTTGGGGAGCAATGATGCACGGACAACGAGAAGCGGACGAGTTGATCGTTGTAAATCGGTGTAAACGGGTTTAGCCGGCCGCGCCCGAAAGCTGCGCCGGTTCATGGCCGAGGGCTTCGAGATCGACGTTGATGCGGCGTTCCCAGCCGATCGCGCCATCCTGCCTTGCAGCGACGCGTGCCGCCTCGAGGATGGCTGAAGCGGCGTCCAGCCCTTCCGGGCTCTGCCCCTTTGCGGTGACCATTGCCTTCACCCGCAGGAGTTCGGGCAGGCACCAGCGTTCGCCCGAGACATCGCCATGCTCCAAGGCGCTATCGATCACCGCATGGGCTTCCGCATGTTGACCGAGGCCGGACAGGGCCTGCGCCTCGATGGACTGGAAGTAAGTGCGGAAAAGGTTGAAGCCGGCAAGATCGAGGATGTCCATTGCCGGGCGCAGCTTTGCGAGGCAGAGCCGGTATTCGCCGTCCCGCAGACGTAGCTCCGCCTCGAAGCCGTCGGCATAGGTGTGCCAAACGTCGAGCGACAGGGCCTTGGTATGGTCACGCAGAAGCCGGATCGCGGCAGCCGCTTCGCCGTCGTTGCCGGAGAGAAGCGCCAGCGGGCAGACGGCTTCGGCGAGAAGATTGCTGATCGAATGGTTATGGCCGATATCGCGGGCGTAGCGCATTGTCTCTTCGACCTCCTTCAGCGCGGCCTTCTCGTCGCCCAATATCCAGAGGCAGCGGGCGATGATGATACGCGCCGTCACGCGCTGGTCGAACTGAAAGCGGACGGAATGGCGGGCCTGCGGCACATGCTCGTAGTCGGCAAGCATCGCCAAAAGCTCCTGGCGGGCCTCGCCGTGGCGGCCGAGCCAGTGGAGCGTAGCAGCCTTCATGCGCCTGCCGATGACGACATCGGTCGGATCGGCGGAGGACGGAGCAAGGGCTGCGAAGCGTTCCGCCAGCTCCAGTCCCTGGCGAGGCTCGGCGCGGTTCAGCACATCGACCCAAAGCGCCCAAATGGCGCGAAGTTGATGATCGACATCGCCGAGTTCCTCGGCGATCCGCCAGGCCGTCGTCCAGGCGGCAACGCCGTCTTCGGGTGCATTGGTGGCACGAAGCTGCGGCCAGCCGAGCGCGGCATAGAGTTTCATGCGGCTTTTCTCGTCAAGGCCGGGGCGGGCATCGAGGAAGGTTATTGCATGGGTGAGGGCCGCCAGGCACTCGTCAAGCAATGACAGGCGAAAGAAAAGCGGCAGGGCGGCGACCGTCAGGCGTACGCCGAGCAGCGCATCGCCGCCTGATGGACCGAAGGCCCAGTCCAGGGCTGCGCGCAGGCCCGGCACCTGCTGGGCGAAATCGTCAGGCCATTCCTCCGGTGAGGCGGCATAGAGATCCTGTTCGGCGCTTTCGAGCGCGCTAGAGAGACAGGCGGAGAAGCGGGCCATGACATCGGGCAGTTCGCCCGAGGCCGCAAGCTTTTCGCCGGCATAGAGGCGGGTCGTATCGAGCAGGCGGTAGAGCGTTTCGTCGGTCGCGGTCTCGACCACGACCAGCGATTTGGCGACGAGGGCGGCCAGCAAATCCCCGGGTTCGGTGCCGGAGAGGACCGCGGCTGCGGCCCCGCTGCTGAAGCGGCCGCGGAAGACGGAGAGTTCGCGCAGCGCCTGCTGCTCCTCCGGCGACAGGATGAGGTAGCTCCAGTCGAGCGTGGCGCGCAGTGTCTGGTGGCGGGGCAGCGCCGTGCGCCGGCCGCGCGTCAATACCCGGAAGCAGTCGGAGAGCGAGCGGGAGAGGGCGGCGATGCCCATCGCCTCCAGCCGGCCAGCGGCAAGCTCGATTGCCAGCGCAATGCCATCGAGCCTCGTGCAGATATCGACGACATCGGCGGCGTCCCCGTCCGTCAGCTCGTAACCGCCGAGGCAGGCATCGGCGCGTTCGACGAAAAGCTGGACGGCGGGCGAGGCCAGGGCAGCCTCTGCTGTCACGGCAGACAAGGGCAGGTCGAGCGGCAGCAGACGGTGGACACGTTCGCCTTCAGCGCGCAGCGGCTCGCGGCTGGTGGCGAGGATATGCAGATCGGGCGCTTCCGCCAGCAGGTCTTCGGTGAGCTTGGCGATATCGCCCACCACATGCTCGCAGCTGTCGAGCACGAGCAGGACATTGCGCGGCTGCAAATGGGCGGCGATCTCCACTGCGATATCGTCGCTGCGCGAGAGGATGCCGAGTGCAGACGCCACGACCGTCGGCACGAGATTTCCGGTCGCGACTTCCGACAGGTCGATCCAGACGATCTCGCCATCGAAGCTGCCGCGCGCAATCACGGCGCGGGCAACGGTGGATTTGCCGATGCCGCCAGGGCCGGCGATGGTCACGAGACGGCCCTTGGTGAGCTGTCTGGTCACCGCCGCGATCGTCTGTTCGCGGCCGAAGATGCGGGCGGGCAGGCGTTCGGGGCGGAATCTCGGGAGTGTCGGCCGAGCGACAGGCACTGCGCCATTGTTCCGGCGGTTGACGGGCGCGATGAAGGTATAGCCGCGGCCGGGCACGTTGGTGATGAATTGCGGTTCGCGCTTGATGTCGCCCAGCGCCTTGCGCAGGGCCGAGACGTGGACGCGCAGATTGGCCTCGTCCACGAACGTATCCGGCCAGACCTGCCTGACGATCTCCGCATTGGTCTTCAGCTCGCCCGGATGGTTGAGCAAAAACAGCAGGATATCGACGGCGCGGCTGCCGAGAGGCACGGCAGACCCTTCTCGCAACAGGCTGCGCCTGGCGGGCACTATCGAAAATGCACCGAACTGAAGCTCTTCTTCCAAGCATGCTCCCTGCGTGATGGCCGCAGGTTGGCTAAATGCCTGCTCCCTGTCAAATGAAACGCGGTGACAGGGCTGGAATTGCGACGAGATTTCAGACGTTTAAGGCCGTGCTATTTTAGCGGGCTCAAGCTTGCCCGCGCTCAGCAAGGATGGCGTTCAGGCGGGAGACATCCTCTCGCAGCGCAGTCAGTTCCGTCAGCACACGCATATCGATCTTCTGATGCAGCGACAGAACCTCAAGCTCGGCCTTCAGATTCACCTCATAATCCTTGGCGGCCTCGAAACGATCGCGTTCGGCCTGCCGGTTCTGCGACATCATGATGATCGGCGCCTGGATAGCCGCAAGCATGGAAAGGATGAGGTTCAGGAAGACGAAGGGATAGGGGTCGAAGGCGCGGGAAAAAAGGATGACCGTGTTGATGATGGTCCAGACGACGAGAAAGGCCAGAAATGCCAGAATGAAGGACCATGAGCCGCCGACACGGGCGATGCCATCGGCCAACCGCTCGCCGAAGGAGGATTCGGCGGCAATGGCGGCGTTGACGTCTGTGGAGATGATCTTGCGCTCATGTGCCTTGGCCAGCACGCGCTTTTCGATGTCACCCAGTTCTTCGGCCGGCTTGCCGAAATGCAGGTGGACGAAATTCGGAAGATTATACATGGCATTGTCCCGGGAGTGGATCGAATTGGCGCGCAGTATTCCGCCGTCGCCGCAAATTGCAATGCGTATCGGCGTCGCGCAAGACAAACAGAGGGATAGGCAGAGCGATGGGGCCACCCTTCATCAAATTTTCGCCGCAGATCGCTACGGCTTTTGAAGCGGCTTATTGCGGTGCACGAAGGGGCGGATTAAATGAATGACATGACACAGGAAAACGCTCTCTCCCAGACCTTCAACATCGCCATCGCCCAACTGAACCCCACGGTGGGCGATGTCGCCGGAAACCTTGCCAAGGTGCGTGAGGCGCGCGCCGATGCGGCGCGGCAGGGCGCGCATCTCTTGATGATGACCGAGCTTTTCATCTCCGGTTACCCACCGGAAGATCTGGTTCTGAAGCCGGCCTTCATCCGCGCTTGCTGGACGGCGGTCGAAAGCCTCGCGGCAGACACCGCCGATGGCGGACCGGGCATCGTCATCGGATTTCCGCGCCAGGACGAGACGGGCCGCTACAATTCCATCGCCGTGCTCGACGGCGGCAAGGTGATTGCGGTGCGCGACAAGATCGACCTGCCGAATTACGGCGAGTTCGATGAGAAGCGCGTCTTCGACCAGGGCGCGATGCCCGGACCCGTGAATTTCCGCGGCGTGCGCATCGGCGTTCCGATCTGCGAAGATATCTGGGGCGATCTGGGTGTATGCGAGACGCTCGCCGAAAGCGGCGCGGAAATCCTGCTCGTGCCAAATGGCTCGCCCTATTATCGCGGCAAGGTCGATATCCGCCATCAGGTGGTGCTGAAGCAGGTGATCGAGACAGGCCTGCCGATGGTCTATGCCGCCCAGCTCGGCGGCCAGGACGAACTCGTCTTCGACGGCGCAAGCTTTGCCTTCAATGCCGATAAGTCGCTCGCCTTCCAGCTCAGCCAGTTCGAAACGGCCCTTGCGGTGACGACCTGGAAGCGGACAGAAAACGGCTGGCGTTGCTCGGAAGGGCCGATGGCGCGCATACCCGAGAGCGAGGAGGCCGATTACCGCGCCTGCCTGCTCGGTTTCCGCGACTATGTGAACAAGAACGGCTTCAAGAATGTCGTGCTCGGTCTCTCGGGCGGCATCGATTCGGCGATCTGCGCGGCAATCGCCGTCGATGCGCTCGGCGAGGAACGGGTGCGCACGGTCATGCTGCCCTATCACTATACGTCCGAAGACTCGTTGAAGGATGCGGCCGATTGCGCCAAGGCGCTCGGCTGCCGCTACGATATCGTGCCGATCGAGGGACCCGTGACGGGCTTTTCCTCGGCGCTGTCGAGCCTCTTCGAGGGCACGAACAGCGGTATCACCGAGGAGAACCTGCAGAGCCGTGCACGCGGCACGATCCTGATGGCGATCTCCAACAAGTTCGGCTCGATGGTGGTCACCACGGGCAACAAGTCGGAAATGTCGGTCGGTTATGCGACGCTCTACGGGGACATGAACGGCGGCTTCAACCCGATCAAGGATCTCTACAAGATGCAGGTCTATGCGCTGGCCCGCTGGCGCAATGAGAATGTGCCGCCGGACGCGCTCGGCCCTTCAGGCGTGGTCATTCCGCAAAACATCATCGACAAGGCACCGTCCGCCGAGCTTCGTCCCGACCAGAAGGACCAGGATTCGCTGCCGCCCTATCCCGTGCTCGACGACATACTCGAATGCCTGGTCGAGCGGGAAATGGGGGTCGAGGAGATCGTGGCGCGCGGCCATGATGTCGAGACGGTCCACCGTATCGAGCATCTGCTCTACCTCGCCGAATACAAGCGCCGTCAGTCGGCGCCGGGCGTGAAGATCACGAAAAAGAATTTCGGCCGCGACCGGCGCTACCCGATCACCAACCGGTTCCGGGATCGATAGAAAACTCATCTGGGAGAGGACGAGATGCGCAGCTCTGTCGAAATCTACAACGTCAGGAGAGGCGAAAGCCGCGTCGTCTGGCAGACGGAGGCGCTGGTGGAGGCGCCGAATTTCTCAGGCGACGGCGCCTATCTGCTGATCAATGGCGACGGGCTGCTCTACCGCCTGCGGCTCGACGGCAGCGATCTCGTTGAGAAGGTCGATACCGGCTTTGCAGTCCACTGCAACAATGACCACGGCATTTCGCCCGATGGCGAGGAAATCGTCATTTCCGACAAGACCGAGTTCGGCAAGTCGGCGATCTACATCCTGCCGATCGAGGGCGGCAAGCCGCGGCTGATCACCAAGAACCTGCCGTCCTACTGGCATGGCTGGTCGCCCGACGGACGCGAACTTGCCTATTGCGGCATCCGCAACGACCTCTTCGATATCTACACGATCTCGGTCAAAGGCGGCGAGGAGAAGCGGCTGACGCATGGAGAAGGCCGCAATGATGGGCCGGACTGGTCGGCCGACGGGCAGTGGATCTATTTCAACTCCAGCCGCACCGGGCTGATGCAGATCTGGCGCATCCACCCCGATGGTACGGGTCTCCAGCAGGTGACATCAGACAATTACGGCAACTGGTTCGCCCATCCGTCACCCAACAACGACAAGGTGCTGATTCTCTCCTACGACCCCGATGTCTTCGACCATCCGCGTGATCTTAGTGTCAGGCTCAGGATGATGGACATGGACGGCGGCAACCTGACGGAGCTGTTCGAGCTCTTCGGCGGGCAGGGCACGATCAACGTGCCGAATTGGTCACCGGATGGCGAGGAATTCGCTTATGTTCGGTATTTTCCGGCGAAGGCCTGATCATCATCATTGAAGGATGACGCGGCGGGGTTTGCCCGCCGCGACTGATGCGGCCACTCAGGCTGCGACGGCTGCCTTGCGGCGGTCGCGGACGGCCTTGGCGAGATCCTCGAGCACCTCGACCGACGTATCCCAGCCGATGCAGCCGTCGGTGATGGACTGGCCGTAGACGAGCGGCTTTCCGGGGACGAGATCCTGGCGGCCGGCGACGAGGTTGCTCTCGATCATCATGCCCTTGATGTGGTGGTTGCCGGCAAGAATCTGGCCGGCGACATCATGGACGACCTTCGGCTGGTTCATCGGATCCTTGTTGCTGTTCGCGTGGCTGGCATCGATCAGCATGCGCGGGTCGACGCCGAGCTTGACGGCTTCGGCGATGACAGCCTGCACGTCAGCTGCCTCATAGTTCGGCCGTTTGCCGCCACGCAGGATGATGTGGCAGTCCTCGTTGCCGCGCGTGGAGGCAATCGCTGCCTGTCCATCCTTGGTGACCGCCGGGAAATGGTGCGGCTGGGAGGCCGCCATGATCGCGTCGAGCGCGATGCGCGCGCTGCCATCTGTGCCATTCTTGAAGCCGATCGGGCAGGAGAGACCCGAGGCGAGCTGGCGATGGATCTGGCTTTCGGTCGTGCGCGCGCCGATGGCGCCGTAGCTGACGAGATCGGCGATATATTGCGGCGTGATCGTATCGAGGAATTCGCAGCCGGCCGGCAGGCCCATGGCGTTGATGTCGAGCAGCAGGCGGCGCGCGAGGCGCAGGCCTTCCTCGATCCGGTAGCTGCCATCCAGATGCGGGTCGTTCATCAGGCCCTTCCAGCCGACGGTGGTGCGGGGCTTTTCGAAATAGACGCGCATGACGATTTCGAGATCGCCGGAAAGACGTCGTCGCTGCTCGACGAGACGGCCGGCATATTCGCGGGCAGCCGCCGGATCATGGATCGAACAGGGGCCGATGATGACCAGCTGGCGGTCGTCCTGACCGGTGAGGATATTGTGGATCGTGTCGCGCGTGCTGGTCACGGTCTTGGTAACAGCGGCGTCACGCGGAATTTCCGAGATGATATCGGCAGGTTTGGTCAGCGGGGTGATCTCGACGATGCGCAGATCATCAATAGTGTCAGTCACGGTATGCTCTCCTGTTGGTCATACCGTGGCGGAACAAAAAAGCCGCCAGGTTGACTAGCGGCTGTTCGGGTTGTCGTCGCGTTAGTTTCGGTTACGCACAGACCCGCATCCGCTGGAAGCAGCGGTACGAATAAAATCGCGATGCGTAAACGGACGAAATCGACATGCGGCTTATGTAGCCATGCCGATCGGAATTGTCACGTAGAATCTGTGAGGAAAAACGACAGATCCGTGAAGTTTTCAGCGGCTCTCCGCCATTGCCTGTCCGTGGGCCTGTCCCTGGGCCTCTTCCGGTTCTGCCGCCTCGGCATGTCTGTTCTTGTGGCGGCGTGTCGTCAGCTCCTCGCCGGCATTGGCGGGCAGGCGCAGGAAAGTGATGCAGGCAAGTGCTGATATCGCCGCTACGATGAAGAAAGCGATATGAAAATCCGAGACCAAAAGCTTGCCGCCGTGGAAGCTCGAGGAGATTTCCAGGATCGTGCCGGCTACCGCAACGCCCATGGCCATGGAGATGCGCTGCGCCACCGCGTTGATGGCAGTCGCCTGGCTGCTGTCGGCCTCGTCCACATCGCCGAAGACCATGGCATTGACGCCCGAAAAGGCCATGGAGCGGAGGAGGCCGCCGACAAGAAGACAGCCCATGATGACATACATCGGCGTTTCGGCAGTGAAGAAGCCATTCACGCCGAGGAAGATTGCCGCGAGGAAGGTCGTCAGCGCGATGACGTTGCGGAAGCCGAAGGCGTTATAGGTGCGGTTGGCCGCAAATTTCGAGCCCATGGAGCCAAGAGCGCTGATGAAGGTGATCGAGCCTGACTGCAGCGGCGTCAGGCCGAAGCCGAGCTGCAGCATCAGCGGCATCAGGAAGGGCAGCGCGCCCAGGCCCATGCGGAAATTCGAGGCGCCGAGGATTGCCGCCCGGAACATCGGGTAACGAAACATCTTGGGGTCGAGCAGCGGATGCGGCGTGCGCCTGGCATGCACGAAATAGAGGATGCCGGAGAGGACGCCGACGGCGACAGTGACATAGCCGTAGATGACGGGAACGGCGGGCAGGCTGATGACGGAGAGGCCGAATACGAAACCGGCAAAGCCGATACCCGACAGGAAGAAGCCCGGAAAATCCATCGGCTTCGGGCTGCGCGGCTCGACGGCCGGCAGGAAACGGGTGACGAGGACGATGCCGATAATGCCGATCGGCACATTGATCCAGAAGATCCAGTGCCAGCTGAGATATGTCGTCAGGAAGCCGCCGATCGGCGGGCCCATGATCGGGCCGATCAGCGCCGGAATGGTCAGCCATGCCATGGCATTCACCAGTTGGTGACGTGGCGTGCCACGCACCAAGAGCAATCGCCCGACCGGCGTCATCATCGAGCCGCCGGCACCCTGGATGAGGCGGGAGATAACGAAGGCGGCGATGGAATTGGAGAATGCGCAGGCGACCGAGCCAACCATGAAAACGAAGATCGCCAGGCGGAAGATGTTGCGTGCGCCGAAGCGGTCCGACATCCAGCCGCTGATCGGGATGAAGATTGCGAGCGCCACGAGGTAGCTCGTTACCGCAAGTTTCAGCGCGATCGGCGAGGTGCCTATATCGGCAGCAATCGCCGGCAGGCTGGTGGCGATCACGGTCGAATCCATCTGTTCCATGAACAGGGCGACCGCAAGGATCATCGGCGTTAGACGGGACACGGGCAACCGGAAGGCAATGAGAGAGGATTCGGCGCCAGCGGCGTCGGGTCTCGTTCTAGGCCAGCATTTTCAGCCTGTCCACGAAATGAATGTCGCATGCAGCTTGCCGCCATGCCGTTTCCGCGCCATAGATCACCCGTCAGGTGCCCGCTTTCACAAGCGGGAGAATCGGGAATCCGGTGCAAGACCGGAACGTGCCCAACGCTGTAAGGCCGACGCTTGCCGCATAGAATGCCACTGGCCGCAAGGCCGGGAAGGTAGCGGTCAAGCGGATGACGCCAAGTCAGAAGACCGGCCTGGCAAGATAGACCCAACCCGCGCGGACGGCGGGCGGTTGCGTTGTTGGGGATTTGACGATGCGACCCATTGATGATGCCGTTTGCCCGGCATCCAGCTTTTCTGCGGCCGAACGCGAGGCCGTCTATCACGCGATCATGACGCGGCGTGACGTGCGCAGCCAGTTCCTGCCCGATCCCTTGCCGGATGATCTGGTGACGCGTCTTTTGACCGCCGCGCATCACGCGCCCTCGGTCGGCTTCATGCAGCCGTGGAATTTCATTCTGGTGAAGAGCGTCGAGGTAAGGGCGCGGGTACGCGATGCCTTCCTTAGGGCGAATGAAGAAGCGGCCCGCATGTTCGACGGCGAGCGGCAGGAGCAATACCGTTCGCTGAAGCTCGAAGGCATTGTCCAGGCGCCGCTCGGCATCTGCGTGACCTGCGATCCAACCCGCAGCGGCAGCGTGGTGCTGGGGCGCACGCATAATCCGCGTATGGACAGCTATTCCACCGTCTGCGCCATCCAGAACCTGTGGCTTGCTGCTCGCGCCGAAGGGGTGGGCATCGGCTGGGTCAGCATTTTTCGCGAGGGTGACCTGAAGGAGATCCTCGGCATTCCCGATCACATCGAGATGGTCGCCTGGCTCTGCGCCGGCTTCGTCGACCGGCTCTATGATAAGCCGGAACTGGCGGTCAAAGGCTGGCGGCAGCGGATGGCGCTGGAAGAGCTGGTTTTCCATGACGGCTGGGGGCAGGTGGAAAGCGAGGCCGCGCCGGTCTGAGCCGGCGCGGGTGTGCATCATTCTGCCGGCTGGGTGCCGCAATCCTCGGCGCAGGCCGGCGTCTTCCAATGGGCGAAGACGAGGAAGCTTGCGGCGGCGAGAAGCCAGACACCAATCGCGCCATAGAGCATGACGCCACCGAAGCCTGCGACCAGCGCATCATGCACCGTCCCGGCCGGAATGTCTGGCAGGGAGGCAATGTTGCCGGCGGAGATCCGTTCGGCGAGCAGGCGCAGGTCGCCGGCATCCGTCGAGGTTGGCAAGGTGCTCTTGAGGTGGGAGAGCACGCCGCTGAACAGGATGAAGCCCATGACGGCGATGTTGATGGCGAGCGAGATCATCCGGGCGCTCATGTCGATGCCGGAAGCCATGCCGGCGCGATCGCTGGAGACAGCGCCTGTCGTCGTATTGGTGACCGGAGTGTTGGTGAAGCCAAGCCCGATGCCGGCAAGCAGCGCGCCAGGCAGCATCGTCAGCCAGCTTGGCGCGGCGGCGGCACTGCCTGATTTCATCAGCAGGAAGCCGAGCCCGATGGTGAAAAGGCCGCCGGGAATGATGATGCCCGGCCGATAGCGCAGCATGAGCCGTTCGGCGAGCGGCGGTACGACGAGCGTCGGCAGCGTATAGGCAAGCAGCGCCAGACCCGCGGCCACACTGCCATAACCGAGACCGGCTTCATACCAGATCGGCAGATAGATCATGAAGGGCCAGAAGCTGATATTCATGGCAGCCGAGCCGATGATGGCGCCCGAGAAGGCGCGGATGCCGAAGACCGAGGCATCGAACATCGGTCGCGGGTTCAGCCTCTCGGCGAAGATGAAGGCGACGAGGCTTGCCGCGGAAAGTCCGATAATGGCAAGCGCGGTAGGGCTGGCAAAGCCGAGAGCCGGACCCTGGGTGATGAAGAAAGCGAGGCAGAAGACCGCCAGCGAAAGGGTGGCGATGCCGGCGATATCGAGCCGTCCTGCAGCGGGGTCACGCGATTCCTCAACGCCCGTTACGGCAAGGGCCACCGTCACGGCAGCCAGCACGGCATGGATGAGGAAGACCCATTGCCAGCCGGCGGCTGCTACGATCGCAACGCCTATGATCGGGCCAAAGCCGAGGCCGATGCCGAAGATGATGCCCCACCAGCCGAAGGCCATGCTGCGGGCTCTGCCCTCCGGGAATTGATGGGAGAGGACGGCCACCTGGCAGATCAGCATCACGCCGCCGCTCATGCCCTGCAGAAAGCGAGCAACGATTAGCAGCGAAACATCCTGAGCAAGGCCGGCAATCAGCGAGGTGAGGTCAAAGGCGGCAATGCCGATCAGGAAGACGCGCTTGCGGCCGTAGCGATCGGCTAATGTGCCTGCTGCCATCAGCACCGTCGTCACGGCGATCGTATAGGCATTCATGATCCATTGCAGCGCGCTGAAATCGGCATGCAGCACCTTTTCCAGCGTCGGCAGGATTGCCGGTACGCTCGATATTTCAAGGCCGAACATCAGTGAGGAGAGGCAGGCCGCCATCAGGGCGACGATGCCTCTGATACGTGAGGATGGAGGGGAGGCAGGGGTCATGCTTTGGCCTTTCGACGTTGAGACTTGCAAGGGTGACATCCGTTGTCGTCCATTTGCGTCAGCATAAGCAGAGCTTGATCATTACAGAATTGGATGATTGAGTATTTCAGACACAACAATTTCGGATAGATCCAATGACCATGCTCGATGTCGATTCCGTTCAGGCTTTCGTGACGATCGCCGAGAACAAGAGCTTCACCCGCGCCGCCAATGAGCTCGGCAGCACGCAAGGGGCGATCAGCGTCAAGCTCAAACGGCTGGAGGAGCGGCTCGGCCATCGGCTGATCGAACGCACGCCGCGGCTGGTGCGGCTTTCGGCACAGGGGGCGGTATTTCTTGATGCCGCACGGGAATTCCTCGCTGCCCATGACCGGGCGATCGCGGCACTTTCCTCGTCGCGCCGTCATTTCAGGCTGGGCATTGCGGCCCATGTCGCCGGACCGGAAGTACCGACGCTGCTTGCGCGCCTCAATGCCCATGACCCGGGGTTGACGATCGAGGTGCGGCTCGACAATTCCTGCGAGTTGCTCGCCGCCTTCGATCGCGGCGACCTGGATGCGGCGATCGTCCGTCGGGATGAGGACCGGCGCGATGGCGAGGTTCTGGCACCAGAGCATTTCGGCTGGTTTGCAACGCCGCAATTCGAATATCGCCACGGCGAACCGCTGCGTCTTGCAGCACTGTCGCCCAACTGCAAGGTGCGGGATGTCTGCACCCGAGCGCTCGATGCGGCGGGCATTCCCTGGGCGGAAGTCTTCCTCGGCGGAGGCTCTTCGGCTGTGACAGCAGCCGTTTCAGCCGGGCTTGCCGTCTCGACCTTCTCCCATCGTCTGGCGCCTGTCGGCACGATCGAGGTCAGCGAGCGCTTCGGCCTGCCGGCGCTGCCATCCTCCGAGGTCGTGCTGCATTCGACACTGACGGATGCCAAGTCGCGTGCGGCGCTGCGCACACTGGCGGCAGCCTTCCGGGAGCACCGCTCGTCAAACTGAAGATGCGATTTTGATTGCCGATATCGTGGTTATTGCTGTTGTTGGGGCTGCGGGCCTGATGTCGCCGGATTGGTGAGATCGATCTTGCCCTGATCGCCGGCCAGGAATTGCGGGCCAACCTGGCGCACCTTGTTGCTGGCGGGGTCGTAGGGACGATCCGGCACCTGCGCCTGCGGGGCGGGCGGGGCGCTCGCAGCCTTCGGTGCTTCCATATGGATCGTGGTGATCGAACCCTTCGGCTCAGGCGCCGGCGCATAGGCTGCCTGGCTCTTGCGCATTTCCTCGTAATAGGCGGTCAGATTGCAGGAGCAGGCGGATTTTTCGCCGGGTGCGCGGGTCTTGTAGGCGAAGGCATTCTTCATCGCGCCATAGGGGGCGCCCGTTGCCGTCGAGATCATGTTCGAGGCTTCGGCGCTGGAGATGTCGCGGTAATAGAGCTCCGTCTCCACACCAGGGCACATCTTGGCGCAGGTCGCGGCATCGCGGCCGAAATCGACCGAGGTTGCATTATTGCTGATCGGGAAGAAGCCACCGTCGCAGGTGCGTACGCAGATGGTGCTGACGGGCGAGAGCATTTCCGCCCGCGGCAGGCCGTAACGCTCGCCGCCGCCAAGCGGAATGAAGGTGTCGCCGCGCATGGCCTGCTCCTCGATGGAAGGAGCCGGAGCATAGGCATCACCCTGCGCAGGTTCGCTAAAGCTGTCGCTGTTGCAGCCATTGTCTTCGAGTGCCGCCATCAGCCCCTCGCGGGCCGGATCGGCGCCACCCTGGCGCAACTCGTTGCGGCGATCCTGCAGGTAGCGGATATTGTCCACCATCTTGGCTTCGGACTGCTCAAGCTCCTCACAGAAGCCGGCATTTTCGCCGCCGACGACGACCATGCTGCCCGACGTGCAGCCGTAGCGGCGCAGATCGCCGCGCACCTTGCGCAATTCCAGGTTCTGTTCGGCAAGCGCGCCCGCATATTGGCGCATCTCGGCACCATTCGTGCCGATCGATTGCGGCAGATCGGCAAGACGCCCGCGCAGATCCTCGCAGATCGCATTGGTCTCAGCGGCTGCCGGAACCGCAAATGCCAGAAAGAAGAGGAGAGACAGGTTTCGGCGCTTCACGACGTCGTCCCGGAATGAGAAAGTATCTATCGGTCAATTGCGGCTTCAACCGACCGCGCTTTGTCTTAACGTATTTCCCTTAATAAGCTCGAAGTAATTCCTAGCGCATTTTTGCGATCTTATCCAGCAAGCCCTATGCTTCCACTCCCATCTCTCCCGCAGCTACGCGGGAGCCCGCTGATATCTAAACGGCTGATATGACAGGAATTTCCGACGAGATTCGTTCTCTCTCAACGACACCGGTAAAACCGGAACCCCGACACGGCCTTCACGTTTTCGTGGACGGTTGTTATGAGCCCGGTACGCGGCAGGGCGGGTGGGCCTTCGTCGCCTACCGCGATGGCGTGGAAATCGCGTCCGGTTTCGGCGGCGTAGAAGATTCCGCCAACAATGCGATGGAACTGACTGCAGTGCTTGAGGCGGCAATCTGGATCAGCCGCACAGCAGAGGGCGTGGCAGCGGTCATCTGGTCCGATTCCGTCTACGCCGTAGACGGCTGCAACAGCTGGCGTCCTATCTGGAGGAACAATGGCTGGAAGAAAAGCAACCCAGGTGGCAAGGCCAGAAACCGGGCGATCTCGGATGCGGAACTCTGGAAAGCCGTCGATATCGCGCTATCCCAGAATCCATTGATAGCGATTGCCTGGTGCAAGGGCCATTCCGGCATTGAAGGTAACGAACGCGCCGACGAGCTGTCGGATCAGGGACGCCGATCCATACGGCGTGCCTGATATGCCGGAAGCCAACGGCCGTCGCTTCGCAGACGGCCGCAGCGCGGCTTACGCCGGCTGCGATGCCTCGACAACAGCAAGTGCTGCCATGTTGACCACACCGCGAGACGTAACCGACGGCGCCAGGATATGGGCCGGCATTGCGGTACCGAGCAGGATCGGGCCGACATGCAGGCCGTCGGTCATTGACTTGACGACACCGAGCGTGATGTTGGCCGCATCGAGGTTCGGGAAGACCAGCAGGTTGGCTTCGTCATGCAGCGTCGTGTGCGGCATGACGCGGCGGCGCAGCTCCTCAGAGATCGCGCTTTCGCCGTGCATTTCGCCGTCGACTTCGAGATCGGGAGCCGCTTCACGCACCAGCTGCAGCGCATTGCGCATCTTGGTGGCGCTTTCGGATTCGCGCGAACCGAAGTTCGAATGCGAGACGAGGGCGGCGCGCGGGGTGATGCCGAAGCGCTTGATTTCCTCGGCTGCCAGCACTGTCGCCTCGGCGATTTCCTCGGCCGTCGGATTGAAGGTCACATAGGTGTCGGTGAAGAAGGTCGCGCCGCGCTGCGAAATCAACAGGCTGAGCGCAGAGAAATCGCGCACGTTCGGACGCTTGCCGATGATCTGACGCACGTCGCGCAGATGCTTCTCGTAACGCCCTTCGAGGCCGCAGATCAGGGCATCGGCTTCACCACGCTTCAGCGCCAGCGCACCGATGACTGTCGTGTTGGTACGAACGATGGTGCGCGCTGCCTCCGGTATGACGCCGCTACGTCCGACCAGCTGCAGATAGAGATCGACATATTCGCGGAAGCGCGGATCGTCCTCGGGGTTGATGACCTCGAAATCCGACAGAGGGCGGATGCGCAGACCGTAGCGCTTCAGGCGTGTTTCGATGACCTGCGGGCGGCCGATGATGATCGGCTCGGCAATGCCTTCTTCGATCAGAACCTGAGCGGCGCGCAGCACGCGCTCGTCTTCACCTTCCGAGAAGACGACGCGCTTGCGCTCAGCCGTCTTTGCCGCCGTGAAGATCGGCTTCATGATGAAGCCGGAGCGGAAGACGAAGCGGTTCAGATGGTCGAGATAGACATCGAAATCGGTGATCGGCCGGCGGGCGACGCCGCTTTCGGCAGCAGCCTTTGCGACGGCAGGCGCGATGCGCAGGATGAGGCGCGGGTCGAAGGGCGAGGGGATGAGATAGTCGGGGCCGAAGACCGGGGTTTCACCGGAATAGGCGCGGGCAGCAACGTCCGACGGCTCCTCGCGGGCGAGGGCCGCGATGGCGCGCACGGCCGCCATCTTCATTTCCTCGTTGATCGTCTCGGCGCCACAGTCCAGCGCACCCCTGAAAATATAGGGGAAGCAGAGGACGTTGTTGACCTGGTTCGGGAAGTCGGAGCGGCCGGTACAGATCATCGCGTCCGGACGCGCTGCGCGGGCGAGATCAGGCATGATTTCCGGCGTCGGGTTGGCAAGCGCCATGATCAGCGGCTTGTCGGCCATCTGCGCCAGCAGCTCCGGCTTCAGGACGCCGGCAGCGGACAGGCCGAGGAAGACGTCGGCGCCGCCGATATTTTCGGCAAGCGTGCGCGTGTCGCTCTTCTGGGCGTAGATCGCCTTCCACTCGTCCATCAGCTCGACGCGGCCTTCATAGACGAGGCCTTCGAGATCGTGGACCCAGATGTTTTCGCGCTTCGCGCCGAGCGTCACCAGCAGGTTGAGACAGGCAAGCGCTGCCGCACCGGCGCCTGACGCAACGATCTTGACCTCTTCGATCTTCTTGCCGGCGAGTTCCAGGCCGTTGAGGATGGCGGCGGCGACGATGATTGCGGTGCCGTGCTGGTCATCGTGGAAGACCGGGATCTTCATCTTTTCGCGCAGCTGCTTCTCGATGCGGAAGCATTCCGGGGCCTTGATGTCTTCAAGGTTGATGCCGCCAAAGGTCGGCTCGAGCGAAGCGACGGTAGCGACCATCTGATCGACATCTGGCGCATCCACTTCGATATCGAAGACGTCGATGCCGGCAAATTTCTTGAAGAGGACAGCCTTGCCTTCCATGACCGGCTTGGAGGCGAGCGGGCCGATGTTGCCAAGGCCGAGCACGGCGGTGCCGTTGGAAATGACGGCAACGAGATTGGCGCGGGACGTATAGTCGGCGGCCTGCTCCGGATTGTCACGGATAGCGAGGCAGGGAGCGGCGACACCCGGAGAATAGGCGAGCGCCAGATCGCGCTGGTTGCCGAGCGGCTTGGTCGCCTGGATTTCCAGCTTGCCGGGGCGTGGATAGCGGTGGAAGAAAAGCGCCTGCTCGTCGAGGCTACCGCCCGTCAAATTCTTTTCCGATTTGGATTTTTCCTGGTGATCCATCGCCGCCTCCAGCGTTGTTCGAAGTCTTTTGAAGACTCCTCCATACATCAATCGACCGGTCGGAACAGTACGGAAATAGCCGCAGCTGAACTTTTTGACCTGATGGTAACGGGGAGCTGACATTGGCCGGTGGATTGAAAGGCTTGCCGGCCTTTCCTGCGGTTTGTCATCTTCCTGATACACGAGTCTGATTTTGGAAGACCAGACGAAGAACGATGGGACACGAGCGGAAAGGCTTGTGACAGACATGATGGAACCTCGGCGCTTCCGCACCCTCTTCATTTCCGATGTGCATCTCGGCTCGAAAGCCGCCAAGGCGGATTTCCTGCTGGATTTCCTGAAATACCACGAGGCAGACACGATCTACCTCGTCGGAGATATCGTCGATGGCTGGCGCCTGAAGCGCAGCTGGTACTGGCCGCAAGTCTGCAACGACGTGGTCCAGAAGCTTTTGCGCAAGGCGCGCAAGGGTACGCGCGTCGTCTATATTCCCGGCAATCACGACGAATTCCTGCGCGCCTTTCCGGGCATGCATTTCGGCGGCATCGAGGTCGTCGAGCGCATCATCCATGACGGCGCCGACGGTAAGAAGTACCTGATCCTGCATGGCGACGAATTTGACGTCGTCGTGCGCAACGCTCGTCTGCTCGCCTATCTCGGCGACTGGGCCTACGACACGGCGATCCGCATCAACATCGTGCTCGCAGCGGTCCGCCGCCGCCTTGGCATGCCCTACTGGTCCTTCTCGGCCTGGGCCAAGCTGCAGGTAAAACACGCCGTCAATTTCATCGGCGAGTTCCAGCGGGTGGTTGCCGAGGAAGCCCGCAAGAGCGGCGCCGACGGCGTCATCTGTGGCCATATCCATCACGCCGTGATCGAGGATATGGACGGCATCCGCTACATCAATACCGGCGACTGGGTCGAAAGCTGCACGGCGATCGTCGAGCATGAAGACGGCAGGTTCGAACTCATCACCTGGCGTGCGCTCACCAGCAACGTGCCGGCACTGACATCGGTCGAATTGCTGGAAGAGGGCGATCTTGCCCCGCAGGCTGCCTGAATAATGTGTGCGTACCGCATCGGCGGTCTCCGCCGATGCATCATGAATTTAGCCGTTGCCGTCTGGTGACAGGCCCTATTTATTTTTTTAAATCGTTTCGATTTATATCCGTATCGTTTCGATCGGGCTATTTCTCGCCATAGTCGTGTTTGATGGGATGTGTTAGGCAACGCACAGTTTCCTTCAGGTCCACTATGATTCCCGCACAAAATCCCTCGACGGGTGAGGGAGCGCCGCCGCGTTTCCGGCTGCTCAGCGCGCTTTGTTACAGCGCGCCGCTGCTGGTCAACGGTATCGTCCTGCCCTTCTTCCCCGTCTGGCTTGCGACTCACCAGTTCAACGATCATCAGATCGGCACGATCCTCGCCGTGCCGATGGTGGTGCGCGTTCTCGTGGCGCCGATCGTCGCGGTCTTTGCCGACCGCATGCAGGAGCGGGCGCATGTGCTCCTATGGTCGGGCATCCTCTCGCTGCTGACGGCCATCGCGCTCTACTGGACGAGCAATTTCTGGCCGGTGCTGATCGTCTTTGCGCTCCAGGGCGCGACCTTTGCCCCTTATGTGCCTGTCGTCGAATCGATCGTGATTTCGGGTGTGCGCCGCTGGGGGCTCGATTACGGCTCCATGCGCGTCTGGGGCTCGATCGCTTTCATTATTTCGACGCTCACCGGCGGCGAACTGGTCGGGCGTTGGGGTGGCGGCATGGTGCTGCCCGTGATGATCTTCGGCTTCGTGCTGACGATTACGATGGCGGTCTTCTGTCCCCGTATCGGGCCGACACGGCGGCGCGGCCAGCCGATCAATCTTCCGGCGACCACAGGCAGCGGGCTGCGCGAGCCGCATCTGCTGCTTTTGCTGCTCGGCGTTTCGATCCAGCAGTCAAGTCATGCGCTCCTCAACGCCTTTTCCTCGATCTACTGGCATCAACTCGGCTTTTCGGGCACCGAAGTCGGCATGCTCTGGAGTGCCGGTGTGGCCTCTGAGGTCACGGTGTTCTTCCTGTCGCGGCGCCTC
Source organism: Rhizobium sp. 1399 (assembly GCF_031455475.1). Classification (NCBI taxonomy): domain Bacteria; kingdom Pseudomonadati; phylum Pseudomonadota; class Alphaproteobacteria; order Hyphomicrobiales; family Rhizobiaceae; genus Rhizobium; species Rhizobium sp. 1399. The sequence goes on along the minus strand of NZ_JAVDSU010000012.1, from coordinate 11,026 downwards.
AACCGCCGCTTCAATGCCTGGACGCTGATCCGCTTCGGCTGTGCCGTCAGCATCTGCCGCTGGGTGTTCTTCCCGACGGAGACGAGCTTTATCGGTTTCTTCATGCTGCAATGCCTGCACGGCTTCACCTATGCCTTCGTGCATACCGGCGTGCAACGGCGCATCGTAGCCACCGTTCAGGAGACGCAGGAAGCCTCGGCCCAGGGCGCCTATTTCTTCTATATCGGCATGGCCTCGGGCCTGATGACGATCGCCTCGGGTTATATCTATTCCGCGCTCGGCCTCGACAGCTATTATGTCATGGCCTGTGTCGCCGCCTTCGGGCTCGCCCTCGTCATCATCGCCTATTATCTTCAGCCCCAGAGGCTGGCTTCCGGCGGAAATACGAGAGAGCCGGCATAGTTGAGACCCGGCTCGCGGTCGCGGGCTAGGAGCAGCGGGCCGTCGAGGTCGACGAAATCGGCATCCTGCGCCAAAAGCACGGCAGGCGCCATCGCCAGCGATGTGCCGACCATGCAGCCGATCATGATCGAGAAGCCAAGCCGTTGTGCTTCTTCCTTCATTTCCAGCGCTTCCGTTAGGCCACCGGTTTTATCGAGCTTGATGTTGATCGCGTCGTAACGATCGGCAAGGCTAGCAAGGTCGCCGGTGTGGTGGACGCTTTCATCGGCGCAGATGAGCACATGGCGGGCAATCTCGGCCAGCATGTCGTCGCGTCCGGCCGGCAGCGGCTGCTCTACCAGCGCGATATTGGCTTCGGCAGCAATGCGCAGATGATGTTCCAGCCGGTCTTCCGGCCAGCCTTCATTGGCATCGAGAATGATGGCGGAATCGGGCGCGGCGGCGCGCACCGCCCGAATGCGGCTCTCGTCGTCGCCGGTGCCGACCTTGACCTTCAGGAGCGGGCGCTGCGCATGCTCGCGGGCCTGGGCCGCCATGACATCGGGTTCGCCGAGCGAGATCGTATAGGCCGTGGTCAGCGGCTTCAGCTTGCGCAGATCGAGCCGGAAAGCGACGCTTTTGCCCGTGAGCTTGGCTTCGAGATCCCACAGCGCACAATCGACAGCGTTGCGGGCTGCTCCCGGCGGCATGGCTTGCAGCAACCCGGCCCGCGAAATGCCGTCCTCGATCAGCGGGCGGGCCGCTTCGATCTGGGCCATGACGCTTTCCATCGTCTCGCCGTAGCGGCGATAGGGCACACATTCGCCCAAACCCCTGGCACCTCCCTCCGTCAGCGTGCAGGTGATCACGTCCGCCGAGGTCTTTGCCCCGCGCGCGATGGTGAAAGTTCCCGCAATCGGGAACGAATTCATCTGGATATCAAGATGGCGCGGCATATTTGCTCTCCTGCGAGCATGGAAATTGCGCGTTGCTTCTGTATATTAACGCGCCGGGCGGCGAATATATGTTCGCGAGTCGGGACTGTCGCTGCAAGCATTGAAAGACACAAGTATTTTGAAGTCCGAGAAACGCAACGCCGCCTCGCTGCATGTGGACGACCGAGCCGGGGGCTCGGGCCAGCTTGTGCATCTTGAAGGCAATTGGCGGAGCGCCAACATCCATCTCGTCCTGCAGGATTTCGAGAAATTGTCGCGCAACAATAGCGGCGACCTGACGCTCGATCTCTCCGATGTCACCGATATCGACACAGCCGGCATCTGGTTGCTTTGCCGACTAAAGAAACAGCAGGAAGAGGCGGGGCGACCGGTTCATTTCGAGGGCACGAACGAGCATATCGACGAGCTGATCGCCACCTTCTCCAAGGAGCCTGAAAAGCAGGAACCCGAGCAGAAGGAGAAGCTCTCGATCGTCGAGCGCATCCTCGCACCGATCGGGCGGATGACCCTCGATGTCTGGGACAATGTCGCCGCCTCCATGTATATCCTCGGTTCGGCGGTGCGCGGCGCGCAGATGAAATTCGGCCGCGGCAGCGGCGTTTCGCCGGCCTCGATCGTCAACCAGATCGACCATATGGGCGTGCGCGCCGTTCCGATCATCCTGCTGATGTCCTTCCTGATCGGCGCGATCATCGCGCAGCAGGGTGCCTTCCAGCTTCGCTATTTCGGTGCGGAAATCTTCGTCGTCGACCTCGTCGGCATCCTCCAGCTTCGTGAAATCGGCGTGCTTCTGACCGCTATCATGATCGCCGGCCGATCGGGCAGCGCGATCACCGCCGAGATCGGCTCCATGAAGATGCGAGAAGAGGTCGACGCGCTGAAGGTGATGGGCCTCAACCCGATCGGCGTGCTGATCTTCCCGCGGCTGGTGGCGCTGACCGTTGCGCTGCCGCTCCTGACCGTGATTGCCAACTTTGCTTCGCTGGCGGGTGCCGCTGCCGTCGCCTATCTTTATTCCGGCATTACATTTGCAACCTTCCTGTCGCGCCTGCATGAGGCCGTAACGCTTTCGACCATATTGGCCGGCATGATCAAGGCGCCGTTCATGGCGCTCGTCATTGGGATTGTCGCAGCTGTCGAGGGCCTGAAGGTCGGCGGCAGTGCCGAATCGCTCGGCCAGCATGTGACGGCCTCTGTCGTGAAGGCGATTTTCGTCGTCATCCTGATGGACGGGCTTTTTGCGATGTTCTATGCAGCGATCGATTTCTGACATGGCGGACGACGTGGATCAGCAACCGATCGAGGCGGGTAAGAACGAGGACCGTAACGGCAACGGAGACCGCGACATCGTGCTGTCGGCGCGCGATGTGACAGTGGCTTTCGGTCCCAAAGTGGTTCTCGACAAGCTGAATCTCGATATTTACCGCGGTGAAATCCTCGGCTTCGTCGGCGCTTCGGGCACCGGCAAATCGGTGCTGATGCGCACGGTGCTGCGCCTGCTGCCGCGCCGGGCCGGCACTATCAAGATCCTGGGCCAGGATTTCGACGAGCTGAATGAGCAGGAACGCAATGCACTCGACATGCGACTCGGCGTGCTGTTCCAGCAGGGGGCGCTCTTCTCCTCGCTGACGGTAAAGGAGAATATCCAGGTGCCGATGCGCGAATATCTGGATCTGCCTGTTACGCTGATGGATGAACTGGCGCATCTGAAGATCCGCATGGTGGGGCTCGCGGCCGACGCTGCCGACAAATATCCGTCGGAGCTATCAGGCGGCATGATCAAGCGCGCGGCCCTTGCCCGTGCGCTGGCGCTCGATCCCGAACTCGTCTTTCTCGACGAGCCTACATCGGGCCTCGATCCCATTGGTGCTGCGGAATTCGACGAGCTGATCGCCAATCTGCGCGATAGCCTGGGGTTAACCGTCTATATGGTGACCCACGACCTCGACAGCCTGTTTTCGGTCTGCGACCGTATTGCCGTGCTTGGAAAGAAGCGGGTAATGGTGGAAGGAACGATCGACGACATGCTGGCCTACGACGATCCGTGGGTTCAGGCCTACTTCAAGGGCAAGCGCGCGCGTTCGATCGTGCCGCAGGACGACGCGCCGGCGGCCCGGGCGCAGCATGACAGCGGGAAGTGACCGGAGACGATGGAAACCAAAGCCAATTACACGATCGTCGGTTTTTTCACCGTTCTGGTGATCGCAGCCGCATTCGGCTTCGTTTACTGGATGGCCGAATATGGCCGCAGCGGGCCGATGGCCGAGCTGATCGTGCGCATTCCGGGCTCTGCCAACGGCCTCAGCGTCGGTTCGCCTGTTCGATTCAACGGCATCCAGGTCGGCTCGGTGCAGACACTCTCCATCGATGCCGACGATCCGCAATATTCGCTGGCTTTTACCGAAGTGCGCTCGGACGCGCCGATCTATCCGTCCACCAAGGCAGCCCTTGAAATCCAGGGCCTGACCGGTGCTGCCTATATCGAGCTTTCTGGCGGCCGCAAGGAAGACAAGAACATTCTCCAGCAGGCGCTGGAAAGCGGCAAACGCGCCGTCATCGTCGCCGACCAGTCGAGCGTCACCAACCTGCTCGCAACCGCCGACAAGATCCTCGACCGAGCCAATGATGCCGTCGGCGACGTGCAGGGCTTCGTGCGCGATGCGCGCGGGCCGCTGACCAAGACCCTGCAGAATGCAGAAACCTTCTCGGATGCGCTCGCCAAGAATTCCGGCAATATCGACAGCTTCCTGCAGAGCGTCGGCGATCTCTCCAATACGGTGCGCAACGTCTCGGGCCGGGTGGACTCGACGCTTGCGGCTGTCGAGGACCTTGTAAAGGCGGTCGATGCCAAAAAGATCAATACGATCCTGAGCAATGCCGAGAAGGTGAGCCGCGATGTGGCCGATGCCTCCGGCGATCTGAAGAGCTTGGTTGCCAAAGTCGACCAGACGGTGACGACCTACAACGAATTCGGCAAGAAGGCGCAGGTGACGCTCGATCGTGTCGATACGCTGGTCGCCGCCATCGACGCCAACAAGGTGAAGGGTTCGGTCGACGATATCGCCCAGGCGACCAAGGATGCACGCGCCGCTGTCGCGTCGATCCGCGATGTCACCGATACCGTCAGAGACCGCAAGAAAGACATCGACCAGACGATCCAGGACGTCCAGCAGATGGCGAACAAGTTAAACTCGGCTTCGACGCGCGTCGACGGCATCCTCATCAAGGTCGATGCGCTGCTCGGCTCCGACAATACGAATTCGCTGTTTACCGAGGCGCGCGCGACGCTCGAATCCTTCAAGAAGGTCGCCGACAACGTCAATACGCGTATCGGGCCGATTGCCGACAATCTGCAGCGGTTCTCGGGCAGTGGCCTGAGTGACGTGCAGACGCTGGTCAACGAGCTGCGCGGCACGGCGAACAACCTCAACAATGCCATCAGCAATTTCGACCAGAATCCGCAGCGGATCATTTTCGGCGGGCCGACGGTCAAGCAATATGACGGGCGCACGCGGCGCTAAACAGAGGTCAGGGGTAGCGTAATATGGGTCTATCGCATGTGATGTCGCGCCGTTCCTGGATCCGTGGAACGGCGATTATTTTGCCGCTGACGGCAGCGCTTCTTGCAGGCTGCGGAACGACGGCGAAGAACGACACCTATGATCTCTCGGCAGCTACGGTCGATGGCACCGGTCCCTCGGCCAAGAGCAAGCAGATCCTGATTGCCGATCCGACGGCATTGAAGGCGCTGAACAGCGACCAGATCGTCATCCGCGTTTCGCCCTCGGAAATTCAGTATCTGTCACGCTCGCAGTGGAGCGATACGCTGCCGCGCATGGTGCAGTCGAAACTCGTCCAGGCCTTCGAGAATTCCGGAAAGCTCGGCGGCGTCGGAAAGCCGGGGCAGGGACTGGCGATAGACTATCAGCTCGTAACCGACATCCGCTCCTTCGAGATCGACGCAGCGTCTGGCAACAAGGCTGTGGTGGAGATTTCCGCCAAGATCCTCAACGATCGAAACGGCACAGTGCGTGCCCAGCAGGTCTTCCGGGCCACTGCTCCGGCCGGCGGTGACAACGTGAGTTTCGTCAAGGGGCTAGGCCGTGCCTTTACATCGGTCACCGACCAGATTGTTGGCTGGACGCTGACATCGATCTAAGCCTTCTCTTTATAGAGATAAGGCCCGAAACCGTCAGACGGTTTCGGGCCTTATTCGTTCCTGGCTTGTCTGGACGGGTTACTTGGTCGGCTGGGCATCCGTCATCGTCGGGTTGCCGCCTGTCGCCGATGCGGTCGCGGTCGAAGCGGAGGGCAGGTAGCTGTCGAGCAGGCCGGCCATCTTGTCGTCGCGCAGGCTGGCGGTCTTTTCGCCCATGACGACGCCGACGACGCGGCGGCCGTCCTTCGCTGCGGATGTCACGACATTGTAGCCCGATGCGTCGGTGAAGCCGGTCTTGATGCCGTCGACGCCGTTGTAGCGGTACATGAGGTTGTTATGGCCGCGCAGCTTCATACCGCGAAACTGGAAGCCGCGCATCGAGAAGAGCTTGAACTCTTCGGGGAAGTCTCGCATCAGCGACACGCCGAGTGTGGCCATATCGCGTGCCGTGGTGACCTGCGCCGGATCCGGCAGGCCCGACGGGTTCTTGAAGACGGTGTCCTTCATGCCGAGCTGATGGGCCTCATCCGTCATAATCGTACCGAAGGCTTGTTCGGAGCCCCCGAGCTGTTCGGCAAGGGCCACGGCCGCATCATTGGCCGACAGCACCACGATGGCTTCGACGGCCTCCTTGACCGTGACCTTGCGGCCGGCGCCGACGGCGAGCTTGAAGGGCTCCTTGCTCTCGGCATTTTCCGACATGGTGATCTTCTGGTCCCAGGTCAGGCGTTTGTCATGCAGCGCCTGGAAGGTGAGATAGAGCGTCATCATCTTGGTCAGCGATGCCGGATAGTTCAGATCATCCTGGTTGGACGCTTCCAGAACCTGGCCGGTCTGCACGTCCACGAGGAAGCTTGCCTGGCCGGCCTCGGCCTGAATGAACACGCCCAGAAGAAATGCGGACGAGAGGGCGGCGGCCATGAGCCGGGAAGTCGTCTTGGTCATCAATGTCTACGGTCTCTGTCGTGGCAAGCAATTGGCTTGGTGATGGTCTGATGGGGGACTGCCCCGTTGGTGCATGCGGATCAGGGATGTTTGTGACGGAATGAAGGAGCTGGGGCAATAAAAAAGGGCCATCCACAGATGACCCCTTTTGTCTCACCATGTCAGACTTCCATCCGACAACTCAGTTCAACCGGCCCGCCGCGTGGGCAAGCATCGTATAGACCTTGCCAGTATCCGACGTGAGGTAGGACTGCGTAACCGTGCGGTTCGGATCGGTGCGGGCGACATCGGCGAGCAGCTTTTCGAAATCACCGATATAGCGGTCGACAGCGGTGCGGAATTCCGGCTCGCGGTCATACTTGCGCTTGATCTCGTCGAAAGTCTGCTGGCCCTTCAGCGTGTAGAGGCGGCGGGTGAAGACGTCACGCTCACCGCGCTGGTAGCGGCGCCACAGATCCACCGAGGCGTCATGGTCGATGGCGCGGGCGATATCGACCGAGAGCGAGTTCAGCGATTCAACGACATGGCGCGGGTTGCGGCTGTCATTGGCGCGCTGCGTGGGGGTCGGAGCCGGAGCGGCGGCTTCCGCTGCCGGGCGGGCCGGGGCAGCACGCGATGCTTCCTCGGTCTCTTCGCGCGAGGCGCCGCGCAGGAGATCGCTGATCCAGCCGCCGCTGGTGGCTTCCGTGCGCGGAGCTTCCTGTCGGGCCGGAGCAGGAGCGGGAGCCGGCTGGGGAGCCTGGGCGACCGGGCGCTGCGGAGCAGGGGCGGGAGCGGGTGCCGCTGTTGTTGCGGGGGCAATGGTGCCACGCAGTCCCATGGACTCGATCGACTGGCGTGCCGTCGGTGCCGGCTGCGGAGCCGGAGCCGTCGGGATCACCGGCTGGCTGACGCGCGGCGCAGGCTCGGCCTGGGCGAGGCTGCGGGCGACCGGCTCGGAGATTTCGAGACGCTGGCTGGAGCGGCCAACAATCTGCGAAATATCCTGCAACGCCTTGATCTGCTCGGCGACGGCGCGGCGCATGGCGGACGCGCTTTCCTTGGCTTCTTCCGGCAGATCGAAGGCGCCGCGCTTCAGCTCGGCGCGGGTGGCGTCGAGTTCGTTGCGGATGTCGGTTGCGGAGCGGCGGATATCTTCCGTTGCACCCGAGAAGCGGCCGACAGCGTCGTCGATCGCATCGCGGAGCGATTCGCGCAGGTGCTGCGCTGCGCTGTCGGAGGCACGGCCGGCCTCACCGAGCATGCGTTCGACTTCCGAAAGCGAAGCCGTCAGGCCGCCACGCAGGCGGTTAGTGAGGTCGCCGGAGCGGCGCTCGACATTGGCAAAGCTGGTGTCGATCGTCGCATTGGCTTCCTCGCCGGCGCGGTTGATCGCTTCGCGCATGTTGGACGCTGCTTCCTCGGCGCGCTTCTCGGTATCCGAAAGCACGCGTCCGATATCGGCAAACGAGGCCTGCACGCTCTGGCGCAATGTGCCGGTGACCTGGTTGGAGCGCTGCTCGGCGCGTTCGAAGACCGTTTCGATCATGCCGCCGAGGCCGCGCATGGTCTTTTCGATCTCGGCCGAACGCTGCACGAGGCCGGTTGCCAACGTCTGCAGGGCGGTCTCACGCTCTTCCAGGGTCGAGACAAGGCCGGACTGGGCGGCAGCGAGAAGCTGCGAGGCCTGGCCGAGAACCTTCGAATGGTCGTCGAAGCGGCCGATGATGCCGCCGACCTGAGCGAGCGTCTGGCCTGATATATCCGACAGGCGATCGACCTTGCCTTCGAGAAGGCGGGTCGAAGCCGAGACCATTTCGGCAGCTTTAGCAGCAGAGTCCGTGAAGCGCGTGGTGGTGTCGCCGAGGCGGCTGTCGACGCCGCTCAGCTGATCGGCGGCGCGCGTCATCATCATGGACATGGCGGCGCTGCTTTCCGACAGGCGCTGGACAAGGCCGTTGACGTTGTTCGTCAGGCTGTTCTCGATGGCGGCGACGGCATTGGCGACATTTTCGGCACGGGCGGCGACGGCCTCGGTGAGCGCTTCATTTTCCGCACGCAGGCGCTCGGCGCTGAGGCTTGCTGCCGCGGTGATGCGGGCTGCAGCTTCCTGGCCGGCGTCGGTGTAGCGATCGATGATCGGCCGTGCCGTCTCATCCAGGATGCGCGTCAGCTCGGTGGAGCGGCCGGCAAGCATGGAGTTCAAGTCGCGGGTGCGCTCGTCGAGCGTCGTGCGGATCGAATTGCCGCGTGCTTCCAGCGCCTTGTCGATATCTGTGAGTGTGGTGTCGATTTCGCGGGCACGCTGCTCCAGGCTGGAGCGGATGATGCTGCTGCGGGCCTCCAGCGCACGGTCGACCTCGGCCATGCTGGATGTGATCTGGCTGCCGGCATCCGTCAGCGTCGAGCGGATCGAATTGCCATGCGCTTCCAGCGTCTGGCCGGCATCGGCGAGAGCATGGTTGATGGCGCTGACCTGGCTGCTGACGATGTTTTCTGCTTCCGCCACCTTGCTGACGATGACGTTGCCGGCCTCGGAGAAGGTCTGGGCAACGGCGGCAGCCTGGCCGGCGAGGCGGCTCTGTGCCTCGGCGACGCGGTTGACGATCTGCGACGAACGCTCGTCCATGGCTTCGGCGAACTGCTGGCCGGTGCGGCTCAGCAGTTCCGAGGACTTGGTGGCTTCGCCATCCATGCCTTCGGCAGCTTCGGCGACGGCGTTGCGCAGGCTAGCAGCAAGACCAGCCGCCTTGCCTTCGATCGTGCGGTTGACGGCATCGAGACCGACGGTCAGAGCGCGGTCCATGGTGGAGAGACGCTCTTCGATGCGCGCGGTGCCGCGATCCATCATGTCGCTCAAGGCCGAGGTCCGGCCGTCGATCGACTGGGCCATGTTCGCACTGCCGCTGTCGAGCGTTTCGGCAAGATGCGCCCGGCGGCTGTCCAGAGACTGGGTGAGATTGGCGCTGTGGCTCTCGAGAGCATGCGTGAGGTTGGCGCTGCTGTTGTCAAGGGCCTGGGTGAGGTTGGCGCTGCCGGCATCCAGTGCATCCGTCAGGCTGGCGGCGCGGCCGTCGAAAGCTTCCGTCAGGCTGGCGGTGCGGCTGTCGAGTGCCTGGGTCAGGTTTGCGGCGCTGTTGCCGAGCGTTGCCGCGATGCGCTGGGCTGTGTCGTCGCCGATCGAACCCAGACGGGAGATACCGTCATCCAGAAGGCCTGAGAGATGGCTGCCTGCAGCATCGACCTTGTCGGCCACGCCGCCGACGCCGTCGGCAATACGGGCCTCGATGGCGGCAAGGCTGGCTTCGACGCGGGCGCCGGTCTCGGTGAAGCGGCCCGTGAGGTTGTCGACGGAGTGGTCGAGATGGCCGGAGAAATCGGCGGCCGAACGCGAGATCGTGTTGGCGGCTTCCTGGAAGCGGCCGGCAATCTGGCCGGCACCTTCGCGCATGCGATCCTCAAGCGACTGTGCACTCTTATCGATCGCAGCGCGGATCGCAGCTTCGCGATCTTCCAGCGACATTTCGAGCATGCCGATGCTCGTCGCAACCGACGTGCCGATCGAGGTCGCCTGTTCGGAGAGCGTGTCGTTGATGAGATTATGAGCCTCGGTCAGCGTCAGCGTGATGGCATTGGTGCGGTCGTCAAGCGTGGTGCGGATGCGGTCATGCGCGGCGGCGAGCCCGCCTTCGACGTTGCTTGCGGCATCGTTGGCGAGGGCGGCCATACGCTGCTGGGCGTCGGTGAGGCCATCCTCGATGCGGCCCGTCATGCTGCCGATGATGCCTTCCATGCGGGCGCTGCCGGCATCGAGGGCTTCGGACAGAGTGGAGGTGTGCTCGGCGAGCGCGGTTTCCAGACGTGCCTGATTATCCGTATAGGCGGCGCGGATCGCTTCCGTGCGGTCGGCAAAGGCGCCGGCAACACGCTCTTCGGCATTGGCAACGGTGTCCATAATGGAGTTGCTGCGGTTTTCGAGCGCGGATTCGAAGCGGCTCTGGCCATCGTCGAGCGAAATGGCGAGCGCCATGGTCTTTTCGTCAAGCGTATCGGACAGGCGGTCGGCGCTGTTCGTGACGGCATTGACGATGGATTCGGCGCGGCTGGTGAGTGCTTCCTCGATGCGGAACTGGCTTTCGCCGAGCGATGCGGCGATCCGGTCATGCGTGCCGGTGGCAGCATGGACGAAAGCATCAGTGCCCGCCGTCAGCGTGTCTTCCAGGCGGCTCTGGCTTTCGTTCAGCGAGATGGCAAGGGCCATTGCCTTTTCGTCGAGCGTTTCGGAGAGGCGGTCATGCGTGCCGGAGACGGCGTTGATCAACGCTTCCGAATGGGTCGAGAGCGTGTCTTCGATGCGCGACTGCGTTTCGTTCAGCGAAATGCCGAGCGCCATGGCCTTCTCGTCGAGGGTTTCAGCGAGACGGTCATGCGTGCCGGAGACGGCGTTGATCAACGCTTCCGAATGGGTCGAGAGCGTGTCTTCGATGCGCGACTGCGTTTCGTTCAGCGAGATGCCGAGCGCCATGGCCTTCTCGTCGAGGGTTTCAGCGAGACGGTCATGCGTGCCGGAGACGGCGTTGATCAACGCTTCCGAATGGGTCGAGAG
>NZ_JAVDSU010000011.1:0-240954 GCF_031455475.1 Rhizobium sp. 1399 | reverse complement strand
CTCGCCATCAATGCCGTCATGCGACACATCATCGTCGTCGCCAATGCAAGACTGAGAGCACTCAACGATCCTGTCAGCAACTGACTTGATGAGGGTGGGGAGGGGCGCTTGCCGCCCCAAGATGCGAAAGGAGCGGTTATGACGCTCCTTTTCAGTTTTCGGCCACGCCTCGCGCGGTTCAAGCCGTCACGAAATCCGTCTTCCGGTAGCCCTGGATATAGAGCAGCGCCGTCAGGTCGCCGTGGTTGATCTGCATGTCGGCTTCGGCAGCGACAGCCGGTTTGGCGTGGAGGGCGACGCCGGAGCCGGCCAGATGCAGCATGCCGAGATCGTTGGCGCCGTCGCCGACGGCAATGGCTTCTCCGGGGGAAATGCCGAGGCGGGTGGCGATGTCGTTGAGAGCATCGACCTTGGCCTGCTTGCCGAGAATGGGTTCCGCGACGTGGCCGGAGAGGAGGCCGTCTTCCTCAAGCAGGAGATTGGCGCGGTTTTCGTCGAAGCCCAGGGTGGCTGCGATGCGGCTGGTGAAGACTGTGAAGCCGCCGGAGACGAGGGCGGTATAATAGCCTTTCGACTTCATGGTGGCGATCAGTTCGGGGCCACCCGGGGTAAGCGTAATGCGCTTGGCGATCACTTCGTCGACGACGGAGATCGGCAAGCCCTTCAGGAGGGCGACGCGTTCGCGCAACGCCGGCTCGAAGGCGATCTCGCCGTTCATGGCGCGGGCGGTGATGGCGGCGACCTTTTCCTTCAGGCCGACTTCGGCGGCGAGTTCGTCGATGCATTCCTGGCCGATCATGGTCGAATCCATATCGGCGATCAGCAGCTTCTTGCGGCGGGTTTCCTGTTCCTGGATGACGAGATCGATCGGGCTGTTGGCGATGACGGCGAGCAGATTGGCCTCCGCTGCCCGCCTGTCGGAGCCGTCTGCGAGCACGATATCGCAGGCAATGCCATCCGCCAGCCAGTAGAGCCCGGATGCCTTGATGGCGTCTGAAGCTCGCTCGGCGATCTCAGGCGAAAGAACGGGGTTTGACGGATTGGCAACAAGCGTGGCAACGAGGGCCATGATGGAAAACCTTCTGAGCGCTGTGAATGCGATCCTGATAACCGGGCCGACTGCCAGCGGCAAGTCCGCGCTCGCAGTGGAATTGGCCAAGGAGCATGGCGGCGTGGTGATCAATGCCGACAGCATGCAGGTCTATGACACGCTGCGGGTGCTGACGGCGCGACCCTCCGGAGAGGATATGGATGGTGTGCCGCATCATCTCTACGGCCATGTGCCGGCCGCGCAGGCCTGTTCGACCGGTTCCTGGCTGCGGAACGTGACAGCGCTTTTGCCGCGCATCCACGCCGAGGGAAAGCTGCCGGTGTTCGTCGGCGGCACCGGGCTCTATTTCAAGGCGCTGACGGGCGGGTTGTCGGAAATGCCCGTCATTCCCGAGGAGGTAAGGCAGCGGCTGCGCGCACGGCTTCTGGAGGAGGGTCCGGAGGGCCTGTATGCAGAGCTAGCGAAGGTTGATCCCGCCATCGCCGAAAGCCTGAACGTACAGGACGGGCAGAGGATCGTGCGGGCGCTTGAGGTCTTCGAGGCGACGGGTCAGTCGATTGCAGAATTCCAGGGGCAGGCGGGGCCTGTCGTCGTCGATCCCGACAGGGCGCGCAAGATCGTCGTGCTGCCGGATCGCGCCGTGCTGCATCAGCGTATCAACGGACGTTTCGAGAAAATGCTGGAGCAGGGGGCGGAAGACGAGGTGAGGGCGCTACTCGCGCTTGATCTTCCCCCGGAAATGCCTGTCATGAAGGCGATCGGCGTGTCGCAGATCGCGGCGATGCTGCGTGGTGAGATGAGCCGTGCAGAGGTGATCGAGCGCGGGGCCGCCGCCACACGGCAATATGCCAAGCGGCAGATGACCTGGTTCCGCAATCAGATGGATGAAAGCTGGGAGCGGTTGACTTGAGGCGTTCTAGCGATGCGTGAAATTTATCTTGTTCGCCATGCAGAGACGATGCCCGATCCGGAGCGCCCTCCCGCCTTCTGGGAGCTGACCGATGCTGGCCGTGCAGTGGCTGCATCTCTCAAAGGCATGTTGCCCGAACTGGTCTTCAGCAGTCCTGAATCGAAGGCGTTGCAGACGGCAAGACAGCTGACGCACCTGCCGGTGACCGCTATTGAGGAATTTCGCGAGCATCGGGCCAACAAAGCGGCATGGATATCAAGCGACGATTTCGCGATGTCGGTCGAGCGCTACTTCGCCGATCGGGAAAACCAGGTCTGGGGCGATTCCCATGCCAAAACGGCAGCGCGATTCAGAACTGGTCTGAGCCAGATCGTCTCGCGGCTGGACGGAGCGACGCGATGCACAGTCGTTTCTCACGGCCGTATTATCTGCAGCTTCCTTGGGAATCTGACTGGAACGTCTGGTTATGAATTATGGAAGCTCCTCACCATGCCAACAGTCATAAAACTCGCGGTCGAAGACGAGACCATGCGGATCGAGACGATCTCCTATTTCCACTGAGCTGACGGCTCAGTCCTTATCGTAAAGGCTGCTCAGCGGCTTCTTCAGGATGCTTTCGCGCAGCGACATGCCGCCCTCGCGACGCTGCGCTGACGTCTGTTCGCCAAAGGCCGGCCTCGGCTGCTCGTCGCGACGCATTTCGCGGCGCAGCGCTTCCAGGCGTGCGTCGATCGAGGTCTGCGGCGAGAGCGGCGGGGGCTCGGGATGCGGCGCGCGGCTCTGCGGCAGCAGTCCGGGGCGATAGGGTTCAAGCGGTGCCTGTGCTGCCGACGGAGCGGCGTAGGGCTGAGCAGCGTCCTCGTCTTCGAAATCCTCTTCCGGCTCGTAATCCGCTATCGCTGCACTGTAGCTCTGCTGGAATGTGGAGATATCGGGGCCTGATGTGATCGCCCGCATGCGGGTGACGATGCGGCGCAGGTCGACGGTGTCAGGGTCTTCCTCGGCATGTTTGCTGGTGGCGCTATGGGCCTTCGGCAGCAGGGTTTCGTCGACGCGCAAGAAGCGCATGCGCATAGGCACCCGGATCGCCTCTCCGAAGGCGATCGCCTCTCCGTTGCCGATCGAGGAGATGAAGCTCGTCGTCGAGATCGAGGAATTGGGGATGGCCGAGCGGATGATTTCCTGGTCGCGGTCGTTGGCAAGACGCATGGCAAAGAGCGTCGAGCACTGCGACAGGATCGTCTGGTCGAGTTCGCCGGGGCGCTGGGTGATGATGCCGAGCGAGACGCCGTATTTGCGGCCTTCCTTGGCGATGCGGGCGATGGCCTGGCGCGTCGGGACAAAGCCGAGGTTCGGGTCCGAGGGTATATAGCGGTGCGCCTCTTCGCAGACGACCAGCATGTGAATGGCGCCTTCGCTCCAGAGCGCGATTTCGAAGGCCATGCGGCAAAGTACCGAGGCGACGGAGTTGACGACTTCCGAGGGGATACCGGCGAGCTGGAAAGTGCAAATCGGTCTGTTGTCGCCGGGTATGCGGAAGATCTGCGCGATGGTCTCGGTGATCGTGTCGCTGATCGTGTTGCTGGAGAACATGAAGTGATAGCGCGGATCGTTGATCGCGGCGATGATGCGCATCTTCAACGAGCGCAGGAAGGGCTTTTCGGCGCGGCCTTCCAGCCTGCCGATGCGCTCGTCGATGAGGGCAAGCAGATCGGCGATGCGATAGGGCACCGGAGTGTCTGCGGTGATCGAGCTCTTTTCCGTCTGGCGGCGCACCAGCGAACTGTCGCTGCCGCGAAAGGCGCGTTTGGCCTCCGGCAGGATATCGCGCAGCATGTCGAGCTCTTCGGGCACCGGCGGGCGGCCGCGGAAGACAACTTCAGCGAATTCTTCCAGCCGCATCAGCCAGAAGGGCAGGTCGAGCGTATCGGTATCGATGGTGACAGCGTGTTTCGGGAAAGCGGCGGCAAATTCGTTATGCGGATCGAGGATCAGCACGCGCAGCTTCGGATCGGCCTCGATCGCCTTGTGCAAGAGCAGCGAGACGGCGGTCGATTTGCCGACGCCGGTCGAGCCGACCACGGCGAAATGCTTCGACAGCATCGAGGGGACATGGATCGCCGCGTCGATGCTTTCATCCTGCGTCAGATTGCCGATGACGGCGGTGGCGCCCTTGCCGGCATCATAGATGCGCATCAAGTCGGCGGAGCGGATGCGGTGGGCGATGGCGCCGAGATAGGGATAGCGCGAAATGCCGGTCGAGAATTCCTCGCGGCCGTCTTCGTCGACACGGACTTCGCCAAGAAGCTCGGTCTCGATGCGAAAGATATTGTCCTGACCTTCGCCCCAGCCCTGGCTACCGGTATTCATGGAAAAGACGAGGGCGACGACGCGATTGCGCCCGACGCTGATCGAAATCAGCCGGCCGACAGACCATAATTCGGTGAGATCGGTGCCGCCGGCTTCCGCCACGGCGGCGATGGTGGCGCGCGATCCGCTGCATGCAACGACACGCCCGAGAAATCTGTTCCCCGGCGCAAGGCTGTCGCGGCGATCCTGTTCGCCTGCTTTGCCTGTCGTCATCATGTCGTTGTTGAGCAAAGGGTTACTCCCTGCATTAAAGGGCAGGATAGAATCGATCCTTTAATAAATCCTTCAGCCCCAGAATTGGACGGCCCATTGGACGGTTTGCGCAGTTGACGGCGTGCCGATTTTTTATTGCGGAATGCGTTGACGCTGCGAAATTTTCTGTCTATCACTTCCGCCCATGACAATTTCGAACGTTCTTATCGTGGTGGGAAAGCGCATGGGCAGGATGGTGTAACCATCCGGCGATAGCCACCCATGCGCAAGACGAAGGCTCCTCAGGGGCCTTTTTTTATGCCCGAAATCAGGGCTTCCGGCCACAAACCTCAGATCTCCAGCATCAAACGGAACAGACACATGGCGAGCACGGACAATCAAGCGGCAGACAACAGGATGACGGGAGCGGAAATCGTTCTCCGCGCGCTGAAGGACAATGGTGTCGAGCACATCTTCGGCTATCCCGGCGGTGCCGTCCTGCCGATCTATGACGAGATCTTCCAGCAGGAGGATATCAAGCACATCCTCGTGCGCCATGAGCAGGGCGCCGGCCATGCGGCCGAAGGTTACGCCCGCTCCACCGGCAAGGTCGGCGTCATGCTGGTGACGTCAGGCCCCGGTGCCACTAATGCCGTCACGCCGCTGCAGGATGCGCTGATGGATTCCATTCCGCTCGTTTGCCTCTCCGGCCAGGTTCCGACGCCGCTGATCGGTTCGGACGCCTTCCAGGAATGCGATACGGTTGGCATCACGCGCCCCTGCACCAAGCACAACTGGCTGGTCAAGGATGTCAACGAGCTCGCCGCCGTCATCCATGAGGCCTTCCGTATTGCCCAGTCGGGCCGTCCGGGCCCCGTTGTCGTCGATATCCCGAAGGACGTGCAGTTTGCCACCGGCACCTACACGCCGCCGGCCGATCATGCCATCCAGAAGAGCTACCAGCCGAAGATCCAGGGTGACCTGAACCAGATCCAGGCGGCGATCGAGCTGATGGCCAACGCCCGCAAGCCGGTCTTCTATACGGGCGGCGGCGTCATCAATTCCGGCCCGGAAGCCTCCCGCATGCTGCGCGAGTTGGTCGAATTGACAGATTTCCCGATCACCTCGACGCTGATGGGTCTCGGCGCCTATCCGGCTTCCGGCAAGAACTGGCTGAAGATGCTCGGCATGCACGGCTCCTATGAGGCCAACATGGCGATGCATGATTGCGATGTCATGGTCTGCATCGGTGCCCGTTTCGACGACCGTATTACCGGTCGTCTGAACGCCTTCTCGCCGAATTCCAAGAAGATCCATATCGATATCGATCCGTCTTCGATCAACAAGAACGTCCGTGTCGATGTCGGCATCCGTGGCGATGTCGGCAATATTCTGGAAGACATGATCCGCCTGTGGCGGGCACTGCCGAAGAAGCCGGAAAAGAGCCGTCTCGATGCCTGGTGGGGCGATATTACCCGCTGGCGCGCCCGCAATTCCTTCGCCTATACGATGAGCAAGGACGTGATCATGCCGCAATATGCGCTGGAACGTCTCTTCGCGTTGACTAAGGATCGCGACACCTACATCACGACCGAAGTCGGCCAGCACCAGATGTGGGCGGCCCAGTTCTTCGGCTTCGAACAGCCGAACCGCTGGATGACCTCGGGCGGCCTCGGCACGATGGGTTATGGCCTGCCGGCGGCGCTCGGCGTGCAGATCGCCCATCCGGAAAGCCTCGTCATCGATATTGCCGGCGATGCCTCGATCCAGATGTGCATTCAGGAAATGTCGGCAGCGATCCAGCACAATGCGCCGATCAAGATCTTCATCATGAACAACCAGTACATGGGCATGGTGCGCCAGTGGCAGCAGCTGCTGCATGGCAACCGCCTGTCCAACTCCTATACGGAAGCGATGCCTGATTTCGTGAAGCTCGCGGAAGCCTATGGCGCCGTTGGCCTGCGCTGCGAGAAGCCCGACGATCTCGATGCGACCATCCAGGAGATGATCGACGTCAAGAAGCCGGTTATCTTCGATTGCCGCGTTGCCAATCTCGCCAACTGCTTCCCGATGATCCCCTCGGGCAAGGCCCATAATGAAATGCTGCTGCCAGACGAAGCCACGGACGAAGCGGTCGCCAATGCGATCGACGCCAAGGGCCGTCAGCTAGTATAACAATAGATAGGTAGGAACCCAGGATCATGAACGCACACCTTCAACCCACCGGCTCTGCCTACTTCATCTCTCCGGAAACGGCGGCCGTCGAGAGCCATACGCTCTCGGTGCTGGTCGATAACGAACCGGGCGTACTCGCCCGCGTCATCGGCCTGTTCTCCGGCCGCGGCTACAACATCGAAAGCCTGACGGTTTCGGAGACGGAGCATGCGGCGCATCTGTCGCGCATCACCATCGTCACCCGCGGCACGCCGCATGTGCTGGAGCAGATCAAGGCGCAGCTCGAACGCATCGTACCTGTCCATCGCGTGGTGGACCTGACGGTACGCGCCCGCGAGCTCGGCCAGGACCGGCCGATCGAGCGGGAAGTGGCGCTGCTGAAGGTGATCGGCAATGGCGAGACCCGCGCCGAGACGCTGCGCCTAGCGGACGCCTTCCACGCCAAGGTGGTGGATGCGACGATCGATCACTTCATCCTGGAGATCACCGGCAAGTCTTCGAAGATCGACCAGTTCATCGCGATCATGAAGCCGCTCGGCCTCATCGAAGTCTGCCGCACTGGCATTGCCGCGATGAACCGCGGCGGGCAGGGCATGTAAAGAGACAGCCCGGGCATGTAAGGGTTACAGCCCGGGCATGTGATCGGCTGCTTTTGAATGGCAGTTTGCGCCGCTGGAGGTCAGAGCATCTCCAGCGGCGTTTTCTTTGGTGGCGGCGGGAAGGCGGCGTCGAGGGCTTCCCAGTCCTCGTCGGTGATATCGAGGGAGACGCAATCGCGGTTTTCGCGGGCGCGCTCGATATTCGAAGTCTTGGGGATGACGAAGACGCCGTCGCGTTCGAGCAGGAAGGCGAGCGCCAACTGTGCCGGTGTCGCCTGATAGGCCTTGGCGATATGGATCAGGTCGGGGTGGTGCAGGATGCGGCCCTGTTCGATCGGCGAATAGGCCATGATCGGAATGTTGCGGCTCTGGCACCAGGGCAGGAGATCGTATTCGATGCCGCGGCGGGCGAGATTGTAGAGAACTTGATTGGCGGCAACATTCTGACCGCCGGGGACGGAGAGCAGTTCTTCCATGTCGTCGGTATCGAAGTTGGAGACGCCCCAGGCGCGGATCTTGCCGGCGGCTTTCAGCGTCTCGAAGGCCTCGACGGTCTCGGTAAGCGGATAGTTGCCGCGCCAATGCAGGAGATAGAGGTCGATGCGGTCGGTGCCGAGGCGTTCGAGGCTGCCTTCGCAGGCGGTGATCGTGCCGGTGCGGCTGGCATTCCAGGGATAGACCTTGCTGACGATGAAGGTCTCGTCGCGGCGTCCCTTGATCGCCTGTCCGACGATTTCCTCGGCGCCGCCGTCGCCATACATTTCCGCGGTATCGATCATCGTCATGCCGAGATCGAAGCCGGCCTTGAGGCTGGCAATCTCTTCCTTCGCATGGCCGGCATCCTCGCCCATGCCCCAGGTGCCCTGGCCGAGCGCCGGCACTTCGGTGCCATCGGGAAAGGTGATGGTGGGGATGGGGGCGTCCATGTACGTTCTGATCCTGTGCGTGCTCGATAGACTATCAGGTAATCCTGTCACCATGACAATCATGTTATGGTCGATGTGAATTAGGGCAGTTATGCTGACCCAATTCCAGATAAGCCGCCAAATCGTCAACACGTGCGGCCCCGGGAGGGTTTCATGCCGCTGGATACGTTTCTGGCCCTGCTGCTTTTTGCTTTCACGACCTCGATCACCCCGGGGCCGAACAATATGATGCTGTTTGCCTCGGGCGTGAATTTCGGCTTTCGCCGTACGATCCCGCATATGTTCGGCATCGGGGCGGGTTTCCTGTCGCTGCTGCTTGCCGTAGGTCTGGGGCTCGGGGCGCTGCTGCATACGGTGCCGACGGTCTATATCGCGCTGAAATTTGCCGGTGGCGCCTATCTCGTCTGGATCGCCTGGAAGATTGCGACATCGCGGTCGCTGAGCGAAGGCAAGAGCGGCGTGAAACCGATGTCCTTCCTTGGCGCTGCGGCCTTTCAGTGGGTCAATCCGAAGGCTTGGGTGATGGCGGTCACGGCGATGGCAACCTATACGAATCGGGAGCTTTATCTGATCAGCGTGCTGCTCGTCGGCCTTGCCTTTGCGGCGGTCAATGTGCCCTCGGTTTCCACCTGGGCGGGCTTCGGTTCGGCGCTTCGGCAGTGGCTCTCCGATCCGGTGCGGCTGAAATGGTTCAACATCACCATGGCGGTGCTGCTCGTGCTCAGCCTGTGGCCGATGCTAAAATAGCGTCGGCTTTGATAGCATTAACAAGAGAATGCCTGTTACCGCGAAGAAGGCCGGAAAGCCGAAGGCGAACCAGACGCGGTAGAGGCTGAAATAGGCCGGCGGCAGGGCAGTGCCCGAGGCGGCTGCTGCGCGGGCGAGATTGCGCAACCGGATCTGGATCCAGACGACCGGCAGCCAGAAGATGCCGGTGACGACATACAGAACCAGCGATAGCGCAATCCAGCTTTCCGTCAGATCCCAGCCGATGATGCGGGCGAGAAGATAGCCTGTCACCGGCTGGAGGATGGCGGCTGTGGCCGTAAAGACCGTATCGGCGATCACGACGGTGCCGGCGACATGGGCGATCAGGACAGGGTTAAGGGTGCGATGGGCCATCACCATGAAGAAGGCGATGCCGGCGCCGGTGCCGAAGAGCACAGTTGCGCCGACAACATGGGCGAGAAGCAGCAGTTCTGCGAGCATCAGCGTTCATCCAGGATGGCGAGTGCCGCAAGCGTCAGCAGCAGCGATGGCAGGACCTTGACGAGCGGCCCAAGCGGATCGAGCCAGAGCGCGGACTCCAGCATCGTGCCGCCCAAGAGATAGGCGAGGGAGACGAAGAGCATGCCGAGAAGGGCGCGGCGGGCGAATGGACGCAAGAGGACTGCGGCGCCGAGCGCGATATCGATCAGGCAGGTGAGGATCGTCAGCGCCATGGCGGCACCCGCAGGCATGAAGGGCAGGAAATGGGCGCTCGCCCGTTCTGGCGCCAGAAGCGGGATGAGGCCGGATAGTAACCAGAAGAGCGACAGCCCGGCAATGACCGGCGCCTTCAGGAGATAGAGGCGGGCAAACCATAGGTCCTGAACGCCGGAGGGATGGGCGGCAAGCGTCTCCTCAGCCGAGAGTGTCGGCAGACCCGAGGGCGTGGGGCGGTCCATGCGCACACCCTCGGACATGACTGTCATGGCGGTGGAGCGTAGCGGCGAGCGCCAGCCGAGATGGCCGGCAATATCGGCAAGCCATGAGACCGGCCGTGCGATTGCCGGCGGGATGGAGATGACAGGCGCATCCGGCAGGCCGAGCCAGGCGCGGTGCAGTTTGACGAGGCTTGCGAGCGTGTGCCGTTCCTCGGCGGCGAGTTCGATATCGCTACCGGAGGGGAGTGCGCCGGAGATCGCGGCCGAGACGGCAGAGGCGACATCTTCGGCGGCGACGGTTTCGACCGGGCTGTCGGCATGGATGAGCGGCAGGGCAAGGGGGAAGGATGCAAGCGCGCGCAGAAGTGCGGTGCCGCCGTGGGCGTTGCGGCCGAGCACGAGGGATGGGCGCAGGATCACGTAAGGCAGGCCGGATGCTGCAAGCGCTGTATCGGCAGCACGCTTGGTGGTGAGGAAGGGCAGGTTGCTGCCGGCGCCGTCGGTTCGGGCGGAGATCTGGACGATCAGCGTCACGCCGGCCGGTCGCGCCGCTTGCTGGAGGGCGATCATTGCGCGTTGCTGGGTGGCTGCGAGATTGTCCGAAAGACCGTCCTGGAGGGCGCCGGCACTGTTGACGACGACGTGCTGGCCTTCCAGCATGGCGGCCCAGTCGGCCACATTGGTCATCTTCTCCAGATCGGCCCGGATCCAGCGGATAGCGGGCTGGCGAACCCGTGCCCGGTCGGGATTGCGGACAAGCCCGGTCACGGTGCAGCCGTCCGCAAGCAGCCGTGCTGCGATCGCCGAGCCGATGAAGCCTGTGGCACCGAGAATCAGGATGTTCATAGTGGGAGACTACCGAAAAACGGCATATCGAGCAGGGGGCGGCCGTGTAATGCCCGCGTATTGCTCGCAAGAAACTGCCTCGCTTTCATGCCGGATGGCTTAGGCGATAAGGCGGGGATCGAGTTTGGCCATGGGAATAGCGCATTCGGTGACGATCCGCGCCGCCAGCGACGGGTCGAGCGGCGGCCTGACCTGGTAGAAGGCAAGCTCCAACGCCAGGCCGATCGCGAAAGGTCGCCTGCTGATGGGCACGATATTTCGATCGAGAGCATCGGCCAACTTCGGCCACAGGCGGCGAACGTAGGCAAGGGGCGTATCGCCTGGACGGTGTTCATCCATCAATCGCGGTATTCCGAACTGCGGATGTCCGATGGTTGAGACCACGTAACGAAGCGCTTCCATCGCCATCTCTTGCGAGATCATAGCACCGGACCTTCTTGCCGCGCCGTATGTCAGGTTGAGCAGGGAATCATGGTTTTCCAGAAGGAAGGCGTTCGGCAGATTGCCGGTATAATAGCGGGAGCCATCCTCGGTTTCCATGGCGATGAGATCAGCGTCGTCGCTGAGCTGTCCGGCGGAAGCGATATCAAAGGCGGTGAGGACGCACGAAAAACCGCCAACCGATCCCAGGGCTGCGAACAGATCGATCGAATGAACATTGCCGTCCGTCGCCATTTCCTGAATCACGTGGTCGAGCAGGGCGCGTGCAACCAGCCCCGGGCTCTGCACGGTATCTTCGGTCTCACGCCGGCGCGGATCGGCAGAGGCCGAGCTGTGCGCAAGGCTCTCCATCTCCTCTCGCGGAGGGGCGGACGGAGGCGCGGGCGGTCTGGTGCTGCGGCCGAATGTCGGAACTTTCATGTGTGCAATGTTGAGATGAAGCCATTAACGTTTGGTTAGGATGACGGCGAAAAATAAGGAGTTGCTTAATTAGCTTCCCCTTCAATCCTTGCCGATGGCATTCATTGGGGCACTTCTTGACGAGAAATACGCTTGGCGGTCCTCCGATCGGCGCATAAGATCGAGCGCTCTACCCCGGAGAGCGCCATGCGGCACAGAGACGACCACGCGGATCATGACCACGATCACCATGATCATCACCACGACAACCACTATTCGGACATGCAGGCGCGTGTGAAAGCGCTGGAAACGCTGCTGACGGAGAAGGGGCTGATCGATCCGGCGGCGATCGATGTGATTGTCGAGACCTATGAGACGAAGGTCGGGCCACGCAATGGTGCGCGTGTCGTTGCGAAAGCCTGGAGCGATCCCGATTTTGCCGAATGGCTGAAGCGGGACGCGACGGCGGCGATTGCGAGCCTTGGCTATACCGGCCGGCAGGGCGAGCACATGCGCGCCGTCTTCAATACAGCAGACACGCATAACCTCATCGTCTGCACACTCTGTTCCTGCTATCCGTGGTCGGTGCTCGGCCTGCCGCCGGTCTGGTACAAGGCTCCCGCCTATCGCTCGCGCGCGGTCATCGATCCGCGCGGCGTGCTCGCCGAATTCGGGGTGACGCTGCCAGAGGGCAAGAAGGTTCGCGTCTGGGATTCGACCGCGGAGTTGCGTTATCTCGTTATTCCCGAGCGGCCACAGGGCACCGAGGGCATGGGCGAGGAGGCGCTTGCCGATCTCGTCAGCCGTGATGCGATGATCGGAACGGCCATTGCTGACAGCCCGAAGGTCTCGGCTGCCGGTAACCCGGAGGCGACGGCTGCCGGCACAAAGGTGCCGGCGTGAACGGCCCGCACGATCTCGGAGGCCAGATGGGCTTCGGCCCCGTCGCGCCCGAAAAGAACGAGCCCTATTTCCATGCCGAATGGGAGAAGCGGGCGCTCGGCATCACGCTGTCCTGCGGCGCTTTCGGCGCCTGGACGATCGACGAGAGCCGGCATGCGCGCGAAAGCATTCCGCCGGCCGATTATCTGGCGGCGAACTATTACGAGATCTGGATCCGCGGCATCGACATGCTCCTGGAACGCCACGGCTTTGCCAACCGCGAGGAGCTGCTGTCCGGCCGCAAGCTGCTGGATGGTGCTGTGCCGAAGCGGGTGCTGAAGGCGGAAATGGTATCAGGCGTGCTCGCAAAGGGCGCTCCCTGCGACCGGCCGGTCGAGACCGCGCCGCTCTTCGTGGTCGGCGAAACGGTCAAGACGAAGAATTTCAATCCGGCGACCCATACGCGGCTGCCGCGTTATGCGCGTGCCAAGACGGGCGTGATCGAGGCAGTGCAGGGCTCCTTCGTTTTTCCCGATGACAACGCGCATGGCAAAGGCGAGAACCCGCAATGGCTCTATACCGTCGTCTTCGATGGCGGCGAGATCTGGGGCGAGGGCGCCGATCCGTCGCTGACGGTCTCCATCGATGCCTGGGAGAGCTACCTTGAGCGTGTGTGAGATCCCGTCTCAACTGGCGCAATCGCCGGGTCTGCCGAAGTCGCCGGAGGGTGATCCTGTTTTCCCCGAACCCTGGGCGGCGGAAGCCTTTGCCATGACCGTGCAACTGCATGAGAAGGGTCTGTTTGCCTGGAGCGAATGGGCGGAAGTCCTGTCCAGGGAGTTGCATAAGCCTGGCCGGGCCGAGGATGGCAGCGATTATTTCGACTGCTGGGTGGCGGCTCTTTCCGATCTGCTCGTCAGCCGCGGTGTGGCGGATGCTTCCGCCATTCTCGACCTGCAGAAGAGTTGGCAGCGGGCGGCGGAAGCGACGCCGCATGGCAAGCCGATCGAGCTTGCCAACGATCCCCAGCGCTGAGATCACGGCCTGACGCTATCGATCGAATTTATCGACAGGCACACGCTCAAGTTTTATATTTATGCAAGGAATCACGGCGATGATGCCATCGCAAACCCAGCTGATTCCCGCTCAGGCATGACGCCCGGTCAAACCTGCACATTGCGCCCATGATGGTCGAGCACATGCGCACGAGGACCATGCATGACTTCGATTTCATCGACCAATGAAGCCGCCTTGCTGATCCTTCAGCAGAGCATTTCGCCTGTGAATTCCACCGACGCCAAGAAGACCGATGGTGACAATCTGGTGGCGATTGCCCATGGCCAGCCCGTCAAACAGACATCCGGCATGAGCCCGCAGCCGACGGCCGCGCAGTCCAAGATTTCTGACGCCTTGTTCAGCGTGAACGATCGAAGCGTAACCCAGATGAAGCTTGATCTGATCGACCGCGCAGGCGAAGCGCTCGGCGTGAAAAAGAGCGACTATGCATCGATGGATGCGTTCGTCGCCGCGACGAAAAAGGCTTTTTCGGATCTGAAGAGCAAGCCGGACGGGGCGCAGGCCATTGCCAAGATCGAGCGCGATCTCGGTCTGGATAAGCTCGGCATCACGCTGGAAGATCTTATCGACAGCGCTGATGATCCAGACAAGAACGACAAGGTCACGCAGGCCTTGAAGAAGCAGCTTGCCGAGGGTGCTGAGGGCGGTTCCATGCTCAAGCAGGATGAAATCGGCCGCTACCAAGTCGTATCGGCCTGATCGCGTAGTCTGCGTGCAGTTCCCCTTTTATGAAAGGAACTGCCGGTAACATTCTTCGGCCACCTTGCGCAGCATGTCGCGGGAGATTTCGCCCGTCACCGCATAGCCGAGTTCGCCATCGATCCAGTAGAAGGTCTCGACATCCTTGGCGGACGCGAAGCGGAAGCTTGTCGTCCTGTTTTCCTTGTTGCGGCCGACGATGATGGTGAGGCGTTCGCCGCCCTGGTCCTCGTACATGAACATGGCGCCCGGCCTGTTATCGACCGGCAGCAGGCGGCCGCCGACAAGGTGGAAGCCGAGGGATTTGAGGTCCGGCACCTTGAGATCGGGGATTGCCAGCCGCTTGCCGAGCCAGGTCGCTAGATGTGCTTCCTCATTGGCGAAGACTTCGACCGGGTGGCGCACTTCGCCGGCATAGACGAGGAAGGCGGTTTCGGCCTGCTTCGGCAAGGTCTCGGATTCGGCCAGCTGCAGCGGCGGGCGTTGGAAGAGCGGCGGGATGAAGCGATCGCTGACGGCGCCAAGCGCGAAGAGCATGACGGCGGCAGCGGCAAGGGCCGAGCGTGTCTTCCAGGGGGAGGCAGTGTCAGCCGGTGCCACCATCCGGAGATCGGTGTCGCGGCTCTTCTCATAGCCTGAAAACAGGGACTTGATGCCGGCATTCTGCGCCTGCCAGCCGGCGACCATGGCGGCTTCCTCGGGGTTTTCGGCGAGGTAGGCTTCCACGCGGGCGCGGCCGGCCTCCGGCAATTGCCCGTCGGCAAAGGCGTGCAGGTCCGCTTCGGTCACGGTGGGGTTGGTCTCGTTCATTTCGGTCTCCGAAGCGTAATCACATTATCGGCTTTCATATGGTCACTCATGCGCTGGCGTGCGCGCGACAGGCGCGACATGACGGTGCCGATCGGGATGTCCAGCATGGTTGCCACTTCATGATAGCTGTAGCCTTCGATGACGACGAGCATCAGGACGGCGCGGTAGTCTTCCGACAGACTGTCGAGGGCCTGTTCCAGCCGCAGGCGCTCCAGCGGATCGGCCTGGGCATCAGGACCGGCAAGTTCTTCGACGGCGTCGAGCTCGATCAGCCGGTCGCGGGGGCTGGCGCGGCGGGTGTTGCGGTAGAGGTTGGTCATCGTCGTCAGGACCCAGCCGCGCAGGTTGATACCCCGCCACTGGCCGCGCCTGGCCAGAACCTTCTCCACGCAATCCTGAAGCAGATCCTCGCCTTCGGTATCCGATCGGGTGAGGCTGCGGGAATAGCGCCGAAGCGAGGGAAGGAGGGCCAGGATCTGGCCCTCGAACGCATCGGGTGGGGGCGTCTTCACGCGCGTCTCGCCATCAGGGCTTGGCAAGGTCCCAGGAACCGCCGACGCCGTCGCCGGTGATGTCGCCTGATTTGGTGTCCTTCACCCAGTAATAGAGCGGCATGCCGTCCTTGGCCCACTGCTTGGTTCCATCCTTGCGTTCGACGAGCGAGTATGCACCTTCGGCCTTGGCGCCGCTAGGAGCGAGGAAGGGCGGCCAGTTGGTGGCGCATTTGTCGTAGCAGCTCGATACGCCCTTTTCGTCCTTCTTATAGGTGTAGAGGGTCATGCCCTTTTCGCCGGCAAGAACCTTGCCCTTGGCCGTTTCGACTTCGGTGACGGCGGGTGCTGCGAAGGCTGCAGTGGCGGTGGCAGCGACGACTGCCAGCACGGACAGGAATTTCACGGACTTCATGGTCTCTCTCCTCGGGTTAGGCACGCACCTTGCGTTACCGGAGATGAGACACGGCAGGTGTCCGTTTTATTCCCGTTTCTTTTTCAAACGTCAGTTCGGATTGAAAACCACATAGCAGTCCCGTCCGGCGGCTTTGGCGCTATAGAGGGCGCCATCGACGTTGCGCAGCAGTTCGCGGCGGCGGCGGCCGCCTTGCGGGGCGAGTGCCGCACCGATGCTCAGGCGGGCGAGGATGGTATTCCCCTCGATGGCGAAGGGGCTACGGAAGGCCGAGAGCAGGCGTTCGGAGACGGAGACCAGCGCTTCGGTGTTCGGCGGGTTCGGTATGAAGATCGCAAATTCGTCGCCGCCCATGCGAACGACGATGTCGCCGGAGCGGATGACCGAACGGATGCGATTTGCCGCCTCCCGCAGCACCTCGTCACCGATATGGTGGCCGAGCGTATCGTTGATCGACTTGAAACCATCCATGTCGAGATAGAGGGCGCCGAAGGTCTGGCCGGAGGCAAGGGCTGATTCCAGCGCGCGGTCGACGATGGCATCGAGTGCGGCGCGGTTGAGGAAGCCGGTCAGCGGATCGGTCATGGCCGCCGTGCGAAGGCTGCTTTCTGCAAGGCCCATGACGAAATTCGCCTTCTGCAGCCGCAGAAGCGCGCTCGCAACACGAGCGAAACGGCGAAGATTGGCCGCCTCTTTTTCGGTGAAGAGGCGCGGCTTCTGATCGAGAATGCAGAAGGCGCCGATCACCAGGTCGTTTTCCAGTTCCAGTGGTGCACCGGCATAAAAACGGAAATGCGGCGGGCCCGTCACATAGGGCGCGGCATTGAGCTCCGCATCCTGTTCCAGATCGGGAACGACGACCATGTCGTTGGCGAAGACAACACGGGTGCAGAAGGAAAGGTCGCGCGGGCATTCCGAAAGCTGCATGCCCGCTTCGCCGGCGATGCGCAGCCAGTCCTCGTCGACGATGTTGACGGCGGCATAGGGCATTGCGAATGCATTCTTGGCGAGCTCGGCAAGTGCTGCAAGCTCCGGCGTCGGGCTGCTGCTGATGGCGCTCAGCGAGCGCACGGCAAGCAGTCTCTGCGGTTCGTTGACTGGAATTCGGACAGTCTGTCCCATTCGAATCTCCGCCTCTTTGTCATAGACAGGAGCTAAAGTGGCGCTCTTGCCAATCTCCGCAAGAGCTAAAATTCACCAGCGTTAACTGGCAGTTGCCGCAGGCGGCGTCGCTGCGGAGCCGTGATGATGACGCTTGCGAGGCTAGGCAGGGCAACGGAAAGGTTCTAGTGTCGGCCCGCTTGCGTGACTGGCGAGACAGATGGAGAACCATCGGGAAGCGCAGGCTGCCGATGCTGCTCGCCTGGGCACCAAAATAACCCCTGTAACCTGTGCCATGCCCATGCAGATAGAAAATCCCCGCCTTATCGAAGCCCTTTCGCAACTTGATCAGCTCACCAACTGGGAACAGCGTCCACGCGGCGAAATGCGCGTCGGACTGGAGCCGATCCTCGATCTCTCCGCCCGTCTAGGCGATCCGCACCGCGCCTTCCGCTCGATCCATGTGGCGGGCACCAAGGGCAAGAGTTCGACTTCGGCGCTGCTCGAAGCAGGCTTGCGCCATGCCGGCATTTCCGTCGGGCGTTATGCCTCGCCGCATGTGGAGCATATTTCCGAGCGTGTCAGCCTGAATGGCCAACCGGTCGAAGAGGCTGTGCTCGCCGAGGCGCTCGTCCTGGGGCTCGATGCTCTCAAGGCCGCAAGGGCGGAAGGGACGGCAGCGGAAGCTGCAACATGGTTCGACATACTGACAGCGGCCGGTTTCCTGATTTTCCGCGATGCGGGCGTTCAATGGGCCGTGATCGAGACGGGTCTCGGTGGCCGGCTGGATTCAACCAATATCGTCGACAGCGATGTTTCCATCATCACCAATATCGGCCTCGAGCATACGGAGATATTGGGCAAGACACGGGCGGCCATTGCCTTCGAAAAGGCCGGCATCATCAAGCCGCGCTCGACCGTCGTTACGCCGCTCGATGCGGATGATGAAGCCGGAGCAGTGGTTGCCAAGCGGGCAGCTGAGATCGATGCGCGTCTCATCCGTCCGGATTTTTCCGGAGCGTCGACGATTGCCGGGCGCAATATTGCAATCGCGGGTACCGCGCTCGATGTGCTCGGTGAACTTGGCGTCAAGGCGCGCGAGGGCAAGGTGGTCGGTGGATGGCTGATCGATGCCGATGCCGAGCGGGAATCGCAGTTGCCGGGACGGCTGGAGCGTTTCATCGTGCCTGTCGCGGGCAGAGGTGTTGCCGTTGCGCTCGACGGGGCACATGTGCCGTTCAATCTCGAAGCAGTGCTTGACGACCTCTCCGGCATGGAAGGATTTGTCGGGCCGGGCATTGCTGTCGTGGCGATCGCGGCAGACAAGGATGCCGCCGGGCTTCTCGAGGTGATGGGCCGCTACGGCGTCTCGCCGATCTTCACCTCGGTTTCCAATCGTTTCCGTTCGCCTGCCGAATTGCAGACGCTTGCCGGTCAGATCGGTCTCGCGAGCGAGGTGATCGATGATCCGCAGGCGGCCTATGAAAAGGCGCTCGAACAGGCAGCCGCCTCCGGCGCCTGGGTGATCCTGACGGGATCGCTCTATCTCGTCGGCTTGCTGCGCGAGCGGGTCATCAGCGAGGCGGCGAAGAGCTAGTTCGCTTCAAGGAAAATTCCACCTTGCCTATGCCGGGCGAATCCTGCCAAGTCGCTTCCATGCAATTCGCCCCGCAACAGGATGAAGCCCTGAAAGCCGTTTCGAACTGGCTGAAGGAGGGCAGGTCGCCGCTCTTCCGTCTGTTCGGCTATGCCGGCACGGGTAAGACGACGCTTGCCAAGCATTTTGCCGAGCATGTCGATGGCGACGTACTGTTTGCCGCCTTCACCGGCAAGGCGGCGCAGGTGCTGCGCTCGCGCGGGGCGTCGAATGCCAAGACCATCCATTCGCTGATCTACCGGCCGCGCGGCGAGGAAGAGATTGCCGACGAGGAAACCGGCAAGACATCGATTGCGCCGATGTTTTCCATCAACCGCCAGAGCCCGGTCGCCAAGGCGGCACTGATCATCGTCGACGAGTGCTCGATGGTGGACGAGGCGCTCGGCAAGGACCTGATGAGCTTCGGCACGCCGATCCTCGTGCTCGGCGATCCTGGCCAGCTGCCACCGGTCACCGGCGGCGGCTACTTCACCAATCAGGACCCAGACTACCTGCTGACCGATATTCATCGGCAGGCGCGCGACAATCCGATCATCAAGCTTGCCATGCAGGTGCGTGAGGGCAACGAGATCATGTATGGCGACTATGGCAAGGCGCAGGTGATCTCGAAGAACGAGGTGACGCAGCCGCTGGTCATGGATGCCGATCAGGTGCTCGTCGGCACAAACAAGACGCGGCGGCGCTATAACCAGCGTTTGCGGGAGCTCAAGGGTTTTACGACCGAACATCCGCAGACCGGCGACAAGCTGGTCTGCCTGCGCAACGACCCGGCCAAGGGCCTGCTGAATGGCTCGCTCTGGCAGGTCATGACCTCATCCAAGGAAACGACCAAGCCCGGCATCAACCTGCTGGTCCGCCCCGAAGATGACGATATGGATCGTGGGGCTGCGAAGATCAAGCTTCTGAAGCAAGCCTTCGAGAATGTGGAAGGCGAGATCCCCTGGAATACACGCAAGCGCTATGACGAGTTCGATTACGGCTATGCGCTGACGGTGCACAAGGCGCAGGGTTCGCAGTGGAACAATGTCGTATTGTTCGACGAAAGCTGGGCCTTTCGCGATACGCGCGAGCGCTGGCTTTACACCGCGATTACGCGCGCAGCAGAGACGCTGACAATCGTTCGCTAAGATTGGCGTCCGCTGGAAACTGGCGTTTGTGCTCCTGCAGGGATGCGGTGGCGGCCGCTGCCAAGTGATCAGGCCTGCACGATGCCGAGGAGAACCGCCTTGGCGATCGCCTGAAAGCGGTTGTTGGCTTGGAATTTCATGATGATGTCGGCTTCCAGCGCGCGCGTTTCCTCATGCCTGAGGTCGAGGGCGCGGGCGATGCGCTGCGTCGAATATCCTTCAGCCATCAGCTCCAGGCATTGGCGCTCCTGATCGGTCAGGCTTGCCGGATCCCTGTTGTCGTTGATCGGCGGCAGGTCGAGGCTGCTGTCGTAATCGAGAAGGTCGCTTACCTGCTGCAGCTGCCGGTGCAAAGTCGACATTTCGGCCGTCAGCTCTCGCTTGCGTTGGGAGAGGGCCTCGCGGAAGATCGACTCGGCCTCTTCCTGGGAGGCCGCGCTGCGCAACACGTCCATCAATTCCTGGATGACGGCGATCGGCATGCCGGTTTCGCGGCAGACGGTGATGACCGCCATGCGCATGACATCATCCTGATCGTAAACGCGCATCAGGCCGATGCGGTTTGCGGAAATCAGGCCCTTCTCTTCGTAGAAATGCAGTGTCCTGTGCGTGACGCCGAATGCGTTCGCCATGTCGGCGATCGGAACGGGACCTTGTGGGATATCCGGCGGCAAAGCGGCCGAAGGCAGGAACCGGTATTTCGACCGGGCCTCCGAAGCGATACCGGCGGCAGCAAACAAACGTTTGGAACCGTCTGGCATGAACCCTCCTGGGGCAGATAGTTGCACCTCATGCGGCTTTGCCAGTTGCTTCCGGAGCGCGGCGAGCGGGGTTTTCCTCTAGCGTTCTTATCGTTGGAAGAAGCAGTACTCGGCGTACTTACTCGTTACGTGGCGCCCACTTTATGCGCGGACGGGTTCTTTTGTAAGTGCTAAAAATAACCGTTTTTAAATGGGATAGCAATGTTGCGGCATCTCAATCCGCCTCTTGCTTGGTATGTGGTAAAATAAAACCACACGGTTCGTCGTCGCTGACGAATGATCTTCGAAGGGAACGGGAATTACTGTTTTCGGTACGCCCCTGACGTCGATCGTCATGGTGCGCGCGACTATCAAGGACAGGCATGAATGCATGTGCGAATCTCATTGGCGTTCGCGGACGGCTTGCCTTAAAAGCAGGACCAGTCGCCATCCCAGACGGATATTGCCATGCCCGCCAAACTCTCCGTGAACCTCAATGCCATCGCCATGCTGCGCAACCGGCGCGATCTGCCCTGGCCAAGCGTGGAAGGCCTCGGGCGCATCGCTCTTGCCGCTGGTGCCTCAGGGCTGACCGTGCATCCGCGGCCGGACCAGCGGCATATCCGCTTTTCCGATCTGCCCGTGATCCGTAATCTGATCGACGACGAGTTTCCGGAAGCCGAATTCAATATCGAGGGCTATCCGACCGAGGAATTCCTGGAGCTTTGTGCCAAGGCTCAGCCGGAGCAGGTGACGCTGGTGCCTGATGATCCCTCGCAGGCGACCTCCGATCACGGCTGGGATTTCCGCAGGCATCAGGCGTTCCTCACCGATGTCGTAGCGCGGCTGAAGAAGATGGGATTCCGTGTTTCGCTGTTTGCCGATGGAGATGGTGATGCTGAGGCGGTAAAGGCCGCGAAAGCGACGGGTGCCGACCGAATCGAGCTTTACACCGGCCCCTATGGCGGCTGCTATGATGCGCTTGAAAGGGTGGGGCCGATCCTCGAAGGTCTCGGCAAGACGGCGGATGCCGCACTCGCGCTCGGCCTTGCCGTCAACGGCGGCCATGATCTGACAGTGGAAAATCTTCCCGCGCTCGTGAAGCGCATTCCCGCTCTCGCCGAAGTCTCGATCGGCCACGGCCTGACGGCGGATGCGCTGCAATATGGCATGGCGGAAACGGTGCGCCGCTTCTGCCGGGCCTGCGGCCAGAAGATCTGAAAGAAGAGGCCCGCCCTCGGTGGATGTGGGGGCGAGCCTTAGAGCGCCGTGCGTCCATTCGGACGCACAAAGGACGCTCTAACTCTTTGAATCTACGCATCAGGTTTCCGAAAATCGATTCCGATTTTCGGGCCGATGCTGTAGGTCGGCTCAGGCTGTGAGCGCGGCCTTATTGGCGACGAAGTAGTCCTTCAGCGACTGCGGCTGCTTGCCCGTCAGCTTCGTGAAATCGTCGGTGACGATGTCGAACTTGCCGGCGCGGGTATTGGCATCGGCCGACACCAGCATGTCGGCAACGAAGCCCGGCAGGCCGGCGCCGCGGATGCCCTGGCCGAGCTGTTCGTCGGTGACATCAACGACGTCGAGCGGCTTGCCGGTGGCTTCGGTGGCGATCGCGGCAATTTCCTTCGGCGTCAGCGACTGCTTGCCGGTCACCGTGTAGGTGGCGCTGGCAGAGATGCCTGATGCCAGCACCGAGGCGATGGCGAGCGCGCAATCGTCACGCGAGATGGTCGAGATCCTGCCGTCACCCGCCGAAGTGAACCATTTTCCGGTCTGCAGATTGTGCGGCATGCTGTGCAGGTAGTTGTCGTGATACCAGGCGTCGCGCACGATCGTGTAGGGGATGCCGCTTTCCTTGATTGCGCTTTCGGTGCCGAGGTGGTCGGGCGCGAAGGTGACGAGCGAATTGTCAGGGGCCGGCATGGAGGTGTAGGTGATGTGCTTCACCTTGGCCTTCACGGCAGCGGCGACGGCGGCCTTATGCTGGATCAGGCGCTTGCCGGGTGTGTCGAGGGCGTCAGTGCTGATGATCAGCAGGCGGTCGACGCCGGCGAAGGCGGCTTCGAGGCCGGCGGCGTCGTCGAAATCCGCCTTGCGGGTGACAACACCCTTGGCGGCGAGGCTCGAGAGCTTTTCCGGGCTGCGGGTCGCGGCAATGATGTTTGCCGGGGCGACCTTGTAGTTTTCGATCAGGTGATGGACGACAAGCTGGCCGAGCTGGCCTGCAGCGCCGGTGACGAGAATGGTTTCGCTCATGATATCCTCTAGTGGCTGACAGGTGGTCTCAAAAAGAGAGTAACACTAGAATAGGAATTGACCGAGGGCTGTAAAGAAGGCAGTTTTTCGGGACTTCGTTACCAAAAGGGAACCACCTCATGGCAGGAACAGTCGTCAATCTGAAAGCCAGAGCGCGCCAATCAAAAGGACCGGCCGATGGGCTGGGCGGCGCGCGGCGCGAGATCGACCTTGCCAGCCTGGATTTCACCAATTGCCCGGTCAGGGATATGATGCAGCAGATCGGCGGCAAATGGTCGACGCTGCTTCTGGAGGCGCTTGCCAAGCAGCCCTATCGCTTCGGCGAACTGCGCCGCATGATCCCGGATATTTCCCAGCGCATGCTGACCCAGTCGCTGCGCGACCTGCAGCGGGACGGCTATATCGAGCGGGAGGTTTTTCCGACGAAGCCGCCGAGCGTGGAATACCGGATGACCGATCTTGGCCGCTCGCTCTACACGGTGCTGTCGCAGCTTCTGAACTGGGCCGAGGCGAACCATGACGATGTTCGCGCGGCACGACTGCGGTTCGACGCAGACGCTGTATAGAGCGCAATTCCGGACGCAAAACCGCTGCACGCTTTTGCTGGAATTGCTTTAGGGGATCAGGCGGTCGAGCCGCCTGACCTAGACTTGATTATTTCCCGCGGCCTTCCGTCAGGAAGAACAGGAAGGCGACTGCGGGGAAGCAGAAGCCGATCCAGGCCGCCATCGACCAGCCGCCCGTCGCATAAGCCCAGCCGCCGAGCGCCGAGCCGATCGCGCCGCCGGTGAAGAAGGTCGCCATGAAGAGGCCATTCAGGCGGCCGCGATGTTCCGGGCTCAGGCCGTAGATCGCACGCTGACCGCAGACGAGATTGGTCGTCACGCCGAAATCCAGCAGGATCGCCGCAGCCGTCAGCAGGATGAGCGCCGTCAGCGAGCCATCGGTGGCGAAATGGCTGATGAGAAAAGAGCCCATGCCGAGCAGCATGGCGAGCGTCGAGGCGACCTTCGTCATGCCGCGGTCGGCAAGGCGGCCGGCGATCGGCGAGGCGATGGCGCCGGCGGCACCGGCAAGTGCAAACAGCGCGATGCCGTTCTGCGAGATGCCGAAGGCGGGGCTTGCGAGCAGCAGCGGCGCGGTCGTCCAGAACAGGCTGAAGGCGCCGAACATGCCTGCCTGATAAAGGGCACGGCGCTGCAGCACGCGAGAATGCACCGCAAGGTGGGTCATCGAGGCCAGCAGTTCGCCATAACGCAGCTTCGTGTGGGGGACGCGGACCGGCAGATTGGCGCGCAGCACGATGCCGAGCGCGATCATGACGGCGGCGGTGACGTAATAGACCATATGCCAGGAGGAAGCTTCGGCGACGAGGCTTGCGAAGGGGCGGGCGAGCATGATGCCGCAGAGCAGTCCGCTCATGACATTGCCGACGACCTGGCCGCGCGTCGCGTCCGGCGCCATGCTGGCGGCGAAGGGGACGAGGACCTGGGCTGCGACCGAGGCCAGGCCGATACAGAGCGAGGCTGTCAGGAACATGCCCGGCGTGGAAGAGAAGGCCGCACCAACAAGCGCAAGTGCCGAGGCGGCAATCAGCGTCAGGATGAGGCGGCGGTTTTCAAAGAGGTCGGCGAGCGGCACGATCAGGAGCAGACCGAGGCCATAACCGATCTGCGTGAGCGTGACGATGAGGCCGGTTGCGGCTGGCGAGAAGCCGAGATTGGCGCTGATCGGGCCTGCCAGCGGCTGGCCGTAATAGAGGTTGGCGGCGACGAAGCCGCAGGAGGCTGCAAAAAGGAAGGTTAGCCAGGGGGATAGGACGCGGGGCGTGACCTTATCCGGCGTGGTGGCTGAAACGCTCATTAGAAACTCCAAAAGGCAATGATCGGGAGGATTGAATGCAATTTAATCGTCTGCCGCCACCCGATCCCTGACCGGATGACGATATTTCGATCGTCAAGTCACGAGCCGCATCGCGGCCTCGACTGTAGCCATCATCTCTTTCTCGCCGCGTCCCGTCCTCCCGATGACACGCAAGCCCTTGGTCAGGCAGAGAAAGGTGAGGGCCGTGGCATCAGCATCCACGGTCGACGGAATGGTGCCATCGGCCTGGCCGATGCGGATGAGGTCGGCCATGAGCTTTTCGTCAGCGGAAAAGGCGGCGGCCACATGCTCCGCAGCTTCTTCGTCCAGCAGAGAAAGATCGTTTGCGCCGCCGACGACGAGGCAGCCCTTGAGGCCCGCTTCACCATGGGAAAGCTCGGCGTAATACGTGACCATCTGGGAGACCTTTTCGCGGCCGGTCTTAACGGATGCGATCTTTGCCTCCAGCCGGCCGCGGCCGAGCTGACGATAGCGCTTGAAGGCGGCAAGGAAGATGCCGCGCTTGTCCTTGAAAGCCTTGTAGACGCTGCCGGAGGCAAGGCCCATGGCTTCGGTCAATTCGCTGATGGAGGCGGCGTGGTAGCCGCGCTCGGAGAAGACGCGCAGCGCAGCATCGAGTGCTGCGTCCATGTCGAACTCGCGCGGGCGGCCGCGGCTGCGGGTTTTTACATCAGGTGTCAGGGTGTCAACGGTCATGGCGCCTAATTAGGGAATGACCGTTTCCAAATCAAGTGAAATTTCTGCGACGCAACAAGATCAGAGATCAAGCACCCAGGTCTGGCCGTTGGCTTCCGGACCGAACATGCGATGTCTCTCCTCGGAGACAAGTCGGAAGCCGGCCTTTTGATAAATGGCGCGGGCGGTGTGGAGGAAGTCGTTGGTCCAGAGCGAGATCTGCCGGTATCGCTTACGGCGCGAGAAGGCGATGCACTCATCGACAAGCCGTTTGCCGAGGCCGAGACCGCGCGCGGCCTTGTCGACGTAGAGAAGGCGGAGCTTCGCAATGCCGTCGCCGCCATTGGTGATCAGTACGGAGCCGAGATTGATGCCGCCGCGCTCGGCGATCCAGCAATATTCCATCTCGGAGTCGAAATTGGCGAGGAACTTGCCAGCGACATCGGCGACCAGCCCTTCGAAGCGCAGATCCCAGCCATATTCCTCGGCATAGAAACGCCCCTGGCTCTGGACGATCCAGCCGATATCGCCGGCGCGATGCGGGCGGATGATGGCGGCAGCCGGTCTTGCCTGCGGATCGAGGATCGAACGGATCGTGCGCATGGCGGCAACGGCGGCCTGCGGCTCGCCATCGGCCAGCGTGTCGAAGCGGGCGGCGATCTGTGCATTCGAGCGGCGGCCAAGCTCCTCGAACTGGCTGCGTCCCTTGCCGGTGACAGTGAGGATCTGGCTGCGCTGATCGGCTGGATCGGGCGTCGCCTCGATGAAGGCTTCTTCGCGGAAGCGTTTGAGAATGCGGCTGAGATAGGCGGGGTCGAGCTGCAGGTCGCGGGCGAGAGCGCCGGCATTGACTCCATCATGGGCGCCGATCTCGAAGAGCACGCGCGCATCCGTCAGTGTGAAGGGCGTGTCGAGATAGGCCTTGTTCAACAGGCCGAGGAAGTTCGTATAGAAGCGGTTGAATTCGCGGGCGGATTCGATGAGGGAAAGGTCGGTCATGGCAGGGTCTCCTGATAGAGACCCTGCTGATTTTATTTGACTGAGTCAACTAAATTGAGGGCTCAGGCTGCGTCTTCTTCTTCGTTTGCGATTTCTCCCTCGAGCGCGAAATCGACGGCGGCGCGAGCATGGATTGCTGTCGTGTCGAATCCAGCAAGGGGAAGGTGATCCGGGTTGAGGATCAGGCAGATCTCCGTGCAGCCGAGAATGATGCTGTCGGCGCCATTGGCGCGGGCGCGTTCGATCACCGCCATCAGCTTCTGGCGAGAGCTGTCGAGCACCTTGCCGGCGCAGAGCTCGTTGAAGATGATGTCGTGCACGGTGGTGCGGTCGGCGGCGTCGGGCACCATGATGTCGAGACCGAGGCTCTTCATGCGGTCGGTATAGAAGCCGTGCTCCATCGTGTAGCGTGTGGCAAGCAGCAGCGGGCGCTTGCAGCCGGCTTCATGGATCGTCTTAGCGGTCTCGTCGATGATATGGATCAGCGGCACTGAGATGTGCGAGGAGACCTCGGGTGCGATCAGATGCATGGTGTTGGTGCAGATCAGCACGCAATGGGCACCGGCAATCTGCAGGCGCAGTGCGATATCGCCGAGGCGCGAGGCAGCCATATCCCAGGCGCCGGCCTTCTGCAGGGCAACGATCTCCTCGAAATTCACCGAATGCAAAGTGAGTTCGGCAGAGGCCAGGCCGCCCAGGCGCTCGCGCACCATTTCGTTGATGAGACGGTAATAGACCGCAGAACTTTCAAAGCTCATGCCGCCGATCAGGCCGATGTTTTTCATGGATTCTCGCTCCCTATGGTGTTTTCGAATGCAGGAATGATGCAGCAGATCAGGTGCAACGTGTTTGCATTGTTTGTGCTTTTGCATCGATATGTGCTAAGGTTTTGCGGCATTTCTCAGTTTTTTGCAAAATTTCAGCGTGAGCCATCATGATCGACGATCGCGACAGGCGGATTCTTGATATCCTGCAGGACGATGCAGGCATCTCCGTGACCGACCTTGCAGAGCGCGTGGCCTTATCGGTCTCGGCCTGTTCGCGGCGCATCCAGCGGCTGGAGGAGAGCGGCTATATCGCGCGTCGCATCGTCGTGCTGGATCGCGAGCGGATGGGCGTGCCGACCACGCTCTTTGCGCTCATCAAGACGGCGCATCATTCCGACGAATGGACGGAGGCCTTCCGCCGCGCGATCAGCGATATCCCCGAAATCGTCGAAGCGCACCGGCTGACCGGCAATTACGATTACATTCTGAAGATCGTCCTGCCGCGCGTCGAACATTACGATGTTATCTACAAGCGGATCGTGCGTCGCATCGAACTTTTCGACGTCTCGGCGTCGATCTCCATGGAACTGATGAAGAGCGGCACGGCGATCCCCGTTAGTTACGCCAATTGAGCGAACGACCTAGAGCAAGGCCGCTTCCAACGCGGATCGGTTGCGGAGCATCCAGGATGCGCTCCTTGTTCGCCACGCTATGGCCCATAGGGATTCTGGATCTTTTGTCTCCGGCGCAACGTGGGCCTCTTTCGCCTGCTCGGCAGCATCGTAAACAGCAAATGTGAGCAGTTTGTCGAAAAAGCCATCTCGCTGCGCTTTCGAAAAGCCATAGCCGTCGAGCAAATAGCGAACCTGCCGTGCTCTCGTCATAGCCGAGCCAAGGTTCATTCTTTCCGCTATATCGTCATCGAAAAGCTGGGCGTTCAACCAGCAGGCTTGCGCCAGTTCGATGTCTATTCCGACCGGTCCTGCGACCTCCCAATCGATGAGGGCGATTGGCGAGTTGGAGCGAGAGACAATGTTCCACGGGCCGGTGTCGCAGTGACCAATGACACGCGGACCGGTTCCGAGTTCGCGGCCAAACCACCCGCGCCAGACCGCATTGTCTGGAACCTTGAACGAAGACGTCGCCTCGTGGAGTTGCCGGAGCATATTTCCGAGACGCGGCATGGCCTCATCACTCCAAGGCCCCGGATGGACAAACTCTCCCTCGATAAACGAGAGGGTTTCGCGGCCTCGCTCGTCAAAACCTGTGCCGACGACACGGGGACATGCGGCGAATCCCACCTGCGCAAGATGTCTCAGCAGCGAAATAGTGGTCGGGGACCAGGGGCCGCTCTGGCGATAAACGATACTGCCCTGCCGAGACACTTCGCTGCGCCCGCCGCCAGTTAAAATGATTTCCTCGTCCATGCCCGGAATGTA
The DNA here is from genome assembly GCF_031455475.1 of Rhizobium sp. 1399. Taxonomy (NCBI): domain Bacteria; kingdom Pseudomonadati; phylum Pseudomonadota; class Alphaproteobacteria; order Hyphomicrobiales; family Rhizobiaceae; genus Rhizobium; species Rhizobium sp. 1399. Next base: position 212,377 of record NZ_JAVDSU010000011.1, on the reverse strand, counting down.
TGCGGAAAACGGTTTTGATGACAACGAGGATGGCACGGACGTGAAGGGCATATCTGCAACGATCAAAGCCGATCGGGATGCAGGGGAGATATGCCGAAACAGCGGTTGAATACTTCCGGCGAAAGGCGACATTTGCTGCAGCAGAATGACAAAAAGGGGTAGGTCATGAGCGAACATCACGTCGTCGTTGTCGGCGGCGGTTTCGGTGGGCTGCAGCTCGTCAATGGATTGAAAGGCCTGGGATCAAGGGGAGGGGGCGTGAAGATCACGCTCATAGACCGGCGCAACCACCATCTCTTCCAGCCTCTGCTTTATCAGGTAGCAACGACCATCCTCTCCACTTCAGAGATCGCCTGGCCGATCCGCCATCTCTATGCCGACCGGCCCGAGGTGACCACGCTGCTTGGCGAGGTCAACGGCGTCGATGCGCTGGCAAAGACCGTTTCCTTACGCAGCGGTATGGTGTTGAACTACGACACGCTGGTGCTGGCGACTGGTGCTACGCACGCTTATTTCGGCCACGACGAATGGGAGCCTGTCGCTCCGGGCTTGAAGACGCTGGAGGATGCGACGACGATCCGCCGCCGCGTGCTGCTCGCCTTCGAGCGGGCGGAAGTGGAAAGCGATCCGGCGGTGCGCGACGCGTTTTTGACCTTCTCCATCGTCGGGGCTGGCCCGACGGGCTGTGAGCTTGCCGGCATCATCGCCGAGTTGGCGCATTTCACGCTGCCGAAAGAGTTCCGCAACATCGATACGCGCAAGACCCGCGTCGTGCTGATCGAAGCTGGGCCGCGTGTGCTGCCGGCCTTTGCCGAGGATCTCTCGGCCTATGCGCAAAAGGCACTGGAGAAGCTCGGCGTCGAGGTGCTGACGGGAACGCCGGTGACGCAGTGCACGGCTGACGGGGTCACGGTCGGCGAGACGTTCATTCCGAGCCGCACGATCGTTTGGGCCGCAGGCGTACAGGCCTCGCATGCAGCACGCTGGCTGGGCGTGCCCGCCGACCGGGCGGGGCGCACCATCGTCGAGAAGGACCTGACGGCGCCGGGCCTGCCCGATGTCTTCGTGATCGGCGATACGGCCTCTGTGATGCGTGAGGATGGCAAGCCGGTGCCGGGCATTGCGCCGGCGGCCAAGCAGCAGGGCGGCTATGTGGCGAAGGTCATCCGCGCCCGCATATCCGGCAAGCCGGCGCCGGGGCCGTTCAAATACTGGCATCAGGGCAGCCTTGCGACGATCGGCAAGAGCGCGGCGATCATCGATTTCGGCCGTTTCAAGCTCAAGGGCTGGCTCGCCTGGTGGATCTGGGGTCTCGCCCATATCTACTTCCTGATCGGTACGCGCTCGCGCTTCACCGTCGCCTGGAACTGGTTCTGGATCTATATGAGCGGCCAGCACAGCGCCCGGCTGATCACCCAGCGCGAGACCATGCGCGACGACGGGTAGGGGCGAAACAGACCACAAAGAAAAAGGGCGGCTCCGGGAGCCGCCCTTTCTGTTTCATCAGGCTGCCAGCGAGGCGATGTCGATGACGAAGCGGTAGCGGACGTCGCTCTTCAGCACCCGCTCATAGGCTTCGTTGACCTGCTGGATGTTGATCTTCTCGATCTCGGAAACGATGTTGTGCTCGCCGCAGAAGTCGAGCATTTCCTGGGTTTCCTTGATAGAGCCGATCATCGAGCCGGAAATGCTCTTGCGGCCGGGGACCAGCGAGAAGGCGTGAACCGGGATCGGGTTTTCCGGAACGCCGACCACCACGAAGGCGCCATCCACCTTCACGAGGCCGAGATAGGCGTTCCAGTCGATCTCGGCGCTGACTGTGCAGATGACGAGGTCGAAGGCGCCGGCGAGCTTCTTGAAGGTTTCCGGGTCGTTGGTAGCGTAATATTCCTTGGCGCCGAGCTTCAGGCCGTCTTCCTTCTTGGAGAGGCTCTGGGAGAGCACGGTGATATCGGCGCCCATGGCAGCACCGAGCTTGACGCCCATATGACCGAGGCCGCCCATGCCGACGATTGCGACCTTCTTGCCGGGGCCGGCCTTCCAGTGGCGCAGCGGCGAATAGAGCGTGATGCCGGCGCAGAGAAGCGGTGCGGAGGCATCGAGCGGAAGGTTGTCCGGGATGGACATGACATAGCCTTCCTTGACGACGATCGAGTCGGAATAACCGCCCTGGGTGCGTGTCTTGCCGTCGGCTTCGAAATCATTGTAGGTGCCGCTGAGACCCGGCATGTACTGTTCACGGTCGAGGTCGCGTTCGGCGCAGCCGATGCAGGAATCGACGAAGCAGCCGACGCCGACGCGGTCGCCGACCTTGAACTTGGTCACGGCGGAACCGACGGCCGTCACGATGCCGGCGATCTCATGGCCGGGCACGATCGGGTATACGGCGTTCTTCCACTCGTTGCGGACGGTATGGATGTCGGAATGGCAGATGCCGGCAAACTTGATGTCGATGACGACGTCGTCCGGGTTCGGGTTGCGGCGCTCGAAGGTGAAAGGGGTGAGCGGCTTGGAAGCGTCGGTGGCGGCGTAGCCTCTTGCAATAGGCATGGGAGCCTTCCTTTTCGATTTCAGGGGTGGGGTGAGAGGATGCCCGGACTATTGCCCGGAACCACGCATCAGCGTTAGAGCGATACTCTCTGCTTTTTGCACGATCCTGCAAAAGTGAGCCGGCCACCTGTTTGCGAAATGGAAAAGGAGCTTTAGATAAGACCGATATCGCTGGCGTGAGACAGAAAGAGTTGCCCATGACCTTGCCCTTCAATCCCTATCGGGAAATCGTCGATATCGCGATGCGCTTTGCGCCCGGCGATGGCGAGTTCCGCACGTCGATCGGCAATCTTCACATTAGCCGCCGCTCCAATCCCAGCGATCCGTTGCATAGCAGCTACAAGCCATGTTTTGCCTTCGTGCTGCAGGGCGCCAAGAGCCTTCGCCTCGGAGATGAGTTCATCAGCTACGGAACCGGGGATTATCTGCTGACTTCGCTCGATCTGCCGGTCGCCTGGCGCATCGCCGAGGCCAGCCCCGAGGTGCCGCATCTTTGTCTCGGGCTCGCGATCGACTCCGAAAAGTTGCTGGAGCTTTTGAGCCGCATCGACATTCCGCGGCCTGCCGCCCATACCGACGGCCAGCGCGGCATGGCTGTCAATGTCGCGCCGCCGGAACTTCTTGACGCTGCCGTGCGCCTGCTGCGCTTGCTCGATCGTCCAGACGACATTCCGGCCATGGCGCCGCTGATCGAGCAGGAAATCCTCTACCGGATACTGACCGGCCCCGATGGCGAGCGGCTAATCAATATCGCCACTGCCGACAGCCACAGCAACAGGATCGCGCGGGCCGTCGCCTGGCTGAAGGAAAATTTCGCCCGGCCGCTGCGCATCGAGGAGCTGGCCGATCATGTCAGCATGAGCGTGTCTTCGTTCCATCATCATTTCAAGTCGGTGACGGCTATGACGCCGATGCAGTATCAGAAACAGCTTCGCCTGCACGAGGCGCGCCGGCTGATGCTGGTGGAGCGGCTCGATGCGGGCACTGCCGGCCACCAAGTCGGCTATCAGAGCCCGTCTCAGTTCAGCCGCGAATATAGCCGCCTCTACGGCGCGTCGCCGGCGCGCGATGTCGATGGCGCGCGCGAGGTCATGGCAGCAGAATAAGGGGTAGCCGAGTAGACCTCAGCCAGGAAATTTCAGCGCCTTGTCGTTGCGGCACTTGGCGAGCGTCAGCTGGCGGAAGGCGAGGATGCGCGTAATGCGCTCCTTGCCGTCGGTCTCAACGTTCATGCAGGCGCAGGCATAGCCGTAATTGCCGTTGGTGCGCACATAGTCGTGCTCGGAGATATCAGGGATCAGGTCCATGCCCTCGGGTTCTTCGCCGCTTCCCTGCGTCATGATCGTCCAGGTATTTTGTGCATCGTCCAGCCACCAATTGGCAGGCGTGGGGTTCTGGATCCAGCCGCAGCGCGTCTCGGCGGCAAGGGCCGGGAGGGCGAGGGCAAGCGACAGGGCAGCGGTGAGGGCTATTGTTTTCACGGGCGATTCTCCTTGGGCATCGATGTTCGGCGATTTGCCTGCCTTCGAACAGCCGAATTCCGCTGTTTCATATGATACGAAAAAATCTCCTGACGGTTCTTGACGAGAGCCTGCGATCTGGCGCATAAACGCCACGAACCGTACCGTACGGTACGTAAATGGGGAGTTGAAACCGTGTCAGTCGATGTCGCAGAGCCGAGCGAGTTTTCGCCACGCCAGAACGCTGTTCTGGAGCAGGCGCTGCAGCTTCTCGTCGACGGAGGCGAGAAGGCGCTGACGACATCGGGTGTGGCGCGCGCCGCCAATTGCTCCAAGGAAAGCCTCTACAAGTGGTTCGGCGACCGTGACGGTCTGCTCTCGGCCATGATTGCCTATCAGGCGAGCAAAGTGCGCACCTTCGAGCGCAGCGGCGAGCGGCTGACCTATACGAGCCTGCACGACCATCTCGTCATCTTCGCCCGCGATCTTCTCGAAGTTCTGGCCGGTGACGTATCGCTGGCGCTGAACCGGCTGGCGATCGGCCAGTCGCATCGCGACGGCTCGAAGCTCGGCAAGCTCTTGCTGGAGCGCGGCCGCCGGCAGATCGACCGCCGCGCCATGGCGCTGATCGACGCGGGAAAAAGGGCAGGGCTGTTGCGCTTCCATGATGCCGATGAGGCCTATCATACGCTTTACGGCCTCATCGTTTCCGACCTGCATGTGCGCATGCTGCTCGGCGAGCCGGGGCTCAAGGATACCGCGCGTCAGGCGGAGAAGGCGGTCACCGCCTTCCTGCGCCTTTACGGCACGGAGAAAGTTCTGGCGGAGATGCCGATCCTCGGCTGAACCGCTTTTTGACAGTCAACAAGACAAGCAAAAGGGAAGGAATTTCAATGCGCGTCTATTACGATCGTGATGCCGATCTCAACCTCATCAAGTCGAAGAAGGTCGCCGTCATCGGCTATGGTTCGCAGGGTCGCGCACATGCGTTGAACCTCAAGGATTCCGGCGCCCAGAATGTCGTCATCGCGCTCAAGGCCGGTTCGCCGACCGTCAAGAAGGCCGAAGCCGACGGCTTCAAGGTCATGACGGTTGCCGAAGCTGCCGCCTGGGCCGACCTGATGATGATGGCAACCCCGGACGAACTGCAGGCCGACATCTACAAGGCCGACATCGCCGGCAATATCCGTGACGGCGCTGCTATCGCCTTCGCTCACGGCCTCAACGTTCACTTCGGCCTCATCGAGCCGAAGGCGACCGTCGACGTCGTCATGATCGCCCCGAAGGGCCCGGGCCACACGGTTCGCGGCGAATACCAGAAGGGCGGCGGCGTTCCCTGCCTCGTTGCCGTTCACCAGAACGCTTCCGGCAACGCACTTGAACTCGCTCTCTCCTACGCCTGCGGCGTCGGCGGCGGCCGTTCGGGCATCATCGAAACCAACTTCCGCGAAGAGTGCGAAACCGACCTCTTCGGCGAACAGGTCGTTCTCTGCGGCGGCCTCGTCGAGCTTATCCGCGCCGGCTTCGAAACGCTCACCGAAGCCGGTTACGCTCCGGAAATGGCCTATTTCGAGTGCCTGCACGAAGTGAAGCTGATCGTCGACCTGATCTATGAAGGCGGCATCGCCAACATGAACTACTCGATCTCCAACACGGCCGAGTGGGGCGAATATGTCTCCGGTCCGCGCATCATCACCGCTGAAACGAAGGCCGAAATGAAGCGTGTTCTCAAGGACATCCAGACCGGCAAGTTCACCTCCGACTGGATGCAGGAATACCGTGCCGGCGGCGCGCGCTTCAAGGGCATCCGCCGCCTGAACGACAGCCACCAGATCGAGGAAGTCGGCACGAAGCTCCGCGCCATGATGCCCTGGATCGGCAAGAACAAGCTGGTCGACAAGTCCGTCAACTAAGCTGTTTTGATGACGTGATATTAAGGGCCGGGGCGAAAGCTCCGGCCTTTTCGCTATTAAGTGCTCGTTTGAGATAAAACCATTCCTGGGGCTGACGTGTTTGAAGCAATCATGAGGTCTGCAAGGCAGGATCTGGAAGAGGGACTTGAGTCTCTTTACTCTTCATTTCAGGACTATCCGTTTCCGCAGTCGCTGCATGCTTCGCCTCTGCGCGACCCGGAGAAAATTCTCTCGGACCTGAAATCGGCGCCCCTGCGCGAGCTGAGCGCCGAGGCGCTCGGACCATACTCAGCGAGCGCGATGACGACTGTGGGTTCGGCTTACGAGTTCAAGCATTTCCTGCCACGGATCCTTCATCTGGCGGTCATACGTCCTGGCTCCTACGGCTTCGAACCGCCCGTCATCGCTTCGAAGCTTGCCTTATGCGACTGGAAGCGCTGGCCTGTCGTCGAGCAAACGGTGGTGGCGAATGCTGTCTATGCTGCATGGGCCTTCAAGAGATTGCAGAACCCCGATTTCGATCCGTTCGCCTGGAATTGGATACTGGCGATGGTAAGGCTCGATCTCCAGTTCGAATCCTGTCTCAGCCTGTGGGTCCGGCAGCCGACACCGAATGCGTTTCTGCAGCTTGCCCGTGTCGACCTGAAAGGTCTCTATCGAGGCAATGGCTTCTGGGAGGATATCGCAGCCGAAAAACGCCGTCTCGTCCTTGATTGGCTGACCAGCGCGACTGTCGAAAACGCGGTGATCGGATTGGTGGACATGATACCAGCAGAACAGCAGTGGCAGATCGACCTTCTGCTGGATGAAATTGGAGAATTACGGCGGGTTGCCTTGGCGCGCTGAAAGGCCTGAGGATTAGAGCTGCTCGGCCTCGGCAAAAGCTCCGGCCTCTTCATTTGCGAGTGCTAAGATGCAGCCAGCGGGTCGGCTTGTTGTCATAACCGCCGCCATCCGCTTCGTTGAGCGTGACATTTCTCCAACCGCCAGTAACGAGCAGTTCCTGCAGCCATTCCGTTGAAGGGTAATTGTAGTAGCGCCCGAAATCATCATGGCCGTCGGCGATGCCGGCTTTGAAGCTCGCGTGGAAGACGCCGTCTTTCTTCAGGGCGTTGCGGATAAGGGCAAGGATGGCGGACAGATCTGTGCGGGGCACATGCAGGAGGCTCGCCTCGGCCCAGACGCCATCGAATTCCTCCCGCGCCGCAAGCTCCTCGAAACGCATGACCGTGACCGGCCTGCCGATCAGTTTCTCTGCCTGCCGGGCAAGCTCAGCTGAGCCATCCGTCGGAGTTACGTCGAAGCCCTTGGACAGCATGTAGGCGCAGTCTTGTCCCCCACCGCAGCCGAGTTCGAGAATGCGTGCCTTCTCGGGGAGGGCGGAGAGGAAGGCATCGAGCCTCGCTGTCGGCGGCCTGCGGTCGCGAGTGGCGTAAGTCTCGGCATTGTCATCGTAGAAAGAGTTGGTCACGGGCTCTCCTCGATATAAACCACGCGGTCTAGGTCCTTGAAACGGGCGTCGAGCGTCAGAACGTCGGCGTCATGCAGTTCGGCGGTGGCGTAGATGATGGCGTCGGCTAGGGCGAGCTTGCGTTTCGCCGAGACTTCGGCAGCGCGGCGGGCCAACGCCGTGTCGAAAGGGGCCGCGATGCAGGTGGCGGTATAGGCGAAGAAGGAATCGACTGCTTCTTCACCGCGTTCGCGCTCCAGCCATTTGGCGAGTTCGAGCTGGACGATGGTGGGCACGATGCATTCGGTTCGCCCAGGCATCTCGCCTTGCAGGCGATCTGCGGCCGGGCCTTGGGTCAGCCATTCGATCCAGGCTGAGCTATCGACGACGCGCATCAGAACCGGTCTTTCCGGTCGCGGTAGTCGTTCGGGTCGGCGCCTTTGGCCATGCCCTTGAGATCTGTCAGTTCGGGAACGGGGATGAGAAGGACCCCCTTGCCTTTCGGGATGAAGACGAATTCCTGGCCTGCGGACCAGTGCTGCTGTTCACGCACTTCCTTCGGAATAGAGATCTGAAATTTGGAAGAGAGGGTCGCGGTTGCCATTCTTACCTTTCCTCTATCGATTGGCTGACAGTAAGAATTCGACTGACGTTGGTCAATGGCGAACCGTTTTCGGCGTCGATGCAATCTCCGTCATCACATGGCGGCCCGGGCCATAAAAAAACCGGGCGGGGCGCCCGGTTTCGAAGTTGTCACTGTAGTTCTACCCGTCGAGAACGCCGCTGCGTTTCGGGTATCTAGCGTTAGGCAGAGACGAGACGCGTCCAGCCGCGCTCATCGTTCGTTACGCCCTTCTGCAGGCTGACGAGTTGCTGGCGCAGTTCTGATGTCAGCTTGCCGGTCTGTCCGTCTCCGACCAGGAACTCGCCGCCGGCGTGCCGAACCAAGCCGATGCCGGCCAGCACCGCGGCCGTGCCGCAGGCGAAGGCTTCGACGAGCTTGCCGCTGGCGGCGTCGGCCTGCCATTCCTCGAAGGAGTAGGGGCGTTCCTCGACGCGCAGGCCCTTTTCCTTGGCGAGTACGATGACCGAGGCGCGGGTGATGCCCGGCAGGATCGTGCCGCCAAGCGGCGGGGTCACGACCGATCCGTCATTCATGACGAAGAAGACGTTCATGCCGCCGAGTTCTTCGACCCAGCGATGTTCGGCTGCATCGAGGAAGACGACCTGGTCGCAATCCTTCTTCGCCGCTTCAGCCTGCGCCACGAGGCTGGCCGCATAGTTGCCGCCGCATTTTGCGGCACCGGTGCCGCCGGCGGCTGCACGCGTATAGGCGGTCTCGACCCAGAGGGAGACAGCCTTCGCGCCGCCCTTGAAATAGGCGCCGACTGGGGAGGCGATGATGCAGAAGATATATTCCTGGGCCGGGCGAACGCCGAGGAACGCCTCGTTGGCGAACATGAAAGGGCGAAGGTAGAGGCTGGCGTCTCCGGAGGGGATCCAGTTCTTGTCGACGCGAACCAGTTCTTCGACGGCCTTCAGGAAGAGTTCTTCCGGCACGGCGGGCATTGCCATGCGGGCTGCCGACTGCGCGAAGCGGCGGGCGTTCTCTTCGGGCCGGAAGAGCAGGATGCGGCCATCCTGCGCCTTGTAGGCTTTCATGCCTTCGAAGATTTCCTGAGCGTAGTGGAGGACGGCGCTTGCAGGGTCGAGTTCCAGCGGGCGGCGCGGGGTCACCTTTGCATCGTGCCAGCCCTTGTCGGCAGTCCATCGCGCCAGGACCATATGATCCGTGAAGACCTTGCCGAAGCCGGGCGTTTCCAGTGCCCGGATGCGGTCGGCGTCGGAGACGGGAGACTTGTGGAATTCGATTTTGATTTCAGGAGAGGTCGACGTCGCAGTCATTGCTGGCACCTTGATAGTCCATTGAATAATGGCCGGCACACTACTGCCGCCGGGCCGGTTTTGGAAAGGTCTGAATCGGCCGGTTTCTGCTTTTGATCAAAGGAATAATCGCGTGATGTGGCGAACGTTCACGCAACGAGGCAGGCCATTCGGTTCGGCTGCATGAAATCTCGAACGGCAGCCCAATCGGCACCAAGGCTCTGGAATACAGGACTTCCAAACTTGTCACAGTGACAAGAAAATAGGTCAGCATTATTGACATAAATTCCACTGCATGGTGAGCTGCTGATATTATAAAAATATGAGGAAACCCCATGCTGAACTGGGACAATATGTTTGCGACGCGCTCGACAAGGATGCGCGCTTCGGAAATCCGCGAGCTTCTGAAACTTCTCGACCGGCCGGATATCATCTCCTTTGCCGGCGGCATTCCGGATCCGGCGCTGTTTCCGGACAAGGAGTTCAAGCAGGCCTATGCGGATATTTTCGACAGCTCGGCCGTCAATTCAGCGCTGCAATATTCTGTTTCCGAAGGCTACAAGCCGCTGCGCGAGTGGCTCATCAAGCAGATGGCGGGCCTCGGCATTCCGTGCGCGCTCGACAATGTCTTCATCGTCTCCGGTTCGCAGCAGGGCCTCGATTATCTCGGCAAGCTGTTCCTGTCGCCCAACGATACGGCGCTGGTCACCTGGCCGACCTATCTCGGCGCTCTGCAGGCTTTCAACGCTTACGAGCCGTCCTACGACCAGTTGACGCCCGGCGGCAACCGCACGCCGGATTCTTACCGCGAGGCCGCGGCGCAGAAGGGCGGCAAGGTGAAATTCGCCTATCTCTCGGCCGATTTCTCCAATCCGACCGGCGAGACCGTCGACCGCGATGGCCGCGAGAAGGTTCTGAAACTTGCCGAAGAGCTCGACATCGCCGTCATCGAAGACGCTGCCTACCAGTCGCTGCGCTATGACGGTGATCCGATCCCGCCGATCCTGGCGCTGGAGATTGCCGAGAAGGGCCATATCAACGATACGCGCACGATCTATTGCGGCAGCTTCTCCAAGACGCTGGCGCCGGGCCTACGCGTCGGCTTCATCGTTGCCAATGCGCCCGTCATCCGCAAGCTGGTGCTGATGAAGCAGGCGGCCGACCTGCATTCTTCGACGATCAACCAGATGGCGATTTCGGAAGTCGCCGAGCGCGGCTTCGATGCGCAGGTCGCCAAGGTCAGGGCGGTCTACAGCCAGCGCCGCAACGCCATGCTGGCAGCGCTCGAAAAGTATATGCCTTCGGGCACGAGCTGGACCAAGCCGGAAGGCGGCATGTTCATCTGGGTGACGCTGCCAGAGGGCATGGACGGCGCCAAGCTGCTTGCCAGGTCCCTCGAAAGCGCCAAGGTCGCCTTCGTGCCGGGCCAGGCCTTCTTTGCCGATGGTTCGGGCGCCAATACGTTCCGCGTCAGCTTCTCCTGCGCCAACGACCAGATGATCGATGAGGGCATCAGCCGTCTCGGCAGGCTGATCGCCAGCGAGATCGGCTGATGTGACTTCAAGCCTATAAGAATTAGGGTTGGGCGGCGATCAGAAGATCGTCGTCCAGCCTTCGTTTGCGGTTTCGCTCTTGCCGTAGCCGACACGGTCGGCGACCGCGCCATCGGCATTGATGAGGATGATATCGCCGCCTTTGTTGGCGAGCTGCGGGCCGCCATTCTCAGGATCGAGCGTGATGGTGCGGAATTCGCCCGAGGCGAGCGAGCCCGTCAATTTCTGCCGGCGGCCTTCGCCATCCTCCAGCGACCAGCCTTCGATCGACATCGCCACATCCGAGCGATTGATGAGCGTCACAGTCTCGTCCTCGGTGCCGTCAGGGTGGTTCACCGGGTTGATCATGGCGGCAACGATGCGCAGCGACGAGGCGACGATCGGCTGCGGGCGGCGCGTGCCTTCGCCGCGGCCCTGGCCGCCTCTGTTGTCGCCGACAGGGTGGCCGGAGATAGCATCCGTATTCCAGTTCTGCGACTGGAAGCCGAGGAAGATCGCCGCCCAGTGATCCTCATCAGAAAAATGGATCAGCAGCGCGCCGTCCTGATTGGGCGCATTGGTGGCCCGGAAGCTGCCGCTGTCACCCTGATTCATGTGGATGTCGTGGATGCCATTGCCGGGCTCGAAACCGAAATACTCGTCCGGCTTGTTGTTTTCCGGTCCCCAGGCTTCGCCGAAGGCATAGAAGTGGATGGACTTGTCGGCGATGCCTTCCTGCACGATGGGTTCGATGAAATCTCGCAGGTCGTTCTTCGGGCCGTCGAGCTGGAAGGGTGCGACATTCATATCCTCACGCTCGATCATGCCGCCGCGCACATAGTCGATCGCCAGATCCTGCCGGTCGCCTCTGATGTCGGTGAGGCCCATCGGCAGGACGGCGAGTTCGGCCGTCAGTGTCTCATGCTGGAAATCCATGACATTGGCGTAGAGCAAGTCGTGCGGCGATTCCTTCGAGCGCACGTTCATGGCAATGCGATAGCTGATGCCACCGGCTTCGATGCGGATTTCGATATGCGGGTCGTTGTCGTCGTCAAGGGCGAGCGCCGAAGCCGTACCCTTCAGCACCTTGTAATTCCGGAGCATAGTGAACCTCGTGGTGGGGCAGGGGTTCACGATAGCATAGCGGAAATGCATCTTTTGTGACGCTGATTTTCCGCCATGCAACGCTTTGGAGAGTTTACTTCTTCACATGCGGGGCGAAGAGTTCCATGTCGGCTTCGCTCAGCCGCTCATTGGCGGTGTTGAGCTGGTGCCAATAGGGGTAGATGACCGGGGGCACGCTGACATCGTCGAGGCGCTTGCGCTCGTCGGCGGACAGTTTCAGGTCGGCGGCGGCGAGGTTGTCCTTGAACTGGGCTTCGGTACGTCCGCCGATAATGACGGACGTGACCGCCTTGCGGCCGATCAGCCAGGCAAGTGCTACCTGCGCTGCGGAAACGCCACGTTCCTGACCGATCGCCACCAGCGTCTCGACGATGTTCCAGAGGCGGTTTTCGTCGCGGATCGGCGGTTCGGTCCAGCCGGCGAACTGGCGGGTGCCTTCGGGGGCGGCGGCATTGCGGCGATGCTTGCCGGAGAGCAGACCGCCGGCAAGCGGGCTCCAGACGAGCACGCCGAGACCCTGGTCGATCGAGATCGGCAGCAATTCGTATTCCGCGTCACGGGCTTCCAGCGTATAGTGGATCTGCTGGCTGACGAAGCGCTGGTACTTGTGTTCATTGGCAACGCCGAGCGCCTTCATGATGTGCCAGCCGGAATAGTTCGAGCAGCCGACATAACGCACCTTGCCCTGCTTGATGAGCGTATCGAGCGCTTCCATCGTCTCTTCGAGCGGCGTCTCACCGTCCCATTCATGGACCTGGTAGAGGTCGATGACGTCGGTCTTCATGCGCTTGAGGCTTGCCTCGCATTCGCGGATGAGGTGGTAGCGCGACAGGCCGCGATCGTTCGGGCCATCGCCCATGCCGAAGCGGGCCTTGGTGGCGAGCAGCACTCCATTAGGGCGCTTGCCGCCGAGCACTTCGCCAATGATGCGCTCGGATTCGCCATTGGAATAGACGTTGGCCGTATCGATCAGGTTGACGCCGGCATCGAGGCAGATGTCGACCATGCGACGAGCTTCCTGCACGCCGAGATCGCCGACCGTCTTTGCCCAGCCGACGCCGCCGAAGGTCATCGTGCCCATGGTCACGGTGGAAACTTTAAGGCCGGAACGGCCGAGCAAACGATATTCCATTGAAATTCCTCCTCATGAAAATGGCCTGATTGACGTACCGCAGCAGAGCTCGCCGTCAAACGGCAAGGTGTTCACGCCTGCGTGATTTTACCCTTTCGCCGCCGCTCGCGCGAGGAGAATAGCCGACTGATTTCGACGCGAGCGCGGGGAGCTTCCGGGACAAGCGCTTTTTTTGTCCGCGACGCGCGGGTCATGTCTGCCGCGAGTACTGGCTGGCTTCGTTCCATCCTGCGCGATAGGGCACGGACGAAGCCTGAGCTTTCATTTCTGCCAACCGCTTCGAGCAGCGCCTGGCGAGTGGGCCTGCAGGACTCGGCGGTGAGTAATCCCAGTTCCAATAGCGAGCCTTGTTGCGGGGCAAGGTAAAGACGGATCGGCGTGCGGAGCTGTAGGTGATTCAATCTTAAGTTCATATGGTTTTGCTTTAGACCCGCTGGAAAAAATGCGTGTTTTTGTGGAGAAGGAAGATGAGAAGGTGCGGCCGCTCAACTGGCATAGACGACTAGGTTGAAGCTACCTTGCCCTGTCACATCGGTGTTAAACGCCCCTAATAAGGGAGGGGCATCGCAATCCGAGGATTCCTTCCATGAAAACTCTAGTTTCCGCCGCAGCCCTTCTCGCCGCGAGCCTTTTCGCCATCCCGGCTTCGGCCGCAAACCTCGTTCTCTACACCAGCCAGCCGAACGAAGATGCGCAGGCGACCGTCGACGGCTTCATGGCCGCCAATCCCGATATCAAGGTCGACTGGGTACGCGACGGCACGCCGAAGATCATGGCGAAGCTGCAGGCTGAGATCCAGGCCGGCAACCCGGTTGCCGACGTTCTCTTGATCGCCGATGTCGTGACGCTTGAGCGCCTGAAGGAAGACGGTAAGCTGCTCGCCTACAAGTCGCCGGAAGCTGCCAATTACGACGCCGCGCTCTTTGATGCCGACGGCTACTACTATTCCACGAAGCTGATCACGACCGGCATCATGTACAACACATCGGCTGCCATGAAGCCGACGAGCTGGAAGGACCTCGCCAAGCCGGAAGCCAAGGGCCTCGTCACCATGCCGAGCCCGCTTGCTTCGGGTGCAGCTCTCATTCACGCCCAGACGCTGGCCGCCGTTCCGGGCCTCGGCTGGGATTTATACAAGTCGCTCGCCGATAATGCGGCTGTCGCTTCTGGCGGCAATGGCGTCGTGCTAAAGTCCGTGGCTTCGGGCGAAAAGGCTTATGGCGTGGTCGTCGATTACCTGCCGATCCGCGAGAAGGCCAAGGGCGCTCCGGTCGAGTTCGTCTTCCCAAGCGAAGGCGTTTCAGCCGTGACTGAGCCGGTCGGCATTCTCGCCAGCGCCAAGAACGTCGACTCTGCCAAGAAGTTCGTCGACTACGTCCTCTCCGAAAAGGGCCAGGAAGGCTTCCTGAAGCTCGGCTATATCCCTGCTCGTAACGGCATGAAGCTGCCCGCAGGCTTCCCGGCACGCGACACAATCAAGGTTCTGCCGGTCAATGCTGCCGAAGCCCTGAAGAATACCGACAAGGATCTGAAGACCTTTACGGATCTCTTCGGTTCGAAATAATAGAGCCATGCAGGGCTATGTACGTCCAGGAAACAGCCAGCCTGTCTGGCTGTTTCCTTTTATTGTCTTAGTGGTTCTTTTCCTTAGCGTGCTGCCCTTAGCGCGGCTCGCGGTCGTCGGCATTTCCGCTTTCGCCAATGGCGGCGTCATGGTGGTTCTGTCCGATCCGATGGTCTGGTCGGCGGTCTATTACACCATCGTCACGGCGATCCTCGGCACGATCATCTCGCTCGCCATCGGCTGCGCTTTCGCCTATCTGCTGACGCTGACGGATATTCCGGCCAAGGGGCCGCTCAGCTTCTTCTTCGTGCTGCCGATGATGATCCCGCCGCAGGTGACGGCACTTGCCTGGGTGCAGATGTCGGGGCCCTCGAGCCCGCTTCTGAAGGCGCTGCATATTGCGCCGCCGCTGGGGTCGCCGCAGCCGCTCTATTCGGTCGGCGGCATTGCGCTGCTCTATGGCGTGCAGCATGCGCCGCTTGTCTATCTGGCGCTGAGGGTAGGGCTGATGACCCTGCCGCGCGACGGGGTGGAGGCGGCAAGGCTTTCGGGCGCCTCAAGCCTGCGCGTCTTTCGCGACATCATCCTGCCGCTATCGCTGCCGGGCGTTATTGCGGGGGCTGCAATTTCCTTCGTTTCCTGCACCGGCAATTTCGGCATTCCGGCGATCCTCGGCATTCCGGCCTCTATCTTCACGCTGCCGACGCTGATCTTTTCCAAGTTCACTGCCTTTACCGGCCGCACTTTCGGCGATGTGGCGCTGCTCTCGGCCATCATCGCGCTGATCTCTGTCGCCGGCCTTGCCATTCAGGATAGGGCATTGCGTGGGCGCGATTATCGCGTCATCGGCCTTTCGGGTGCGACCGCTGCCTTCGAGCTCGGCGGGTGGAAGCTCGTTTTCGCGCCGCTGCTCTGGATCATCCTGTTCTTCATGCTGGCCGCACCCTTCTTCGCGCTCGTCGCAGGTGCCTTGGTGCCGGCCTATGGCGTGCCGCTCACCTTCAAGACCATGACCTTCCATGCCTTCGAGGAGATCCTCTTCCGGCAGGCGGTGACGCGCACGGCCTTTATCAATTCGCTGTCGCTGGCCAGCGGGGCGGCGGTCGGCCTGCTCTTCGTGACGGTGCTTGCCGCTTACGCGCTGACGCGGCGCAAGGATACGCTGTCGCGCATTGTGTCCGGTCTGGTGGAAATACCCTATTCGCTGCCGGGCATCGTCATGGCGGTGTGTTTCATCCTCGTTTTTGCCGCGCCGATCCCGGTGTTGAACGTCACGCTCTACGGCACGGTCTGGATCATCCTCATCGCCTATTTCTCCTCCTTCTTCGCCGTCAGCCTGAAGCCTGTGGTCAGCGCCTTTCATCAGCTCGATCCGGCGCTGGAAGAGGCGGCAAGGCTGTCCGGTGCCGGTTTCTTCCGGCGGCTGAAAGATATCATCGTGCCGCTGATTGCGCCGGCGGCGGGTGCTTCCGTCATCCTTGTCTTTCTCATCGCCTGCAACGAGCTGACGATTTCGGCGCTGCTCTGGTCGGCGGGTACGCAGACGCTGGGTGTCGCCATCTATAATCTCGATGACAGCGGCAGTTCCGATCTTGCCTCGGCTCTTTCCGTGCTCGTCGTCTTCATGGTCGTCGCCATGATGCTGCTTCTGGAGCTTCTGGCGAAACATCTGCCCAAGGGAGTAGTGCCGTGGCGAAGCTGATCCTCAATCAGGTGGCCAAGGATTTCGGCACGGGCAGGGCTGCGGTCAGCGGCTTTTCGCTCGATGTGCGCGAGGGCGGCTTCCTGGCGCTGCTCGGCCCCTCCGGCTGCGGCAAGACCACGGTTCTGCGGATGATTGCCGGTTTCGAGACGCCGACTGACGGATCCCTCCATCTCGGCGAGCGGCTCTTGGCCGATGCCTCGCAATCGCTGCCGCCGGAGAAGCGCAACATGGCGATGGTCTTCCAGTCCTATGCGCTCTGGCCGCATATGAGTGTGGCGGACAATGTCGGCTATCCGCTGAAAGTTCGCGGCATATCGGGCTCGGCCTACAAGGCCAAGGTGAGAGAGGCACTATCGACCGTGCGCCTCGTCGATTATGCCGAGCGGCGGCCGGCCGATCTCTCTGGCGGCCAGCGGCAGCGCGTGGCGCTGGCCCGCTGCCTGGTGACATCGCCCGATGTCGTGCTGCTCGACGAGCCGCTTGCCAATCTCGACCGGCATCTGAAGCAGGAGATGGAGGAGACGTTCCGCGAGTTTCACCAGCGCTCCGGTGCAACGATGATCTATGTGACGCATGACCAGAGCGAGGCGATGGCGCTGGCAACCGATGTTGCCGTCATGTCCGAGGGGCGGCTGTTGCAGGTGGCGCCGCCGGCGGAAATCTATGCGCGGCCGGAAGGGCGCATGGTCGGCGGGCTGATCGGCCGCGGCGCGATCGTCACGCTGCCGGTCATGGGCGGTGAGCGCCAGCTCGAATGGGACGAGCTGGAGGGGGTGCTGCATGCCGCCAATATCGATGGCGCCGATATTCTGGTGCGGCCGGAAGATGTCATCATCGGTAGCGAGGGGGCGCCCGCGACGGTCGAATCCGTGCTCTTCGAAGGCGAACGTTATGCCGTGAAGCTGACCCTCGGTAACGGCCAGACGCTGCGCGCCTATAGCCGCGTGGCTGTCGTGCCTGATGAGGCGGTGCATGTCGTCATCCGCGCCGGCTGGCGGCTCTGACGGACAAACGGCTTTTCGAAGCGCGTATTCGACTTTAACTGTTTTCAAGCGATTCCGGACGCAAAACCGCTGCACACTTTTGCTGGAATTGCTCTAGTAATTGGCGTCGATCCAACCGGGAATGCGTGATGTCGCTTCGCCTTGCCACTTTCAATGTCGAAAACCTGCTCACCCGCTTCGACTTCACGGGCTATCGCAACCAGCTCCGGCAGGACCGCGTCATCAAGCTCTTCGAGGTCAGCAACGAGGGCACCTACCAGCAGCTCGAGCAGGCACGGGTAATCGCGTCGACCGACGATACCAGGCAGATGACGGCGCTCGCCATCGCCGATGCGGATGCCGATATTCTCTGCCTGCAGGAAATCGACAATATGGCCGCCCTGCAGGCCTTCGAATATGGCTATCTCTACCGCATGGTCGGCAATGGCTACCGGCAGAAATATCTCGTCGAGGGCAATGACAGCCGCGGCATCGATGTCGCCGTCTTGATGCGCGAGGAAACGCGCGACGGGCAGAAGATCGAGCTTAGGGATATCAAGAGCCATGCGATGGTGACCTATCGCGAATTCGGTCTCTTCGACGAGGAGATCGGCAAGACCAACCGGCTCGACGACAAGATCTTCAAGCGCGACTGCCTGGAACTGGATTTGAGGATCGGCGGTGTGCCGATGACGCTCTATGTCGTGCATTTCAAGTCTATGGGTAATCCGCGCGACGGGCTGGACGGGCGGCAATCGACCCTGCCGATCCGCCGGGCGGAGGCGCGCGCCGTTCGCCGTATCATCGAGAACCGGTTCGGCGCAGGCCATACCGCAAGCAAGAACTTCGTCATCTGCGGCGACATGAACGACTATCAGGAGCGGATCGACGTCATCGGCCGGCGCGGCACGGGCTATCGGTTCGAGCATCAGGATGAGGCCGAAAGCGCGCTCGATGTCTTCAGCAAGGACGGGTTTGCCGAAAATGTCGTGCGCCGCCGCGAGCCACTTGACCGCTGGACGCTCTATCATTCGCGCGGGCCGGAGGAGCAGTGGCTCTGCCAGCTCGATTATCTCTGGCTGTCGCCGGCACTTGCCGCCACCAACGCCAAGCGCATTCCCGAAATCATCCGCCACGGACAGCCATACCGCACCATCTTCCCACCGGGGCAGCAGGTGGAGCGTTACCCGCGCACCGGCTGGGACAGGCCGAAGGCATCCGACCATTGCCCCGTCGTCATGACATTGGATCTCTTATGACACTTCGCTTTTCAGAGACTTTTTCAGAAGACCTTTCGGCCTTTCCGCCGGAACGCACGGTATTTCCCATTGCCGGCGCCGATCTGCGCGTGCTTGAGGGTGATCATCCGCTGGTCGTCGCCAACAGGGCTGATATCCGCGAGAACTGGGAGCGGGAAATCGCCGCCAATCCGGCGCTTTTCGATGGCCGGCTTGTGTTGCAGCACCGGTTGAAACTGTCCGAAGCCGGAATTGCGGGTGAGGCCTATATCGCGCCTTTCTCGGCCTTCATGTGGTGGCGGCGCCAGCCGGACCGGAAGGGCGCCATCCATCTCTTTTCCTATCCGGTGCTCGAATCCTCCGATGGGGCGCTGGTCGCTATCCGCATGGGGGCGCATACGGCCAACCCCGGTCAGGTCTATTTCGCTGCGGGCTCGCTGGAACCGGAAGATGTCGTGGACGGGCGTTGCGATATCGACAGCAATATGCGCCGCGAAGTGATGGAGGAGACGGGCCTGGATCTCGACAAGGCCATCGTGGGCGAGGGGCTCTATGCGGGTCATGTGCGCGGTTCCGTCTCGCTGTTCAAGCTCTTCCGCTTCGACATGACAGCGGACGAGATGGTCGATTTCATCGGCGCGCATATGCTGGTCGCCGAGGATAAGGAAATTGCCGGCGCGGTCGCGATCCGCTCGGCCGATCCGAAGGCACAGCCTTACAATGTCGCGATGCTGCCGATCATCGACTGGTATTTCGCGGGCAAGTAGACCTGACGCTTGCACTTGCGTGTGCTGTCGGGCAGGTTGGCGGCTCGATGACCGATTCAAGGAGGCCAGTTTGGCGTTAAGCTACAGCGTCTATGACGTGTTCACCGACACCAAACTTGCCGGCAATCCGCTGGCCGTGATCTTTGACGGCAAGGGGCTTGACGACGCGGCGATGCAGGCGGTTGCCCGCGAAACCAATCTATCCGAGACGGTTTTCGTGCAGCCGGCCAACAATCCCGCCTATACGGCGCGTATCCGCATCTTCACGCCCGGCCGTGAACTGCCCTTTGCCGGCCATCCGACCGTCGGTACGGCGATTGCGCTGGCGGAGAAAGCGCATGGAGCGGGAACGCTCGATCTCGTGTCCGTGCTCGAAGAAAATGTCGGCCCGGTGCGCTGCGCCGTCAGGTTGCGGGAAGGCGAGGCAAGCTTTGCCGAATTCGACCTGCCGCGCAAATCCCAACAGATATCGCTGCCGCTCGACAAGCTCGGCATCGCCGACGCGCTGTCGCTGAAGACCACGGAGATCGGCTTCGAGAATCACGTGCCGTCGATCTGGAGTGCCGGCGTTCCCTTCCTGATGGTGCCGGTCCATGATGTCGGCGCGGCAGAGCGCCTGGAGTTCGATCCGCAGCTCTGGGAAAAGACGGTGCCCTTCGTCGATGGCGCGCTAGCCTCGGCCTATATTTATTGCCGTGGCGGCGTGAACCATGTCGCCAAGTTCCATGCCCGCATGTTTGCGAGCGGCATGGGCATTTCCGAGGACCCGGCCACCGGCTCGGCAGCCGCCGCTCTCTCGGGTGCGATCAATCATTTCGACCGGCTGACGGACGGGCATCATCCGATCCTCATCGAACAGGGTCTGGAAATGGGCCGTCCGTCCTTCATCCACCTGCATATGGATATCGAAGGCGGCACCATTTCGAATGCCCGGATCGGCGGCCAGGCAGTGAGGATTGCGACCGGCACGCTCGACCTTTGATTTCATTGCATTTCCAGCTCCTGACAAAAAAACTTCGCAATTAACCAAAGAATTTTCGACGGGGCGCTAGACAAGCCGGACGATCCTATTTATATGCCCCGTCACACCGCGCAGCCAAGCGCGGACGGGTGATTAGCTCAGTTGGTAGAGCAGCTGACTCTTAATCAGCGGGTCGTAGGTTCGAGCCCTACATCACCCACCAAATTCTCCTTCGAAGAGAACAGAATCCAGAAACAAGACCTTTGATGTCAAAGGCTTGCTGGCTTTTTCTGTTTTTCTGAATCCGCCGTCTCCGTTTGCGGGGAATCGGCGGTTTCCGCTTTCCAAATATTCTGCGCTTGCCCGAAGACGCCCCCGGTATTTAACTCGCTGGAGCGAAGTCCTTGCTGCGGCATCTACCGTCGCAAGCCTATCCCTGGAGGAATGGCAATGAGCGATGACAGACAGAATAATCTCGGCGAACATCGGCTGGATGAGAAAGTGCTCAATGTGCTCGGTGCCTATCACCAGCGGATCGACGAGGAGCGTGGCACTCTGCGCCAGGAGGTACCGGGCGGACGCGATGGCGGGCAGGATCAGCGGATGCGGGCTGTCGGCCCGGAGACGGGGCGGTTTCTCAACATTCTCGTCCGAAGCCTGACGGCGCCGACCATTCTCGAGCTCGGCACTTCCTTCGGCTATTCCGGCATCTGGCTTGCTGAAGCTGCGCGGGCGACCGGCGGGCGGCTGATCACCATGGAAGTGCATGGCTATAAATCCGCCCATGCGCAGACGATGGCCGAGAGAGCCGGTCTTGCCGAACATATCGATTTCCGGGTGGGCGATGCGGTTGCGATGATCCGCGAATTGCGGGGCAAGGTGGATTTCGTGCTCGTCGATCTCTGGAAGGATCTCTACCTACCGTGCCTCGAGGCCTTCTATCCGAAGCTCAATGCGGGCGCGATCATCGTTGCCGACAACATGATTTATCCTGTGACTGAAGACGTGAAGATTTATGCCCGGGCCATCCGCACCAAGCCAGGGATCACCAGCGTGCTGCTGCCGGTCGGATCGGGGCTGGAGGTCAGCCGGTACGAGCCCTGAGTCTCAGGCGGATTTTCACCAGAGGCCGGGAAACAGCCGGTAGCTCACCTTGCGGCAGTAATCCTCATAACCGGGCAGGTCCCGGCGCAGATGGCCTTCCTCGTCGAGGAGGCGCAGGATCAGGCCGATGAAGATCAGCGGCACGATGATCAGGCCCCACAGGGAGGAGAGGGCAAGCGGAATGCCTGATGCCAGCGGCAGGACGGCGGCATACATGGGGTGGCGCACGAGGGCGTAGGGGCCTGTGGAGATGACCTTCTGGTCCTCAGAGACCTGGATGGTGGCCGAGGCAAAGGTATTTTCCCTGAGGACGAAGACGACGAACAGGAATCCTGCCGAGATCAGCAGATTGCCGAGAATGATTGCCCATACCGGAACGGTCGACCAGCCGAAGCGATAATCGAGTGCTGAAACCACGATGAGCGCGACCATCACGATGCCGGTGAAGAACTGGATGCGCTTCTGCACCGGTTCCGTTTCGGCGGCCGGGCCGGCGCGCATGCGCTTTCCCAGAAGTGCGGGGTCTCGATAATAGAAATAGACCGATGAGCCGGCCGACCAGGCGGCGAAATTGATGAGGAACAGCCAGCCTTGCCAATAGGCGAGTGTGCCCGCCGCCAGGAAGACAATGACGACGAGGGCCACGAGAAACTTGGCGTTGGCTTCGGCGGCCCTGCGGCCGAGATCGGGTGCTCTTTCCTGCATCACGCTTCCCTGTGCTCGTGCTCCGCAATCCACTTTGCGGCTTCGCCTTT
The DNA here is from genome assembly GCF_031455475.1 of Rhizobium sp. 1399. Taxonomy (NCBI): domain Bacteria; kingdom Pseudomonadati; phylum Pseudomonadota; class Alphaproteobacteria; order Hyphomicrobiales; family Rhizobiaceae; genus Rhizobium; species Rhizobium sp. 1399. The sequence continues at coordinate 190,254 of NZ_JAVDSU010000011.1, read as the reverse complement.
AGAATATGCAAAGCAGACGCATGATATCAAACCATCGCCGGAGGCACGGGTACCGATCATCAGGGCAGGGGTGCTCTGTCTTGTGTGCCCTCAGGTGATTGGTCATGCTGCCCTGCGGGGAGCAAGGAGATTCGGTGGAAATGGGCAAATCCGTTGATGGTGCTGACGTGAAGACGAAGCTTTCCATCGTCGCGCCCTGCTACAACGAAGCCGAAGGCTTGAGCGAATTTTGCCGGCGGCTCCTTCGAGATCATCCTCGTCGATGACGGCTCCAGCGACAATACATGGGGTGTGATATCGAGGCTTGCAGCTGACATTCCGCAGGTGCTCGGCGTCAAGCTTCTGCGCAATCATGGCCACCAGCTTGCGGCGACCTCCGGCCTTGCTGTGGCGCGTGGTGAGCGCGTGCTGCTGATCGATGCCGACCTGCAGGATCCGCCGGAATTGCTGGCCGAGATGATGGCGATCATGGATCAGGGCGCCGATGTCGTTTACGGGCAGCGCAGCGAGCGCAAGGGCGAGACGAAGTTCAAGCTCATCACCGCCTCCGTCTTCTATCGGCTTCTGACGCGGCTCACCTCCATCTCGATCCCGCAGGACACCGGCGACTTCCGGCTGATGAAGGCGCGGATCGTCCATATCCTGCTCAATATGCCGGAGCGGCATCGTTTCATCCGTGGCATGGTGAGCTGGATCGGCGGCAGGCAGGTGGCACTGCGTTATACGCGCGATGCCCGCTATGCCGGGGCGACGAAATATCCGCTGCGCAAGATGATCCGTTTCGCGATCGATGCGATCACCAGTTTCTCGATCATTCCGCTGCGCGTCAGCGCCTGGATGGGCCTTATCTCGGCCGTCTTTGCGGTCGGGCTTTTGATCTATACGCTCGTGCAATGGTTCGAGGGCAATGTCATTACCGGCTGGTCGAGCATCATGGCTGCCGTATCGGCCTTGAGCGCCATCCAGCTGATTGCGCTCGGCACGCTCGGCGAATATGTCGGTCGCCTCGTGCAGGAGCATAAGCGCCGGCCGATGTTCATGATCGACTGCGTGGTGCAAGGCGAGGTCACGTCCGAATTGCCCGACGATTTCTCCGAACTTGATACCGCCAGCCGCAGGTCGGAGCTCGGCAGGCTTTCGACGGCAAGCGTGAGCGCAAAGCGGCTTGAGGCGGCTGTTGGCCGCTGATCTCGGATTGTTGCCGAACATGTTTACAAAAGTCTCGGACCTGGCGGCATTTGACCTTTCCGATCCGGCATAAGGGGCGTATGCAGACTGTATCCCTCCGCGCGGCTTGCCCTGTCGGTTCTCCCGCCTTTTCCCGCGCAATCCGGAATTCGCATTTGGCAGATCGATGACTGCAGTCCAGACGAGTGAGAATACAGATGAGGCGGCAAATGTCCGCCAGGCGAAGATCGTAGCGCTCGTCGTTGCCGTTTCCTTCTTCATGCAGATCCTCGACGGGACGATCGTGACCACCTCGCTGCCGCAGATGGCGACGAGCTTCGGTGTGCAGCCGGTCGCCATGAGCATCGGCATCACCGTCTATATGCTCACCATGTCGGCCTTCATTCCGCTTTCCGGCTGGCTCGGCGACCGGTTTGGGGCGCGGCGCGTCTTTCTCGTGTCCATTGCCGCCTTCACCGTGGCGTCGCTGTTCTGCGGCCTGTCCGGCAACCTCACCGAATTCGTCATTGCCCGTGCGGTACAGGGTGTGGGCAGTGCGCTGATGACGCCGGTCGGGCGTATCATCGTGCTCAAGAACGCCCGCAAGTCCGAGCTCGTGCAGGCGATCGCGCTGATCACCTGGCCGGCGCTGACGGCACCCGTGGTCGGCCCGGTGCTCGGCAGCTTCATCACCACCTATGCCAGCTGGCACTGGAACTTTCTGATCAATATCCCAATCGGCCTCGTCGGCATCGCGCTGGTGCTCCGCTTCGTGCCGGAACAGCGCGAGGAACGGGTCGGGCCGCTCGATATCAAGGGTTTTTTCCTCAGTGCGGCGGGGCTGACCCTGCTGCTTGCGGCACTTGAACTGTCAGTCAAAGCACAGGGCGGCTTCGTGCCCCTCGTCGTGCTGCTTGTGGCGGGCATCGTGCTTTCCGTCATGGCGACGCGGCATTTCCTGCGGGTCGACAATCCGCTGCTCGATCTGGCCGCCTTCAAGGTGCAGACCTTCTCGATGACGACGCTTTCGGCGGGTACGGCCTGCCGTGTGGCGATCAACGCGACGCCTTTCCTGCTGCCGCTGCTGTTCCAGCTTGGCTTCGGCCTGAGCTCGATTGCCGCTGGCACCTATCTCCTGGCCTATTTCCTCGGCAATCTCGGCATGAAGGTGGTGACGACGCCGCTGCTGCGGTTTTTCGGCTTCCGCAACGTGCTCTTCTTCAACGGCGTCATCGCCGCCGGCTCGATCGTCGCCTGTGGCTTTCTGACACCTGATACCCCCGAGGTCGTCATCTCGGCGCTGCTCCTCATTGCTGGGCTTTCCCGCTCGATGGAATTTACCGCCCTCAACACGCTGTCCTTTGCCGATATCGGCCCGGCGCAGAGAAGTTCGGCCTCGACGCTGTCGAGCATGTTGCAGCAGATTTCCATGCTGCTTGGCGTTGCCGTTGCGGCCGCCGTGCTCAACATTTCCGCAGGGTTTCGGGGTGCCGCGGACCCTGTTCTTGGTGACTTCCGCTGGGCTTTCTTCGTGGTTGGCATGATCGGTTTTTTGTCCTGCCTGCGCTTCCTGCAGCTTTCAGCCGATGCGGGTGCCGAAGTTTCCCACCACCGCCGCTTTCAAAAAAGCTGACTTACCCTCGGAACCATTTGCCTTCCCCTGCGTTAACGGCCTGATTTTCAGTATCTGTGTTCGCAATTTTTTTAGAGGGGCTTCCGGCCGCAGCCGGCAGAGGTCGACATTCTCGATGGCATTCTCCTTCGATCCGTCTGGCATCAGGCGTCACATCATACCAAAGGCCAGGTGCTGTTTACGCGCGCTGGCCGATGCAATACGACAGTCTCATGCAGAAAGACTCGGCGGCCTCACAGCCGGTATTGCTGCGGGAAAATGCCCGGAGGCAGAATGAGCGAGTCCAGAGGCGGTACGGGTGAAGCGATCCGTATCCTCTATATCGATGACGATGAAGAGCTTGCGCTGCTGATGCGGAAGAATCTCGGTCGTCGCGGCTTTAAGCTCGAATGGGCGAGCGACGGAGCGACCGGCCTTGCGATGCTTGCCGAAGGCGGTATCGAAGCCGTCGTTCTCGATCATTTCCTGAAGGCCGAAACCGGGCTCGATATCCTGCCGCGCATCACGGCGATGCCCGATCATCCGCCGGTCATCTACGCCACCGGTTCCGGCGATACGAGCATTGCGGTCGCGGCGCTGAAGGCTGGCGCCGACGATTATGTGCTGAAGGGCATTTCGCCCGACTATTTCGACCTTCTGGCCGCGGCCCTCGAACAGGGGCTGGAACGCGCGCGATTCCGCCGCGATACGGCGCAGGCGCAGGAGGTGATCCGCCAGCAGCGCGACCATGCGGAAATGCTGCTTGCTGAAGTCAATCACCGCATTGCCAACAGCCTTGGCCTCGTCGGTGCGCTGATCCGCATGCAATCCTCCATGACCAGCGATCAGGTGGCGATCGACGCGCTTCAGGAAACGCAGATGCGCATCAATGCGATCGCCAGCGTCCACCGCCGCCTCTACACCAACCGGCAGGTCGGCACGGTGCAGGTGGATGAGTATCTGAGCAGCCTCCTGACCGAACTCGAAGCCTCGATGCGCGACGAGAAGCGGCCGCATCGCGTTGTGCTGACCTCCCAGCCGGTCAATCTGGCGACCGACAAGGTCATCACGCTCGGCCTCATCGTCAGCGAACTCGTCACCAATGCCTTCAAATATGCCTATCCGAATGGCAGCCCGGGCGAGATCAATGTTATCGTCGAGCAGGAAAGCGATGTGCTCAGGGTCACCGTCGAAGATGCGGGCCAGGGCTTTGATCCTTCCGGCCCGGCGAAGGGAACCGGCCTCGGCTCTAAGATCTTGGCCGCGATGGCCGGCAGCCTGAAATCCGAACTTGTCTACGATCCAGAGCATCGCGGCACGAAGGCGATACTGGTCTTTACAGTAAGCTGACCTGCTTTTCTGTAAGCTCACGGGGGAGAGATCATGAACACGGATATCGTCTGCACGCCCGGCGAGGTCTATGATTTCTGGTTCGTGCGCTGCAGCCGAAAGGAATGGTTCGGCTCGAGCGCCGAACTGGACGAGGAAATCCGGGCGCGATTTCGCGCAACCCACCTGTCGCTTGCCCTTGAGGTCACCGAGGAATGGCGCTCCGGTCCTGAAAGCCGGCTTGCCGCTGTGATCGTGCTCGACCAGTTTCCGCGCAACATCTACCGGGCGACACCGCTTGCCTTTTCGACCGATGGATTGGCGCTGCGCGAGGCGAAGATGGCGCTTGCCGTCGGCGCCGATCAGGCCGTCCAGGGCATTCGGCGGACTTTCTTCTACATGCCGTTCGAGCATGCAGAAGACCTCGCCGAACAGGATCGTTCGGTGGTGCTCTTTACCGCGCTCGGCGATGAGGAGTTCCGTGACTATGCGCTTCGCCACCGCGACGTGATCGCGACATATGGGCGTTTTCCGCATCGCAATGCCATTGTCGGACGAGAGTCGAGCGAGGCCGAACTGGCGTATCTGGCGCTTCCCGGCTCCGGTTTCTGAGCCGTTATCTGGAGATTCCGCCTTTCTGTCGCCTTTCTTTCCTATAAGAAGCGGTCAATTACCTGATGAGACGAATCCACGCGGGGACTTCTTGCGCTTGACACACTGGTTGCTTCGCACCGTTCTTCTGCTGTCGCTGGCTGTTGCCGGCCTGCATCTCGATGGAAAGGCCGCTTTCGCGCAGGCTACGCAGCCCGCGGCCGAGGCCCAGACGCAGGCTGTCCCGGCTCAAGCAACTGGGACCAAAGCAACTGAGACTCAGGCGACCCCTCCCCAGGCAGTGCCGGCTGAGGCGCCCCTTGCCAGCAGCGCGCTCGATCAGGCGCTGAAGGATATCGACAAGGCGAAGAACCAGCTTGCTTCGCTGCAGGACCGCGTCAAGCAGAATGCCGATAATGACGACGCTCTGGTCGAGCTTGCCGGCCAGACGGATGAACTCGGCCGCGGCGTTATCGCCACCTCCGTCAGCCTGCGCCCGCGTTTCGATCAGATCAAGAGCCGCCTGGCCGAGCTTGGCGAACCGCCGAAGGACGGGCAGCCGCCGGAAGCGCAGATCGTTACCGAGGAGCGCAATGCGCTGACATCGGAACGCTCTCAGATCAATGCCGTAACGGGTGACGCGGAAAACCTGTCGATCGCAATCACCAAGCTTTCCAACGTGATCACGGCGACGCGCCGCCAGCTCTTTGCCGATACGCTGTTCCGGCGCACCGAAATCTCCGTCTCCGTTTTCGACGATGCGACCAGCGCCTTCGTTCAGGAAGTGAGCGAGTTTTCCCAGACGTTTTCGAGCTGGATCACCTTCGTCTGGAAGTTCAAGAGCCTGTCGCTTTTTGCGGCGATCTTCCTGTCGCTCGCGACGGCCTTGATCCTGCTCTCCGGCGGCTACCGGCTTTTCGGCCAGTATCTGCGGCGCGACGTCCATGTCGAAGAACCGTCCTATATCAGCCGGCTTGCCTTTGCCTTCTGGTCGACGCTGATCCGCACGGCGGCGCTCGATGTGCTGCTGGTGACGTCGCTGATCTTCCTCGACGGCTTCAATGTGCTGCGGAGCGACATCACGCCCGTCATCGGCGCGCTCTTCGGCTCGATCGGCCTTGTTTATTTCGTCGGCCGCTTCGTCAACGCCGTCTTTGCGCCGAATGATCCGTCGTGGCGGCTGGTGCGCCTTTCCAATCTCGGTGCACGCTCGGTCGGCTACTGCCTGATCGCCATGGCCGTCGTCAACGCGCTCGACTATCTCTTCGGCGCCATCGGCGAGGCGATGGGATCGCCGCTCGTCCTGACCGTCGTGCGCAGCCTGCTTGCGGCGCTGATCATCGGCCTCATCCTGATTGCCGTGTCCTTCGGAAAACCGATGCTGGCGAAGAATGGCGATCCCGATGCGCCGGGCCGCCACTGGCCGCGCGGCATGGCGATCCTGCTGCGCGTCTTCGGTGCGGGCCTCATCTTTGCGGCGCTTTCGGGCTACGTGGGTCTGGCGCGTTTCGTCGCCACCCAGCTCATCATCACCAGCGCCATCATCGTGACGACCTATATCGGCCTGCTGCTCGGCAAGGCGATCTCGCGGCAGGACAATTTCGGCGATACGTTCCTTGGCCGTTTTCTCGAGACCCGCTTCAAGCTCGGGCCTGTGGCGATCGATCAGGTAGGGCTGGTCGTCGGCCTGCTGATCTATGCCGTGGCGCTGTTGACGGGCATTCCGCTGATCCTGCTGCTCTGGGGCTTCCACGTGCAGGACCTGCAGCTGCTTGCCTACCGGCTGTTTACCGAGGTGCGGCTCGGCGGCATCAGCATTTCGCTCGTCGGCATCTTCACCGGCATCCTGCTCTTTGCCGGCGGTTATCTCGCAACGCGCTGGGTGCAGAAGTGGCTGGACAGCAATGTCATGGCGCGCAGCCATGTCGATCTCGGCGTGCGCAATTCGGTCAAGACGGGCATCGGTTATCTCGGCGTCGGCGTGGCGGCGATCTTCGGCATCTCGGCGGCGGGAATCGACCTTTCCAACCTTGCGCTCGTTGCCTCGGCGCTGTCGGTCGGTATCGGTTTCGGCCTGCAGAACATCGTTTCCAACTTCGTCTCCGGCCTGATCCTGCTCGTCGAGCGCCCCTTCAAGGTGGGTGACCATGTCGTTTCGGGAACGGCCGAAGGCATCGTCAAGCGCATCTCGGTGCGCGCGACCGAAATCGAGACCTTCCGTAAGCAGTCGATCATCGTGCCGAATTCGGAGCTCATCAACGGGCTCGTCGGCAACTGGACGCATCGCAACAAGCTCGGACGTTCGGAAATCCCTGTTTCCGTCAGCTATGAGGCCGATCCGCGCAAGGTGATGGATATTCTGCTGGAACTGACGGCGGCCGTGCCGCTGATCCTGCGCAATCCGGAACCGCATGTCGAGTTCCTGCGCTTCGGGCCTTATTCACTTGATTTCGAGCTGCGCTTCTTCCTGGCTGATATGGGGGATGGCCTGACGGTGCGCAACAATCTGAGGATCGAGATCCTCAGGCGCTTCAAGGCGGAGGGCATCGAGATCCCGCTGCCGCAGAGTGATCTGACCATTCATCGGCAGGCGAATGCGGATGCGGAAAAGGTGCTTGTCCAAAAGCCTGATGAGCCCGAGGAGGCCACGGCTGAAGACGAGGTCAAGGAAATAGAGACGGTAGAAGACGAGCGGCCGGTGCGCCAGTTGCGCAGCAAGACGGCGGACGGCAAGCTCAAAGGCTGAACGGGTCATTCAGCGCTCATTCACGGGTCTTGCGCTATAACCTCAGGCAATCGATCGCTGCCGGGCAGCGACGAGCGCTCCAGGGGAGGGCGTATAGCCTATGTCGCATACCGTGACACGATCCGCAGTCGCATTTCTTCTTCTCCTTTCCGCAGCACCTCTGGCGTTCGCCGCCTCCGTTACCAACAAGGATGATGCAGCCGTGGTGCTGACTGTCACCGAAGGCGGCAACCGCGTGGAAGTCGTCGTGGATGCCGGCGCATCCGAACGGGTCTGCCCCTCCGGTTGCTTCATGACGACGCCTGATGGCGACCGTATCGGGCTTTCCGGCGACGAGACGATCGAGATCGTCAAGGGTTCCGCCGTCATCAAGTGACGGCGGCTTCGGCCCGGCCACTATCGATTTTTATGAATTTTTGAGCCTTGCGGCTTTTGACGCTTGTCTATTTGCGCCTCGTCGCGGCAAGCTTTTCGCATGTCGTAAACAGGCCTCTCATGACGCAGGCCTCGCTGCATAGTTCGCGAAGATGGTTCGTCCGGCTTGAGCCGCCGGATATTGGGAGTTCGTCCGGTATGGGCTGCCGGACATTCGATAAAAGAGGGTATTTCTCCATGAAGTCACATGCGCGGGCAGTGGTCATCGGCGGCGGCGTGGTCGGTGTTTCGACGCTCTATCACCTTGCGAAGAAGGGATGGGGCGACAGCGTGCTCATCGAGCGCAAGGAGTTGACATCAGGCTCGACCTGGCATGCAGCCGGCCTGCTGCCGCTCTTCAACATGAGCTACTCGGTCGGCCAGATTCACAAATATTCCGTCCGCTTCTATCAGGAACTGCAGCAGGAGACCGGCATGAATGTCGGTTTCAGCCAGGTCTCCAACATCCGTCTCGCCCGCACCAAGGACCGCTGGGACGAATTCATGTACTATGCCGGTATTGCCGAGACGATCGGCGTGAAGGTCAATATCCTGACGCCGGAGCAGGTGAAGGAAATCTGGCCGCTCTGTGAGACCGATGGCCTGCTCGGCGCCATCCAGCATCCCGATGACGGCTATATCCAGCCGGCGGACCTGACACAGGCGCTTGCCAAGGGCGCGCGCGACTTCGGTGCCACAATCTACCGCAACACGACGGTCACCGCCATCGAGCAGCAGGCTGACGGCCTCTGGAAGGTGACCACGGACAAGGGCGAGATCACCGCCGAACACATCATCTCCTGCACCGGCAACTTCGCCCGCAAGACCGGCGATATGGTCGGCATCAACATTCCGGTCATCCCGGTCGAGCACCAGTATATCGTCACCGAACCGCATCCCGATATTCTGGCCCGCAAGGCTAAGGGCCTGCCGGAAATGGGCGTGCTGCGTGAAGCCGACAGCGCCTGGTACATGCGCGAGGAAAATGGTGGTCTGCTGCTTGGTCCCTACGAGCAGGGCGCACCGGTCTGTTATGTCAACGGTCCCTCCGATGACAGCGAATACGAGCTCTTCCAGGAAGAGCTCGAGCGCCTGATGCCGCATATCGAAACGGCGATCGCCCGCGTGCCGGCCTTCGGCGAAGTGGGCATCAAGAAGGTCTATAACGGCGCCATCGCCTATACGCCTGATGGCAACCCGATCGTCGGCCCCGCACCGGGCCTGAAGAATTTCTGGCTCAACGAAGGCCATTCCTTCGGCATCACCGCGGCCGGCGGCGCAGGCTGGCAGCTTGCCGAATGGATCGTCGATGGCGAGCCGACCGTCGACATGATGGGCGTCGATCCGCGCCGCTTCGGCCCCTATGCCAAGGAAGGCTACCTCATTGCCAAGAACGAGGAAGCCTATGCCAACGTCTTCACCATGCACTATCCGGACGAGGAGCGCGCAGCCGCCCGTCCGCTGAAGACGACGCCTGTCTATGACCGGCTGAAGAAGCTCGGCGCCGTCTTCGGCTCCGTCTATGGCTGGGAGCGCGCCAACTGGTTTGCGCCCGAGGGCTACGATCTGCCGAAGGACCAGATCGGCGTCGGCGCCGACGTGCTGACCAACCACAATCATTCGGATCCGACCGAAGACGGCCGCATTCTGGAACGGTGGTCGTTCCGCCGCTCGAACTATTTCGAGCATGTCGGCAACGAAGTCATGAACGTCCACAAGAATGTCGGCGTGCTCGACATGTCGGCCTTCGCCAAGGCGCTGGTGACAGGCCCTGGCGCGCGCGCATGGCTGGAATCGATCTTTGCCAATGCGATCCCGAAGAAGCGCGGCCGCATCGCGCTTTGCCACATGCTGACCAAGGAAGGCGGCGTGCGCTCGGAATTCACCGTCTATGAAAGCGCACCCGGCACCTTCTATCTCGTCTCGGCCGGCGCCTATGAGGCGCATGACCACGACTATATGCGCAAGCTTCTGCCGTCAGACGGCAGCGTGAAGTTCACGCCGATCACCCAGGCCTATGGCGTCTTGGTGCTTGCGGGTCCGAAGTCGCGCGATGTCCTGAAGAAGCTGACGCACACCAGCCTCGACAACAAGGATTTCCCCTGGCTCTCGGGCAAGGAGATCTCCGTCGGTGCGGCCAACGCCCATGCGCTGCGCGTCAATTTCGTCGGCGAGCTCGGCTGGGAGCTGCATCACCCGATCGAGATGCAGAACTACATCTTCGACAAGCTGATGGAAGCCGGCGCCGAATTCGGCATCAAGCCCTTCGGCATCCGCGCCATGCTCTCCATGTCGGTGGAAAAGTCCTACCGCCTGATCCCGCGCGAAATGTCGATCGAGTACAATGCCTATGAATCCGGCCTCGACCGCTTCATCAAGCCGGAGAAGGAATTCCTCGGCCGCGAGGGCCTGCTTGCCTACAAGGAAAAGGGCCTGAAGTGGAACTTCGCGACGCTCGTCGTCGAAACCGGCAATGATGTCGATGCGCGCGGCTCGGAAGCGATCTACAACGAGGCAGGCGAGCTCGTCGGCCGTGCCACCAACGGCACCTTCGGCTTCCGCATCAACCGCTCGCTGGCGCTTGCCATGCTGCGGCCCGATTACGCCAAGGAAGGCACGAAGCTGAAGATCAAGATCCTCGGCACGACCTACAACGCCACTGTCGTCGGCGAGAGCCCGTTCGATACGGAGAACGCCGCACTTCGGACGTGATTTCTTAATCATATTGACAAGAAAAAGGCGGCCGCACCATCGGCCGCCTTTTTCATAGCTGGCTATGGCAAGCCGATTAATAATTATTCAAATGAATTCATGTAACCGTTTCGTTCGGGGACAGAATTTCCACTTTAAAGGTTTGCCATGGCGTTTCTAGGTATTTCGGGGATGCAATATTCCGGAGAAATGTTTGCCGGCGCGCGTATTATCCTCGCTGAAGATTCCAACGTCTTCACTTCGATGATCGGAAAGCGCCTGAAGGAGCTCTTCGATATCGATGTCGAGATCTGCCGCAGCTTCGAAGAGCTGCAGCTTTCCTACGACAAGTCTTCTGATCCGATTACGCTCGCGATCTCCAACATCAACCTGCCGGGCGCCGAAAACGGCGAGGCGCTGGAATATCTGGTCGATCTGTCGATCCCCACGATCGTCTTTACCGGCACCTTCCAGGAAGGCATGCGCGACAAGCTGCTCGCCAAGGATATCGTCGACTATATCCTCAAGGACAATATCTTTGCCGTCGACCTGCTGGCGGAATCGATCTGCCGCTTCCTGACCAATCACCGCCATCACGTGCTGATCGTCGATGATAGCGCCACGGCCCGCGCGCTGCTTTCCAGCCGCCTGAAGCGCTATAATTTCCGCGTCAGCACCGCCGAGAGCGGCGCCAAGGCGCTCGAAATCCTCAAGGCCAACCGCGATATCGGCCTGATGGTCACCGACTATAACATGCCCGATATTGACGGCTTCGAGTTGACGCGCCGCATCCGCGCGTCGATCGGCTCGCACCAGCTGCGCATCATCGGCGTTTCCTCCTCTTCCAACCGCCTGCTTTCAGCGCGGTTCCTGAAGGCCGGCGGCAACGACTTCATGCTGCGCCCGTTCATCGACGAAGAGTTCTACTGCCGCGTCAACCAGAACCTGGATACGCTCCTGCAGATCCAGTCCATGCGCAAGGAACGGGCTGTTGCCTGACCCTGCCGCAAAGATCGGGTGCAGGGAAGCGGCTCCGTGATCGGCCCACACCTGAAAGACATGACGGAAGCTCATATTTCTGCAATCGCAGGTGTTGCTGCCGTCATTTGCCTCTTCACTGGAGGGGAGGCCTCGGCTATCGTCCGGCACGGCAAGAGGGGGCGAGTCGACCCCCTTGGGCGTGTGGAGGGGTAGGCAGCTGTGACATTCCAGGGGGATTTTCAGCGGGAGAATGCAGGTCCTCGGTTTGGAGGAATCCGCATACTTCTGGTTGAGGATTCTCGAATGTTTTCCGCCGTTCTCCGCCATCGGTTCCAGACCGAGCTCAACCTCAGCGTTGTCTGCTGCTCCTCGCTGAAGGCGTTGCGCGAAGCGCTCTCGCAGGACGGCCACGGCTGCAGCATGGCCGTCGTTGACCTGAACCTGCCGGATTCGCCCTATGGCGAGGCGCTCGACTGCACGATCGAGCACAATATTCCGGCCATCGTCTTTACCGCGACCTTCGATCTCAATACGCGCGCCCGCATCCTCGAGCGCAATGTTATAGACTATGTGCTGAAGGATAACGAGTTCGCGCTCGACAATCTGGTCGCGACCGTGCGCCGTGCGATCATGAACCGGAAGACGCGGGTGCTCGTCGTCGACGACGTTTCATCGGCGCGCCAGGTGCTGGTCGATCTCCTGAGGGCCCAGCAATATATGGTCGTCGAAGCCAGTTCCGGGCTTGAGGCGATTGCGGCACTTGAGGCCTACAGCGATATCGAGCTCGTCGTCACAGACCATCACATGCCCGATATGAGCGGCTATGAGCTGACGCGGCGCATCCGCCACCGGTTCGGCTCGGACAAGCTGCGTGTCATCGGTGTTTCCTCGTCGAACGACCGCATGCTGTCGGCCAGCTTCCTGAAGGCCGGTGCCAGCGATTTCGTCTACCGGCCGTTCGTGGCCGAAGAGCTGCAATGCCGCATCGCCAACAATGTCGAGACGCTGACGCAGATGAAGCAGCTGCGCGCAGCGGCGGCCTGCGATTACCTGACCGGCCTCTACAACAGGCGCTATTTCTACGACAACGGCCCGAAGCTGGTAAACGAATGCCTGCGGCTCAAAATGTCGACCGCGGTCGCCATTCTCGATATTGATCATTTCAAGCGCCTCAACGACACCTATGGTCATGAGATCGGCGACAAGGTGCTGAAGGCTGTCGCAGACAGGCTGCAGACGATCTTCGAAGGTAGCGACAATCTCCTCTCGCGCCTCGGCGGCGAGGAATTCGCCATTCTCTTCCCGCAGATGGATTCGCTGGCCGCTACCAAGCTCTGCGATGAGATCCGCTCGGATATTTCCCGCCTCAAGGTGACGGCCGACGATGAGGAACTGTCGGTGACGGTCTCGATTGGTGTTGCCGAGATCGCCGGCTACGAGACCTTCGAGAACTATCTGAACGCGGCAGACCAGTTTCTTTACATGGCCAAGCACAAAGGGCGAAACCTTGTCTATTCCGATGCCAAGATGACGGAAGAGGCGGCGCAGTAAGGGGCGCAATTCCACTCGCCGTCATCCTCGGGCTTGTCCCTGACATCTGCTACGTTCCAAAAGACGAGACGGCAGCAGATGCTCGGGACAGGCCCGAGCATGACGAAGGAGAGGGTGGTGCCCTCGCAAATCAAAAAGGCGGCCACCGAGCCGCCTTTCATGTTTCGTCATCCTGCCGTCACTGCCTCAAGCCGCAACCGCCTGCTGGCGGGCGGTGGCCATGGTCATCTTGCGATCGGCGCGCTCCTGCTGCGGTGAGCGCTGATAGAGTTCGCGATAACACTTGGAGAAGTGCGAGGCGGAGACGAAGCCGCAGGCGACGGCGACTTCGACGACCGGCATAGAAGACTGCACCAGCAGGTGACGAGCGCGGTCGAGACGGATTTCAAGATAGTAGCGGGCTGGCGACCGGCCCATTTCCTGGCGGAACAGGCGTTCGATCTGGCGGCGCGACAGGCCGGCACCCTCGGCGATTTCGAGCAGCGATAGCGGCTCGGCGAGATTGCCTTCCATCAGTTCGATGATCGACAGCACCTTGGCGTTCTGGACGCCGAGGCGGGCGCGCAGCGGCAGGCGCTGGCGGTCATGCGGGTTGCGCACGCGGTCGGTCAGGTGCTGTTCGCAGATGCGGTTGACAAGGCTTTCGCCGAAATCCTCGCCGACGAGGTTCAGCATCATGTCGAGCGAGGCCGTGCCGCCGGCGCAGGTGTAGAGGTTGTTGTCGATCTCGTAGAGGTCGGCATAGACCTCGGCCTGCGGGAAGGCCTCGGAGAAGCCCGGCAGGTTTTCCCAGTGGATCGCGCAGCGCTTGCCGTTCAGGAGACCTGCCTGGGCAAGCACATGCGCGCCCGTACAGAGCGAACCGACGGCGACGCCGCGATTATAGGATTCGCGCAGCCAGGCATTGACGGATTTGTTGTTGAAGGTCTCGACATCGATGCCCGAACAGACGAGCAGCATACCCGGCCGGTTTTCGCCACCGAGATGGCGGCGCTCTTCAGCGAGCGACGAATTGGCCTCCACGCCGATGCCGCAGGAGGAATAGACTTTCTCGCCGTCGACCGAGCTCAGGCGCCACGTATAGGCCGGATAGCCGAGCATGCGGTTTGCGATCCGCAGAGTATCCACCGCCGCCGCAAAGGGCAGCATGGTGAATTGCGGAACCATGAAGAAGACTACGGAACGTTTCTTGAGCTGCATCTTGTTCATTGGAAAATCCATGCTCGAGGGCGACTGCATATTGGTCGCGTGGAATGCGTCGTTCCGATGTTCCAAAAGCGACACTGGCATGGATAAATGCGGCTAGGAAGAGCAAATCTGCGACATGATCGGTGATTTGCGGCGCGAGCGATGCAAAAGGCGTCGCTGCGGGGGTATAGTCCTGCGAAATTCACCGGGGAAAAGGCAGGCGGCGGATATGAAAAAGGCGGTGCTGCTTGGGACAGGCACCGCCTTTAGCTTGGGAGGTATGTCGCATTCATTGCATGATATTGCATTCATGAGCCCTATGTTTAGTGAGCTCTGTCCTTGCCGGTCTCATCGGCGCTCGGCCAGCCGATATCCTTGCGGATGTCGAAAGGCATGGATTCGATCTGACGTTCCGTCTGCCACCGGCGCCATGCGCGCACCAGCTTGTCGGCATAGGAGCCGAGCGAGGAATGTCTGCTATAGGACGACAGGCCCTTGCCGCCATCTCTGTAGGTCATAGAGGTCATTGCCGTTTCCTTTCCTTGCGAGATACGGGATTGCCGTATCCTTGAAGTGAAATATGCGCTTGCGGCACTCATCATTCAAACGAATAGATTTCATGGGTACCATAAGCGATTTTGAACTATCGCTGCTGCTCGTCCAGGGCGGGCAGGGCGCAGATATCGGCCGCAAGATGCGGCGGATAATGCTTCATTTCCTGCCTGATCCGTTCGCGTACCGCCACCCGAAACATGCGCGCGCGAAACGCGAAGAAAGCCTGGAGGATGTTGAAGCCTAATGTCTGCGACATGATCGGCCTCCTTTTCTTCAGCCTCATCGTCACAACTAAAATATAGGTGCTGAGGCTGGTTCAAACAAATGAAATGAACTGGGTCTTAGGTTCAGAGAAATTGAAAGATGAGGCGCGCGTAGAATGGCTGTGACGGGCTGCCTTCGGCAGCGCTTCGTGCCTGTCGGGCGACATATAAACGGGTGGACGGGTGTGGACGATCCACGCAGAAGCGGTTAGATGACCATCTGCTCTCCGAGCTCCACAACACGGTTGCTAGGGAGCTGGAAATAGTCCGAAGGGTCGATGGCGAAGCCGGCCATGGCGATGAAGAGGCGGTCCTGCCAAGCCGGAAGGCCGGTATTCGGATCGCCGACGAGCTTGCGCCTGCCGACGTAGAACGAGGTCGACATGATCTCGAAGTCGAAGCCCGCCTTGCGGCAGAGCGGCAGGGCCTTGGAGACGTCCTGATCCTCCATGAAGCCGAACAGGAGCTGGATCTTGATGAAGCGCTCCGACAGCCTTTCGATCGTCACCCGATCCGTTTCCGGCACATAGGGGCGCGGAGCGGTCTTCACATTGAGGATGACGTTGCGGGCGTGAAGAATGCGATTGTGCTTCAGATTGTGCAGCAGCACGCCGGGCGTCATATCGGGAAGGCTGGTCAGGAAGATCGCGGTGCCCGGGACCTGGGCGGGAGCGTGATCCGACTTCCGTTCGATCGACGCCAGAAACTGCATCAGGGGTATGTCGTTGCTGGCGGACTTCTGGCGCACAAGCAGCGTTCCCTTCTTCCAGGTCCACATCATAACCATCAGCGCGCCGGCGATCAGGATCGGGACGTAGCCGCCGTCGTGGATCTTCAGGAGGTTGGCGCCCAGGAAGATGCTTTCAAGCACGAGGAGCGGCAGGAGTGCCGCCAATGCCGTGAGCACGTTCCATCCCCAGACGACGCGGAGAAACTGGAAGGACAGGATGGTGGTGACGACCATCGCACCGGTGACCGAAATTCCATAGGCGGTGGCGAGGGCCTCGGAGGAGCCGAATGCGAAGATCAGGGCAAGCACACCAATGAGAAGCGCCATGTTGACGGCCGGGACATAGATCTGGCCGGTGTTGGAGGCGGAGGTGAAGCAGATCTCCAGCCGAGGAAGGAATCCGAGATGGATCGCCTGACGGGCGAGAGAGAACGCCCCGGTAATGACCGCCTGGCTGGCGATGATGGTGGCTGCGGTGGCAAGGATGACCACGGGAAGGATCGCCCATTCCGGAAACATCAGGAAGAACGGATCAGACGCAGCCTGCGGGTTGGCAAGCACAAGCGCGCCCTGGCCGAGATAGTTCAGGAGGAGCGACGGGAAGACCACTGCGAACCAGGCGACCTGGATCGGCTTCCTGCCAAAATGGCCGAGGTCGGCATAGAGCGCTTCCGCGCCCGTCACGGTCAGGAAGACGGCGCCGAGGACCACGAGGCCAATGAGGCCTGCATGGGTGATGAAGTCGAAGGCGTAGAGCGGATTGAGCGCTTCGAAGATCGCCGGATCGTCGGCGATGTGGGCGAGTCCGCCAAGGCCCATCACGAGAAACCACAGCAGCGTTATCGGACCGAAAAGCTTTGACACGGATGCGGTGCCGACTGACTGGACGAAAAACAGGAGCAGCATGATCGCGATGGCGATCGGCAGGATGTAGGGGGTGAAGACCGGTGTCACGAGCTTCAGACCTTCGAGCGCCGACAATACCGACAAGGCAGGCGTGATCATCGCGTCACCGATGAAGAGTGCGGCGCCGATAATGCCTGCGAAGAAGAAGATGGTCGCGTGCCGGCTGGTCTTCTTCATGAGAAGGGCCAGCAGGGAAAGGGTGCCGCCTTCGCCCTCATTGTCCGCCCTAAGCAGAAACAGCACGTATTTGAACGTGACGATGATCGTCAGCGTCCAGATCATCAACGAGATCAGCCCGATGACCTCGTTTGGAGTGACGCTGTCATGGGTGAAGGGCCGAAGCGCTTCGCGGAAGGCATAGAGTGGGCTCGTTCCGATATCGCCATAGACCACTCCGACCGCCCCGAGCAGGAGAGCCGCAAACTTTTGCTGGCCTGCATGAGACCGGTCTGCGTCGTGGGTGGTGGCGGACATGGACATTCCCTGATTGTCGTTTGGAATGAAGGATATAGGGCGCAAGCCTGAGAATAGCACGTCTGGCAGCGAGCAGAGGGCGCAAGGGCCGTCAGGCCGCTCGCATCCCGGCTCCGATCGTACCGATCAGTTCTCCGCCCGTGCCTCGTCCTTCGTCAGCGCGCTGACGAGGAGCTTGTCGACGCGCCGCCCGTCGAGGTCGATCACCTCGAATTTCCAGTCGTTCTTGATGAAGGTCTCCCCAAGCTCGGGCAGATGCTTCAGCTCTTCCAGAACGAGACCGGCGACGGTCTGATATTCGACGTCTTCATCAACGGGGAAGTTCATGAATTCCGAAAATTCGTCGATCGGCGTCCATCCGGAAACCAGGTAGGAGCCATCCTCGCGTCGCTTGATCGCCGGTTCCTCGCCGGAGGCCGCGTCGCCGAAGACGCCCATGATCGATTCGAGGATGTCGCCTGACGTGATCACACCCTCGAAGTGGCCGTATTCGTCAAAAACCAGAACCATATGCTGTGACGACTTGCGGATGGATTCGATCACCGAGGAGGCGGGAGCGAGGTCCGAGATGATCGGAACATCGTGTACCAGCGTCATGATGTCGACCGTCCGGTTGGCTTCAAGGGCGTCGTAGTAATCCTTGACTGCGAGAACGCCGAGAACCTCGTCGGAGCTGCCCTTGCGGGCCGGCAGTCGCGTTCGCGAGGTCGTCTGGATGGTCTTGCGGATCTCCTCGGCGGTATCTTCGATATCGACCAGCTCGACGTCGCGCCGCGGCGTCATAAGCGCACGTGCCGTTCTGTCTGCAAGACGCATGACGCCGGTGATCATGGCGGACTCGCCTATTTCGATTACGCCAGCGCTCTGGGCTTCGGCGAGAACCGTCTTGATCTCCTCGTCGGTGACGCCATCGGCGTTCTTTCCGGACTGGCCGAGCAGGGCGAGAACGAGTTTGCCCGAGCCGTCGAGCAGCCAGACGAGCGGCAGAGCCGCCTTCGACAGGTAGGTCATGGTCGGAGCGACCCTGGCGGCGACGGCTTCCGGCGCGCGAAGGGCCATCTGCTTGGGCACCAGTTCGCCGATGATGAGGGAGAGATAGGTGATCGCCACGACGACCGTACCGACGCCAAGCCCGTCCGCCCAGGCATCGGGAAGCCCCTGCGCCAGCAGCCAGGTGGAGAATCGCGCGCCGAGCGTCGCACCCGAGAAGGCACCTGATAGCACGCCGACGAGGGTGATGCCGATCTGAACCGTCGACAGGAAACGGCCGGGATTCTCCGCGAGCCGCAGAGCCAGTCGCGCTCCTCTGCTTCCCTGATCTGCCATAACCCTGAGGCGTGCCGGGCGGGCGGAGACGATCGCGAGCTCCGACATCGCCAGGACGCCGTTGAGAATGGTGAGGAGGACGACGATGGCTATTTCGGTATACAAACTTTGGCCTGTTTCGATGACAATGATCCGTCGAAACTATGCGATCTCGCCTCGCTTTGCGAGGGTTCCCGTCAAAGATCATGGCGCTTGGCAAGATAATTATGGCGGGAGTTCTCGCAGCCAGCGCAACTGGAGAGCCGCAGGACGGCATCTCCTTGAAACGGCGTCTCATATAGTCCGCAGCTCATAAACCCCCTCTTAAGGATCTATTGACCATAATGAAGGCTTAACGCCGCCCACGTGTGCGGTGCCTGTGATGTTTTCGTGTCTCGCACCAAGGACGAAGTCTGTGTCCCTTCATCAAGCCATCGCCGCCATTCCGACGACCGCGTCTGCGTGGTTTTTGTCTGTCGTCGCTCATCGCATGGCGATCGCCGCGGCCTTCGTTTTTGCTGTCATGGCGGGATCGGGCGAGGCAGCGGCTGAGGACAGGGCGCTGAAACTCTACTTCACGCATACGGGCGAGCGGGCGACGATCGTCTTCAAGCGCAACGGCAAATTTGACCAGCGCGGCCTCAACCAGATCAACCGCTTCCTGCGCGACTGGCGGCGCAACGAGCCGGCCAGGATGGACCCGCGGCTGCTCGACCTCGTCTGGGAGGTCTATCGCAAGAGCGGGGCGAAGGAGGCGATCCACGTCGTTTCGGCCTATCGCTCGCCGGCGACCAACAACATGCTGCGCAACCGATCGCGCAATACCGGTGTCGCCAAGCGCAGCCAGCACATGCTCGGCAAGGCGATGGATTTCTACATTCCCGGTGTCAAGCTTGCGACGCTGCGCGCGCTTGCCATGCAGATGCAGGTCGGCGGCGTCGGTTATTACCCGACATCGGGTTCCCCCTTCGTGCATCTCGACGTCGGCAATGTGCGCGCCTGGCCGCGCATGTCGCGCCAGGAGCTGGCGCGGCTTTTCCCTGACGGACGCACGATCCACCTGCCGGCGGACGGACGACCGCTGCCGGGCTATCAGGTGGCGCTTGCCGAGCGCAAGAAGGGTATCCGCTCGGCACCGATCGAGATTGCCGCAGGTGAAGATGAGGATGACGATACGCCTGTAGCGCCAAAGGCAGCGGCATCGGCCCTGCTGACGGCACGCGCAGCAGCACCCGTGAAGGCACCTGATCCCGTCGTGACCGGAAGCCTTGTCACCGCCATGCTGCCGACGCCGCAGAGGCGGGCCGAGATCGGACTGGCGCCGCAGCTTGCCAAGCCGGAGGACAAGGCGGTCGCCGACCGGGCCTTTGCCGATCTTGCTTCACTGACCGTTCCGCTGCCGATGCTGCGGCCTGTTGAAATCGAGGCCGTGGAAAGCGAGGCGCCCGCACCTGTGCCCGCGGTTGCGCCGGTGCTTGCATCCGTCCAGCCGGCCCCGGCCGATTTCACGCGCTTCGTCGTCGGTCGCAAGCCTGCCAATACTTCAGGTATCGCCGACCGGCTGACCCATCCCGCACCGACGGCCGAGCAGATCGCGGTGTTGCCGGTCTCCGCGTCGGAGCATGTCTCGGGTGGCGTCGGAGAAATGTCCGCACGAGCGCTGATTGCCTGGGCAGTGCGATCACCGGAAACGTCAGTTGAACTCACGGCGCCTGCCATGATCGGCAACACCTATCCGAAGGGTGTCGGCGAGGGCCGGGCGGTTGCTTCAGGTGCGGCTGGAACCAGCTTCAAGACCAGCCGTTTCGGTACCGAGGGCTGAACTCAAATAGGCTCGATGGCGGTTGCCCTACAAAAATAGGGCGCAGATTGACTTTCAATCAAATGGAATGATAATCCTTGGTCATTCAGAAAAATTGAAAGATGTGACGATGACAATCCCGTTTCGCCGTCCCATTCCTCTGCTCGACAATGACGTGCTGCGCACCTTCGTGGCCATTGCAGAGACCGGTAATTTTTCGACTGCGGCCGAAACCGTGTTCCGCACGCCGTCGGCCGTTTCCATGCAGATCAAGAAGCTCGAAGAGCAGCTTGGCGTGACGCTGTTTCGCCGCGATGCGCGCTCGGTGACGCTGACGCAGCATGGTGAAATGCTGCTGTCTTACGCGCGCAACATCCTGGCGCTCTCCAACGAGGCGGTGTCGCGCTTCATCATGCCCGAGCTCAGCGGCGTGGTGCGGCTCGGCGCGCCCGAGGATATCGGCGAGCGGCTGCTGCCGCAGATCCTGAAGAGCTTTGCGCAGACTTATCCAGGCATCATGGTCGATGTGACGATCGACATGAGCATCGGCCTGAAGAAGCGGATGGAGGAACAGCGCCTCGATCTTGCGCTCATCAACTGCGCCACGCGGCCTTTCCCGACCAATGGTGAAGTCGTCTATCGCGAGCGCCTCGTCTGGGCGGGCGCCAAATGCGGCTCGGCGCACCGGCGCGATCCGCTGCCGATCTCTATCTGGGAAGACGGCTGCATCTGGCGGCAGGAGGCGATCACCCAGCTCGAGCGCAACAAGCGGCCCTATCGCGTCGCCTATCTCAGCGCCCACACGATGGCGCAGCGCGCCGCCGTGGTCTCCGATCTCGCCATCGCGCCGCTGCCGCTCTCCTATGTCAGCGAGGATATGGCTATCCTCGGCATCCAGGAAGGGCTGCCGGAACTGGGGTCTTTCGACATCCAGCTGCTCACGGCATCGCAGATGACGGGGCCGATCGAGACGGTGGCCGACAGCATTCGCGGATCCTTCGCCGAAAGATCGAAAGCGGCGGCTGCCTGATTGGCTCAGAGCGATATCGAATGATCGCGTAGACGCGGAATGCTTAGATACCACCTTACAAGGATGGTCAGGCCATGGATCAGCAAGTCCGGCTTTTTGGCGCTGTTGCGGTCCGACCTGCCGTCCTTGCCGTCATCTCCCGGTTCGAAACGATCTCAGGATGCAAGGTCGCGGTCAGGTGGGAGCTCAATCCGACCGTAAGGAAGCAGATTGAAGCCGGTGAACCTTTTGATCTCGTTATCACCAATCCTGATCTGATTGAGGAACTCACCGCCCTGGGGAAGGTCAAGGCGCGGAGCCAGGCCGCGTTCGGTCGGATAGCCATGGGAGTGGCAGCAAAAGAAGGCAGCCCGCCGCTCGACATTGGCTCCGTGGAAGCATTCAAACACGCCTTGAAGAACGCCAGATCAATCGCCTATGCCTGTGACGGCACCAGCGGTGGCTACTTCTCCGGTTTGCTGGATCGGTTGGGAATAGCCGAAGAGGTGAAGCCCAAGCTGGTGCCGGTAGCAGGAGGGCAGACGGCGGCAGCTGTCGGCCGCGGGGAGGCCGAGCTGGGCGTCGTTCCCGTGACGTCTATCCTCGCCGCCGCTCTCGAGGTCATGCTCGTCGGCAAGTTTCCGGCAGAACTCCAAAGCTACATCGACTTTTCCATTGGCATCAGCGCCAATTCAACGAGTGCAGACGCTGCCAGGCAGCTGTCAGCGTTTCTGATGTCGGCAGCCATTGACGATATCCTGGCGGCAAAGGGCGTCGAGCGCAGCTGAATATGTGCTTGATGGGCAGCGATCGGCGCGGGCTATCGCCCCTGGTTGCTGAATCGCGTTTGACGATCTCGAAGATGTTGGCCTTCTCCGGAGAAAGGCTCTTAGCCGGTGAACTTTTCGCTCACGAATGCGTTATCCCGCCCGGACGGCTTCAGCCGTTCGGGGTTGATTTCACAAAAGGATTTCGCACATGACGACCACGGGTAAAATCGCATCCGCCTTGATGATCCTTCTTACGCTTTCTTCTTGCGCCAACACGATCCGTGGCGTGGGCAGGGATACGGCAAATGCCGTCAATGCCACGCAGGATGCCGGCCGCAGTGTCGATCGCGCAGCGAAGAGATAGTTACTTTCAGATTTTTGAAGTCGGATAGGCTTTTTCGAGGCCGCCGGATCGGGTCAGCCCGGTCCGGAATGCGGCATAGGCCGGGTGCTGGCTGGAGCGCGCCGCTTCCATGAGCCTGATCTGCAGCCGGTCGGGTGCAGCTTCGCCGATCCATTTGCCGAGGGTTTCAAGCTTCAGCGAGTTGAGAAGGCGCGAGGAGGAGGCGATGTCGAGATGCCGATAGAGACCCGCGAGCAAGTTATCGTCCTGCGCCGGATTTTCCATGAGCAGCGACAGGTAGGATTTGTCGGTTTCCGAGAGCGCCGCGAGTTTTTCCGCGACGGTATCGCGATCGGGGAAGGGCACCGTGCCAGTCATAACGAATCGTCCAGTCCTTGTTGTCAGCAAGGTTATAGACTGGCCTTGACCTTCTCGGCTACATCGGCCGGAACCCAGCGGCTCCAGAGCTCCTCATAATTCTGCAGGAAATAGAGGGCTGCATTCTCGTTGTCCTCGCCATTTTCATCCTGCCAGGCCAGCACCTGGCTGATGGTCTCGTTGTCCCAGCTGCGGGCGTTCAGATAGTTCATGACCGGGCCGGCGCGATCAGCGAAAGCCCTGGTCATCAACGTGAAGGCCTGCGACACCGGATAGGCGTTCACCTTGGGATTGGCGCAATGAGGCACCGAGGTGCAGGCGTTCCATTCGGCCTCGTCGTGCGGCACACCGAAGCCCAGCTGTTTCATGTCGTATTTGCCGATGACTGATGTCGGCGCCCAGTAATAACCGAGCCAGCCGACCTTGTTTTCGAAGGCGCGGGCAATCGAACCGTCGAAATCCTTGGGTGTCCGGCTGTCGACCAGCGCAAAGCCGAGCTTGTCGGCATCGAGCGCTCTGAAGAGATTGCTGGTCGAGATCTCGCAGGCCCAGGCCTCCGGGCAATTATAGACTGCGGCGCGCGAGGGATCGTAGGTATCGGGAAAGAGTTCCGGATGCTTCAGCGCATCCTGCACGGAACGAATATCCGGGTTTGCGTCGGCGATGAATTTCGGAATGTACCAGCCTTCGACCGCACCATCCGCAAGAATTTCGGCGCCCTTGACCAGACGCCCGGCGCTGATGGCGGCATCGAGCTGCGGCTTGACCGCCTTCACCCAGAATTCCGAGGCGATATCGGGCGTGCCGCTGCCATTCATGGAGGCGAAAGTCGGCAGCGTATCGCCATCCACGATGGTGACGGAGCAGCCGTAGCCCTTTTCCAGGATGAATTTATCGAAGCTCGCGGCAATGGCGGCGGAGCCCCATCTCATCTCGGCGATCGAGACCTTGCCGCATCCGGCAGCTTGCGCCTCCGTTATTCCGGCATAAAAGCAGACCGCAAGGATGAATGACGTGAAAAATGTCTTCATTATACGTTCCCCGAAATTTTTATGTGATCGAACGCGCATGCACCGAGGCAATTAGCCGACAAATCTCTCCGCCGCTTCAGGTGCCCACGGCCGGAATATGGCTCCACGGGGCTTTTCCTATGTGCGGCGCCGTTCGTCTGGTCTTCCGGCTGCTCGTCGCTGGCCATTTCTATGATGGCTTAATATGAGCAAACCTACGGATTTGCCGCAAGAAATCAACTCTCTTTTCCGCGTTGTACCTGTAACTAAATTATTGAATTCGAAGAATTTATGCCGGCAGCTTCATGAAACTGCGGCCCGGGGTGCGATTGGTGGAAATGCACGCTCGCGGCGAGGGGTGAAAGCGGTTCCAAGTGAGAGAAAGTCGGAAAAGTTCAAAAAAAGTCGAATTTTGTCTCCGGTTGGGTCTTCACTAACCATCCGGTAAGAATGTGCCGTTATCTGTTGTGACGCGGCGGGGGACATCCGCTGCTTTTCCGGATCAGGTACTGCGTCCCGGAAAAAGCGAGCTTCATTGCGTAATGATGAAGACGCCTGCGTTTTTACGGCAAACCGCGTAGGGCTTATGGCCCGATCGCGGTTTTCGCATTTCTGGCCCTTTGTTGACCTGATATCCGCGCGCATTGTAGGCCTGCCGGAAATACTTCACGGATAGGCGCCAATGACCAGAGCCATCATGCTGCAGGGAACCGGCTCGGATGTCGGCAAGACGGTGCTGGTGGCGGGGCTCTGCCGGCTGGCGGCCAATCGCGGCCTGACGGTGCGGCCGTTCAAGCCGCAGAATATGTCGAACAATGCGGCGGTTTCCGACGACGGCGGCGAGATCGGCCGGGCGCAATGGCTGCAGTCGCTCGCAGCACGCACACCGTCATCGGTGCATATGAACCCGGTGCTGCTCAAGCCGCAGTCGGAAAACGGCAGCCAGATCATCGTGCAGGGCAGGGTGTTCGGGCAGGCGAAGGGGCGCGACTATCAACGGCTGAAGCCGCAGCTGCTCTCTTCCGTGCTGGAGAGTTTCGCCAAGGTGTCCGAGGGTGCCGACCTCGTCATCGTCGAGGGGGCAGGGTCACCCGCCGAAATCAATCTCAGGGCCGGCGATATCGCCAATATGGGCTTTGCGACGCGGGCGAACGTCCCTGTCGTTCTCGTCGGCGATATCGATCGTGGCGGGGTGATCGCCTCGCTGGTCGGCACGCACGCGATCCTCAGCGAGGAAGATCGCAAGATGATCTCGGGTTACATCATCAACAAGTTCCGCGGCGATGTAAGCCTGTTCGACGACGGTATCCGCGCCATCGAAGGTTTCACCGGCTGGCCCTGCTTCGGCGTCGTGCCCTGGCTTAAGGCGGCCGGGCGGCTGCCCGCCGAGGATTCCGTCGTGCTGGAGCGGCTGGTGAAGGGCGAGCGGGGGGCGCTGAAGATCGCCGTGCCGGTGCTGCCGCGCATTGCCAATTTTGACGATCTCGATCCGCTGCGGGCCGAGCTTGGCGTTGAGCTCGTCTTCGTGCGCGCTGGCGAGCGGCTGCCAGCCGATGCAGCGCTGATCATCCTGCCCGGCTCGAAATCGACCATATCGGATCTCGCCGATCTCAGGGCGCAGGGATGGGACCTCGACCTTGCCGCCCATGTGCGCCGTGGCGGCCGGGTGATCGGCATTTGCGGCGGCTACCAGATGCTCGGCCGCAAGGTGAATGATCCGCTCGGCATCGAGAGTACGACGACAGAGATCGAAGGGCTTGGCCTGCTTGATGTCGAGACGGAGATGGCGCCGGAGAAGACGGTACGCAACAGCTCCGCTCATTCGGCGGAATATGATGTGCCGCTGTCAGGCTATCAGATCCACCTCGGCGTCACGCGAGGGGCTGATTGCGAACGGCCGGCCGCGATCGTGGATGGATTGGCGGATGGTGCGGTTTCGGCCGACGGCCGGATCACGGGCACCTATCTGCACGGCCTCTTCGGCAGCGACGCCTACCGCGCCCGGCTGCTTCAAAGCTTTGGCCTCTCAGGCGAGGGCGGCAACTACCGCGAGAGCGTCGACCGGGCACTCGATGAGGTCGCAGTCGACCTGGAGAAACATCTCGACCCGCGCTGGCTTGCAGGACTGCTTGACTAGGCCGGATGGCCTGCGTTCATCGATGATGCTCCGCTATTGCCAAATTAGTTGACTGAGTCCATTAATTATCGCTGCAACGCACCCAGTCGAGAGCGGTGGAGATCATGAGCATACTGGATAGATTTTCACTGGCAGGTCAGGTGGCGCTCGTGACCGGCGGCGGCCGTGGCCTGGGCTTCGAGATGGCACGCGCACTTGCCGAGGCCGGTGCGCATGTCATTGTCACCGGGCGCACGGCGGCGACGCTGGAAGATGCCGTAAAGACCATCCGCGCCGCTGGTGGCACGGCGCAGGCCGCGGCGTTCGACATTGCCGACCGCGAGGCCCAGCGCGGGCTGATGGCCGACATCGAAAGGACCCATGGCCGTCTCGATATCCTGATCAACAATGTCGGCGCCCGCGACAGGCGGCCGCTGGCCGAATTCGACGACGATGCCATCATCGAGCTGTTGCGCACCGATCTGGCCGCAGCGATAACGCTTTCGCGGGACGCAACCGTGCTGATGAAGCGGCGCAATTACGGCCGCCTGATCGCGGTGACCTCGATCAGCGGCCATGTCGTCATGCCCGGCGACTGCGTCTATCCGGCGGCCAAGCAGGGCCTGACCGGCCTGATGCGCGCCATGGCGGTCGAATTCGGGCCGCATGGCATCACCAGCAACGCGATTGCGCCCGGCTGGTTCGCCACCGAGACGAATGCGGCGATGGCTGCAAACGAGGAATTGATGCCCTTCGTGCGCCAGCGCATCCCGGTCCAACGCTGGGGCCGCCCGGACGAGATCGCCGGCGCGGCGCTGTTTCTTGCAAGCGGTGCCGCTTCCTTCGTCAACGGCCACGTACTGACCGTCGATGGCGGCATGACGGTAAGGATGTGATCGGAGATGCCCGCCTTCATTCCTGCGGCGTTTTTCATGGCTTCTCACCGGAGTGGGTGGAGGCCTGCTCGGGATGCGGTTCTTTCCGCGACGGCGGAGAGGTCCGGGCGAAGATATTGCCGAGATCGGTGAGGAAGGTCAGCAGCAGGTTGAATTCCGGCTCGCTGTAGGAGTCCAGGATCGCGGAGACCGGCTCGCTCTGCTCCTCGTAGAGCCGGGTGGCGCGTGCCGAGGCCTCGGGACAGGCAACCAGGACAAGGCGGCGTTTGTCGGTCTCATCCCGTTGCCTGACGACGAAGCCGGTCGCCTCCAGCTTGTCGATCAGCCCGCTGACCGTACCGATCTTCAATCCGACCTCGCGCGACAGGGCCGTCATCGACAGCGGTCCGAGTTTTTCCAACAGCCGGAAGCACTTGAATTCGGTGCTGGTCAAGCCCACCTGCTCGGCCACCTTCTGGTGGAACAGCCCGAGCCGGGCCGAAAACAGCTGGACCGTCGGAATGTAGCGCGCGAGGCGGTCAGTTGACTTTTTCGGCAAAACGTTTAGATCTCCGAACTAATTGTTTCGATATTCTAAGGAATTGTCATCGTCATGTCGATACTCTCGCATGGCTGTTCGGCCCTTGTTAGAGGCAGCGATCCATGAGCGCCTATTTCATTCTCGAAATCCATCCCGATATCAAAGATCAGGCGATCGATGAATATCTTGCATGCATATCGGCGGATATGACGTTCCATGGAGGCCGCGTCCGGTCTCCGGGAGGCAAGGTCCAGCCTGTCCAGGGAAACCGGCAGATGAACAGGCTTCTGATCATCGAATTCCGCACCGCCTCCATTGCCCGGGAATGGTATGAGGAGGCGAGGCAGGCGAATGAAGGTGTTGCCAGGTATCGTTCTCTCTTCGCCTGCCCCGCGGTCATCGTTGCCGGGATGGATGGTTAGAAACATTGGCCTCGCAGCCATTGCCTGAGGTCGCAGCCCGGTTCGGCATTGCCGCCCATTCGCCCTATTTCCGATCATAGAATTGCGCCGACCCATGTGGAGGTTCCGAAATTAACGATCATATTCAGTGGCTTATAGATGAGGGAATCAGGAGCGAGCATATCGGTGAGCTCATTGCCGGTTTGTGCGACCGGTTGATCGCCGATGGCTTTCCCATCTGGCGGGGCAGTATCGCGATGCCATCCATTCATCCCATGTATGCCGGCATCTCGGCCAATTTCGTGCGCGGCGGCGCGACCACCATCGAGAGGGCCGAATATGGCAGCGCGGCGCAGCTGAGCTTCGAGAAGACGCCGATTTATTATCTGCTGGGCCGAGGCGAAACGTCGGGACGATGGATCATTGCCAAGGGGGAGGGTGTCGACGACTATCCGCAGCTTGCGGAATTCGCGCTTGGCGGCGGCACGGATCATCTGGTCAGCCTGCTGGAGTTCCCGAAGGAGGCCGCGTTGCGCGGGGTCAGCCTGTCCTTGACAAGCGACAGGCCGGGCGGATTTTCCAATGATCAGCTGACGATCATCGCAAAGCTTTTCCCGGCACTGGGGCTTGCCTGCTACCGCATCGCGGCATCGAGAACCGCCTCGGATATCCTTGCTGTCTATACAGGCGCCAAGACGAGTGCGCGCATCCTTGCGGGCGAGGTCCAGAGGGGAACGGGAGGCGCCATCAATGCCGCGATCCTGCTTGCAGACCTCAGAAACTTCACGGCGTTGACCGAGGTCTATCAACCCGGTGAGATCGCCGGGTTTCTGAACGAGCATTTCGAGCTGATCGGCCGGCATGTCGAGGAAAATTCCGGCGAGATTCTCAAGTTCATGGGCGACAGCGTATTGGCGATCTTTCCGACAGGCGGTGAAGACGGCGAGGATCCTGAGACGGCCTGCATGGCTGCGCTCGCCTCGGCCCGAAATGTTCTGGAGGCAAACGAGGCGCTCAATCGTCAACGGGCGCGCGAGGGCGGGCCTGATATCGGCGTCGACGTCGTCCTGCATCTCGGCGAGGTGTTCTACGGAAATGTCGGCGCCCGCGGCAGGCTTGATTTCACCGTGATCGGCAGGGCCGTCAACGAGGCCTCACGGCTCGAGAAACTCTGCGGCGAACTCGGCCAGCCCCTTCTGATGTCGGAAAGCTTCGCGGCCGCCTGCGGTGTCGCCTGCGAACATCTGGGATCGTTCGAATTGCGCGGCGTTTCGAGGAGGGCGGACGTGTTCAAGCTCGCGGCACCGACTACGGCAGTGGCCTGAAATCGGAATCGATTTTCAGAAAGTTTGATGCGTAGCTCTAATGGCGGCGTGTTTCTGACTTCAGCGGCAAATGCCTCAGATCTCGCCTGAGACCTCACGACGGCGGCGGTCGAGTTCTTCGCTGTAGCGGCGCAGCGTGTGGCTTTCGCTGAGCTGGCCGATCACCTTGCGCTCGATGAGGTTGTTGACGACGGCGAGCGCTTCGCTTTCGGTCTTGTCGAAGATCGCGGCTGCCTGTTTGGCGTTCATCTGCGGCTGCAGGAAATCGTTTTTGTAGCGGATGAAATCGGTCAGCTGCTGGGCTTCGTCCTGCGCGCTGGTGGGGTTGGCGTAGATTTCCGGCACGAGCACGAGACCGGCATATTTGTCGCCGTCATCGACGAGGATGACGCGCTGCGTCGAGCCGATGGGGAAGACCTCCTTGAATTCGTCCATCGTTATTCCAAGTTTTGCGGTCTTCACGTCTGAGCGCATCAGCTTGTCTACGGTCAGGTTGCGGATCCAGCCGACATCATGGGCGCTGCGGATGCTCTCGCCGCGCAGGTGAAAGCGCCATGTGGCGAAGGAGTAGCCGAAGGTGGTGCGCACCACGAGCGAGGAGGTAATGACGGCGGCGAGTACCAGAACGGTGATCGGAAAGTCGCCGGTGATCTCCAGCGCCAGGAAGGTCATGGTCAGCGGCCCGCCGATGACGGCGACGGCGAGCGAGCTCATGCCGACCACGGCATAGATCACGGGCGTCAGTGTCGCATCGGCGAAATAGGGGGCGGAATAGGCAAAGAGCTTGCCGAGCAGGGCACCCATGAAGAGCGAGGCGAAGAACAGGCCGCCCCTGAAGCCGGAGCCGATCGAAATGGCCGATGCCACCGATTTCAGAAGGAAGAGGCCGATCAGCGCGGGAATGGTGATCTCATGGGAGAGGTTCAGATGCAGCGCGCCGTGGCCGGCGGCCAGCACCTGCGGCGAGACCAGCGCCAGCAGGCCGACGACGAGGCCGCCGAGCGCCGGGCGGAAAGGTAGCGCGATGGCGCTTTTGCGCGCCAGCTCCTCGACGAAGGAGACGCCCTGCATGATGAGGATGCCGATGCCGGCGCAGAAGGCGCCAAGGGCGATCGCCGGCACGTAATCGGCGGGCTGGACAGCGCCGAAGCTGCCGACATCGATGATGAAATCGCTGCCGGAGAGCAGGCGGGCGACCAGTGTAGCGACGAGGGCGGCGACGACGACAGGCGTCAGCGAGACGATGGTGTAGGTGCCGATGATCAGCTCGAAGGCATAGAAGGCGCCCGTCAGCGGTGCATTGAAGGCGGCGGCGATGGCGCCGGCTGCACCGCAGCCGACGAGGACACGCATGTCGGAGCGGCGCAGCTGCAGCTTCAGGCCGAATTTCGAGGCTATGCCGGCTGCAAGCTGCGTATAGCCGGCCTCCAGACCGACGGATGCGCCGAAGCCGTTGGAAACGAGATTCTGGATGGCGACGAGAATGCTGTCCGTCAGCGACAGGCGGCCGCCATGCAGGGCATTGGCCTCAATCGGGTCGACCATCGGTTTCTTGCGCCATCTGGCGAGAATGAAGATCAACAGGCCGAGCAGCATGCCGCCGGCAACCGGGGCCGTCATCAGCAGGAACTTGCTGTCGATTTGCGAGGCACTGAGCCTCGTCGTGCCGTCTATGCCGAAGATCAGCCTGTGCATCTCTTCCGAGACATAGCTCATGGCGGTGACCGCAAGCCCCGAGGCGATACCGACGAGCGCGCCGGCAAAGACCATTCCCATTTCGCTGTGTCGTATGAGCGCGCGCAGGCGTCCCGGATCAAAGACGGTGCCGAGAGGGCCGAGGCGGCGAATATCCATTCGGGAGAGCATCATGGGGAAACTAGGCGGCAGGAGTGGGGGTCAAGGGCGGAGCCGGCATCCGCATGAGCGGCAATTGCGGCAAAATACCGACTGAGCCGTAAAGTTTTTGTGACGTAAACCTTTGATTAAAGACGATAATATCGGTAGTGTAAGTCGAGATGATCTCTGTGTGCACCCGGTGCACCGATTGACATGCCCGGGGCGGAAGCCTAACCATGAATTGACATAATGGATGGTTCCGGATCGGCCTTACGCCTTCCGGATGAAAAGGGAATGTGACGGGGCGGACCCAAGCCGGGCGCCTTCATCACAGCCGACCCCGCGACTGTAGAGCAGTCAGGGTCTTCCGTCCGGTATTTTAACCGTTGCGCTGACAGCCTCGCATTCTGCAGGCGGGCAAGGCGGGATAAATGCCGGAAAAGCCACTGGAATGCATCGTGATCAGCCGGGGCAGGACGCCTCTATCTCTACGAATCGTCCGCCTTTTCACGAGACGCAGCCGGGAAGGCGAGGCAGATCCGCTGGCACGACCAGGGGCGACCGTATCAGGTCGCCCCTGTCGCGGCCGATAACTGCGAGCCAGGAGACCTGCCATCCGTGCCGGGCATAATGCCCATACTGGGCCGTTTGCCCGCTGCCAGCACGGAGGTTGTCTTGGCTGAAGGATTTGATTCAGCGCTGCCTCTGGTGGTGCGTGTGAAAGGTGTCGGTTCGGTATCCCCTGATGGGATGCGTCTGGTGCCTGTTGGTGGACGTTACCCGGCGTGCACTTTCCTCTCCTCCCTCATTCCTGTGCTTGTCACAGGAATCCAGCCACGGCGCGTCCGCGCAGTGAATGAATCTACGCCGTCGTTGAGTGAGTCTCTTGTGCCCAAGGACTTGGGCACGCTGGATCCCTGTGACAAGCACAGGGATGAGGGAGGTGGGTGGAGCCGCGCCTTCGCTCCAAGGGCGGCCGTGGCATGACCAAGAGCCTTCTCAACGCCACCTTCATCCTCGGCGGCGCCCGCTCCGGCAAATCCCGCTTCGCCGAAAACCTCGTCACCACAAGCGGCCTCGACCGCCACTACATCGCCACAGGCCGCGCCTGGGATGACGAAATGCAGGCGCGTATCGACCAGCACAAGGCCGACCGCGGCCCCTCCTGGACCACGCATGAGGAACCGCTCGACCTTACCGAGCGCCTTGCGGCAATCGACGGCGAGGGCAGGGCTGTTCTCGTTGATTGCCTGACGCTGTGGCTCACCAATCTGATGATGGAGGGGCGCGATATCGCCTCCCGGTCCGCCGCCCTTGCCGCCTTTCTGCCGCAGGCAAAG
The DNA here is from genome assembly GCF_031455475.1 of Rhizobium sp. 1399. Lineage (NCBI taxonomy): Bacteria > Pseudomonadati > Pseudomonadota > Alphaproteobacteria > Hyphomicrobiales > Rhizobiaceae > Rhizobium > Rhizobium sp. 1399. The sequence continues at coordinate 158,006 of NZ_JAVDSU010000011.1, read as the reverse complement.
GCGCGGCTCGTCATCGTTTCCAATGAAGTCGGCCTCGGCATCGTGCCTGAGAACCGCATGGCGCGGGAGTTTCGCGACCATGCCGGCCGGCTGCACCAGATGATCGCGGCTTCGGCCGACGACGTGTATTTTATCGCGGCAGGTCTGCCGCTGAAAATGAAGGGTTAAATCCATGCAGCAGAAAATTCCCGCAACCGTCATCACCGGCTTCCTCGGTGCGGGCAAGACGACAATGATCCGCAACCTGCTCACCAATGCCGGCGGCAAGAAGATTGCGCTCATCATCAACGAGTTCGGCGATCTCGGCGTCGATGGCGATGTGCTGAAGGGCTGCGGGGCGGAGAATTGCACCGAGGACGATATTATCGAGCTCACCAATGGCTGCATCTGCTGCACGGTTGCTGACGATTTCATTCCGACGATGACCAAGCTTCTGGAGCGCGAGCAGCGACCGGACCATATCGTTATCGAAACTTCAGGCCTTGCCTTGCCACAGCCGCTGGTCGCCGCCTTCAACTGGCCGGACATCAGAAGCGAAGTCACCGTTGACGGCGTCATCACCGTGGTCGACAGCGCCGCTGTTGCCGCAGGGCGTTTTGCCGATGACCATGATGCTGTCGATGCACGCCGGGTCGAGGATGAATCGCTCGATCATGAAAGCCCGATCGAGGAGCTCTTCGAGGATCAGCTGACCTGCGCTGATCTGATCGTGCTCAACAAGACCGACCTGATCGACGCTGACGGCCTTGGCCGTGTGAAGAGCGAAGTCGCCTCGCGCATCGCCCGCAAGCCTGTGATGATCGAGGCCAGGAATGGCGACGTGCCGGCAAGCGTGCTGCTCGGCCTCGGCATCGGCACGGAAGACGATATCGTCAACCGCAAGTCCCATCACGAGCTGGAGCATGAGGACGGCACGCCGCACGATCACGACGAATTCGACAGTTTCGTCGTCGAGCTTGGCGCTATCGCCGATACATCAGGTTTCGTCGAGAAGCTGAAGGGCATTATCGCCGAGCATGACGTGCTGCGTCTCAAGGGCTTCATCGATGTCTCCGGCAAGCCGATGCGCCTGCAGCTGCAGGCCGTGGGTGCCCGCATCGACCAGTATTTCGACCGCGCCTGGACGCCGGGCGAAGCACGCAGCACGCGCCTCGTCGTCATCGGCCTGCATGAGATGGATCAGGACGCGGTGCGCAAGGCGATCGAAGCGCTCGCTTAGGGAATAATCGATGCATCTGCTTCTCGCCCAACAGGGAACAATCAGCGACGGGGGCGAGGCCATCGACCTCGGCCAGTCGCCGGGCGATATCCTGTTCCTCTCGGCCGCCGACACCGAGCTTGCGGCAATCGCTGCGGCTCATTCCGGCGGGGCGAGCGGGCATACGCTCAGGCTTGCGAGCCTGATGAGCATGAAGCATCCGATGTCGGTCGATACCTACGTCGAACGCACGGCACGGCATGCGAAGCTGATCATCGTGCGGGCGCTGGGTGGGGCGAGCTACTTTCACTACGCGCTGGAGGCGCTGCATGCGGTTGCCGCTCGTAACGGGGCGCTGATTGCGGTGCTGCCGGGCGATGCGCGGCCGGATGCGGGGCTGACGCCGTTTTCCAATGTGTCGCTTGATGATCTGAATGCGCTGTGGGCGTATCTGATCGAGGGCGGCGACGCCAATGCGCAAGGCTTTCTTGCCCATGCATCAGCGATGCTTTCGGGGGCGGAGAAGCCGGCGCCAGCCGCGCCGCTGATGAAGGCGGGGATCTGGTGGCCGGGGCGAGGGCTTGTCGGAGTTGAGGAGTGGCGGCGGCTTGCCAAAGCCGAAGTTCGAGTCCGGCAGGAGACGCCACCTACTGTCGCCATCGCCTTCTACCGCGCCCTCGTGCAGAGCGGCGAAACCAAGCCCGTCGAAGCCTTGATCGAAGCCCTCCAGCAGCAAGGCCTGCGCCCGTTGCCGGTCTTCGCCTACAGCCTCAAGGATCCCGTCTCCAAGGGCATTCTCGAATCCATCTTCGCCGAACTGAAGCCCGAGGTCGTCATCAACACGACAGGCTTTGCCGTCTCCGCACCCGGCGCCGATCGCGAGCCGACGGTGCTGGAGGCCAACGACGCGATCGTGCTGCAGGCAATCTTCTCCGCTTCGTCACGGGAGGCCTGGGCCGGCTCGTCGCAAGGGCTCTCGGCGCGTGATCTCGGCATGAATGTCGCGCTGCCGGAGGTGGATGGCAGGGTGCTGTCGCGTGCCGTCTCATTCAAATCAGCCGCGCGCTATGACGTTGCTGTCGAGGCCAACATCGTTTCCAGCGAGCCGGATGAGGCGCGCATGAACTATGTGGCATCGCTTGCCGCCAACTGGGCGCGGCTGCGGCAGATGCCGTTGGAGAGCAGGCGAGTTGCGCTCGTCATGGCGAACTATCCGAACCGTGACGGACGGCTCGGCAATGGCGTCGGCCTCGATACGCCAGCAGGCACCATCGAGGTAATGCGAGCGATGGAGAAGGCCGGCTATCCGGTCGCCGATATCCCTGCCGATGGTGATGCGCTGATACGGCACCTGATGGCGGGGCCGACCAATTCCGGCTTCGATGGCAAGGTCGTGCGCGAGCAGCTTTCCCTGAGTCGATACAAGGATTTCCTGGAATCTCTTCCTGCTCAGATTCAGGATGAAGTCAGCACGCGCTGGGGTGTGCCGGAGGCCGATCCCTATGTCCGCGATGGCGCTTTTGCGCTGCCTTTCGCCCGGTTCGGCGACTTGCTGATCGGTATCCAGCCGGCGCGCGGTTATAATATCGATCCGAAGGAAAGTTATCACTCGCCCGATCTCGTGCCGCCGCACGGCTATCTCGCCTTCTATGCTTTCCTGCGCGAGGAATTCTGCGCACAGGCAGTGATCCACATGGGCAAGCACGGCAATCTGGAATGGCTGCCGGGCAAGGCACTAGCGCTATCGGAGACCTGCTATCCCGAGGCGATCCTCGGGCCGCTGCCGCATCTCTATCCCTTCATCGTCAACGATCCCGGCGAGGGCACGCAGGCGAAACGCCGCACGGCTGCAGTTATCATCGACCATCTGACGCCACCGCTGACACGGGCCGAAAGCTATGGGCCGCTCAAGGATCTGGAAGCGCTGGTCGACGAATATTACGAGGCATCGGGCGGCGATCCGCGCCGCATCCGGCTGCTCAGCCGGCAGATCCTCGATCTCGTTGCTGATATCGGTCTTGATCGGGATGCGGGGATTGCGAAGGGCGAAAGCGAAGGCGAGGCGCTGAAGAAGCTCGACGCCTATCTCTGCGATCTCAAGGAAATGCAGATCCGTGACGGGCTGCATGTGTTTGGCGTGTCGCCTGAAGGGCGGTTGCTGACGGATCTGACTGTGGCGCTGGCGCGGGTGCCGCGCGGGCTAGGTGAGGGTGGAGATGCGAGCCTGCAGCGGGCGATTGCTGGGGATGCTGGGTTGGGCGCTGTGCCTGTAACACCCCCCTCTGTCCTGCCGGACATCTCCCCCACAAGGGAGGAGATCGAATCGGGGCAACCATCTCCCCAAACAACAGATGTAGCGCGACAGTCTGGCGTATTGCCGATCTCCCCCCTTGTGGGGGAGATGTCCGGCAGGACAGAGGGGGGTAACCCCACATTCGACCCTCTCGACTGCGACATGGCCGCCTCTTGGACCGGCCCAAGACCGCCAATCCTCGCCGACCTAATCGACGCCCCCTGGCGCACGAACGGCGACACCGTCGAACGCATCGAGCTGCTTGCAGCCAAGCTTGTCTCCGGCGAAATCACCTGCCCACCTCCCTGGTCCCAAACCAGAAGCGTGCTCGATGAAATCGAAGCTCGTCTCAAACCTTCGATCCTCGCCTGCGGCCCGGCCGAGATCGCCAGTCTGCTGCGCGGCCTCGACGGCCGTTTCGTGCCGCCCGGGCCATCCGGCGCGCCGACACGCGGGCGGCCGGATGTGCTGCCGACGGGGCGGAATTTCTATTCGGTGGACAGTCGCGCTGTGCCGACGCCCGCCGCCTACGAACTCGGCAAGAAATCCGCCGAACTGCTGATCCGCCGCTATGTGCAGGATCACGGCGAATGGCCCGTCTCCTTCGGGCTGACGGCCTGGGGCACGTCCAACATGCGCACTGGCGGTGACGATATCGCGCAAGCCTTGGCGCTGATCGGCGTCAAGCCGGTATGGGACATGGCGTCCCGTCGCGTCACCGGCTACGAGATCATCCCGCCGGCCATGCTGCGGCGGCCGCGGGTCGACGTGACGCTGCGGATCTCCGGCTTCTTCCGCGATGCTTTTCCCGAGCAGATCGCGCTCTTCGACAAGGCGATCCGCGCGGTCGGTGCGCTGGAGGAGGATGCAACCGACAACCCGATTGCCGGGCGCATGCGCGGCGAGACGGCACGGCTGACCGCTGCCGGGCTTGACGAGAAGGCCGCGGCAAAGCGGGCCGGCTATCGCATCTTCGGGGCGAAGCCCGGCGCCTATGGTGCGGGTTTGCAGGCGCTGATCGATGAGAAGGGCTGGGAGCGGCGTGCGGATCTGGCCGAGGCCTATCTCGTCTGGGGCAGTTATGCCTATGGCGCGGGTGAAGAGGGACAGGCCGAACGCGGGCTCTTCGAGGAGCGGCTGCGGTCCATTCAGGCGGTTGTCCAGAACCAGGACAATCGTGAGCATGACCTGCTCGACAGCGACGATTACTACCAGTTCGAAGGCGGCATGGCGGCGGCGACCGAGGTACTCGGCGGTGCGCGGCCGGCGATCTATCACAACGACCATTCGCGGCCGGAAAAGCCTGTTATCCGTTCGCTTGAAGAAGAGATCGGGCGCGTGGTGCGCGGGCGCGTCGTCAATCCGAAATGGATCGAGGGCGTCATGCGCCACGGCTACAAGGGCGCCTTCGAGATTGCCGCGACGGTCGATTATCTCTTTGCCTTTGCGGCGACGACGGGGGCTGTCGGCAACCATCATTTCGAGGCGGTCTATCAGGCCTTCGTCGCCGACCCCAAGGTCCGCGATTTCATGGCCGAGAAGAACCCGGCGGCACTTTCCGAGATGAAGGAACGGCTCATGGAGGCGATCGATCGCGGACTCTGGACGCCGCGCAGCAACTCGGCGCAATTCAACCTCACTGAATCCAACGAAACCAAGAAAAGAGCAGGCAGCCAGCCATGACCGAAGAGCCAGTCGTACCAGCCGAAAAGGACGATGCCCGTCACGCCGAGAAGATGGCGAAGAAGAAGGCCGCCCGTGACAAGATCATGGCCAGCAAGACGGATGAGAAGGGCCTGATCATCGTCCACACCGGCAAGGGCAAGGGCAAATCATCAGCCGCCTTCGGCATGATTTTCCGCCATATCGCCCATGGCAAGCCGTCTGCCGTCGTGCAGTTCATCAAGGGCGCCATGTGGACGGGCGAGCGGGATCTGATCGAGAAGCACTTTTCCGATGTCTGCCAGTTCCACACGATGGGCGAGGGTTTTACCTGGGAGACGCAGGACCGGGCGCGGGATGTGGCGGCGGCCGGTGCGGCCTGGGAAAAGGCCAAGGAACTGATCCGCGATGAGCGCAATTCCATGGTGCTGCTCGACGAGATCAATATCGCGCTGCGCTACGACTATCTCGATATCAACGAGGTGGTGGAATTTCTGAAAACCGAGAAGCCCTATATGACGCATGTTGTGCTGACGGGCCGCAACGCCAAGGACGAGCTGATCGAGATCGCCGATCTCGTGACCGAGATGGAACTCGTCAAACATCCCTTCCGCTCGGGTATCAAGGGGCAGCCGGGCGTGGAATTCTGATCTTTAATTCGCCAGATGGCCGCGCAGTATCGCGGCCGTTTCCTTGTCGGCCGGGAAGAGCGTTTCGATTGCCAGTTCCGACAGGGTGATATCGACGGGCGTGCCGAAGACGGTCGTTGTCGAGATGAAGGAGAGCAGGCCGGCTTTGGTCGAAAGCTGCAAGGGCACGGCGATGCCGGCAAGGTCGGTGTGGGGCTCGCCAGCATCTTTGGGAGCCGGATAGGACAGCAGTTCCTTCAGCAGCTTTTCCAGCACCGGATCGCCCGAGACCGAAATCTGCTGACGCAGCCGATCAAGGAGATGGGCGCGCCATTCCGAGAGATTGATGATGTGCGGTGCCAGCCCCTGTGGATGCAGGCTGAGGCGCAGCACATTCACGGGCGGTTCCAGCAGGGATGGATCAGCAACGGCTTCGAGCAGTGGTGCGATGGCGGCGTTGGCGGCAACCAGCGTCCAGTGGCGGTCGATGGCGATCGCCGGGAAGGGCTCGTGGCCTTTCAGCACCCTATCGATGGCCCGGCGCGCGGGCTCAAGGGCGGGATCATCCAGCCTGCGTTCGGCAAAGACGGGGGCGAAACCCGCAGCCAGCAGCAGCGGGTTCCGGTCGCGGAGCGGCACGCCGAGGCGTTCGGCGAGATGCAGCAGCATTTCGCGGCTCGGGGTCGAGCGCCCACTCTCGATGAAGCTCAGATGCCGTTGCGAGATTTCGGCCTCCAGCGCGAGGTCGAGCTGGCTCATGCGGCGGCGCTGGCGCCATTCGCGCAGGTGATCTCCGAGAGAGCGGGCGGTCGGGGTCATCAGGCGGCTTCCGGCAGGAGATCGATGAAGCCGCGGACGGATTTCAGCCTGCCGTCCTCGAGCTCGGCGAAATCCGTGCCCTTGATCAGCGCTTCGCCATTTTCCGGGCCGAGGCCCCAGGAGAAGCGCAGGTTGTTTCCGTAGCCGTCGGCTGTGCCGATCAGCTCGAAACGAAAGCCGGGGAAGCGGCTTTGGACGGCTTCGACCAGCGAATTGATCTGCTCATGGCCTTCGCCGCGCATCAGCGGGTCGATATAGGTTGCGGCCTCTATCCAGCTCTCGGTGATGAGAGCGCGGCGGCGAGCGGCATCCGTCTCGTTCCAGATGGCGAGGTAGCGCTCGGCGTTGGTGTTTGCGTCGTTTGTGGGGGCGTTGGGCATCGGGTCATCTCCTTTTGATCGCCTTTCATGTTCAGGCAGGTGTGATGTTCAGGCAGGGCGATCATCGGCGAAAGCGGTGCAGCCTATCAATTACGCGGGAGGTAATGGAAGGCTGATCAACAATCGGGTTTCACACAATTGCGGACGTAAAACCGCGGCACATTTTTGCTGGAATTGTTCATCTCGCGGCTTGGTGATTTGACAGGCATGGAGGCAGCCCGGAGATTTGCGGCGACCCTTTTGCCCCGGAGGAGACATCGGTGAAAACCCGTTCATACAAAGCCTTAGCCGCATTCGCCATCGCGCTTCTCGGCGCATCCGCGACGCAGGCAACTGTTATCGATGACTGGAATACGATCAAGGTGCCGGCAGCACCGACGCTGAAGCCGGTCAGCGTGAATAGGTCGGATACGGCGCTGCTGCTGCTCGATTTCAATGGCGCGCAGGACCCGTCCAAAGGGCCGTGCAACGCGAAGAACAAGCCGCGCTGCATCGCCTCTCTCCCGAAAGTGGAAAAGCTGATGAACGAGGCGCGCAAGAGCGGCGTTCCCGTCATCTACAGCATCACCGGTGGTGCCACGAAGGGCGATATCGCCAGCGTGCTGGCGCCGAAGGAGGGCGATGCGATCGTACAAGCCGGGGCCAACAAGTTCATCAACACCGATCTCGAAAAGATCCTGACCGAGAAGCACATCAAGACCATCATCGTGGCCGGCACGGCATCCGAAGGCGCGGTGCTGAATACGGCAGCCTATGCGGCGCTGAAGGGCATGAACGTCATCCTGCCCGTCGATGGCATGTCATCTGCCGATCCTTATGCCGAGCAATATGTCGCCTGGCATTTTGCCAATGCGCCGGGTGTTTCGGCCAAGACGACGCTGACCACGATTGATCAGATCACGTTCTAAAGCCCGAGCCAGACACGCAGCGGGTTTACGGGGTCGGAGAGCAGCTTCACCGCAAAGGCGATGCAGACGATAACGAGCAGCGGCTTGATGAGCTTTGCGCCGATGCGCATGGCGAGCCGCGAGCCGAGCTGTGCGCCGAGGAACTGGCAGACACCCATCAGAAGGCCGATCTTCCAGAGCGTCGCACCGAAGCTTGCGAAGACGACGAGCGCACCGAAATTCGAGCCGAGATTGAGAAGCTTGGTATGGGCCGTCGCCTTCAGCATGCCGAAGCCGGCGAGCGTGACGAAAGCCAGCATGAAGAAGGAGCCGGTGCCCGGGCCGAAGACGCCGTCGTAGAAGCCGATGAGCGGTACCAGCGTCAGGCCGAAGAGGAAGGGCGTCATGCGCCTGACAGTATCGAGGTCGTTGAGGTTCGGCTTGACGGCGAAGAAGATCGCGATTGCCACGAGCAGCACCGGCATGACGGCCTGCAGCACCTGGCCGGGGACGAGTGTGGCGAGGGCTGCACCGAGCGCGCCGCCCATGACGGCCATCAGCGCCATCGGCAATTGTTCCGAAAGCTTCACATGGCCCCTGCGGGCATAGGCGATGGTTGCCGAGGCGGCGCCGAAGAGCGACTGCACCTTGTTGGTGCCGAGCGTCTGCAGCGGCGGGATGCCGGCGATCAGCATGGCGGGAACGGTGATCAGGCCGCCGCCACCGGCAATGGAATCGACAAAACCGGCAAAGAAGGCCGCCGCGCAGAGCAGCAGAAGCAGATGGAGGGCAATGTCAGGCAAGATGCTATTCCGGGAGAGGTATGCGGGGCGGGGGCTTTCGGGCGGGCTTGTTGCATTTCCCACCTCAAGCTGCAATGGCTCCAGGGACACAGCGGGGCGCAATCGGCTGATGGGAATGAGCGAAATCACCATTGATGAGGCAAGGCGGCATGTGCTCGGGCTCGGCTGCGAGCGCGGGACGCCTGATGGCGAGGTGACGGCGCTTGCCGTCGAGGCGTTGAGGGCGGCTGGGATCAGCGGGACTGAGCTTGCAGCTGTTGCCTCGATCGATAGCCGCAGGCAAGAGCCGGCGATCCTTGCCGTTGCGGCGCATTTTTCCGCGCCTGCCGTGTTCTTCGATGCGGCGCGGCTGGAAGAGGAGACGCCGCGGCTCAGGAATCCCTCTGCCATCGTTTTTGCCCGTGTCGGCTGCCATGGGGTGGCGGAAGCGGCGGCCCTTGCGGCTCTTGGCATGGATGCAGAGCTGGTGCTCGGCAAGATCAAATCTCAGCATGCGACAGCAGCCGTCGCCCGCATCGGGTTGCAGAAAGCCTGACGGGCGTTATGGTGGCGGCACTTCGCGGCGCCCTCCGGCTGCCAGCGATTCGAATCCGGAGCATCTTCGTTTTTTGAATCACGAATGTGCTCTATCCCTTTGTTTTCACGCAATTCCGGGCGCAAAACCGCTGCAGATTTTTGCTGGAATTGCTCTGGAGGATACATATGCACAAGGTCATTTATGACACGGATCCGGGCGTCGATGACGCAATGGCGCTGCTTTTCCTGCACCGCCACCCCGAGATCGATCTGATCGGCATCACCACGATTTTCGGCAATGCCTCGATCGAGACGACGACGCGCAATGCGCTGTTCCTGAAGCAGGAATGGAATATCGCAGCACCCGTTGCCAAGGGCGCCAATGTCACCATCGATCCTGCGCGTCATGAGCGTCCGTGGCCGACCATGGTGCATGGCGAGAATGGCCTCGGTGATATGCCGGTGCCAGATACGATCGACCTGCCGGTCGATCCGCGCCCGGCGCATCGCTTCATCATCGAAACCGTGCGCGCCAATCCGGGCGAGGTGAGGCTGGTTGCCGTCGGCCGCATGACCAACCTGGCCCTGGCGCTGAAGGAAGACCCCGAGATTGCAGGCCTCGTGAAGGACGTCGTCATCATGGGCGGCAATTTCTATGTGCCGGGCAATGTCTCGCCGGTTGCTGAAGCCAATATCCATGGCGATCCGGAAGCGGCCGATATCGTCATGACTGCGCCGTGGAAGGTCGTCGTCATCGGCCTCGATGTGACCGCGATCACGACGATGAGCCGCAGCTATCTCGGGGAGATGGCCGCCAGGGGCGACAAGGCGGTCAAGCAGCTCGATACGCTTTCGCAGTCCTATATCGACTTCTACAAGCATGCGGTCGAAGACGGCATGATGGTGCATGACAGCTGCGCCAGCGTCTATGTCGTGGCGCCCGAGCTGTTCACGACGATCACGGGCGCGGTGCGTGTTGTCTGCAGCGGCATTGCCGATGGCCAGACGGTGATCAAGCAGGATGGCCGCCGGTTCCCGCCGGGCGACTGGGATGGCCTGCCGAGCCAGATCGTTGCCACCGGCATCGAGTCGGAAAAAGTGCTCGAGCTGATCCGCGAGACGCTGCTGCGCCTCTGATGGCTTCAACGGGCCGGTCCTGCATGCCTGCGGCCGGCCTGTTTCCATATTCTGGAATCCAATCAAATTGTTATATGCGTTTCTTCTGAAGTCGATTCCGCTTCTTCGAAAATTGAGTCTGGGCCATTTTGTCAACTTCCGGTGCGCTGCCACTGATGGCGTTGACCTCGTCTGCTGCCGGGCCTAGATCAGCGGGATGATAGATCGCGCATTCTCACATCTGCCGGCGCTGGAGCCGGGCAGCGTCTGGCTCGTTGGGGCCGGTCCCGGCGATCCGGGCCTGCTGACGCTGCTTGCCGCCAAGGGGCTTTCCGAGGCCGATGTGATCGTCCATGACGCGCTGGTCAATGAGGAATGTCTGAAGCTCGCGCCGTCAGGTGCGGAGCTCGAATATGCGGGAAAACGTGGGGGCAAGCCCTCGGCCAAGCAGCGGGATATTTCTCTGAGATTGGTGGAGCTGGCGCGGGCCGGCAAACGCGTGCTGCGGCTGAAGGGGGGCGATCCCTTCGTCTTCGGGCGGGGTGGAGAAGAGGCGCTGACGCTGGTCGAGCACAATATCCCGTTTCGTATCGTGCCGGGCATTACCGCGGGCATCGGCGGGCTTGCTTATGCCGGGATTCCGGTGACGCATCGGGACATCAACCATGCCGTGACCTTCCTCACCGGCCACGATTCCTCCGGCATCGTGCCTGACGCGATCAACTGGGAAGCGATCGGCAAGGGCTCGCCCGTCATCGTCATGTATATGGCGATGAAGCATATTGCCCAGATCAGCGCCAATCTGATTGCTTCGGGCCGTTCGGCTTTCGAGCCCGTTGCCTTCGTCTGCAATGCGGCGACCGGTGACCAGCAGGTGTTGGAGACGACGCTTGCCGAAGCGCCTGAAGCCGTTGCCGCCTCCGGTCTGGAACCGCCGGCGATCGTCGTCGTCGGCGAGGTGGTGCGGTTGCGCGCCTCTCTCGACTGGCTTGGCGCGCTTGGCGGTCGGCGACTGCAGCCCGATCCCTTCAAGCATGCCGGCGGGCAAGGGAGGGAGACAGCATGAGCGGGTTGCTGATTGCCGCACCGTCCTCCGGTTCCGGCAAGACCACAGTGACGCTCGGGTTGCTTCGGGCGCTGCGCAATCGCGGCGTCGCCGTCGCACCCGGCAAGGCCGGCCCTGATTATATCGATCCGGCCTTTCACGCGGCGGCAAGCGGCACGCTCTGCCTGAATTTCGACCCTTGGGGAATGCGGCCGGAACTGATTTCCGCCAATGCGACGCTGCACCGCTCCGGCGACCGGGTGTTGCTGATCGAGGGCATGATGGGCCTGTTCGATGGTGCTGCGGACGGGCGCGGCACGGCAGCGGACCTTGCGGCCCAGCTCGGACTTTCGGTCGTGCTCGTCGTCGATGCTTCGCGCCTGTCGCAATCGGTGGCGCCGCTCGTCAGCGGCTTTGCCGGTTTCCGCGCCGATGTGCGCATCGCCGGTGTCATCCTCAACAAGGTCGGCAGCGACCGGCACGAAGCGATGTTGCGCCAGGCGCTGGAAGCGATCCGCATGCCCATCGTTGCCGTCATCCGCAAGGATGCGATGCTGGCCCTGCCAGAGCGGCATCTGGGACTGGTACAGGCCGGCGAGCATGGGGCGCTCGAGGAGTTCATCGATTATGCGGCCAACGCCGTTTCCGAAGAGTGCAATTTCGAATTCCTCATGCGCATCGCGCGGCAGGGTATGAACCGGCCGTCGGCTGCCAATATTGCCCGGCTGATGCCCTTCGGCAGGCACATTGCCGTCGCCCGCGATATCGCCTTTGCCTTCTGCTACGAGCATATGCTGCTCGGCTGGCGGCGGCGCGGGGCCGAGATTTCCTTCTTCTCGCCGCTCGCCGACGAGGCCCCGTCCGAGGCTGCCGATGCGATCTATCTTCCGGGCGGATATCCCGAACTGCATGCGGGCAGGCTCGCGGCTTCGCAGAATTTTGTAGCCGGCATGAAGGCTGCGGCGGCGCGGGGCGTGCGCATCTATGGCGAATGCGGCGGCTACATGGTGCTCGGCGACGGGCTGATCGACGGGCAAGGCGAGCGCCATGAAATGCTCGGCCTGCTGCCTATCGTCACCAGCTATGAGACGCGCAAGCGGCATCTCGGCTATCGCCGCGTCACGCCGCTCGACGGCGCCTTTTTCGACAGGCCGATGACGGCGCATGAATTCCACTATTCGACGATCGTCTCCGAAGGGGAGGCCGACCGGATGTTTGCCACGCAGGATGCGCTCGGCAACGATCTCGGCCTGGCCGGATTGCGGCGCGGGCAGGTGGCCGGCTCCTACATGCATCTGATCGATCTTGCAGGAGCAGCCGCATGAATGCGCCGATCGTGCATGGCGGCGGCATTACCGCGGCGGCAGCAAGTTTCGGCGGCCGGCTAGAGGATTGGCTGGATCTTTCGACCGGCATCAATCCTAATCCGGTGACGTTGCCGGAAATCCCTGCAAGGGTGTGGCACCGGCTGCCGGACCGGCATCTGGTCGAGACGGCACGCTTTGCTGCGCGGGATCATTATCGCAGTGGCGCGATCCTGCCACTGCCGGTACCCGGCACGCAATCTGTCATTCAGCTTCTGCCGCGGCTGATAGAGGTCGGCAGGCAGTCAGCCGCCGGGGGCAAGCGGGTGGCGATCCTGTCGCCGACCTATGGGGAATATGCCCGCGCTTTCAGCTCCGCTGGTTTTGTGGTCGATGCGGTCAGCGATATCGATGACATCGGTGCGCAGCACGGGCTGGCAGTCGTCGTCAATCCGAACAATCCGGATGGTCGCATACACTCGTCCGACAGGCTGGAAGCACTGCATGAGCGGCTGAAGGCGGCAGGCGGCTTTCTTGTTATCGATGAGGCTTTCGGGGATACGAGCCCGGCGGCGAGCCTCGCGCCGCGTGCGGCAGGCCTTCCGAACCTGATCATCTTCCGTTCCTTCGGCAAGTTCTTCGGCCTTGCAGGGCTGAGGCTCGGCTTTGCCATTGCACGGGGCGATATCCTCCAGCATTTCGAGGACTGGCTCGGGCCTTGGGCGGTGTCGGGGCCGGCGCTGTTGCTGGCGGGCTCGCTGTTGAATTCGGATGTCTCCGCCATTGCCCGCTCGATTGCCGAGCGCCAGGCAGGCCTGCATGCCGTGCTTGCCGGAGCAGGGCTTGCCGTTGCCGGCGGCACGCCGCTTTTCACCCTCGTTGCCGACGCGAAAGCCGGTGACATTTACACGACCCTCTGCCGCCATCATATTCTCGTCCGCCGGTTCGATTATGCACCGGACTGGCTGCGCATCGGCCTTGCGCCGGATGCTGCGGCGGATGGACGACTTGCTGCGGCCCTTCGGAGCTTTAACCGATGAATCTGGATGAACATTTTCTCGTGCTGGTTCTGGCGCTGCTGCTCGACCGCATCATCGGCGATCCGCAATGGCTGTGGATGCGCGTGCCGCATCCGGTCGCCATCTTCGGTCGGGCGGTCGGCTATTTCGACCAGCATTTCAACCGTGAGAGCCTGAGCAAGGCTCAGCGCCGGCAGAACGGCGTGGTGGCGATCCTGGCGCTGTCGGGGCTCGCCGTCGTCACCGGCCTGGTGCTGCACTGGTTCCTCATGCTCTTCGGCCCCGTCGGTATCCTGCTCGAAGTCTTCTGCGTGGCGATTTTCCTGGCGCAGAAGAGCCTGTCGGATCATGTCGCGGCGGTCGCAGCGGCGCTGAAGAGCGAAGGCCTCGTCGGCGGGCGCAAGGCAGTGTCGCGAATCGTCGGGCGCGATCCGGAAACGCTGGACGAGCCGGGTGTCTGCCGTGCAGCAATCGAAAGCCTCGCCGAGAATTTTTCCGATGGAGTGGTGGCGCCGGCCCTGTGGTTTGCGATCTTCGGCCTGCCGGGTCTGTTCTTCTATAAGATGCTCAATACAGCGGATTCAATGATCGGCCACCGTTCGGAAAAATATGTCGATTTCGGCTGGGCCTCGGCGCGGCTGGACGATATCGCCAACTGGCCGGCGGCACGCCTGTCGATCCTGCTGATCGCCGTCGGCGCCGGCATCCGCCGGGGCACGTCAGCCTTCAGGGACTCTTTCCGCGTCGGCATCCGCGACGGCAAGCTGCACCGCTCGCCGAATTCCGGCCGCCCGGAGGCGGCGATGGCCGGCGCGCTCGATCTCCAGCTTGCCGGCCCGCGCGTCTATTCGGGCGTCGTCGTGCGCGAGCCGATGATCAACGGCACGGGCCGGGATGTGGCGACGGCAGGCGATGTGGAGGACGGGATTTCGGTCTTCCAGGCCAGCTGCATGGCGCTGACGCTGCTTACTTTCGTGGCCTTCGTCTGCCTGCTCTAGTTTTGGGAACTGGAGGCTGGCTCAGGTGTCGAAAGTGGCAAGGTGGATCATTGCGATTGCTTTCGTCCTGGCGCTTGCGGCGCTGAATTGGCAGTTTTCCCGTGAGGCTGTCAGCTATCTGAGCGCAAAAGCAACAAAGCCCGATCATGGAGAGACGTTGCCGGAGCTTCCCGGCATTGCCGTCCTTGATCAATTTCAGATCGCACGGGGTGGGGAAAGAAGCAGCGGGCTTTGGGTGACGTGCTCCCAAGGCTCGCAGGTCAGGCTCGCTCTCAATACACGCCTTCCCATAGAGGAGGAATTTGCCCGCAACGGAACTTATCCCAGTGTCCACACCGTCCTCTTTATGCAGACAGTGGACATACGCACCTATGAAGCAATCAAGAGCGCCCCCCGCATTGTCTTTCCGAGAGCGACGTGGCGTCGAGACAGTGAAAATGACTCTCTACTGACGCCGCCGTTGTCTGCTGTAGAACTTGACACTCTATCCAAGGCATTCTTACCAACGCCTCCCGTTCATGTCAGAATAGATGCCGTGGAGACCGGCACTGAAATGCGTGGTACCGTTGATGGTCGAGCAATCATTGCCTTTGCGGCGCGCTGCCTGCTCTTGGCGGATGGACAGATTTGACCAAGACAAGTGCCTCGTCAGCTCCGCCATCTCTTCGCCATCAAAAGCACCGCCAAGACACAGCTCAGCAGGCCCAGGGTCACCGGCAGGCCCTGATAGCCTATCAGCTGCATCGCCACGCCCGTTGCGGGCGAGCCTGCGATGCCGCCGAGGCCCCAGACGAGGGCGAAGGCGGCGTTGCCGGCGATCAGGGACTGGTCGGTGAATCGTTCGCCGAGTTGGATCAGCGACAGGGTGTAGATGCCGAAGGAGACGCCGCCCCAGGCGAAAAACAGCGGCCAGATGAGCCACGTATCGAAGAGCAGCGGCAGGAGCAGGCAGCCTGCGAGCGAGGCGAGCACGCAGAAGAGCAGGGTAGGGTGCGAGCCGAATTGTTCGGCGAGGCGGCCGAGGACAATCTGCAGCACGGCATTGCCTGCGATGAAGCAGGTGATCAGCGCGGTGATGCGCGGTTCCGGGCTGTCGAGAGCTGCGCCATAGACGGCAAAGAGGGCAAGCAGAATCTGCTCGAAACCGGCGGCAACGAAGACGGCGACGAGCAGGAGCGGTGCCAGCATGAAGAAGCCGCCGACAGATATGGATTCGCCCTCCTGCGGCATGTCGGGCAGTCGTCTTGTGACGGCAAGCACGATCAGGCCGCAGACGAGGAAGGCGAAAATACCGATCAGGAAGGGTGGCCAGCCCTCCGTACCGGCAAGGCCGAGGGATAGCGGGCCGATGGCGAAGCCGCCTGATACGACGGACGAATAGAGGCCCATGATGCGGCCGCGGCGCGCGGCGGGCGTGATGGCGAGCAGCCAGGTTTCGCTGATCACGTAGAGCGGGTTGGCGAAGACGCCGAGCAGGAAGCGCAGCGGCATCCACGCCCAAATGTCCTGCGTCCAGGCAATGGCAATCAGGCTGAGTGCTGCGAGGATCGAGCAGAGGACGGCAAGCCGTCCGGCGCCCACGCGGCGTGACAGGGCAGGAATGAAGGGTGCGGAGACGATGAAGCCTGTTGGCGTCATGGCGGCCGACAGGCCGATCAGGCCTGATGGTGTTCCCTGCCGCTCGAGAATGAAGCTCAGAAGCGGATAGGTCAGGCCCTGCGCCATGGCGAACACCGTGACGGTGGCGATGATGCCTGCCATCGCGGCCCATGGAATGCGATCTTCGCGTGGCGATATCGGGCTGCGCCGGTCGATCATTGCGGCTGGAGGAAACTGGCCATCGTGTGTCATTGGAGATTCGCCTCACGCGTGCCAGAAAAAGCCGGGGGCCTCGGAGCCTGCCTGTTGTTCCGTCAGGCCGATATCGTCGATCAGAACGGGGCTGATTTTGGACCGTCGCTTCCGTTCGCGGCGGATGCGGATGCGCCAGAACCAGCGCATGATCGCGCTTCGCAGGATGATCAGGCTATTGTGCCGGCGCGACAACTTTTGACGTGGGGCTGATGCAAGGGTGCAGCAATCGCTCATGATGAACTCCATGGAGCTTGAAGGTCCGGGAACTTGGATTTCGCCTGAGACCTTCGATTTCAAAGGATGCTGGAGTCTGGAGGATGCGGCGTGGGGCGTAATTAAACGCTTCCAAAAAGTTCGCAAAAACTTCCAAAGTGACTAAACAGGTCAAAACAGGATTTCGCCTGATCAGGACAACAAGGACATGACCGCCTCATCTTCCTTCCTCGGCCTTCCCGATCGCCTGGCTGATGGGCGTTTGCCCCGTGCGGTGATCTTCGCAGCCGCGCACGGCAGCACCTATCCCGGCAAGGACAGCAGCGGTTATGCGCTGGCCGCCGGCGCCATCCGCGCTGCGAGCCAGGAGGATGCCGGGCTCATCGAGCATTGGGATTTCGATCTCGGCGGCCCGCTGTTTGCCGACAGGCCGATCTCCTGCATCGATGCCGGCGACATCGAGACCACCATGCATGACAATGCCGGCAACCGCGCCCGGATCGAGGCGAAGACGCGTGAGATACTGGCATTGCCGGCCATACCGATCCTGCTCGGGGGAGATTGTTCCGTGACATTTCCTTTCCTCGCCGGCTTTGCGGATCAAGGGCCGGTCTGGGTCCTGCAGATCGATGCCCATATCGATTGGCGCGACGAGGTGCATGGCGAGCGCTACGGCTATTCAAGTCCGATGCGTCGGGCGAGCGAGATGCCGCATGTCGCCGGCATGGTGCAAGTCGGTCTGCGCAGCGTCGGCAGCGCGCGCATCGCCGAGGTGGAAGCGGCGCAGCTTTATGGCAGCCGCTTTGTCACTGCCCGCGAGATCCACACAGTGGGCGTCGAAGCCGCTCTCCGGCATATTCCCGAGGGAGCGCGGGTGGTCGTCACGCTCGATTGCGACAGCATCGATCCCGGCATCATGCCGGGCGTGGCGGCGCGTACCCCTGGTGGCCTCACCTACACACAGGTGATCGACCTGATCGCCGGCCTCGGCAGGCGGGCGAGAATCGCCGGGTTCGATCTGGTCGAGTTTTATCCTCCGGCCGATATCGACGGCCTGTCGGCGCTGACCGTGTCGCGCGTGCTCGTCAATGCGGTCGGCGCCATCGTCAGGCAGGATTGAAACGCTTCTTGCTCTCACGGCAATTGGTATCGGGGCATTTCGATTCTAGGCGACTTTGCCCAAACGTGGCTCCGTCCCAGCCAGCAGCCGCCTGATATTGGCGCGATGGCGCACAATCACGTAGATGCCGCCTGATATTACCAGCAGCCGATAGGGCAACGGTTGCTCCAGGCCGCAGACGAGAGCGATGGCTGTCAACGCTGCCAGCATCGAACTCAGGGAAACAATGCGGAAGGCGGCCAGCGCAAGGCAGAAAACCGCTGCAGCACCCAAACCGACGGGCCAGGACATTGCCAGCAACACGCCGAGCCCCGTCGCAGCAGACTTGCCTCCCGTAAAGTTCAGCCAGATCGAACGGCCATGCCCCAACAGCACGCCAAGACCGGCCAGGCAAACAATCCAGGGCTCCCCGCTTTGCAGGTCAGGTGCTGTCGGCGGCGTGCCCGATGGTACTGTCGAGAGCCAGAGATAAAACCAGCGGGCAAAGACGACTGCTGCGACACCTTTCAGCACATCGATCAGGAGAACCGCCAAAGCAGGCCATTTACCGAGCGTTCTGAGTACGTTCGTTGCTCCGGTGGATCTGGAGCCATGCTCGCGGATATCCATGCCCTTGAGCAGTTTGCCCGCCAGATAGCCCGTGGGCAGGGAGCCGAAGAGATAGGCGACCGCCAGTCCCACCAGACTTGCTATCCAGAAAACCATGGGTGTACCTCGACGCTCTTTTTTCAGCCGGGTAATTATCTGATCGAACACGATTAAACCAGTCGCGCCTCGGATGCCACGCGCCTAAGCGGACGAAATTGTCCGCGGGAATGCCGAGATCGAATGGCATCAGGCAGGACGGTTCCAACCCGGCATGAAAGCCTTTAGGATGCGCGCCATGCAGGGAGCGCGCTTTGCCTTTGGTCCGTTCGTGCTTGATCCGGAGGCGGGAACGCTTCTGCGGAACGACGATCCCGTTGCCGTCGGGCACCGCGGCGTAATGCTGCTTGCCGCGCTCGTCGGGCGGCCCGGCGAAATTCTCGCCAAGACCGAGCTGATGGATGCGGCCTGGCCGGGCACGGCCGTCGAGGAGGGCAATCTCACCGTCCAGATCGCGCAGCTGCGCAAGCTGCTGGGTCCTGCCGCTGACGGTGGTGAATGGATCTCGACGGTTCCGCGCATCGGCTATCGCTTCACCGGCGCCATAAAACAGCTCGGCAGCGGGAGGCGAAAAGCTTTGGCGCTGCCCGACAAACCCTCGATTGCCGTACTGCCCTTCGTCACCGTCAGCGGCGATCCGGAGCAGGAGGGTTTTGCGGATGGCCTGACCGAAGACCTTATCACCGATCTTTCCCGGACCTCGGGCCTCTTCGTCATCGCCCGCAATTCGAGCTTCGCCTATAAGGGAAAGGCGATGGATGTGCGTGATATCGCCGAGGAGCTTGGGGTGCGCTATCTGCTCGACGGCAGCGCCAGACGGGCGGCGGAGCGCGTGCGCATCAACGCCCGGCTCGTCGATGCCGAAAGCGGCGATCATCTCTGGGCGGAGCGTTTCGACCGCGGCCTGGACGATATTTTTGCCGTTCAGGACGAGGTCACCGGCAAGATCGTCGAGGCGCTGCTTGGCCGGCTGCGTCCACCGGTGCCGCGCAATCGGCCCAAGAGCCTCGAAGCCTATGATCTCTGCGTGCGGGCGCGCACGCTGATGGATGATGCGCCGCAAAGCGCGCGGGAAACGCAGCTGATGCTGACACGGGCGATTGCGCTCGACCCTGACTATGCCGAGGCCCATCGGTGGCTTGCGCTGAACCATTGGATGGGATGGGTGCATAGCGGTGGTCCAACCGAAGCCAATCGCAGCGTTGCCCTGGAATTGGCGCGCAAGGCCGTCGCGCTCGATCCGAACGATGCCGGCTGCCGCTGGGTGCTTGCTTACCTGCTTGCCTATGAGCGCAGCTTCTCGGAAGCCGATGCGGAATTCGAAAAGGCCATCGCGCTCGACCCGAATGAGGCCGATACGTGGGCGGCTCTGTCAGATATTTCCGTTCTCGCCGGGCGGATCGACGAGGGCCTGGAGCATATCGGCAAGGCGTTTCGGCTGAACCCGTTTCCGGCCAGCTGGTATTATTTGACACTCGGCCAAGCGCAATATGCTGATGGCAATTATGAAGCCGTCGTAGAGACGCTGCGCCGGGAGGAAACCTATCGCACGAGCTCACGCCGTTTCCTGGCGGCAGGTCTTGCCCAGCTCGGCCGGCTCGATGAGGCCCGTGCAGAGGCGGAGCTGTTCCTCGTCGCAAACCCGCATTTCACGATCAGCCACTGGGCCGCGATGGAACCGTTCCGGGACGCAGGGACGCTCGCACATTTTGTCGACGGCTATCGCAAGGCCGGCTTTCCCGAGTGACGCCAGTGCCGCAACCGGCACTGGCTTGTTAGAAATGTGATTACCATTCGAGTTAAAGCAAAATAACAAGTATTGCCGTAGTCTCTTCTCTCGTTGGGCGAAAATAAGCCTTTAAAGGTTCGATAGAGGGACGACCATGAAGACGTTTTTTGCGGCTGCTACCGCAGTGTTGTTATTGCAGTTTTCTCCAGTTGCGGCTCAGGCTGCTACGCTGGTTGCCAATATCAGCCTCAGCAAGCAGACGATGACTGTTACCGAGAACGGTTGGGTGAAGCATCGCTGGAAGGTTTCTACGGCGCGCAAGGGTTATACCACGCCGACCGGTTCCTGGAGCGCCAAGTGGCTGTCTCGCGATCACCGTTCCAAGAAGTACGACAACGCGCCGATGCCGTTCGCTGTATTCTTCAACGGCGGTTATGCCGTTCATGCCACTTTCGAACGCAAGCGGCTCGGCACGCCGGCTTCGCATGGTTGCGTGCGTCTCGACCCCAACAATGCGGCCCAGTTCTTCTCGATGACGCAGGAAAACGGCCTTGCCAATACCCGCGTGGTGATCACGCGGTAAGCAAATCAGGCGCTAACCAGGCGCTCCAGCTCATCCATATCGGGAACGGTGATATGACGGTTGTTCTCGATGCGGATGACGCCCCGCTTGCGCAGCTTCGTCATCTGGCGGCTGACGGTTTCGATCGTCAGCCCCAGGAAATCGGCAATCTCGCTGCGTGAGAGCGGCAGGTCGAAGGCCGCGCTGCTGGTCGTTTCCGGCTCTGCATGCGTGGCGACGAGATAGAGGAGGCTTACGACCTTTTCCTGGGCCGTGCGACGGCCGAGAGTCAGCATCCATTCCCGTGCCGCATCCAGCTCCTTCAGCGCCTGGGCATGCAGGTTATGCTGCAGTTCCGGCGTATCCGTGATCATGCGGTCGAGCAGGCCGCGGGGGAAGACGCAGATTTCCGTCGGCGTGGCCGCTTCGGCCGATAGCGTGCTCTCCGGCACGAAGGGGCGGCCGATGAAATCGGGGGCGAATTGCAGGCCGACGATCTGGTGGCGCCCATCGGGCATCACCTTGCAGAGCTTCACCACGCCGTTCATGATGTTGGAATAGGACGAGACTTCTTCGCCCTGGGCAACGATCTCGCAGCCGGCATCGAGTTTGCGGCGAGTCGAATGCTTGCAGAGTTCGCGCAGTTGCGCAGCTGCCAGCGCACCGCAGACGACGCCGTGGCGCGCCTCGCAGACGCGGCAGGTTGCCGGAATACCTATGTCAGGATCTTCACTGCGCGCGATGTCCATGTTCGATGCCCCGATCCGACCATGTGCCTGCGTTGTGTTACGCTTCGGCCCCAAAGTCATCTATCCCGATTTCTTGCGTCTGCGTCTTGATCTTTATCAATTCCGACCGGATTCCGATTTGATCCAAATCAAAGTATCCTTTTTCAGCGGGTTTATTTCCCGCCTTAAAGATCACCCTGCTGTGGAAATATCCGGCTCTGTTTCGCGTTATACGAGCTATCCGCGGGTGCCGCAATTGAACGCAAGTTTAGGGACACGGAGGTGTCGCTCTGTGTGCTTAGTCCCCATTGCGGCCATGGATCAGAACGGTTTCTGTGCCGTCGAGACGGACGGTTTTGCCGTCACGGAGACTGGAAAAGTCTTTAGCCGGGTGGCCGCTTTACGCTTCGATATCTATCTCAGACAGGTCAAAAGGCGCCATTCCATTGCTGTTTAGGCAACACCTGCCCGCCAAATTGGCTTGCAACCGGGACGAAAGCATTGGCTTTTGAAATGGATTTGCCTATGAGGGGGAGAATCTTCATTTCCAAGAGGTAGAGCGAGTGACCGCTACATTCGATAAAGTTGCCGACATCATTGCTGAAACCAGCGAGATCGACCGCGCAACGATCACGCCGGAAAGCCACACGATCGACGACCTCGGTATCGACAGCCTCGACTTCCTCGATATCGTTTTCGCCATCGACAAGGAATTCGGCATCAAGATTCCGCTCGAAAAGTGGACGCAGGAAGTCAACGAAGGCAAGGTTTCCACCGAAGAATACTTCGTGCTGAAGAACCTCTGTGCCAAGATCGACGAGCTGCGCGCCGCCAAGGCTTGAAGCAACATCATCATCTTTTTTTCACGCCCTGCCGCCATTGATATGGCGGCCGGGCGGTTTTGTTCCTAAGTAGGCCTTCCGACGGGCTTAATGCGCGTCGCGCCGGAGAAGTCTGATGCTGCTGGAATATTTCCAGATGATTGACCGCGTCGAGGCGGTGGACCTTGAGAAGCGCACGCTCGTTGCGCGCTCGGTCGTGCCGGCCAAGAGCCCCGTTTTCGAGGGGCATTTTCCAGGCATGCCGCTCGTCCCTGGCGTGCTTCTCATCGAAACCATGGCGCAGGCATCAGGCATGCTGGTGCTGGCCGCCACTGATTTTAGGTCCATGCCCTTCCTGATGTCGGTCGATGGCGCCAAGATGCGCACCTTCGTCGAGCCGGAAGCGGTGCTCGACATCGAGGCTTTCCTCGAGCATGACGGCTCCGGTTTTGCCGTCACCAAGGCAAAGATCACCAGCGGCGGCAAGAAGGTCTGCGATGCGCAGCTGAAACTGCGCACCATGCCTTTCAGTGAAATTCCGCTCGGCGATATCGTGAAGAAACGTGCCGGCGAGGTGGGCCTGATGGACGCCATCGCTGCGCAGCGGGCGAAGGCCCAGGGGGTGAGTGAATGAGCAAGGCCGCCAATGACGTCGTGATATCAGGCATCGGCATCGTGACCTGTCAGGGTGTCGGCAAGGATGCGCATCTGGCGATCCTGACTGCCGATGCCGCACCTGCGACCGTTATCGAGACCGAGAAGTTCAAGCCTTATCCGGTCCATCCGCTTCCTGAGATCGACTGGTCGCAGCAGATCGCCAAGCGCGGCGACCAGCGCCAGATGGAAAACTGGCAGCGGATCGGCGTTTTTGCAGCGGGTCTGGCGCTCGATGATGCGGGCTTCAAGGACAATCTGGAAGCCTGCGGCACGATGGACATGATCGTGGCGGCCGGCGGCGGCGAGCGCGACATCAATGTCGATACGCTGATCGTCGATGAGGGCCTGAAGCGCAACGACCGCGAGTTGCTGCTCAATGAGAAGCTGACGACCGAACTGCGGCCGACGCTGTTTCTGGCACAGCTTTCCAACTTGCTTGCAGGCAATATTTCCATCGTTCACAAGGTCACCGGCTCCTCGCGCACTTTCATGGGTGAGGAAGCTTCCGGCGTTTCCGCCGTCGAGACGGCCTTCTGGCGCATCAAGTCAGGCGAATCCACCCATGCGCTTGTTGGCGGCGCCTTTGCGGCCGAACGCCCGGACATGATCCTGCTGACGGAAGCAATCGGTGCGCATACACGCGGTGAGTGGGCGCCGCTTTGGTCGCGCTCCGGTCTCGAGGGTGGCGGCATGATCACGGGTTCCGCCGGCGCCTTCCTGGTGCTGGAATCGCGCAAGCATGCTGAAGAGCGCGGCGCGCATATCTATGCGACAATCGGTGCCGTCGAAGGCGACCGCGGCAATCGCGCTGCGGGTAATTTCGAAGTTCGCCTGGAGCGGCTGCTGAAACCCGCTGCCGGTCTGGCCCCCGAAACCACGGCGATCTTCTCCGGCTCGACCGGCATGCATGAGCTTGCCGCCCGCGAAAAGGCAGTGCTTGAACATCAGCTTCCGGGTGCTGCGATCCGCGGCTTCGCCGGCGTTTCCGGCCACACCATCGAGGCGCAGTTCACGCTCGGCCTTGCGCTTGCAGCGCTTGCGATCGACGCCAAGGCGAAGGTTCCGCCTTTTGATGCCGCGAACGAAGCGCCGATGAAATCAGGCACCAAGGCTGCCGTCGTAACCACCGTCGGACATCAGCGCGGCGAAGGCGTTGCCGTTCTTTCCGCAGAAGCGTGAGGAGTGACTGAAATGACAGCGTCCGCTTACAGGGATCATCTCGGCCGTCCGATCGTTGCGGTCACCGGCATGGGTATCATCACCTCGCTCGGCCAGGGCCTCAGGGATAACTGGGCAGCCCTTTCGTCAGGTACATCGGGCATTCACGACATCACCCGCTTCCCGACGGACGGCCTTTCGACGCGCATTGCCGGCACCGTCGATTTCATCGATATCCCGGTGCCGAACGCCGTCGAGCGTTCCTATGCCTTTGCGCGCGAGACGACCATCGAAGCGCTTGCCGATGCCGGTATTTCCGGCGATTTCAATGGTCCGCTGTTCCTGGCAGCACCGCCGATCGAGCCGGAATGGAGCGCCCGTTTCGAGCTTGCCGACCGTTCGCCGGCCGCCGACCATCCGGGCGATGCCTATGAGCGGTTCCTCGCTGCCATGCGCCAGCGTCCCGATCCGGCCTTCCATGAGGCGGCGCTCTTCGGCGCGATTTCCGAGCGATTGTCCGATCGGTTCGGCACGCGCGGCCTGCCGGTCACGCTGTCGACGGCCTGTGCATCGGGTGTTACCGCCATCCAGCTCGGCATCGAGGCGATCCGCCAGGGCCGCACCGACCGGGCGCTGACGGTTGCGACCGACGGTTCGCTGAGTGCGGAAGCGCTGATCCGCTTCTCGCTGCTGTCTGCTCTCTCCACCCAGAACGATCCGCCGACCAAGGCTTCCAAGCCGTTCAGCAAGGATCGCGACGGTTTCGTCATCGCCGAAGGCGCGGCGACGCTGGTGCTGGAATCCCTGGAATCGGCAATTGCCCGCGGCGCCAAGGTGCTCGGCATCATGAAGGGTGCGGGCGACAAGGCCGACAGCTTCCACCGCACGCGCTCTTCGCCCGATGGCGCCCCGGCGATCGCGACGATCCGCGCAGCCCTTGCCGATGCCGGCATGAGCGAGGACGATATCGGCTATATCAACGCCCATGGCACCTCGACGCCTGAAAACGACAAGATGGAATATGGTTCCATGTCCGCCGTCTTCGGCGAGAAGCTGGTCGGCATTCCGGTGTCGTCCAACAAGTCGATGATCGGCCATACGCTGACGGCTGCCGGTGCGGTCGAGGCGGTCTTCTCGCTGCAGACGATGCTGACCGGCACGCTGCCGCCGACGATCAACTACAACAACCCGGATCCGTCAATCGTTCTCGATGTCGTGCCGAACAAGAAGCGGGAAGCCCAGGTTTCGGCCGTGCTTTCCAACTCTTTCGGCTTCGGCGGACAGAATGCCAGCCTTGTCATGGCGCTCGAACCGGCTTAAGCGGTTCCCGACAATCCAACCGATAAGAAAAACGCCCCAGAGGCGAGAGGTTTTGCCATGCGCGCTTTGCAACTGATCGATGACCGCAAGCTTGAGATCACCGACCTGCCGGAACCGGACGCTCCCGGTGCGGGCGAAGTGACACTGCGCGTCAAGGCGGTTGCGCTGAACCATATCGATGTGTGGGGCTGGCGCGGCATGGCATTCGCCAAGCGCAAGATGCCGCTCGTCATCGGCGCGGAAGCCTCCGGCGTCGTCGAGGCGATCGGTCCCGGTGTCGCCAATGTTCTGCCCGGCCAGCTCGTGTCGATCTATGGCGCGCGCACCTGCGGCCTCTGCCGCCCGTGCCGCGAAGGCCGCGACAATCTCTGCGAACATGTCTCCGGCGTACACGGCTTCCATCTCGATGGCTTTGCGCAGGAGAAGGTGAACCTGCCTGCGCGGCTGCTCGTACCGGCTCCTCCCGGCGTCGATGCGATCGGGGCGGCACTTGCGCCCGTTACCTTCGGCACGGTCGAGCACATGCTGTTCGACAATGCCAAGCTCGAGCCCGGCGAAACGATCCTTGTCCATGCCGGCGGCTCCGGCATCGGCACGGCTGCGATCCAGCTTGCCAAGAAGATCGGCTGCACAGTCATCACGACCGTCGGCTCCGACGACAAGATCGAGAAGGCGAAGGCTCTCGGCGCCGATCACGTCATCAATTACCGCACCGACCGCTTCGAAGGCGTGGTGCGCAAGCTCACCAAGAAGAAGGGCGTCGATGTCGTCTTCGAACATGTGGGCAAGGATACCTGGGCTGGCTCGATGCTTTGCATGAAGCGCGGCGGGCGTCTCGTCACCTGCGGCTCGACCTCGGGCGTTTCGACCGAGATGAACCTGATGATGCTCTTCCAGCAGCAGCTGAAGCTGCTCGGCTCCTTCGGCTGCCGCATGGAGAACATGGCCGATGCCATGCAGAAGATGGGCCGCGGCCTCGTTCATCCCGTCATCGATACGGAAGTCAGCTTCGACGATATCGACCGCGCCCTGGAGCGCATGGAAACCCGTCAGATCTTCGGCAAGATCATCCTGAAGATGGACTGACCGAGTGAAGCTCTTCGTTACCAGGATCGTTCTGGCGCTCAGGCGTTTCCAGCAATGGCTGGTGGCGCAGCTGATGTTCGGCTTCCTGAATTTCCTGAAGCTTTTTCCTGCCGATGGCGCGATGCGCTTTGCCGACTGGATGACCCGCCAGATTGGCAAGCGGCTGAAGCGCCACAAGCTGATGCTCTACAATCTGCGTCGGGCCTTTCCGGAAAAGAGCGATGCGGAGCTGGAAGCGATTGCGCTGGAAAGCTGGGGCAATATGGGCCGGCTTGCGGCCGAATATGTCTTCCTCGACCAGCTCTTCGATTTCGATCCTGAAAGTGCCGAGCCGGGCAGGGTGGAAGTCTCTGGCATTCCGATTTTCCTGGAGCTGCGCGACAATCCGCGCCCGTTCATCGTCTTTACCGGCCATACCGGCAATTTCGAGCTGCTGCCGGTCGCGGGCAATGCCTTCGGTCTCAGCGTGACCGTGCTCTTCCGCCCGCCGAACAATCCCTATGTGGCGCAGAAGGTCTTCGATTTCCGCAGCGGCCGCATGGGCAAGCTCGTGCCTTCGCATGCCGGCTCTTCCTTTGCGCTCGCTCGTCAGCTGGAAGCAGGGCAGGGCGTTGGCGTCCTCGTCGACCAGAAATTCAGCCGCGGGTTGAAGACGACGTTCTTCGGCCTGGAAACCAAGACCAATCCGCTGCTGCCGAAGCTGGTGCGCCAGTTCAATTGCGAGGTCTATCCGGCCCGCTGCATCCGCCTGCCCGGCAATCGCTACCGCCTGGAGATCGAGCCGAAGATGGAGATGCCGCGCGACGAGAAGGGCAATTTGGATCTTCCCGCCACGGCACAGATGATGAACGACAAGGTGGAGAGCTGGGTGCGCGAATATCCGGCTCAGTGGCTCTGGTATCACGACCGCTGGGATATCAAGCGTTCCGTCAGTCTGTAAGATTCTGCCTGTAAGATTTTGCTCCTGATTTATAATCGGTGAAAAGCGACAGGTCCGGTTCGGTTGAAAATGAGTACGGTTCATGTTACGCGTCTCTACTAGGGCGCGCAAAGCACCTACCGCAAGGCGTAGTCTTTCATTAAGCATAGGCCTCGACCGGTTTCGGAACGTTTCTCAGGAATGGATATTGGGGGTATCTTGCTTGAGTTGTTCAGAGCCTTTTCCTTGCGCTGCGCGCAGATAGAGGAAGCGATAAGGCTAGGGGATGATGGGCGCGTGGAGGCGCTCGACCGCGATATACAGCCGCTGGTCGAGGCGATCCTCTCATGCAGGGCCTCCAGCCTGATTGAAGTCTATATGCAACTCCAGTTTGTAAGCTATCTCATCGCGCAGGATGCCGATGACGCGGCTTTCGTGACGCAATATGCCGCCGTGCTCTCCTATCTGCTCGACCGCTATTTCGGCGCCCATGCGCCGGACTGGCGCGTACCGCTGCCGGTGGACGTGAAGCTCAGGCAACCGCCCGCCTATATTCCCGATACCGATAACGGCCAGTTCCTCAATGCGGCGATCCTGCAGACGCTGCCGGACCGCGTGGCGGTGCTGACGAAGGATTACCGCTATCTCTATTCCAATCCCGTCAATTGCGCCCACCTCGGCAAGAATGCCATGCA
This sequence comes from Rhizobium sp. 1399, assembly GCF_031455475.1. Classification (NCBI taxonomy): domain Bacteria; kingdom Pseudomonadati; phylum Pseudomonadota; class Alphaproteobacteria; order Hyphomicrobiales; family Rhizobiaceae; genus Rhizobium; species Rhizobium sp. 1399. The sequence goes on along the minus strand of NZ_JAVDSU010000011.1, from coordinate 129,830 downwards.
GCTCATCGGCCGCCATATCGTCGAGTTCATCGGCGAAGAGCGCTTTGCCAGCGAGGTGAAGGAAAAGCTCGACGCCTGCTTCGACGGCATATCGGCGGATTACACCTACGCGCGGGATGAGCGGCACAATCGCTGCCGCATGGTGCCGCTCCATGACGCAGCGAAGAAGGTGATCGGGGCGCTCATCACGATCCAGAATCTCGGCACCACGGCAACGGCGGACGCCTGATTTCAGTCTTTGCTCCAGACGGCGAGTTCGTAGCCGTCCTTGTCGACGAAATGGAAGCGCCGGCCGCCGGGGAAGGGCGTGATCGGTTTTGCTATAGTGCCGCCGGCCTTTTCGACGTTGGCGAGCACGTCTTCCAGCTTCTCGGCATAGAGGATGACGAGCGGGCCGCCTCCGGCACGCACCGGGCCGAGATTGGTGAAGCCGCCTTTCAGCCTTCCGTCGTCGAACTCGCAGTAGCTCTCCCCGTATTCGGTGAAGCGCCAGCCGAAGGCCGCGCCGTAGAAGGCTTTTGCCGCACCAATATCGGCGACGTTAAACTCGACATAGTCGATGCGGCGGTCATTTTGAGCGTCGTTGCTGGCCATCTTATTTCTCCATCATCGATTTCAGAGCCGCCAGATCCTTCTGGATATGGGCGGCATCGGCGGCGAATTGTTCGTCGGTCATGCCCGGCAGGCGCAGCAGCGTGAACATCACCTCGCAGCCATCACCATTCGGCACGATGCGCAGCGCGTTATAGACGCGCAGGCCGGATTCGATGGTGACGGTATGGTCGATGACGCCGAATTCGTTCGGCGGCACGAAGCTCACGCGGACGCTGCCGAGCGGGCCGTGGGCGATCCAGTCCTCGCCATCGGGTTCCAGGCCGCTCGCAAGGCCGGAGGCCCAGAGCGGCATGTTCTCCGGCCGGCCGGCGAAATCATAGACATCGCGCCAGTCTCTTTTAATCGTGATGTGGACGATGCGGGCGGGCATTGTGTTCATCGGTCTGTCCTTTGCTTTGTGTCAGACTAGCAGGCCGGCACGGACCGTCTTGAACAAAACGGTCAGCGGGTCGTCAATTGGGCGAGCATGGCGGATGGCGTCAGTGTCGTCAGGTCGCCGATTTCGCGGGTCATATGGGCCTGGTCGGAAAAACCGGCTTCGAGAGCGAGAGCGGCAAGGGACAGGGTCCCACTTGCGCGGCACAAGGCCATGAAACGCTGCAACCGGCGGATGCGTTCCAGCGTCTTGATGCCGTAGCCGAAATGGTGGTGGGCGCGGCGGCGCAATTGCCGTTCGCCGATATCGAGCCTCTGCTGCAGGTCGCCGATACGGCCCGATTCATGGTCTGCAGCGGCAAAGATCAGGCGAGCCTCGGGGTCCGGCGCCGCTTCTTCCCTTGCCAGTTCACTCAACAGGGTCGCGAAGAGCGAGAGGGCGGCAGCCTCATCCGGACAGTCGGACAGGCGCGGTTCGAGGAGGGCAGCCTTTTCGGGCGCGATATCGCTCAGGGGAATGGAGAGGCCGGTGATCTCTGACAGAGGCAGCTTCAGCCACGCGGCGCCGGCGCCCGGTGCAAAACGCGCGCCGATAATGCGCATGCCAGGCGTCATCGGAGGGAAGGCGGCTGTGCGGTCCGGCCCGACAACGAAGAGGCGGCCGTCCGCGAAAAGCAGGTCGCAATAGCCATCAGGTACGATGGCGACAGGGCTCGCTGTTCGAATCTCATGCGACCAGAGGCAGCGAAAATGCGGGGCGAGTACCGGCGAGGGCGCATATTCGCGGTAGCGCCCGGCTCTCTTTGCGAGCAGCGGCCTGATATCGCTTTGCCTTGCTGCGGTAGCTGTCATTCCGGCCTCCCAAACCTACGCATATGGTGCTCCCCTGGCCATTCGAAAAGCCTGTTCCGACGGCCTTTTTTCGACCCGAATCGCGGTCTTCGACCTTGCCGTTTGGCCGAGAGAGTGCCACAACATCGCACCATTTCACTCATCGGAGGTTTGTCGTGGAAAAGGCAGAAATCGGACTGATCGGCCTTGCCGTCATGGGTTCCAACCTGGCTCTCAACATTGCGGAAAAGGGCAACAAGATCGCGGTTTTCAACCGCACGCCTGAAAAAACGGATGAATTCTACGAGAGCGCCGGCGATCTCAAGAAGCAGATCATTCCCTGCAAGACGATCGAGGAGTTCGTCGAGGCGATCCGCCCGCCGCGTCCGATCATCATCATGATCAAGGCAGGCGATGCCGTGGACCAGCAGATGGAGGCCCTGCGCCCCCATCTTCAGAAGAACGACATCATGATCGATGCCGGCAACGCCAACTTCCGCGATACGGTCGCTCGCTTCGACCGCCTCAAGGATACCGGCCTGACCTTCATCGGCATGGGCGTTTCGGGCGGTGAGGAAGGTGCCCGCCACGGCCCGTCGATCATGGTCGGCGGCACGGAAGATTCGTGGAAGCGCGTCGAGAAGGTTCTGACCTCGATTGCCGCCAAGTATGATGGCGACCCCTGCGTCGCCTGGCTCGGCAATGACGGCGCGGGCCATTTCGTCAAGACCATCCATAACGGCATCGAATATGCCGACATGCAGATGATCGCCGAAATCTACGGCATCCTGCGCGACGGCCTCGGTAAGAGCGCTGCGGAAATCTCCGGTATCTTCGGCGAGTGGAACAAGGGCCGCCTGAACTCCTACCTGATCGAAATCTCCGAGAAGGTTCTGGCCGCTCAGGACCCGATCTCCAGGACGCCGATGGTCGACATGATCCTCGACAAGGCCGGCCAGAAGGGCACCGGCAAGTGGTCGGCGATCGAAGCGCAGAACATGGGCATTCCGGCAACCGGCATCGAAGCCGCCGTCGCTGCCCGCAGCCTGTCGTCGATGAAGGAACAGCGCGTCGCTGCCGAAAAGATCTTCGGTGATCTCGGTGCTGCCTTCCCGATCGCCTACGGCCCTGAGTTCAACAAGGATCTGGAACTGGCGCTGTTTGCCGGCAAGATCGGCGCCTATGCGCAGGGCTTTGCCGTCATGGCGGAAGCCTCCAAGGAGTTCAACTGGTCGCTGCCGATGCCGACGATTGCCCGTATCTGGCGCGCGGGCTGCATTATCCGCTCGCAGTTCCTCGACGAGATCACCAAGGCGTTTACCGATGCGCCTGATGCGGCAAACCTCATCGTCACGCCTGCCTTCTCCGGCATGGTCAAGGAATCGATCCCGGCGCTGCGCCGCGTCGTGACCGCAGCACTTGCCGCCGGCCTGCCGGTTCCGGCGCTTGCCTCGGCGCTCAGCTATTTCGACGCCTACCGCCAGGGCCGCGGCACTGCCAACCTGATCCAGGCGCAGCGCGACTTCTTCGGCGCCCACGGCTTCGACCGCCTCGACGGCAAGGACTTTCACCATGGCCCTTGGGGCAGCGGTGCATCGACCTTCTGAGGTTTGTCAGGATAAAGATGAAGAGCCCGGCCATCGTGCCGGGCTTTTTGCTATAAGGCCGATGGCGGACGGGAGGTTTTCGACATGCTTCACCATGCATCCTTCGGGGTTGGCAATATCGAGAGAGCCGCGCGGTTTTACGATGCTGCGCTCGGCGCGCTCGGCTATATCAGGGTCTGGGAGGACTTGCGTCCCGGCGAGGTCGGACAGGCTGTCGGTTATGGCGTGCCCGGTGGTGGCGACAAGCTGGCGCTCAAATCGGTGGAAGCGGGGCAGGGCGCGCCAGGTGCCGGTTTCCATCTCGCCTTTGCGGCACCCGACCGGCAGTCGGTCATCGCCTTTTATGCGGCGGCCCTTGCCAATGGCGGCGTCGATAATGGTGCGCCGGGGCTCAGGCAGCATTATGGGCCGAATTACTTTGCGGCCTTCGTGATCGATCCCGACGGGTATCGTGTGGAGGCGGTTTTCAATCAGGCGGAGTGACGGTTGCTCGGCTGAGCGGTGCCACTGCGTTATCCGTTACCTCGCGCTGCAAGTGTGTACGCAATCGCCCTAATTGCTGCCGATTCGAATTGGCACTAATATTAGGTGTTAGAACTATATGGCGGTGCGTACAGGCTTTGGCAGCAATGTCATAAGGCGCTGATCTCACCATCAGGCGCTTGCACATAGTCCTTATCAGGTAATCCTCTTGTTCAGGCGGGGAACTGCTCAAGAGTTGGCTTTTATTCCCGGTGTTTGACTAGTTCCATGAAGGACTATCTGCGTGGCGTTGCGTTGTTCCTTTGAACCGAGAGGGAGACACGGAATGTCGGACAGGAAAGGCTCTGACCCAAACGAGATGCCGCCGAGCGCGCAGGATCTGCGCGATCTTCAGGAGGCGATGAAGCAGAAGGCGACGCGAGCGACGGAGGCGAAGGAGAAAAGTCATTTCGACCTCGTCAATGATTTTATGTTCAAGCATGTCACCGAAAACGAAATCCAGATCGTGCGGCGACTGGTCGATAATGCCCTGAGGGACGGAAAGACGGAAGCGCTGGTCTATCAGTTCTCGTCCGACTACTGCACCGACAGCGGCCGCGCCATCAATAACGGTGCCGATAACTGGCCGGAAACGCTGCAGGGAAAAGCCAAGGAATTCTACGAGCGCTACGAGAAATACGGGCGGCCGCAGGGCTATAAGCTGAAGGCTGTCGTCGTCAATTTTCCGAGCGGCATGCCGGGCGATGTCGGCTTCTTTCTCAATTGGGAATCCGAAAAGCCCAAGCAGTAAACAGACGGGCCATCTACAGCCTCGTCGTGCCGAGAGCATAGTGCATCAGCCGTTTCCTTGGGGGGCCGTGCTCCGGCATATGACCTTGCCTTTCCGGCAGTTTGACACGCTCCAGTCGCCGTTTGCGAGCCCTCGCGCGGGGAGCAGATGGCACGCATTCACGTGCCGATATCGAGGAGGCTGAGCGGGTTTCGCGCGGATTGGCTGCGGAGCGATATTCCGGCAGGCCCGTTAATTGCCGCTGTCGGCCTGCCGAACAAGCGCTCATCCCGCCATCGTAGGCCTGCCGCGGAAGCCGGACTCTGTCCCATCATCGTCGCGCCCATAACTGCCCTACCGGCACAAATCGCAGTGACACTGTTGCGGGAATGCGCAGGCATAGGGCATTCCTCTGTGCGAAGCAGCGTTCTGAGCCAGCACTTTCTGAAGGGGTAGAAATGATCAAGGCATCCGTCGACCATGCGGCATTGGCCCGGCAAATCTCTGAAATCGCAACATTGGAGGGCGAATTCGTCCTCCGCTCGGGCCAGGTTTCCAACCGCTATTTCGACAAATACCGCTTCGAAGGCACACCGGCCCTTCTGAAGCCGCTGGCGCAGGCAATGGCGGCCCTTTTGCCCGCCGATACCGAAATCATCGCCGGGCTGGAACTCGGCGGCGTACCGCTCGTGACCGCGATCTCGCTGGAAACCGGCCTGCCCGCCGCCTTCATCCGCAAGGAAGCCAAGACCTACGGCACCTGCCGGGCGATCGAAGGGCAGGACGTGGCCGGCCGGCGCGTGACCTTCATCGAGGATGTGATCAGCACGGGCGGGGCGGTGGCCGATGCCTATCGGATGGCGGTCGGCGAGAAGGCCAAGGTCCTCGGCGTCGTCTGCGCGATCTGGCGCGGCGAGGGGGCTGCGCGCATCGAGGGCGTGCCGAGGCTTGCCGTGTATCCAGTGTTTACGCGGGCCGATCTGGAGAATGCGCGGTAGGCGGGCTGCTGGAGACGGGTTTTTCGGCACAGGCACAAACCGTCCGGCGAGCCTTACCGGGAAAGACGTGCTGGCCTTCGGCGATCACTGCGCCGAGGGCTGCGGCGAAGGTCAGGCGGGAGCGGCGGCGAGCCGGTCGGCCCAGGAGAACCACTGCCGGGTTTCATCGACGAGTGTTTCGCCGACGTCGAAGAAGATCGCTTCTATGGCCATGGCGGGTGGTTTCGCGGATTTGCGTTTGGATCAGCCTACCGCCCGTCCGGCCATTCCGGCTTGCTGATACTCTGCAACAGTTCCGCATCCACGCCATCGATCCGCGCGATCACCTGCTTGGCCATCTCGCGGCCGGCGTGGCGGACGTCTTCGTAAGCGGTGATGATCTCGGGGCGAATCCAGTTGAGGATCGGCGCGGATTGTTTGGAGACGAGGTCCACGTCATGGCCGAGGCGTTTGCCGGCGGCTTCGATGCCGGCGTTGACGGCGATGGCGGCGCTGCCGGCGGATGAGACGATGCCGTCGGGGGCGCCCGGCGAGCGCATCAGTTGTTCCACGGCGTCACGGATTTCGGCGAGCGGGGCATCGATATTGACGCGCAGCGGCACTTCCTCGGCGCCGTAATCGTGCAGGCCGGTCTGAAAGCCGATGCGGGTATGGGTGTAATAGGTGAGCTTGCTCGGCGGCTGCAGCAGGGCAATGCGCTTGCGGCCGCGATTGACGAGCTTCTGCACGGCCTGATGGGCGTAAGCCTCGTTGTCGAAGTCGTGGAAGGGGTGCACGAGGCCGGCATCGGTGCGGCCGTGGGCGGTAAAAGGCATGCCGCTTTCGGCGAGCAGGCGCACGCGCGGATCGTCAGGCTCGACGCGCGAGATGATGACGCCGTCTGCGGAGCCCGTGTCGAGGATGTAGCGCACAGGCAGCATGGGATCCTTGCTGTGCGAATGCGGGGTGACGACGATGTGGTAGGGCGTGCCAGTCAGCACTTCGGAAATGCCGAAGACCATCTGGCTGGAAAAGCCCATGATCTCCTCGTCGATGCTGAGGACGAGGGCAATCACGTTGGTCTTGCCGGTTCTCAGGCGTACGCCGGCCCGGTTTGGCTGATAGCCGAGCTGGCGGGCGACCATGCGCACCCGTTCCTTGGTTTCAGCGCCAATATCCGGTGCATCTTTCAGTGCCCGCGATACGGTCGTCACGCCAAGGCCCGTCATGAAGGCGATCGTCTTCAATGTCGGGCGCTCGCGCGGAACGGAACCGGATGCCGCTCCGCCGAAATTTCCGTTGTTTTCCATCCCTTTAGGCCCGCCTCACGCGATTTGCTTCGCCTTATAGAGGCTTTTTGCTGCGCTGTAAGTATGCCGGCGCTGAAAAAGCTCTCCTCCCTGAGCGAGACAATCTGTAACGATACAGTAGAAATGTCGAGCCTTTTTTCTGATCAACGTTGCATAGTGGTCCTCTCTGGTTGAATCGCGTGTTTAGCGCGCGATTTTTTGCACCCGCGAAATGCCGAAATGCCGAAATTGTCAGATTAATTAGAAATTATATAGTAAAATCAAATACATAATGTAATGCCGCAATTGCGAAATCGCTTGCTTACGCTTTTCTTATTGAGCAAAGGCGGAACTGGAGATTACCCTCATAGGCTGTAATAGTGCCTTTCACAGAAAATTTTGCGAGCGGGCGGTTGCGCGGATAAATCGATTGCTCTAAGTTTTTCCGGCAACGTTTCAGTGAGGGAGGAGAACTCATGAAAATCCGTATGATGGCGGCTGTGCTTGCCGCTTCCGTAGCCATTCCGTTTGGTGCCGCCAAGGCAACCGATCTCGAAGTCACCCATTGGTGGACCTCGGGCGGTGAAGCTGCCGCTGTGGCTGAGCTGGCAAAGGCATTCGATGCCACCGGCAACCACTGGGTAGACGGCGCAATCGCCGGTTCCGGCAGCACCGCGCGTCCGATCATGATCAGCCGCATCACCGGCGGTGATCCGATGGGTGCGACCCAGTTCAACCACGGCCGTCAGGCCGAGGAACTCGTCCAGGCCGGCCTCATGAAGGATCTGACCGATGTGGCGACCGCAGGCAAATGGAAGGAAATCATCCGTCCGTCGACCCTGCTCGATTCCTGCACAATCGACGGCAAGATCTATTGCGCACCTGTCAACATCCACTCCTGGCAGTGGCTGTGGCTGTCGAATGCCGCCTTCCAGAAGGCCGGCGTGCCGGTTCCGAAGAACTGGGATGAATTCGTCGCTGCCGCTCCGGCTCTGGAAAAGGCCGGGATCGTTCCTCTTGCGGTCGGCGGTCAGGGCTGGCAGGCAAGCGGCGCCGTCGGCGTGCTGATGATCGCCATCGGCGGCAAGGACAACTACCTGAAGGTCTTCAAGGACAAGGATGCCGAAGTCGCGGCCGGTCCCGAGATCGCCAAGGTCTTCAAGGCTGCCGACGATGCGCGGCGCATGTCCAAGGGCAGCAACGTGCAGGACTGGAACCAGGCCACCAACCTCGTCATAACAGGCAAGGCCGGCGGTCAGATCATGGGTGACTGGGCGCAGGGCGAATTCCAGGTCGCCAAGCAGGTTGCCGGCAAGGACTATACCTGCCTTCCGGGCCTCGGCGTGAATGAGATCATCTCGACCAGCGGCGACGCCTTCTACTTCCCGCTCCAGAAGGATGCCGAGAAGGCGAAGGCCCAGGACGTGCTTGCCGCCACGCTTCTCGACCCCAAGACCCAGGTTGCCTTCAACCTGAAGAAGGGTTCGCTTCCGGTTCGCGGCGACGTCGATATCTCGGCCGCAAACGACTGCATGAAGAAGGGTCTCGATATCCTCGCCGAGGGCAATATCGTCACCAGCTCCGATCAGCTCGTTTCGCCCGATACGCAGAAGCAGATCGAAGACCTCTTCGCCGAGTTCTTCGCCAATAACACGATGACGGCCGAAGCAGCGCAGAAGCGCTTCGCTGACATCATCGCCGCCGCCGACTGATCCTCGGTCCTCAAGCCCATCAGGTCCGGTCCTGCATGTTGCAGGGCCGGATCGCGCCGCCCGGATCTCTGATCCTTCCGGCGACGGCACGTCTCACCCGGCTGCGATCGCGCCAAGACCGCATGACGGTTGCGACAGGGACGGGAAGGGCCGCCGTCTTCGGATGGAGCCCGATCACCGAAGCGACTGTGCTTCAGGAGGAAACTCAATGACAGGTCAAGCGAAAGCCGGCCGACCGTTTAAATTATTCCGCAATCTGAATTCGAAGATTGCCTCCATTCCCATGATCCTCACCTCCATGGTCATCTTTCTCGGTGGCACGATCTGGACGGTGGTTTATTCCTTCACCAATTCCAAGCTTCTGCCGCGATTGAACTTCGTGGGCATCGAGCAATATCAGCGTCTCTGGGCTGCCCCGCGCTGGGTCGTGTCCATCGAGAACCTGGCGATCTACGGCATTCTGTCGCTGATCTTCAGTCTGGTCATCGGTTTCATGCTGGCGGCTCTCATGGATCAGAAGATCCGTTTCGAGAACACGTTCCGCACGATCTTCCTCTATCCCTTTGCGCTGTCCTTCATCGTCACCGGTCTCGTGTGGCAGTGGATCCTGAACCCGGAATTCGGCGTCCAGGCGGTCGTGCGGTCACTGGGGTGGACGAGCTTCAGTTTCGATCCGCTCTATACGTCTGAAATCGTCATCTACGGAGTGCTGATCGCCGCTCTGTGGCAGGGCACCGGCCTCGTGATGTGCCTGATGCTCGCCGGGCTTCGCGGCATTGACGAGGATATCTGGAAGGCTTCCCGCGTCGACGGCATTCCGATGTGGCGGACCTATCTCTTCGTCATCATCCCGATGATGCGGCCGGTCTTCATCACCACGCTCGTCATCATCGCCAGCGGCATCGTCAAGGTCTACGACCTCGTCGTGGCCCAAACCAGCGGCGGTCCGGGCATCTCGTCGGAAGTGCCGGCGAAATACGTCTACGACTACATGTTCCAGGCGCAGAATCTCGGTCAGGGCTTTGCAGCTTCGACGATGATGCTGCTGACAGTGGCGATCATCGTCATTCCCTGGGCATATCTGGAATTTGGCGGAGGGCGCAAACGTGGCTGACAATATCGCTCTCAAGGCCGTCAATGGCGGCGATACTCCCTTCGAGAAGAAGTCGGTTTCCGGTCCGGCCGGGCCAAAGCCGCGGCCCGTGGTTTCGGCCCGCAACATCATCGTCTACGGCTCGCTTTTCGTGGCCGCTGTCTACTACATGATTCCGCTTTACGTGATGGTCGTCACCTCGCTCAAGGGGATGCCGGAGATCCGGCTCGGCAACATCTTCGCGCCGCCGTTGGAAATCACCTTCGAGCCCTGGGTCAAGGCCTGGGCGACGGCCTGCACCGGCCTCAACTGCGACGGTCTTTCGCGCGGTTTCTGGAACTCGGTGCGCATCACCGTTCCCTCGGTCATCGTTTCGATCGCGATCGCCTCGGTCAATGGTTATGCGCTGGCGAACTGGCGCTTCAAGGGATCGGAATTCTTCTTCTCGGTCCTCATCATCGGCGCCTTCATTCCGTATCAGGTGATGATCTATCCGATCGTCATCATCCTGCGCGAAATCGGCATCTACGGCTCGCTCACCGGGCTGGTCATCGTGCATTCGATCTTCGGCATGCCAATCCTGACGCTGCTCTTCCGCAATTACTTCGTGTCGCTGCCGGAGGAACTGTTCAAGGCGGCGCGTGTCGACGGGGCGGGCTTCTGGCAGATCTTCCTGAAGATCATGCTGCCGATGTCGCTGCCGATCTTCGTCGTCGCGATGATCCTGCAGGTGACCGGCATCTGGAACGACTTCCTGTTCGGCGTGGTCTTCACCCGGCCGGATACCTATCCGATGACCGTGCAGCTCAACAACATCGTCAATTCCGTCCAGGGCGTGAAGGAATACAACGTCAACATGGCGGCAACGATCCTTACAGGACTTGTTCCGCTCATCGTCTATTTCGTGTCGGGGCGGCTTTTCGTCCGTGGCATCGCCGCTGGCGCAGTGAAGGGTTGATCCCATGAACATGAATGCAAGTGTTTCCATCAAGGACCTGTCGCTGAACTTCGGTGCGGTCAGCGTGCTCAAGGATCTGAACCTCGACATCAATGACGGCGAATTCCTGGTGCTGCTCGGCTCTTCGGGCTGCGGCAAGTCGACGTTGCTGAATTGCATTGCCGGGCTGCTCGACGCCTCGGAAGGGCAGATCTTCATCAAGGGCAAAAACGTCACCTGGGAAGAGCCGAAGGACCGCGGCATCGGCATGGTCTTCCAGTCCTATGCGCTTTATCCGCAGATGACTGTTGAAAAGAACCTCTCCTTCGGCCTTCGCGTCGCCAAGGTGCCGCAGGTCGAGATCGACAAGCGCGTGGCGCGTGCCTCCGAGATCCTGCAGATCCAGCCGTTGTTGAAGCGCAAGCCGGCCGAGCTTTCCGGTGGCCAGCGCCAGCGTGTGGCGATCGGCCGTGCCCTGGTGCGCGATGTCGATGTCTTCCTCTTCGACGAGCCGCTGTCGAATCTCGATGCGAAGTTGCGCTCGGAACTGCGCGTCGAAATCAAGCGTCTGCACCAGTCGCTGAAGAACACGATGATCTACGTCACGCACGACCAGATCGAGGCACTGACGCTGGCTGACCGTATCGCCATCATGAAGAGCGGCATCATCCAGCAGCTCGACGATCCGACGACGATCTACAACAAGCCGCGCAATCTCTTCGTGGCCGGCTTCATCGGCTCACCGTCGATGAACTTCCTGCACGGCGAACTGATCAAATCGGGTGACGGCATCGCCTTTACCGCCAATGGCGTCAATTTCTCGCTCGTCGCCTATGACGGCTACGATAAGCTGCAGCCCGGCCGCAAGGTGGTGCTCGGCGTTCGCCCCGAACACATCAAGGTCAACGAGAATACCGGTGGTGAAGAGCATGACGCCACTGTCGACATCGAGGAACCGATGGGCGCGGACAATCTTCTGTGGCTGAAACATGCCGGTCACACGATGTCGGTACGCATCAACGGTGCGCGCCGCTTCAGCGTCGGAGCCAAGGTGAAGCTCAGCTTCGACATGTCGCTCGCCTCGGTCTTCGACGCCGAAAGCGAACTGCGCCTCTAGAAAGTTCTGCGGGCGGCGCTGGAAACAGTGCCGCCCGATCCTCCAATCGGCCGTCAGGCCAGCCAAAATTCGGCCGCAGTCCGGCTTGTCCGGCACTCCCAGGAGCGGCCCGATCAGGATAAGACTATGACATCCTTGCCGAAGAACGGTTTCAACATCGAACTTTCGGGCTCGTGGCAGCTTGCCTCCGCCGATGGCGAGATTCGCAGCGTCATCACGCTGCCGGGCGACGTGCACACCGCGCTTCACCGCGCGGGACTGATCCCGGATCCCTATTTCGGTCGAAACGAGGAAAAGGTGCAGTGGGTCGCCCAGCGCGAATGGGTGGTCGAGCGCAGCTTCACGCTTCCTGATGCCGAGGGCGACTGGTATCTCGACATCGACTACCTCGACACGGTCGCCAGCGTTCACGTCAACGGCTTCCTGGCGCTCGAAGCCGATAACAGCTTCCGCCGCTACAGGCCGGATGTTTCGAGCATGCTGAAGAAGGGCGAGAACACGATCCGCATCGTCTTTGCCTCAAGCATTGCCACCGGTGCCGAACGGCAGAAGAAGCAACCCTTCTACATTCCCTATAGCACCGGCAACTCGCCGATCCCTGACGGCAACATGCTGCGCAAGCCGCAGTGCCATTTCGGCTGGGACTGGAATATCGCCATTGCCCCTCTCGGCCTCTACGGCACGATCGCTCTGAAGAAGCTGGAGACGGCGCGCATCGAGCATGTGCTGACACGCCAGACGCATAATGCCGATGGCTCGGTGGAACTGCAGGTGACGGCGACGCTCTACGCCAAGAATGCCGGCATCGCCCAGCTCTATTTCGATCTCGATGGCGAGCGTGTGCGGCTCGATGTTGGCGTGAACCCCGGCGAGGCTGACATCAACCACGTCTTCCAGATCGACAATCCGCGTCTCTGGTGGCCATCCGGCAGCGGTGAGCAGGCGCTTTATACGCTCACCGTCGAGCTTGACTCCGACAGCGTGACGAAGCAGATCGGCCTGCGCACCATCGAGCTTATCACCACGCCCGATGCCGCCGGCAGCCGTTTCGCCTTCAAGGTCAATGGTCACGAAATCTTCTGCCGCGGCGCCAACTGGATCCCGGCCGATGCGCTGTTCTCGCTCTCGTCGCAGGAGAAGACCGAGGACCTGCTGCAGTCGGCCAAGGCCGCCAACATGAACATGATCCGTGTGTGGGGCGGCGGCTTCTACGAGCACGACTGGTTCTACGATATCTGCGATCGCCTTGGCCTGATGGTCTGGCAGGACTTCATGTTCGCCTGCAACCTTTATCCCTCGACCGAAGACTTCCTCGAGAATGTCGCCGTCGAGGTGGATTACCAGGTTCGTCGGCTGTCCTCGCATGCCTCGATCGCGCTCTGGTGCGGCGATAACGAGCTTGTCGGCGCGCTCACCTGGTTTGAGGAGTCCCGCAAGGACCGTGACCGCTATCTCGTTTCCTACGACCGCCTGAACCGCACCATCGAACAATCTGTGAAGAAGGCGATGCCTGGCGCCCTCTGGTGGCCGTCGAGCCCGGCTTCCGGCTATCTCGATTTCGGCGATGCCTGGCATGCCGATGGTTCCGGCGACATGCATTACTGGTCGGTCTGGCACGAGAACAAATCGTTCGACAATTACCGCTCGGTCAGGCCGCGCTTCTGCTCGGAATTCGGTTTCCAGTCCTATACGTCGCTGCCTGTTATCAAGACCTATGCCGACGCCAAGGACATGAATGTCGCGTCACCCGTCATGGAGCTGCACCAGAAGAACGCCGGCGGCAACGAGCGCATTGCCGGCACGATGTTCCGCTACTTCCGCTTCCCGAAGGATTTCCCGAATTTCGTCTATCTCAGCCAAATTCAGCAGGGTCTGGCGATCAAGACGGCGGTGGAATATTGGCGTTCGCTGAAGCCGCATTGCATGGGCACGATCTACTGGCAGCTCAACGACACCTGGCCGGTGGCCTCCTGGTCGAGCCTCGACTACGGTGGCCGCTGGAAGGCGATGCACTATCTCGTCAAGCGCTTCTTCCAGCCGGTGGCGGTCGCCGCCATTCCGTCCGACGACGGCAAGTCGATCCGCTTCTCGCTGGTCAATGACACGCTTGCCGAGGTGAGCGTCGATCTCGCGATCTCCATCCTGACAATGCAGGGCGAACGCAAGCACCTGAAGAATGTGCAGGCCATGTGCGCGCCGGATGCGGCCTGCACTGCGGCGACGCTCGACCTGTCCGAGATACCCCCGGGTACGCTGCTTGCCTGGCACTTCACGGCCTCGAACGGCATGGGCGGCGAGGGGCACTATGTGAACGGCACCTACAAGGCGCTGGAACTGGAGCCGGCGGGCCTTTCCGTCATCCGCGAATTCGTCGAGGAGAACGGCTCGATCGATATCGACGTCACCGCCAAGGGCCTGGCGCTCTTCGTGATGATCGAGACGGATGTGGACGGCAAATATTCCGACAATGCCTTCGACCTTGCAGCCGGCGAAAGCCGCCGCATCACCTTTACGCCGGCAAAACCGCTCGAAGAGGGCAAGCTGCCGGAATTCCGCTTCTACGACCTGCATTCCTGCCAGTCGGCAGATTGATCTTACGTGAGAACGGGCACGAGGCCCGAGGAGGATGACATGACCAAGCTCAGCTATCAGCTTTATAGCGCCCGCAATTTCCCGCCGCTGTCGGCGATCTTTGAAAAGCTCGGCAAGGCCGGCTACGGCGAAGTCGAAGGCTTCGGCGGCATTTATGCCGAACTCGACGAGGCCGGTCTGAAGAACCTGCGCGCCGATCTCGACAAGAACGGCCTCGTGATGGCGACCGGCCACTTCAGCCCCGATTTCCTCGACGGCAATGTCGAGAAGTCGCTGCAGATCGCCAAGATCCTCGGCATGGATTCCATCTATGCGCCGCACCTGATGCCCGACCAGCGCCCGACGGATGCTGCCGGCTGGCTCGCCTTCGGCAAGCGCCTGCAGGAAATGAGCAAGCCCTACAAGGATGCGGGCTATGAATTCGGCTGGCACAATCACGACTTCGAATTCGTGAAGCTTTCCGACGGCTCGCTGCCGATCGAGCGCATCTTCGAAGGCGCGCCCGGCATCACCTGGGAAGCGGATATTGCCTGGGTCGTTCGCGGCGGTGCGGATCCCTATGCCTGGGTCGAGAAGCTTGGCTCCCGTATCAGCGCCGTGCACGTCAAGGACATCGCACCGGCCGGCGAAGCCAGTGACGAAGGCGGCTGGGCCGATGTCGGCCACGGCACGATCGGCTGGGCGAAGCTGCTTCCGGTCGTCAAGGCCAAGACCAAGGCCAAGCATTTCGTCGTCGAGCATGACAATCCCAATGATATCGACCGCAACATCACGCGCTCGATCGCTTCCTTCAAGAGCTACTGAGGCAGACCATGACCAAGGAACTTGGCGTCGGCATCATCGGATGCGGCAATATCTCCACCACTTACTTTTCGCTGGCACCGCTCTTCAAGGGGCTGAAGGTGCTCGCCTGCGCCGATATCAATGTGCAGGCCGCAAAGCATCGCGCCGAGGAATATGGCGTGATCGCGCAGACGATCGAAGAGCTTCTCGCCAATGACGAGATCGACGTCGTCGTCAACCTGACGATCCCGGATGCACATTATCCGGTATCCAAGGCAGCACTCGAAGCCGGCAAGCATGTCTATTCGGAAAAGCCGCTGGTTCTCTCGCTTGAGCAGGGCGAAGACCTTCGCCGCATCGCCAAGGAGAAGGGGCTTTCGGTCGGCTGCGCCCCGGATACTTTCCTCGGCGGCGCGCATCAGCTTGCCCGCAAGTTCGTCGATGACGGCGGTATCGGCCGCATCACGTCCGGCGCCTGCTACGTCATGGGTCCGGGCATGGAAATGTGGCACCCGAACCCGGACTTCTTCTTCCTGCCGGGCGGCGGCCCGATCCTCGACATGGGTCCGTATTACATCGCCAACCTGATCAACCTGATCGGACCGGTGAAGCGTGTCGCCGGCCTGACCTCGATGGCGTCGGAGATCCGCACCATCACCAGCCAGCCGCGCAATGGCGAGACCATCCCGGTCAAGACACCGACGACGATCCAGGCGCTGCTCGAATTCGTCTCGGGCGCCACCGTGACGCTGACGGCGAGCTGGGATGTCTGGTCGCACCGCCATGCCAATATGGAGCTCTACGGCACGGACGGATCGCTCTACGTGCCGGATCCGAACTTCTTTGGCGGTGTCGTCGAGGCAAGCGGCCGCGACAAGGACATCAAGGCGCTCGGCGCCTGGGATCACCCGTTCGGCAAGTTCAACCAGGAAAGCCCGAACGGCCCGCGCGCCAACTATCGCACCGCCGGCCTTGCCGACATGGCCATGGCGCTGATCGAGGGCCGCGATGCACGCTGCTCGCTCGACCGCACACTGCATGGCGTCGACATCATGACTTCGATCCTGAAGTCGGGTGCGGAAGGCCGGTTCGTGGAGCTCACGACGACCTGCACGCAGCCGGCGGCGCTGGGTATCGAAGAGGCGCAGGCGCTGTTGAAGTAAGGTGAGGGAGCGCGCCGTACATTTGTCGTAACAGCGCGCTTGCTCCAACGCTTCCGTCATCCTCGGGCTTGTCCCGAGGATCTGCCGCGCCATCAGTAGATCCTCGGGACAAGCCCGAGGATGACGACATGGAACGGTAGCGGCCTACCGCTGGAGAGGCCCGACCCCTGCCGAAGTCGTACAGGACACGCGCCATGCGCTTGCCGTATTGGCGCGCTTACTCCAATAGTGGCCGTCGCGCTTTGCCCGACAAGAGGGCGGCGGCGTTTTCAGCTTTCGACCGCGCCCCGTGCGGCTACGAAAGAGAAGCACTTTTACAGGTTGAGGAGACCTCAGATGAGCTGGCAACCGGCCGAAGACCGATATTCGAAGATGAAGTATAACCGCACGGGCCGTTCCGGCCTGAAGCTCCCGGCCGTTTCCCTCGGCCTCTGGCACAATTTCGGCGGTGACACCCCGCATGACCGCAAGGTCGATATGTGCCGCACGGCCTTCGATCTCGGCATCACCCATTTCGACCTCGCCAATAATTACGGCCCGCCTCCCGGCAGCGCCGAGACCGCGTTCGGCGAAATCCTGCGCACCGATTTTGCTGGTCTCCGCGACGAACTGATCATCTCGTCCAAGGCAGGTTACGACATGTGGCCGGGTCCTTACGGCGAGTGGGGCAGCCGCAAGTATCTGATCGCTTCCTGCGACCAGAGCCTGCAGCGCATGGGTCTCGACTATGTCGATATCTTCTATTCGCACCGTTTCGATCCGGACACCCCGCTGGAAGAGACCTGTGGCGCGCTTGACTATATCGTGCGTTCCGGCCGCGCACTCTATGTCGGCATTTCCTCCTATAATTCGCAGCGCACCCGCGAGGCGGCCGCGATCTTGAAGGATCTGGGAACGCCTTGCCTCATCCACCAGCCGAGCTATTCCATGCTCAACCGCTGGGTCGAGGATGACAAGCTGCTCGATACGCTCGACGAGGTCGGCATGGGCTCGATCGTGTTCTCGCCGCTCGCCCAGGGCATGCTGACGACGAAATATCTCGGCGGCATTCCCGCCGACAGCCGTGCGGCACAGAACCACTTCCTCAAGAAGGATTTCATCCGCCCTTCGATCATCGACAATATCAGGAAGCTCAACGAGATCGCCGAGAAGCGCGGCCAAACGCTGGCGCAGATGGCGATCGCCTGGGTGCTGCGCGGCGGGCGCGTGACCTCGGCGCTGATCGGCGCTAGCCGCTCCTCGCAGATCGTCGATTGCGTTGCCGCACTCGACAATCTCGAGTTCTCGGCAGAGGAGCTGAAGCAGATCGATGTCTATGCCAAGGAGGCCGACATCAACCTCTGGGCCAAGTCCGCAGAGCTGGAATAGCGTAAGGCAGGGGGAGTTTGTGGCAGCGCAGTGCCCCGTACTCCCTCATTCCTGTGCTTGTCACAGGAATCCAGCCGCCGCGCGTCGGCGCGGCGAGAAGAGTCCTTTCAGCCCAATGACTTGGGCTGGCTTGATCTCTGTGACAAGCACAGAGATGAGGGGAGGCGGAAGTCTGCCCGCTCGTGTCTGACGTACGTACCGCAATCTTACCTCTGGAGGAGCCGCCATGATCCGCAATCCCATCTTGCCTGGATTCAATCCCGATCCGTCCATTTGCCGCGTCGGCGACGACTATTACATCGCGACCTCCACCTTCGAATGGTATCCGGGTGTGCAGATCCACCATTCGCGCGATCTGGTGAACTGGAAACTGGTGCGGCGGCCGCTGGAGCGGGCCTCGCAGCTCGACATGCGCGGCAATCCTGATAGTTGCGGCATCTGGGCGCCATGCCTTTCCTATGCCGACGGACAGTTCTGGCTCGTCTATACCGACGTCAAGCGCTTCGACGGCAATTTCAAGGATGCGCATAATTACATCGTGACTTCGCCCACCATCGAGGGCGAATGGTCCGAGCCCGTCTATGTCAATTCCTCGGGCTTCGATCCGTCGCTCTTCCATGACGAGGACGGCCGCAAGTGGTTCATCAACATGCAGTGGAACCACCGTACAGAAAGCTATGGCGGCTCGCCGAAGTCGCCGGCCTTCGACGGCATCCTGCTGCAGGAATGGGACCCGCAGACGAAGGCGCTGAAGGGCCCGATCAAGAACATCTTTGCGGGCAGCCCGCTCGGCCTCGTCGAAGGGCCGCATCTCTTCCGCAAGAACGGCTGGTATTATCTGACGACCGCCGAGGGCGGTACGGGCTATGACCATGCGGTAACGATGGCGCGCTCGCGCAATATCGACGGCCCCTATGAGCTGCATCCGAACCGGCACCTGATCACGTCCAAGGACAATCCGGAAGCGGTGCTGCAAAGGGCAGGGCACGGGCAGTACGTCGAAACATCAGATGGCCAGGTCTATCATACACATCTCTGCGGCCGGCCGCTGCCGCCGAAGCGCCGCTGCACGCTGGGGCGCGAGACGGCGCTGCAGAAATGCGTCTGGCGTGAGGATGGCTGGCTCTACCTCGAAAACGGCACGACGGTTCCCGATGTCGAGGTGCCGGGGCTTGGCGGTGCTGCGCGGGCGGAAAAGCCGATGCGAAGCGAATATTCCTTCGACGGCGGCAAACTGCCTGATGATTTCCAGTGGCTGCGCACGCCGCAGCCGGAGCGCATCTTCAACCTCACGGACCGTCCCGGCCATCTGCGGCTGATCGGTCGCGAAAGCGTCGGCTCCTGGTTCGAACAGGCACTTGTCGCCCGCCGGCAGGAGCATCACAGTTTCCGCGCCGAAACAGTCGTGGAATTTGCGCCGGATACCTATCAGCAGGTGGCGGGCCTGACGCACTACTATAACCGCCACAAGTTCCATGCCGTCGTGGTGACGCTGCATGAGAAGCTCGGCCGTTGCGTTACGATCTTCTCCTGCGATGGCGACTATCCGAACGGCCGCATGACGTTCCCCGCCGGTGCGGGCGTGGCGATTCCGGCCGATGGCCGCGTGCAGCTCTCCATGGAAATCCGCGACAACGACCTGCAGTTCTTCTGGCAGACGGAAGGCAAGGGCGCCTGGCAGCCGATCGGCCCGGTTCTCGATGCCGGCGTCGTCTCGGATGAAGGCGGGCGCGGCGAGCATGGCTCGTTTACCGGCGCCTTCGCGGGCATCCTCGCTTTCGATACGTCGGGCCGGGCAAAGACGGCCGATTTCGACTGGTTCAACTACGAGGAACTGTGAGGGCCGCGATGGCAGGCGATATCCGTATCGAGCCGATGAGCGAGGAGCATATCGAGGGCTTTCACCGGGTTCTCGATACGGTGGCGCGCGAGCGGAAATATCTGAGCCTTCTCCAGGCGCCCTCGCTGGAGGAGACGCGCAAGTTCGCGTTGGCCTCGATTGCCGCGGGTAATGTGAACCTCGTCGCTGTCGATGGCGGCGAGATTGTCGGCTGGTGCGATATCCGCAGGCATTTCTTTCCTTCGCATGTCCATCGCGGCTCGCTCGGCATGGGCCTGCTTCCCGCTTATCGCGGGCAGGGGCTCGGCCGCCGCCTCATCGAGGCGGCGATAGCGGGCGGGCGTGAGGCGGGCATGGTGCGCATCGAATTCGGCGTGCATGCCGATAATGCGCGGGCGATCCGGCTTTATGAGAGGGTTGGCTTCTTGCGGGAAGGGGTGAGCCGCGATGCCTTCTGCGTCGATGGCGAGTACACGGATGTCATCAACATGGCGCTGATCTTCCGGTAGGCGGCCTCTTCCCTTTTAAGTGGTGCTGTTCATCACGCGGCAAATGCCATTCTCATCACGCCTGATTACATAGTCGTGATCCCTGGTGGCATGATCTCGCCATCACATATTAGTCTGAAATTAGGATATTAGGAATCCGGCATAAACCACCGATTTCATTACAGATCTTTAATTTTATTTTCAGATTTCGTTCATTTTCGAAGACGTAGTTTCGGAGTGTGTTCAACACGAGGAAGCCCCATGAAAAAGATTTTTACAGCTCTTCTTTCCGCCTCTTTCCTGCTCTCGCCGATCGTCGCATCGGAAGCGAGTGCGGCCGATCACCGCCGTCCGCCGGTCGTCGTCCACAAGAAGGTCGTCGTCGAGAAAAAGGTCGTCCGTCGGCATCACTGGTCCAGGGGTTACCGCATGTCGGCTGCCGAGCGCGGCCGCTACGGTGAAGTCCGCGACTACCGCCGTTACCGCCTGGCACCGCCGCCGCGCGGCTATCACTGGGTGAGGGCCGATAACGACTACCTTCTCGTCGGCGTCGCCACCGGTGTGATCACCAGCATCATCGCCGCCAATCGCTGAGCTCACGCAGGAACTCGAAAAAGGGGCGGCTTCGGCCGCCCTTTTTTGTTTTGTGAGACTGGGCGTCCCACGATACAACGCTCAATGCCTAATCCTGCTTTCGCGACGAAATCACACGCTCGGCGATCATGCCGAGCAATCCCTTCGGCTTTGGCGCCTCACTCTCCGCATCCCCATAGGTCAGCGGATGCAGCCCCTCGATCGGCGGCAGCGGTTCGCACTCGATGCACAGGCACCGGTAGGGTTTGATTGCCGCTGCCCTCATGCTGCCTGCCGGCTCCAGCTCGCGAACGGATCGGGCAGATTGCGCCAGCGCTCCGGCGTGAAGGTATCGCTTTCCACCAGACAAGCATCGAGCTCCCGCCTGATCCAGGCCTCATCCATCGGGTCGGCGCCGATGAAGACGATTTCCTGGCGGCGGTCGCCCCAGACGGGGTCGAGGTAGGGGCTGATGGCGCGCAGGAAGGCTGCTTCCTGCGGCCATTGCTCGCGCGGGACTGCCGCCCACCAGAGGCCCATCTTGCCGGTGCGGACGATGGCGCCTGCCTGGCTGACCTCGCCGACATGGTGCGGGCGGGTGGCGAGCCAGAAGAAGCCCTTGGCGCGCACCACGCCCGGCCAGGTGCGGTCGAGAAAGGCCTGGAGTTTTGCGGGGTGGAAGGGGCGCCTCTCGCGGTAGACGAAGGAGCTGATGCCGTATTCCTCGGTTTCCGGCACATGGTCCTTGAAGCCGTGGAGCTCCTTGTACCAGAGCGGATGGGTCTCGGCTTTGTCGATATCGAAGCGGCCGGTGCCGAGCACGTCCTTCAGCGGTACCTTGCCGAAATCCGTCTCGATGAGGCGGGCATCCGGGTTTAGGCCGGTGATGATCTTCCGGGCAGCATCGCGTTGCTCTTCGCTCGCCGTGCCGATCTTGTTCAGCACGACAATATCGGCGAATTCGATCTGCTCGACGAGCAGGTCGACGATCGTCCTTGTGTCGCCGTCGCCGGCGGTTTCGCCGCGGTCGGCGAGGAAATCGGCCGAGGCATAATCGGCGAGCAGGTTGGCGGCATCGACGACGGTCACCATCGTATCGAGGCGGGCGACATCCGAGAGGCTTGCCCCATTCTCGTCGCGGAATTCGAAGGTGGTGGCGACGGGCAGGGGCTCGGCAATGCCGGTCGATTCGATCAGCAAGTAATCAAATCGACCCTGCTCGGCGAGCTGGCGCACTTCCTTCAGGAGGTCATCGCGCAGCGTGCAGCAGATGCAGCCATTGGTCATTTCCACTAGCTGCTCCTCGGTGCGGGAGAGATTGGCGCCGCCATCGCGCACAAGGGCGGCATCGATATTCACCTCGCTCATATCGTTGACGATGACGGCGACGCGCATGCCCTCGCGATTCCCGAGAACATGATTGAGCAGCGTCGTCTTGCCGGCGCCGAGGAAGCCAGAGAGCACGGTGACTGGAAGTCTCTTGTCCATTGTAATCTCGCTTTATGTTATAACATAACATTCATATTTGACAAAAAAAGGCGGAACGGGGGTGTCGCCGCCTTCTTTCGCCGCAGCGCTCGCGGGGAGAGCTGCAAGTCCGGCAGGGCGCGGAGGCGCGCTGTCGCTGTTCCCTAGCGCATCCCGGGGCAAGATCGGCGCCGATCTTCCGCCAGGCCTATGCATTCCGAGTGGCGCATGATCCTTATCGAAAATCGTTTCCGATTTTCGGGTCATGCGCTGGCAAGGCAGTTCTTCATGCTGTCGGCGATGCCGCGCATGAGGGTGAAGTAGAGATCGGGGCCTGCGGGCAGGGTGGCGGCTTCTGGGTCCAGCACGCCTGATTTCGCCTTGGTGCCCTCGATGACGACATCGACGAGGCGCGGCTCGAATTGCGGTTCGGCGAAGACGCAGGTGGCGCCGAGATCGCCGACCTTCTTGTGGATCTCGGAGACGCGTTCGGCACCCGGTATGGTCTCCGGGCTGACGGTGATCGAGCCGGCGACGCGAATATGGTAGCGGTGCTCGAAATATTGATAGGCATCGTGGAAGACGATGAAGGGCTTGTCCTTCACCGGTGACACGGTAGCGGCTATTTCCTTGTCGAGTGTATCGAGCTTGTCATCCAGCGCCTTGGCATTGGCCTCGTAGGTCAGCGCATTGGCGGGGTCGGCGGCAACCAGCGTGGTGGTGATCTCGGTGGCCATCGCCTTGGCATTCATTGGGTCGAGCCAAAGATGGGTGTCGAAGGCGCCATGGTCACGGTGGTCGTGGTCGTGGTCATGATCTGCCTCCGTATGCTGGTGCTCGTCGCCGTCGTCGTGCGCCTCAAACGCCCCGCCTTCGCGGAAGGGCAGCTTCACAAGACCGGGCGCATCGTCCAGCCGGGCGACTGTCGCGTCGGAGCCCAGCGATTCCAGTGGCTTTTCGAGAAAGGCTTCGAGACCGGGGCCGACCCAGAAGATCACCTTGGCGTCCTGCAAAGCGCGGGCATTGGAGGGCTTCAGATTATAGGTGTGCGGAGAGGCGGCGCCATCGACGATCAGTTCCGGCTTGCCGACGCCCTGCATGATGGCCGAAACCAGCGAATGGATCGGCTTGATGGAGGTGACGACGACGGGCGCCTCAGTGGCCTGAATGGACCCGGCAAAAAGGAAAGCCGGAATTGCGAGGGAAAGGCCCATCGCCAGTTTCATCTGGATGCTCCGCTTGAATTGCAGTTGTTATGTTATTACATCAATTGCGTTATGCTATAACGTGTGCAATAGCAGGACGCAACAGCACTTTCGGAAAATTTGATGCTCTCTCCCGCAGATAACCCCGT
This sequence comes from Rhizobium sp. 1399, assembly GCF_031455475.1. Classification (NCBI taxonomy): domain Bacteria; kingdom Pseudomonadati; phylum Pseudomonadota; class Alphaproteobacteria; order Hyphomicrobiales; family Rhizobiaceae; genus Rhizobium; species Rhizobium sp. 1399. The sequence continues at coordinate 106,397 of NZ_JAVDSU010000011.1, read as the reverse complement.
TGGTATCAGGGCCGAACCGCTGGTTTCGCTCGAGAATGTCGGCATTCGCCGCGGCGGTCGCTGGCTGGTGCGCGGTGTGGATTTCTCCGTTTCGCGCGGCGAGATCGTCACGCTGATCGGCCCGAACGGCTCCGGCAAATCGACGAGCGCCAAGGCGGCGATCGGCGTGTTGAAGCCGGATGAGGGCAGAGTGACGAAGAAGGCCGGCCTCAAGGTCGGCTATGTGCCGCAGAAGCTTGCGGTGGACTGGACGCTGCCGCTTTCGGTGCGCCGGCTGATGACGCTGACGGGACCGCTGCCCGAGGCCGACATCATGGCCGCGCTCGAATCCGCCGGCATGGCGCATATGCTGGATGCGCAGGTGCAGCACCTCTCCGGCGGCGAATTCCAGCGGGCGCTGATGGCGCGCGCCATTGCCCGCAAGCCCGATCTTCTCGTACTCGACGAGCCGGTGCAGGGCGTGGATTTTGCCGGCGAGATTGCGCTCTACGAACTCATCAAGTCGATCCGCAACACGACAGGCTGCGGCATCCTGCTGATCTCGCATGACCTGCATGTGGTGATGGCGGAGACGGATACTGTGATCTGCCTTAACGGCCATGTCTGCTGCCGCGGCACGCCGCAGGCCGTCAGCCAGAGCCCGGAATATGTGCGCCTCTTCGGCAGCCGCGCGGCGCCGACACTTGCCGTTTACAGCCATCATCACGACCATACGCATTTGCCGGATGGGCGGGTTCTGCATGAAGACGGTTCGGTGACGGACCATTGCCACCCGGACGACGGCCATCATCATGAGCACGGGCATGACCATGCTCACGACCATCACGACGGGCATGCGCATGCCGAGGCCCATGCTCACGCCCATTCCCACTCCCAGAGCGGGGAGGGCCGCCATGCTTGACGATTTCTTTGTGCGCGCCATTCTCGCCGGCGTCGGTCTCGCGCTGACGACCGGGCCGCTCGGCTGCTTCATCATCTGGCGGCGCATGGCCTATTTCGGCGATACGATCGCCCATTCGGCGCTGCTCGGCGTGGCGCTGTCGCTGCTCTTCGATTTCAACCTGACGCTTGCCGTCTTCGTCGTTGCCGCCGCCGTTTCGATCCTGCTGCTCTTCCTGCAGAAACGTCAGGCGCTGTCGGCCGATGCGCTGCTCGGCATTCTCTCGCATGCGACCCTTGCGATCGGCCTCGTGATGGTCGCCTTCATGAGTTGGGTGCGTATCGATCTCATTGCCTTCCTGTTCGGTGATATTCTGGCGGTTTCGACGACAGATATCGGGCTCATCTGGGGCGGCGGCATCTTCGTGCTGGCGGCCATCGCCTGGCTATGGCGGCCACTGCTCGCGGCCACCGTCAATCCGGAACTGGCGGAGGCCGAGGGCTTGCAGCCGGAGCGGGCGCGGCTTTTCTTCATGCTGCTGATGGCCGTCGTCATCGCCATTGCCATGAAGATCGTCGGCATCATGCTGATCACCTCGCTGCTGATCATTCCGGCGGCGGCGGCGCGGCGCTTCTCCTCGACACCGGAACTGATGGCGGTTCTCGCCTCGCTGATCGGCGCTGTCGCGGTGGTCGGCGGGCTCTTCGGCTCGCTGACTTATGACACGCCATCCGGCCCGTCGATCGTCGTCGCCGCTCTCATCCTCTTCATACTGAGCCTGCTTCCCGCCTGGCGCGGGCGCAGGGCACTGCAAGGACAAGGCTCATGAACGCACCGCAAATGACCCGCAACCAGGCGCTCGTCTTCGACGTGCTTGAAAAGGCCGAGGGGCCGCTCAGCGCCTATACGATCCTCGACAAGCTGCGCGACCAGGGTTTTCGCGCGCCGCTGCAGGTTTACCGGGCGCTGGAAAAGCTGCTGGAATTCGGCGTGGTGCATCGGCTTGAGAGCATCAACTCCTTCGTCGCCTGCGCTCATCCAGGCGAGGACTGCCACAGCCATGGCATCGTCGCCTTCGCGATCTGCGAAAGCTGCGGGCAAGTGATGGAATTCCACGACCATGAGGTGGATCATCGGCTGATGGGCTGGGTGCGCTCGCAGAAGTTCAAGCCGGCGAAGACGACGATCGAAATCCGTGGCACCTGCGAGGCTTGTGCTGCGTGATCCGTCCTAGAGGTTTACGGGGGCCAGCGATGCGAGATGCAGCAGATCCTCGTTTTCCTCAGGCACGTCCTCGGCAAGACGAGCGGCGGCGATAACCGGCAGCCAGGCAAAGACCTCATCCGGGGTCAATTCGGCCGTCTTCGCATAGGTGACGACATAGGCTTCGGCCATTGCCGGAAGCGCGCGGCGCATCAGGAGATAGGTACGGCAGACGTCGGCGGCCGGATTGCCGCTGCAGGCGTCCAGCCAGTCGACGATCATGATATTGTTGCCGGAGCCCAGGATATTCCAGGGATGGAAGTCACCATGGCAGACATTGTCGCCATCGGGCAGGGCGGCAAGTGTTAGAAGCAGCCGGTCGCGCAAGTCTGGTGTCAGAGGTTCGGCGCGCTCGATATTGGCCGACAGTCTTGATTTCAGCGAGGGGAGGCCGGTGCCGGGTTCGCGGTGCAGGCGCTGGTGGAGTGCTGCCATCTCCTTGATGGCTGAGAGCGGCGGTTCCGGCATCATCTCATCGGCAAGGCTTAAGCCCGGCGCGCGATCCATCAAGAGGCCCCAGCGGCCGTGATAATCGCCGACGACGTGGACCCTCGGTGCGGGCAGCGAGAGCCGCTCGGCGACGGCCAGATTGGCGGCCTCGCGGAAGGCTGGGGCCTTCGGGCGGCCAGGCCTGTAGAGCTTCAGCGCCAGCGTGCCATGTTCATAGACTTCCGCTTCCTTGCCGGCGCCGAGCAGACGGCCGATTTCGCTCATGTCGCGCTCCCATTTCCCGGAGTGTCATCCAGAGCGATGTGGTGCTGATCTTTGCGGTGGGAAGAGGGAGGGCGCAGATGGCTCTGATTGTTCCGGTTGTGGAGACACTGTGTCTGCGTTGGCGGGCTTTATCCCGCGCGCGAGGCGTGGATGATGGCGGCAAAATCGGGCCATTGCTGATGTCCATGGCCGGGAATTGGAGTGTCATGACCATCAACAAGAAAAGCTCAGATGCGATCGCCTGCTGCGGCGAGGAAATCCTGTCGCGCGAACTGCTGCTGAGCGGCACTTTCGCTGACCTGATTGCCGGGGAGGCGCCGACGCTCCGGCTTTTGAGCGACGAGGAGCGGCGAGCATCGCTCGCATCGATGCTTGCCGAGCGGCCGGAGGGTGATGTCTGGATTTTCGCCTATGGCTCGCTGATCTGGAATCCGATCATTCTGAGCGTCGAAAGCCGGAAAGCCCGCATCGAGGGTTGGCGCCGATCCTTCTGCCTTGCCACCGTCTCCGGGCGCGGCTCGCCCGACAATCCGGGCCTCGTACTCGGGCTGGATGCGGGTGGCGCCTGCGATGGCGTGGCTTTGCGTCTGGAAGAAGACGATGTCGTGCACGAACTGGAGATTTTGTGGCGGCGGGAGATGGTGGCCGAGGCCTATGTTCCACGGTGGGTCGATTTGCTTGATGAAGAGGGCGCCCGTTTTGGAAGCGGCATCGCTTTCACCATGAACCCGCTGGCAAACACCTATGCCGGCGGGCTTTCCAGGGAAGCGACCGTTCAGCGGCTTGCGACGGCCGCAGGCAGCATCGGCAGCTCGGCCGACTATCTGTTCCGCACGCGTGACGGGCTGCGGGCGCTCGATATGTGGGACGAGCTTCTGGAAGAACTCGCCGTCGAGGTGGAAGAAGCGCAACGCAGGCTGCAGCAATTGCCCGCCGCGGACATTTGATCAGCCGCGACCTAACCCGGCCTCGACCACATTGCCGATGTGCTGAAGGCCCCGCTGGAATAGCGGAGCCTTCGCAGGCTTGTCAGGCGGCGGAGCGCTCGGAAAGCGGGCGGCGGCGCAGGCCGGCGGTCTTGATGGCCGGGGTCTGGTAGTTGGCTTCGAGCGGACCGGTCTCGGTGCCCGGAGGGACAATGGCGTCGATCGCGTCGAGGATTTCGTCGGTCAGGCGCACTTCGGCGCCGGCCAGGAGATCATCCAGCTGTTCCATGGTGCGCGGGCCGAGGATCGCCGAGGTGACGCCCGGATGGGCGGTGACGAAGGCGAGCGCCATGTGGGTGAGCTTGATGCCTGCCGACTCTGCCAAGGGAATGAGCCGCTCGACGGCATCGAGGCTGTTTTCGTTCGACATCTGCTTGGGGAAATAGGCAACGCGGGTGCTGTCAGGCTGGGCCGCACCCCGGCGGTAGCGACCGGTCAACATGCCCATGGCGAGCGGGCTCCAGACAAGGGCACCCATGCCGTAGCGTTCCAGGGTCGGCAGGACTTCACGCTCGATGCCGCGATGGAGGATGGAGTAGGGCGGCTGCTCGGTACGGAAGCGGGCGAGGCCGCGCTTTTCTGCGACCCATTGCGCCTCGATGATATCGGAGGCGGGGAAGGTGGAGGAGCCGATGGCTCGGATCTTGCCTGCGCGCATCAGGTCCGTGAGGGCCGAGAGTGTTTCCTCGATATCGGTATCGGGCGCCGGGCGGTGCATCTGGAAGAGATCGATGTAATCGGTCTGCAGGCGGCGGAGCGAATCTTCCACGGCGCGGAAGATCCAGCGGCGCGAGCTGCCCTGCTGGTTCGGATCCTCTCCCATCGGGATGAAGCATTTCGTGGCGAGCACGATCGTGTCGCGGCGACCCTTCAGCGCCTTGCCGACGATTTCCTCGGATTCACCGCGGCTGTACATATCTGCGGTGTCGATGAAGTTGATGCCGGTATCGAGTGCCTTGTGGATGATGCGGATGGAGTCGTCATGATCGGCATTGCCGATGGCGCCGAACATCATGGCGCCAAGGCAATAGGGGCTGACCTTGATGCCGGTGCGGCCTAGGGGACGGTATTGCATCTTCGTTTCCTTTAATCTGGCCATGCCCTCGCGGGCATGATTGGAATCTGGCAAAGTCCTGTTGAACAGGTTATAAGAGCGCATCCGGAACGCTGTTCCGTTTATACGGAACAATGTTCCGCTTTGCAAGAGGTGTTGATGTGACTGACGGGATGGACAGCCCGGGTAAGGCGCGTGAGGCTGATAGCGGCCATGAAAGGCCGGTGAGGGCGGATGCGCGGCGCAACCTCGATCTGCTGCTGAAAGCGGCATTGGATGTGTTTGCCACCTCGGGCGTGGATGCGCCGGTGCGCGAGATCGCGGAAAAAGCGGGCGTCGGCGTCGGCACGGTCTATCGCCATTTTCCCCAGCGCTCGGATCTCATCAAGGCGGTGGTGCGCAACGAGGTGGATGCCTGCGCCGGATCTGCCGCCGCCCTTGCCGCCGAATATGAACCGGGAGAGGCGCTGTCGCGCTGGATGCAGCGCTTTGCGGATTTCATCATGGCCAAGCGCGGCCTTGCCGCAGCACTCCATTCCGGCAATCCAGCCTATGAGGCGTTGCCGATCTATTTCGACCAACACATGATCCCGGCTCTGCAGGGCCTGCTGGATAGGGCTGTTGCGGTGGGGGCGGCACGCGGCGATGTGGAGGCAAGCGAACTCATCCGCGCCGGCGCGCAGCTTTCCAATCTCGGGCAGGGGGATGATCCGGCGGCGACGCGGCGGATGATTGCGCTGCTGGTGGATGGGCTGCGTTACGGGGCGGGGTGAAGAGGTGAGATCGTGCAGCGTGGCTAAAAAGGATTGTCACGCCGCGTGTCGGTTCCATCGGATATTTCGATGATGACAGACAATGTTTCGACTACATCAAGTTTGCCACGGGACGCATGGCGTGTTCGCCGGATGGTAGCCGCTTGCCTGCTTGGCACGGCATGCGCTGTCTACATCAGGATCTTCGATTTTTGGCCATTAGGCGGAGGCGGTCTCGCTGGCGAATTGCGGGGTCTGCTCGACTTCCCGGGTTCTCTACTGCTGTTTCTGCCCACATATTTCATGGTCTTCATTTGGATTGTGAGCGCGATTGTTGCTTTGTTCCGACGACATATTCGCCTCATGGCGAGCAACGTGATTGCCACTGCACTTGCTTTTGGTTGCCTTGCGACGGTGATCGCCTTGCCGATTTTCGATCCCTGGTTTTGGTACGTCGTCATCAATAAACCACGGCTTGAAGCTCTCGTTGCAGCAAATCAAGCCACCGGAACGAGCCCGAGGTCTGCGATCATCGATGAGTGGGATGTATCAACCGGCTTCGCGGGGGTAAGCCCCAATCACTTTATCGCTTTGATTTATGATGAAAACGATGGGGCAGATATTGAAGTTTCCGATGCGATACGGAAGCATCTCTATAGCCATTTTTACAGGCGGGATACCTATCAGTGAGCGTCGGCCCTCAGGATTGTAATCTCGTCGCCTGCGACACTGTCTGAGCACTATCCGGGGCCGGCGAGCGCATGGCGTACCTTCCGTGCGTCACTTCTGGTTGGCCGGGGCCGCCTTCGCTTTCAGCAGGATGATGAGCAGCAACCCGGCGATGATGAGGGCCGCACCTTCGAGGTGGTAGCGCTGCAATTTTTCGCCGAGGATGAAATAGGCGAGTACGGCGATGAAGATCGTCTGGATGTAGAGGAGGACGCCGGCGCGGGCGGCGCCGAGCGCTTCGATACTGCGGTTGAAGAGATAATACATGAGCGCGCCGCCGGGGATTGCGACATAGGCGAGCGCGATGAGGCCGCTGGCGTTCAGCGTCGAGCGTTCGTCGGAGGCAAGTTCGAAGAGATAGAAGGGCAGCGCCGTCAGCGCGGCGAAGCCCAGCAGCAGGACGAGCAGCGCGAGCCGGTTCAGATCGAATTTCGCCTTGCGCAGCAGCACCGTATAGAGGCTGAAGCAGAAGGCGCCGGCGACGATCCAGAGTTCGCCGGGATTGAGATCGAGGCGCAGCAGAGCGTCCGGGCTGCCCTTGACGATGATGACGACGATGCCGAGGAAGGCGAGGATCGAGCCGGCCACCTGCCAGCTTCCCATTGGCTCTGACAGCATCAGGCGGGCGAGGATCATGGTGATGATCGGGATCAGCGCGATGATGATGCCGGCGGTGGTGGCGTCGGCATGTTCGAGGCCGACGAAGATCAGGCCCTGACAGATGGCCAGGCCCATACCGCCGATGAAAAGCAGTTCCAGGCCGCGCGCCCGTATCAGCGCAAGCATCTCGCCGAAATGGTGGCGCACTATCGGCAGCAGGATCGCGAAGGCGATGAGCACGCGCCAGAAGCAGAGCGCCCAGGGCGGCATTTCGGCGGAGACCCATTTGGCTGCGATGTAGACGCCGGCTGACAAGAGCCAGCACAGAACCCCTACGGAATAGGCTCCTGCAAGCGAACCGCCTGCGGCCTGTTCCGTCCCGACAGTATCACGATGGACTGCCAAGACATGTATCGCCATCGGCATGTTATGCCACAATTGTCGGGCGCTGCACAGGTGAGGGCGGTGTGGTTTCGCCGTCTGCTTGCGCAGCAAGGCCCTCGGCTCAGGTCTTGATTGTCTCTCTCTTTAGGATTGAGCGCGGCTCGCAGTCGTTGCCGAAATCGCCGTCAAGGTCTCGGCATCACGGCCGTAGATGTCGTCGAAATAGTGGACGACGCCATCGTCTGTCGGCCATGCGGTGAAATAGGAGACGTAGACCGAAACCTGTTCCGGCACCGGCATGTCCTTCTTTGCACCGTCGGCGATCTGCTGATCGACGAATTCGACCGAGGTCTTCAGGACAGCGGCGGCCATCGCCTTCGGGTTTTCCAGACGCACGCAGCCATGGCTGAACATACGGTCCTGCGAGGCGAATTTACCGCGGGCGGGAGTGTCGTGCATGTAGATGTCGTGCGAATTCGGGAAGAGGATCTTCAGCTGGCCGAGCGCATTGTCAGCACCTGGCGGCTGGACGACGCCGATATTTTCGAGCGGCTGCGACCAGTCGACCTTGGCGGACGGCATCGTCTTGCCCTTGACCGAAACCACGTAGCCTTCCTTGTCCAGGTAGGCAGGATCGCGCTTCAGGTGCGGCAACATCTCGTTGCGGATGATCGATTGCGGCACGCCCCAGTCAGGGTTGAATTCCACCGTCTTGATCGAGGCGTCGAAGAAATTCGTCTGGTGGTCCTGCTGGCCGATCACGGCCTTCATCGACAGCGTCAGCGTGCTGTTTTCATAATAGTAGGCCATGTAGGCCGGCTGGTTGATGAAGACGTAGCGCTCGGGAAATTCCTGCGGCAGCCAGCGCATTTCCTCCATAGCCACGATCACCTTGTTGATGTTGGCGGCGCTATCGCCGCCCTGGCCTGATGTGCGCAGGTAGTGCAGTTCGGCCGCGAGCTGGGCAAACTTCGGGTTGCTCGGCAGCAGGCGGTCGAAGACCACCATCAGGTCCGGCGTGGCCGAGAGCTGGGCGATCGTGCCCTTCAGATCGACCGGCTTGCGCTTGAAATCATAATAGTTGGACAGCTTGTTGGGATCGATGCGACCGCGGAAATTATCCTGCAGGAACATCAGCATCTTGGCTGAGAGGGAGGCTTCGAACTCGGCCAGTGCTCTCGCGCGATCCGATCCTTGAGGCGGGGCAACGGCATAGTCGCCGGCATTCAATCCCCAGTCGTCGGCCTGTTTCAGAAGGCTCAGGGCCTGTGCGGCCTTGGGGGTCGGTCCCTTGCCGTCGACCCAGATGAGCTTTGCCTTCGGCTGGGCGTAATAGGCCTCGACCGCATCGGCGATGTCGTTATTCATCGAAACAGTCAGGCCGCCCATTTCATTCAGCACCTTGGCCTGATTGCCGCTGACTGAATCAAAAAGCGCCGACAGCGACGCGCCCGTATCCTGCCGGACGATATGCGCGGGGCGGCGGGCCGGAACCGTATAGTTGGGCTTCGGGCTGGCCTGCGTGACGGGCGGCGCCGGCAGCGGCTCGGCACGCACGGCAATTGCACTTCCCGAGAGCGCCAGTAGACCGGCGAGCGGTGCAATCCAGCGGGAAGATGTTTTCAGCGGCATTCTGGCGTCCTTGAAACCTGATTGAAACACTGTCTCGCCGCGCAGTCTTGGGGCCAGCGCGTGCGGGCAGTCTGTGTGGGGGCATTGGCTGACTAAAGCGCCAACAATCGGGCAGAAGATGGGCATTCCCTGTGTCTGGCAAGCTCAGATAAGGCAGAAGTGGTTGGAACGAAATCACTTTTTCGACAGATCAGCCGTGATCCGTCGACACTTCTGCCGGCGATGCCTTGCGCAGCCGCTGCGACAGGAAATCGATGCAGAGGCGGACTTTGGCTGCGGCCAACCGGCTGTGAGGGAAGACGACGTGGATCGGGGCGGCGGGCAGTTTCGCCTCCGGCAAAACGAGCTCCAACGCGCCGCTGTCGATATCGTCCTTCACATCCCAGATCGACTTCAGCACGAGCCCGGCGCCGAGCAGCGCCCAGCGATGCGCGAGCTCGCCATTGTTGGTGGTGAGCCTGGCCGTGACATTGGCACTGCGCCCATCCGCAAAGGTCCAGTGCGTGTTGGGCGGGTCTCCGAAGGCGATGACGTCGTGGGTGAGCAGATCGTCGATCACCTCGGGGCGGCCGCGGCGATCGAGATAGGCGGGGGAGGCGCAGATGACACGACGGTTGGGGGCGATCTGCCGGGCGATCAGGCTGGAATCGGACAGTGCGCCGAAACGAACCGCGAGATCGTAGCCGGCCTCGACGATGTTCACCAGGCCATCCTCGGTATCGAGATGGACGGTGAGATCGGGATGGGCCTGCTGGAATTCATGCAGGATCGGCGCGAGCCAGCGGCGGCCGAAGGCATAGGTGGCGGTTACTTTCAAAAGGCCACTTGCCCTATCCCTGCCGCTCGTCGCCTCGGTTTCGGCATCGTCGATCTCGGTGAGGATTTTTGTGCAGCGTTCGTAGAAGCGCGCGCCTTCTTCGGTAAGAGACAGGGAGCGCGTCGTTCTGTTGACGAGACGGACGCCCAGCCTCTCTTCCAGTCGAGACAGCTTGCGGCTGACGACGGTCAGCGAGAAGTTCAGCTCGCGGGCCGCGCCCGAGAGACTGCCGGCCTGAACCACGCGCACGAAGACGAGCATGTCGAGGAAATTGTCGCTCATATTCTTGCTGATATCGCAAGAGATAGTCGACAACAACACCTATTCCGGCAAGAGTGTTGTCGCGCTAGCTTCTCCTCATCGAAACCACGGCGGGATCGCCGCAAATTGGAGAGAGCAGATGATATCCCTGGCCAAACAACGCGTTCTCGTCGTCGGCGGAAGCTCCGGCATCGGCCTTGCCGTTGCGCAACAGGCTGCTACCGCGGGTGCAGAGGTGACGATTGCCTCGCGCTCTGCCGAAAAGCTTGCTGAAGCAGCCCGGTCGATTAGCGAGAAGGTCGAGACGGCAGTTCTGGATACGGGCGACAATGCCAGCGTCGAGGCATTCTTTGCCGCTCACGCCACTTGGGATCATATCGTCATTTCCGCGGCTCAGACGGCAAGCGGGCCGGTGCGCAAGCTTCCGCTCGATGATGCGGCGCGCGCCATGGACAGCAAGTTCTGGGGCGCCTATCGCGTTGCACGCGCTGCCCGCCTTGCCGAGCGCGGCACGCTGACCTTCATTTCCGGCTTCCTCAGCGAGCGCCCGTCTGCTTCGTCGGTACTGCAGGGGGCGATCAATGCGGCGTTGGAATCGCTGGCGCGGGGTCTGGCGCTGGAATTGTCACCGGTCAGGGTCAATGCGGTTTCGCCCGGAATGATCGACACGCCGCTCTGGTCGAAGATGGATGAGGGCAACCGCAATGCGATGTTCGAGCGCGTCGCTGGCAGCCTGCCGGCAAAGACGGTCGGGCAGGCCTCCGATATTGCCAATGCCGTGCTCTTCCTGATGGTGACGCCTTTTGCCACAGGATCGACGGTACGTGTCGATGGCGGCGGGGCGATCGGGTGATGCCATGCAGCTCGACCATGTGACGTTACGCACGGCGGATCTGGAAGGGACAAGGCAGTTCCTGCAGGATCTGCTGGGGCTGACGGTCGGCTACCGTCCGGATTTCGGCTTTGCCGGCTACTGGCTCTACAGTCGCGATGGGCCGATCGTTCACCTCATTCCCGGCGGCGGCAGGGCCGTCGGCCGGGACGCAGAGACAATCGACCATATCGGCTTCCGCCTCGAATGCTATGAGGCCTTTCGGCAGAAGCTCGACAGGAACGAAATTCCCTATTCCACCATGGATCTCGCCGAACTCGGCGAACGGCGCCTCTTCGTGCGCACACCTGGCGCCATTCTGCTGGAACTCGTTTTTCGCGAAGGTGGGATGTCTGATTGAACAACTCAGGGCCTATCGAGGACAATGCGTCGCGCGCGAATGACTGTCGTCGGCGTTTTGTCCTGCCGCTGGCGGCACGGCTACTGCCAGGTCCGGCGGCGTTCGAGCTCGGCCTCGGACGGTTGATCGGACGCGAACGAGCCGGTCTGGACTGCGCCGTTCCGCTCATAGGTCGCGACGACGATGCCGGTGCTCGACACCACCGATCTCGTGAGCTTGAGGGCACCCGGCGCCGCGCCGCCCTCGAACAGCCGCTTTCCCTTGCCGAGGAGCAGCGGGAAGGTCAGCACGGTCATTTCGTCGATCAGCTCGTTGGCAAGCAGGGTCTGGATGAGATTGCCCGATCCCTGGATGAGCAGGTCCGGCCCGTCCTCCTGTTTGATCTTGCGCAATGCCGCGACGATGTCGGGTCCAAGCGATTGCGAATTCTGCCAGGTGAGGGTTTCAGGCCGATGCGTCGCGACATATTTCACAGCGGGATTGAAGGCCCTGGCGATGTCGTCGTCCTGATAGGGCCAGTAGGCGGCGAAGATGTCATAGGTCCTGCGGCCGAGCAGCAGGGCAAAGGGCTTTGCGAAGAGCTCGCCGATCACGGATCCCATCGTGTCGTCCGCATAGGGGAATACCCAGCCACCAAACCTGAAACCGTTGACGGGGTCCTCGTCAGGGCCGCCGGGCGCCTGCATGACGCCGTCGAGGCTGACGAATGTGGAAGCGATGATCTTTCTCATGGGTGTCTCTCCTCGTGGTGATCCGCGCCATCAGGGCCAGATCTCGGCCTGAGGACGAAGCACGCGACAACATGCCGACAAATCCCGGGGAAATTTATGGGAGACTTGCCTCTCCGCATATGCGAGTTTTGCCGGGCAGAGCGGCAGGCGGCCTCAGTGGTGAGGTTCGCCTCCTGTCTGGTCTCATCGTTGGACGTGAATGCGAGGGTGAAAATGCCTGATGTGACACGACATCTCATCGATAGGGGTGACGGGGCAAATGTAGAGCTTTTTCAAGCTCAGCCCGAGAGCAAAACGCCTGCTGGCGCCATTCTGTTCGTCCACGGCAATCAGGGCGGCCGTCTCATCGGCGCGAAAGAGGCGGTCGATACCGGCACGCTGCTTCGGTTCTGTTCCCGTTTGAATATCACCGCGGCGGCGGTCTCGCAGCCGGGTTTCGGGGCTTCTGATGGACCGGCGGATTTCTGCGGCCCGAACACCCAGCGGGCGATCATGGCCGCACTCTCCTTCCTGCAGGAGCAGCCTTGCGTCGATCCTGATCGTATCGTTCTCTATGGCAACAGCCGGGGAGCGGTCGCCTCGGCCATGGTCGCGGCCCAGATTCCGGATCTCAGAGCCGTCATTCTGCGCAGTGGGGTCTACGACCTCAAGGCGGTCTATGAGGCCAGTTCGAAAGGCTTGCGGTGGGCGATCGAGCAGGAAGCCGGCCTGTCGAGCGAAGCCTTCCTGGCCCGCTCGGCTCTGCATCACGCGCCGAAAATCCGGGCGGAAACCTTATTGTTGCACGGAAGGCTCGATGAGCGTGCTCCCGTTGCCCAGGCCGAACTGTTCTCCGATGCGCTGTCCGACGCCGGAGTGCCGGTCATGCTCCACGTCTTCGAATGTGGGCACGACATTCCCCGGGAATATGCGCAGACGGCGCAGCGCTCCTTCCTGCAAAGGATGTTCGAGCCCGTTGTGACGTACCATTGAGCCGGTGGGCGGCCCCAATCGTTAGCCCAGGCTGCGGAGGTAGGCGCAGAACATGTCCGCCATCGCGTCAGCGAAGGCTGAGATCTCGCTCTCGTCATGCGCTGCCTCGGAAAATTCCTTTCCGACCGTGCTCATCGTCGTCATGACGAGGTCTCCGGCCATGGTCCGGATTGCGTCCGATGCGTTTGGCAGCGCTTCGCGCATGAACTGCTCGATAATGGGGTCGTCGGCCTGGCGTGCCTCCTGCGCTTCCGGGGCGTCGCGATAGAGGGGTGCCGCATCGTTCAGCGCCACCCGGACGGCGGCTTCCTCGCATTCGGAGCGAATGAAGGTGTGGACGAGGGACCGCAGCCGGTCGAGGGGCGGGCGGGCGTCGTCGTTCAAGACTTCGCCCAGCAGATGTGACGTCTGCCGCCATTCGTCGCTCTGCAGCCGGAACAGGATGGCGGCCTTGTTGGGGAAATATTGGTAGAGCGAGCCGACGCTGACGCCCGCCCTTTCGGCCACCCGGGCAGTCGTGAAACGCTGCGCGCCTTCCTGAGCCAAAACCTGAACAGCGGCCTGCAGAATGGCGTTTACGAGCTCGTTCGAGCGCGCTTGTCGCGGTGCTTTTCTTGAAGAAATTCCGCGGCTTGGACGATCGGCCATACCGGCGCTCCGCAAATGCGATTAGCGAATGCGACGGATTATTCGTATTTTCATTTCGAAAGCAAGCCATCCGAAATGAAGGATTTCTCTGATGAACACTCTCGCAAGCGCACCGCTCGCGCCGCTTCTCGATCAACTGTTTGCCGAGGCCGACAAGGCCACCAGCCCGGCCATGGCCGCGCTCTCCCGCGATGAGCGGGAACGGCTCATGCACAGCAAGACCGAATATCTCGATTTCTACGAACGCATGAAAGACCTGTGGCTGCCCGTTTCGCGCCAGACCGGAGAGCTGCTCTACATGCTGGTGCGCAGCACCAATGCCAGGACCATCGTCGAATTCGGCACGTCCTTCGGCATTTCGACGCTCTATCTTGCCGCTGCCCTTCGCGACAATGGCGGCGGGCGGCTGATCAGCAGCGAATTCGAGGTTTCCAAGGTCGCGCGGGCGCGACAGAACCTTGCCGAAGGCGGCCTTGCCGATCTCGTCGAGATCCGCGAAGGCGATGCGCTCCAGACATTGAGGACCGATCTTCCTGATAGTATCGACCTGCTTCTGCTTGACGGGGCGAAGTCGCTTTATCCAGAGGTGCTGGCGCTGGTCGAAGGCCGGCTTCGGCCCGGCGCGCTCGTCATTGCCGACGATGCCGATTACTGCCCCCAATATCTCGACCATGTCCGTTCGCCTGCAGGCGGATACATGTCCACGCCGTTTGCCGACGACATCGAGCTGTCGATGCGCATGGCCTGACTTCGACTATTTCCCGCACAACCACCCTAACCTCAAACAGGGCTGCCCGATCGGGCGCCCCGTCATGGAGATTTTCAATGCACATATTCGTAACGGGTGCGACCGGCTGGGTCGGCACTGCCATCGTCGAGGAACTGATCCGCGCCGGTCACAAGGTCAGCGGGCTGGTCCGCTCGATCGCAAAAGCCAAGGCCATTGCGGTCATCGGCGCAAAGCTCGTTCCGGGATCGCTCGATGATCTCGACCTTCTCGGCGAGGCCGCGTCCAAGGCCGATGCGGTGATCCATACCGCCTTCAACCACGACTTCTCGAAATTCCTCGACAATGCGGCGCAGGATGAGCGCGCGATCCATGTGCTCGGAAGCGCGCTTGCCGGATCGGATCGTCCGCTCATCGTCACATCCGGCCTGCTGGGCTTTCCGCTCGGTGCCACGGAAGCGGACCTGCCGAACCCGGCATCTCCTCGTAAATCGGAAGCCGCCGCCCGGGTACTTGCCGGGCAGGGGATACGCGCGGCCACGGTACGTCTTGCCCCGAGCGTGCACGGTATCGGCGATTATGGCTTCGTCCCGATCCTCGCAGGCATCGCCCGGGAGACAGGCGTATCCGCCTATCCTGACGATGGAGGGAATTGCTGGTCGGGCGTGCACCGGCTGGACGCGGCGCGTCTTTACCGCCTGGCGCTCGAAAGCGGCGTGACCGAAGCTGCTTATCATGCTGTCGCCGATGAGGCGGTGCCGTTCCGGCGGATCGCCGAGGTGATCGGACGCCAGCTCGGCCTGCCGGTGGAGTCTCGCCCCCGCGAACATTTCGGCTGGTTTGCCACTATGGCGTCAACGAACATGGCGGCCTCCAGCGCCCATACGCGCTGGTTGCTCGGCTGGCAGCCAACCTGCCGAAGCCTCCTCGATGATCTCGACCAGCCAGGCTATTACGCGCGCTAGGCTCGTCAGAAGCGTTCAATGCCCTCCCATCGGCTGTCCCTCGGGCTGGTTGGGCGGGCGTCTCACGTAAAGGGAAGCCACGACCGCTGCCAGCGAGATCAGTGCGCCGACGAAGAAGGCGGACTGCATGCCGCCGACGGTTGCCGTTGCGGCATCTGCTTCCCCTTGAGTCAGGATGCCTGCGCGCCAGGTCATGATGGCGACGTAGAGCGTGGTGCCTGCGGCACCGGCGACCTGCTGGGTGGTGCCGATGATGGCGCTGCCGTGGGAATAGAGTTTCGGCGGCAGCGAGCCGAGGCTGACGGTGAAGAGCGGCGTGAACATCAGGGCAAGGCCGATGCTCATCACGATGTGCAAGCAGAGTACGACCCAAATCGGCGTCGTGACGGTGAGGAAGGTCAGGCCCCACATGACGGAACTGAACAGGAGTGCGCCAGGAATGACCAGACGGGCAGGGCCGTAGCGGTCGAACAGCCTGCCGACGAAGGGGGCACAGAGGCCCATGATCAGGCCGCCGGGCAGAAGCAGCAGGCCGGCCGTCAAGGTCGTCTGCCCGAGTACGGACAAGAGGTAGATCGGTATGAGGATGAAGACGCCGAACATCGACATCATCAGTATCGCCATCATGCCGGCGGCGATCGTGAAGGTCTTCGTCTGGAGGGTGCGCAGGTCCAGCAGCGCCCGCTCGTGCTTCTGGAGATGAAGCTGCCGCCAGACGAAGATGGCGATGACGGCGGCACCGGCAACAAGCATGAGGCGGGGATCGAGCGGCGTCGCACTCGCTTCGGGCGCACCGAGCTCGCTGATGCCGAAGACGAAACTGCCGAAGCCGATGGCCGAGAGTACGACCGAGATAACATCGAGCGGCGCCTTCGACGGCACGGTGACGTTTTCGATTTTCGAGGCGCCGAGCGCGAGAGCCGCAAGCGCGATGGGCAACACCAGCAGGAAGAGCCAGCGCCAGTCGAGTGAAGAGAGGATGAGGCCCGAGATCGTCGGGCCGATAGCGGGCGCCACGGATATGACGATCGAGATATTGCCCATCGTCTTGCCGCGCGAATGCGGCGGCACGAGATTCATGATCGTCGTCATCAGCAGTGGCATCATGATCGCCGTGCCCGAGGCCTGGACGATGCGGCCGACGACCAGCATGGGGAAGCCGGGGGCAAGGGCCGAAACCAGCGTGCCGGCGGAAAAGAGCGACATGGCGAGGATGAAGACCGGACGCGTGTTCAGCCGCTGCAGGAGATAGCCTGTTACGGGGATGACGGTGGCCATGGTGAGCATGAAGGCCGAGGTCAGCCATTGGGCGGAGCTCGCCGGAATCTTCAGATCGGCCATCAGGTGCGGGATCGCCACACCCATGATGGTTTCGTTGAGGATGACCACGAAGGCGGAGACGAGCAGCAGGCCGATCACCAGCCTGTTGCGGGCACTATGGTCTTCGACCGGCAGTTCGGCCTGTTCTTCGATCTCTGAAAGCAAGGGTTCACTGGTCATGGCGTTCCTATATCCATATCTGAAAGAAGGAGTTCTGCCTTAAGACGAAAGTGCCGGGCTGATTGCGACACCGGGTATGCGTATTTCCTATGTCTTTATGCTGTCGCTTGGATGCAAGGCGATTTTTACGAGGCTTCGCTGTGATGTTAGGACAGGGCGTATCTTTTTCTCCCTCTTTCCTATGCTTGTCACAGGAATCCAACCACCGCGCGTCTGCGCGGTGAATGACTGGTTTTGTTGGGAGAGAAAGAGAAAGTCTTTCCTGCCCAAGGACTTGGGCAGAAGCATTTAACATGCGGAGCGCTATAGGCGCTACCGCACCGCAGGCAATCCCCATTCGTCCAGCGAAAAGGCTTCGGCTGGCAAGCGCATCTCCGAGAGAGCGACAGGGCGACGGCGGACTGATGTGGCGGTGTAGGGGAAAGCCAAATTCATTCCGCTGATATCAAGCTTGAGCGGCAGCCCGTCGCCTGTGAGGCATTCCCTGTTTCCGGCGTCCTGAATCCCCGGCATCAGATCAAACCATTCGCAGCTCTCGCCCTGGATTGTCTCGGCCTTGCCGAGCGAAACCTTCCCGGTCGTGTCATTGAATTTGAACGAGGCAGAGCCATCGTCTGCCGGACGCCTCGCCGTGAGCCTGCGATAGCCGCCTGCCTGCTGGTAGGAGATGCCTTGCGCTTCGAGCTTGTTCCAGATTGTGATGCGAAGGGAGCCGCCACGGTCCCGTTGTTCCCGATAGTGCCAGGGATAATGGCGCAACAGGCGGATCGTCGAGCCGCCTATGGTCTCCAGCGTGATGTCGAAATCGGGTTGGGAAGGATCGGCATTCTGGCTGTGGACCGGCCTGAGCCAGAATTCCGATGTCAGTATCTGCGATGGCGGGTAGATCTCCGCAGGGGCGATGGCGCGGCGGTCGAGGCTGGCGAGGCGGGTGTGATAGATCGGCACGTCATTCGGAGCGAGCAGCCGTGTTTCGATGACGATGCCGTCCTCGGTGACGCAGTTCTGGTCCCGCGCTATGAATGTCCCGGGCGAGGGCGATTTGCTCGCCGTTTCGCGCCATGTGCAGTGCTCTCCGGCAATGGTAGAAACCTCTGCGAGCGCCTGAGGCGCTTCTGTCTGCGTGGCATCCGGTTTCCGGTCACGAAGGAGAAGCTCGATATACGTGATCTCACCGTCCGCCTGCCTGCTCCAGCGCAGGACCGGCTTCGTCTCATCCGGTCCGAAGCCGATGCTCGTCCGTCCACCTCGCAGCGTCTCGCTCAGAAATATACCGTTGTGATGGACAATCGTGACGGTCGGATCGACTTTCTTGCCGTCTTTGTCGAGCGCCTGCATAACGGCGACGTAATCCGGTCGTGGCAGGGAGGTAGTAACACTCGACTGCGCGACAGCCGCCCCCGCGAAGGCCATGAAGGCGATTGTGCCAATGAGTGCTGCTGTCTTCATTGCTTCTCGGATCGTCGAACCTGCGCGCGTCATCGCGCCGCCGTCAGCAGATGACGGTTTTGCCGAGAAAATCAATGCAGCCTATGTCTTTTGCCTCAATGGACGCCGATCAATGGACAATCGTCAGCGCGGCGATGCCCGCCTCGTCTGCGGCGCGCAAAAACGCTTCCCGGAATTGCTCCGGGGCAACGTCTCCACAGATGGCGTCGATGCAGGCTTTGACGGCGATCATATATTCCTCGCCATCATCGAAAGGCCAGTCCCGGATCAGCAGGTATGCGGCGTCGCCGAGCGTACGCACGACGGTGTGCGTTTCCCGACCGCGCAAAACCAGCCCGACCGGCGCGAATGCCGATGACGTGTTCCAGTTCATTGTCCTCGACCCCTCAAGGCACGGAGATTGAGACCCTCCAACACACTATACGCGTGAATTATGAAATTCGGAATTGCGGAATGCGTGAATGTTGAGCACGTGACTTATTTGCCGCGGGCAAAAGAAAGGGCGCTCTACGACCTGATGTCGGAGCGCCCTGTGGCTGCATCGGCGTCAGTTGCGGCGGAGGCCGATGGCAAGCAGGTTCAGAAGACCGCATTTGGAACGAAATGGCAACGCCAGGTGCCGGACTACGCCCGCATGCGGCCTGCAATCCACAGGGTTTCCACAGCTTATCCACAGGTGCGGCCTAATCTCCTCCAACGCTTTCAACGACATATGCCCGAAAGCAATCCCGCTGCTCCAGATGGGTGATGTGACCGCCAGACGACACCGGGAATATCTTCAGGGCAAACTGCCCGAAAGGCCACAATGCCGGGCTATGGTGGCCCTCCCTCCTGGAGCGCTAGGCGGCGGACGCTCGGAGGTGGGAGGCGGCAGGCATGCATGAGGGCCTGCCGCCTTCATCATCAGGCGTTTGAGACAAATCGGCGGATTTCAAGAAGACTTTCGAGGCTCGCGCCTTCGCAAATAAAAAGGACCCGCTCACTTGGGAGCGGGCCTCAGGGGTGCCCGGAGTCGGACGGGCATCGGCAAAAAAGGGTCAATCAGATATAGGCCGCGGCATCGACGCTCCAGCTATCCGGCATCTTCGACGTCGCAAAGCTGCTGTCGTTTGCAGGACGGGCGTGCTGACGGGCGGCAGCATCGAGCAGGGCCGCAAAGGATGCCAGGCTGATCTTGTCGGCGCGAAGCATCTGGCGGATCAGCGGATCTCTCAGCATTTCCGATGGCGTCATCTCGTGCATGGTTATCCTCCAGGAATT
Organism: Rhizobium sp. 1399; assembly: GCF_031455475.1. Lineage (NCBI taxonomy): Bacteria > Pseudomonadati > Pseudomonadota > Alphaproteobacteria > Hyphomicrobiales > Rhizobiaceae > Rhizobium > Rhizobium sp. 1399. Next base: position 86,841 of record NZ_JAVDSU010000011.1, on the reverse strand, counting down.
GGTTTCCCAACGCTCAAAGCATCTTAAGCCCGTATTGCTATCAATGCATGTCGCGACGATGGCGAAAAGACGGTAAATGAGGTTCATTCGGGTTAGCTCCAATGTGGGATTGGTCTGCCATTTTGTCGGATGCTACCGTAGCGCCTGCGAGGTGAACCGTAGGGGAGGACGGGCGTATGGAAGCAAGACACGGGGAAGCAAGAATGTTCGACGAGATCATCGTGGGTCTGAACACGCTCGAGGCTGAGATCGCCACGATCAACACCAAGCCCCTACCTCTCATGGATTTGAAATATGCGGAGGCCGAGTTGAAGGCCAGGCCCGCAAAGGTGCGCAAGCGCCTCGGCAAGACGAGAACGGCGAAATCGAACGCATGACATCACGCTTTGGCAACGCAATTTTGACCATGAGCGTATTTTCTGACGTTCACTCACATTTTGCCGATTGCATGTCGCTGGGAAAACCGCTTTCTTGTGATCCACACCCCTAATTTAGAGATATCCTGACTGCAATGAACCGTTACGACATCGAGCGCCGGAACGGCGACGACTGGACTGTCATCGACCGGCTGACGGGCGCACCCGTGCCGCATCTGCCGGAAAAACTCGGAAGCAGGCTTGAAGCCCAGGCGCTTGCCGATTTTCGCAACCGGCTGGCCATCCCGCAACAGGAGCGCATTCGCTCCCGCCTCGATACGCTGCGGCTTGCCTGGCAGGCGCTGACGGGCAAGCGGACGCGTTAGAGCGTCGTGCGTCGCTACCAGCGGAGGATTTTTCTGCCCAGCAGGAATCCGGTTGCCGTCGCGACCAGGATGCCGATCGAATACCATGTCGCCAGAAACAGCGGGCTGTCGTCGGGGCAGTGCCAGGCATAGATGGCGGCCGCAATGCCGCCGGCGGCAAGACCTGCCACCGCACCCGCCGTGCCCGGACTTTCGGGGGCGCCCTGGCGGACCGAATAGAGGATAGCGGCAAGCGGCGCGATCGAAAGGGTCGGCACGTAGAACAGGCAGAAGGCGGAGAAATGCCCCTCCATGCTGCTTGCCCAGTTCGCCTGCGGCACGACGAGGAGTTCGGTCACGATGCCGGCAATCAGAACCGCCAGCGGCAGGATGAGCGTCAGGGCCGCCGAGCGCAGCGAGACGCCCGGTTTGCCGATCCGGAAGGCGAGGCGGGTGGCCGTCACGGCGATCAGCAGGGTGGTGCCGAGCTTGAAAAGGACCCGCGGCGTCTCGATCATCTCGGCCATGTTTCTGCGGATGCCGATGGTGGAGATGAGAAGTGCGGCTGAAATCACCACGCCGATGACCAGTGCGATCATGAAGACGCGGCCAAAGCGGATGCGAACGCGCGCATCCTTTGCCAGCATGTTGATCAGGTCATCCGTTTTCACGCGTGTTGCTCCGATAGAGGGCCGCCAATCCTTTGAGCGCCCTGTGCAGCGCCACTCGCACGGCGCCTTCCGTCATCTGTAGCCGGTCGGCCGTTTCGCGGATACCGGCGCCGCCGAGCGAGATCGACCGCACGATTTCGCGCTGCGGGTCGCGCAGGCCTTCCAGCATGCGGTCGACGTCGATGCGGTCGGCGCCATCCTCCTGGTGGTCGGCTTCCAGCGTTTCCATCACATCCTCGATCGGCACGCTGACATGGCGGCCACGCCGGCGCAGGCTGTCAATCAGCTTGTTGCGCACGATAGTGGACAGCCAAGGGCCGATCGGCCGCGAAATATCCCAGGTCCCGCGCTTCAGGTGCACTGCCAGCAGAACTTCCTGCACCACGTCTTCCACCTCGCTCGGCGGGGCACCGAACTGGTCGCAGCGCCTGCGCGCAATCGAACGCAGATAGGGTGTCACGGCCTTCAGGAAACGGTCATAGGCCAGCGCGTCGCCGGCGATTGCCGCGCGCATCCAGGCTGCCCATTCCTCTTCGCGGGCCGAATATTTCATCCGCTACTCACCTCTACGCACGGGGCCACGTGTTTGTTACCGTCATCCTGAAAATTTTGATGACGCGGCACGTGAGGCAGAGCCGGCGTCGGCGCCTATTGAGCGCATCGGCGGGCAAACGGCAAGAGTAGTGCGGCAACAAAGCGCAAAAGCCGCCCGGCGCGATGAGGAGCTGGGCGGGTGTCTATGTGGATCGCTGCTGCGGTGAATTCTAGCTGTTGGCAGCGCCAGACATCCGCGCGATCAGATGGTCGAGTGACAGGCGGCCCGGCCCGTAGCGCATGATGGCAAGCGCCATCGCCGCCCAGGTGATGTGGATGGGCCAGCCATCGGGCACGGTCAGCTCCACGATCAGGGTCATGAAGAGCAGGCCGAGGCCGGCAAAGCGGGTGGCAAGGCCGAAGACGAGAAGCGTCGGGAAGATGATCTCGCCGCAGCCGGACAGGAAGGCCATGACTGATGGCATGGGGAAGGGGTAAGGCCCGCCCGGCAGATGCAGCATGAATTCCTGGGTGAAGAGGTCGATTGCCGTATCGTTCAGCTGCAGGAAGCCATCCCATTTCAGGATGCCGGAGCGCCAGAAGGGAACGGCGAGCGCCACGCGGAGGACAGCCTGGACGATATCGGGCTGGGCGACGGCGCGGACAAGTCCGTCAGCCGTCGCTACCAACCTTGCCAGCGGGGAGCGCGCGCCGTGGCGAGGCCCATTGTGAGGCATGGAATCAAGCATATCAGACATTGAAAATCACCATTTCGACATGGGAGAAGGCGCTGATAGTGGAAAAGGCATGGGCTGCGATCATCTCGCCAATCATGCCGGAGAGATCGAAGGCAGGCTCCGCCTCGAGCCCCGCCGCGACGGCTGCCGCAAGGCATTCGCCTGAGAGCAGCGCGCCGAGGAAGGCGGCTCCGCCCGGCGGCAGGTGGCGAACCGTGACCTCATCGTCGATGCGCGTGATCAAACCTTCCTCGGGCCCGTTCTCGACACGGCCGACCGGCCCGTCGCCGCGGTTCATGGCGAAGATGGTCACGGCGGGATAGGCCGATGCGATCAGCCGCGTCGACGGATGCGGCTGGAAGGTTACGGCACCCAGGTCTTCCGGTGGTACGGCCGCAAGGGTTTCCGGCTTGAGTGCTGGCGCATCGGCGGCGTGATAGGCATCCAGCCAGGCGCGCTCGATACGTGCCACATCCGACAGCCAGGGCATGTCCTGCGCGTATTCGTAGCGGTCGATGAAATCGGGGAAATCCCTGCCGTATTCGAAGAGCAGCGGCGAGCTGGGCGGTGTTGCGCGCACGTGAAAGCGGGCCATTGCGCGGAAGAAATCCGCCCCGGTGATGCGTTCGACTGCCGGGAAGATCGACGACAATGCGGCAATCAGGCCGACGGTCACGTTGTTGCGGTAGACATTGTAGCGCTTCTCCGCCCGCTTGCCGCGCGGACCTGTCACCAGGTCAGGGGCCGGCGCATCGGGGGCAAGCAGGGCTGCGGAAAACTGTCCCGCGAAGTCAGGCGCGGATCGGCGCATGGGCAGGATATCAGCCGAGGGCATGGTAGGTCTCCCGGTCTCTGGCGTGCCGATCAAGGATCGCCTGTGCGGCCAGCGCCTCGGCGCGCAGCACCGGCCAGTCGGGGATCTTGCTGTCCCATTCGATCAGGGTCGGGATCGGTCCGCAGCTGTTTATGACGATTTCATAGAGCTGCCAGACGGCCCCGGCGACCGGCCCGTCGTGGCTGTCGATCAGGAGCAACTCGCCTTCGTCATCCTCCTGTTCGGCATGGCCGGCGAGGTGGATCTCGCCGACACAGGACAGCGGAAAATCGCGCAGATATTGCAGTGCTGAAAAACCGTGATTGGTGGCGGAAACGAAGACATTGTTGATGTCGAGCAGCAGGCCGCAGCCGGTGCGCCGGGCGATATCGCGGATGAAATCCGTCTCGGTCATGGAGGATTCCGCAAAGAGTACGTAGGTGGACGGGTTTTCGAGCAGGATCGGCCGGCCGATGGCGTTCTGCATCTGATCGACGTGATCGCAGACATGGGCAAGCGTTGTGGCCGTATAGGGCAGCGGCAGCAGGTCGTTCAGATAGGTATCGACATGCGTCGACCAGGCGAGATGCTCTGAAATCAGCGCCGGCTCGTAGCGATCGACGAGGGTCCTGAAACGCTTGAGATGATCCTTGTCGAGCGGCTGCGGGCCGCCGAGCGACATGCAGACGCCATGCAGTGAAATCGGGTGGTCGCGGCGCACCCTTTCGAGTGCGCGATGCGGCGGGCCGCCGGCGCCCATATAATTCTCGGCATGGACTTCGAAGAAGCCCTGCGGGCCTGATACGGCTGAGATTGCTGCAAGATGCTCCGGCTTGAAGCTGGTACCGGCCTGGCCGGCGAGTGAAAGTGTCGGAAAGCGGAGGGTGCTTTCCGTCTCCATGGGAAGGTTGTTCGTCATGCTGACGTTTGCCATGTACGCCTCCGCTTTCCTTGATCTTCGTCTGCTTCCGACGGCTTAGATGTCGCGCGTCAGCGGCTTCAGCGAGCCATGACGGCCGCCGGGAATATCGAGCGAGGCGCAGGTACCGCCCTGGACGAATTTCCACGAATTGCCCTGGAAATCCTTGACCGAGGTGCCCTGGCATGTGGTGCCTGGACCGGCAGCGCAATCGTTCTGGCCCTTCAGCGCAACGCCGTAGCACTTCTCCTTGTGAGCTGCGGTTGCAGCAGCGGCCTCAGCCTTGGTCAGCGGGGCGGCACTGGCCATCGTGGCAAGAGCGGAGGTGATCGCGCCGGCAAGAAGGGCGGTGCTGATGGAAGTCTTCAACATTGGTAGTCTCCGTTGCTTGAAACGCCCCTGTTTCAGCGGGGCACGTCGGGGTATTCGCAACGAGAGGGCGGGTTGTTACAGGCGGGGTGGTAACGAACGCGTGATGGGATTCGGGGGATGTGCGGGCCGGCTGTTTCTATCGGCGAGGGAATATAATATTCGGCGATGTGCCGTGGAACACCCCCCTCTGTCCTGCCGGACATCTCCCCACAGGTGGGGAGATTGGCTGGGCGCGCCGGTTTCCCCAAACAACAAACGTTGCAAACTGCGCAACGTCAATGACGTGCGAAGGTCGACCCACTTGCCAATCTCCCCACCTGTGGGGAGATGCCCGGCGGCAGAGAGGGTATCCCACGGAAACACCTCACTTTTCTCGCGCCAACACGGTGCTGATGCAGAAGAGAGGATAGGAAAACCGAGGGGAGACGTTCCAGTTCCTCCTCACCCGCTTTCCGGGGACCGGGTGGATCTTCTCGTCTGACCGTTGCTGGATATCGATCGATACTATCGGCTGGGGTTCCGAAGGTTTAGGATTTTGCCGGGGGAAGGCTTCGGGATGAGGGCGGCGTATCGCGCGGCCCGTGGATGCCGGTGATCGGCTGCCTCTCCCTGTGACAGGATGGGCAGGGATGGATCGGCTGGATGCCATGCGCGTGTTGCTTGCCGTTGTCGATGCCGGCAGTTTGTCGGCGGGCAGCAAGCGGCTGAATGCGCCGCTGCCGAGCGTCAGCCGCAAGGTGGCCGAGCTGGAGCGGTTGCTCGGCGCCAATCTCATCATCCGCACAAGCCGGAACCTGCAACTCACCGATGCCGGGCGCGACTATGTGGATGCGGCGCGCAAGATCATTGCAGAACTGGAGGAGGCAGAGCGCCGGGCTTCCGGTGAGTATCAGCGGCCGCGGGGAACGCTGACGATCACCATGCCGGTGGAATTCGGCAACCGTTATGTGCTGCCGATCGCGCTCGGTTTTCTGGCTGAGCATCCGGAAGTGTCTCTCAACCTTCTGTCGCTCGATCGCACCGTTCATCTCGTCAGCGAGCAGGTGGATATCGCCATCCGGCTGGGAGCGCTGGCAGACAGTTCGCTCTATGCCGCCAAGGTTGCCGAATTTCGGCTGCTGACTTGCGCGAGCCCCGATTATCTCGGGCGTTGCGGATGTCCGCAGCATCCGGGCGAACTGCCCGATCATGACGGTATTATCTTCAATAACAGGACCTTCTTCTGGACCTTCGATATCGATGGCCGGCCGGTGGAGGTGGTGCCGCGCCATCGCATCGAGGTCAATACGGCGGCGAACTGCGTTGCCGCCGCCGTGGGCGGAGCCGGTATTGCCAGGCTTTTCGACTACCAGGTCCCCGGCGAACTTGCCTCCGGGGCTCTGGTGCCGATCCTTGATGATTATGCCGGGGCGCCGCAGCCGATCCACATCGTCTATTCGCGCCAGGGCTTTCTGGCGCTCAAGGTGCGCTCCTTCATCGACTGGACGCTGCCGCGGCTGCGGGAGGCCTGTCGGACCTATGGCTCAATCCAGTAGGGCGCGGATTTCGGCGACAACCCGTTCCGGCGCCTGCAGGTGCGGATAGTGGCCGATGCCGGGCAGGATATCGAGTGTCGCGCCGGTCCTCTCGGCGAATTCCGCGCCCATCCGGCTGTCGATATAGATGTCCTTTTCGCCCCATATCACCTTTACCGGCGTCTTGAGCTTTCCGAGGTATGCTTCAAGCAGATCCTGATCGCGGGTGAAGGCCGCATAATAATGGTAGAAGGCATCGGCGGAGGTGAGGGCGCCATGGCTCCAGCATTGGACCATGTCTTCCTTGACGCCGGCGGCGAGATCGAACTGCCTGTCGTCAGGCAGGCCACGCCGGTAAGCGTTCTCGAGGATTTCGTCGCTCGTCTGGTTCATGGCGGCGCGGGTCTTGGAAGCCGCCGGCTCGGCCTTCAGGTTCTGCAGGCGCTCATGCATATAGGCCGGCCGATTGAAGGGGGCGAAGTCGCCGACGATGATGCGCCTTGCGATGTCGGGCTCGTCGAGGGCCAGGAGCAGGGCAGGCAGGGCGCCGATATCGGCGGCGTAGATCGTCAGTGTGGATCGGTCGATGCCAGCTTTGTCGATATAGGCCTTCAGCACGCCGGCATAATCACGCGGTGAATAGGAGAAGTTTTCGGCTGCTGGCCGAGATGACAGGCCGTATCCCGGCCAGTCGAAGGCATGCACCTCGAATTCGTCGCCAAGCGCGGCTGCAATGTCGCGCCAGACGAGCGAGGTTTCGGGAAAGCCGTGCAGGAAAAGTACGGTGCCTTTCGGCGCCGGATTGTGCACGACGAGCCGCCGCAGGGTGATATCCCCGCCGATGGCAATGGTGCCGATTTCGGGGTTTGCGGCTTCGGTCGTGCCGGCACTTACGGGGGTGAGTGTGGCGCCTGTGATTGCAGCGGCTACGAGCAATGGTCCAAGTGATGATGTCAGCATATCCGTTGTCCTTCCTCTCCGGCGGCCATACTCGCTCAGAAGCCTCATGGCCGCAATCGGGGTGAATTCTCGATGATAAGGATCGTGCATCGCGCCTGCCGTCGGTAGACCGCGGCCATGAGAGTCTGCCTCTCATTTTCCCCCGGTACCGGGCGATCGGCCCGCGCCGTACATCATCGCCATCAGCGACGCCGGGGGATGGCCCCGCGTCCCCAAGAAAGGATGATGAGACATGAATGATATGACCGTAAATCTGACAATCGCTCAGCCCGAAAGGGTGCGCGGTCTGCCGGGTCACTCGACCGTTGGTACCGACAATCTCGAGGCTGCGGGGGAATTTTACGACAAGCTCATGGCCGTCTTCGGCATCGGCCGTTTTCTGGTCCAGCCGGGCCGGGCCGTCTATTACGGCGAGCGCACGCTGGAATTCGGCGTCGTGAAGCCTTTCGACGGCAGGCCGGCACGTGCCGGCAATGGCAGCATGGTGGCCTTCGAGGCGCGTTCCCGCGCAAAGGTGCGCGAGGCTCATGCAACGGCACTACAGGCCGGCGGAACGGATGAGGGCGCTCCGGGGCCACGCGGGGAGAATGGCGAGGGGCCTTACTGCGCCTATTTCCGTGACCCAGAAGACAACAAGTTCCTGGTCTATTGCGCCGGGCCGGACGAAGCCTGAGATCGCTTCCGGCGTATTTCAGGCGCATGATGCCAGGCGTCCGAAATGCGGCTGCGAACCTTCCGATGGAATGGAGGCAAGTCATGAAATCAGGGCAATCAATCGCAAGACTAAGGGTGTCACGGCGTTCGCTGTTGTTTGCGGGCGCGGCGGCCGGGTTGACGGTGGTGCTGTCGTCGCCTGCGGGCGCGGCCGATCCCGTCGATGCAGAGGCGCTCGCCGGCGGAATCCGGCCGTTCCGGGCCGATATTCCCGAGGCCGCGCTTGCCGATCTCCAGCGTCGGCTTGCCGCCACCCGCTGGCCAGACGGCGAGACCGTGCGCGACCGTTCGCAGGGCGTGCAGCCGGAGAGGCTGAGGGCGCTGGTGGATGAGTGGCAGTCTTCCTACGACTGGCGCAAAGCCGAGGCGCGGCTGAACGGTTTTCCGCAATTCGTGACCGAGATCGATGGCATCGATATCCATTTCATCCATGTCCGCTCCCGCTACGAGAATGCCCTGCCGCTGATCATGACGCATGGCTGGCCGGGATCGGTCTTCGAACTGCTAAACGTGATCGGCCCGCTGACTGACCCGACCGCGCATGGCGGCACGGCTGACGATGCCTTCCATCTGGTGATCCCCTCGATCCCCGGCTTCGGCTTTTCCGGCAAGCCCACGGAAACGGGCTGGAACCCGCAACGCATCGCGGCCGCCTGGGATACGCTGATGAAACGGCTCGGTCATACCAGCTATGTTTCGCAGGGCGGCGACTGGGGCGCGATCATCAGCGATGCGCTGGGGCGACAGGCGCCGGAGGGGCTGCTTGGCATCCACGTCAACAGGGTCGAGCGCGCGACCACCTTTCCGCCGGATGCGGCGCAGGCGCTGATGAGCGGGGCGGCCGCACCCGACAGCTTGTCACTAGAGGAGAAGCTGATCTTCATGGAAGCCCGGGATTTCCTCGCCAATGGCTTCGGCTACGCTGCGATCATGGGAACCCGGCCGGAAACGATCGGCTACGGGCTTGCGGATTCTCCCGTGGGGCTTGCGGCCTGGCTCTATGACAAGATCGCCGACTGGGTGTTTACCCGCGGAGATCCTGAACAGGCGCTCGGCAGCCAGGCCATTCTCGACAATATCACGCTCTACTGGCTCACCAATACCGGGCCTTCGAGCGGGCGCATCTATTGGGAGAATGTCGCGGCCGGCGCAAAGCTGGAGCCGGTCAAGGTTCCGGTCGCGGTCACGGTCTTTCCCGGCGAGGTTTACCGGCCGCCGCGGCACTGGCTCGGCAGAGCCTATCCGCAGTTGATCTATTACAATGTGGCTGCAAAAGGCGGGCATTTCGCAGCTTGGGAGCAGCCGGAACTCTTCGCCCAGGAGGTCCGAGCCGCATTCAGGACATTGCGCTCATAGGCAGATCGCATTTCCGCGAGCGCTTGGGAACATCGAGCTTTTTCGACCGTTTGCGAAGAGGAAAGACCTGGAGGAGGAATCCCAATGAGTAATCTCCATAATGACAGCGCCCCCGAATTCTCAGGCGGCGGGGGCCGCAGTACGCTGACCGCTTTCTTCGACAGCCGCGATGACGCTGACAGGGCGATCGACCGGCTGAAGAACCTGGGTATCACCGGTGTCAGAATGATGCGGGGATATGAAGCGGATGGCGACAAGGCAGGCGTTGCCGGCGACGACCGCAGCGGTTTCTGGTCGAAGCTGGAGGACTGGCTGTTTCCGGATGAAGACCGGTCGGTCTATGCCGAAGGCCTGCGCCGGGGCGGCTTTCTGATCTCCGTCGAGGTCGATGATGCCACCTACGGTATCGCATACGACATTCTCGATGACGAAGGCTCCATCGACATGGACGAACGTGCGGACCTCTGGCGCGCAGAGGGCTGGAATATCAGCAGGTCGAACGAGGCTTTTGCAGCCTCGAAATATGATGCAAGCCAGGCTCGTGAAGCTGATGATGCCGAGCGTGCCCGGCAGGCAAGTGCTGTGCAGGATGACGTCTTTGCAGCCGGTGCGGCCGGTATGGCCGGCCCGGCCACGCCGATGGGACGTCATACCCGCCGGCTCGATCCGAATTCCCCGCGCGTTCGTGCCTATGATCTCAATGACGAGGCACCGCTCGATCAGGAGCTGCGTGACGACATCATGCCGACCGGACATCACCGCACGGTGGAGGAATCCACGGAGCGCGCAGAGCGCGAGCTTCGCCAGGCTCAGGACGTGGACGGCATGCGGCAGGAGCAGACGCTGCCGCGCGGTCGATAATGGTCTGAAACATGGGCGCGCCGGATTTCCGGCGCCCCCTTAGAGCGGCGGAAGGAAAACGGAATCATCTCTGCCGCTTTAAGGTTTTTGTTCAAGCATCGGATTATCCGAAGGCCGCTTCCCGCTTTTGCGCGACATGCTTTAATGCGCGGTGCCGTCGACGATGACGTGATCATGATCCCTGGAGCATTTCTCGATGCGGGCGTGGATCTTGTAGACCTCGCGCAGCATGTCGACGGTGACGACCTCGCGCGGCTTGCCGCAGGCGCGCATGCGGCCGTTCTGGATGATCAGTACCTTATCTGCGAAGCGCAGCGCCTGGTTCAGGTCGTGGATGGCGATCAGTACGATCATGCCGCGCTTGCGGGCTTGGCGCTGCATGAAATCGAGCACTTCCACCTGGCGATGAAGATCGAGCGCACTGGTCGGCTCGTCCATCAGCATGATCTCCGGCTCGCGCACCAGCGCCTGGGCGATGGAGACAAGCTGGCGCTGGCCGCCTGACAAGGCGCCGAGATCGCGGAAGGCGATCGCCTCGATGTTCAGCGCCTTCATGACGTCGTCGATGAGCCTGAGATCCTGATCGCTGACGCCCCAGGACTGGCCCTGCTTGCGGGCAAGCAAGATCGATTCATAGACCGTCAGCACCGCATTGGCCGAGGTATCCTGCGGCATGTAGCTGATGGCGTTCTTTGTCTTTGCGCCCTCGACCAGCACGTTTCCCGGCCCTTTCAAGAGGCCGGTGATGCGCTTGAAGAGGGTGGACTTGCCGGCGGCATTCGGGCCGATCACAGCGACGAGCTCGCCGGCCGTCATTTTGGGCGTCGTTACGTTTTCGACGAAGAGCTTGCGGCCGTGGTAGGCGCCGACCGACTGCAGCTGAAGCGCTACCATGAGCGGCTCCTGTTCGAGAGGATGAGCGAGAAGAAGAAGGGCACGCCGACCAGCGCCGTGATGATGCCGATCGGGAAGACGACGCCCGGAATGATCGACTTCGAGACGACAGAGGTCAGCGAGAGCAGCAGGGCGCCTGAAAGGATCGAACCTGGCAGGAAGAAGCGCTGGTCTTCGCCGAGGATCATGCGGGCGATATGCGGGCCGACGAGGCCGACGAAGCCGATCGTACCGACGAAGCTGACGGGAACGGCCGCCAGCAGCGAGACGATGAGCATCGTCTCAAGCCGGATGCGGCGCACATTGACGCCGAAGCTCGCCGCCTTGTCCTCGCCGAGGCGGATCGCCGTCAGCGCCCAGGCATGGCGGGCAAAGAGCGGCAGGGCGAAAAGCAGCACGGCAAGCGTGATCCAGATCTTCGGCCAGGTGGCCTTGGTGAGGCTGCCCATGGTCCAGAAGACGACGGCCGAGAGCGCCTGTTCTGAGGCGAGATATTGCAGGAAGGCGAGAGCCGCATTGAAGGTGAAGACGAGGGCGATGCCGAGCAGCACGACTGTTTGCACCGAAACGCCGCGTGCCTGCGAGATGAAATGGATGAAGAGCGTGGCGACGAGCGCCATGATGAAGGCATTGACCGGCACCAGCAGGCCTGCCGCGACCGGCAGGATTGGCACGCTGGTGACGATGGCAAGGGCCGCACCGAAGCTTGCGGCGGCGGAAATGCCTAACGTGAAGGGGCTTGCCAGCGGATTGGCGAGGATCGTCTGCATCTGCGCCCCGGCAACCGAGAGCGATGCGCCGACGACGATCGCCATGACGGCGACCGGCATGCGGATATCCCAGACGACGGCGCGGACCTGCGCCGAGACGGAGTCGGGATAGAGGAGGGCGGTGACGACCTCACCGAGGCCGTAACGAGCCGGCCCCCAGGCGAGATCGACGGCAAAGGACAGGCAGAGCGCGGCCGTCATGGCAAACAGGATCACAAGCTTGCGGCGGGCGAGGGCGCGGTAACGCGCCCTGCCTGCTTCGACCTCGATCGGGGCGACGGCGATCTCTGCCATCTCGCCTTACTTTCCGGCCTTGGCGTCGACCCAGTAACCCGGCTGATAGGCGACCGGCAGGAACTTCTCGTGGAATTCCTTGAAGGTCGCATCCGGGTCGAGATCGGCAAAGAGGTCCGGGTGGAACCACTTGGCCATCTGCTGCACGGCGACGAACTGGTAGGGGCTCGTGTAGAACTGGTGCCAGATCGCATGCACATTGCTATCGGCAACCGCCTTGGAGCCGGTGAAGGCCGGGTTCTGCACGAGGGCATCCAGCGCCTTGCGGCTATCGTCGATGGTGGCGGCAGCGGCCGGACCGACATTGACGAAATCCTTGGCATCCTTGGTCTGGCTCCAGTTCGAGCCGGTGACGACGACGACGTCAGGATTGGAAGCGACGACCTGTTCGGCATTGATCGAGCCGGTGTAGCCCGGCAGGAAATCGGAGCCGAGATTGTGGCCGCCGGCCCAATCCACCATCAGGCCGAAATTGTCGGGGCCGAAGGTGCCGCAGCACTCGACGAGGCCGGCGGCGCGATACATGAAGACATTGGGCTTCTTGGGGTTGGCTTCTTTCAGCTTGTCGGTGACGCGTGCCATCTGCTGCTTCCAGTAGGCGGCGACGGCCTGGGCGCGGTCTTCATGGCCGAAAAGCTTGCCGAGGATCTCCAGGCTCGGCTCGGTATTGGCGAGGATGTGCTCGCGGAAATCGATGTAGACGATCTTCACGCCGATCTTGTTCAGCGTGTCCTCGAGCTTTACCTCGTCGGCGGCCTTCTTGTTGCCGATCGGCAGCAGCATGACATCGGGGTGAAGCGCCACAACCGTCTCGGTCTGCAGCGTGCCATCCGTCAGGTTGCCGAGGAAGGGCAGGTCCTTACCCCTAGGGAATTTCTCGACATAGGCGTTGAAGCCATCCTTGTCGGTCGTCCAGAGATCATTGCGCCAGCCGACGATCTTGGCGAAAGGATCGTCCTTCTCGATCGGGGCGACGGCATAGAGCATGCGGCCTTCGCCAAGGATCACGCGCTCGACCGGCTTGTCGAAGGTGACCTCGCGGCCAGCCACATCCTTGATGGTGAAGGGATCGGCAAAAGCCGAAAGTGGCAGCAGGCCTGCAACTGCGGATACCGCAAGCAATTTCATAAATTTCATCTGGAAACTCTCCCCGTCCTTGGTAATGTCCCGAGGCATAGAAAAATTGACTTTTGGAATCAAGTTTTATGTTTTAGAGCTTTTCCAAAGTAGTGCAGTGCCGGGGTGAAGATGATGAACACGATGAACACAAATTACTCTATTCGCGATGAAATCCGGGACTTCTGGTCGGAAAGGGCGGCCACGTTCGACGAGAGCGTCGGCCACGAAATCTTTTCCGAAGCTGAGCGCAGGGGCTGGCAGCGGCTGATCCGCAAGCATCTCGGTGAAGGGCAAGGGCGTGCGGCGCTCGACCTTGCTTGCGGCACGGCGGTCATTTCTCATCTCATGCATGGGGCGGGCTTCAAGGTGACGGGGCTCGACTGGTCGGATGCCATGCTGGCGCAGGCGCGCGCCAAGGCGAAGAAGCGCGGCACCGATATTCGCTTCGTCTCGGGCGATGCGGAAAACACCATGGAGGCCAAGGAAAGCTACGACGTGATCACCAACCGCCATCTCGTCTGGACGCTGGTCGATCCACCCTCGGCCTTCCGCGAGTGGTTCTCCGTGCTGAAGCCCGGCGGCAAGGTCCTGATCGTCGACGGCAACATGGGCAAGGAGACCTGGGTCAAGGGCCTGCAGAAAGTCTGGACAAAGCTGACCGGCAAGGCGCCGGCGAGCCACATGAAGCCCGAGATGATGGCCCGCCACCAGGCCATCCGCTCGCGCGTCTATTTCTCCAAACAGATGCCGGCCGAAGCGATCGTCGAGCTGCTGCGCCAGGCGGGCTTCGACAATATCGTCGTCGACCGCAAGCTCTCCGATATCCACTGGGCGCAGGCGCGCAAGATGCCCTTCCTGCGCGGGCTGGAGCGCATGGTGCAGGACCGCTTCGCGATCTGCGCGACGAAGCCGGTCGTTTAAGCCTTCACCAGACCTTCGGCCTGAAGCGCCTTTTGAACGGAGGGGCGGGATTGCACCCGCTCGTACCAGGCTTGCAGGTTCGACAGGGCGTCGAAGTGGATATCCGCCCTGTAGTAGGAGGCGAGCCATGGCGCTTGTCCCCAGCCTGTGAGGGCGAAGAGATAGGCATCGGCAACGGTGAAGGCCCGGCCGGCAATATAGGGGCGGGTGGCAAGTTCGGCGTCGATATGGACATAGCGCTTTTCGAGCTTCGGTTTGGCCGTCTCGACATAGGGGCCGGCAAGCCGCGCGTAGAGCAGGGGAATGAAGCCCTTGTGGATTTCCGAGGACAGGAAATTCAGCCATTGCTGCAGCCTGTAGCGCTCCATCGTGCCATTGGCCGGCGCCAGGCCGAGCTCCGGTTTCAGGTCGGCGAGGTACTGGACGATCGCCGGACCTTCGGTGAGGATGGCGCCGTCATCGAGTTCGAGGGCGGGAACGTAGCCGAGCGGATTGATTTCTTCGAAGTCTTCACCCGCGCCAAACGTGTGCTTTCTGTTATCGACAGGCACGAGCTCGACATCGATGCCGAGCTCGTTGAGGACGATGTGCGGCGAGAGCGAGCAGGCGGCCGGAAGATAGTATAATTTCATGGTTTTCCCTTTTCGATGTCCACCAGGATTCTGGTTCGCGGCCAATCTAGAAGGGTAGGATATTTTTTGAAGAAGGCACTATATTGTGGTGTAGGTACATATTTTATACCAGAGGAAATTCCGCATGAAGGAAAGCGTCACCAACTGCACCGTCGAGGAGGCAATGCGGCTCTTGGGCGGCCGGTGGCGGCTTCTGATCGTCTATTTCCTGCTTGATGGTCCCCGGCGCTTCAACGAACTGCGTCGCTGTGTGCCGGGTATATCGCAGCGCATGCTGACGCTGGACCTGCGGGCGCTGGAAGAGGCGGGGCTGATCAAGCGTACGGTGTTTCCGACGGTGCCGGTCACGGTGGAGTATCGGCTGACCGAGGATGGCAAGCGGCTCGTTCCTGTGGTGAAGGTGATGCAGGAATTTGGGAAGTGGCTGCTGGAGCGGGAGGACGTGGTGGAAGTGTCGTAGTCGTCGTGGCGCAGGCGCCGCCTTTGGGAAGGCCACGCGGCCCCCAACTTCCCTCATCAAGCCAGTTGCAAACTGGCTTGATGAGGGAAGAGAGGAGGAGGGCGCCGGTGCCCAAAGCCAACCTTCTGCTTCCACCGACTAGTCCGACGCCACCTCCTCGATCTCCTCCGGAATAAAACCACCCGTCTGTCGTCTCCACAGACGCGCAAACAGCCCGTCGCCTTCGATCAATTCTTCCGGCCGGCCTTCCTCGATGACGCGGCCATGGTCGAGCACGACGATGCGGTCCATGCTCGATATGGTGGAGAGGCGGTGGGCGATGGCGATGACGGTTTTGCCTTCCATCACCAGGTTCAGACGCTCCTGGATGGCGGCTTCGGATTCGCTGTCGAGGGCCGAGGTTGCCTCGTCGAGCACCAGAATTGGTGCGTTCTTCAAAAGTACGCGGGCGATCGCCACGCGCTGGCGCTGACCGCCCGAGAGCTTGATGCCGCGGTCGCCGACATAGGCCTCGTAGCCCTTGCGGCCCTCGCTATCGGCGAGATCGGCGATGAAGATGTCGGCGCTCGCCATCTTCGCGACGCCTTCGATCTCCTTCTGCGTCGCCTCAGGCCGGCCGTAGCGGATGTTGTCGCCGACCGAGCGGTGCAGCAGCGCAACATCCTGGGCGATGACGCCGATGGCGCGGCGAAGGCTCGACTGGGTGACTGAGCGGATATCCTGGCCGTCGATGAGGATCGCGCCGTCCTTGATGTCATAGAAGCGCAGGAGCAGATTGGCGAGCGTCGTCTTACCCGCGCCAGAGAGGCCGACGAGGCCGACTTTTTCGCCGGGACGGACGGTCAATGACAGGTTGTCGATGACGGGCTTGCCGGATTTGTAGGCGAAACGAACGTCGTCGAAGCGGATTTCACCGTTCGGGACGACAAGGTCCTGCGCATCCGGCCGGTCGGTGATGGTGGGCGGTGTCGTCATGACCGGCATGGCGTCCTTGATCGTACCGATCGCCTGGAAAATCTGCTGGCCCATTTGCAGGAACGTAAACGTGTGACCGGATAGCCGGTTGAGAACATAAACGGCGGCAGTGAATTCGCCGATCGTGACGAAGCCATCAACGAGCCCGGTAAAGCCGATCGACAGGATGGCCAGCCAGTGCATCACGTTGAGGACGACGACGATGACCTCTGCGGTCCGATAGATGCGCTGTTCGCTTTGTTGGGCCTTGATCGCCTTGCCGATGATACCTCGGATAGCGCCCGCCTCGCTGTCTTCGGCGGCGAATTGTTTCACCATCTGCATATTGGCGTAGAGATCGGTAACGGCGCCGGAAATCAGGCTGCGGCGCTTGGCGGAGCGGCGTGCTCGTTCGGTGAAGACAGGTGCCAGCCTGACCGCGAGCAGCACGTTGAGCGTGATCCATACGATGGTCGGCAGCGCAAGCTGCCAGGAGAGTGCGCTCAGAAGGATGACGGAGCCGACCATCTGCATGATGAAGCGCGGGATGGACTGGAAGGCGGACATAACCTGCTGCTGGACGGCGGACGCCACCTGCTGCAGGCGCGAGGCGACCTGGCCGGCATAGAGATCGTGGAAGAAGGCGAGATCCTGCCGCTCCACCGCTCTGTGGCCCTGCCACTGAATGGCTGCCGGCATGCCGATGCCGAGCGTATGCGAATTCAGCGTATTGACGAGGAAGGAGCCAATAGGGATGCCGGGGAAGAGCATCAGGCCGAGCAAGATCAGCAGCGGCTGGTCATTGTGCAGGAAAGCGGAGGCACCCTGCTGCGTGACGCCATCGACGATGACCGACAGGCCCCAGACGATCGTCAGATTCATGGCCTCGATCGCCATGGTGCAAAGTGCGAGCGTGATCAGGATGCCACGAAACATCGAGATGAAGTGCAGCAGCACCGTCACCGGCCCCTTCGACGGCAGCGGACGGTAGGGGATATCGAGCGGCCGGATCAGCGTTTCGAAGGGACGGTAGATCGCATCTGAAATCGACATAATCGACTTGAGCCTCTCGGGTGCAACATCAGGAGGGCGGCGTATCTGGCGACGTGGGCTGCATGGAATCATCTTCCGGCTGCAATCTCAATTAGAAATTTTGGAAATCTTTGAGATCACAGGGCGAAGTATCAACTTGACCGCCGCGCAACGCTGCCTTGCTGGAAGTGCTCGTCGGCAGCGTCGATCTGCACCCAATGGTGTTTCGACTGCTCGAAGATCGATTTGGCAGGGGCGAGGAATTGGCTCCCGTCGGTCAGCGCTCCAAGAGCGACGCCGATCATTGAGGGCAGGTTTTCGGCCTTCCAGTAGACCGATGAGCCGCAGTTCGGGCAGAAGTAGGTATGCACCTTTCCGCCGCTTGCCGCATCGCGGGTATATTGCTTGCCGAAGCCAGACACGGTGACGGCTTCGGCCGGATAGAAGGCGCCGGCGCCGAAGGGGGCGCCTGTTCGTCTCTGGCATTCGATGCAGTGACAGGCGATCACCGCATTTGGTTTCTCCGGCAGCGCCAGTCTGAGCGCGCCGCAGCTGCATTGGGCATTGGCCATCGGGAGACTCCTGTTTTGCGAAGTTTGGGGAAGGTTTCGGAGTTTTATGGGGATATGCCGGGGCACTGAGCTGAATTCGCTCACCTTGAAATGACGGCAGTGCCATCAGCGGCGGCACCTTTCCGGAAGGGCCATAAGCGAGAGATCAAGCCGAACACGCCAATAGGAGGCCATGCTCGAAGCGATTTCTGCTCGGAAAGCCGATGCCTGTGGAACAGGCCCGGCTGTTGTTCGAGGGATCAGAGCAGTCGGCCGCCCTGGCGTCGTGATCTTACGGTTGCAGGGCCTGTTGTCTCAGCCGCGGCGAGCTGCCTCTATTGCCGCGACGTCGATCTTGCGCATGGTCATCATCGCGTCGAAAGCGCGCTTTGCCTCCGCCCCGCCTGCCTGTATCGCTTCCATCAGGGCGCGCGGGGTTATCTGCCACGAGACGCCCCATTTATCCTTGCACCAGCCGCATTCGCTTTCCTGGCCGCCATTGTTGACGATTGCGTTCCAGTAGCGGTCGGTCTCTTCCTGATTTTCCGTCGAGATCTGAAAGGAAAAGGCCTCGCTATGCTTGATCGAGGGGCCGCCATTCAGGCCGATGCAGGGAATGCCGGCGACCGTGAATTCCACGACCAGCACCTCTCCTTGCTGGCCGGCCGGATAGTCGCCGGGGGCGCGATGAATGGCGCCGACTTTGCTGTCCGGAAATATCCCGGCGTAAAAGCGGGCGGCCTCTTCGGCGTGCTTGTCATACCAGACACAGATCGTGTTCTTGTGCATCGCGCGGTCCTTTGGTGTTTTCCCCTGATGGCAGTGACATAAGGGACAAAGCGGTTTTCTCCAGTCCAAGCGCGCCATTTTAAAAAATTGCGGCTGCTATCCCCAGAACCATGATTTGTTGACCTCCGTCCTCGCCTCTGATGGGGTGAGGCCGATATCGCGGAGCGCGTCGTCGGACAGGCAGGAGAGCGTCAGCCTTTCGCGGCGCTTGTTCAGGTAAAGGCGGATGCCCATCAGGCAGCGGCGTACGACGCCACCGGTTGGGGCGCGATCTAGAGTTCTCGATATTTCCACGTTAGTCGTCATCAGGCATCTCCAGCACTCGTCTTGGACGCCTCAAAATGGACTGGCACATGCCCGCAAGGAAGCTTATGGTTCTTATGCAATCCATAAGGAATTCTTCTGATGCTGAATCTCGACCAGCTTTCCGCCTTCGTCAGCGTCATCGATCTCGGCAGCTTTACGGCTGCTGCCGAAAGAGCGGGGCTGACGCAGCCGGCCGTCAGCCTGCAGGTGAAGCTTCTGGAACAGAGGATGGGTGTTCGGCTGATCGAGCGGGTTGGCCGCCGGGCGCAGCCATCTGCGGCGGGTGTCGAACTGCTGGCCCATGCGCGCCGGATCCTCGGCGAATGCGCGGCGGCCGAGGAGGCGATGGCGCCTTACAGGCAAGGTGCGGTGGGGCGCGTGCGGATCGGCAGCGGCGGCACCGCCTCGATCCACCTGCTTCCCCGCGCGATCGCCGCCGTCAAGAAACGCATGCCCGGTCTGGAAATTGTGGTTCGTGTCGGCAACACCGACGAGATGGTCCGCGATCTCGAAACCAACGCGCTCGATATCGCCGTCGTGACGCTGCCGGCGTCCGGCCGCTCCATAGAGGTCGAGCCCTTTTATGAGGACGAGCTTATCGCCGTGGCACCCAAGGGAAGCACGATGCCGGAGGGCGGCCCGACGGCTGATTTCTTCACGGACAAGATTATGATGCTCTATGAGGGCGGCAATACGCGCCGGGCCACCGACGAATGGTTTGAGGCTGCGGGCATCAGGAGCCAGCCCACCATGGAGTTCGGCAGCGTCGAGGCGATCAAGGAACTGATCGCCGCGGGACTCGGATGGTCGATACTTCCGGGGCTTGCCCTGAAGCGTGACCGGGGCCGGTTCGTGACATCACCCGTTCAGCCGCCGCTCGTGCGCCAGCTCGGCATGGTCATCCGGCGCGACAAACACCTGACGCGGGGGCTGCGCGAGGTGATGAAATGCCTTCGCGCATTCGAGGCGTAACGGCTTTTGACTAAGCTGTCATGCGGCAGCTCCGAGAGCGCTTTGCTCGGCGCAGATCCGATCGATCAGGGCATCGAAATCGCCCTTCGGTGGGCGGCCCTTCGCGAAACGCTGCTTCAGGTGCATGATCGGCTCTTCCAGAATTTCGTCCAGGCTTGTGGCGCAGGTGAAATCGCCGGCCACACTCTTGACCTTGGAATTATCGAAAATCGCCGTCCAGGCCTTGTCGCCGGTCAGCGGGCCGATCCATTCCGGATTATACTTGACGAGCGTGTCTGTCGGCACATGGACGATCTTCGCCTCGACGCCCAGCAACCTGGCGATCGCCTTCTGGATGTGATCCCAGATATGGGCGTGGTCGTTGGTGATGTGGAAGATATCGTGCAGCGCCTTCTGCTTGCCGAACAGGCCGACGAAGGGCACGGCGAAATCGACCGAGCGGGTGAGCGTCCAGGGTGTATGGCCGTCGCCGGCAACGATGGTCGGCTCGCCGTCCAGCATGCGCCGTGCCATGACGTCGCTATCGCCCATCATGATGGGCAGGCCGGTGCGAACGGTGTGGCTGGGGCGCACGATCGTCCAGGCGAGCTTGTCGGCCTTCTTCAGCAGTTCCTCGCAGGCGATCTTGGCCTGGCTATAGGGCCAGTAGGGGTTGATCGCCGGTGTTTTCTCTTCTGTGATCACATAATGGCGGGCCGGCTTTTCATAGACCGAGGCGGAAGAGATGAAGATGTATTGGCCGCAATGGCCGGAGAAGATCTCGATATCGCGGGCGATCTGATCCGGCGTGAAGGCGATGAACTGGGCGACGACGTCGTAATTGGCCTTGGCGAGATCGACATAGGCCGACGATCCCAGCTCGCCCACGATGGAGGTGACGCCAGCGGGCAGGGGATCGCCCCTCAGGCCGCGGTTAAACACGCTGACATCATGGCCTTGAGCCACGGCGCGCTCGACGCAGGGATAGGAAATCTGGCCGGTGCCGCCAATGAAAAGGATCTTCAAAGCCATAAGGGATCTCCGTGTCGGATGGGGCAGGATTATCGATAATCTTCATAGCGCGAAAGCGATGAGCCGTCTTCTGCAAAATGGCCGGCATGGTGACGCAGCAGGCATTTGCGTGTCGGCAACCGGTTTGCAGGCCTGCTCAGGGCGCGACCATCAGCTTGCCGATCTCCTGGGCCAGTTGATCCTGGGTGTAGGGCTTTCCGAGCTTGGCGACGTCAAGGTCTAGCCCGGGCGGGAGTTCGGCATATCCCGATGCAATGAGGATCGGCAAGCCGGGGGCTATGGTGCGGACGGCTTTGGCGAGGTCTCCGCCCGTCATGCCGGGCATGGAGTAATCGGTGATCATCAGATCGAAGTCCGCGCCGCTGCCCAGGCACTCGAGAGCTTCTTTCCCCGAATGGGCCTCGACCACTTCATGGCCGAGATCGGTGAGCATATCGGCAGAGCTCATGGCGATCAGGATGTCGTCGTCGACGAGCAATATGCGCTTCGGGCCCGAGACCTTGTCTGGGTCCGCCGGCATCGCGTCATCAGGCTCGGTATGGACGCTGGCCGATGTGGAGACGGGGATCCACAGTTCGGCGGTCGTGCCTTTGCCGGGCATGCTTTCCAGTTTCAGGTCGCCCTTCAACTGCAGTGCCAGACCATGGATCATGGAGAGCCCGAGGCCAGTTCCCTTCCCGAGCTCCTTTGTCGAAAAGAATGGCTCGATCGCCTTTTGCAGCGTTTCCTTGTCCATGCCATAGCCGTGGTCGGCGACAGTCAGGACGACGTAGCTGCCGGCGGCAAGCTCATCGGTCGGCGCAATCTGCTCCGCCTCCTTCAGCTCGATGCGGATCGTGCCTCCGTCTGGCATCGCGTCGCGGGCGTTGACGGCGAGATTGAGCAGGGCCAGCTCGATCTGGTTGGTATCGGCCGAGACGAGAGGAAGATTCTCGGGAACCGTGGTTTCGATCAGGACGGTGGAACCGACGGAGCGCTTCAGGAGATCCGCCATGCCGAGCACCAGGGCGCGCATGTCGACCGGGTCAATGCGCAGGTCCTGTCGCCGCGCAAAGGCCAGCAGTCTCTGGGTGAGGGAGGCGCCGCGTTTCGCCCCCTGCAGGGCGCCGTCGATCAGGCGGGCGGCCCTGATGTCGTCTCCGACATATTTACGCAGCAGTTCAAGGTTGCCGAGGACGGCCATCAGCAGATTGTTGAAGTCGTGCGCCACGCCGCCGGTGAGCTGGCCGATCGCCTCCATCTTCTGGGCCTGGCGAAGCTGCTCTTCGGCGCGCTCGCGCTGGCTGACTTCCGCCATCACCGCGGCATGCGCCCGCTCCAACTCGCGCGTGCGCTCGGCGACCTTTTCCTCCAGTATTTCATTGAGCTGCCGCTGGTGCTCCTCGGCCTTCAGCCGCGCCGTGATGTCGGCGGAGACGCCCACCATCTTGATCGCCTTGCCGGAGCGATCCTTATAGAGCTGCGCCCGGATTTCGGCCCAATGAACGGAACCATCGCTCCAGATGGTCCGGTATTCGATGGAATAATCCGCGCCGGTTTCAACAGTCTTGCTTACTGCCGCCTCCATGCGCTCCCGGTCTTCGGGGTGAACGGAGCTTAGCAGATCCTTGTAGGTAAACGGGTCTTCGGGACGGCGGCCGAAAATGGCCTTGCAGGTCGACGAGGTCGTCAGCACGCCTGACGCAAGGTCGAGTTCCCATGCGCCGAGCCGCCCGGCTTCCAGAGCCGTCTGAAGCCGGCGCTCGCCTGCATCGAGGGCCTCCATGCGCAAACGCGCATCGTACTGCCGCCGGCGTCCGCGCATGGCAGAGCGCGCAACGCTGATGAAGGTGGTTGCGTGGAACGGGCGTTCGACGAAGCTGACATTGCCAAGGACCTCTGACAGCCTGGCGGCTGCGGGATTGCGCTCGGGACCGCCGCCCCTGTTTGTCAGGATAATGAAGGGCAGATCGGACCAGCTCGGCTGCTGCTCGATCCAGGCGGAGATGGCGCGCAGATCGGCGGAACGCAAAGCCTCTTCAGTGACGACAGCAAAGGCGACGTCGTCATTAAGGCTTTCGACCAAGGAGGATAGATCGGTCGTCGCTTTTGGTTGTACGCCCGCTTCCTGCAGGAGCGAAGCTGCAATCTGCGCATCACGCCCGATTGGAGCGTGGATCAGGCCGATGGCATCGCTGTTAGGAATGGTGGCCGTCCTCGTCTGAGGTTTCAAGAAGCGGCTGTCTTTCTCCGATGAATGTCGGAACGCCGCGAAGCACGCCCTGGAAACCGGAGAGCGGCTCGCCGAGGGTCAGCCCTTCATTGGTGATGTGGAATTCTCTGATAGTCTCTTCGTGGCTGCCGGTGCGTTTCTTGATGACGGAAACCGCGCGGCGCACTTTACCGAGCGCCTCGAAATAGCGCAGCAGGACCACGCTATCGGCGAGATAGGTAACATCGACCGGTGATTTCATGTCGCCAACGAGGCCGTGCTGGGCAACGGTGAGGAAGGTGTTGGCGCCCTGGCGGTTCAGATATTGGAGAAGCTCATGCATGTGAAGGATGAGCGCGTTTTCCTCCGGCATCGATGCTTGATAGCCGTTGATACTGTCGATGACGACGGTCTTGGCGTCGTAGCTGGCGACCCGATCCCTGACACGTTGCGCAAACTCTCCGGGCGACAGCTCGGCGGCATCCAGTTGCTCGATATGGATCAGTCTGTCGTCGTGCATCTTCTCCAGATCGATACCCATCGATCTCGTGCGCGAAAACAGCAGCCCAAGCTCTTCATCGAAGATAAAAACAGCCGCCTTTTCGCCGCGCTTGACCGCCGCATCGACGAACTGCAGGGTAAACAGGCTCTTGCCCGTACCTGCCGGGCCGATCAGCAGCGTGCTGGAGCCGCGCTCGATCCCGCCGCCCAGGAGATCATCGAATTCCTTGATACCGCTCGAGAGGGTCGTTCGCTCGAAGCCCTTCTTGTGCTCGATTGCGCGCAGCCTTGGAAATACCGCCACACCGCCGGTCTTGATGACGAAGTCGTGGTATCCGCCGCGAAAGGACTGGCCGCGATATTTGATGACCCGCAGCCGCCGACGCTCCGAGCCGTAATCGGGTGCAAGCTGTTCGAGATGGATCACGCCATGAACGACACTGTGAACGGTCTTGTCGAGATTATCTGACGTCATGTCGTCGAGGAGCAGGACTGTGGCATCCGACCGGGCAAAGAAATGCTTCAGCGCCAGGATCTGCCGGCGATAACGTAGCGAGCTTTGGGCGAGAAGCCTGATTTCCGAGAGGCTGTCGATGACGACCCTCTGCGGCTTTATCCGCTCGAAGGCCTCGAAGATCAGCTTGGTGGTCTCGCCCAGCTCCAGGTCCGACGAATAGAGGAGGCTCTGCTGCTGATCGGCGTCGAGCAGGCTTTCGGGCGGCACGAGTTCGAAGATTTTTATGCCGTCGCCGAGTTCCATTCCATGCGAGACGGCGCTGTCGCGCAACTCTTCCTCGGTTTCGGAAAGACTTATGTAAAGGCAGCTCTCACCGAGATCAGCGCCTTCAAGTAAAAACTGCAAGGCGATGGTTGTTTTTCCGGTGCCGGGCGAGCCTTCCAGCAGGAATACATGACGACGTGTAAACCCGCCGAATAATACATCGTCCAGTCCTTCGATTCCGGTCTCCGCCTTCTTGCTCAAAACTTGGTCCATGCCGTCTCCTATATCAGCCAAGGAGTTAGGGCAGGAGGCTCAAGGAGCAAGACTGCTGATGACGTTGATTTGCGAAACGGGATTCGTCCCGATCGGTAACCGCGCCGGCGGCGTCGACGGCGGAAAGGCTTGGAGCCGCCGGTCAGGCGCCGCTTTGCGGCAAGCGCCGGCGGACGATGCCGGCGTGGAATTTTGCGCCGTAAAGGAGCCCGTCATCGTTGAAATCGAAGGTCGGATTGTGGAGCGGCGCGGAGGCCTCGCCATTGCCGAGGAAGACGAAGCAGCCGGGAACGACATCGAGGAAACGGGCGAAATCCTCCGATGCCGTCATCGGTTCCTTTCGGAGCTCGATGCTGCCGGGCTCGAAGATGTCGCGGGCCGCCGCGAAGGCCTCTTCGGTAAGGGCAGGGTCGTTCAACAGGGGGATGAATTCCCTTGTGTAGGTGACTTCGGCCGAGAGATTGTAGGTCAGTGCGGTGCCTTCGGCGATGATGCGCATCTGCCTTTCTATTTCAGCGCTGACGTCCGAGTGGAAACTTCTGGCATCGCCGAGAATGCGGGCGATGCCAGGGAGGGCGTTGCGGGTGCCGTCGGTCAGGAGTTCGGTGACGGAGACGACGCCGATATCGGTTGGGTCGAGGCGGCGGGAAACGATGGTCTGCAGGTTCACGACCAGCGCGCAGGCGGCGACCAGCACCTCGTTCGTCGCATGCGGGCGGGCGGCATGGCCGCCGGTGCCCTTGAGCACGATCTCGAAATTATCCTCCGCCGACATGAAGGCACCGGGACGCGTCTGGAAATGACCGACGGGAAGGCCCGGCAGGTTGTGGATGCCGTAGATCTCATCGAAGGGGAAGCGCTCGAAAATGCCGTCCTCGATCATCGCCAGCGCGCCCTTGCCCCATTCCTCGGCGGGCTGAAAGATGAAGCGCACAGTGCCGTCGAAACCGCCGTCTTTGGCGAGCATTCTGGCCGCACCGAGCAGCATGGCGGTGTGGCCGTCATGGCCGCAGGCGTGCATGATGCCCGGGTTGCGCGAGGCATAGGGCCGGTCGGCCTGCTCCGGAATGCGCAGGGCGTCCATATCGGCTCTCAGTGCAATCGAGCGGTTCCCGTTGCCGCGTTTCAGTGTGCCGACGACGCCCGTGCCGCCGATGCCTTCCGCGACATCATCGAGGCCGAATTCACGGAGCTTTTCAGCGACGAAGGCGGAGGTCTGCTTTTCCTCGAAGCCAAATTCCGGGTGGGCATGGAGGTGGCGTCTCCAGGCGCGCATGTCCGCGACCAATTGATCGAGATCCATCGCTATTCCTCCTGCGCAAGTGTGCTGACGACATCGAGCAGGATGTTGGCGCCTGCGACGAGATCGTCATGAGAGGTGAATTCCTTCGGATTATGGCTGATGCCGCCCTTGCTCGGCACGAAGATCATGGCTGATGGCGCGATGCGGGCGATCATCTGGGCATCGTGGCCGGCGCCGGAGGTCATGCGCTTGCACGGCAGGGCGCGGGCTCTTGCGGCGTCCTCGACCGCGGCGACGATCTGTTCGTCGAATTTGACCGGCTCGAAGCGGGCGAGCCGCTCCGCCGATATCGTAACCTGCTCTTCGACAGCGAGGCTTTCGAGGAAACGGGCCAGGGCTGCCTCTTCCTCTCTCAGCCGATCCTCATCCGGGTCGCGCAGGTCGACGGTGAAGATTGCCCGCGAGGGGATGACGTTGATGGCATTGGGTTGGAATTCCATGCAGCCGACGGTCGCGACCGTCGGCGTGTTCGACGCCATGGCGCGCCCGCGCAGGAAGGTGATGACGCGGGCGCTCGCATGGCCGGCATCGCGACGCATCGTCATCGGCGTGGTGCCGGCATGGTTGGCGTCACCTTCGATCGTCACGCGCTGCCAGGAAATGCCCTGCAGGTTTTCGACCGCGCCAAGCGGGATGCCCTCGCGCTCCAGCACCGGGCCTTGCTCGATATGGAGTTCGATATAGGCGTGGGGCTCCAGGAAACCCGGCTCTTTCTCACCGGCATAGCCGATACGTTTCAGCTCGTCACCGAGCAGTGAACCGTCGGTTCCTGTTGCCGCAAGCGCCGTTTCTACATCAAGCCCGCCGGCATAGACGAGCGAGCCCATCATATCGGGCGCGTAACGCACGCCTTCCTCATTGGTGAAGGCCGCGACGGCGATAGGGCGAGAGGGGGTGAAGCCTGATGCCTTCAGCGTCTCGATGACCTCGAGGGCCGACAGCACGCCGTAGCAGCCGTCATAGATGCCGGCGTCGATGACTGTATCGATATGCGAACCGAGCAGCAGCGGCGGGCGATCCTCTGTGCCAGCGGGCGCCCAGATGCCGAAAATGTTGCCGATGCGGTCGATGGCGAGTTCCAGTCCGGCAGCTTCGATCCAGGTGACGAGGCGATCGCGGCCGAGCTTGTCCGTGTCGGAGGCGGCAAGGCGCACCAGCCTGCCATCCGCATCGCGGCCGATCGCGCCGAGTTCGGCGATCCGGCCGAGGAGCCTCGATGCATCGATGGAGATGTTGCTCATGCTGCACCTCGCGTCAGGACCGCGTCAGGCGAGCGGCCGACGATTTCCTGATATCGGCCGGGGTCGGTGGCGCCTTCCGTGTTCACCGCGAAGATGCGCGAATCCGCGCCGAGGGAAAGGGCGGCTTTCGCATCGGGATCGGCGAGCGCCTTCAACAGGCCGGCAAGGCCGACGCCGCCGCTTTCGCCCGAGACGATGGGGGGATCGCTGCCCAAGGGGTTGGCAAGCTGCCGCATGATGGAGATCGCATCCTCCTCATCGACGGTCATGAAGGCATCGGCGGTGCGCGACAGGATGCGCCAGGCGACGAGGGAGGGCTCGTAGCATTCCAGCATCGCCATGACGGTCGGTTCGCCATGGGCAATGGTGACCGGATAGCCGGCACGCGCGGTTTCGAACAGGCAGGCGGCACGGGCGGGATCGACGACGGTGAAGACTGGACGCTGCGCGCCCAGCACAATCGCCAGATGGCCTGCGACGGCAGCGGCGATGCCGCCGACGCCGGACTGGATGAAGACATGGGTGGGCGGCTGCGGCATCTGTTTCAGCGCCTCGCGCACCAGCGCCGTATAACCCTGCATGACGAGGCCGGGGATGCGCTCATAGCCGGGCCATGAGGTGTCGGACACGATGGTCCAGCCGCGTTCTTTCGCGACGCGGGTGGCTTCCTTCACGGAGTCGTCGTAGCTTCCCGCCACCCGGATCATCTCTGCCCCAAAGCGGGCAATCGCGGCGACGCGTTCGTCGCTTACACCGGCATGGACAAAAATCGACGCCCGCGCACCAACGAGGGATGCACCCTGGGCGACCGAGCGGCCATGATTGCCATCGGTGGCGCAGGCAAAGGTCATGGCTTCCGCGACTTTTCGCACGTCCGGAGAGTGCAGTTCGGCCATGTCGACCCTGCGTTCAAGCCTTGCCTCGGCGGCCTCCAGAACGAGGCGAATGACGGCATAGGCGCCGCCGAGCGCCTTGAAGCTGCCGAGCCCGAGGCGTTTTCCCTCATCCTTCACATGGATCGCAGCAACGCCTGACGCGGCTGCCAGCGCCGGCAGCGAGACCAGCGGTGTTTCGGCGTTGTCGTCGCGGTATCGCAGGTGGTCTTCTATGCCTGCGGCAGCGGCAATGCCGAGCGTATTGGCATCTGCCGTTTCGAGCTGATGTCGATAATCGCTTGTCGTGTTGAGGATGAACATGAAGGCCTCGCTGCTCTGTTATGGAAACATATTGCAGAGCGGGCGAAAATTGCGCTGATATTGAGAGCCGTTTTTGCAAGTTTGTTTCATGAGAGCCGCCCATGCCTGTCCCTTCGACATCCACGCTCGACGCCTTCGACCGCAAGATTCTTGAGATCCTCCAGCGCGACAATACCACGCCGCAAAGGACGATCGGCGAGGCCGTCAACCTGTCGGCGCCATCCGTGCAGCGGCGCATCAGGCGGATGACGGAGGAGGGCGTCATCAAGGCCAATATCGCGGTGATCGATCCGGCCGCCGTCGGCCAGGCGATCACCATCTTTGTCGAGGTCGAGGTCATTAGCGAAACGGCGGAGCAGATCGAGGCAGCCAAACGCGAATTCGCCGCCGCCCCGGAAATCCAGCAGTGTTACTACGTGACGGGGGAAGCCGACTTCGTGCTCGTCATCACCGTGCCCGCGATGGCCGATTACGAGGCGCTGACGCGGCGGCTATTCTTCGGCAACAACAATGTGAAGCGGTTTCGGACGTTCGTCGCCATGGACAGGATCAAGGTAGGTCTCAGTGTTCCTATCTGAGGAGGCTCCGGGCCAGTGGATCGCGCCTAGACCCGGAGATATTTCGCCGTCACACGGCAATTGCCGCCGCGCCTCGCGTGCGCCTCAGCAATTGGCGCAGTGACAGGGCGTGCAGGACGAGAGACGTGGGGACGGTGAAGGCCGGAATGATGGCGGTTGGGTAGGTGCCGGTCGTCAGATTGGGATGATCGAGGGCGAGCTGCTGCAGGGGGCCGGGCGTGGTAAGGGCGCCCATCGTGACCGCGACGACCAGATCGGCTATGCCGAAGAGGTTCCAGAACAGAGCTGCCCGGGTGCTGCCTGGCCGGCCACTTGCGAGCATTGCTGCTGTCGGTAAGGCCATCAGCCCGGTGATCACGTCACCCGTACCGGCAGGAAGGGCGAAAACGCCTGGCGTCGTCCCGGCCAGCCAGTTGGCGAGGAACACGCCGCCGATCACCCTGTAGGCCTGGAGGCCGATCAGCCAGTTGGCGGGCATAACATCGAGCAGCACGCCGATCCGGTCCGAGCGCGACAAAAGCGTGATCACGATGGCCGTCGGCACGACGATCATCAGCGGCAGCAAAGGGATTGAGACTGCTCCCGGCAGGAGAAGGCCATCGGCGACAATAATCCAGGCTGCGCCGTGCCAGAGGGTGAGCGGAATGGCGATCGCCAGCCAGGTCCATGTCCGCTCAGATGCCGTGAGGGAGGTGCGCGACAATCCCGCCCAGGTTCCGCCGAGCACGATGAGGTGCACTGCGATGCGCGCGACGATGATGGACAGGTCCGAGCGTTGAAGCTCCGGTATTGCGACAAGGGCAGCGAACCAGAGGCCTGTTGCGACTGCGCTGCCGGCGAATGCAAGTGTCGGGCTGGTGAAGTTAGCGGTGGTGTTCGGCGCCAAGGTGAGATCCTCCCGTTTTGGCAAAACCGGTGATGCGTTGCAGCAATCGGCGCCCGATCCACATCGAGCTTCAGGCCTGCGCTGCATTCATTCGGAGGCGTGGCACGCTCCAAAGACATTGTAACTCTTATAATAAGAGTAACTGGTCGGGCAAGCGAATTATCCGCCCGGTTTGTCGCAGGGCGGTTGTTTGCCGGGCTTTCTTGAAACGGCCGTTCCGGCAAACTAATGTGGCTCTCATGATCAGAGGAGCCAGGCGATTTCACGGGCTTCGGAAAGGGTTCGATGCGTTCGAAGGGTTTCGATGGAATGGTATGCTCGATCGCCGGCGTCATGGCGGCGATCGGCGATCGGTGGGGTATGCTTATCTTGCGCGATCTTGTCTGTGGCCTCAGCCGCTATGAGGATTTTCGCCAATCGTCTGGCGTGACCAATGCGACGCTCAGTGACCGGCTGAAGCATCTGGAAGCCAATGGCCTCATCGAGCGGCGGCGCTATCAGGTGAACCCGGAAAGGTTCGAATATCTCCTGACCCAGAAGGGTTGGCAGATCGCGCCCATCATGCCGGTGCTCGCCCAGATCGGCGACAGCCTCGGCATGTCGGGTGCTTCTGGACCGCCCATGACCTTCGTCAATCGTAAAACAGGGGCGGAGATCCGCTGGGGGTTCATCGATCAGAAGACCGGCGAACCGGTGAGCCCGGTGGATCTCGACATCAAGGAAGGGGATGGCGCGGATGACGCAGTTCGCTGGCGATTGTCTCACGCCGGGGCGCGCCGTCAGGCGCTCGATGATATTCTTGCTGCCTCGGGCGAGGCAACGGATGTACAAAAATCGGATTCGTGAAGTCCATCAGCAAGCGGGAGGTGCCAATTCATGCTGATCATTTTCGGCGGTTTGCCGGGTTCGGGGAAGACGACGATTGCGCGTGCCCTGGCGAAGGAGCTTGGGGCCGTCCATCTGCGTATCGATACGATCGAACAGAATATCCGGGCCTCGGGCATGTTGAGCTCGGAGGTCGGCCCGGCAGGTTACATGGTCGGATACGGGATTGCCGAAGATAATCTCACGCTCGGCAACATTGTCGTCGCGGATTCCGTCAATCCCTTGAAAGTGACACGAGACGCCTGGCTGTCGGTCGCAGCGCGATCAGGTGTGCCGGCCGTTGAGATAGAGATCATCTGCTCGGACCGGAATGAACATCGCCGACGGGTGGAAACGCGGGCAAGCGATGTTCCGGGGTTGGTAAAGCCTCGCTGGGAAGAGGTGACTGCACACGACTATGAGGCTTGGGGGCAAAGCCCCGTCACCATCGACACTGCGAAGCAGGGTGTGGATGAGGCTGTTGTCGCGTTGCTATCGAAGCTTGAAACTGGCCGCTATCAGAAAACACGGGAGGTCTGATATTGGCCGCCTAGGGCTTTGTATCTGTGGGAATGATCGGAACGGTGCGAAGCCTCAGGTCAGTCGGGCATATTTTTCGAAGAGGTCGGAGAAGTTCGTCGCGATCCGATAGTAGTAACCGCTCTCGATGAAATAATCGATCGCTTCGTCAGCGGATTTTCCGGCGATGCCGCCGCTGCGCATGCCATGGAAAAGCTCGCCATCGGTGTACATGATCGCGCCTGTATGTTTGCCTTCGGTGAGTTCGACGAGGGTGCAGAAGTCGCCGCCGAGGCCGACGACATGTGCGAAGGGGGTGAAACCGTAGTCGTGGAAATCCATGTCCGGGGCGACTTCCTCGAGATCGAAATACGGATGCCCGTTGCCGATGCCAAACAGGGTGTTGATGTCCGAGAGAACGAAGGCATCGCGCTGCGCCTCTGCGGGCAGGGTGGCGATGGTGGTGTGGGGGATATGATAGTCAAGGCCGTTTTCCCGCATCAGGAAATCGCGATAGCCATCGGAAAGACTGACCTCGTGCTGCGTCTCGAATGCCGAGAGCCGCGCTTCATCCGCGCCGCCATAGCGGGCTGCGACGAGAGGAGACTTCGCAAATCTGGCGAGGGCGTCAGGGCGCCGGAACGGAATTGTGTTGTCGTTGCTCACGATGGGTTTCCTTGTTGCGAGTACGGCGCAGGCATTTAAGGCCGGGGCGGGACAGGTCAATGGCAGGCCGCTTCATTGACCTCTAATGGTATCGGGGCGCTAATGGACCGGTATCGTCACTGCTTGCAGGCAAGGAGGACGCGATGCTGCTCAAGGGGGAACGTACCTTCGTCGTGCGCGACATGGGAGGGTTTGTCGCGCATATCAACATGCCGGGATGGGTGAAGCCGAAGCCTGGAGATCATGGGCATGGGCCGCTGGCGATGGTGGTCGAATCCATCCTGCATCCGGGCCGGTTCATTGCCATGCACGAGCACTGCAATGACGAGATCATCTCCTGGGTGCCTGAAGGCGTGATGCGCCATGAAGACAGAGCCCGTGGCCGGCTGGTTTGCGACAGCGGGCATCTGATGGTGATGAATGCAGGGCGCGGCTTCTGGCACTCCGAGGAGACGCTGGCCTCCGATCCGCCGCTGCGCATGCTGCAGATCCTCGTGCGGCCCGATGCTGTCGATCTCGAACCCGGCATCCAGTATGGGGCAATGCCCGAAATCATGCCCAATCGCTGGCGGCACCTTGTCGGGCCGGAAGGGGGCGACGCGCCCTTTTTCGTGCGCAACCGGATCGATTTCTTCGATATCCGGCTGGAGGCAGGTGTGCGGGTGGACTTTCCGCATAAGCAGGGGTGCGACCTGTATTTCTATGTGTTTAGCGGCGCGGTTCTCGCCGGCGGGCAGGCGTTTGGCGAAGGCGAGCAAGGTCTGCTGCTGTCGGATGAGATGTTGACGGCAGAGGCGACGAACGCCTGCGTGATGGTGGCCTTCCTGCTCGATCCCCGGTCGCCTGTCACGAGAGAGGGGACAATAGCCGACAACAGGAAGATCCCGCCGCCTGTCGTGATCCGTCTCGTGAAACGGTGGCAGGGGTTGAAGCGGCTGTGGCGGCGGAAGTGAAGGATAGGGGCGGGCCTCAGCTCCAGTATTTCACCGCATAGACAACCGTCATGACTGAGCCGGTGAGGATGACGAACCAGCGGACGATGGTGGCCGGCAGCACGCGCACGAGGTAACCGCCGAGATAGCCGCCCACCAGGGCGCCTGACAGCATCGTCAACGTTTCGGGCCAGTGGACGGCGCGCTGGACGATGAAAATGATAACGGCTGCCATGCTGACCGAGGTGGCGAGCAGGTTTTTCAGCGCCTTGACGCGGCGGATGTCATTGGGATCGGCAATCGAGAGAACCGCCGTCAGGATGACGCCGAGGCCGGCGCCGAAGAAGCCGCCATAGATCGACGAGAGGCCCAGGACGGAAAGGCCGAGACCGCGCGAGGGCTCGGCATCGCCGCGCCTTGCCTCGGCCCAGGCGGCGATGCGGGGCGAGAAGAGGAAGAGCAGGGTGGCGATGCCGATCAGGGCTGGAACGGGGAGAACGAAAAGCCGCTCGGGCAAGGCGAGCAGCAGCAGCGCGCCGACGGCACCGCCGACGAGGCAGACGAGGACGGATGACCAGAGTTTGGCGTCCAACGGTAGGACCTTGCGGCGATCGGCGAGGACGGCGAGCAGATGGCCCGGCACGATCGCCACCGCATTCGAGGCATTGGCGGTGACGGGCGGCAGGCCGGCAGCGAGCATGGCGGGGAAGGTCAAGAGCGTGGCGCCGCCGGCGAGCGCATTGATCACGCCACCAGCTATGCCTGATACAAACAGCAATAAAACGATTGCTGGTGTCATTGGTTTGCTCCCCATCTCCCTAACGTGTCCCTGGATGCATCAGGGGACATTGCGAGGACAAGCCGCCGATGGCTTCGAGCCGTTCGCGTTGCGAAATATTCTGGGAGATGACGCCACGAATAACGCGCGGGCAAAGACCGGTCGCGGCTCACCCGTTTGGGCGACTTGCACAAGGCGGGCGCTCGCGTTGCCATGCGGAAGCGGGGGGCTTGGGTTCGGCATTCTCAATCTTGGGAGGGGAAAATGCATGGTTTTGAGCGACACCCTGCGGTGGCTTGCGGCTGCGGTGGCCATCCTGATGTTCCTGAGGATCAGGGGCGCCGCCGCTTCCTGTGCAGTGCATTGGGAGGTGTGGCGGCAGTAGCGGCCGGGGCTGTCACCTCGTCCGCGGGGCCGGCATCGGCACAGAGCATCTTGGCGCCCGATGAGGCGCTGAAGGCGATGATGGATGGAAACAGGCGCTTCATCGAGGGGCGTCTCCAATCCCTCAATGAAGACCTTTCGATCCTCAAGGCGAAGACGGCGGAAAAGCAGGAGCCTTTCGCGGCGGTCCTCTCCTGCGCCGATTCACGCGTGCCGGTGGAGTTTGTCGTCGACCAGAGCATCGGCCAGCTTTTCGTCGTGCGTGTCGCGGGAAATATCGCTACGCCCGAGATCATCGCCAGCCTCGAATATGGTGTTGCCGTTCTTGGCGTCCGGCTTCTTATGGTGCTCGGCCATACCAACTGCGGCGCGGTGAAGGCGACCATCGACGGCAAGGCCGTGCCCGGCCAGATCGGCGCCCTCTATGCGCCGATCTGGCCGGCGGTGAATGCCGCAGGCAACGACCTTGGGGCAGCCATCGATGCCAATGCCAGGATGCAGGCGACGCTGATCAGCCGAAGCTCGACCGTCATCGCAGGGGCTGCCAAGGAGGGCAAACTCAAGGTCGTGGCGGCGCGCTACGATATCGCCAGCGGCGTGGTTTCGCTGCTTGGTTAGTGGGTGCGCTTTCTTGCGGAATGAGATAGGTCTACGTCGATCAGAGCGGAGATCGTCATGTCCGGTGACACCCTTGCCCGTTCATTCGGCCGGCAAGCCTTTGGACTGAGCCCTGAAAACTATCAGTTGGCCCGGCCGCCTTATCCGCCGGTGGTGTGGGATGTGTTGCGGCAGCGGGCCGGATTGCGATCCGGTATTTCGATACTGGAGATCGGGGCGGGAACCGGGCTTGCCACGGAACATCTTCTTGAACAGGAGCCGCAGCGGCTTCTGGCTGTCGAGCCGGACAGGCGGCTTGCGGAGTTCCTGCGTGCGCGGCTGCATCGCCCCGAACTCGAGGTGATCGAGCAAGCCTTCGAAGAACTGGATGAGACGCCGCAATCCTACGACCTCGTCGTCAGCGCAACAGCATTTCATTGGCTCGATGCCGTTCCGGCGCTGCGGCGTATCCATGCGCTGCTGCACGATGGCGGCGCCGTCGCTCTGATCTGGAATGTCTTTGGCGACAGCATCAGGCCCGACCCCTTTCATAAGGCGAGTGCGCACCTCTTTGCCGGGCATCGCCCAAGCCCGTCTGGCGGAGGGACGACGCAAACACCATACGGGCTCGACAGCGAGGCCCGACTTAGGGATTTCGAGGAGGCCTCATTCCACTGCGATCCGCCTGTCATGTTCGAGTGGACGCTGACGCTCGATCCGCCCGCGGTGCGGCGGCTCTACGCGACCTATTCGAATGTCGTGGCATTGGCGGCGGAGAAGCGCGAGGCGTTGCTGGACGCGCTGGAGGATCTCGCACGGAGCGATTTTGGCGGCGTCGTCACCAGAAACATGACGACATCGGTTTTCATCGCGAGGCGGAACTAGAGCCGGAATAGAATGGTGGTGGTCTCAGGCTCGCCACGGCGCTACTTCTGATGGGCATTGCCGTCATCTCACGACGTTGTCGCATCTAAGCCCTTGGGTGGCACTTGACCCCCAAAGGTTGGTGACCGGTCTAGCGGATTCGTCCTTAAGAGCATGTGTCCTGCGTGTCTATTGGCCGGTAGCCTAGTGATGATTGCGTAGGGCGAAGGAGGCCGCACCGGGCGGCCGTGCGTCCAGTGACGCCAGGCAAACGAGTCTGGCGGTTTGATTGCGCGTAGTTGACAGTTGAGGGGTGGGTTTCAATGGCTTCAGTTCAATATCCCAATTCCGCACGCATCAGCGATACCTATCTCCGGCATCGCTCCGATGAGGATCACAATGCGTCGGAAAGCCATCTGCCGTCGCG
Source organism: Rhizobium sp. 1399 (assembly GCF_031455475.1). Taxonomy (NCBI): domain Bacteria; kingdom Pseudomonadati; phylum Pseudomonadota; class Alphaproteobacteria; order Hyphomicrobiales; family Rhizobiaceae; genus Rhizobium; species Rhizobium sp. 1399. The sequence goes on along the minus strand of NZ_JAVDSU010000011.1, from coordinate 51,042 downwards.
CTACGTCGCCCAGGATACGGTCGACTGCCTGCATCACGACCGGATGTATGCGTCGCTCGATCCGCTCCTCAGGCATGCTGCAGGCACGAGCTGGATGACGGTCGGCGATGGCCGCTTCGGGACCGATGCCAATTTCCTGCGGCCCCACGTTCGATCGGTTCTTGCAACCAGCATATCCGCGTCGACGCTCGAGATTGCCAAGCGGCGAAGCTGGATCGACGCCTATTCCGAAGAGAATGCCGAAAAGATATCCTTCGATGACGAACAATTCGACTATGTGCTGTGCAAGGAAGCCTATCATCACTTCCCGCGGCCAGCCGTCGGCCTCTATGAGATGCTGCGCGTTTCCCGCTTAGGCGTCGTGCTTATCGAACCGTTGGACGGCCATTGGTCGCCGCTTGGAAGCCTCAAGAGAAGCATCAAACGCTTCCTGCGAGGCGAGCATCCCTACGACCAATTTGAACCCGTCGGCAATTTTGTCTTCCGCCTGTCGCGATCGGAAACATTCAAGATCATGACTGCTCTCGGATATTACGGGATTGCCTGGCGGTCCATGAACGGCTTCTGGTGGGGGCCGCTCAGCGGCGCGAGCAAATCGAAATTTTCCGCGCGGCTCGCGGGATACTGGTCAGGCGTTTATGCGCAGGATATGGCTTGCAGCTTGCGGCTGCTGTCGCCGGGGCTTGTGACCATGATCTGCCTGAAGAAGCCGCCTGCTCCGGAGCTTCTTCGCGACCTGAAGAAGCAGGGCTTCCGGATCGAGGTGTCGCCAAAAAATCCCTACACTTGATCATCCGGTGATCTGTCCTGTCTGGGCAGTGTGGACACGGAAGCAAACGCCTTACTCGGTGCCAAGCACGCGCCCCATGAGCGCGCGCAGGCATTCGCGTCAGATCAGATCGCCGGCCCCGGCCGGATGCGGCTTCCATCGGTGAAGCGTGAGAGCCGGAACCGGTTGAGATCGTGGCCGGGCGCGTTCCCCTGGATTAGGTCTGAGACCACGCGGCCGATGCCGGGACCGATGCCGAAGCCGTGGCCGCTCATGCCGGTTGCGACGAAGAGCCCGGTGATGGCCTGCACGCGGTCGACAATGGGAACGATGTCGGGCATGGCGTCGATCATGCCGGCCCAGGTCGTCCTCAGGCGGACGGTTTCGAATTGCGGGAAGAGGCGCTGAAAATTGCGGCTGATTGCATCGAGGCTGGATTGTTCGGGGGCGGGGTTCAGCACGCGCATCCGTTCGAACGGGCTCTCGGTATCCGCTGTCCAGTTGCGCGGGGTCGACCAGCTGTCCGGGTAACCTTCGGGGGCTGCCGCCGAATAGCGGGTGCCGAAGGGGTGGGCCATGAGCGCCGGCATATATTTCGTGGCGTGGCGGAAGGCGTCGGGGCCGAGATAGAGGCGGTGGCTTGCCGGCGCCAGCGTGTAGCCGCCATCCTGCCTGCGGCGGAAGGCGACGTCCGCTCCGCCTGCGGCACCTGCGTGGATTTCGGCCAAGGGCTCGGTTGCGGCCACGGTTGCCCGGACAGCAAGCTGCGGGATGGAGACGCCGTGTTTTCTGAGGAAGAGCGACGACCAGGCGCCGCCTGCGACGAGCACCGTCGAGGTCTCGATGCGGCCGGCCTCGCTCCACACACCGCTTACCTTGCCGGCGGAGATATCAAGGGTTCGCGCCGCGCAGTTTTCGATGATCGTGACACCCAGACGGGCGGCGAGCCGGGCAAGGGCAGGGACGGCGAGCCATGGCTCGGCGCGCAGGTCCGATGGCGTCGTCATCGAGCCGGCAAATTTGCGGGAGATGCCCTTGAAGAGGGCGGCCGTCTGCCCGCTGTCGAGCAGGCGGGTGTCGAGGTCGTAGGCGCTCGCGAGCTTCATGAAGGTTTCGAAGCTGGCCATCTGCTTGTCGGAGTTTGCGAGATAGGTGACGCCGGTCTCGGTGAGGCCGATATCCTCGCCGCATTCTGCCGCGAGCTCCTTCCACAGGCGGCAGGCTTCGATGACGATGGGCAGCTCGTCGGCATCGCGGCCCTGCTTGCGGATCCAGCCCCAGTTGCGCGAGGACTGTTCGGCGGCGATGCGTCCCTTCTCGATGAGCGTTACGGAGATCCTGCGCCTCGCCAGAAACAGCGCCGTCGTGACACCGATGACGCCGCCGCCGATGATCACGACGTCGGAGGTTTTCGGAAGCGCGCCATGATGCTGGATGGGATCGGCGACGGAGAAGGGGAAGGCTGGCAAGCTATGCGTCCTGACGGGATGATCGATAGGTACGAGTGCTAGAGGCTCCGGGGCGGCAATTCAAGCTGATGTCATCGCGGTTCTGGGCTTGCCCTTGGCCGATCAAGGAGAAATTCGTTACCGACATTGCTGCCATGCCGCGACGGCAGGTTGCACAGCCGGCGGGGGAAGTGCTAGGCGAGTTTGCCGGGAAGCTTGGCCTCAGGGGGGGCCCGGCTGCTTTGAGCTGCAAACCACGGTTGGACGATGACGACCCGCATTTATGTGATTAATCTCGACCGGTCCACGGATCGGTGGAATGCATTGTCCGATCGGGCCAAGGCCCTGCAGTTCGACCTTATTCGCATTGCCGGCGTCGATGGGCGGGAGATTGCCGCAGATCAGCGGACGGCCTGTGATGAGCGCGCCTTTCAGCGCAACAATGGCCGGACCATCCTGCCGGGCGAATATGGCTGCTACCGGAGCCATCTGAAGGTGCTCGCGGCTTTCTTGGAAACGGGCGAGGCCGCCTGCATCATCGTCGAGGACGATGTCATTTTGTCTGCCGACCTCATTGCGCGCGCCGAAGCGGCACTTGCGGCGGTGCCCGGTGCCGATGTGATCAAGCTCTTCAATCACCGTATCGTCGGCTTCAGGCCTGTCGCCACCTCGGCTATCGGCGATGAGATCGGGCGGGTAACGCATGGTCCGCAGGGGTCGGCAGCCTGCTATGCGGTGACGCGGATGGGTGCCCTGAAGCTTCTCAAGACGGTCGGCGTCATGCGGTTTCCCTGGGATATCGAACTGGAGCGCGGCTGGGCATCCCGAGCGCGGGTCTACACGACCCGCCAAAACGTGACTGTCGTACAAGAGGGCGGCTCGAATATCGGGACGCGATCCGTCTACAGGGCCACCAAATTTCCCTGGTGGAGGCGATTGCCGACCTATGCGATCCGCATAGCTGAGACGGTTCGCAGAATCAACTATGCATTGAAAAAATAAGGCGCCGGGACGGAAAGCCCGGTTTTCAGGGCGGCTTTGCTGTTGCCCGCAAAGTCCGTCTCAAGACTTTTTTTGGCACTTTGGCAGGCTGTTTTATCGGTGTCACAGTCGTGCATAATAGTGCCGCATTTTTTCAAGAGCTAGTTCAGCAAGTTACCCCAAAAATGGTCATTCTGTGGCGTAAAAGCTTACGATTCTGTATACTTACACAGTCTTGTTTGCGCCGGATCTCCGATGTAAATCATCGCCGAAACCTATCGAGAAGTGTTTCGTCAACATCTCAACTCGGTCGGCTATCGGTCTGAGGTGTATCTTGAGCGCTCGAAATGATTTCGTGGGTGAGTTGCACCCGCGTGCCTATGCGGCTGTCGATCCGGTAGTATCTCGTAAGTTGAAAATCCTGCATGTCTTGTTCTCCTCCAGAGTGGCTGGATCGGAACGATACTGCGCAGACCTCGCCAACGGGCAGGCTGCTCTTGGACATGAGGTTCACGTTGCCGGACGATCGGGCTCGCCGATTGCTGGTCTGCTCTCGAAAGAGGTTGTTTTCCACGGCTTCGCAATCCCGTTTTTGCGGGGCCTGCGGCTGCGGCGGCTGGTGGACAGGACAGGGATCGAGATCGCGCACGGGCATCTCAGCCATGGCTGCAAGGCACTTGCCGCAACGCCCGACAACGTCGCCAGGATCGCGACCCTGCATGTCGGCTACAAGGCCAGGCAGCATGCCTGCCTCGACGGGGTGATCTGCGTCAACACCGCCCAGTCGACGCGGCTCGGCACATTTGACGGCAAGTCGACGCTGATTTCCAACTGGCTGCCCGATGTCAAATCCGCCGAGAGCTTCGACCTGCGTACGCAGCTGAATTTGCCGCGCGAGACACGGCTCGTCGGCAGCGTCGGGCGCCTGCATCTCAGCAAGGGATATGATGTGCTGGTGTCGGCCTTCCGGCAGTCGGCACCCGGTAATGTCGCCCTCGTCATCGTCGGCGATGGGCCGCATCGCGCCGCGCTGGAAAAGCTCGCCAAGGGCGATAGCCGCATCCATCTGCTCGGCCATTGTAACAATGTGCCGGGGTTCTTGCGCAATCTGGATCTTTTCGTCTCGCCTTCGCGAGAGGAATCGGCGGGGCTTGCGATCCTCGAAGCCATGCATGAGGGGCTGCCGATCATCGCCACGGCGGCCGAAGGCCCGTCGGAATATCTGCGCGAGCATCCGGTGACGCTGGTCGTGCCCGGCTCTGTCGAGGGGCTCGCCGAGGCGCTTGCCGATGTGCTGCGGGAACAGCCTGTTGTCCGCCTGTCGCGCGTAGGCTACGACTTGGCTCCTTTCTCTCGTCCGGCAGGTATTGCGAATGTTCTCGATTTCTATTCCCGGGTTTCCCGCGGAGCCGCAGTTCAGGCTGCGCCCGACATCGATCAGCCGCGGTTGATCTATGCGTCTGAAGCCCAAGAGTGATTTCTGGCAGGTCGGCATCGTGCCCGCAGCCGCCGAGGCGCTGCTCGATGCCGAGACTTTGGCGGATTGTTCCGATCGCATCACATGGCTGCCCGATCCGGGGCCGTGGCGATATCTCGCCGATCCCTTCGCCGTGAAGAAGGGTGACAGCCTGCACGTCTTCGTGGAAGCCTATGACTACCACACGAAGCATGGCTTCATCGAGCGCCACGAACTGGTGGGGCCGGACCTGCAATGGCGCGGCAGGGCGGTGGTGCTCACCAAGCCCTTTCATCTCTCCTATCCCTTCCTGATCGAGCAGGATGGCGAGGTGCTGATGATGCCGGAAAGCCATAAGGCGGGGGAGGTCGCGCTTTACCGCGCCCGCTCGTTCCCCGATGACTGGGTGCGGGAAACGGTGCTCCTGACCGATTTGCCCGCTGCCGAGGCCTGCCTGATCGAGCATCAGGGCAAGTGGTGGATGTTCTATACGCTTGTCGGCGCCGGCGCGCGTGACCAGCGCGAGCTGCATATCGCCTTTGCAGATCGTCTGACCGGCCCGTGGAAGACCCATCCGCAAAATCCGGTTCTGGTGGATCGCTCCGGCGCCCGGCCGGGCGGCACGCCCTTTATTGGCGCCGATGGGCAGATCATCCTGCCGGTTCAGGACTGCAGCGTCAGCTATGGCGGCGGTCTGCGCTTCCTGCGCTTCAGCCTGCTCAGCGAGACTCATGTGACCTGCGCGCATCTGCCGGTCCAATTGACGGGCGGTTTCGCCACTGCCGATTACCCCGATGGCCTGCACACATTTTCTGCCTGCGGAGACCTGACGCTGATCGATGTGAAGCGTATCGACAGATCCTTCGGCCGCCATATCGTCAACCTGAAACGCAAGCTGCTGCCGAAGCCCGCCTTGTCGGCATTGGGGTGATATCGGCCGTTTTGCCCTCGCAATCTGCGTCGACACGGGTGAAACTGGACCCCAGCGGATTCGATGCGGAGGAACGGTCGGGATGCCTTGCCGGCAAGAGCGACAATGGCCTGGAGATGAGCGATGACGAAGCCGATGCTATCGTTGCAGCTCTATTCGATGCGCGGCCTTGGAGATCTCGGCACGCAGCTCGACAAGGCGGCGAGCGCCGGTTTTGGCGCTGTCGAGCCGCTCGAAGGGCATTTGCGTGACGCGAATAACCTTGAGGCCGGGCTTGTCAGGAATGGGCTAACGGCACCATCAGCCCATGTCGGGCTGGAGGCGCTGCGCAGCGAGCGGCAGCGCTTTGTCGATGCCTGCCAGCAATGCGGCATCGGGCAGCTCTTCGTTCCGCATCCGGCGCCGTCTGCGATGAAGGAAACGAAGGCGGCATGGCAGCGGATCGGCCATGAGTTGGGCGCGCTTGCGGAGCAGATGAAGGAAGCGGGCATCGTGCTTGGCTATCACAACAAGATGGCGGGCTTCGACCGTACCATTGGCGGGCGCTACGGGTTCGAGCTGATGTTCGATGCGGCCAAGGGCAGCCCGCTCACCTGGCAGGCGGATATTGCGTGGCTGGCGCGCGCCCAGCCGAATGCGGTCGAATGGATAAGGCGCTATGCCAATGTGCTGGTCTCGGTGCATGTGAAGGATCAGGCGCCCGATAATGTCGATCCGGAGGAAGGCGGTTGGGCCAATGTCGGCTCCGGCGTGCTTGTCTGGCCGTCGCTGTGGCAGGCGGCTGTCGCAAGCGGGGCGCGGCTCTTCGTCGTCGAGCACGACAATCCACGGCTGCCCTTCGAATTTGCGGCGCGCAGCTATGCCTATCTCAGCCGGTTTGTGACGTAGAACACCGGCCTTTGCCTGCCGCTGATCGCTGGAAATGTGGGGAAGGGATGCGGCCGGGAACAATCATCATCCCCGCTATGCCTTTAGATATGGCGCAGGGGGGACTTGCGGCAAGCCCCTGGAGAGGGCGTAGAACGCTCAACCTGATCAACAGCATCGGGAGATGAGCATGCGTGTATTGCTATCCACATACGGATCACGGGGAGATGTGCAGCCACTGGCGGCGCTGGCGGTTGCCTTGCAGACAACAGGCGCCGAGGCGGTGGTCTGCGCGCCGCCGGATGCGGAATTTGCCGGGCTGCTCGATCGGCTCGGCGTGCCGCTGGCGCCGGCCAACGCGCCCGTGCGGCAATGGGTGAGCGAGGTGATGAAGACCGCCGAGCGCAATACGCGGGAGCGTTCGGCCGATGGCATTTCGGAGCGGGCGGCCGGGATATTGGCGGGACAGTTCGAGGCGTTGTCGGTGGCTGCGGAAGGATGCGATCTCATCGTCGCGGCAGGGCTGTTTCCGGCGATGGCGGCGGCACGACTGGTGGCCGAGCGGGCCGGCATCGGCTATTTCGGGGCGACATTCTGCCCGATCTTCCTGCCGTCGCATCATCACAAGCCGCATGAATTCAAGGGTCGGCCGCATCCGCCCGGCGTGACCGACAACCGGGTGCTCTGGGGCTATGATATCGAAACGAAGAACGTGATCTTCGGCGGAGCCTACAATCGGCTGCGTGCATCGATGGGCATGGCGCCGGTGGACAATGTGCGCGATCCAGTTCTGACCCGCCGGCCGTTGCTTGCGGCCGATCCGGTCATCGGGCCGCTGCTTGCGACGGATCTGATCGACGCAGTGCAGACGGGCGCCTGGATGCTCGATGACGACCGGCCGCTGCCGGCGGCGCTGGAGGCCTTTCTCGATGCCGGCGAGCCGCCCGTCTATGTCGGTTTCGGCAGCATGCCGATGCATGCGCTGAAGGATGCCGCGGGCGTGATCCTTACGGCGATCCGCGCTCACGGGCGGCGTGCGGTGCTGTCGCGCGGCTGGGCCGGGCTGGTGCCTGATGATGGCGCAAGCGATTGCTTCGTCATCGACGAGGCCAACCATCAGGGGCTCTTTCCGCGGGTTGCGGCGATCGTCCATCATGGCGGAGCAGGGACAACGGCAGCGGCAAGCCGGGCGGGCGTGCCGCAGGTGGTCGTGGCGCAGATTGCCGACCAGCCCTATTGGGCGGGCCGCGTTGCAGCACTCGGCATCGGCGTGGCGCATGAGGGAACGATACCGACGCCTCAGACCTTTTCCGCCGCGCTTTCGGCGGCGTTGGAGCCTGATATGCGCCAGCGCGCCGCGACTGTCGCTCCCACGATCCGAACCGACGGGGCGATGGTGGCGGCAAGGCTGCTGCTTGCCTCGTCCGGCGCATAAACGGGGATCGCGGTCAATCGCGCGGCAGCCTTCCGAGCAGCAGCTGGTTTCCCGTGCGGTTGCCGCAACCGATGCATTTCAGGCGAGGGCCGATCCTCGCCAGCGATATGTCCTTGCCGTAGCGGTAGGCGAGCATGCGCCGGTCGATCCTCGTCTCGTGCTGGCAGGCCGGGCAGCGGGCATGGAGGACATACCATTGCGGCAGGGTGGCGAGCGTCTCCCTGTCGGTTGCGACCTCCTCATGGCTGGCGACGAGATCAATGCTGCGGCGGTGTTTCATGTCCGGTCAAAGGAGGACCTGTCGAAGGTGGGCCGCCAGCCGCGGGTCATGCCCCGGCTCATGGCGCCTTCGGCAAGTGCAAGCTGTTCGCGCAGGTGGCGGCAGTCCTGCAGAAGCGTTGCGATGGCGGCCTTGGCATCCTCGTCATGCCAGGAGAGCACTGCCTCGACCTCCCAGCTCAAATCTTCGTTTCCGATCACATCACCATCGGTTTTTGGGGCCAATTGCGGACGCATGTTCTCATTCTCCTTGCAGAGCATTTCAGTTCAGGATTGTCGGGATGGCGACCGCAGCGCCAGGAGTGTTCTTATTATGTTCTCATTCTGGCGGGAGTCAAGGGCTGTGGTCAGGGGCTGAGCGCGGAGAGGAGAATTGGATCGGGCGCGGTTTGCGGACATTACGTGATTGGGGCAAGATACGCTCCTCGGAACAAGCAGGGATGAAACGGTGCGCTGATGCTGATCGGCTCATGTCATTGCGGCAAGGCGGGCTGGACGCTGGAAGGCGATCCCGGCTCGATTACGGCGTGCAACTGCACGCTCTGCCGGCGCTATGGAGCGCTCTGGGCCTATGATTACGAGGGCGAGCGGATCAACATGAATGGCGAGACCGGCTCCTATACGCGGACCGGCCGGGAGACGTCGTCGCTGGAAATATTGTTCTGCCCGACTTGCGCCTGCGTGCTCAGCTGGCGCGGCTTGAGGCTCAACAGGGATGGGCGCCGGCGCATGGCGGTCAATTTGCGGCTGGCGCCGCCGGATCTCGTTTCCGATCTGCCGATCGATCATTTCGACGGGCTGGAAACGTTTGACGACCTTCCGTCCAAAGGGCGGTGCGTGCGTGATCTCTGGTTCTGACGGACGCAAAACCGCTGCACAATTTTGCTGGAATTGCGCTAAACCAGTCCGTGACCTCCGATAAATAAGATCGCCGCGGACAGGATCAAAATCGCCGCGACCGCATGGACCCGGGAAAATCCATGTCCTCCATGCGTTGGAGCTTCTGCACCATAGCCGAGGCTACGATGGTCTTCTTCGAAGTTTGACAGCAAATCGCGCATTTCATGCCCCCCAAGTATCCGGCCCAAATATCTGTCAGGCCAAGGGTCAGCATGCGCTCGTTCTGATGATTTGGGCAGATCGCCAAAGGTTCAATCACCTTCCGGTGGATACTTTATCACCCAGCGGAAACGACCGGTGAAACCGGCCGTTTTGAGATATGCGGGTGCGCGTCCGTCCGCGGTACCGCCGCCACCGAGGGGTGTAGTAAGCATGCTGATCGATGATGCGGGCTCGTGAGGACCAAGACGCTGCTGTCAGCGGAGCAGTAAGTATAATTCTTTCGATGTCAGCCGTTTTATCCGTTCGTTCTATTTAGTCACCTTTTTTACTGTGTAGTGGATAATAGTAAATTGTCTAATTTTGCGATAACGTTGAAAATACGGATCTTATTATGTGCTTACTTGTGCAGAATAAGTCCGAATTTTGGCTTTATAAAAACTGTTTTCGAAGGGAAGCTATGAGGATTTACTATCTCATCATTGCGCTTCAGCTTAGCCTACTGATGTGGGTTGGGGCCTATTATAGTGCTCAGGGATTTTATCTCACGCTGAATGCTTCGCACTCGCAGATTGTTGCCTTTGCTTCAACTGACATCGCAGCAATCCCTGGAAACGCCCGATGACGACGACGCCGCACAACACTACTATGAGAACGCTGCATTCCCTCTTGATCGTCTACCTTGGCCCGCCATTGATGGCAGCTGCGCTTCTTCTGTTCATGGTGTCATGGTTCAGTGACACGCCGTCCGACGCGCAGCAAAACACGGCGATCAGCGTGCGAAAAGGCGGCAGGATCGGCAGCCAGAGCGAGATGTTTCGCTGATCGGGGCGTCACGCCGTCATCGCCAACGAGAAAAAAATTGAGAAGGGCCGTCAAGTGGGGCCTGGCGACCCTTCTCCGGCTGGTAGGTGCAGCATCCAGCGGGGGCAAAATACAAGCAGCGGCTGTTTCCGATAGTGACTGCGGTCACAACATGGCAATATTTTCTAGCGGAAGCTGAACTAACCAGCTTCGCGTGCATTGCGGGCGCCGTCTCTGCCCTGATACTGGTCGACGAAGATACGGTTCTACACCTGCGTATGATAGAGAAAATCGTCTCCTGATCTATCTTCCTTCCGGCAGGCGCGGACTTCCATAACCACAGGAGATAGAGATGTCGGGATGTAAGCATGTTGCAGCCGTTCGATCCGTAGAGCCCAGGACGCTTGGCTGCGAGGAATGCCTGGAGGACGGACAGGAATGGGTCCATCTTCGGCTCTGCCGGGAATGCGGCCATGTCGGGTGCTGCGACCAGTCCATCGGAAAGCATGCGACGGCGCATTTCCATGCTACGGGACATCCCATTATCGAGGGCTATGATCCGCCTGAGGGCTGGGGCTGGTGCTATCTCGACGAGACGATGGTGGAACTGCCGGATCAGACGCCGCAACGCGGCCCGATCCCGCGCTATTATTGAGCGTGCCGCCATGAGCTCCGACAGCCTCGAAACCCGCCGTCACCAGATGTTTCCGGTGCTGAGTGCCGCACAAGTTCAAATGGCGACACGCTTTGCCAGCAGTGGCCCGCATTCCTTTGCTCCCGGCGAGATCGTGTCCCAGATCGGTGACAGGCATTCGCCCGCATGGTTGATCCTCTCCGGCCGCCTCGATGTCTTTAGGCACGACGGGCTGTCGATGCCGGAAGCGCTGATCACGAGCCATGGCACCGGGCAATTTTCGGGAGAGGTCAGTCAGCTCTCCGGACGGCCCGTGCTTGCAGGCGGACGTGCCGGGCCGGAAGGGTGTGTGGCGCTGGCATTCGATGCCGCGCATCTGAAGGCTCTCATCATAGGATCGGCCGATATCGGTGAGATCATCATGCGCGCCTATATCCTGCGGCGTGTGGAACTGATCAATTTCGGCGGCGCCGGTTCGGTTCTGATCGGCAATCCCGGAGAGCCCAATCTGGTTCGCCTGCAGGGCTTTCTGACCCGAAGCGGCTACCCTCATGTCGTCCTCGATGCGGCGTCGGACCACGAAGGCCGGGGCCTGGTGGAGAGGCTTGGGATACTGGCGAGCGAATTGCCGCTCATGGTCTGCCCCAACGGAACGGTACTCAAACATCCGACAGACGCTGAAGCTGCCTGCTGCCTCGGCATCACGCCGGAGCTCGATCCGGCAATCGTCTACGATGTGGCGATCGTCGGAGCAGGTCCATCGGGTCTGGCGGCTGCGGTCTACGCGGCATCGGAGGGGCTCAGCGTCATCGTCATCGACGCACGATCGATCGGCGGGCAGGCCGGCAGTTCCTCCCGCATCGAAAACTATCTCGGTTTTCCGACCGGAATTTCAGGCCAGGCGCTTGCGGGCCGCGCCTTCAATCAAGCGCTCAAATTCGGAGCGGAAATCGCCTTGCCGCTCGATGTCGACGAGCTGATTCCGGCCCCGGCCGGCAAACGCAAAACCGACCCCATGGTATTGCGGATTGGCGGAGACAGGGCAGTCAAGGCGCGAACCGTCGTCATCGCCTCAGGCGCCAGGTACCGCAGGCCTGATATTCCCGACATAGCGCGCTTCGAGGGCGCCGGCATTTCCTATTGGGCATCCGCAATCGAAGCGAAACTATGCGAAAACGACGATATTGCCCTGGTTGGCGGCGGCAATTCGGCCGGCCAGGCGATCGCATTCCTGGCGCCGCGGGTCCGGCGTCTCCACCTGGTGATCCGCCGAAGCCTGACCGAAACCATGTCCACCTATCTGATCGATCGCATTGCGGCACTGCCAAACGTGGAGATGCATCTCGGATGCGAGCTGACAGCGCTGTCGGAAGATCTGCATGGTCGCCTGGCGGCAACCATCACGGATCTCAGGGCGCAGTCCGGGAAGAACTACAATCTTCGCCGCGTCTTCATGTTCATCGGCGCCGACCCGAATACCGACTGGATCAAGTGCCGCATCAAGACGGATGACAGGGGGTTCATAAGGACCGGTACGACTTTCAGCCCTGATGTCGAAGAGGAGCTGGGAAGGCGCTCCCTGCAACTGGAAACCAGCCTGCCGAACGTCTTTGCGATCGGCGATGTCCGGGCCGGATCGACAAAGCGGGTTGCCGCAGCCGTCGGCGAAGGGGCTGCCGTCGTCAGCGATATTCACGCGGCGCTGAGACAGGCCGCGCTCATGAAATGATCTGCTGCCCGGGTGGCACCGTTGCAGGCAGCGGCTGGCGGCTTGAACGCCAATCCTTGCCTTGAACCAGGGTCCAGAAGCTCTCGGCAATGTCAGTCATGCGCGCCCGTGGTCTGATCAGCACGATCTTGACGTCGACTGCCCAGTCCGCCGATCCGGCTGAGGTCAATCTTCCATCCGGTCCCATCTCGTCGGCTGCCAGGCTCTCCGGTATCCAGGCGACGCCCTTTCCCTCAATGGCGAGCGCCTTCAGCGCCATGGCCAGATGGGAAGTGAAGACTGTCGAGAGGTGCAGCTGATCTGTGTGGGCGGAGAGGGCGGACGAGAGGATGCGGCCCATTCCGGATGTTTCTTCGAAGGCGAGATGCGGGATTGTGCGATCCGTTGCCTCCGAGATGCTGTGGAGCGGTCGGCCATCCCGGTCCCGCCCGCTGACGGGGATCAGGCGGTCGGTCGCAAGCTCCACGTGCCTGTAGGCATTCCTGTCGAGACGGATCCTGCTGTTCTGGTGGTCGTGACAGAGCAGGAATTGGGCACGGCCTTCCGTCATGATCCGCTCGCACTCGTTCATATTGTCCGAGAGGAGGCGGATCGGCATCGTCGATGCCTCGTGACCCAGAGCTTGTATCCAGCCAGGGAAGAAGATGAAGGAGAGGGCGTGGGTGGCGGCGAAGGTCACGGTCGAGGTTGCCGCACGCATCTGCTCGAGATCCCGGCTGACGCGCTCCAGCCGTGCAGCGATATCGTTTGCCGCCTCCAGCATGGCTTCGCCCGCAGGGGTCAGCTTCAACCTATGCGTCGAGCGATCGACGAGTTCGGACCCGCACCAGTCCTCGAGGGATTTGATGCGGCGCCCAAAAGCCGGCTGGGTGATGTGGCGCTTCTCTGCTGCTCTCGAAAAGTTCAGGGTTTCGGCGAGAGCCTGGAGATCGGCGAGCCAGGCGGTTTCCACGATGGTTCATCCGTTTTTCTGATGCTTAGGGAGCATTGACAGAACGGCATCGTTCCGACGATTTCAAGCAAATTCATGGATGCTTCGAGAAATTTACAGTGCCGATTCGGCATTAAAGGAACCCGGATCGGCATTGGACGGTGAGGGCGGATTTCGCTTAAATCGTTCCTATGCGAGGGCAACGGCCCTCAGATCCGGACTGGGAGACTGCCATGCGTATCATCGATGTCCGCGAAGTGACGAAGCCGATCGCGTCGCCGATCCGCAACGCCTATATCGACTTCAGCAAGATGACGGCGAGCCTGGTGGCCGTCGTCACCGATGTCGTGAGAGACGGGCGGCGCGTGGTTGGCTACGGCTTCAACTCCAATGGCCGTTATGGCCAGGGCGGCCTTATCCGCGAACGCTTCAGGGATCGTATTCTGGAAGCGGCGCCGGAAAGCCTCGTGAATGATGCCGGCACCAATCTCGATCCGCACAGGATCTGGGCGGCGATGATGAAGAATGAAAAGCCCGGCGGCCACGGCGAGCGTTCGGTCGCGGTTGGCACGATCGACATGGCGGTGTGGGATGCCGTTGCCAAGATCGAGGGCAAGCCGCTCTTCCGGCTGCTGGCGGATATGAAGGGCAGGGAGGCTGACCCGAAGGTCTTCGTCTATGCGGCCGGTGGGTACTACTATCCCGGCAAGGACAACAGTGCCTTGCGCAAGGAGATGCACGGCTATCTCGACCGCGGCTACACCGTGGTCAAGATGAAGATCGGCGGTGCTTCGATCGAGGAAGACCGCGGCCGCATCGAATCTGTGCTGGAAGAGATCGGTTCTGAGGCGCAGCTTGCCGTCGATGCGAACGGCCGCTTCGATCTGGAGACCGGCATCGCCTATGCCAAGATGCTGCGCGACTATCCGCTCTTCTGGTACGAGGAAATCGGCGACCCGCTCGATTATGCACTGCAGGCGGCCATCTCCGAATTCTACGATGCGTCGATGGCAACCGGCGAGAACCTCTTCTCGCATCAGGACGCCCGCAACCTGCTGCGCTATGGCGGCATGCGTGCGGATCGCGATTACCTGCAGTTCGATTGCGCGCTGTCCTACGGGCTTGTCGAATATCTGCGCACACTCGACGTGCTGCGGCAGTTCGGCTGGTCGCCCTCGCGCTGCATTCCGCATGGCGGCCACCAGATGTCGCTCAATATCGCGGCTGGTCTCGGCCTAGGTGGCAATGAGAGCTATCCCGATCTCTTCCAGCCCTATGGCGGATTCCCCGACGGCGTTCAGGTGATCGACGGCCACATCACCATGCCGGAGCTGCCCGGCATCGGCTTCGAGGGCAAGTCAGACCTCATCAAGGTCATGCGGGAGCTGGCGGAGTAAGGGCGAAGAGCTTGCGATCGCTTGATAGGGCCTAAGCTTCCGACGGCGGGATCTTCGCGGCGTCCAGATAGGTGCAGAACATGAGCGTCAGTTGCGTCTGCAATCCGCCGTCGATGAGAAGTTCTGACATATCCCGCTCGAAGACGTTGCGGACGGTGCCGCAGAGCACGTTCAGCATCATCACGTTGACCGTAGAGAGATTGGCGAATTTCGCATCCGAGGCGGTGGCGAACATGGCTTGGCTCGCCGCTTCGATGCGCTGTGACATGGCCTCGACGATCTCGGCGACGTCCACTTCGGCGGCGGCGCGGTAGAGGGCGATCGTGACGTCGCGGCGCTCGATCTTGACCTCGATATAGGTGCTGACGAGCGCATCGGCCATCTCGGCATACCGCGTGCCGCGATGGTCGAGGCAGGCCGCTTCCACGCGTTCTGCCAGCATCGTCAGGTAGCGCTCGTTGACGGCGTGGAACAGGGCCTGCTTGTTCGGGAAATACTGGTATAGGGAGCCGACGGAGACACCGGCTCTTTCCGCGACACGGGTGGTCGTCAGATCACCCGGCCCGTCGGATATCAAAACCTGAATCGTCGCTTCGAAAATTGCCTCGACAGTGTTCACCGACCGCGCCTGACGCGGTGATTTGCGGGCATTTGCAGCTGATGTCTGGGCGGAAACCATATGCGAATTCAAAACCTGAAGAATCCTTCTTATTTTCAATCTGCTCGCAACGAACAGGATTTTCAAGGATCTTCAGATGACAGACAGCTCCAGCCGCATCGCGCTCGTGACCGGCGCGAACAAGGGTATCGGATATGAAATCGCCAGACAGCTCGCCCAGGCCGGCGTGACTGTTCTGCTCGGCGCGCGTGATGCGGAGCGCGGGCAATCGGCGGCCGAGGAACTGGTCTCGCAGGGGCTTGATGTGTCGTTCATCCGGATCGATGTCTGTGACACCGGGAGCATCGCTGCCGCCGCTGCCGAGATCGATGCGGGGCATGGCCGCCTCGATATTCTCGTCAACAATGCCGGCATTGCCGACTATACCGACGGCGCTCCCGGCAAGGCTTCGCTGGAGGCTGTGCGCCGCGAGCTGGAGACCAATTTCATCGGCGCGCTCGCGGTAACGCAGGCGATGCTGCCGCTCTTGCGCAGGGCCGGGGCAGGGCGCATCGTCAACATGACCAGCAGCCTCGGCTCCCTGACGCTGAACGGCGATCCAAGCTGGCCGTTCTATGGCGTTCGCCTTATCGGCTACAATGCCTCGAAGGCGGCGCTGAACATGCTGACGGTCCAGCTCAATGCCGAGCTCAGCGATACCGGGATCACCGCCGTATCGGCTTGCCCCGGCCTCGTCGCCACCGATCTCAGCGGCCACCGCGGCGATCGCACGCCCTCGGAGGCTGCGGCTTTTCCGGTGCGAATGGCTTTGCTTCAAGGGCGCGACCTCAAAGGCATTTGCCAGAGCGAGCAGGGCGCTATCCCCTGGTGATGGCCTTCTCATTGGCAATTGACGGAAAGCGTGTCCGCCACAGACGCATTGTGTGAGCAAGTTCAGAGGGATAGAAATACATACATAGGTGGTGGCCGGCTCTCGTCAGTCGAGGCACAAGGTCAAATGCGGAGGTTCCGTCGCCGATCAGGATCGCAGGAGGCGAGTTTCGGATGGTGATGTCTTATCGGCAGGCAGTGGCTGCCGCCGAAGATCTGGTACGAACCGAGCCGCGGATCGTATTCATGATGTGCGGTTTGGCAGGTTCCGGCAAGACGACCTTTGCACAGCGGCTGGAGGCGCTCGGATGTGAGCGTTTCTCGATCGACGAAGAGGTCTGGCGGCATGACGGGCGTTTTGGCGTCGATTATCCGGAGGCTGCCTATGCCGATCTGCAGGCCGCCGCGGAAACGCGGCTGAGGCTCCGCCTTGAAGACCAGCTCATGCGCGGCACGAAGGCAGTGATCGATTTTGCCTTCTGGAATGGGGCGGCTCGCACCCGCTACCGTGGGCTTGTCGAAGCCCGTGATCACCGGTGCCGCGTCATTTATCTTCAGGTGGAGGAGGCGATTTTGCGCGGTCGTTTGAGAGAACGCTCAGCACGACGTGATGCAAATGCCGCGTTTCCGATAACGGACGAGCTGCTCGCGAAATATGTCCAAGGCTTTGATATTCCGAGCGAAGAGGAGGCATGGATCGTGCAGGCGACATTCGATTGAGAAAGTTTCCCTGCGAGGGCGCGACGAAAGCCACGCCCTCGGGAGGGTCAGGCGTCGATCGCGGCCGCGGCACTGGCGACAAAGTCTGCGACCGCTTCGGGCTGCGACAGCATGGGGACGTGGCCGCTTTGCAGGACAAGCGTCTCGCCCTTCATGTGCGAGGCGGAATCGCATTCCACGGCCGGCGGGATCGTTTCGTCTTTGGCCGCAACGAGGTACCAAGAGGGCTTGGAACGCCATGCGGCCCGGCTGATCTTGTCGCCAACGCTTGCACGGCATGCCGATAGCGACAGCAACGGATATTGCTCAGCCGATGCCATAAGCAATAGGGGGTGCAGAGACGCGATTGGCGGCCTGCCTGTCTGCGATAGCTCTAGCAGCCATGAAAGTCCAACACACGTCACCCCAATTCCAGGTGACGGCTTCATGGCGTTTTTCGCCGAAGATAACAGGCGCTGTAACGTAGAATTGTTGCGCAGTAGCCGGAGCGTGCAGAGACAAAAGGAAGATTGTTCGTATAACGTGACGCGATTTTCTTCGCTATTTTATTTTCTGATTTTAGAAAAGTCTCTAATTTCGATATATAATATTTATTATATGAGAATAATCGAAGAACGTGCTATGATTTCTTTTTCTATCTATGAATTTGACTTTCGGCCGGCACCCATCGAACAGGCGGGGAACCTGCTGCAGAAGCGCGGATCATAACGTTCGTGCCGTCGACCCCCAGGGGCAATGGCCGCAAAGACAGCGTCTCGGCCAGGCGCGGATAAAAAAATGATTGGCGAGATAGATATGCAATCGGCACGATATGGAAATAAGGATCTGAGGTTCGCAAGGCTCCACGCCGTGAAGGCGGAGCAGCGCATCACCGGCCAGGAAATCGTCGTTAAAAGGCTGCGGCTGACGGGGAGGCCGCTGGATGTCGAAAATGCGCTGTTGGGCAGGCTGTACGATCGCAAGAGACGGGTTATCTACCACTTGAAGCGTATCGAAGATTCCCTTGATGTGACATCGCAATCCGAAGTGACACCGTAATCTGGGATCAATGCCGGTGCGGCTGATCGGCCATATTGTCATGGTCCGGTGCCGGCCGGTGCATTCGACGGGAGAATATCATGTCGGCCGGCACTGTTGCTGAAATCTCCGACGAGGCAATCGGTTCCGGCGCGAACAGATACCTCGGCAAACCGTTCGAGCTCTTAACCGAGCGCGAACGGGCAGTCTTCCGGCGACTGATCTCCCGGCACGCGATTGCCCATGATTCCAATCAGTCCTTCGATGCAAAGCTGACACCGTCGCAGCGGCTGGCGGACAAGGTGGCGGAATTCGGCGATTCGTGGACCTTCATCATCCTCTTCGGGATCGCCCTTGCAGTATGGGTCGCCGGCAATCTGCTGGCCGCGACGCGCGCCTTCGATCCCTATCCCTTCATCTTCCTCAATCTCATCCTTTCCATGCTGGCGGCCGTGCAGGCGCCGGTCATCATGATGAGCCAGAATAGGCATGCCGCCAAAGACCGAGTGGATGCCGCGCACGACTACGAGGTCAATTTGAAGGCTGAGATCGAAATCATGGCGCTGCATGACAAGCTCGACGAGCTCAGAAATACCGATCTGAAATCGCTCGTCGCCCAGCAGCAGGAGCAGATCGCACTTCTGACGAAATTGATGCTCGGCCCGCCGGGTCAGCAACGGCAGGACCTTTAAAGTACCGGAGGCTAGCATGCAGCTGCGAGAAATGACCGATAATGCCTGCATCGAGTTTCTGGCGAACCACATGTTTGGCCATCTCGGGTGCAGCGGTGAGCAATATCCCTATATCGTTCCCATTCACTACGCCTATGAAGGACGCCGGCTGTTCATGTTTTCCATGCCTGGCCTGAAGATCGACCGTCTCAGGGCAAACCCCCTGGCCAGTTTCCATGCCGAAGAGCTCGGCCAGGACAGAAAGTGGAAAAGCGTCCTTGTTCACGGTCGTTTCGAGGAGCTGACGGATACCCCCGCGCGCCGAAATGAACGCATCCATGCATGGTCGCTTCTGGAAAAGCGTGCCTTCTGGTGGGAGCCTGGATCTTTCAATTTCGACGGCGATACGGATGAGCCTGTGGACGGGCCGATCTTCTTCAGCCTTTCGATCGAGGTGCTTTCGGGACGGCAGACGATCTGACGGTCCCGCGCGGCATGTTTCGCCTGCGGGCCGGGGACGCCCCGGCAGCCAAGCCGGATCGATAACCCATCAGCCATCAACATCTGACAAGGCGAACAGCGGTTCGGGCCGAACGCACAGATGCGATTGACGGAGCGCAAAATTGCGGTTAGCTCTTACGCCCATGAAAATCGCAATGGTTCTCGTCGTGGTGATATCGCGCATGGGCAGGACGGTGTAACCGTCCGGCATCAGCCACCCATGCGCCGAACACAAGGTCCCTGACGGGGCCTTTTTTTATGCCCCGTCGCACCCCCAATCACCTCATCAACGACGGAACATTGCTATGACCGGCGATAAGGCTAGCTTTACCCAAAATTCTCCCGAGACTTCCGCGAATACTCCCTCTGGCCGCCTGATGAACGGCGGCGAAATCGTTCTGCAGGCGCTGCGCGACAATGGCGTCGAGCACATTTTCGGCTATCCCGGCGCTGCCGTGCTGCCGATCTATGACGAGATCTTTCAGCAGGACGAGATCAAGCATCTGCTCGTGCGCCACGAGCAGGGGGCCGGCCATGCCGCCGAAGGTTACGCCCGCTCGACCGGCAAGGTCGGCGTCATGCTGGTGACCTCAGGACCAGGTGTCACCAATGCGGTGACGGCGCTGCAGGATGCGCTGATGGATTCCATTCCGCTCGTCTGCCTGACCGGCCAGGTGCCGACGACGCTGATCGGCACGGATGCCTTTCAGGAATGCGATACGGTTGGTATCACGCGGCCCTGCACCAAGCATAATTTCCTCGTCGATCACATCGATGATCTGGCTAAGACGATCCATCTCGCTTTCAGGATCGCCACATCGGGCCGGCCGGGGCCGGTTCTGGTCGATATGCCCAAGGACGTGCTGTTTGCGAGCGGGCTTTATGTCGGCCCGAAGGAGATATCGGTGCCGGCACGCTACGAGCCGCGGACGGGCGGCGATCGCGAGGCGATCGCGGCTGCGGTCAGGCTGATGGCGCAGGCGAAGCGGCCGGTCCTCTATACCGGCGGCGGCATCATCAATTCCGGGCCGGAGGCCTCGCGCCTGCTGCGGGAGCTGGTGGAGCTGACGGGCTTTCCCATCACCTCGACGCTGATGGGGCTTGGCGCCTATCCCGCGTCAGGGCCGAACTGGCTGAAAATGCCGGGCATGCATGGCTCCTATGAAGCTAATATGGCGATGCATGATTGCGACCTGATGGTTGCGATCGGGGCGCGTTTCGACGATCGCGTAACCTCGCGCGTCGACCGCTTTTCGCCGGGCTCGAAAAAGATCCATATCGATATCGATCCATCCTCGATCAACAAGAATGTATCAGTCGATATCGGCATCACGGGCGATGCGGCGGCGGTGCTTTCGGAGATGATCGAAGCCTGGCGGGCGCTTCCCGCCATACCGGAGCGGAAGCGGATGGATGCGTGGTGGACCGAGATCGAGCAGTGGCGGGGGCGAAAATCCTTTGCCTATGAGAGGCGCCGGGACGAGATCATGCCGCAATATGCACTGGAGCGGCTGCATGCGCTGACCACCGATCTCGACCCGATCGTGACGACCGATGTCGGTCAGCATCAGATGTGGGCGGCGCAACTCTTCGGCATCGAGGGGCCGAACCGATGGCTCACTTCTGGCGGGCTCGGCACGATGGGATACGGGTTGCCGGCGGCCATCGGGGCGCAGATTGCCCATCCCGGGCGGCTGGTTCTCGGCATTGTCGGTGATGGTTCGGTGCAGATGACGCTGAAGGAGCTTTCGGCGGCGATGCAGCATCAGGCGCCGGTCAAGATCTTCATCTTGAACAATGCGCAGCTCGGCATGATCCGGCAATGGCAGCAGATCCTGCATGGCAACCGCCGGGATCGATCTTACTCCGCTTCGCTGCCGGATTTCGTCAAGCTGGCGGAAGCCTATGGCGCGGTGGGCTTGCGCTGCGAGAGGCCGGATGAGCTGGATGCGAAGATCAGGGAGATGATCACCATCGACCGGCCTGTCCTGTTCGACTGCCGTGTCGCGGCGCTCGAAAACGTCTATCCCATGGTTCGCAGCGGCCGGCCGCATAATGACATGCTGTTTGGCGAGGATGTGCGTGCGGCGGAAGCGGAGGGCGAATTCGGCTTCAGCCAGGGGCTCGTCTGATCGTCTGCAATGGATTGGCCGGTGTCGCAGGATACCGGCCAATGCAACGAGATGAGGTGGCCTATATCCATTACTTGTCGAGGCTCTTCGCAGGCGCGACGCTTATCCGGACAAGTTTCAAATAGGGTATCGAGACCAGTGCGCCTATGAAAACGTGCATCAGCACGACCGCCACCGCGGCTTTTTCATCGGGAAAATTGAATGCGGCGATCGCCATTGCGACACCGGGATGCCGCGTGCCTGTCGCGAGCGCCAGAACGACGCGATCATGCGTGTGCGGCCCACCCAGGACGTGGCCGACCAGCAGGCCAAAGGCGGTGAAGAGGGCAAGGAACAGAAGGAGTCCCCTGCCGACGAGCACCCAGACCGCAGGCAGCGTCACGAAAAGAACGGGCAGGGCGGCCAGAATGAGAAGGACCGTTCCTGATATCGCGACCGGTTGGGCGATCCTGGCGGCGATGGTGGGCGCGAGGCGCTCGACCAGCATGCCGAGCACGAGCGGCACGATGACGGATATGAGGACGATGGGCACGACGCGCGTCGCGGGCATCCGGTAGTCTGCGTGAAAGACGATGTCTGCCAATGCGATGGCGAGTGGAACGAGGAGGACGGCCAGAAAGGAGGCCGTTACGCACAGGCTGATCGCGTAAGAGGATGTCCCGTCCGCTCGTTTCTGCTTCCACGTCAGGATTGGCGGAACCGGGGCCATGGCAAGTCCGAGGAGCGCGATCTGGAGCGGCGGGGGCAGCGGAAAGAGATAGGCGGCTGCGAGGGCAAAACCGAGCATGACGATATTCATCGACAGGATGGATTTGAACAACAGCATGGGGCGGGCCAGCAGATACGCGATGTCTTTGAGCGTCGCCCGCAGCCCAAGTGCAAAGACGATCGAGAACAGGCTGGCCCTCAGAGCGAGCATGATCCATTCCGCAAGTGTCATTGCTGCCCCCGCTGGCCGGTTTATCATGCGCTTGCCGATGCGCCTGGCTGTTATGGGGCGATCGGTAGGGAAAAATGGCGCAGGGCGGAAGTACGTTACAGTAAATACCCGATATCTTCAGATGCTGCCGTTATCAGCTATCGAACAAAGGCGGTTTTGCACCGATACCGCTTGCCGCGGTACCTGCGCGAAAGCGGAGCGCTCACCCGTTCAATCACGCCCGGCAGGTGCTCCTAGCGGATAGAGGTGACGGTAGGGGCGCGCTTCATCGAGTGCGCGGGCATAGCTCGGGCGCTGGAGCAGGCGGGCGCGATAGGCGCGGACATTCTCAAAATGCTCGGGGATCGGATGCGCCCAGTCGGCATAGAGCAAGGCCGGGGCGGCCGAGCAATCGGCGAGGCTGAAGGTTTCGCTGACCACCCACTGCCTGCCCTTCATATGCGCGTCGAGAATGCCATAGGCGGTTTCGAGCGCGTGGCGCCAGCGGACATAGCCGTCACCGGGCTCGACCTCCCGGCCGAGCGCGGCATTGACCATGCGCTGCTGGGGATATTGCAGGTAGTTATCGAAGAAGCGGTCCCACATGCGCACCTTGATAGCCGTTGCCGCATCCTTGGGGATCAGCGGTTGGTCGCCGGGGCTGAGCGCGTCGATATATTCGATGATGCTTGTCGCTTCGAAAATGAAGTCGCCGCCATGCTCAAGGATCGGAAAACGCTTGATCGGCCACTTTGCCGAAAACTCCGAGGTGATCGGCTCGCTTCCGTCAAGAAGCCTCACCTCGAAGGCCAGGTCCTTCTCGTAGAAGGCGGTCTTCGCCTTCTGGGAGTAAGAGGAGAGCGGGTGCAGGTAGATCACCAGCGACATGGCGGCGGACATGGGCAAGCCTCACTTCGAGAGCACGACATGCGCGGCCAGTTCCGTCATCTCGTGGGATTTGACGGAGAAGCCGAGCGCCGGCAGGTCGATGCCTTCGAACATGGCTTCGCCCTTGCCGAGGACGACGGGGGAAATGGCGAAATGCATCTCGTCGAGCAGCCCTGCCTGCAGATATTGCCGGACAGTGCTGACGCCGCCGCCGATCTTGACGTCCTTGTCGCCGGCTGCGGCCTTGGCCTTTTCAAGCGCTTCCTCGATGCCGCCCGTGATGAAATGGAAGGTGGTGCCGCCGTCCATGACGATGGGCTCGCGGGCGTAGTGGGTTAGGATGAAGGTGGGCGCGTGATAGGGCGGGTTCGGACCCCACCAGCCTTTCCACTCTTCGTCAGGCCATTCGCCCCTGATCGGGCCGAACATATTGCGGCCGAGGATGAAAGCGCCGAAGCCCGCCATGCCTGCCGCACCATACTTGTCATCAACGCCAGTCGTGCCGTCGTCCTTGCCGATCATGGTGCGGAAGGTGCGGGTGGGGAAGAACCATTGGTGCACCGCCATGCCGCCTTTGCCGAGGGGATTTTCAAGGCTCTGGTCAGGACCGGCGCCGAAACCATCGATAGAAAGGGAAAATGCAGCAACACGTACACGTGTCATGTCAGCCTCCATCTGATTGCATTTTGAAATCGGTTGAGTTGTTGCATAACCGATCCTATGATGCAACTGGTTTTTCCCACGGAGTCGGATATGAATATCGAAATGCGGTCGGGCTGCCCGATCAACCTGACGATGGAGGTGCTGGGCGATCGGTGGAGCCTTGTCATCATCAGGGATATCATGTTCGGCAATCGCCGTCACTTTCGCGAGCTCTTGACGCAGTCGGAGGAGGGTATCGCCTCCAATATTCTGGCGGCACGTCTCAAGCGGCTGATGTCCTACGGGCTGATCACCAAGCTCGATGATCCCTCCCACAGCCAGAAGTCGATCTACAGCCTGACGGAAGCCTCGATCCAACTCGTGCCGATGTTTGCGATGATCGGCGCCTGGGGGCGCAGGCATCTGCCGGTCAGCGAGGATCTCAGCATTCGCGCCGAACTCTTGGAAGAGGGCGGCCAGCCGCTCTGGGACGAGTTCATGGAGGATCTCAGAAGGATCCATATCCAGGACCCGATCGGCGGGGCGAACGGATCAGTCAAATCGCCGGTTCTGGCGCGACTGACGGCGGCCTTTCTGGAGGTGCGCGCCAAGATGAATGCGGCAGGATAGGTTTCCGTCCACGAGGTTCAGTATGATTTTGCCGGCCAGGTGGACAGCGCCTGATCGGCAACGGCGTTCAGCATGTCGCGGCTGAAACCGGCTTTGGCCTGTACCGCCATGCCGTGGGTCATCGCCATCACGAATGCCGCAAGGGCTTCCGTATTGGCCGTTTCCGGCAAATCGCCTTCTGCCTTCGCCTGCTCGAAGCGCTCATGAAGCTGTGCCTGGCCAGCAGCGCGGAAGTCGATCAGCGCCTGTCGCACGGGTTCGGTTTCGTCCGATCCCGCCACGGCGCCATTGATGCCGAGACAGCCCGTATGATTGGGAAAACGCGTATTGAGGTCGACCGCATTGTAGAGGATGTGGGCTGCGACCTGGCGCGAGGTGGGGAGCTTGAGCGCTTCCGGAAGATAATCCAGATATCGCTCGGAATAGCGATCCAGCGCCCGCCGGAAGAGCGCTTCCTTGTTGCCGAAGGCGGAATAGAGGGCGGGTCTCTCGACGCCGGCAGCCTCTGTCAGGTCAGCATAGGACGCTCCCTCGTAGCCCTTGCGCCAGAAAACGCATAGCGCCGCATCGAGCACTTTCTCCATGTCAAATTCGCGATGGCGTCCCATCAGATCAACTCGGCCAATTTCATAATGATCGTTATTAAACCACTTGACAGGCTTTGTCTACATTTCATACCACTCATTACAGTAACGATCGTTACGAAAAAGGCGCGGCCGCTCGATGAGGGCAGGCAGTGTCCGATAGTGTGTAGAAAGGATTTCCATGTCGAATATTCTGAAGGGCAAGGTTGCGCTCGTGACCGGTGGTTCTCGCGGGCTCGGTGCCGCTACGGCGGAGGCGCTGGCCGATCAGGGTGCTGATGTTGCGATCAGCTATGTGGCCTCTGCCGCGAAGGCCGAGGCGGTGGTGGAGAAGCTCAGGGCGACGGGTGTGCGGGCTCTGGCGATCAAGAGCGACCAGGCCGACATGACGGCGGCCAAGCCGCTAGTCGACAAGGTGATCGCCTATTTCGGCAAGCTCGACATTCTCGTCAACAATGCGGCGATCGCCGTGCAGGGCAAGACGGTCGACAATCCCGATTTGGATACGGTCAATCTCGATCGCCAGTGGCAGATCAATGTCATGGGTGCAGTGGCGACAACGCGTGCGGCAGCACCCGTGCTGTCGGATGGCGGGCGGATCATCTTCATCGGCTCGCTGCTCGGCACGCATGTGCCGTTTGCCGGAGCTGCCGACTATTCGGGAACGAAAGCGGCCATCGTCGGATATGCGAAAGGTGTTGCCCGCGATCTCGGTGGACGCAACATCACCGTCAACGTCGTTCAGCCTGGCGTGATGCCGACAGACATGTCTGCCGAAGTGCTGGGTGATGGCGTGCCCGACGCGCTGATGAACCTGCACACGATCCGCCGTATCGCGACGCTTGAGGAAGTGTCCGCGCTCATCTGCCATCTGGCGGGACCGCATGGAGGCTACATGACCGGCAGCGTGATCGATGTGGCCGGTGGCCTGGCAATCTGACGCCTGGCAGGCGTCGAATATCGAAACTCCGAGATCAACCATTGAAGGACAAGACATGACCAAAAGCTTTGGCGCAAAATCGACCGCCGACGAAGTGCTTTCCGGCGTCGATCTCACGGGAAAGCGGTTTCTCGTCACCGGTGTCTCATCGGGCATCGAGCTCGAAACGGCGCGCTCGCTCGTGTCCCATGGCGCAAGCGTCGTCGGAACGATCAGGGACCTCGCCAGGAGCGAGCCCGCCGCTGCGCCTGTTCGGGAGGCAGCAAAGCAGGGCGGCGGCAGTCTGGAACTGATCGGGCTCGATCTGGCATCCCTGAAAAGTGTTCGGGCCGCGGCGGACAGGCTGCTTGCCGATGGCCGGCGCTTCGATGCCGTCATCGCCAATGCCGGGGTCATGGCAACCCCATTCGGCCGGACGGTCGACGGTTTCGAAATGCAGTTCGGGACCAACCATCTCGGCCATTTCGCGCTGATCGTCGGCATCGAGCCGTTGCTTGCCGACAATGGGCGGCTGGTGGTGCTGTCGTCGCAGGCGCATCGCGTTGCCGATGTCGATCTCGACGATCCGAATTTCGAAGCGCAGGAGTACCAGCCCTTCGTCGCCTATGGGCGGTCGAAGACGGCCAATGCTCTCTTTGCTGTGGAATTCGACCGGCGGCACCGGGGTCGCGGCATCCGGGCTGCGTCGGTGATGCCTGGCAACAGCATCACGGATCTTCCCCGGCATTTCTCGCCGGAGGCATTGCAAGGTCTTTTGGAGACCGTCGGCAAGGCGCGCGCCGAGGCGGGGCTTCCGCCTGCGGAACTGAAAGAAATTCCGCAGGCGGCGGCAACATCCGTCTGGGCGGCTGTTGTGGCCGACAGGGATGAGATCGGCGGGCGTTATCACGAAGATTGCGCAGTTGCGCCGATCAACGACGCCGAGAGCCCGTTTGCCGACGGTGTCAGGTCCTATGCGCTGGATACCGACAAGGCACGGCAGCTCTGGGTGAAAAGCGAGGCCTTGATCGGCGCCTTGGTTTAAGCCGCCAGGCTGTCGTAATCCATCGCATCGAGATCGGCGATCAGGCCGGGACCTGTCGGATTCCATCCAAGGGTCCGGCGGGTCTTTTCGCTGGAGGCCGGGAAGTCGAGGCCGGCGAACATTGCCATCCATCCGAAATGCTCCGCCGCCTTTTCCGGCGTGACCGAGACGACTGGCAGCTTCAGGCCGCGGCCGAGAGCTTCGGCGATCTCGCGCATGGTCACACCTTCCTCGTCGACGGCATTGTAGCGGGCGCCGGGTTCAGCACGTTCGATGGCCAGCCGGTAGAGCAGGGCGACGTCCAGCAGGTGGCCGGCGGGGAAGCGGTTGCGGCCTTCGCCGACATAGGCGGAAACGCCCTTTGCCTTTGATATTTCGATGAGTGGCGAGACGAGGCCCTGCTTGAACGTGTTATGGACTTGGGGAAGGCGCATGACGGATACGTTGACGCCGGCATCCAGAAGTGCGTTGCCGGCAAGTTCGGAAGCGATGCGCGGGTTCGGATGCTCGATATTGAAGACATCCTCGCTCGCGAGCTCTCCGAGATGGGCATTGCCGATGCCGGTGCCCGAGGTGATGAGCAGCGGGCGGTTCGAGCCCTTGAGAGCCTCGCCCATTGCGGCAATGACGCGGCTGTCCTTCTGGCAATTCTCGACGAAACGCGAAAAATCATGGTCGAAGGCCGTGTGGATGACGGCATCGGCCTTTTCGGCGCCGCGCTGGACGCTTTCGGGCTCTTCCAGCGTCCCCTTGTGAACGTCGACACCTGCCTCTTCGAGCGCTTTTGCGCCGGCATCCGAGCGGGTCATGCCGATGACATGATGGCCTGCCTTCAGGAGTTCGGGGATGATCGCCGAGCCGATGAAGCCGGTGGCGCCAGTGAGGAAAATGCGCATGGGTATCTCCTTGTTTCAAAGCATGCCGCTGCACGCTTTAAGTCCTTGTTTTTTCGCATGTCGTTATCGCAAAACCGCTTCACACTTTTGCGCGACTGGCTTTACAGACCCCAATATTGCGCTATGTTTTATGCTGTTAAAGTAGTGACGTTATCCTATTATAATGGCTAACAGGGACAGCATGAGCACCGACGGCAGCCCCCTTGGCACCTTCCTTCGCGACCGCCGCTCGCGCCTCGATCCGGCCGTGTTCGGATTCTCGGGCCGCCGGCGCACGCCGGGCTTGCGACGCGAGGAGGTGGCGCAGCGCGCCAATATCAGCCCCACATGGTACACATGGCTGGAGCAGGGGCGCGGCGGGGCACCCTCCGCCGACGTGCTGAACCGGATCGCAAACGGCCTGATGCTGACCGAGCCGGAGCGCGAGCATCTCTTCATTCTCGGCCTCGGCCGGCCGCCGGAGGTGCGCTACCGCGCCGTCGAGGGCATCAGCCCGCGGCTGCAGCGGCTTATCGATACGCTGGAGGTCAGCCCGGCTTTGGTGCGCACGGCTGCCTGGGATATCGTTGCCTGGAACCGGGCGGCGACCATCGTCATGACCGATTACGGGAAGCTTGCGCCCGGAGACAGGAACATCCTGCGGCTGCTCTTTTCCAACTCCGGCGTGCGCAATGTTCAGTATGACTGGCAGGCGATGGCCCGCTTCGTCGTCGGCGCCTTCCGGGCGGATGCGGCGCGGGCGGGCGCGACCTCGGAGATAGCAGAGCTGGTGGAAGAGCTTTGTCGCACCAGCGCGGAATTCAAGCGGATCTGGGAGGAGAACGAGGTGATCGCGCATGGCGAGGGAACCAAGCGGCTGAAACATCCCATCCTCGGCGATATCGCGCTCGAATATTCCGGCTTTGCCATCGACGGCCGGCCGGATCTCAACATGGTCGTCTACAATCCCGTCGATCCCGATGTGGCCGAGCGTATTCGCCTGCTGGTGAGGGAGAGCGAAAGCCGGCCGGTTGCCGATCTGCTGTCAGGAACCCTTCCGTAACGTGAAGACCGTCAGTTCCGAGGGCCGGCCGAGCCTGAGCGCAAAGCCCGGCCAGAGCGCGGTGCCATTGTTGACGTAGAGATGCATGGCGCCGACCCGGTAGAGGCCGGAGACGAAGCCGCCGTTGGCACGGGCGACCAGCCGGTCGAGGCCGAGGATCATGCCGCCATGGGTGTGGCCTGACAGCTGCAGGGCAATGCCGGATTTGGCCGTCTCGGCTGCCATTCTTGGCTGATGGTCGAGAAGAATGATCGGGGCTTCGGCCGGAGCGTCTTTCAGGGCCGCGGCAAGATCGGGATTGGGCATCGGTCTGCCGAATGCTGCCAGATCCGTCACACCGGCAATGACGATGCGATCAGCACCGCGCTCGATGACGGCGTGGTCGTTCATCAGCATGCGCATGCCAAGACTGGCGTCGTGCGCTATCCAATCGTCGTAGCCGAAATAATATTCGTGGTTGCCGGGAATGGCGAAGATGCCGTCGCGCGCCTCGAGCTTCGCCAGGGGTGCGATGTCCGCACGGCGCTTTTCCAGGCGGCCGTCGATGAAATCGCCCGTCACGACGATCAGGTCGGTTTTCAGATCATTGGCCTTCTTCACGAGCGCTTCGGCCCAGGACGCCGGAAAGAGGCGGCTGAGATGCAGGTCGGTCAATTGCAGCAGGCGGTAGCCGTCGAAGGAATCGGGGAGATCCCGGATTGCTATCTCGACATTCTTCACGGGTGGAATGCGCACGGCTCCAGCGACGCCAAAAGCGGCCAGGCCGAAGGCCGCGAGCCCGATGATATAGCGGACCTCAGGGGGCACGGCCGGGAATTGTCCCTCGATGAGAGCAAGGACAAGCGAGACGGCGTCCAGCGCGATCTGGAAGACGGCCAGCAGGAGCGTCGCACCGAAGAGGAAATTCAGTACGATAATCAGCGGGCGCGGATATTCGGGCGCGAAGACGGAACCCGACGAGATACGGTTCAGCAGTACCTGCTGGGAGGCGACCAGGAGCACGCCGGCAAGCAGCGCCTTGGCAGGCCATATCCACGGCAGGGGCAGGATGAAGCGAAGGAGGACAACCAGCCATGGAAGCCCGAGAATGAAATGGAACATTAAATAGGCCTGTGATTATCGATGCTTATCGGAGGGAATGAAGAGATTGAATCTGGTGTCTCCGGCGTCCTGCGCAAGGGGCTAGTCGTTCTTCATGTCCGCCAAGCTGACGCTGCCCCGTGCGCGAGCGCTCAGCCTGCCTTCTGCGCCTCAGTGAACAACCAGCCGATCACGGTTTCCCGCGCAGGAGATTTCCGGTAGCGGGGCCAGACGAGGTAGATGTCCGAAGGGCCGCGCAGTCTGGCTTCGAAGACACGCACCAGCCGGCCCTTGGCCAGATCGTCGGTGACGAAGCCGCCATTGGCGAGAACGATGCCCTGTCCGGCAATCGCCGCCTCGATGGCGTGCGAGGTCTGCGAAAAGCTGATGCCCTTGAAGGAGGGGCTGCGGCTGTTTGTGAGGTGGCGCTCGACGAATTCCGGCCAGAGATTGTGGGCATCGTGCAGCAGCGGATAGGCCGCAAGCTCCTCGGCCGTGCGCGGTGCATCCCGGCCGGCAAGCAGCAGCGGACTGCAGACGGCAATGACCTCCTGCTCGAACAGGAGCTCGGCGTTCAGGCCCGGCCCGAAGGGCGGGCGGCCATAGCGGACGGCGAGATCGACGCCATCGACGACGAAATTCGAGATGCGCTCGGTCGCCAGAATATGCAGATCGAGATCGGGGTGCAGAGCCGTGAAGTCAGGCAGGCGCGGGATCAGCCATTTGGAGGCGAAGGTCGGCGTCGTGCTGATGGTGAGCTTGATCGCCTGCGGCTTCAGTTCGTCCGTTGCGCGGGCGATGAGCTCGAAGGCGCGCCTGATATCGGCGATGTAGCGCCGGCCCTCGGCCGTCAGCGCCAGCGTGCGGGGAAGCCGCTCGAAGAGGGTCAAGCCAAGCTGCGCTTCGAGCCCGCGAACCTGCTGGGCGACGGCGCCCTGCGTCACACCGAGCTCTTCGGCGGCAAGCCTGAAGTTCAGGTGGCGCGCCGCGACTTCGAAGGCTCTGAGGCCATTGAGGGAGGGAAGCTTTCCCGGGATATCGCTCATCGAGTAGTTTTTCTACTGCCATAAAAGAGGAGAACTGGTTCGCGCTCACGTGACGGAGATGGTATCGTGCGTGCACACATCGATCAATCGACGATATCACTTCAGGAGGGCACCGAAATGTCAGTAGAAAAAGTGGCTGTTATCACCGCAGGCGGCAGCGGCATGGGCGCCGAAAGTGCGAGACGCCTTGCGGCCGATGGATACAAGGTTGCAATCCTGTCTTCCTCCGGCAAGGGCGAGGCGCTGGCCAAGGAGCTCGGCGGTGTCGGGGTCACCGGTTCCAACCAGTCAAACGAAGACCTGAAGCGGCTGGTCGATGCGGCGATGCAGGCCTGGGGCCGTATCGACGTTCTCGTCAACAGCGCCGGACATGGACCGCGCGCACCGCTGAATGAGATCACCGACGAGCAGTGGCATACGGGCATGGACGTCTACCTGATGAACGTCATCCGCCCGGTGCGGCTGGTGACGCCGATCATGCAGGCGCAGAAGAAGGGTGCGATCGTCAATATCTCCACGGCCTGGGTCTTCGAGCCGTCGACGATGTTCCCGACCTCGGCGGTCTTCCGCGCCGGCCTTGCCGCCTATACCAAGCTCTTTGCGGATACCTATGCGGCCGAGAACATTCGCATGAACAATGTGCTGCCCGGCTGGATCGACAGCCTGCCTGCGACCGAGGAGCGGCGCGAGACCGTGCCGATGCAGCGCTATGGCACGAGTGCGGAAGTTGCCGCGACCATCGCGTTTCTGGTGTCTGATGGGGCGGGGTATATTACCGGCCAGAGCCTGAAGGTGGATGGCGGGTTAATGCGGTCTGTTTGAGCGGCAGGGATGGGTTGCTGAGGCGGGCCGCGGCCCACGTTCTTCTCGGATAAGCTCTACACAAGGTGTTTTCTCGATAAGAGAGAACACCTTTTGATTGTGCGCCGAGGGGGATTGGATTTGGCAAACATGATTGGCCCAGCAGACCTGATTGATTTTCATTCCGGTCTTAAGGCGTCGGACCTCAAGAACTGGAAACACGTGCCTGCGTCGGCGGTCGTTCAGCCGACGGCGGAAATGAGCTGATCTCGAGGCTCGCGCTGCTGCGGATGGCAAGCGGACGTAGAAGCAAAGATTGGAAGGACGTGAAGGACGATGAGCATGAACACAAACGATGTCGCCACTCATTGGGAAAGCAATGCGGAGACTTGGACGATCTATAGTCGTGCAGGTTACGACAAATATCGCGACGCACTTAACACGCCCGCCTTTCTGGACATGTTACCCCCGATCGCAGGTCTGACGGGACTTGATCTCGGTTGTGGTGAAGGCACCAATACCCGCGCAGTAGCCCAACTTGGTGCCCGCATGACCGGGGTGGACATCGCACCTACCTTCATTCGCTATGCCCGCCAAACGGAGGCACAGGACCCACTCGGTATCGACTACGTGGTTGGCGACGGCCAGAGCCTTGACTTTCCGGAAGGGAATTTTGATTTCGTCACCGCCTTTATGTCGCTGATGGACATGGCTGACCAGCAAAAAGTTCTGGGGAGCCTTCACCGCATTCTGAAGCCCGGTGGGTTCTTGCAGTTTTCGATTCTGCATCCATGTTTCGTTCCGCCGACCCGCCGCAATATCCGCGATGAGAGCGGCGCTGCAGTTGCCGTTCAGGTTGCCGACTATTTCGATGAGACCGACGGGCGCATCGAGCGCTGGCTGTTTTCCGAGATTCCAGCTGAAGAGCGTGCAGCGCTGACACCCTTTTCGGTGCCGCGTTTCCATCGCACGCTGACAAGCTGGGTATCCATGATCGTCGGTGCCGGCTTCATAATCGAGGCGTTTGGCGAACCAATGGCATCGCCGGAAGTCGCCCTTGCCGAACCTGTAGTAGCCGATACCCGCGTTGCGCCAATCTTCCTACACATCCGAGCACGCAAACCGTGAAAGCTCGTTGATGGCTCGGATATTCGATCTCCGCCATTTCTTGGTTATGCCGAAACCTGTGAGCCGGATGCTCCCCACTTCCGGCTCATCTGGATAGATGTCGGCGTTATGCGGCGCTTTATGGTTCGACCGCTGACAGCAATCAGATGCTCGATCCACCAATATCTCTGCCGGCTGCAGCAACGCGCTGAGATATTGAACAGCGACGGCACCTATTCGCCTGAGATGTTCAAATAGGTGCCGACAGTTCTTTTGGGTCAACAGGGCGAATATTAGCGCCGCCGTTCTGTCATGTGGCCTCCTTGATCACCGTCTCCCATTGCCACGACGGTACGCCGCTCAAAGCCGGCCGCTGCCAATGGCTTCCGTCTGTGGCGGCTGATCGTTGAGGGCAGGGGCAGCTTGAACTATTCGGCTCTGCGCTTATTGTCAGGCGGTGGACATTGCGCCCATGCCCGCGACGATCGAGAAGGCCCGAAGCCATGCAGAAGTTCACTGTGTCCATCACGCGAGAGATCGAGGCCGATACCGCCGAGGAGGCCGCGCTTCTCGTCTATCAGGAGCTTGCCAAGGACGCGGCACCGCTTCGCTATCTGGTCGCGGACGAGACGAAGAGGACGAGAACTGTGACACTGGATCGGGCTAAGGCGGACGAATTCGCCGCTGTTGATCATACTGCCGATCCTGGCAACTGGTAGGCAGCGGCTGACCGGTCGGCCCCCATTCGAAGTATCAGGGCCGCCGGCAGGTCAGGATGAAACGGCGGTAGACCAGCGTTCTAAGCTTATTTCTGAGGTTGGCATTCTTCCTCTGCGCCCGGGCGATCGGGGCGTGGGAGTGTAGTTCGATGCCTGTAAAGCCTGCCGGTCTCAGGAGCGGCAGTAGCATGTCGGGGCGCAGGCCGGAGCCGAAGGGCAGGGCTGACATGATGCGGGCATGGCGGGTGCTGAGCGCGCCATCATAGTTGCTGTCGGCGCCGATGAAACGGTCGATCCAGGAGATCAGCAGGCTGGCGATGCGGCCGGTCGGTTTCGGGCTTGCCCAGTCGCCATCGAAGAAGAGCAGAAGGCCGCCGGGTTTGAGGATGCGGAACCACTCGGCAAAACTTTCTTCCGGCCGCGTCAGCGTCCAGACGAGGTGGCGGCAGATGATCGCGTCGTAATGCGCATCCGGCTCCAGGGTGTTTTCGGCGTCCGCCAAGATGAAGCGCAGGCGCTCCTTGCCGGCGTGTTTGGCGCGGGCAACCTTCAGCATCGCTTCGGAGAAATCGAGCGCGGTAACGTCATGGCCGAGATCGTGGATCAGGCGCGTCACTTCGCCGGTGCCGCAGGCAAGTTCCAGCACGTGTTTGGGCTCAGGGCCGAGGGTATCGCGGATCGGTTTCTGCCAGGCATCTGCCTCCGGGCCGGGGGCGATCTTGTGGCCGAAGGCGAGATCGAAGGTTTCCGAGCGTTTCGACCAGTAGTCGCGGATCTCTTCCTTCAGATCGAAATTTACGCCATCCATCTCTCAGCCCATCCGATACTGGATATGTGTGCGGCCATGCACGGCCGATCTTTCGATATGGGCGCGCACGCCGAAGACGCGGGCGATCAAGGCTTCGGTCAGCACCTCCTCGGGCGTGCCTGCGGCCACGACCTCGCCCTTCTGCAGCACGGCCAGGTGATCGCAGAACATCGCCGCCAGATTGAGATCGTGGAGCGCGATGATGGAGGTGAGGCCGAGTCTGGCGACCAGCGCCAGGATATCGAGTTGATGCTGGATATCGAGATGGTTGGTCGGTTCGTCGAGCAGGAGTTCGCTCGGCGTTTGCGCCAGGGCTCTGGCGATATGCACGCGCTGGCGTTCGCCGCCTGACAGCGTCTGCCAGAGCTGGCCGGCGCGCGCGGTCATGTCGACGCGGGCGAGTGCTTCCGCAACGGCGGCATCGTCATCGGGTCCCCAGGAGGCGATGAGGCCGCGATGCGGGGTGCGGCCGAGGCGGACGATATCGCGCACGGTGAGCTGCGTGTCGGTCGTCGACTGCTGCTCGACCAAGGCGATGCGGCGGGCAAGGGCAGCGCGCGAGAGGCCGGAGACATCGTCGTCGCCGAGGCGGATGACGCCGCTTTTGACCTGCCGCAGCCGGCAGATCAGGCGTAGCAGGCTCGATTTGCCGGAACCGTTCGGCCCGAGCAGGCCGAGCACCTTGCCCTTTTCGACTGATATGCTGATGCCGTTGACGATGACGGTATTGCCGGCGGCATAGGTGACCTTGTCGACTGATATGCTCATGCGCTTCTCCGCACGCGATAGAGGATGATGGCAAAGGCCGGTGCGCCGAAGAGCGCGGTGACGACGCCGATCGGCAAGATCTGTTGGGGAATGATGATGCGCGAGACGATGTCGGCGCCGACCATGAAGATCGCTCCGCCAAGCGCAGTCGCCGGCAGCAGGCGGCCATGCGCGGGGCCGACGAGGAAGCGGGCGGCATGGGGAATGACGAGACCGACGAAGCCGATGGAACCGACCATGCTGACCACGCCTGCCGTCATCGCCGCTGTCACGCCGAGCAGGGTGAACTGCACGCGGCGCACGGCGATGCCGAGGGAGGCTGCGGCATCCGTGCCGAAGGCAAAGGCATCGAGGGCGCGCACATGGGCAAGACAGACGATCAAGCCTGTCAGCGCGACCGGCACGGAGAGATAGACATCCGGCCAGCGCACGCCGGAAAGCGAGCCGAGCAGCCAGAAAAGCACGCCGCGCGCCTGTTCGGCATTGGCCGAGGTTGTGACGATATAGGACGTCAGCGCATTGAAGAGCTGCGAGCCCGCCACGCCGCAGAGAATGATGCGCTCGCTGGTGCCACCCGCGCCCGCCGCCAGAATGCCGACCAGAAGAAAGGCGACGACGGCGCCGATGAAGGCGCCGCCGGAAATGCCGAGCACGCCATAGCCGAGGCCTAGGATCATGACGCAGACGGCGCCGGTGGAGGCGCCGGCGGAAATGCCGAGCACATAGGGTTCGGCGAGCGGATTGCGCAGCAGGGCCTGCAGCACCGTGCCGCAAAGCGCCAGCGACGCGCCGGCACTGGCCGCCACCAGCGCGCGGCTGAGGCGGTAATCCCAGACGATGCCCTGGTGGATGCGGCTGAGTTCGAATGCCGTGCCGAACAGGCGGTTGGAGACCGCCTTTGCCGTGGTGGCGAGCGGGATCGATATCTCGCCGATCGAGACGGCGAGACTGATCATGATACCGAGCAGGATGAAGGCGGCGATGGTGAGCGTGGCAAGCACCCACCATCGTCTCTGTGGCAAGGCAGCCTGGCTCACTGCGCCAGACCGGAGGCGGCGATGCCCTTTGCCAGGATTTCGATGCCGTTGATCGTGCGGATCGTCGGGTTCATCGACTGCGCGTCCATCATGATGAAGCGCTTGTTTTTGACGGCATCGAGCTCCCTTGTGACCGGATCGTTTTCCAGGAAATCCACCTTCACCTTGGGATCGTCGGCGGCATAGCGGCGGCGGTCCATGGTGGCGATGACGATGACGGCGGGATTGGCCTGAGCAATCGTTTCCCAGCCGACGAGGGGCCATTCTTCCTCAGTCGTCACGACGTTCTTCGCGCCGAGTGCCTTCAGGATGTAGGCAGGGGCGCTGTTCTTGCCGGCGATGAAGGCATCGCCTTTCACTTCCTTGCTGGAGAACCAGAAGACGACAGGCAGGTTCTTGGCTGCAGCGCCTGAAACGGAGGCGACGGCCGCGGCCTCGCGTTTCTTCAGGTCGGCGATCAGTGCATCGCCGCGGTCGTTCACGTCGAAGATTTCGGAGAGTTCGGCGATTTCCTGATAGATCAGGTCCATCGTGAACAGCTCCTTGCGCACGCCGTCTCCGCCATCGGTGTTGATCTTGGCGACGCAATCGGCCGGCGCGATATAGGTGTTGATGCCGAGATCCCCAAATTGCTTGCCGACGGAGCCTTGGGCGCCGACATGCCATTCGAATTCGGCGGCCACCAGATCGGGCTCGGCACCGACGACGGATTCGAAGCTCGGATCATTATCGGCCAGCCGTCTGATCTTGCTGTTGGCCTCGGCATATTGCGGCAGGACCGGGCCGACCCAGACGGCGGTGCCGGCGATCTTGTCGGCAAGGCCGAGCGAGAAGAGCACTTCGGTCATGCCCTGGCCGATCGAAACGATCTTGGCCGGGGCTTTTTCGAAAGTGACCTTCTGGCCGCAATTGCTGAGGGTGAGGGGATATTGGGTGGCGGCGAAGGCGGGTGCTGCAAGGCCGGCCAGGCAAAGGCTGGCGAGCCCGAGCGCAAGGGAAAAGCCTGGAATAATCTGGCGCATTGGAAACTCTCGATCGGAAGGAAAAGGGCTAGCAGACGCCGGCGCGCGCAGATGCGTGAGCAAAGCGTGGAGGGAGGGCTAGCGGCGGGTGGTCCAATCGGGACGGATCGCGTGCGGCAAGCGGCAGGAAATAAGGTCAATCATATCTGCTCCTTGTCCAGGCATCCCCGCCTGGCTGATTGGATTGCGATTGACGGCAGGTCTCCTGGCTCGCGGATGTCAGCCGGTCATCTGCCTTCCCGCGCTCGCGCGCAGTGGCATGGCCCTGAGGCCGGCGGAGATGATCGCAAGCGATCACTCCCGATATGACCAGCTCGCCGGTGATTTCCTGGAATGAACGACGAGGCATTCATTCCGGATATAACCGGCAATCCGCTTACAGTTGCGGGGGCAGCCACGGTCTTGGTCCCTATTGGGTCGTCCGCACCGTGTTCCCTATTAATCCCCTTGGAGTCTTCCTCGGGGAACCGTCACCCCGATCTATGACGCCGCCATGGGCTACGTCAAGCGTGGGGAATGCGAAGTATGGTCGGCCAACAGGCTCAGTGACTGGTGCCCGAGCCGCCGGCGGCGACCAGCGTGAAAGGCTGGCCCTCGACGGGGATCGTGCGCGTTTCCTTCAGTGTTTCGCTACTGACAAGGCGGATCAGGCTGTGGCGAGGATCGGTGATGGCGATATCATCGCCGGCCACGGCCAGCCGAGGACGCGGATCGCGCCAATGGCCGTCCTTGCTGTAGGGCTCTGTGACGGTTTCCGATCTGACGATCTCGCCCTTTACCGTATCGAGCAGATGCAGCCTGCCATCTTCTGTGAGGATATAGGCATTCTGGAACTTTGCCGGATCGAGTACAAAATCGACGCGCCGCGTCGGAAGGTCGATGATGCGGTAAGGCGCGTCCGTATTGTCAGGATCGATCAGCACCAGCTTGTCCTCCCCGTAATTGCCGAGGAAGAACTGCATGGAGCGGCCGCCGAGCAGCGTCGAGACCTTGCCCCGCGGCAGCGACACGCCATAGGCGAGCATCTCGACCGTGGGGCCTTCCGCGCCGCCCGGACGCGCAACGAGCACGCCTTCCTCACAACCGAAGGCGACGAGACGAGCAGAGGTCGCCTCGCCATGCAGGCCGGAGCAGGGCGCGACATCGCCGATCTGCCGACCATCACGATCGAGCACCCGCAGGCCAAGGCGCGGCGGCAGTTCGCCCTCCTTGACCGGCGCCTGCATGTTCGGCACCGAAACCAGCAGGTGATTACCCATCGGCACCGCGACGCCGTGATGGGCGGCGATGGTATCGACAGCCTTCGGCTCCGGCTTTTCCTGCAGCAAGCTGCTTTCTTTCAAGAGATCAAAGCGGTCGGTGCGATCGTAGAAGATCGCCACGTCATCGCCATGCGTCACCACATGACCGGGCTTCTCGCCCTTTATCGTCGTGCCGATCAGCTTCGGCGGCGCCACCTCGAGATCGCGATGCTCCCCATGATCGGAAAGGGCAATGCCGGTATCGATGGCATGAACGACATTCTCTTCGCCCTGGACGGCAAAGACCGTGCGCCCGGTGTCGCTCAGCGACAAGGCGGCATAACCTTCGAGATCGAAGCGACCGATCTGTCTACCGCTTGCAAGGTCGATGGCGTGGACGACCGGCAGGCTGTGATCAGCCACGAAAAGCCGCCAGCTTTCCTGCTGTTCCTCCTCGGCGCGGGAAGCCGATGGCAAGGCGGCGGATGTGAGCGCGGTGGCGACTGCGAAGATAGCGAAAAGGCGCCGGGACATGAAACTTCCTTTAATGTAATAACATTACATTCCCGTTGTTATAAAGTTACGTTTGCCCTGTCCAGCCCTGGCTGTCGGATTTTTGAGAAACCAGAGCGCCGTGCGTCCATTCGGACGCACGGCGCTCTAACTCTTTGAATCTACGCATCGGGCTGGCCTCGTTTGATGTTTGGCCGGCTTTTTCATCGGATGGCGGTGCGCAAGCGCTGATCCCACCGCCATATGCGCATTGATAATCGATTGCTGAGCCCGGCTCACAAGCCTATCCCGCCTGCCTCGTCTAATTCGGATAGTCCGTGGACGCTATATCCCTTCGGTGCAGCTTCTGCTGCCCGTCAGCTTTCAACAGCATTGCGAGGGATAAGCCATTGAGAACATCAGGATTTGCCGCAACCGATGCGAACACGCCGTTGCAACCTTTCTCCTTCGATCGCCGGGAATTGCGTCCCGAGGACGTGGCGATCGATATTCTCTATTGCGGTGTCTGCCATACGGACCTGCACATGTCGCGCAACGACTGGGGATTTTCGGTCTATCCCGTGGTACCCGGCCACGAGATCGTCGGGCGTGTTTCTGCCATTGGCAGCAGCGTGTCGCGCTTCAAGGTCGGCGACAATGTTGCCGTCGGCACGATCGTCGACAGCTGCATGGAGTGCCCCAACTGCCGCCGCAACGAAGAGCAGATGTGCTACAAGGGCGTCACCGTCACCTATAACGGCCAGGACCGGGTGACCGGCGAGACGACCTATGGCGGTTATTCCGATCATATCGTCGTGCGCGAGGAATTCGTGCTCAGCGTTCCCGATGGGCTGGATCTGTCGCGCGTCGGGCCGCTGCTCTGCGCCGGCATCACCACCTATTCGCCGCTGCGCACCTGGAATGTCGGCCCCGGCAGCCGGGTGGGCGTGATCGGGCTTGGCGGGCTCGGGCATCTGGCCGTGAAATTCGCCTCTGCGCTCGGCGCTGAAGTGACGGTGCTGACTCGCTCGGAAGGCAAGGTCGATACGGCCCATGCGCTCGGCGCCGACAAGGTGCTGCTGTCGACCGATGCCGAGCAGATGGCGGCTGCCGCCTTCGCCTTCGATCTTATCATCGATACAGTGCCTTACGAGCACGATCTCACCCCATATCTCAACACGCTTGATACCGACGGGACACTGGTCATCGCCGGCTCGCTGGTCGATACGCCCAAATTCAGCAACCTGCCGCTGATCATGGGGCGCCGGCGCATTGCCGGCACGCCGAGCGGCGGTATCAAGGAGACGCAGGAGATGCTGGATTTCTGCGGCCGCAAGAACATCCTGCCGGAATGCGAGATGATCGCCATGGGGGACATCGCCAAAGCCTTCGAGCGGCTGGAGCGCGGTGACGTGCGCTACCGTTTCGTCATCGACATGGCGACGATGCCTGTGGCTCAGGCAGCTTGATATCCTGACCGCTTCGGGATGGCGCGCAGCGCCTCGATGAACACCGAAAGGGCCGGCGGCATCTGTCGCCGGCTCGGATAATAGAGGGAGTAGCCGCTGAAGGGCTTGCAGTAATCCTCCAGCACGCGGATCAGCCGGCCGCTGGCGACATGCTGCTCGGTGAAATCCTCGAAGGCATAGACGAGGCCGGAACCTGAAAGCGCAGCCTCGATCATCATGTCGGAATCATTGACCATGAAGCTGCCCGACACCTTCACCTCGATGTCGCGGCCATCCTCCTCGAATTCCCAGGCGTAGGCGCCGCCGAACGAAGCCATGTAATAGGTGACGCAATCATGATCGGCGAGATCGTGGGGCGTCTTCGGCTGCGGGTAGCGGGCGAAATAATCGGGAGAGCCGACGACGGCGGCGCGGATATCCGGGCCGATGCGCAGGCCGATCATATCCTTGTCGATGCGCTCGCCGAAGCGGATGCCGGCATCGAAACGCGAGGCGACGATATCCTCGAAACGGTCGCCGACGATCAACTCGACCTTGATTTCGGGATAGGTGCGGTGGAATTCCGGCAGGATGGGCATGACGAGCGCGGTGGCGGCATGTTTGCCTGCGGTGATGCGTACTGTGCCGGAGGGTTTTTCCCGGAGATTGCCGAGTTCCTGCAGGCCGCGGTTGATCTCGGCAAAGGCGGGCTGGAGGGTGAGAAGCAGGCGCTCGCCGGCCTCCGTGGTGGCCACGCTGCGGGTGGTGCGGGCAAGAAGCCGCATGCCGAGCCGCTCCTCCAACTGGCGCATCATGTGGCTGAGACCGGAGGAGGAAATGCCGAGGCGGGCGGCGGCCTTGGTGAAGCTGCGCTCCTCGGCGACGATGACGAAGGCGGCGAGATCATCGAAATCATGGCGTTTCATTTCTGACCTGCCTTCAGGAGTGGTGGGCAACTATGAGGTGTCGCTCACTTATTTAGGGCAGGGACGGCTGATCTCGCAAGGTGGTCGTGGTCCGTGACATCAGGGACTATTGCGGTAGCGCGTCCGCCATCTCTTCACGCTCCTGCAGGATGCGGTCGATCAGGCCCCATTCCAGGGCTTCCTGCGCCGTCATGAAACGATCGCGATCCATGGCCTGCTCGAACTCGTCATAGGATCGGCCGCAATGTTCGGCGTAGAGCCGCGTCATGAGCTGCTTCGTCTTCCTGATTTCCTCGGCATGGATCAGCATATCGGACGCCTGGCCCTGGAAGCCGCCGAGGGGCTGGTGGATGAGGATGCTGGCATTCGGAAGGGCATATCGCTCTCCCGGCTGGCCGGCCATCAGCAGGAAGGAGCCCATGGAGCGGGCCGTTCCCATGCAGAGCGTGTGCACCGGCGCGCGGATGAAACGCATCGTGTCGTACATGGCAAAACCGCTGGTCACGACGCCGCCCGGCGAATTGATGTAGAGGTTGATCGGTTTCTTGGGATTTTCGGCCTCCAGGAACAGAAGCTGGGCGCAGACGAGGGCGGACACGCCGTCGTTGATCTCGCCGTTCAGAAAGATGATCCGCTCGCGCAGGAGGCGGGAATAGATGTCGAAGGATCGCTCCCCTCGGGAGGATTGTTCGACGACCATGGGGACGAGTTGCATCGCTTCGCGCATCGGCGAACTCCAATCTTTCAGAATTGATAAGCGGGAAGGCCTGCCGCGTCAGGCGGCGAGCATCATAGTCTGGCTGTTGCTGTTGGCGACCGATCTCGAAAGCCGCTCGAAAGTGTCACCAGTCAACTCGTGGACGATCCGCAGGCTGGTCCCGCCCGATGCATTCGGTGCGATCGCGAAGGTGACGATGCTTTCCAGGAAGGGCGGGCTGTCGTCGCGCAATCTGTAGCGAACCTCCTTTCCCGGTGTTTCGGAGAGCGATTGCGGATCGGCAAGCGCTTCCTTCGGCAGCCATCTCTCGCGAAAATCGGCGATGCTGATCGCACGCCAGACCTTTTCCGGCGGCGCATCCAGCTCGTATCTCTGTTCGAAGCCGGTTTGTTGCTTGGTCTGTATCTCGGTCTTCACCTCGTTCATTGGTCCATATCCTTCAGCAAGAGCTTGAGAGCATCGATGCGGGCTGGCCAGTAGGCGCGATATTTCGCCAGCCATTGGGCGATGAGGGTGAGCCCCTCGGGATCGACCTCGTAATTCACGAAACGGCCCTCCTTCTGTTCGCGCACCAGCCGTGCCGAACGCAGCACGGCGAGATGCTGGGACATGGCCGGCTGGCTGATATCCATGCCCTGGCGAAGCGCGCTGGCATTCATGCTGCCGTTCGCCAGCTTCTCGAAGATCGTGCGGCGGGTCGGGTCGGCGAGCGCGCGAAAAATATCGTGTTCCATCATGACAACACATAAGCATACACTTATGCGATTCGCAAGAGTGTCCAATGAGCGGGGTCACTCCGCCCGGTGCAGCTTCTGCCGGGCTACATCAAGAATCTCATCCGCCATCTCTTCATCGGTCACAATACGCGCCAAAGTCAGTGAGCCCACCAGCGTGGCGAAGGCGGCCATTCCCTTGCGGCGGCTGGCCTTGGTACCGGCGGGGCCAGAGCTGAAGACGGAGAACATGTCTTCGATCACTTTGGTGGCAGCTTCACGCGTCTCTGGGCCGGAGCGGGCGAGCTCGCTGCCGAGGGAGGAGATGGGGCAGGAGGGCACGGCTTTGCCGCCGGCCCGGGTGCCGTCGATATAGGCGTTGACGACATCGTCGAAGCTGGCCTCGTCGCGCACTTTGCGCATGCTTCCGGCGACCTGATCTCCCGCCTTTTCCAGCGCTTCGGCGACCAGATGATCCTTGCTTTCGAAGTGGCGGTAGAAGCCGCCCGGTGTCAGGCCGGCAGCGGCCATGATGTCGGCGACGCTTGCTTCAGCAATGCCCGAACGCCTGATCTCGTCGGCTGCGGTGGCGACGATGGTCTGGCGCGTCCTTGCCGCTTCCTCGTTTGATTTTCGCATTTCCGGTCTCCCGCACCTTGACAATTTAGATTGTAACCAACATCTAATTAGATGTCACTCGTAATCTAAATTTCAAGGGCGGGCGATTTGTAACGGGCGAGCCTTGTGGTTCGCTCCGGTGGAATCCTGCGCCCTTTTCACAACTGGAGAAGACCATGTCCAAGACCTATCTCGTGACCGGAGCCACAGGTAAAACCGGCAAGCATACGACCCGCATCCTCCTGGAAAAGGGCCACAAGGTACGCGCGCTCGTGCATAAGGAAGATGCGCGTTCTCAAGCACTCGCTGCGGCAGGGGCGGAGGTCGTGGTCGGTGACCTCACCGATCATGATGCCGTCATCAGCGCGGTCGCGGGCGTGAATGCCGCCTATCTCTGCTATCCGATCCGCCCGGATCTCATCGATGTGACGGCCTATTTTGCCGATGCCGCACGGCGGGCAAAGCTGGAGCTCATAGTCAACATGTCGCAGATTTCGGCGCGCGAGGTGGCGAAAAGCCATGCTGCCCGCAACCATTGGGTCGCCGAGCGCGTGCTGGACTGGTCGGGTGTGCCGACCGCCCATATCCGCCCGACCTTCTTCTCCGAATGGCTGACATTCCCCTGGGTGAGCGACGTCATTGCCAGTGAGGGCGTGATCGAGCTGCCCTATGGCGAGGGGAGGCATGCGCCTGTTACTGGCGAGGACCAGGCGCGGCTGATTGCGGCCATGCTGGAAAACCCGGCCGAACACGCTGGCAAGATCTATCCGCTGTTCGGTCCGGTGGAGCTCAGCGAGGCGGAGATCGCCGCAAGGATGAGCGAAGTGCTCGGCCGCAAGATCGGCTACCGGCCGGCGACTGCCGAAGCCTATACGGCGCGCCTGAAGAGTTTCGGCCTTGACGATTTCATCATCCAGCACTTCCTGTGCATCGCCGAGGACTGCCGCAACGGCGTCTTTGCGGGCACCAACGACGTCATCGAGCAGTTCACGGGAACGCCGCCAATGACGGTGGAGGCTTTCGTCGAGCAAAACCGCGCCGCCTTCGATCGCGCTTAACTCGGGCGACCGGCTGGCCTCAAGGCCCAGATGGAACTGGCGCATCTGACCGACGTGGATGCGTGTAGCGGGATTTCGACGGATGGGGCGACCTTGCTTCCGTCCCATCCGTCACCATTCAATCCGGCTGCCTGAGCCGCTATGATCCGTCGTCTGGTCATGAATGTCGCATTGAGCTTTGCGCGAGATGCCGCTATCACGGATTCAATACCGAGGTAGGGGCCTCGCGGCGCAGGGGAACGATGCAACATCGTCTGGACAGGATCGAGCAATGGCTGGTGCGCATTCT
Organism: Rhizobium sp. 1399; assembly: GCF_031455475.1. Classification (NCBI taxonomy): domain Bacteria; kingdom Pseudomonadati; phylum Pseudomonadota; class Alphaproteobacteria; order Hyphomicrobiales; family Rhizobiaceae; genus Rhizobium; species Rhizobium sp. 1399. The sequence continues at coordinate 6,336 of NZ_JAVDSU010000011.1, read as the reverse complement.
GTGCACCATCGCGCTCGTCTTCGTCGGTCTTGTGCATCAGGTTCCAGCAGCTGCCGAAGATGCTCTGAGCCCTGCGGCGCTTGCCCAATATGTGCTGCCCGACGGCACGCTTCCAACGCTCTGCGTCACCGTTGTCGACGACCACGGCAAGGAGCATGGCAAGATTGCGCATCTCAATCCGTGCGAAGCCTGCCGCATCGGCGCTTCCGTGGTGCTGCCGCAGCCGGCCGATATCACCGGTGCGCGCATCGGCTTTACGTTCAAGGTGGAGCTGCCGCGCCGCGTGGAGGCTTTCCATCGCCAGCTTTTCCCGCCGAATACCGGGCCGCGCGCCCCGCCTGCAAACCCGATCCTTGCCTGAACCCGCATTGCGGCCAAGGCCGTGATGCGTCTTGCAATCATGGCCGGGCCGCATTGACGCCGCCGGCCGAGGATTCGGATCCACTTTCATGTCTATCACCACTGCCACTGAGGCGGCAGAGAACGCCGTACCAGGCGTTTCGCTCTATCGCGCCATCTGGCGCTGGCACTTTTTTGCCGGCCTGCTGGTCATTCCCTTCCTGCTCAATCTCGCCATTACCGGCTCGCTTTATCTCTTCAAGGACGAGATCAACGATACGGTCTTTGCCTATCGTTATATCGTCGAGCCCGCCGGCGAGGCGCTGTCGCCGCAGAAGATTGCCGATATAGCGGCGGCTGCTGTTCCGGGCTCGGTTGCGAGCTCCTACAGGGACCCGGCCGGGCTCGACCGGTCAGCGATCGTAACCGTGTCTTCGGATGCCGGCCAGACGCTGGTTTTCGTCAATCCCTATGACGGCAAGGTGCTTGATACGGTGGGCTCCACCGAGGAGTTCAACTATGTCGTCAAGCGCATCCACAGCCTTGCGTTGTTCGGCGGCTTGCCCAACAAGCTGATCGAGATCACGGGCGGCTTTGCCATGGTGCTGGTCGTGACCGGCATCTATCTCTGGTGGCCGCGGCGGCAGACGGGTGGGGTGGTAACCGTGCGCGGCACGCCTTCGCGGCGGGTCTTCTGGCGCGATCTCCATGCGGTGACCGGTGCCTTCGCCGGTATCCTGATCTTCTTCATGGCGATGACGGGCATGCCCTGGTCCGGCTATTGGGGCGCCAATGCCAACGCCTGGCTGACGAGCCACGATCTCGGCTATCCGGTGCAGCTGTGGGATGCCGTGCCGAAATCGCAGAAGGTGACGGAGGATATTCTTCCCAAGGCCGGCTGGATCGTCGAGAAGGCGCCAGTGCCGCTGTCGGAGATTGCGGCGGCGCAGTCGAAGAAGCCGATCGGGCTTGACAAGGCGGTGGAGATTGCGCGGGGTCTTGGCATGGCGCCGGGTTTCGATCTTGCCATTCCCGGCGGCGAGACGGGCGTTTATACGGCGGCGGTCTATCCTGACGATCTCACCAACGAGCGCACGCTTCATATCGACCAATATTCCGGCAAACCGCTCATCGATCTCTCCTTCGGGCAGTATCCCTTTTTCGGCCGGGCGATCGAATGGGGCATCAACGTGCATCAGGGCCAGGAATTCGGGCTCTTCAACCAGTTGCTGATGCTGGCGACCTGCCTCGTCATCATCCTCTCCTGCGTAACCGGCATCGTCATGTGGTGGAAGCGGCGGCCGGCCGGAAGGCTCGGAGTGCCGCCCATGCCGCCGCGACGCTCGGTCTATCTCGGGCTCTGGACCATTGTGCTCGCCTTCGCCATCGCCTTTCCGATGAGCGGATTGGTGATCCTGGTGATGATCGCCTTCGACCAGATGGTGATCCGCTTCGTGCCGCCGCTGAAGCGCGCCTTTGCCTGAGGAGGGGATGATGATGAAGACGATTGTTTCTCTCTTCGTGGGCCTGATGATTGCGACGGCTGCGGTGGCGCAGGAGCCGACGATCAGGATCGACCATGCGGCCTCACATTCCATGGTGCCGGGCGCCAAGGTTGGCGACGGTTATCTTGTTATCACCAATAGTGGCAGCGAGCCGGACCGGCTTGTTGCCGCAAGCTCGGATCGGGCAAAGACCGTGCAACTGCACCAGATGACCATGGCAAATGGCATCATGACCATGCGTGAGCTGAAGGGCGGGCTTGCCATTCCGGCCGGGCAGACGGTGACGCTTGCGCCGAACTACCACCTGATGTTCCAGGACGTGATCAAACCCTTCAAGCAGGGCGAGACGATCCGGGCGGTGCTGAGCTTCGAGAAGGCTGGTGAGATCACGGTCGATTTCGCCGTCGGCAAGATCGCTGGGCCGCTGGATGATGTCGGTGGAGCCGGTGGCATGGACCATGGGGCGATGGATATGCCTGGGATGGAAGGCATGGACATGTCGGGGCCACCGCCTGAAGAGGCCATTCCCGCGACGCTGAAGACGATGTTCGAGCGGCCGGACAAGCCGCTGACCATTCTGCCCGTGGTCGTCAGGAATGACTGGGCGATCGCCGGCTGGCAGCAGGATGGGCGGGGCGGACGAGCGCTGTTGAAGAAGGGCCATCATGGCTGGAGCGTCTTTCTCTGCAGCGGTGATGGGATCAGGCAAGCGGCGGCGCTGGAGAAGGCCGGGCTTTCGGCTGACGATGCCAAGGCGCTGGCGGCGGATCTCGCGGAGGCTGAAGCGAGGCTCGACCCCAAAGTGCTGGCGCTGTTTGCGAGCTTCGAAGGCACCGTCATGATGGCGGGCGAGGCTGGTGATGCCGGTCAGGGCGGCCATGAGGGGCATGGCCAATGAGCGCGCGCACCCTTGCCATTTCAGGCTTTGCCGCAAGTGCGGTCTTCGTCGGCGCGCTCGTCGCGTTGATGGTGTCGCTCTATCTTTCGGAGCCGCGCACCGGGCCTTTCAACACGCATTTTTCTCTCGTCGACGACAGGGGCAATGCGGTCGACCAGTCGATCTTCCGGGGGCATCCGGCGCTCGTCTATTTCGGCTATACCCATTGCCCGGAGGCCTGCCCGACGACGCTCTACGAGGTGGCCGACTGGCTGGTGACGCTCGGCGATCAGGGCAGGGCGCTGAAGGCCTATTTCTTCTCGATCGATCCGGAGCGCGACACGCGAGAAGTGATGCATGACTACGTCACCGCCTTCTCCAGCCGCATCACGGGCATTACCGGTGAGCCGGCGGAGATGAGGAAGGTCTCCGACGGCTGGTTCATCCATGCGTCGAAGCTGCCGAGCGAAGACGGCAATTATCACATGAGCCACACGGTTTCGCTGCTGATGATCGGCGCCGATGGGCGGCTGAAGGGGTTGATTCCGTATGGCACGGATCGGGATGAGGCGCTGGCGAAGATCCGTGATGTGTTGCTCGGCGGAGGGCTGTGAGATGACGTTCCTCCGCACAAAGCGCAAACCCCAGCAGCAAATTGCAGCATCGCCCGGAATAAATCCGCTCTCCGACTGTCTAACCAGGCAAGGGCCAAACGCCATCGCCTGTCCCAATGAAACCGAAAGGCATGATCTGATGTCTCAACTGACCCGCATTCTCTCCGTCGCCGCCATCGCAAGCATCGCGCTTGCCGGCCAGGCCTTTGCGCATGCGCATCTGAAAAGCTCCGCTCCAGCCGACAAGGCCGCCGTCGCGTCCCTCAGCGAACTCGATCTCACCTTCACCGAGGAACTGAACCTCAAGTTCAGCGGCGTCACCGTCACCGGGCCGGACAAGATAGAGATCAAACTCGGCGACACCATGCTCGAGGATGGCGGCAAGGTGCTGATGGTGCCGGTGTCTGATAAGCTCGCTCCCGGCAGCTATACGGTCGACTGGCATGTGCTTTCGACCGATGGGCACAAGACAGAGGGCAACTTCACCTTCACCGTAAAGCCCTGATGACACCTGATACCGCCAACATCGGCTGCCGTTTCGTCTTCGACGGGGCTGTCCTGTTTCTCTGGGGCAGCGCCGCCTATCTGTGGCTGCTCGTGCCCGAGGGCTTGAGCGGCTGCATCTGGGTGAAGCTCCGGGCCGTGCGTGTTGCCGTGGTGGCACTGGCTGTCCTCGTGACGCTGGTGCTGCTGCCGGTGCGCTGCGCCATGCTCGGCAATGGCTGGGCGGATGGGCTGGATGGGGATGTGATGACTTCAGTGCTGACGGGAACCTCCGTCGGCACTGCCTGGGCCTGGCAGGCGGTGTTTGCCGCACTTCTCCTGGCGGTGACATTGCTGCCGTTACGGCAGCAGGTTGCCGCTACGGCTGTCGTCTCCGCGCTTCTTCTCTGCGGCCTGTCGCTGACCGGCCATGCGTCCATGAATGACGGGTGGCTGCGGGTGCTGCACCGGGCGAACGACATGGTGCATGTGCTGTCGGGCGGCGCCTGGGTCGGGGCGCTGATCCCCGTGGCGCTCGTGCTTTCCCGGCTTGGTGATAGCGCGGCAGGGGCGGATGCCCTGACAGCGTTGATCCGCTTCTCGACGGCGGGGCATGTCGCGGTGGCCCTGGTCATTTTATCCGGGGTTGCCAATAGTCTGCTGATCATCGGCGGCTTGCCGCTTGACTGGAGCCTGCCGTATCAGCGGCTGCTTTCCCTGAAGATCGCGCTTGCCTTGCTGATGATGCTGATTGCCGTCTTCAACCGTTATGGGCTGGTGCCGCGCATGGGGCGGTCTCATGCTGCCGGGAAAGCGCTGGCGGCGGGGACCGTAGGGGAGATGGTCATTGCCATTGTCGTTGTCGCGCTCGTCGCCTGGTTCGGGACGCTGGAGCCGTTTCCGGGATAGGGCGCTGCTTAACGCCACCTTCCGGAGCTAAGCCGGAAAATGCTCATCCATCCATAAACGGGCAAGGACGAAGTCGAGGTCATCTGGAGCCCATTCGCGGCGATCAGGCTGCCGCGAAGCCTTCCATTCTCAAACGCGCTTGGTTGGCTCTCTTATTGCTGCCTGCTCGATGGTCAGCTGGTCGCGGAGTTTTGAGAGCTCTTCATGCTTGACTTCCTTGATGTTCGGGGAGGCCATTTCCGCGTCCAGTTTCTTCAGACTTGCTTCTATCTCGGCAGATCTGACTTCGTTTTCACTCTTTTTCCGGAACTCGATCATATCGCGTCTCCTTGGGTGGCCGATATCAGGCAGATTTGAGCTCTTCTTGGTGCACGAGGTTCGCATGGCGACCGCAACTATTCCGGTTTCGAATTCCATCGACGCCAGACGTTCGATCCTTAAAAAATTTAAATAAGATCCAAAAGATTTTAAACAAGTGGGCCCCACCGATCGGCAGTCATTCAAGGCCCGGTGGAGATCACGCTCTCGGATTCTACCAAAACACGAATCTCACTAGCACTCTCAACGTAAGACTGCTAAAACGGTTCATCGGGATTGGCCATTCGGCTGCGATCCCGTCGAGGAACCCCACAATGACAGAGATTAATTTTCGGCCGTTACACGACCGCGTCGTCGTGCGCCGGATCGAGGCTGAAGCCAAGACCAAGGGCGGCATCATCATTCCTGACACGGTCAAGGAAAAGCCGCAGGAAGGCGAAATCGTCGCCGTCGGCACCGGCGCTCGTGACGAGTCCGGCAAGGTCGTCCCGCTCGACGTCAAGGCCGGCGATCGCATCCTGTTCGGCAAGTGGTCCGGCACCGAGATCAAGATCAACGGTGAGGATCTGCTGATCATGAAGGAAGCGGATGTGATGGGCATTATCGCCTGATCGTCGACCGCATCCCTATTCTGTTTTATAATGATCATTGGGCGATCAGCCCGGGAGGTTTCCATGTCTGCCAAACAAATCATATTCGGCCGTGATGCGCGCGAAAAGCTGCTGCGCGGTGTCGATATTCTCGCCGATGCGGTGAAGGTCACGCTTGGTCCAAAAGGCCGCAACGTCGTTATCGACAAGTCCTTCGGCGCGCCACGCATCACCAAGGATGGCGTCGCCGTCGCCAAAGAGATCGAACTGGATGACAAGTTCGAAAACATGGGCGCCCAGATGGTCCGAGAAGTTGCTTCGAAGACCAACGACATTGCCGGCGACGGCACCACGACCGCTACCGTTCTTGCGCAGGCCATCGTTCGCGAAGGCGGCAAGGCCGTTGCAGCCGGCATGAACCCGATGGACCTGAAGCGCGGCATCGATCTTGCCGTTGCCGCTGTCGTCAAGGACCTGCTTTCCAAGGCCAAGACGATCAGCACGTCGGAAGAAATCGCCCAGGTGGGTACGATCTCGGCCAATGGCGAGACGGATGTTGGCCAGTACATCGCCGATGCCATGCAGAAGGTCGGCAACGAAGGTGTCATCACCGTCGAAGAAGCCAAGACCGCTGAAACCGAGCTCGAAGTCGTCGAAGGCATGCAGTTCGACCGCGGCTACCTGAGCCCGTACTTCGTCAC
>NZ_JAVDSU010000010.1:0-247351 GCF_031455475.1 Rhizobium sp. 1399 | reverse complement strand
GGATGACGAGGACGGGCTTGAGGCGGGAGGGCGTGGCAATCGGCTCTTCGCTCGCTACCATAGAGAATATTGCACCCTTCTAGCATAATCGGCGGCGCGAAGCAGATGGGTGACGGAGCGGCGTATTCCCTTGAATTTCTGCCGTCTGTAGTCGAGCTTCGTCGCAATCGCCGTTTCGTGGCTGTTCGGCCCTAGCTCTATCAGATTGTTCTTGACCGTAAAGGTATTAACCTCGGTCGACCACCCGCGCTCTAATGCCACATCGAAGGGATAGACCATGACAGTCATGGTCCGGAGAAGCTTCTTTGCGCCGGATCGGGTGACCAGATAGCAGGCAGCCGAACCCTGCGGCCCGTGGATGCAGCGGCCGATGGCATCGCCGAATTTCGTCGTCGCCTTCTGCATGAAGCCCTTGGACCGGTGGTTGAGCAACTTGACCAATTCCGCTTTCGGAACAGCCGCAAGCACAGCCTCTGCACGTTCTATCAGATTGGCCTGCAGTTCCACGTCATCTTCCATGATGATCGCTGCATCATTGCTGCTGTCGAGAAACTCGGTGAGAGCCTTGACGTGGCTGCGATAGCAGCCGTGCTCGCCCGGCAGATAGTTCCTGCCATTGCGAAGAAGAAATTGCCGCTTGTTGATGTCAGCCTTGTCGTGCGGCTGGATCTGCGAGCCATCCACCCCGGATATCCTGACGACGTCGAGCGCCAGCGAATTGGCCTTCCGCGAAAGCCCTTCCCAGCGAGCGATGGAGCGGTTCAGGTTGATGACATAGGCACCGATTTTCATAAAAGCGAAACTTCAGCATGAGACAGAAATGCGGTTCTTTATAAGTCGAGGCTTAACAGCGGGCAACATCCACACGCCCAGATTACCTACCATGCGTTGATTACCCCCTACACCCTTTAGTCGAAAGCAATCATCATGGTAAAGCAATTCTCATATCGATTCCTGCCGCAATAGCTTCACAATCCGCAGACACAAAGCTCGCAGGGACGCAAACAGCCGAGGAACAAACATGGCGCCGAACTACACCAAGACTGCCCTTCTGACAGCCTTTCTGAGCCTGCCGCTCGCGGCATCCGCTCCGCTTCTGGCGCAGGAGAACAAGCCGCGCGAAGCGGTCATCAACGTATCAGGAGAAGGCGAATCGGCATTGGCTCCCGATATGGCCGTCGTCAATCTCGCAGTCGTCAAACAGGCAAAGACTGCCCGCGAAGCGCTCGACGAAAACAACAAGGCGATGAACGAAGTGCTGGCCGCGCTCAAGAAGAGCGGCATTGCCGATCGCGATCTGCAGACCTCGGGCTTTTCGATCCAGCCGCAGTACAATTACCCGCAGCCGGTCGATAACCAGCCGCAGCCGCCGCAATTGATCGGCTACCAGACCAGCAATTCGGTCACCGTGCGCGTCCGCGACCTGTCCAAACTGGGCGAGATCATCGATCAGTCTGTCACTCTCGGCATCAATCAGGGCGGCGATATCCAGTTCACCAACGACAAGCCGGAAGCAGCCTTGGAGGCAGCCCGCAAAAACGCTGTCGCCAACGCGATCAGGAAGGCGAAGACCTTGAGCGAAGCCGCCGGCGTGAAGGTCGGCCGCATCGTCGAGATCAGCGAGAATGTCATGCGCCCGATGCCGCAGCCGGTCTACCGCGCCGCGATGATGAAGGAAGCCTCCGATGCCGCTGCCGTTCCGGTCCAGGGCGGCGAGAACAGCTACAATGTCACCGTCAGCATGACTTTCGCAATCGAGCAGTAAGGCTCGACAGGGCGCTTCGGCGCCCTGTCCCGACGGGAAAAGCTGCTCAAAAGAAAACCGCCCTTGCTGTCTGCAAGGGCGGTTTTTTATGCGACGGACGATCGTGCGCCTGGTATCAGCGGCGCATGAGCGGGCAACCGCGAACGTTGCCGAAGGTCATCTGGTCGGGGCCGCGGCGGCTCCAGCCCTGCACGATGACACGGCGCGGCGTAACATCGACGACGCGCGTGCGGCGCAGGCCGTAATCCTCGGCGATGTTTTCCGCCATGCGCGGATCGCAGCCGCCACGCGGCGGACGCCCGTAGCCCGGCGGACGGCCGTAACCCGGCGGCGGTGGCGGCGGGCGACGCCAGTCCGGCGGGGGCGGACCACGGTCCGGTTCGCCGATAATGATATTCACCTGTGCTGCAGCCGGCGCAACGGTGCCGGCCAGCGCAGCAGCGGAAAGAAGGGCGGCAAGCCCCGCCTTCGCCAGAAACTGCATCATGAAAAGATCCTCGTGGTTGATAGCCGCGCGGGCAACTGCCGGAGCCTGTTCGGAATCACTTACATACAGTTCCGAGAGAAGACGGTCGAAAGTGCCGCGGTCAAGACAAAACGGCCGGAGCTCAAGTTTTCTAGTTCAAGTTTTCCTGACCCATGTCTTCCTGGCTCTGGCCGAGCGAATTAGCGATACATGAGCGGGCAACCGCGCACATTGGCGAAGGTCATGCGGTCCCAGCCACGGCGGTCGCGGCCGGCAACGACGACCCGGCGCGGCGTAATGTTGGAAATACGCACGTCGCGCAGGCCGGAATAGCGGGCCTTGCGGATGGCCTGCATCGGCGAGCAGCCGCGAACCGGCGGGCGGTGATACTGCGCCTTGACGACGAAATCCGTCTGGGGAGCGGCGAAAGCAACGGAGCCGGCAAACGGGACGGAACTCAGAGCGAGTAGTGCGGCAAGCGAAGCCTTGGCAAGGAAATGCGACATTGGGGTTGTCTCCTCGTGGTGTTTCCTCGATCTCCCCTTTGGGATTGTCGCAAGACTAAACCCATGAAGCTGAATGCCATTCGAACCATCCATTCAGTTGGCATTCACAAGGGTTAATGACCTCACGGACTCAAATGCAGCACCACCTCGCGCCAGTGCGGGTGGTCGCGGTGCTCGAAGAGATAGATGCCCTGCCATGTGCCGAGCATCAGCCGGCCGCTGCTGACGGGAACGCTGATCGAAACCTGCGTGAGCGCCGCCTTGATATGCGCCGGCATGTCGTCAGGTCCCTCCGTCGTATGGACGACCCAGCCCATCGACGGATCGGATGACGGCGGCACGAGGCGACGGAAGAAACTGTTGAGATCCGTCTTCACGTCGGGATCGGCATTTTCCTGAATGAGCAGCGAGCAGGAGGTGTGGCGCACGAAGACCGTCAGCAGCCCGTCTTCCAAGCCGGACCGGCACACGAAGTCATTGGCCTGATCGGTAAATTCGTAGAGGCCCTGGCCGAGGGTGGAAATCACAAAGGTAGTCTGGGGCAAGGCTGTCTCCGTCGCAGATTGTCTCTCGCGAGGTGGCGTGCCTTGCTCTCGAAGTCAATGGCATCGGCTCGATGTTAGAGCCGCAGCAACTCCTCGAAACCGCCATAGATCATGCGCTTGCCGTCAAATGGCATCTTCCACTTGTCGCTGGAAAGGCGCGGATCGGCCATGACCTTGGCATTGACCTCGTCGCGCTGCTGTTTGGATTCGTAGAGGATCCAGGAGAAGACCACCACCTCGTCATCCTTGGCCATCACGGCGCGTGGAAATGAGGTCAGCTCGCCATAGGGCACGTCGTTGCCAAGGCATTCGACATATTCGAGCGCGCCATATTCCTTCCAGATCGATCCGGCATAGGCGGAGAATTCCTTGTAGGCATCGACATTCTCGCGGGGAACGGCGACGATGAAACCATCAACATAGGACATTGCACTTCTCCTCTCGTGTTAACGTCCATAGGACGTTAGACGCCGGCGGCATCCGACATTGCCGCGTCAATTAACGCCGGCGACCGATGCGGCAAGGAGATAAGGGTTAGCCCTGAAGGGTCTTCACCTTCAGAAGGTCAGGGAAAAGTCGCGTCCACAAAAGCACGACGACGATCGTACCGACCCCGCCGACAATGCCGGCCACGACGGGGCCGACCACGCCGGCAAGCATGCCGGATTCGAATTCGCCAAGCTGGTTCGAGGTGCCTATGAAGAGCGAGTTCACAGCATTGACGCGGCCGCGCATCTCATCCGGTGTCAGAAGCTGGACGAGAGAACTGCGAACAACAACGCTGACCGTATCTGATGCACCGATAACGAGCAGGGCGATGACGGAAAGCGCGATGTTGGTTGAGAGCGAGAAGACGATGGTGGCGACACCGAAGACAGCGACCGCCACCATCATCTTGCGGCCGACATCCGATGTGAGCGGCCGGCGGGCCAGCACGATGGACATGGCAAGTGCACCGATGGCGGGTGCCCCGCGCAGCAGGCCAAGGCCCCACGGGCCGGCATGCAGGATATCGCGGGCAAACATCGGCAGCAGCGCTGTCGCGCCGCCAAGCAATACCGCGAAGAGATCGAGCGAAATCGTGCCGAGCATCACCGGCCGGCTGCGGATGAAGGAAACGCCGGCGAAGACGGAGGTAAGTGTCACCGGCTCGCGTTTTGAAGGCGTCCACTCCATGCGAATCGAAATCACGTTGAAGCTCGCGACGGCAAAGAGCACGGCTGCGACCGCGAAAGGCGCAATGGGGCTGACGCCATAGAGAAGACCGCCGAGCGATGGGCCGATGATCAGCGCCGTCTGCATCAGCGAGGTCGAAGTGGCAACCGCTCTCTGCAACATCGAGGCCGGCACGATACTAGGCAGGAGGGCGGCCATGGTCGGCCGCTCGAAGGCGACGACGGCGCCCATGATGGTGACCGCGGCCAGAATTCCGGCCGGCGACAGCCATTGCTGCCAGGTTGCCACCGCCAGCACCAGCGAGGTAACAGCCTCGATCAACTGGCAAACAAGCCCGATCCGCCGGCGGTCGAACCGGTCGGCGACATGACCGACGACAAAGGTCAGCACGGCCATCGGCAGGAACTGGCAGAAACCGACGAGGGCGAGCGCGAAGGCGCTGTGTGTCTGATCATAGATCATCCACCCCATGGCGATACCGACGGCCTGGAAGGAAAGCGAGGAGAAGACGCGGGAGGCGGCGAAGTTCAGATAGCCGGGATGGCGCAGAACGCTATCCCGCTCTTTCACTGGTATGTCCATTGTTCAGTCACCGGCCTGCGGCCAAGCCACAGGCACATATAGGAATCTTATAAGAACGGAACGGTGTTCTGCTTGAAAATGATTTATGTCAACCGGAATAAGCTCCGGCGCGCAATTGCCGCATCAAGTTGGGCGCGGACAGCAGCCGACCATCTGGCACGCGGCAGTATGGAGCTGATCGCGCATATCGAGAAGCCACATGGTCTCTTCCATGACATCAAGGATTGCCGCACGCAAACCCGGATCGACAAGCGCGAGTAGCTCGTTCTGCGAACTGCCTATGGTCGCTGTGCCACTGAGAAGCTTCCTCATCTGCTCGACAGAGGGAGCGGTGGAAATCTCAACCCTATCCAGAATGTCCGGAGACGGAATGCCCATCCAGGCAAGTGCGGAAGCAACGAGCACTTTGGAAAGCGCACGGCACAGAGGACAGGACAATTCCTCAGATGTATTGACGATCTTCCGCTTGAAACAGGCGATCGTCGCCCGGACCTTGCTGTTGACGGCTGCGAACATGCCGACCGCGATCCTTCGGGCAGCGTCGACAGGTCTCAATATGTAGACCCTTTGTCGGCTCCTGAGTGAGGTGGCGGCACTATTTTCCTCATTGAAACCCTGAACAAGAAAATCACCCCTTCCCGCCAGTATTTCCAGAAGGATCATAACATATCCGTCACTACGAGAAATATCGAATTCAAGATTGAAAGAACCATCGCCGATGCTCTCTACAATCCGGATATCCAATACTTCGGAGCGAAGCTCCACCTGATCCAGTTTCATGAAGCCCCCGGTCTGCAGTATCCTCGCGCGCGGCAAAGATACTGCAACCTGAGAGGGATTCATATTAACCCAATACGCTTATGCATCCGGCGTCATCTTGAACCCGGTGCGTAGATCATAGGTGGAAGTCAAGTTATCCCTTAGAACTGCCCTGCTTCGGGCGACGACAGCTCTTCGATGGAATCGACCCTGTCAGGGTAAAAGGCCATATAGCCCTCGATGTTGGCGACGGCGGGATTGGGCGTCTCATACGTCCAGATCGCATTCTTCGAACGCTCACCGCCAACAGGAATGCTGTAGTAGGAGGCGTCCCCCTTATAGGGGCAATGGCTCTCGTGGTCGGTGCGCTCGAGCAGCGACATGTCCACATCCTTGCGTGGAATATACTGCACCGGCGGATAGGAAGCCTCGCGAAGCGTCAGCGCATCATGCGTATCAGCAATCACGCGGCCACCCAGCTTGACGACGATACGGGAGGGATTGTGTTCGACGGTGATCGGATGGTCCGGCCCGGGAATCTTGATCGGCTTGCCTGACATGGATGTCATCTCCGGATTGATATCTCTTGGAAAGAGATAGGGTACGCAAGCGACCATCCCAAGGGGTCAGCAGCTCCCTTCTCGTTCTTGGCGGATTTCATAAGCCCGCAGATGTGTGGATGAGGGACAGCATCGGCGGCTTCGTACCGGACCGCGCAATCATATCGCCGATGATGATGAGGAAAGAGCCGCGAAGGCGTCCACCTCCGCGGCTTGTGATCTGCTATCCGCTTACCAGCGATCGAGGCCGAGCAGCTTACGGCCGAGTGGCGTCAGCTCGGCGGTCTTGGCGTTATGCTTTTCCCATTCGCGCGGATCGCCGGGGAAGGCATCACGCTTCGGATGGTCGAGCTCCCTCCATAGGCGGATGCGCTCTTCGCGCTCTTCGGCATTGTCGTATTCGGCCGGATGCATGGAGATATATTGCGCCATGCGCACACGGTTCTCCGCATGGTTTGGGCGAACACCATGGGCAAGCAGCGAATTGAAGATCATCAGATCGCCCGGCTCCATGTCGATATTGACAACGGAAAGACCGGTCATATCTGGATGCATCGGATCGCGATCCTCGGGTTGCGTCTTCACCCATTCGTCGAAATGCTCGAAGAGATAGGGAACGCACTGGAAGCCGCCGACATCGCCGTCCTGCTTCTTGAGACTCAGCACGCCCTGCACGCCGATCGGCAGCGGCCGGATGGACGTATCGACATCCCAATGAATGAAGCCGTTCGGATTGCCCTTGACCTTCTTCGGCGGGTTCAGATTGGCGCGGTCGATCGTCACCCACAGGTCTTCGCGGTCCCAGATGTCGACGAAGACATCGTAGACGCGCTTTTCCATGCGGTTATCCCAGAGGGCCTGGTGATTGTAGATCTCCAGCATACCGGTATTGTTGAGCTCTTTCATCTTGTGCTCACGGCGCTGCGGCGCATACCAGGTGGAAGAATCGTTCGGATCCTTCTCGTCAAAACGCCAGAGCACTTCCGCAAGCCGCTCGACATTGGCTGCAGGAACGGCCTGGCGAACGATCACATAGCCCTTCGTCGTCCAATGCTGCCAGTCCGCCTCCGAGAGCACGCGCAGCGGCAATCTCTTCTTGATGTCCTTGAGCTGGGTGGTGACCGACGAGGCCGTCGGATGAGCGTCGCGTTTCGCTGCCAGTTGCATGAGATCCTCCCATCGTTTGATCCATCCCTGTGGTTTCAGGCAATAAGGAGAGTGTAGTGCACGGGCTCCGGCCATGTTGTGCCAGCTTGGCAAATTATGATACTATTCTGGCGTCAATAGTCTGAAAGGCGCCCGATGAGGCCTTATCTAGAGATATTGCCGCGGCATGCCGACAGCTCCTGGAGCATGCTGAACCGGCGGCTGGATGACGCGATCCCGTTCCAGTGGCACCATCATCCCGAGTTCGAGCTGACGCTGACACTGAATTCCATCGGCCAGCGTTTCATCGGCGACCATACCGGGGAATATGAGGATGGCGACCTCGTGTTGGTCGGCCCCAACCTGCCGCACACCTGGGTATCGCGCGCGAAATACGACGAGGCAAACCCGCATATCGCCCTCGTGCTCTGGTTCCATCCGGACTGGATACAGAAGATGACATCGGGGGCTGTAGAGCTTCGTCCGGTCGAGTCCATGCTTGTCCGCGCAGATCGCGGCCTCCACTTCTCGAAGGAGGCAGCCGAAGCCGTCCGCAACGACATCGAGGCGATCTTCGCAAAGCCGCCCGCTGAACGGCTGCTCTCGCTCTTCGACATTCTCGGCTCCATCGCCGGCGACCGGCAGGCATCTGCGCTGGCCAGCACACCTGGTCAAAGCCGAGAATTGCAGGAGAACCGTGAGCGCATCGACCGGGTACTCACCCACCTGCATCTGAATTATGCCCGCACGATCGCACTGGAAGAGCTCGCCAATATAGCCGCACTCAGCGTCTCCGGCCTGCACCGGCTCTTCCGCCGTCACACTGGTACGACCGTCTCCGACTATCTGATCCGTATGCGCATCGGTGATGCCTGCGCGCGCCTTTCGGCCACGGTCCAGCCCGTCGGCCATATCGCCGATGCCGTCGGCTATAGTTCGCTTGCCAATTTCAACCGGCAGTTCAGGGCACAGACCGGAATGACGCCGCGGGAATACCGCAACGTCTTCCGCCGCGCCTAAGCTTTCTCGTTTCGGCGTAGGCTGGCAAAACCAAGCCCAATGACGGCTGCGAGCACACAGGCGATCCCGAATATCTGGTTGAGGCCGATCGCTTCCCCCAGGAAAAGGAAGGCGAAGATGACGGCGGATACCGGCGCCACGGCGGTAAACAGAGACGCTTCCGCACCGCTTACGCGCTCCGCCCCCGCATACCAGAGCACGAAGCCGCCGACCGTCGGCACCAGCGCGTAATAGATCACCGCAGCGACGGCGGACTGCACATCGATGCCGATATCATGGTGCTCGAACAGAGCCGGTACGGCTGCGACCACGAAACCAATCGCCGTCATCAACGCCGACTGCGTCAGCGGCGGAATGGCCGTACCAAGCCGCTTGTTCAGAAGAATGAACAGCCCTTCGCAGATGACGGCCCCGAAGATCATGATATCACCGACAAGAGACCCTCGCCCGGCCGCCGGCGAAAAGGCGATGGAAAAGACACCCGCAGCCGCAAGCCCGATCGCCAGCAGCAGGAAACCATGCGGCTTCTCGCCAAGCAGGAGGATGGAGATCGCCGCAGAGACGACCGGCAGCGTGCCGATGATGACGCCGGCATTGGCCGCCGATGTCAGCGACAGGCCTGAGATCAGCAAGGTCGTGTAGCCAACGCTCCCGGCCCCCGCCTGTGTGACGAGGATCAGCCAGTCCCGCCCGGAGAGCCGCGGCAGCCGCGATCCCGTCCAGCGCATGAGGAAAAGGAAGAAGGGAAAGGCTACGGCAAAGCGTAGCGCCGTCGCCGTAAAAGGCGGCAGGCCCGAGGCAATGACCTTACTGGCGATGACAGTGCTGCCAACCGTCACCATGGCCAGCGTGAGATAGATATACCCCTGAAATTCCCTGCTCATCTGCCGCTCCCTTCGAGATGGAGCAAACAAACAGGTTGGGCAGCGCGGGGTCTTGAACGAAATTGCAGGAGATCAGGAATGGCCGCGCGCATAAGCGCCGGGCGTCAGGCCATAGCGGGAAACGAAGGCGCGCGTCATATGGCTCTGGTCGGCAAAGCCGCTTTCGGCGGCAGCCTCCGCGAGCGCCGCGCCACCGGCGATCAGCCGCCGGGCAAGATGCACGCGAGCCTGAACGAGATAGGCATGCGGCGTAAAGCCCGTCACCCGTGCAAAAGCGCGCAGCACCTGAAACCGGCTGAGGCCGCTCTCCCCTGCCAGATCGGAAAGCGAAATCTCCGCCGCCGGATCGTCATCGATCATGCTGCGGGCCTGAACAATGGAATGCGGTGCCGTTGCCGGCTCCTCCCGTATCGCCGTTTCCCGCAGGGCATCGGCAATGACCGACAGTAGCAGCTCCTCGCAGCGCATTCGTTCCTCGTTGCCGGTCACGGCAGAAAACAGCGCGCGAAATCGTTCGGCAAGTAACCTGTCGTGAATGACGGGGTGCGGAATCTCCGAGCGGCCGATCCCGCCCTGTGCAACCTCGCGCGCAAGACCCTCCATCACGGCAGGATCGAAATAGAGAATGCTCCAGGAGCGCGCCTCGCCGATCGGCGTCCCGTCATGAACCTCATTTGGATTGACGGTGATGAGATCGCCGGCCTCCGCCTCGACCATGCCGCGTCCGCTCAGCGATTTCTGCGCACCGGAAAAAATAAGGCCAATGCCGAACTGCTCATGCGTATGGCGCGCGAAACGATGACCAGATGTCGCCACAACCGCTTCAACGCCGGGCACGGACGAGCGCAGCATCCTGAACTGGCTGGCGGCCATGGCAATCTCCTTCCCGGCCGACTTTGACAGCCGGCCGCAAGCCGGGCAAGCGCGGAAGCAAGTCCAGCAAAAGTGCGCAGCGATTTTGCCTCAAAACAAAGAGTTCTAAAAGAACTCATCCAGGAGCTGATAGTAGTCCATCTTCACGGGATCGATGATCGACAAGCCGTAAGCATTGAGGAACAACCGCACGAATTCCTCGCCGAAATTATAGGCGATGCTGTGGCAGGCAAGCGCGACATCCTGATAGCGGTCGGCGACGCCAAGGCGGCAGCAATCGATATAACCGGCAAACCGCCCGTCTGCGACCATGAAGTTCGGCAGGCAGGCATCGCCATGCGCAACGACGAGATTTTCGCTTTCGGGCCGCAGCCGCTGCAATTCGCCGAAGAGGAAGAAGGCGCTTTTGCCGAGCCGTATCTCGTCGAAATCCGTCTCGTCGACGACGCCGGCTCGCATGCGCGCTTCAGCGACCGCGAGGCGCTTCTCCAGCCGATGATCGAACGGACAGGCGCCGATATCGACGTTATGGAGAGTGCTAAGCGCAGAGGCGAGGATCTCGATCCGCTCTTCGGGCAGCAGCGCCGCGGCAGTGACGAGATCGGCGCCCGGCAGTGCCGTCATCAGGAGAAAACTACGTTCGCCATCGCTCTCATAGCCGATGAGCTCGGGGCAATCGAGGCCCTGGCTGCGAAGCCAGACGAGCCTCTCGGCCTCATCGGCAAGCTCGCAAAACGGCCCCGCCTCTTCGACCTTCAGGTAAAGCCCTGGACGCCTCTCGCCTTCCAATCGGAAAACGCAAGCCGAGGAACGGCCGAGCGCGTCCCGCCGCCATTCATAGCCGCCGAGATGGCTCCGGAGTGAAACTGGAAGCCTGCCATCTTCCTGAAGCGGAACGACCATGACAATCCTATGATGGGAAAGAGCTCTGCCCGAGAGCTCCGCGTGGGCGCCTTAGTGGAAGGTTTCGGCCGGCGCGCTTTCCAGAAGAATTTCGAAAGCTTCTTCCAGAGCCGCGACCAGAATATCGGTCAGCTCGTCGGCCTTGTTTTCCAGAAACATCAGGCTGACAGCTTCTTCCTGACGCTCGAAGAAGTGCTCGATCTCGTTCGACATATCATTGTCCCCTTATCCACCATAATCATCACGGCCATGGGAAAACGATAGAGATGGTTCCTTGCGCGTGGCTTGTTTCGGGATGGGCGCGACCAAAGGTGCCGCCGACTATTCGCGAATATCGTATTTTCCATACTGGCTACGGGGGATCAAGCCGCCCACTTCGTGGGCAAACGAAACCACTTTCGTGGCATCCGCATCCACCTCACAACGGAAACGAACATGGTACCAGCCCTTGGCCGTACCAAAGGCTGCATCGTCGATATTCAGCAGGGTTCCTGCTCGCAACCCGTACTGGGGTAGTGCGTAGGGCTGGTAACTCGGGGAACCGTAAGCGAGTTGGGCTCGAAGCTCGCTGGCGCAAAGAACGGCCACCCTTTTGCTACGTGGGAGACCGTCGACTGCAGACTGCGCAAGGGAGCTTCCGTCCTCAGTGGACGAGAACAGCGTCTTGGCGTTCGCGAGATCATTGTTCTTCACCATCTCTTTTGGCTTTTCAGGCGTTTTCTGCGGCGGCGGCTTGGTCTGCTCGATACTGGTCTTGGCTTCACCCGACACGTCTGCTGACGGCCCATTTGGCTCCGGAGAAGCATCAGCCGCCGCAACTTCCGGAAGCTTCACATCATCTGGAACGGGCCTTGATGGAGGCGTCTCAGTTTTTGGTTTCTCCGCGGCGGCCTCTGTGGGCATTTGCTGCGGCTCAACATCACGCTTTGGGGGCGTCGTTGCCGCCTTTGCTTCGCCTTCAGACGAATTGCCTGCCAACGTTTTTTTGGGACCACTATTCTTATCGCCAAATTCCGTGACAACACGCATAGGCGGCATAGGCGGCGGCTTCGTTTTTTCTGCCGTCTCTGCGGCAGGCGGAGGTGATTGCGGCGGTGGCGGTGGAGGCGGTGGCTGCTTGGCCTTCGCCTGTTCCTTCGGCTTCTCTTCCTCTTTCGGCTTTTCCTCGGGCTTCTTCTCTTCCGGCGGCGGGACGAGCTCGACCTTAACGCTCTCATCTTCTGCGGGCTTCGGCTGGATATCAGGCAAGCCGAAAATGAGGAGCGCGACCAAGGGAATATGCACGAGCACGGACGCGACCACACCCCAGCGAACGCGAGGCTCCTGGTGCTCCTTTTCGTGATCGGTATCTGCCGGTTCGACTTCGTCTTCTGTCACAGCAGCGATGTGGCCTTTAAAACCGGCAGCATCAAGCCACAAATCGAAAAAACCTCGTGAAGTTTGCGCACAGCCCCTATCGCTCCTAGCTCACTGATCGGCCTCGCCATCATCGGCGACCAGATTGTGTTCCTGCCACTCGCTCCTCGGAATGGCGTCACCTATGGCAAAGGCAAAGGCGACAACCGCCTGCCCCGCTGGGTCGACCTCGCAATGGAACCGGACGTTGAACCAGTTGCGCTTGCTGCGAAAAGCCCCGCCATCCACCTCGACGCTGTTACCCCTCACCTTCTCCGCTTTCATGGCATAGGGCGCAACGAGGTCAGGGGCAGAGCCCGGACGCGAACGGCTGATCTGCTCCAGCGCTTCTAGATTGCAGAGCTGCAGATTGCGCTCCCCGCCGGACAATGTGCCGAGCAACTGGCGCGCCTCGCGACTGCGTGGGCTGGCCAGCGTCTTTCCCGAAAAGAGCTCTTTTGCCTGCGTCAACTCCGGCGGACCCGACGTCACCGGCTTCGGCGATGTCGGCAATGGAGGAGGCATCTCCCTCGATGCCGTCTCGGGTGCCGGCGGGGCATCCTCTCCCGCGGCAGAATTTGCTTTCTCTTCGCTCCTGTCCGGCGGCGGCTGGACGGCAGGCGGCGGAGTTGAAGCGGCGATCGCAGGCGGTGTCACGACTTCAACGTCGATGCTGTCTTCCGGCGCAGGCCTGATGGGCTGCACATCAGGCAGGAAAGCAAGCAGGAGCAAGCCGATGACCAGATGCAGTACGAGCGATACCGGCCAGGCCGGATCTAATCTTCCTCTCTGCAACTGGCCGGCATGTTCCATCGGCAAGGCAAGTCCATGCTCTGGGTTCAAGGCGCAGCGACACTGCCAGCGCCGCGGGACAACCGCAACGCCGCATCCGGCTCATCACCAGCTATTGGCCATCCTGACCTACGAGAGCGACGCGATGATGTCGCGGTAGTTCACTTCCGAAAATGCCTTCATGGTTTTCGTGCGGACGTTTCCGCCTGTGGCGAGAGACAGCGTGAAGCGCGCCATCACGCGATCATCAGGCGCCTCGCAGACGGCCACCATGTCATATTCGCCCATGGTGAGATAAAACTTGTCGAAGGAACCGCCCATGCCGCCGAGCATGTTCCTTGCCGCATCCAGTCTCTTGGCAGAATCCTTCACGTTCCGGATGCCCTGATCGGTCCAGTTTATCAGCAGAATGTAGGTGGTCATGCTGCACCTCCCGACGGAGGCCACGGTCACGCGGCGCATGATACAGCTCGCACGCCGCGACCGCTCTCTTCCCCCGCTGCCGAAATTATAGGCCTGTCACCACATAGGGACAAGCGGCGCGAGAGTCATCAATCGGGCTAGACGTTCCCCGACGGGCTAATCCGCTCAGGATCGCAGGCAGAGAAAAACCCGGCCAACAAGGCTGGCCGGGTTCTGGTATCGATCGTCTGGAAGACGTGAAAGCTCAGCTGTCGAGGAACGAGCGCAGCTTTCTGGAGCGGCTCGGATGCTTGAGCTTGCGCAGCGCCTTCGCCTCGATCTGGCGGATACGTTCGCGGGTGACAGAGAACTGCTGGCCGACTTCTTCGAGCGTGTGATCGGTGTTCATGCCGATGCCGAAGCGCATGCGCAGAACGCGCTCTTCGCGCGGCGTCAGCGATGCCAGAACGCGGGTCGTCGTCTCGCGCAGGTTCGCTTGGATGGCGGCGTCGATCGGCAGAAGCGCGTTCTTGTCCTCGATGAAATCGCCGAGATGCGAATCTTCTTCGTCGCCCACAGGGGTTTCGAGCGAGATCGGCTCCTTGGCGATCTTCAGGACCTTGCGGACCTTTTCGAGCGGCATGGCGAGCTTTTCGGCCAGTTCTTCCGGCGTCGGCTCGCGGCCGATTTCATGCAGCATCTGGCGCGAAGTGCGGACGATCTTGTTGATCGTTTCGATCATGTGCACCGGAATACGGATCGTGCGGGCCTGGTCGGCGATCGAGCGGGTGATCGCCTGACGGATCCACCACGTCGCATAGGTCGAGAACTTGTAGCCGCGGCGGTATTCGAACTTGTCGACCGCCTTCATCAGGCCGATATTGCCTTCCTGAATGAGGTCGAGGAACTGCAGACCGCGGTTCGTGTACTTCTTGGCGATGGAGATGACGAGGCGAAGGTTCGCTTCGACCATTTCCTTCTTGGCGATACGCGCTTCACGCTCGCCCTTCTGCACCATGTGCACGATGCGGCGGAATTCCGAGATCGAAATGCCGGTTTCCGTTGCGAGATTCTGGATCTCCTGGCGGATGTCGCGGATCGTCGTGTTCTCGCTCTTGGCGAATTCCTTCCAACCGCGGGCGGCCAGATTGCCGATCGACTTCATCCAGTTCGGATCGAGCTCAGCACCCTGATACTGCTCCAGGAACGAGTCGCGCTTGACGCCGTAGGATTCGGCCAGACGCAACAGGCGGCCTTCGTTCTGCACGAGGCGCTTGTTGATGTCATAGAGCTGCTCGACCAGCGCATCGATGCGGTTCTGGTTGAGCGACAGCGACTTCACGGCCTTGATCAGCTCGTCCTTGAGCTCCTTGTAGCGGCGCTCCTGGGCGGAAGACAGCGTGCCGGTGGCGGCAAGGCGCTGCTCGACCTGCTGGTCCTGCAGCTTGCGCAGCTTCTTGTAGGTCTCGGCAATGATGTCGAGCGTTTCCATGACCTGCGGGCGAAGCTCGGCTTCCATCGCGGCGAGCGAGAGGTTCGATTCGTCCTCGTCCTCTTCCTCCTCTTCCGGAGGCATGCCTTCGCCGCCGACATCGGTGATGTCGTCATCACCGGAGCGGGCGCGCCGGGTCTTTTCCTTTTCCTCGGCAGCCTTGCGGTCGGCCTCGATCTTCTCGGGACTCTGGAACTGCGGGGCAGCCTTGGCTTCCGGACCGGAATAGGTCGTTTCGAGATCGATGATCTCGCGCAGGAGCGTCGTGCCTTCGTTCAGTTCGTCGCGCCAGATGATCAGCGCCTGGAAGGTCAGCGGGCTCTCACAGAGGCCTGCGATCATCGTTTCGCGGCCGGCCTCGATGCGCTTTGCAATGGCGATTTCGCCTTCGCGCGACAGAAGCTCGACGGAACCCATTTCGCGCAGATACATGCGCACCGGGTCGTCGGTACGGTCGGTCGGCTCTTTCTTCTTGGCAGTCGCAAGTGCGGTACCGCTGGAAGGTGCGAGTTCGCCGCCCTCACCGTCCTCACTATCAGAGCTGTCGTCGTCATCGCTGCCGGAAGCGCCGGCTTCCTCGGCTTCTTCGTCTTCGATGACGTTGATGCCCATATCTGACAGCATCGACATCGTGTCTTCGATCTGTTCGGACGTCACTTCTTCGGAAGGCAGGACGGCGTTCAGCTCGTCCATCGTCACATAGCCGCGCTTCTTGGCGGCCTTGATCATCTTCTTGACCGCGTCATCGGAAAGATCGAGAAGAGGGCCGTCGCTTGCGCCGTCGCGTTCGACTTCCGCTTCTTCGTTCTCTTTGACCTTCGTTGCCATTTATATCGTCGCCTTCCTGACGCTATTCATACTCGCTGCGGTGAATGGCCCTGTCGTGGCCTGGCACGTGCGCGCCGGCCTCGAATCACCTATACCCACCTAACGGGATGACATTTAAAGCCTGATTAACCACGATAGCCGGCATCGGACAGCAAAATTTCATTGCTATTGGATTTCCGGCCATGGTTGTGCGATCCGCCTTGACCCAGTTCACCGCTCAAGTCGAACGGTGATTCCCACAAAATTTGTTCTCGTCAAGCTTTTCCAGAAAAAAAGCCACCGAAAACCCGGAAAAAGCCTTATCCACAGGCTTTGAACCGCGCCAGCGATTGCTACGCTTATTTAGTATGTCACCAGGGAAAGACAAGGGCTTTCGGACAAACACGAGAATAGCTGCGGATCATTCCCATCACACGCCGCAGATTCTTCGCAAATCGCCAACATGAGTTGCAAAAGCAAATCGCGCACGATTATGGCGAATCTCTAATTCTTCAAAAGCCATGATGCGGCAGTAGGGCGAGGATCGCGTTGAGAAATAAGCTGATCATTCTGGCAACCGTCCTAGCAGCCGTCGCCGTCAGCGTTCTCGGCTATACGAAGGTAATGGCGAGGATCGGCTCAGGCTCGCCGCCTCCGGACGCGCCGCTGGCGCAACAGGCTGACCTCATTCGCGTCTATAAATCCCAACGCCGCATGGTCCTTTTCAAAGGCGACACTCCCGTCTCGACGTATCGGATTTCTCTCGGCAGCGCTGCCGATGGAGGGCCGAAGCAACGGGAGGGCGACGAAAAAACTCCGGAAGGGCGTTATGAAATCGACTGGCGAAATCCCAACTCCATGGCGCATCTCAGTCTGCACATCTCCTATCCAAATCCGGCCGATCGGCAGAATGCCGAAGCGAAAGGCCTTGCTCCCGGCGGCGATATCATGATCCACGGGCTTCCCAATGGTTGGGGCTTTCTCCAGAACATGCACCGGCTGTGGGATTGGACGGATGGGTGTATTGCCGTGACCGACCAGGAGATGCGCGATATCTGGGCGCGTGTCCCCAATCATACACCCATCGACACTACGCCCTAGCGCGACAGACCGTCGAACGCATTCACCGTCAAGGCAGACAGATCGAGCGCTGGAATGCAGCGCAGATTGACGGATGCCATCTCCATGCCATTGGGCGCCGTCGCTTCCCCAAAGGGCGCGATGCCGCACTTGGCGCAGAAGTGATGTTTGATGGCATGTGTGTTGAACGTATAGGTCGACAGGTTTTCTTCCGGCACCGTCAGATGCAGCTTCTCCCGCGGCACGAAGCCCAGAAGCCCGCCGCGCCGGCGGCAGAGCGAGCAGTTGCAATCGACTGCTTCCGTAAACGCGCCTTCAACCGTAAAGGCGATATTGCCGCAGTGGCAGCTTCCCTCGTATTTCATTTCCGTCTTCTCACATCCAATCCATCACGACCTTGCCGGAATTGCCCGAGCGCATCGCCTCGAAACCATCTCGGAATTCGTCGATCTTGATGCGATGAGTAATAACAGGCGACAGATCCAGGCCACCCTGCACGAAGGCGATCATCTTGTACCAGGTCTCGAACATCTCGCGGCCATAGATGCCCTTGAGGTTCAGCATCTTGAAGATCACCTTGTTCCAGTCGATCTCGAAACCAGCAGGCGCAATCCCGAGGATGGCGATCTTTCCGCCATTGTTCATCTTGTCGATCATGTCGCGGAATGCGGGCGCCGCACCTGACATTTCAAGTCCGACATCGAAGCCTTCGGTCATACCGATCGATTTCATCACATCGGCGAGGTTTTCCTTCGAAGCATCCACGACGTGATCGATGCCGAGCTTGCGGGCAAGATCGAGCCGATTCGGATTGATATCGGTGATGACGACCTTGCGTGCACCGGAACGCTTGGCAACCAGCGCGCCCATGATGCCGATCGGCCCCGCACCCGTCACCAGCACGTCTTCGCCGACGAGATCGAAGGAGAGCGCGGTGTGAACGGCATTGCCGAACGGATCGAAGATCGCTGCGATCTCATCCGTGACATCGTCGGGGATGGCAACGACATTGGCTTCCGGAATGCAGACGAACTCGCCGAAGGAGCCCGGCCGGTTAACGCCGACGCCGAGCGTATTGCGGCAAAGATGCCCCCTGCCCGCACGGCAGTTGCGGCATTTGCCGCAGACGATATGGCCTTCGCCGGAAACACGTTCGCCGACGCGGTATTTGGTGACGGCAGAGCCGATCTCGGCGATCTCGCCGGAGAATTCGTGACCGACCACCATCGGCACCGGAATGGTCTTCTGCGCCCACTGATCCCAGTTCCAGATATGCACGTCCGTGCCGCAGATCGCCGATTTCTTCACCCGGATCAGCACGTCGTTCGGGCCGACTTCCGGCACCGGCACGTTCTCCATCCAGAGGCCGACTTCGGGCTTCGCCTTGACCAGTGCTTTCATCATGTTGGACATGATCTTTTCTCTCCTCAAGGCTCTCAAATGACGCCGAGTTCACGGCCCGCTTCGGCAAAGACGGCAATCGCCCGCTCCACATCCGCCTTCGAATGCGCCGCAGACATCTGGGTGCGGATACGTGCCTGCCCCTTCGGCACGACCGGGAAAGAAAAGCCGATCACATAGACGCCCTTTTTCAGCATCAGCGCCGCCATATCCTGCGCGAGTTTCGCATCGCCCAGCATGACCGGGATGATCGCATGACCCTCGCCCGCCAGCGTGAAGCCAAGTTTGGTCATTTCAGAGCGGAAGAGCGATGCATTGGCCGTCAGCCGCTCACGCAGCGCATCGCCATTTTCAATGAGGTCGAAGACCTTCAGCGAGGCGGCGGCAATGACCGGCGCCAGCGTGTTCGAGAAAAGATAGGGACGCGAACGCTGCCGCAGCCACTCGACGATCTCGGCCTTGCCCGACGTATAACCGCCGGACGCGCCGCCGAGCGCCTTGCCGAGCGTGCCGGTGATGATATCGACCCGGCCCTCGACGCCGCAATATTCCGGCGAACCGCGGCCATGCTTGCCGACGAAGCCGACGGCGTGGCTGTCATCCACCATGACCATCGCGCCGTACTTTTCCGCAAGATCGCAGACGCCCTGGAGATTGGCGATGATACCGTCCATGGAAAAGACGCCGTCGGTCGCGATCATCTTGAAGCGGCTGCCTTCGGCCTTCTTCAGCTCTTCTTCCAGCGCCGCCATATCATTATTGGCGTAGCGGAAACGCTTGGCCTTGGAGAGGCGCACGCCATCGATGATCGAGGCATGGTTCAGCGCATCGGAAATGATCGCGTCCTCTTCGGACAGCAGCGTCTCGAACAGGCCGCCATTGGCATCGAAGCAGGAGGAATAGAGGATCGTGTCTTCCATGCCGAGGAAGGAGGAGATACGGGCTTCAAGCTGCTTATGCTCTTCCTGCGTGCCGCAGATAAAACGCACCGAGGCCATGCCGTAGCCGTAACGGTCGAGCGCTTTCTTACCGGCGTCCGCCAGTTCCTCGTTATCGGCAAGACCAAGATAGTTGTTGGCGCAGAAATTCAGCACGCGTTCACCAGAGGCAACGGCGATTTCGCCGGCTTGCTTCGACGTGATGACGCGCTCGGATTTATAGAGGCCTGCATCTTTCAGCGCAGCGAGTTCGCCGCGCAGGTGCGAGAGGAAATTCGAGGTCATTGAGGGCCCTTCTCTTGATGTTTCCCGTCTGAGCGTCGGTTAGCATATCGCCGCTGGCTTGTCTTGCTCAACGCTCGACCGTGACAAGCAGAAACATCGGCCGGTCGAGCTCTTCGACCCATTCGGGATGCGCGGTCAGATCCTGCTCGTTCGGCGCCCATTCTTCGACATGGCGGATCGTAAAACCAGCCGATATCAGCATATTGATAGTCGTGCCGAGGCGGCGATGCTGCTTGACGACACCCTTCGCCAGCCAGTCCGTTGTGCGGCTTCCCTCGACGGCATAGCCGTCGAGCGGCCATATGCGCTGCCCATCGGCATCAGTGCTCCAGCCGGCATTGCGCGGCGCCATGAAGATCGGATGCTCGATCGTAAAGACGAAACGCGAACCGGGAACGAGCGCCCGGTAGACTGTGGCGACAAGCCGCTCGAAATTTTTGACATAGTGAAAAGCGAGCGAACTATGCGCGAAATCGAATGAGGCTTCCGGCAGTTCCAGCTCTTCGAGATCGGCAATCCCATAGGTGATCGCCTCATCATGCGTATCCGCCCTCGCCCGGCCGATCATGTTCTCGGATATGTCGAGGCCGAGGACGCTTATAGCACCGACCGAGCGGGCATAGCGGGCAAACCAACCAAAACCACAGCCGAGATCGACCACCCGCTTGCCTGTGAGATCAGGTAACTGCGCGCGAACCGCCGGCCATTCGGCTGCACCCTCAAGCCCTTCGACCGAGCGGCGCATGGCGCTGTATCCGGCGAAGAACTCCGCCGTATCATAGATATTCTGGCTCATGATAATCCTCCGGATGGCCCTTATAGGATACCATCCATCATCACCTCAAGGATCGGGCATCTCAGGGATCAGGACCGTCGCCGATCTCCACGAGGCCGAACCTATGCTGGATCGGCAAGATCGCTTCCGGTGTCGCGGCACCAGCCCGTTCGAGCTCCACGAAGAAATGCTCGAACCCACCAGGCGTGACGAAGCCCATCATCCGGCCCATGCCATCGCTGACATTGCGCCAATGATGCGGAACATTCGGCGGCAGCACGACGACGGAGCCGACGGGCGCCTCGATCATCTCGTTTCCGCACCAGAAACGATAGCTCCCCTCGATGACCCGAAAGACCTCCGTCTCCCGCGTGTGCATATGCCGCGACGGGCCGGTGCCTGGCGCCGAGAAGGTTTCCCATATGCCATAGGCGCCGGCGGTTTCCTCCGCCGTTGCATGAATGAAGACCTGCCCGCCATGCGGATGCCTGGCAATCCGCTCGCGCCCGGGCAGTGATGCGACTGCTCTGTTGAAATGTGCCATTGAAGTTCCCCCAAACTCTGGAACAACCCTAGCAGAGATCTGTGCCGATTGCAGCGGAAGGTACGTGCAACCGGACTATTCGTCGTGGGAGAGAATGATATCGAGGAAGGCGTCGCCGTAGCGCTCGAGCTTCGACTGACCGACGCCCGAAATACCGAGAAGCTCCTTGCGGCTGCGTGGCCGCTCGGTGGCAAAGGCGATCAGCGTCGTATCCGGGAAGACGACATAGGGCGGCACGCCGAGTGACTTGGCAATCGACATGCGCTCGGCCCTCAGCGCTTCGAAGAGCGTGCCATCCGCCCCTGAAAGCCCGGTCCTGCGCTCCGCTCGCTCAGTCTTCTTCGCTCTGCGCTCGGAAGGCGCGCGATCCTTGCGGAAGAAGACCTCACGCTCACGCTTGAAGACAGCGCGCGCCTCCGGCTCCAGCTTCAGGGCTCCGAACGCCTCATGGTCGACGCGGATCAGCCCCATCGCCATCAGCTGGCGATAAACCGATTGCCAGGTGCGAACGGCAATATCCTTGCCTGCGCCGAAAACGGGCATATCGACATGGCGAAAGCGCTCGGTCTTTTCATTACTATTGCCGACAAGCACATCGATCACATGCCCAGCGCCGAAACGCTCGCCGGTGCGGTAGATCGCAGCCAGCGCCTTGATCGCCGCTTCCGTCCCATCCCAGGTCTCGACCGGCTTCAGGCAGGTATCGCAACCGCCGCATTTGCCGGTATGCGCCTCGCCGAAGTGCGCCAGGATCGCTTGGCGCCGGCAGGAAGCCGTCTCGCAGATCGCCAGCAGCGCATTGAGCTTGCCGCGCTCGATGCGCTTAATCTCGTCGGCCGCATTGCCTTCATCGATCATCCGCCGGCGCTGGATCACGTCGGCCATGCCATAGGCCATCCACACCTCGGACGGCAGGCCGTCACGTCCGGCGCGGCCCGTCTCCTGATAATAGGCCTCCACCGAGCCCGGCAGATCGAGATGGGCGACATAACGCACGTTCGGCTTGTCGATGCCCATGCCGAAGGCAACTGTCGCGACAAGGCAAAGCTCTTCTTCCTTCAGGAACGCATCCTGGTTGGCGTCGCGCAGCGCTCGGTCCATGCCGGCATGATAGGCGAGCGCCCGAATGCCCTGGGTGTTCAGCCAGTCGGCGGTTTCCTCCACCTTGGCCCGCGACAGGCAATAGACGATGCCGCTATTGCCTTTGTGGCCGGAAAGGAAACGCAGGAGCTGCTGGCGCGGCTGGTCGCGCTCAACGATCTCATAGGAAATATTCGGCCGGTCGAAGCTGGTGGTGAAGACTTCGGCATTGTCGAGCATCAGCCGCTCGATAATATCCTCCTGCGTATGCGGATCGGCCGTCGCCGTCAGCGCGATGCGGGGCACACCGGGATACTGTTCCGCAAGCTTGCCGAGTTCGCGATATTCCGGCCGGAAATCGTGGCCCCATTGCGAGACACAATGCGCTTCATCGATAGCAAAGAGCGCGATCTTCGTATTGCCGATCAGCTCGCGGAACCCATCCATCAGGATGCGCTCGGGCGTCACATAGAGTAGATCGAGATCGCCTGAGGAAATGCCGCGGCGGATCGCGCCATATTCCTCGCGCGAAATCGAGGAATTCAGTGCCGCAGCACGGATCCCGAGTTGCTTCATCGCCTCCACCTGATCGCGCATCAGCGCGATCAGCGGCGAGACGACGATACCAAGACCCGGGCGGCAAAGAGCCGGAATCTGGAAGCAGAGCGATTTGCCCGCACCTGTCGGGAAGAGCACGACGGCATCGCCACCGGCAACCACATGCTCTACGACTTCCTGCTGCCGCCCGCGAAAGGCAGGGTAGCCGTAGACACGCTTCAGCACATCGAGCGGCTTGGCCGCGCCTGAAAACAGCGCGTCGGATGCGGAAAACAGCGGCTCGTGGCTTTCAGTCTGCGACATCAGTGGCTCGCAGCGCCCTTGACGCGCCCGGAGAGCACACCGAAGCCATCGATAATGGCTTCCTGGTTTTCGAGCCGCAACGCCTCGAAATGCACTTCCTGCGAAGCGCGCATCAGCCGGTCGATCTCGGCATCGTCGCCCGCCTCGGTCGCCTGGGCGATATCACGCTCCAGCTCGATCTTCTGCCAGCGCAGATCCTTGGCGCGCTTGTGGAAGGCGAGCGCCTGGCGATAACCCTCACGGGCATCTTCCATCGCTGCCTGCTCGGTAGCCGTCCAGAGCCGGGCATTACGCACCTGCTGGTCAAGGTTTTTCAGGAGCGAACCGAAGCCGGCGACATCAAGGCATTCCAACAGGTAATCACGCGTCAGATGTGGCCCGGCGACAACGGCAGCTGCTCCCAGCATCGCCGACCAGAGCTTCTGCAGATCGCGATTGTCATAATCGATGGCAGCGATCTCATCATAATCGTCCAGCATCAGCGCGGGATGGTTGACGACGGTCAGCGCCAGCACACACTCCCGGAGCGCCGCATTTTCCTGATGGCCGCGCACGAGCCCCGAACGGGTCAGGCGATCTGATGCGAACGCCTGCGTTCGAGGCCCTCCAGCCTTCCCGCCCCGCTCCTTCTGCCCACGGAAATTGCCCCCGCCGAAATTGCTGCCGCCACCGAAGTTGCGCCGGTCGCCGCCGCGGTTCTGGAACTGCGGCTGGAAGAAGCTGTTCAGCCGGTCGCGCATGTCCTGCTGGTAATGGCGCCGCACATTCTCGTCACCAATGACGGCAACGAGCTGTTTCAGCCGTGCTTCCAGCTCGGCGCGCGCCTCAGGCGTATCGAAGGTCCCGTTTCTCGCCTCGCGGTCCCACAGCATTTCCGACAGCGGCTTTGCCTGCGCCATGACCTTATCGAAAGGCGCCCTGCCATCCTGACGCACGAGATCATCGGGGTCCTTGCCGTCAGGCAGCAGCGCAAAACGCACGCTTCGCCCCGGCTTCAGATGCGGCAGTGCCAGATCGGCGGCGCGGTTGGCGGCGCGAATGCCGGCACCGTCGCCATCGAAGCAGAGCACCGGCTGCGACGTCATCTTCCAGAGCAGATCGAGCTGGTTTTCGGTCAGCGCCGTACCGAGCGGTGCCACGGCATTCTCGATACCGGCCTGATGCAGCGCAATGACATCCATATAGCCTTCGACGGCAATGATGGTGCCTTCGCCATTTGCGCCCTGCATCGCGCGACGCGCCCGGGCGAAATTGTAGAGCACGTTGCCCTTGTGGAAGAGTTCGGTCTCGTTGGAATTGAGATATTTCGCCGGCGCATCCGGTGACATGGCGCGTCCGCCGAAAGCAATGACCTTCTCGCGCGACGACAGGATCGGGAACATGATGCGGTCGCGGAACCGGTCGTAGGAAACAGGCACATTCTCGTGCACCACAAGCCCGCAGGCCTCGATCTGCTCCTTGCTGACACCCTTGCCGGCCAAAAATTCCTTAAGCGCATTGCGGCTGTCGGGTGCAAAACCGAGCCGGAAGGTCTCGATGGTGCGCCCCGTCAACCCGCGGTCGCGCAGATAGGCGCGTGCCCTCGCACCATTCGCCGTCTGCAGCTGGTCCTGAAAGAACTGGGTCGCCATTTCCATGACGTCGAGAAGCGAGGTACGCTCCTTCTCGCGTCTTTCCATCTGCGGATCGGCGACCGGCATCGGCACGCCGGCCATGTCGGCGATCGTCTGCACCGCCTCGGGAAAGCTCAGGCCTTCGAGCTCGGTCAGGAAGCGGAAATGATCTCCGGTCACGCCGCAGCCGAAGCAATGGTAACGGCCCTTGCGATCCTCGCAATGGAAGCTCGGCGACTTCTCGCCATGGAAAGGGCAGCAGGCCCAATAGTCGCCGCGCGACACGTTGGTCTTGCGCTTGTCCCAGCCCACGCGCCGCGCAATCACGTTCGAAATGGGAACGCGGTCGCGGATATCGTCCAGGAAGGTGGGGGAAAAGCGCATCTCTACCTCTTGCAGAACATCCATATAAGCAGCTTTACCGCGCCGCGCCACGAAACTTCTGCCGTAAATCCCGCTTTTCACAGGGCGCAGGACATTGTCACAAACGTCGGCCAATGCCACTCAACAACGTGTTATCGGCCCCTGACTGGGGGTGCGACATTTTTGACATTTTCCAAGTTCCGAGAGAATGGCGCCGTCCATATCGCGGAAAGCCGGTTCGGAGAAAGAATATGAAAAAACAATCAATTAAAAGAGATCGGAGTGGATTGCCCAGGCTTTTTCGGAATGCGCGGCCGAACTCCATATTCACATCCCGACAGGCCGAATCCGGGATTATTATATTTTTGTAATTTGAATAAGCCGGGGGCTGGCCATAAGTTCGAACTCAACAAAGCGATCCCCAAGCGAGGCACCATCCCTACCCCCGGCGCCGCCTCGCAAGGGTGCCTTTGCAAATACCCGCCGGCTTGGGTTTCGACCCTGCGTCGCTGACGGAAGCAAAGAGCAAGAAGGCAGGAGCGCCCCCAGCTCCTGCCTTCTTAATTTTTGGGCTATACGCCGCCGCTTTTATTGAGCTTTACCTTACCAATTAACCCCTAAAATACAAAAGCATTGACACTTCCAATAGGCGTGGCAAATGAATGCGCGAAACTCCTGGACAGCGCTATGGCCTACACCGCAGAAAATCTTGCAGCCGACGATAGTTTTCTTGCTGCAATTCTTCATTGTGCCAATGAAATGCTCGCGATTTATCGCGACAGCCCGCGTATTGCATCGATATTCGCCGCACAGCAGCGCTGGCTGATGGCGCATACTGGTTTTGCTCTCTATTACGGCTATCCTGGTGAAGAGAGGCGCGGCCTTTATTCCGGCCGCTTCATCGATTTCGTCATCCAGAACAAGATCGCCAGCCGCAACACGGCAGCTGCCTTCGTGCAGGAAATGCTGGTCTACCGGTTTCTGCGTCCCATTCCGGGCGATGACAAACGTACGCGCTTCCTTGAGCCGACAGAAACGGCGGAGCATCATTTTACCAAATGGCTGGTCGCCCATCTGATGATTCTGGATAGC
Source organism: Rhizobium sp. 1399 (assembly GCF_031455475.1). Classification (NCBI taxonomy): domain Bacteria; kingdom Pseudomonadati; phylum Pseudomonadota; class Alphaproteobacteria; order Hyphomicrobiales; family Rhizobiaceae; genus Rhizobium; species Rhizobium sp. 1399. The sequence continues at coordinate 221,246 of NZ_JAVDSU010000010.1, read as the reverse complement.
CTCGATGGCGGCCGCCGCGCGGAAAATCTGATGGCCGATCCAACATTGATCGCCCGCCTGCAGCCGCTAATCGCCAAGAAGATCATCGAAACCGAAGCAGTGCGCGATCCGGGCGCTACCTTCAATCTCTTTAATTGGGCCAATTCCGGCGGCCTCGTGATGGACTATCTGATTTCGCGCCTGACGGGCTTTCCGCGTTCTGCCGATCGCGTCATCGTCGGCCCGTTGTCGCTGCGCGAGATTCGCGATCAGTTCATGATTTCCAATACCCACCTGAAACGCCTGCTCGCGCAGGCCGCCGATATGGGAAGCGTGGGATGGACCGAACCGCCGAGAAAGGGCGATTTTTGGCTCTCCCGCGGTTTCGTGCTCGAATATTGGAACTATCAGGCGGCGAAATTCGCCATCATCGATTCAGCCGCCGAAGCCGTGCTTGGGCCTGCGGTCGAAGAACAACCGCAGGCAAGACGCCTTATTTCAGCAGCTCTTTGACGGTGCCGGAAGCCTTGGCAAAGTCCATCTGGCCGGCATAGCGCTCTTTCAGGGCAGCCATGATCTTGCCCATGTCCTTCGGGCCTTCTGCGCCGACTTCCTTGATAATGGCGGCGATATTGGCACGCACCTGATCGTCGGAAAGCTGCTTCGGCATGAAGTCCTGGATAACGACAATTTCCGCGCGCTCCTTGGCTGCAAGCTCGGGACGGGCGTTCTCTTCGTAGATCTTCGCCGACTCATCGCGCTGCTTCACCATCTTGGCGAGGATCTGCAGCACTTCGTCGTCGCCCGCCTCTTCCTTGCCGACGCCGCGATTGGCGATGTCGCGATCCTTGATCGCGGCCTGGATGAGGCGGATGGTGCCGAGACGCTCCATCTGCTTCGCCTTCATAGCCTCTTTGAGCTGGGTGGCGAGTTGATCGCGCAGCATGTCATTACTCCTTCTGAAGCACCGGACCGAAAAGTGTGAAGGGGCTTTTCAGATAAGCCGATGCTTGAACAAAAACTTGAAGCGGCGAACCCGTTTCCCGGCCCACCGCTCTGGAATGGCGCTTTCATAAACCACGCTGATGTGTGGGATCAAATAAATTGCGAGAATCCCGGCAATATCGGCAGGAAAAGTGCCGCAATCTGCAGTACAAAGATTGACCTAGGCAGAGAGCGTGGCTATCTACCGCCACCTGCACCAAAAATTCGTGATCAGGCGTCAAACGCGGCCAAAGCCGCGCGCCTGCACCTGCGAGATCAAATGGCCGGCTCGCGTTTTCAGAACGCCAAGCCCGCCGGAAACGGGATGAAGATGACCGCGACAGCACCCTGGACAACCGAAAAGCCGACCGCCCTGCTCGTTCTTGCAGACGGCACAGTCATCGAAGGCAAAGGTATCGGCGCAACCGGCAAGGTTCAAGCGGAAGCGGTCTTCAACACGGCGCTCACCGGCTACGAGGAAATCCTCACCGACCCCTCCTATCTCGGCCAGATCGTTACCTTCACCTTCCCGCATATCGGCAATATCGGCACCAATGAAGAAGATATCGAAGACCTGACGCCGGCAGCCCGCCACGGTGCGGTCGGCGTGATCTTCAAGGCTGACATCACCGAACCCTCGAACTACCGCGCCGCCAAAGATCTCGACGCCTGGCTGAAGGCCCGCGGCATCATCGGCCTCTGCGGCATCGACACTCGCGCACTGACGGCCTGGATCCGTGAAAACGGCTCGCCGAACGCCGTTATCGCCCATGACCCCGCAGGCAATTTCGACGTCGACGCGCTGAAGGCGGAAGCCAAGGCCTGGAGCGGCCTCGAAGGCCTCGACCTCGCCAAGATCGCTTCGTCCGGCCAGTCCTCGCAGTGGTCGCAGACCCCATGGGTTTGGAACGAAGGATACGGTGAACTCGCCGCCTCCGACAGCAAGTACCATGTCGTCTGCTTGGATTACGGTGTGAAGCGCAACATCCTGCGCCTCTTCGCCGGTCTCGATTGCAAGGTCACGGTCATGCCGGCAACGGCGAGTGCACAGGATGTGCTCGCCCTTCAGCCGGATGGCATCTTCCTGTCGAACGGCCCGGGCGACCCGGCCGCCACAGGTGAATATGCCGTGCCAGTCATCAAGGAACTGATCGGCACCGATATCCCGGTCTTCGGCATCTGCCTCGGCCACCAGATGCTCGGCCTGGCACTCGGCGCCAAGACCGAGAAGATGCACCAGGGCCATCACGGCGCAAACCACCCGGTCAAGGATCACACGACCGGCAAGGTCGAGATCGTCTCCATGAACCACGGCTTCGCGGTCGACACGAAGTCGCTGCCCGAAGGCGTTGAAGAGACTCACGTATCGCTGTTCGACGGCACGAATTGCGGCCTGCGCGTTCTCGGCAAGTCGGTCTTTTCCGTCCAGCACCACCCGGAAGCCTCTCCCGGCCCGCAGGACAGCCACTACCTCTTCCGCCGCTTTGTTAACATGGTGCGCGAGAAGAAGGGCGAAGCGGCACTCGCCGAACGCTGATACCGGATCAAGGCTCGCTCAGGCGGGCCTTTTTTCTTGCCGGCATATTGACCTCAACTTAACTTGAGGAATTACAGAACTGCCTGCAACACATCAGATGCAGGAGAAGATCGGATGAGCGGAGCTTTCTACAGGATAGACAAATTCGTCGTGCCGGCTGCGGCGCGTGAGGAATTTCTCGTCAATGTGATGATGACCCATAAGGTGCTGGAGGCACAGGACGGCTTCATCAATCATACGGTGCTGGAACAGGTTGCCGGCCCCGGCGAATTCAATTTCGTCACGGTTGCCGAATGGGAAAGCGCCGATGTCGTCGAACGCGTGCGGGCGGTCGTTGCCGCAGCCCACAAGGCGGCCAATTTCGACCCGCAGGAAATGTTTGCGCGCCTCGGCATCCGCGCAGATATCGCCAGCTACAAGCCTGTCGCCGCCTGATACTAGAGCGCCGTGCGTCCATTCGGACGCACAAAGGACGCTCTAACTCTTTGAATCTACGCATCAGGCTTCCGAAAATCGATTCCGATTTTCGGGCCGATGCTGTAGGACGGCCGGCTCAGGCGCCGGCCGCAGCCCCTTCCCGACGAACGAGAATATAAAAGCGCGTGCAGAGCATGACGGCCGCGGCCGCAAGCCCGACAAGAAAGCCTAACCAGATGCCGAGACCGCCAAAACCGAGCGGGAAGGCAAAGGCCCAGGCTAGGAAGAAGCCGATCGGCCAGTAGGCAATCAGCGCCAGGATCATCGGCACGCGCGCATCCTTCAGCCCGCGCAACAGGCCGCTGGCGATCGCCTGCACGCCATCGACGAACTGGAAGAGACCGGCAATGACGATCAGCGGACCGGCATAGGCCAGCACCTCAAGCGCTTCCGGCAGGCTGACATCGAGGAACAGCCGCGCCAGAAGCTGCGGCACGGTCGCAAAGATGATGCTGCCGATGATCGCAGCGATGCTGGCGATGATCAGCACCGTGATCGCCGCCCGCACCAGCCCGGCATGATCGCCCTGCCCGTGCGCGACACCGACCCGCACCGTTGCCGCCTGGCCGAGACCGAGCGGGATCATGAAAGCCATCGATGCCCACTGCAGAGCGATGCCATGCGCAGCAAGCTCGATCGTGCCGATATGGCCCATCAGCAGCGAGGCTGCCGTGAAGAGGCTAACTTCGGCGAGAATGGTGATGCTGATCGGCAAGCCCAAGCGGATGACTTCGAAAAAGGCATGCCAGTCCGGCTTCCAGAAGCGCACGAAAATTTCATAACGCCGCGTCTCCTCCCTGCCCTGTACATAGGAGAGGATGAAGAGGAAACCGGCCGCCTGCACCGCAACGGACACGATTGCAGCCCCTTCCAGCCCCATGACCGGGAAGCCGAAATGGCCGAGCACGAGGATGTAGGCGCCGATCGCATTCAGCACCAGCATGGCGATGGTGACCTGAAGAATGACGCCGGCCTTGCCGATGGCGCTGACGAGCCCGCGCATGACATTATAGAGCAGGCCCGGCAGCACGCCGAACTGACCGATGATGATATAGCCGTGGGCAAGCTTCGCCACTTCAGGCTTCTGCCCGAAGTATCGCAGGATCGTCTCGGAATTGTAGAAGGCCGGCTGCATCAGCAACCAGTAGCAGATGACGACCCAGATACCCATGCGCAGCGAACGGCGCACGCTCACGACATCGCCGCGGCCATAGGCCTGGGCCACCATCGGGATGACGGCAATCGCAAAGCCAGAACCGAAAATCAGGATCGTGAACAGGAACTGCGCGGAAAGCACCATGGCGGCCAAGTGCTCTGCTCCGAGCTGACCGACGATCATCACATCGGTCATGCCGATGCCGAATTGCGCGAGTTGAGCGCCGATCAGCGGCACGCCGAGCATCAGCGTGGCGCGAAAATGCGCAGACCAGCGGTTGTCGTTTGCAGGCGCAACGGCGCGCACGTCGATCGGCGTGTCCATGACACTATTCCTGAGATTGAATCGTTAAGGGCCGCAGTGCGGCAAAATATCATGTCGGCTTAGAGCAAAGCGACGCAAAGAACCACCCCAAAACAGGCAGATGCTGAAAAATTCATCACGGCTTCACTGTTTTTGATGGATCACTCGGCCGCGTTGAAGGCTTGTGCCGGTGTTTTCGATGTCGTCACCCGCGTCAGGAATACAACCGCAGCAAGGAGGATGAAGAAAGCGGCCAGCAGATAAGGCGCGCCGGCAAAGGTGATCGGTGCATCCGGCTTGGTGAAATAGCCGAACATCTGGGTGAAGATCAGCGGGCCGATGATCGTCGTGATGCTGCCGATGCTGGTAAGCGCGCCCTGCAACTCACCCTGTGCGGATGGCGGCACCTTGCCGGCGGCAATGCTGCGCAGCGGCGGATCGGCAACATTCTCCATGACCGTCAGTACGATCACGGTATAGACGACCCAGCCCTCCCAGGCGAAAGCATAACCTGTGAGGGCGGCCATCGAGAAACACAGGCCGAGCAGCGCCGTCTTCCATTCACCGAGAACAGGCACGACACGCGGCAGAACGAGTCCCATGACCGCAGCGGCGCCGATCCCGTAGAGGCCGAGAGACAGGCCGATCTGCCCTTCGCTCCAGCCGTAGCGGAAGGTCGAAACGAAGGACCAGACCGAGGGATAGACGGCGTGGGCGAGGAAAAATAGGAACATGACAAGGCAAACCCAGCCGATCCCGGGATAGTGCCGCATCTGCCGCAAAGCGCCGAGTGGGTTTGCGCGCTTCCATTCGAAGGTGCGGCGGTTCTTCGCTTCGAGCGTTTCCGGCAGCAGGAAACAGGCGGCAACAAAATTGATGAAGGAAAGCGCGGCCGCACCGAAGAACGGCACGCGCGGCCCGAACTCACCGAGGAAGCCGCCGATCACGGGGCCGACCGTGAAACCGACACCGAAAGCGATACCGATCAGGCCGAAATTCTTGGCGCGGTTCTCCTCGTTGCTGATGTCGGCAATGTAAGCCGAGCAGGTGGCGAAACTGCCCCCGCTGATGCCTGCGAGCACCCTGCCGACGAAGAGCATCCAGTAACTGGTGGCGATGGCGCAGATGAAATTGTCGAACGCAAAGGTCAGCACCGAGAGCAGCAGGATCGGGCGGCGCCCGAAACGGTCGCTCAAGTTTCCGAGCAGCGGCGCAAACAGGAATTGCATCAGCGAATAGATCAGCATCAGCCAGCCGCCATCAACGGCTGCATCGCTGACCGTGCCGCCCGTCAATTGCTCCAGATAAACAGGCAGTACCGGCATGATGATCGCAATGCCGATAACGTCCAGAAAGAGAATGATGAAGACCAGGAAAAGGCCGCGGCGAACGAATTTCGGATCAAGCATAAGACATCTCTACAGCTGATATTTTCTGGAAAGACGATCTCGTCGCCGGATATATGACATAGCCGATTGGAATGACCGAAACAATACGTGAACATTTCAATGTTTTTGATGGAGAGACCGCCGAAACAGATGGTTCACGCGCTCTTTCGCTGCTCCATCCGTACAAAATCGACAAAAGCCCGCAATGGCGCGGGCATGTGGTGGCGGCTCGGATAATAGAGAAAGGGGCCGGAAAATTCGTTGTCCCATTCCTCAAGGATCGGCCTGCCCTCAGCAATGCCCGACGCAAGCAGTTCTTCAAAGGTACGGATGACGCCGAGACCGGCAAGAGCGGCCTCGATCTCCATCTCCACAGCATTGGCGATGATGGGACCGGATGGCGTAATCACCAGCACTTCGTCACCCCGCTCGAATTCCCAGGCAAGCGAAGCGCCGCTGATGAAGCGATGGCGGATGCAGCTATGCTCCAGCAGATCCCGCGGATGTTGTGGCATGCCCCACTTTTCCAGATAGGCGGGAGCAGCCGCCGTCACATAGCGCTGCCGGCGCGGACCGATCGGCACGGCAATCATGTCGCGCTCCAGCCTCTCGTCATAACGAATGCCGGCATCGAAGCCGGCGGCCAGCACATCGATGAATGTATCTTCGGCAATGATCTCCAGCGTGATCTGCGGGTAGAGCGCCAGAAACCGCACGGCGAGATCGGCCATGAAGAGGTTTACGACGATACCAGGCACGTTGAGCCTGAGCGTGCCCGCCGGACTGTCACGAAAACTGTCGAGCTGACCGAGCGCGGCCGCCACTTCCGCAAGCGCCGGCGAAAGCCTCTCGAGCAATCGCTGGCCCGCCGCCGTCAGCGTGACGGAGCGCGTCGTACGATTGAGAAGCCTGACACCGAGCCGCTCTTCGAGGCGCCGCAGGGAGTCGCTCAGCGACGACGCAGAAACCTCGCGCTTGCGGGCCGCGGAGCGGAAGCTGCGCTCTCTTGCAATTGCGGCAAAGGCATCCAGATCACTGAGGGGAAGGTCGTCCATTGTGCATTTTCCCGTACGGCCCGTTCGAGACTATCCGGATTATCGCACAAATTCGGCTGCGGTAAAACAGCATCCGAAGACGCCGTCGGGCGCCGCTGAAGGAGAAGAAAATGCAGACCTATCGTTTGGGAAAAACCGGTCCAGAAGTCTCGGCTATCGGCCTCGGCTGCATGGGCATGTCGGGCATGTACGGCCCATCTGATCGCGCTGAAAGCATTGCGACCATCCACGCAGCACTCGATGCCGGCGTCAACCTGCTCGACACAGGCGACTTCTATGGCATGGGCCATAATGAAATGCTGATCGGTGAGGCGCTCAAGGGCCGCAAGCGTGAAGACGCCATCATCAGCGTCAAGTTCGGCGCCTTGCGTGATCCCGCCAATGGCTGGAACGGCTACGACGCCCGCCCGATCGCCGTGAAGAACTTCCTTGCCTATACGCTGCAGCGCCTAGGCGTCGATTATATCGACATCTACCGCCCTGCCCGCCTCGATCCGAATGTGCCAATCGAGGACACGGTCGGCGCGATATCAGATCTCATCAAGGCTGGTTACGTCCGCCATGTGGGGCTGTCCGAAGTCGGCGCCGATACGATCCGCCGGGCCGCTGCCGTCGTACCGATTGCCGACCTGCAGATCGAATATTCGCTGATCTCCCGCGGCATCGAAGGTGAGATCCTGCCCGCGACCCGTGAGCTCGGCATCTCCATCACCGCCTATGGCGTGCTGTCGCGCGGCCTCATCAGCGGCCACTGGCAGAAAGGCCAGCAGGGCGCAGGCGATTTCCGGGCCGTCAGTCCGCGCTTCCAGGAAGGCAATATCGATGAAAACCTTGCTTTGGTGGAAGAACTCCGGAAGATCGCCACCCTCAAGGGCGCCTCGGTCGCACAAGTCGCGATCGCCTGGGTAGCGGCACAGGGCAAGGATATCGTACCGCTGGTCGGCGCCCGCCGCCGCGACCGGCTGACGGAAGCGCTCGGCTCCCGCGCAGTGGAACTCACCGCAGACGATCTCTCCGCCATTGAACGCGCCGTGCCGAAGGGGGCCGCCAAGGGCGCCCGTTATCCTGAAGCTCAGCTCAAGCACATGGACAGCGAAAAGTAAGCTGCCCGGCTGACCGGCACCCTGCCTTCGGGCAGGGTGCCGAATATCCTGATCAGATCGGGTTGGAGAAAGTATCGCAGGCCGAAAGCTGTCCGCTATCGAAGCCACGCTTGAACCAGCGCATGCGCTGCGCCGACGTGCCGTGGTTGAAACTCTCAGGCACGACATAGCCCTGCGAACGCTTCTGCAGCGTATCGTCGCCGATCTGCTGCGCAGCGTTCAACGCCTCCTCCAGATCGCCGGCGTCGAGAATGCCTTTCTGCTGCGTATACTTGCCCCAGATGCCCGCAAAGCAATCTGCCTGCAGTTCGACGCGGACCGACATCTTGTTGGCATCGGCCTCGCTCATGCTCTGGCGCGCCTGATTGAACTTCGGCAGGATGCCGAGCAGGTTCTGCACGTGATGGCCGACCTCATGGGCGACCACATAGGCCTCGGCGAAATCGCCGGATGCGCCGAACTGGTCGGAAAGCTGTTGGAAAAAGGCCGTGTCGAGATAAACTTTGTGATCACCGGGGCAGTAAAACGGACCGGTGGCAGCCGAGGCAAATCCACAGGCCGACTGGGTCTGGCCGGAGAAGAGCACGAGACGTGGCTCCTCATAATCCTTGCCCTGCGACTGGAAGATGCCATGCCAGGTATCTTCGGTTTCAGCGAGAACAGTGCGCACGAAGGCGGTCATCTCGTCATTGGCAGGCGCCTGTGGGGAAGACTCGCTCTGCGAATAGCCGGAATCTCCCGTCGAACCGCCGCCGCCATCCATCACCTGCATCAGGTCGATACCCATCGCCTTGAAGATCAGGTAGATGACGACGAGAAAGATGATCGTGCCAATGCTGAGCCCGCCACCACGACGGCCAACGCCGCCGCCTGACGGAAAGCTGAAGCCGCCGCCGCGGCCGAAGGGATTGCGTCCGCCACCGGATGGATCGCCACGGCGATCCTCGATATTGTCGGACTGACGCCGGCCTTTCCATTCCATGATCGATCTCCCCGGCGATGCGCCTCATGCATGCTCACAGGAGTCAGTTATATATCCGCCGCGAGCACGAATTCCAGCCGCTTCCTCACGCGACCCGGCTGCGGCGCGGACGAAACCCGATGGCCGCGCCGATCGCAGCGGTGACCAGCCCAAGCAGCGCCAGGGCCAGCCAGCTATTGCCGGAGAATGTGACCGCATGCATCAGCCGGCCCGGCAGCAGTGTCGCAAGGCCGGCAACGACGATGCCGCCAAAATACATGCCCGATACGATCCGCCGATGTGTACGGATATCATGCCGCCGCGCGGCAAGAACCGCCCGCCAGCTTCCCGCGAGCACGAGGACTGAAAGAAGATGGATTGGGCTGAAGCCATAGACGAGATTGATCTGGTGGATGAAGAAGCTCGACAGAGCCGTCACCACCATCAGCACCATCCAGATTTTGCCGAGCAGACGATGCCGCGGCGTGCCCTTCGGCCACGCGAGCAGATGGGCGCCGAGGATAGCCGCCGGCACCACGGCGGCAACGTGGACCTGAATGGGAACAGGGGCATTAAGTAGAGGTTCCAGGGTCATGAGCGGCTCCGGTTGAATTCGTCCCCCGTTTCCGGCATGACTGCATTCCTCTCAACAAACATGGCGTAGACGGCGGGAAAACTTCGTGGATCACCCATCCTTGCAATCCACGCTTCGCGAATTGCAGGTCTTCTGGCGCGCGCCGCGCTTCTGGGGAACCTTCCTCGCCATCGTTCTGATCTTCGCGATCACCGGCCCCTATGGCACGATGGAAAGCATGGCGGCCGGCGAGCGCTTAGCCTACTGGCTGATCCTGCACGCCGTCGCCTGGTCCATCGCCATCCTGTTTTCGGTTCTTGCCGATGCGCTGCTGCGCAAGGTGCTGGACCGCATGTTCTGGCGCATGATGATCGGCTCACTGGTCGCAGCCCTGCCGATCGGCTTTGCAATCGGCCTCGTCGACTATGCCTTCACTGGCAATCCGGCCGCGCTTGGCAGCAGCTTCGCAAGGGCGCTCTTCGCGCTGCCGCTCTGCGCCCTCTTCTGCTTTTTGACCTACCTCGCCATGCATCGGCAGATCGAGCAGGCAACGGCGCAAACACCTCCGGCAGCCTCCGTCCTCGACCGGCTGAAGCCGCAGAACCGCGGCGCCCTGCTGCGCCTTTCCGTGCAGGACCATTATACCGAGGTTGTCACCAGCCGCGGCCGCGAGCTGGTGCTCCTGCGCTTTTCCGATGCGCTGCGCGAGATCGGAGAAACGCCAGGGCTTCAGGTACACAGGTCGCATTGGGTGGCCGATGCCCATGTCGAATCCCTGAAACGCGATAACGGCAAGAGCCTGATCCTCACCCGTGACGGCACGCAGATCCCGGTCAGCCGGAGTTTTGCCGAGGAAGCCCGCAAACGCTTCGGCTGAAGAAATGCCGGCAAATGCTTGACGCGACTCCTGCTTTCCCGCTTCCTGATGATGAGGAGACCTGGAGGAGAACGCCGATGAAAGCGGTGCGCCTGGAAGCGACCGGAAAGCTGTTTATGCGCGAGGTCGAAAAGCCCGTTGCCGGACCCGGGGACCTGCTGGTGCGCGTGGAAGCCTGCGGCATCTGCGGCACCGATCGGCATCTTTTCCTCGGTGAGTTCCCCTCCCACCCACCGGTGACCCTCGGCCACGAATTCGCCGGCATCATCGAAGCGGTCGGCCCCGAGGTCACCGGCTTCCACCCCGGCATGCGGGTCACGGGCGATCCCAATATCGCCTGCGGGCGCTGCGAGGAATGCCACAACAGCCGCGTCAATCTCTGCCGGAACCTGCAGGCGATCGGGATCCATAAAGACGGCGGTTTTGCCGATTATGTCATCCTTCCGCAGAAACAGGCCTTCGCCCTGCCGCTTGGCCTCGATCCCCTGCACGGCGCCTTTTGCGAGCCACTCGCCTGCTGCCTGCACGGCGTCGATCTCGCCAACATCAAGACAGGCGCTTCCGTGATCGTGCTTGGAGGCGGTGTGATCGGCCTGCTCACCGTCCAGCTTGCCCGGCTCGCCGGTGCGACACGCATTCTTCTAGTTACCCGTAACGCCGAGAAACGCGCGCTCGCCGAAAGGCTTGGCGCGACGGTGACCTTCGATCCGTCACAGGCGGATGCCGTCAGCGGCATTACCGGAGAAGGTGGATTGCTGCCCGGCGGCGCCGATGTCGTCTTTGAATGTGCTGGTGTGCCGGAAACGATGATGCAGGCTTCCAAGCTTGCAAGACGCGGCGGCACGGCCATCATCCTCGGAGTCATGCCGCAAGGCGCAAAGATTGAGATCGAGCCCTTCGACCTGCTGTTTCGCGAAGTGAACCTCGTCAGCTCTTTCCTCAACCCTTTCACGCACGGGCGCGCCGCCGATCTCATCGCCTCAGGCGCAATCAAGGTGGAGCCGCTGATTTCGCGTCGGATCACACTCGAACAGGCGCCTGAAGCGATCGCCAATCCGGCGCTTGGCGGCGAGATTCGCACGCTCGTCGTGCCCGGCGGGCAATAGGCTTCCAAAGGCCGGTCCGAATTCCTGTCGATTCCATGATTTATGGGGTTCCGTTTGCAAAAACATTTGCCTATAAGCCGCTTCTAGCCTGAAAAGACCCTCAATGCGCGACCCGACCCGGTGACCTCCCACCCTGGCCGGCTTTTTGCGCAGCTAGAAATGGATATCGCCATGCCGAAGCGCCAAGACATCAAATCGATCCTCATCATCGGCGCGGGACCGATCGTCATTGGCCAGGCTTGCGAATTCGACTATTCCGGCACCCAGGCCTGCAAGGCGCTGAAGGAGGAAGGCTACCGCGTCATCCTCGTCAACTCCAACCCGGCAACGATCATGACCGATCCGGGCCTCGCCGACGCAACCTATGTCGAGCCGATCACGCCTGAAGTCGTCGCCAAGATCATCGCCAAGGAGCGCCCCGACGCGCTGCTGCCAACCATGGGCGGCCAGACGGCACTGAATACCGCTCTCTCGCTGAAGCGCATGGGCGTGCTCGATCGCTACAATGTCGAGATGATCGGCGCAAAACCTGCCGCCATCGACATGGCTGAGGACCGCGCGCTGTTCCGCGAGGCGATGGCCCGCATCGGCCTTGAAACGCCGCGCTCGATGCTGGCAAACGCCACCGACATCAAGGACGCCGACCGCAAGACGCATGAAGCCGAGCGTACCAAGCTGCGAGAGAGCCTCTCCGGCCCCGACCTCGACAAGGCGCTCGACGAGCTGGAAAACCAGTGGAACCTCGGCGAGAGCGACCGCAAGCAGCGCTATATGAGCCATGCCATGGCAATCGCCGCCCAGGCGATCGACCATGTCGGCCTGCCCGCCATCATCCGACCGTCCTTCACCCTCGGCGGCACCGGCGGCGGTATTGCCTATAACCGTTCGGAATTCTTCGAAATCGTCGGCAGCGGCCTCGATGCCTCGCCGACCACCGAAGTGTTGGTCGAAGAATCCGTCCTCGGCTGGAAAGAGTATGAGATGGAGGTCGTCCGCGACAAGGCGGACAACTGCATCATTATCTGCTCCATCGAAAACATCGATCCGATGGGCGTCCATACCGGCGACTCGATCACCGTCGCTCCGGCGCTGACGCTGACGGACAAGGAATACCAGATCATGCGCAACGCCTCGATCGCGGTGCTGCGCGAGATCGGCGTCGAAACCGGCGGCTCGAACGTGCAGTTCGCCGTCAACCCGAAGGACGGCCGCCTCGTCGTCATCGAAATGAACCCGCGCGTGTCGCGCTCCTCGGCGCTGGCCTCCAAGGCCACCGGCTTCCCGATCGCCAAGATCGCCGCCAAGCTCGCGATCGGCTATACGCTTGACGAGCTGGAGAACGACATTACCGGCGGCGCGACGCCCGCTTCCTTCGAACCGTCGATCGACTATGTCGTCACCAAGATCCCGCGTTTCGCCTTCGAAAAATTCCCGGGCGCATCCCCGGTTCTCACCACGGCCATGAAGTCGGTCGGTGAAGTCATGGCGATTGGCCGTACCTTCGCGGAATCGCTGCAGAAAGCACTGCGGGGCCTCGAAACGGGCCTGACCGGCCTCGACGAGATCGAAATCCCGGACTCCGAAGAAGGCGAATCTAGCCACAACGCCATCCGCGCCGCGATCGGCACGCCGACGCCGGACCGCCTGCGTATGGTCGCCCAGGCGCTGCGCATGGGCCTCAGCATCGAAGAGGTTCATGAAGGCTGCAAGATCGACCCGTGGTTCATCGCCCAGCTCAAGAACATCGTCGAGATGGAAGCCCGCATCCGCGAGCACGGCCTGCCTGATGATGCAACCAACCTGCGCATGCTGAAGGCCATGGGCTTCTCCGACGCCCGCCTCGCCACCCTGACCGGCAAGCGCCCGAAGGAAGTGGCCGAGCTGCGCAACGCGCTCAACGTCCGCCCAGTCTTCAAGCGCATCGACACCTGTGCCGCCGAATTCGCCTCGCCGACCGCCTACATGTACTCGACCTATGAAACGCCTTTCGTCGGCGCTGCGCGCTCCGAGGCGCTGGTCTCCGACCGCAAGAAGGTGGTCATCCTCGGTGGCGGCCCGAACCGTATCGGCCAGGGTATCGAGTTCGACTATTGCTGCTGCCATGCCGCTTTCGCGCTGAAGGATGCCGGCTATGAAGCAATCATGATCAACTGCAACCCGGAAACGGTTTCCACCGACTACGACACCTCCGATCGCCTCTATTTCGAGCCGCTGACGGCCGAAGACGTGATCGAAATTCTGCGCGCAGAGCAGGAAAAGGGTGAAGTCGTCGGCGTCATCGTCCAGTTCGGCGGCCAGACCCCGCTGAAGCTCGCAGAAGCGCTCGAAAAGAACGGCATCCCGATCCTCGGCACCGCGCCCGACATGATCGACCTTGCCGAAGACCGCGACCGCTTCCAGAAGCTTCTGATGAAGCTCGATCTCAATCAGCCGAACAATGGCATCGCCTACTCGGTCGAGCAGGCCCGCCTCGTCGCCGCCGAAATCGGCTTCCCGCTGGTCGTGCGCCCGTCCTACGTGCTTGGCGGCCGCGCCATGCAGATCCTGCATTCCGAAGGCCAGCTGCAGACGTACTTGCTCGACACGGTTCCGGAACTGGTACCCGAGGATATCAAGCAACGCTACCCGAACGACAAGACCGGCCAGATCAACACCCTGCTCGGCAAGAACCCGCTGCTGTTCGACAGCTATCTCAGCCACGCCATAGAGGTGGACGTCGACTGCCTGTCCGACGGCACAGACGTCTATGTCGCCGGCATCATGGAACACATCGAGGAAGCCGGCATCCATTCCGGCGATAGCGCCTGCTCGCTGCCGCCGCGCACGCTCTCGCGCGAGATGCTCGACGAGCTGGAGCGCCAGGCGAAAGCCATGGCAAAGGCCCTCAATGTCGGCGGCTTGATGAACGTCCAGTTCGCCATCAAGGACGGCACGGTCTACGTGCTCGAAGTCAATCCGCGTGCTTCGCGGACGGTGCCTTTCGTCGCCAAGACCATCGGCGCGCCGATCGCCAAGATCGCCGCCCGCGTCATGGCCGGCGAGAAGCTGGATGCGACCTTTGCGGCTTACGGCGAGAAGCCCGATCCGCGTGCCCTGAAGCACATCGCCGTCAAGGAAGCAGTCTTCCCCTTCGCCCGTTTCCCGGGCGTCGATACGCTGCTCGGACCGGAAATGCGCTCGACCGGCGAAGTCATCGGCCTCGATACCGATTTCGCGCTGGCCTTCGCCAAGTCACAGCTCGGCGCCGGCGTCGAACTGCCGCGTGAAGGCACGGTCTTCGTTTCCGTGCGCGACGAAGACAAGCCGCGCGTTCTGCCGGCGATCCGCATCCTCGTCGAACAGGGCTTCAAGGTTCTCGCGACCGGCGGCACCGCCCGCTTCCTCGCTGAAAACGGCATCACCGCCGCGAAGATCAACAAGGTTCTCGAGGGACGTCCGCATATCGAAGACGCCATCCGCAACCGCCAGGTCCAGCTCGTCATCAACACGACCGACGGCAACAAGGCGATCTCGGATTCGAAGTCGCTGCGCCGCGCCACGCTGATGCAGAAGGTGCCCTATTACACCACGATGGCCGGCGCCGAAGCTGCCGCCCAGGCCATCAAGGCACTCAAGGCCGGCAATCTCGAAGTCCGCCCGCTGCAGAGCTACTTCTGATCCCGCGAAGAGGCATAGCCTCTTCGCGCTCGCGTCCTCGGCTCGTCAAAACTGCGACCCAAAATTGCAGACATGGATACTTGGTGTTAGCCTGCTCCCCGGCCGTATCGGGGAAGCAGCATGTCGAAGAATATCGTCATCCTGTTCGACGGCACGTCGAACGAGATAACTGCAGACCGCACCAATATTTTACGTCTGTTCGGAACGCTGAAGCGCTCCGACGAACAGATCGTCTATTACGACCCCGGCGTCGGCACGCTGGGTGCGTCAGACGCCTGGTCGCCCTTCTACCGCAAGTCTATCGAGGTCTGGGGCCTTACCACTGGTTGGGGTCTCGATGAAAACGTCAAAGGCGCCTACCGCTTCCTCGTCGAAAATTACGATGCCGGCACGCCCGACGATCACGGCGGCCATCCCGACAGGGATCGCATCTATATTTTCGGCTTCAGCCGCGGCGCCTATACGGCCCGCGTTCTCGCAGGTTTCATCCATGCTTTTGGGCTGTGTAGCAGATATCACCTGAACCTGCTCGATTACTCTTACAGAACCTATAAGGGCATTCCCGAACAGGAGCAGCGCGCCGATGGCGGGGATCCCTCATCGGCCTTCAAGAGCATGCGGCTCTACGAGCGCATGCTGCGCAACGACCGCCCGCCGATCAAGCTGCTCGGTCTCTTCGACACCGTCGCCTCTGTCATCGAAAAGGGCAAAGGACGCATTCAGTTCAAGACCCATCCCTTTACCCGAAAGAATCCCAGCGTCGAATATGTGCGCCATGCCATGGCGATCGACGAGCGAAGAACCATGTTCCAGCCGGAATTGTGGACGCCCGATCAGGATTATCGCGGTAATCCCTTCAAACCCGCAACCGCAAAACAGGACTTCAAGGAGGTTTGGTTTGCCGGTGTCCACGGCGATATCGGCGGCGGTTACCCGGAAGCCGAGAGCGCTCAGATCAAGATACCGCTTGACTGGATGATCCGTGAAACGGGGCCTGCAGGCCTGCTCTACGTTTCGCGTACGATCAACAACATCGTTCTTGGCAAGAGCGACAAGTACTATGTCGAGCTCAATGCGGCCGCACCGCTGCATGACTCGATGAGCGTAGGCTGGAAACTGCTCGAATATATTCCGCGGCGCGTGCCGGAAAACTCCTGGCGCAAGCGCGGCGACAGAAGGGGCATTTATCTGCCCCGCGAAGACAGGCGTTTCATCCCCGATGGCGCAAACCTGCATGAATCCGTGAGGGAGCGCATGGTGACCGGATATAACCCGCCGAACCTGCCGAAAGATCCCGTCTTCGTCCCCTGACGCATTGAATCGAATTCTGCATTCACGCAGCCAGGCCCTTGATCAGATTCATATCTTGCCGGAAGCGGGTCAGCTCTTGTGCCCTCCTCTCCTCGTCCGGAATTCGCAGCAGATAGGAGGGATGCACCGTGACGAAGAGCAACCGCCCCTCCTCCATCGCGATCGGGCGTCCGCGCAGATCCTCCAGCTTCCGCTTTTCGCCGGTCAGCGAATAGAGCGCCGTCGCGCCCATCGCCACGATCAATTTCGGCTTTACGAGATCGAGTTCCAGCTTCAGCCACCAGCGGCAATGCTGCACCTCGCCGAGATTGGGCTTCTGGTGGATACGCCGCTTGCCACGCGGCTCGTATTTGAAATGCTTGACGGCATTGGTGACATAGAGCCTCGACCGATCGATGCCGGCCTGCGCGATCGCTTCGTCGAAAACCTTACCCGCCGGCCCGACAAAGGGTCGACCTGCGAGATCCTCCTGATCGCCTGGTTGCTCGCCGACGAACATGATCTCGGCATCATCTGGCCCTTCGCCGAAGACGGTCTGCGTCGCCTTCGCATGCAGCGGGCATTGGCTGCAGACGGCGGCGGCCTCGCGCAATGCCTCCAGCGTTCCCGCAGGGGCCATCTGCGGGGCCGGCATGCGGGCTGCCGCCTCCTGGATCTTATTGTGATAGGGAAGCGGCATGGTCGCCTCGCGCTCGGCCATGGCGAGCACTTTTGCTTCGGCCTCGGCGATCAGGCCAGGGATGAGATCGGCTTCCGGCAGGTTCTTCCAGTATTTCTTCGGCATCTCTGCCTGCATGGCCTTCACCTTCAGCCGCGCCGGATTGAAGATGCTGGCATAATAGATGCGCCAGAGATCATCGGTCGCGTCACTGATGTCAGGCTTCTCGCAGGCCACATTGCTTGTCGTCAGCCGCTCGCCGTCCCAGGCAGCCGAACCCTTCGGCGTCGCGATCAGCCAGTCCATGTCGGTGAAGCGGCGTTGGAAGAAGGGCGCCTTGCGCGCGACGATATAATGATCCGGCTCGAACCAGGCTATGAATTTTCGCCGCCCGCCGGCAGGTGCCGCCACCTCCTTGAAGCGCACGAAGGCCGTCATCTTGTGGGCGTCGCGATGCAGGCTCTTCTGCATCAGCAGAGCACGCGACACCTCTTCATCGGACGCCAGATCCAGCAGGTTCCGGTTTTCCTGCAATCGCCAGAGCAGGCTATAGAGCAGCGAAAAACGCCTGGCATCGCTATGGCAGATCACGGCCTCGGCTAACGCCATGAAAGCCGGCGAAACGCTCATCGGCTTGGCGTCGGCAGGAGGATCAGGCGGCAAGGCGTCACGCTGGAAGGCAAAGCCCGGTTCGCTGCTCTTTTCATGCCAGTCGATCTCTTCTGGCAGAATCCCAGCTGCGGCAAAGGCGCGAGCGGCCTTGCGCCATTCCTCGAAATTGCCCCTACCCTCCAGAACCACCCGGCGCATCATAGCAGCGACAACTGTTCGGGTTTTGGCTCGAACATCGCGCGCAAGTCCGGCCGGTCGACAAGACGATGCGGCGTCCAGCCCTCGGCAGTGATGAAGGCCTGCACCTTGCGGATCGACACGCCGAGCCGCGGCAAGTCTTCAAGCCGCAGACGGCGTTGCCGCCGCTCAGTCAGGATCGCCTTTACCGTCTTGGTGCCGAGGCCCGGCACACGCAGCAGCTTCTCGCGATCGGCGCGGTTGACATCGACGGGGAAGTCCTCGCGATGGCCGAGTGCCCAGGCGAGCTTGGGATCGAGATTGAGATCCAGCATGCCGCCCTGCTGTGTCGAGGTGATTTCGTCGATGCCGAAACCATAGAAACGATAGAGCCAGTCCGCCTGATAGAGCCGGTGCTCGCGCATCAGCGGCGGCTTGATGAGCGGCAGGTTCTTCGAACTGTCGGGGATCGGGCTGAAGGCGGAATAATAGACGCGTTTGAGACCATAGCTGCTGTAGAGCTGGCCGCTGGTCGATAGGATCGTCGCATCATTGGCGCCGTCGGCGCCGACAATCATCTGTGTACTCTGGCCGGCCGGTACGAAGCGCTTGCGCCTCTTGGTCTGCAGCGTCGGCTCTTCCGCAGCCTCGATCTTCAGCCTGAGATCGCCCATCGACCGGCGGATACTGGCCGGCTTCTTCTCCGGCGCAAAACGGTTGATGCCGCTATCGGTTGGCAGTTCGATATTGAGCGACAGGCGATCGGCATAGAGCCCCGCCTCCTCGATCAGATGCGCGGAGGCCTCCGGAATGGATTTCAGATGGATGTAGCCGCGAAATTGATGCGTGACCCGCAACTCCCGCACGATGCGCACCATTTCCTCCATCGTGTGGTCGGACGAGCGGATGATGCCGGAGGAGAGAAACAATCCCTCGATATAGTTGCGCCGGTAGAATTCCAGCGTCAGCCAGACCACTTCTTCCGGTGTGAAGCGGGCGCGCTCGACATTGCTGGACGAGCGGTTGATGCAATAGGCGCAATCATAGATGCAGAAATTGGTGAGCAGGATCTTCAGAAGCGAGATGCATCGCCCATCCGGCGCATAGGCATGGCAAATGGCCGAGCCTTCGGTGGAGCCGAGCCCTCCAGAGGCAGCCGAATCCCGTTTGACTGTGCCGCTGGAGGCGCAGGAAGCATCATATTTGGCGGCATCGGAGAGGATCGCCAACCGTTCTTTAAGCGATTTCTTCATCGCAATGTTCACTAAATGTTCACGGCGGCAAAATCAAGACTAAGAAATGAGCCTCCATCCAACTTCCCTTCAAAAGCAGGCACTTCTGCGGGAAGCGGAAAGCTTCGGTAAGAATTTTATGGAAATCGCGCGTGCCGATCTGCTATAAGCAACGAACTAAGATTGTAGCACGGTTCCGAAGTTCCCTTCGGGACCTGTTTTCTTTTGTGTCTGCGAGAACTGCAGATGCGGGGAGAGAAGGACGAAAAAATGGTTGATAAGGTACCGATGACACAGGGTGGTTTCGTCAAGCTGCAGGAAGAACTGCGCTGGCGCCAGCAGGAGGAGCGCCCGCGAATCATCGAGGCAATCGCGGAAGCACGCGCCCATGGCGACCTTTCCGAAAATGCCGAGTACCATGCCGCCAAGGAAGCGCAGAGCCACAATGAGGGCCGCGTCGCCGAGCTCGAAGACCTGACGGCGCGCGCCGAAGTCATCGATCTCTCCAAGATGTCGGGCGACAAGATCAAGTTCGGCGCCAAGGTGAAGCTCGTCGACGAGGACACCGAAGAGGAAAAGACCTACCAGATCGTCGGCGATCAGGAAGCCGACGTGAAGCAAGGCCGTATCTCGATCTCCTCCCCGATCGCCCGCGCGCTGATCGGCAAGGAAGTCGGCGACTCCATCGAAGTCAACGCTCCCGGCGGTTCGAAGGCCTACGAAATCCTCTCCGTTTCCTGGGGCTGATCGCCCGCGCCTCCCTCTTCAAGAGCAGCCAGTGCCGGATATCAGTGACGTCGAGATCATCGCGCCCAACCTGAAACGCCGGCTCTCCGGCGTCACGTCGACGATCGTCCAGCTTATCCCCTGCCAGATCCGGCTGGGGATCAGGATCGCGGCTCTCGGCCCCGGCCTTCCGCCAGAACTTCCGCGCCTGAAATGGCCGCAGCTTGCTGGCCTCTGGCGTCCGCCCGCGGGACGGCGTCACCGGGTCTGGCACGCGCGCCGCAACAATGAGATGGCGGCCGGCATCTTCATGCGGCAGGTGCTGCGCATGCCGCTGAAGCTCGTCTTCACCTCGGCCGCCCAGCGCCGCCACACCTCCTATACGCGCTGGCTGATCCGCCAGATGGATGCTGTCATCGCCACCAGCAGCCGCTCCGGCTCCTTCCTCAAGGTGCCGCACACGGTCATCCAGCACGGCGTCGATCTCACGCTCTTCCATCCCCCCGAAGGGTCTGTCGACACGATCGCTGCCACCGGCCTGCCCGGCCGCTATCTCATTGGCTGCTTCGGCCGCGTGCGACATCAGAAAGGCACCGATCTTTTCGTGCAGGCGATGATCGCGCTGCTGCCGCGACATCCGGATTGGACGGCCGTGATTTCCGGTCGCGTCACCCCGGAACACACTGCATTCGCCGACAAGCTGAAAACCGATATCGCCGCAGCCGGCCTGACCGACCGCATCGTCTTCATTGGCGAAGTGCCAGATATCAAGGTCTGGTATCGCCGCCTGACGCTCTATGTCGCCCCCTCCCGTAATGAAGGCTTCGGCCTGACGCCGCTGGAAGCCATGGCGTCGAAGACACCTGTCGTCGCCTCCGATGCCGGCGCCTATGCCGAAATGATCGTAGCAGGCGAAAACGGCGTCATCGTACCACCCGGCGACGGCAGCGCACTGACGGCAGCCATCGCCACCTATCTCGCCGATCCTGCGCTGACCGTAGCACAGGGCGAAACGGCGCTCCGGCATGTGCGTGAAAATTTCGCGCTGGAAAAGGAAGCAACGGCGATCAACCGGATTTACCAGCAGCTTCTCGACGCTTAAGCCGAACCCAAGTGACAGACATATCAGGAAGGCAGAGTCTCGGAGATGTCGACCGCAAACAATAACGATCTGGTCAACGTGCTCTGCATGAAGTGGGGAACGCTCTACGGCCCCGAATATGTCAACAATCTCTATCGCGGCGTCAAAAGGCACCTGAAGCGCCCGCATCGTTTCGTCTGTTTCACCGACAATACGGAGGGCCTCGAGGCGGGAATTGAAACCTTCCCCCTACCCGAGCTCGGCCTGCCGGCGGGCTCCAAGGATCGCCGCTGGCAGAAGCTTGCGCTCTTCCGCCGCGAGCTTGCCGATCTCGAGGGCATTGCCCTCTTCCTCGATCTCGACCTCGTCATCGTCGATGATCTGGAACCGCTCTTCCAGCATCCTGGAGAGTTCCTCATCATCCGCGATGACGATCTCTTCCGCGCCAAGCCGCTGCGCAAACTCAATCCCGCTCGCGAGAAGTTCCTGGGCTCGGTCGGCAACAGTTCGGTCTTCCGCTACGAAATCGGCGCCCACGCTTATATTCTGGATACCTATGTCGCCGATCCGGTGGCGGCCATGTCCAAATACGAGATCTCCCAGCAGTTCCAGAGTGCACAGCTCGAGGCGCATGGACATCTGCAATACTGGCCGCGCGAATGGTGCGTGAGCTTCAAGAATGCCTGCGTGCCGCGCCACATCAAGAGCTTCTGGCGCGATCCTGAGCGGCCGCCGGAGGCCAAGATCGTCGTCTTTGCCGGTAGCCCGAAAATGAGTGAGGTTTTTGAAGGCGGCGGACAGAAATGGTATCGCCGCATCGGCAATACCGATTGGCTGAGCAATGCTTGGCGAGGCTAAAGCATGTCGCGCAAAAGTGTGTAGCGGTTTTGCGGCAACGACATGCGAAAACAAGAGTCTAAAGCGTGGCAAGCGGATCTGGAAGATCGCGACACGCCTTAGATTACAGTTCGACGAGCCCGAGCTTCTTCACCTGGCGGATCGTCAGCATGGTGCGAACGGTATCGACATGCTCGTTGGCCGTCAGCACCTCGATGACGAAGTCCTGGAAGCGGGTCAGGTTCTGGGCCACGCAATGCAGCAGGAAATCGCTGTCGCCGGAAACCATCCAGGCCTGGCGCACCAGCGGCCATTCGGTGGTGGCAGCGGCAAAGGCCTTCAGATTGGCTTCGGACTGGTGCTTGAGGCCGACCATGCAGAAGGCGACGAGATCGAGCCCGAGCTTCGGGCTGTTCAGCATCGCGTGATAGCCTTCGATGACACCCGCCTCTTCGAGCTTGCGCACCCGGCGCAGGCAGGGCGGCGCTGAAATTCCCACCCGGTCGGCAAGTTCCACATTGGTCATGCGGCCGTCGGCCTGCAGTTCCCGCAATATCTTTATGTCGATAACGTCAAGTTCAGCGCGAACCACGCTTAGGCCTTTCTTTAATTCCCCGCGGGCAGCTTCTATATAAAGCGACGGAATACGCAAGAAAGTTTCAGTCAGATGACGGAATCTTGCACAGCGCCTGCATTTGCCTTGTTGGTAATGCAAGGCTGCCCTTGAATAAAAGCATTGGTCGTTCATAAATGGCGAAGGGATCGCGAAACGGCCTTATTCGCCTCTTAGCCGCCGCATCCTGCCAGTCGAAAGGAAATTCCATGTCTGCCCGCCATACAAAGGTGCTCATTATCGGTTCCGGACCTGCCGGCTATACGGCAGCGGTCTATGCCGCGCGCGCCATGCTAAAACCGGTTTTGATCGCCGGTCTGGAACAGGGCGGCCAGCTCATGATCACCACCGATGTCGAGAACTATCCGGGCTTTGCCGATCCTATCCAGGGCCCCTGGCTGATGGACCAGATGCTGCAGCAGGCTCAGCATGTCGGCGCCGAGATCGTCAACGACCTCGTGACCGAAGTCGACCTCAACCAGCGCCCCTTCGTTGCCCGCACCGATAGCGGCCAGGTCTGGACTGCCGATACGCTTGTTATTGCGACCGGCGCCAAGGCCAAGTGGCTCGGCATCGAAAGCGAGCAGCATTTCCAGGGCTTTGGCGTGTCTGCCTGCGCCACCTGCGACGGATTTTTCTACCGCAACAAGGATGTGATCGTGGTCGGCGGCGGCAACAGCGCCGTCGAGGAGGCGCTCTATCTGTCGAACATCGCGAAGTCGGTCACCGTCGTGCACCGCCGCGATAGCTTCCGTGCAGAAAAAATCCTGCAGGAACGTCTCTTCTCCAAAGAGAACATCAAGGTTCTCTGGAATACCGAAGTCGCCGAAATCACGGGCACGCCGGCAAAGCCCCCAATGCCGCCGTCCGTTTCCGGTGCTCGTCTGCGCGACACGCGCACCGGCGCCATCACCGATGTCGTCGTTGACGGCGTCTTCGTGGCGATCGGTCATGCGCCGGCAACCGAACTTTTCAAGGGCAAGCTGAAGCTCAAGGACAATGGCTATCTCTGGACCGCACCGGATTCGACTGCGACCAGCCTGGAGGGAGTCTATGCCGCAGGCGATGTGACGGACGATACGTTCCGCCAGGCGGTCACCGCCGCAGGCATGGGATGCATGGCCGCCCTCGAAGCAGAACGTTATCTAACGGGCCACATGCCCGTTGCCGTAGCAGCGGAGTAACAGTGGCATGAGGGGTGGGGGAATGCCATTGGACTGGGACAAGCTGCGTATTTTCCACGCAGCTGCCGAAGCCGGATCGTTTACGCATGCGGCTGACAAGCTGCACCTGTCCCAGTCGGCCATCAGCCGTCAGGTCAGCGCGCTTGAGCAGGATGTGGGCACCAAGCTCTTCCACCGCCATGCGCGCGGCCTGATCCTGACCGAACAGGGCGAACTGCTTTACCGCACCGCCCATGATGTGCTGCTGAAGCTCGAAACCGTGAAGATGCAACTGACCGAGACGACGGAAACGCCGTCCGGCAAGCTGCGCGTCACCACGACAGTCGGCCTCGGCCAGGGATGGCTGACCGACAAGATCCAGGAATTCCTGCAGCTCTATCCCGATGTGCAGATCCAGCTCATCCTCGACAACGAGGAAGTGGATGTGAACATGCGCCATGCCGATTGCGCTATCCGCCTTCGCCAGCCGCAGCAGTCGGACCTCATCCAGCGCAAGCTCTTCACCGTGCATATGCACGTCTATGCGGCCCCCTCGTACATCAACCGCCACGGCGAGCCGCAGACGATCGAGGATCTCGACAATCACCGCATCATAACCTTCGGCGAGCCTGCGCCGAACTATCTGCTCGACGTCAACTGGCTGGAAATCGCTGGCCGCTCGTCGGACAACAAGCGCATTCCGCATCTGCAGATCAACAGCCAAACCTCGATCAAGCGGGCCTGCCTGCTCGGCATCGGCATCGCCTGCCTGCCGGATTATATCGTCGGTCGCGACCCCGGTCTGATTCAGCTGGCAATCAATGCCGACGTCCCCTCCTTCGATACCTATTTCTGCTATCCGGATGAGATCAAGAACGCCGCCAAGCTGAAAGCCTTCCGCGATTTCATCGTTAGCAAGGCCCGCAACTGGAACTTCTGATTTCCATTTTTATGGAACGAATTTCAAATCATGCAACCCACGCATGACTGACATGCACAAAAAAGGGTTGTTGTTTGCTCATTAAAGCACCATATCGCACATAGCTGATGCACACGGTGGCTTTTCCTCCCAGTTCCACCGCATTAGCTGTTCCCCTCTGGAGGTTTTTGACCTTCACACTTATAAGGGCCCTGGTTTTCCGGTGGCCCTCTTTTTTTGCCCGAATTTTTGTCGGTAGATACCGCAATGCGGAAAAATTTGTGCAGTGCATAGCAGACATGCACAAAAATGTATTGAAAGCTGCACAAAGAACCACCATATCGCTCATAGCTGATGCATTTGGTGGCTTCTCTCCCAGTGCCACCGCGTTGGCTGTTCCCCTCTGGAGGTTTTTGACCTTCACACTTAAAAGGGCCCTGGTTTTCCGGTGGCCCTCTTTTTTTGCTTAAAATTTAAGCAAGCCGGAAAAATCGTCAGCTCACGCCTCCGTGATTTGCATATCGAAAATCACCGATCCATATATCGGGAAAATCCGATTTATACTTCGATGAACGACGATGGACAAAGACGAGATTCTCAAGGCGCTGGCCAACCCTGCCCGGATGGACATCCTCAATTGGTTGAAAAATCCGGAAGAACACTTTCCGACGCAGGAGCACCCGTTTGAAATGGGCGTCTGCGCCAGCCAGTTCGAACGCTGCGGCCTTTCCCAATCCACGGTTTCCGCCCACCTCGGCACGCTTCACCGCGCCGGCCTCGTCACCAGCAAGCGCGTCGGCCAGTGGATCTTCTACAAGCGTAACGAAGAAACGATCGCTGCCTTCCTCCAGCAGCTAACGCAGGATCTTTAATCATGCCCCTTGCCCTGCTCGTTCTTGCCTTGAGCTCATTTGCGATAGGCACCACCGAATTCGTCATCATGGGCCTTCTGCCCGAAGTCGCAGCCGACCTCTCTGTCACGATCCCTGAGGCCGGCTGGCTGGTTACGGGTTATGCGCTGGCCGTCGCGCTCGGTGCCCCCATCATGGCGGTCTCGACCGCCAAGCTGAAGCGCCGCTCGGCACTCATCATGCTGATGGCCTTCTTCATTGCCGGCAACCTGCTCTGCGCCATCGCTCCGAACTATTGGGTGCTGATGGTGGCACGCATCGTCACCGCCCTCTGCCACGGCGCCTTCTTCGGCATCGGCTCGGTCGTCGCCGCCAATCTCGTCAGCGAAGACCGCAAGGCACGCGCCGTCGCCTTGATGTTTACCGGCCTGACGCTCGCAAACGTGCTCGGCGTGCCGCTCGGCACCGCCGTCGGTCAGGCCTTCGGCTGGCGCTCTACCTTCTGGGTGGTTACCGCGATCGGCATCGTCACCATTGTCGGCCTGATCGCCATCCTGCCCAGAGATAAGCAGGAAGAGCAGAGCAGCATCCTGCGCGAAATCGCAGCATTGCGGAATGGCCGCCTCTGGATGGCGCTCTCGGTTACCGTCTTCTTCTCGGCCTCGATGTTCACGCTCTTCACCTACATCGCCCCGCTGCTGCGCGACGTAACGGGTATCTCGCCGGAAGGCGTGACCTGGTCGCTGTTCCTGATCGGCGTCGGCCTGACGGTCGGCAACCTGATCGGCGGCAAGCTCGCCGACTGGCGCCTCGGCACAGCCCTTGCCGCCATCTTCGCGGCGATCGCACTAACTTCAGCGATCTTCTTCTATACGAGCCGCTTCTTCATCCCCGCCGAGATTACCCTCTTCCTGTGGGCCGCCGCCACTTTCGCCGCGGTTCCCGCCCTGCAGGTCGGCGTCGTCGGTTTCGGCAAGGGTGCCCCGAACCTGGTCTCGACTATCAATATCGGCGCCTTCAACACCGGCAATGCCCTCGGCGCCTGGGTCGGCGGCATGGTCATCGATGCCGGCCTCGATCTCAATCGCGTTCCCCTCGCCGCAGCCGTCATGGCCCTGATCGGCCTTGCCGCCACTGTTCTCACCTATCTCTCCGGCCGGGCGCAGACCGCCCCCGCTGCTGCCGAGTGACCCTCCCAAAGAAAGGATAATTCATGGCCAAGCTTTTCGAACCGACACAGGTGGGCGACATCGTCGTCAAGAACCGCATCGTCATGGCGCCACTCACCCGCAACCGGTCTCCGGGCGCTATCCCGAACGATTTGAACGTCGAATATTACCGCCAGCGAGCCACGGC
This sequence comes from Rhizobium sp. 1399, assembly GCF_031455475.1. Taxonomy (NCBI): domain Bacteria; kingdom Pseudomonadati; phylum Pseudomonadota; class Alphaproteobacteria; order Hyphomicrobiales; family Rhizobiaceae; genus Rhizobium; species Rhizobium sp. 1399. The sequence continues at coordinate 194,553 of NZ_JAVDSU010000010.1, read as the reverse complement.
CGGCCTGATCATCACCGAAGGCACGGCCATCACCCAGCAGGGTCAGGGTTATGCCGATGTTCCCGGCCTCTACAAGCCGGAAGCTTTGGAAGGCTGGAAGCGCGTGACCAGCGCCGTTCATGAAGCCGGCGGCAAGATCGTCGTGCAGCTCTGGCATGTCGGCCGCGTCTCCCACACCAGCCTGCAGCCGAACGACGGACAGCCGGTCTCCTCCACCTCCAAGGTCGCCAAGACCAAAACCTATCTCGTTAATGTCGACGGCACCGGCGCCTTCGCCGAAACCTCCGAGCCGCGCGCACTGGACACCGCAGAGATCGCCGGTATCATCGAGGATTTCCGCAGAGCCGCCCGCGACGCCATTGATTCTGGCTTTGACGGCGTGGAAATCCATGGCGCCAACGGCTACCTGATCGATCAGTTCTTGCGCTCCGGCATCAACGATCGCGCCGATCAATACGGCGGCTCGCTCGAAAACCGCGCACGCTTCCTTTTCGAAGTCGTGGACGCCGTCAGCAAGGAAGTCGGCGAAGGTCGCACCGCTATCCGCATCTCGCCGGTCACACCGTCGAATGACTCCTCCGACACCGACCCGCAGACGATCTTCACCTATGTCGTCGAAGGTCTGGCGAAGTACAATCTCGCCTATATCCACATCGTCGAAGGCCAGACCGGCGGCGACCGCAACTTCCAGCAGGGCGACAAGCCCTTCGACTACAAGGCTCTGCGCCTCGCCTATGAGAAGGCCGGCGGCAAGTCGAATTGGCTGGTCAACAACGGTTACGATCGCGAGACGGCCATCGATGCAGTCGAAAGCGGCCGCGCTGACCTCGTCTCCTTCGGCAAGCCTTTCATCGCCAACCCGGATCTCGTTGAACGCCTGAAGCTTGGCGCACAGCTGAATACGCCCGATCAGCCGACCTTCTACGGCGGCGGCACGAAGGGCTACACGGACTATCCGGCTCTCGAAAAGGTCGCCTGACCGCCTTCAGAAAACAGAAATCCCGCCATCCGGCGGGATTTCCATCTCGAAACATTGCCGCTAGCATGCCGCCATGTTCTCACCCTATCTCGAACGCTGGTCGCTGACATCAGACGGCGAACCCATCATCACCCATTCTAGCCGCCTTCTGCCAGTCATTTGGCAGGACAAGCCCGCCATGCTGAAAGTCGCAACCGACAGCAGCGAGCGCGAAGGCGCATTGCTGATGAAATGGTGGGACGGCGATGGCGCAGCTCGGGTCTATGCGCAGGAAGATGACGCCATCCTTCTGGAGCGCGCGACCGACAAGCACTCGCTGCTGCACATGGCAATGAACGGCGAGGATGATGAGGCAAGCCGCATCATGGTGCGCACTGCAGCAAAGCTGCATGCGCCCCGCCTCAAGTCCCTTCAGGATTCCCCAACACTTGAGCGCTGGTTCCGCAGTCTGGAGCCGGCAGCGCGCACGCATGGCGGCACCTTTGCCGATTGCTGGAAGATCGCGAGCACTCTGCTTGCAACACCACAGCAGCTCAGCATTCTCCACGGCGACATCCATCACCGCAACATCCTTGATTTCGGCGAACGGGGTTGGCTCGCAATCGATCCCAAGCGGATCTATGGCGAGCGCGGTTACGACTTTGCCAATATCTTCGCCAACGAAGACCTGCCGACGACGACAGATCCCAAACGCCTTCAGCGTCAGCTTCCGATCGTCTCCAAGGAAGCTGACATCGAGCCGGCACGGCTGCTCAAATGGATTGTGGCCTATTCCGGTCTCTCGGCCGCCTGGTTTCTTGAGGATGGCGACCATACCTCCGCGGAAAAGCCTCTGGCAGTTGCCCGCATCGCGCTCACGGAGCTTGCCTAACCCGCCTTTTCAGGGTGCGCGAGAAGCGCCGTCGCGCCATGCGGCAGCTCCGGCAGCGAGCCCTGAGCAATAAGCGACGCACGCACCGCCTCATCGATCGGCGTATGCGGCTCGGTTCCGAGTTCGGTGACCAGCCTGTCGTTCTTCATACGCAGCGGCACCTTCCAGAGATAGCGCATCTCCTTCAGCTCCCGCATCAGCCTCATGAAAGGAGCAAGCAGCGGCACGACGAACCAGGGGAAACGACCGATCTTCGCCGCACCGCCGGCAACGCGCCGGACCGCCTCTGCCATCTGCCGGCCATCCCCATCCCAGAAACCGTTCATATGATAGCAGGCGAAAGCCGGGAGGCGCTCGGCCCGCTCGACGAGTTGCACCATCGTCTCGGCGACATCGGGCAGATAGGCCCATTGGTGGCCGATGCCCGGCCTGGCCGGATTCTTGATAGTACCAACAGGCTTGCCAGGCGTGGCAAAAGCAGCGGAGAACCAGCTATTACTGGTAGCGCCCGGCCCGAAGAAATCGCCGGCGCGGACGATGATGACGCCGGTGCCACTCTCGGAAGCAGCCTTCAGGCGCTTCTCCATCTCGACGCGGATCTTGCCCTTCTTTGTTACCGGGCGCTGCGGACTGTCCTCCATCACGACCGGAAAGGCGTCCGGCCCGAAATTATAGACATTGCCTGGCAGCATGATGCGCGCACCAGCCGTGCGAGCCGCAGCGATCGTATTGTCGAGCATCGGCAGAGCCAGTTTCTCCCAGTCGCGATAGCCAGGGGGATTGACGGCATGAACGATGAGATCAGCACCTTCCGCGGCCTTGCGAACATCGGCGGCATTCATTGCGTCACCCTGTACCCAGTCGAAGCTTTCCCCGCTCGCAGATGCTTTCGCGGCGTTGCGGTTGAGCGCCCTGATAATCCAGCCGCGCGCTTGCAGTTTGCGGGCAACCGCGCCGCCGATACCCCCGGTGGCGCCGAGAACGAGCGCCAATTTCTTGTCCCGATATCCGCTGCTCATGATCATCTCCTTGTTCGATGAGACGACTATGCCTCCAACCGCAGATAAACAAAATTGACGAAATAAGTTCCGCCGCTATACATAAATATATGGATATCGAACCCAGCTGGGATTTCTACCGCTCCTTTCTCACCGTGCTACGCCACGGATCACTCTCGGCCGCTGCCCGGGAACTCGGCCTGACGCAGCCGACGATCGGCCGCCATATCGATGCGCTGGAAGAGGCCGTTGGCGCTGAGCTTTTCATCCGCTCATCAAATGGTCTGCTGCCGACCGATGTGGCACTCGACCTCCAGCCCTATGCCGAAACGCTGGCGACAACGACGGCCGCCTTCCTGCGCACCGCATCAAGCCAGCGCGACAAAGTGGAAGGCACCGTGCGCATCAGCGCCAGCGAGGTGATCGGCATCGAAGTGCTGCCGCCGATCATCGCCGATCTGCAGGAAGCCTATCCCGGTCTGCAGGTGGAGCTGTCGGCATCCGATGCACTGGAAGATCTCATGAACCGGGAGGCGGATATTGCGGTGCGTATGGCTGAGCCGCAGCAGGACGCGCTGGTGGTACGGCGCATCGGCGATATTCCGCTCGGCTTCCACGCGCATCGCCGCTATCTGGAACGATACGGCATGCCGCAAACCATGACCGAACTTGCCGGCCATCGCCTCATCGGCTTTGACCGGCAGACGGCCTATATCCGCATGATGCGCAAACTCTACCCGCTAGCGGACGACTTTGCGTATGCCTTCCGCACCAGCAGCCATCTGGCGCATTATACGGCCATTCGCGCCGGCATAGGCATCGGCGTCTGCCAGACGGGGCTTGCCCGCCCGAACCCCGATCTCGTCCATATTCTGGCAGATGAATTCGAGATCCCGCTCGGCACATGGGTCGCGATGCACGAGAGCCTCAAGACCTCGCCGCGCTGCCGCGTCACCTTCGACGCGCTGGTCAGGGGTCTGCTGAACTATATCAAGTCATGCAAGGAAACGCGCGCCTAACGACGCGCTGAAAGATTTCGGGAAATCGGCTGGAGATCAGGGCTCTGGGGAAACCTCAGGCGAACGGCCCTTGGTAAAGCCGTCCACGACCTCGGTCTCGGGACGATCGCCACCCTCGGCATATTCCTCGTGCCACTTGCCTTGCGCATCCTGCCAGCTGATCTCGGCGGAGTCGCCGCCGACCTGCTGCTCGGCCGCGACGATGCGGGCTGCTTCGAGCGCTTCGGAGTGGCTCGGAAATGCCTCGGAATAGACGTCTCCCAGCTTGTAGGCCCAGCCGCCGTCATGCGGTACGACTTCGTAGACCACCTTGACCATGCATGTGTCTCCTCTTCTTCTCGTTGCGCATCCGTAGGCTCCCGGATCATGTCCGGTTCAGCGCGGGCCGCTTGAGAAGATTTCGAGGACGCCGCGATCTGGGTTCCGGCTGCCGTATGAAAAGCAGTATTTCATTAATCGTCACAGACTGCAAATTTCATCAGTGGGGAGTCTGCTTGCATAGAAAAATCACCGGCTTAGATTCCCGAGGGAATCAAAATCGGCGCTGGTGGTAGAAATGGCATTGCATCTTAAGGAAGAAAAGTTCCTGATCGTAGCGGTCGTCGTCGCTGTCATCGCCTACTTGCTGGAACATTCGGTCATGGAGGCCGGCCGAGGCATGGCGCTTCTCGCCGCCGCCGCGCTGATCGCCACCATCGTGCTCGCCTCCATGCGTGTCGCCCATCACGCAGAACTGCTGGCCGTCAAGGTCGGCGACCCCTACGGCACGATGATCCTGACGCTCTCGGCCGTCGCTGTCGAAGTCATCATCCTTGGCATCATGATGAGCGGCGAGGAAACGTCGCCGACGCTTGTGCGCGACACGATCTATTCGGCGCTCATGCTGGACATCAACGGCATCCTCGGCCTAGCTGCCCTGCTCGGCGGCCTGAAACATGGCGAGCAGCCCTATAACGACAATTCCGGCAAGACCTATGGTGTGATGATTCTGACCGCCATGGGCATCTCGATGATCGTTCCGGAATTCGTGCCCGACGACAAGTGGCACTATTATTCCGGCTTCACCATCATCGCCATGATCGCGCTCTACGGCCTTTTCCTGCGCATGCAGGTCGGCCAGCACAGCTACTTCTTCTCCTACAGCTATCCGCGTTCGGAACGGCAGAAGGAACATCCCGAGGAACATGACGGAGAGGGATCGGTCGCAACCTCGATCACCATCATCCTCATCGGCGTCATCATCATCGGCGCGCTTGCCGAATTCATGTCAGGCTTCATGAGCGAAGGCCTGCGCGATACCGGCGCTCCTGTTGCCGTGACTGCCATCGTGGTTGCCGCCATCTCCGCCGCACCGGAAATTTTGACGGCCTTGAGGGCGGCGCTCCGCAACCGTATGCAGGCAACCGTCAACATCGCCATGGGCGCGTCTCTCTCGACGGTCATCCTCACGGTACCGGTCATGGAAGCCATCGCGCTCTATACCGGCCAGCCCTTCATCATGGCCATGTCGCCGGTCCAGACGGTCATGGTGGCGATCACGCTGATTGCAGCCGCCATCAACCTCAATGACGGCGAGACGAATGCCATCGAAGGCATGACCCATTTCATCCTCTTCGCCACCTTCATCATGCTGACGGCGATCGGACTTTGAATCTGAAATCAGCGACTTAACGCGACGAGCGGAATCATTTTTGCAGCGCGTTAAATCAGAACATCAGACAAACAAAAAGCCCGCCATCTCTGGCGGACTTTTTTAATGCGGCTGATAGCCGATGATTACTTGCAGGCGCCGCAGAAGCGCTGGATGCGGCGGCACGCTTCTTCCAGAAGCTCTTCCGAGGTCGCATAGGAGATACGGAAGTTCGGGCCGAGGCCGAAGGCAGAGCCGTGAACGACGGCGACGCCTTCCGATTCCAGGAGTTCGGAAACGAAATCCTCGTCCGTCTCGATGACTTTGCCGGACGGGGCTGTCTTGCCGATGAGCCCGGCGCAGGACGGATAGACGTAGAAGGCGCCTTCCGGCACCGGGCAGACGATGCCCCTGGCCTGGTTCAGCATGGAAACAACGAGATCACGGCGGCCTTCGAAGATCTTCTTGTTCTCTGGGATGAAGTCCTGCGTGCCGTTCAGCGCTTCGACGGCCGCCCACTGGGCGATCGAGGTCGCACCCGATGTCTGCTGCCCCTGGATCATGTCCATAGCCTTGATCAGCTGGATCGGGCCTGCCGCATAACCAATACGCCAGCCGGTCATCGCATAGGCCTTGGAGACGCCGTTCATCGTCAGCGTGCGGTCGTAGAGCTTCGGCTCGACTTCGACGGGCGTGACGAATTTGAAGTCACCATAGGTCAGGTGCTCGTACATGTCGTCCGTAAGCACCCAGACATGCGGATGCTTCATCAGCACGTCCGTCAGCGCCTTCAGCTCGCCATGCGTATAGGCAGCGCCCGTCGGGTTGGACGGCGAATTGAAGATGAACCACTTAGTCTTCGGCGTGATCGCCTTTTCGAGATCGGCGGGCTGGAGCTTGAAATTATGCTCCTGGGTGGCCGAAACGAAAACCGGTGTGCCGCCGCAGAGCGCCACCATCTCGGGATAGGACACCCAGTAAGGCGCGGGGATCACGACTTCATCGCCGGGGTTCAGCGTCGCCATGAAGGCGTTGAACAGGATCTGCTTGCCGCCGGTGCCGACGATCGTCTGCTCCCAGGAATATTCCAGACCGTTCTCGCGCTTGAATTTGGCGGCAATCGCCTTACGCAGCTCGGGGATACCGGATACCGGCGTGTATTTCGTCTCGCCGCGATTGATCGCGTCGATGGCGGCTTTCTTGATATTCTCGGGCGTATCGAAATCGGGCTCGCCTGCGCCGAGACCGATGACGTCGCGTCCTTTGGCTTTCAGCTCGCGCGCTTTCTGAGAAACGGCGATGGTGGCTGAAGGCTTCACGCGGGAAAGGGCATCGGCAAGGAAGGCCATGATATCGGTCCTACAAGGTTGAAACGGGCAGAAGGCCGGGACCGGAGTTCTGCGCTAAGCTCTATGTCCAATGTGTGACATCATTTCAAGCGCAAAGGCGTGATGGCGGCAATGATTCTTATTGATCGATTGCCGCACCTGCCTCTGGAATTTTGAACCAAGCTTCGAAGAGACGTCGCAAGGGGTGGATCCAGGCTCACAGGAAGTTGAATCAGTTTCTGAAGTCGGCCCTGTTTTATTCCTTAAAATCAAGGTTATCGCCCGTTTACCATTTGCCACGAATAAGCCGCAACAAATGCCGCGGCATGCCGCAATTCGGTCGTGAGAGCGCCGAGATCAAACCGCTACTCTATCACCATCCGACACTGGTTATTGAGGGTATGCCATGTTTCTGGAAGACGAGCGTGCAGCGGGACGCCTGCGCGCAAGCCGGGTTTCTCTGTCGCTGATGGTGGCGGTCATCGCGTTTGCAAGCTGTGTCGTCGCGGCGTTCGGCCTCTTTTCAGTCGCCGAAGCAGGACCGGCCATGGCTTCCAGTTCGCTCCACGCTTCCTATGCCGACCAGAAGATTGCCGATGGCGTAGCAGTGCTTTTCGCCGCGTTGGTCGCCGCAAACGGGCTCGCCATCTGGCTGCGTCGCATTAAGGGCCTTGTCATCTGGGGAGGCCGGCGCGATGCCCGCTAAGCCGCAGCGTTCCAGCTGGACCGAGGAAGCGGACACGTTCGAGCCGCTGCCGACCTACATGGAGCTGGCAATGGCCGCCGCGTCTGCCCACGAGGCACCGCCTGCACCGCCAAGACCCCGTCTTCCCGGGCTTTCGATCGTCGAGAAACTGGTCGCCGTCGGTATCGTTTGCCTTGCCTTCTACGGCATGGCGCTGATCGGCTGCGGACTTTTCCTGAAAGCTGAAGCAAAGCGCACCGGCTACTACATCACACAGCGGATAATGAGCGCGGAATTGCAACAGGCCGATTTCGATACCCGTTTCCCTCCCCGCGTAATCAACTGACCTGCTCTCATTCAATCCGAGAACACAAAACCGTTATGGAGCGCCGACTACGGTTGAAGCGCACCATACCCCGCGCCACCTTCCCCTTAAACTGACGACGGGGGATTATGATGGACGCCATTTCGACTTTCCGTTTCGCCGCGCTGCTGGCAGGAGCCGCTGCTTTTGCAAGTCCAGCTCTTGCCCAGATCGGGGACATCGTCAGGACGCAGGAAGTTTCGGTTCGTGTCGAGAAACTCGCCGAAGGGCTGGAGCACCCCTGGGCAGTCGAGGTCCTGCCCGATGGCGGCTATATCGTCACGGAGCGGCCGGGGCGGCTGCGCATCATCCGCGACGGCAAGGTTTCCGATCCAATCGATGGCGTGCCAAAGGTGAGCGCCCGCGGCCAGGGCGGCTTGATGGATGTCGCGCTTGCCCCGGATTTCGCCACCAGCCGAAAGCTCTACCTGACTGCCGCAACCGCCAGCGATCGAGGCTCCGGCACCGAGGCTTTCAGCGCCACACTGTCCTCAGATGAAAAGAGCCTCAAAAACGTCACGCCCATTTTCACCATGCGGCACTTTACCCGCGGGAACATCCAGTACGGCTCACGCATCGCGATCGCCCCCGACGGCTCGTTGTTCATCAGCGTCGGCGATCGCGGTGACCGCAACCGCTCGCAGGACTGGAAGGATGATGCCGGCTCCATTGTCCATCTCAACGCCGATGGCAGCATTCCCGCCGACAATCCCTTCAAGAATAGCAGCAAAGCCCTGCCAGAGATCTGGTCCAAGGGCCATCGCAATCCGCAGGGCATCACCTTCGACAGTGCCGACGGCAAGCTCTACACCGTCGAGCATGGCGCACGCGGCGGCGACGAGATCAACAATCCCGAACCCGGCAAGAATTACGGCTGGCCCATCATCACCTATGGCCGCGACTATTCCGGCGCCAAGATCGGCGAAGGCACCGCCAAGGAAGGCCTGGAGCAGCCCCTGCACTATTGGGATCCGTCGATCGCCCCGGGCGCTCTCGTCGTCTATCGCGGCAAGATGTTTCCGGAATGGAACGGCAATTTCATCGTCGCCGCGCTGAAGTTCCAGTTGCTGTCGCGCATGGAGCGGGATGCGAGCGGCGCCTTCGCTGCCGAGGAGCGCATGTTCGAAGGCGATTACGGCCGCATTCGCGATGTGATCGTCGCCCTCGATGGCGCATTGCTGATGGTGACCGACGAGAATGACGGCGAATTGCTTCGGGTTTCCCGCGCCGCAGACCGGGCCGGCTAAAGCGAGTTCCGCAATTCCTTGCGGATCATGAATTTCAGCCCCGACCATGTTTCGTCGACGGCGCAGACCTTGACGTCGACGAGGCCTGTCGGCAGCAAAATCTCGCGCAACGCGTCCTCGTTGACGCTGGTCGCCACCTTCGAACTCTTCTTCGGCCAGGATATCCAGACCATGCCATCGGGCCTGATCACACGGAATAACGCCGCCGCCATCTCTTCCAACGCCACACGATGTGTTTCGAAGACGTGGATATAATCGAATTGCCGATCGGGAGCCTTCGGAAAGACTCGTTCGACCGTAGCGAAACCCTCGAACCGGCTGATCTCGGCCAACCCATCGGGAACATTGATGAGCAAGGCCGTCTGTCCCGGTTTGAGCCCCAGCTTCCTTGCGAGCGGCGTGCCGGAATATCCCGCCGTCATTGGCGCTTCCACACGAGCGGCCATGTTGCCGGACCGCCATCGGCCCTTGCATCGCACTCTTCCTTGAAGCGCACTTCCTCGAGAACAAGGAAATCCGTGTTCTCAGGTTCTGCGACACGCCAGGTATAATAGCTGCCGCAATCGCCCATGCCACGCCCCTTCACGAAGGAGGTGAAACGCCTCTCCATCGCATCGTAGCGAATGTTGAAAGCCGTATCGCCCGTCGTTTCTGAAAACTTCAGCGGAAAGACCGTTCGAGAAATCTGGCTGCCATGACCGCCATAAATCGCGAAAGGCATGTTGTAGGCCCCGGTCGGGCCGCAGGGCACGATGATTAGCCTCATCCCTTTCTCCTGGGTGACTTCGAAGGCGTCGCCATAGGCAAGGCGCCGCTCTTCGATATGGCAGTCGCCATCATCAGGCTCGATATCCGCCCGCATGGACTCCGGCAGATCGGCAAAGAGCGAAATCAGGCGGACGGACGAGGAAGCCTCGGCTGAAGCGCCCTTAAGCCCCGCCAGAACGACTGCTGTCGCGATGGCGATCAGTTGCCCCTTCATCTGCATGTCCTCCGAACCATTTGGGGAATCCTCATCCTTGCCGAAAAGAAATGCAACTGCTAACCCGCTGAGCATAGCTCCAAGACGCTTCCCCAACATCGAGGGTGAAAATGACGCGCATTCAGGCGAACCTCCTTCTATTGCTTGCAGCCGCCATCTGGGGCGGAGGCTTCGTCGCCCAGTCGACGGCAATGAAGGCGATCGGTCCCTTCTGGTTCATCGGTCTGCGCTTCGCCATCGCCGCATTTGCCACCCTGCCCTTCACACTCTTCGAAGCCCGTAATGCAAAGATCGCAACCAGCCGCAGACATCTCGGTCTCTATCTTCTGATCGGACTGGCGCTCTTCGGCGGCGCGTTGACACAGCAGATCGGCCTGCAGACGACGACCGTCACCAATTCCAGCTTCATCACCGGCCTCTATGTGATCTTCGTGCCGCTGATTGCCGTCTTCTTCCTGCGCCGCTCGCCGCACTGGATCATCTGGCCGGGCGCTATCATGGCCGTGTCAGGCATTTACCTGCTCTCCGGCGGCCAACTTTCGGCCCTTACGATCGGCGACCTGCTGACTGTCGTCTGCGCCATCTTCTGGTCGGTCCAGATCACGCTTGCCGGAACGACGGTTGGGGAAACGGGTCGGCCACTTGCTCTGTCCAGCGCCCAGTTTGCGATCACGGCAGTCTGCGCGCTCATCATCGCTGCCATTTTCGAACCGATCAGCCTGTCAGATATCCGCGCGGCAGCACCCGAAATCCTCTATGTCGGCATCTTCTCCTCGGGTGTCGCCTTCGTGCTGCAGGTCGTCGCCCAGCGCTACACCACGCCGTCACAGGCGGCGATCTTCCTGTCCGCCGAAGCACTGTTCGGTGCCACGCTCGCTGCACTTCTTTTGGGCGAGAGCATGCCGCCGCTCGGCTATATCGGTTGTGCGCTGATGTTTATCGCTATGCTTGTAGTCGAGCTCGTGCCCGAAATGACCCGCCGACGTTCGCAAACGGCCTGAACACGCGTCCATTTGTGGGGCGTTTAGTGCCATCTGAAATTTTTTTTAAGCAGGTGTTAAGACGCGCTAGCGTTGCATTTTTGGTAAAATCTGCCCGGAACTTATATTGCAGACGATATAAAACGTTAATCATTTGCTCCCGACGGAGGATTTTTTGCGTTTTTGCGAAAACAGGTCATATTTGCGGGTGTGTTCTTAGGGACACGTTAAAAAACTTTTGCTTGCCAAAATCCTTCAAACGCAGCAATCTTCGCGCGTTCGGGCATTTTGCGAGCATGGGAAGTCCTTAAGAATTTGCGAGCCGGAAACGCTAATATTCCGGTCAGCCGGTCCCAAAAAACAGCAGGCGTTAAGTCCTGTCTGGAACCGGCGGAGGTAGAGGGGACCTTTTTCTCACATTTCAAGATCTGCCTGCCAGCGTCTTCGCAAGAAGGCAATAGCGTAATGCTGCCCGTGTGGATGGCGGGCGGAGACAAAAGGACCTGAGGCATGGCCGAGACTGGCACTGTAAAATTCTTCAATACCGACAAGGGCTTCGGCTTTATCAAGCCGGACAAGGGCGGCGCCGATATCTTCGTTCACATTTCTGCCGTTCAGGCTTCCGGTCTGGCCGGTCTGACGGAAAACCAGAAAGTAAGCTTCGACACGGAGCCGGATCGCCGCGGCAAGGGCCCGAAGGCCGTCAATCTGCAGATTTCAGGCTGAACCCTCGCATTGGCGTGGAATTCGAGTTGAAGCCCGGCAGCGATGCCGGGTTTTGTCGTTCAGACTCCATTCAGCATGACGCCGTTAGTTTCAGAACCATTGAGAAGGGACCGCTTCCGGTTCCCGATACCGGGATTTTACGCCATGAACAGGCTTGCAAAGACCATTCTTCTGACCGCAACCGCTGCCGCCCTCACCCTTTCGGCCATCGGCGAAGCCTCTGCAGGCGATCGCTACTGGCGTCATGGCCGCGACCACGGCAACGATGCGCTGGTCGGTGGTGCTGTCGGCCTTGCCACTGGCCTGATCGTCGGCTCTGCCATCGCCAATGCCAATAATGGCCCGGTCTATGAAGAGCGCCGTTACATCGACCCGCCGGTCTATGAGCCGGAATATGCTCCGCCCCCGGTTTACCGCGCGCGTCCGGTCTACTCCGAGCCGGTCTACAGCCGCCCCGTCTATGGTCGCCCAGTCGGCGCCATGGAACCCTGGAGCGCTCAATGGCAGCGCTATTGCTCTTATCGCTATCGCAGCTTCGATCCGCAGAGCGGCACCTATGTCGGCAATGACGGTCGCGAACATTTCTGCGTCGCAAGCTGATAGGTTGAAGATATTCAGACGAGAAGCGCCGCCACAATGCGGCGCTTTTCTTTTGTCCACACCTCAGCCGGCCTTCTTCTCCCAAGGCATAGGCTTGGCACTTCCATCCTGTTCAAAATCGGTCGACTCGCTGACGACGCGCCAGGTGCGATCGGCTTCCATTCGCGCAGCATCCGCCTTCTCCACGGCCGCGGCTGCGTCGCTGCCGAGCAGCAGGCGCAGTGGTGGGGTATCGAGCGAGGCAATGTGCAGGGCCACGGCGGCCGCCTTGGCCGGATCGCCTGGTTGGCGGCCATTATAGTTGCGCTGATATTCCGCCATGGCGCCGACCGTTGCGGCATATTCCGGACGTCCCCCGTAGATCGCCGTTGATGAACCGGCAAAATCCGTCCGGAAACCGCCGGGCTCGATGACCGTCACCTTGATGCCGAGCGGCCCGACTTCCTTGGAAAGCACTTCGGAAAAACCCTCGACACCCCATTTCGCTGCCGCGTAAGGCGCACGCCCGACAGGCCCGATCCTGCCGCCCACGGACGAGAACTGAATGATGTGGCCCGCCCCCTGCCCGCGCATCACCGGGATCGCCGCCTTGGTCATGATGATTGTGCCAAAGAGATTGGTCTCGATCTGCGTCCTGAATTCCGCAAGGCTCGTATCCTCGATCGGCGCGACATTGCCGTAGCCGGCATTGTTGACCAGCACATCGAGCCGGCCGAATGTTTCGACCGCAGTCTTCACCGCAGACTCGGCTGCCGCCTCATCCGTCACGTCGAGCGGCAGCGCCAGAACGCGTGGCCCATACGCTTCGACGAGATCGGCAAGCTGGCCCGGATTGCGCGCCGTCGCGACCAGCTTGTCACCGGCCTCAAGCACGGCCTGTGCGAGCGCCCGGCCGAGACCACGCGAACTTCCTGTAATCAACCAAACCTTTGACATGGGAAACCTCCTTTTCGGTTCCCGCCCCATTTAGGATCTATTGTCTCCAATGGAAAGAAGGTACCTTGGAGATCTATACACACCTGAAAGTAACTGTGATGAAAGACGATATCTTCGATTTCTGCCGCAACATGAGCGACGACCAGGATGCGCGGGCCCGGCAGATGCTGGAACGCGCCGCCGCCAAATGGCCGCTGCGCGTCCTGCATGTGCTTTCTGAGGCCGATGGCCCCTTGCGGTTTTCAAGGGTGCTGGAGCGGGTGGAGGATATCAGCCAGAAGGTGCTGACACAGACATTGCGCACGCTCGAAAGCGACGGCCTCGTCATCCGCACGCTCTATCCGCAGGTGCCTCCACGCGTGGAATACGAGTTGACACCACTCGGCCGCGAACTGCTGACCCAGGTCGTCTCGCTCTGGCGCTGGATCGTCATCCACCTGAATGAATTCGACGCCCCCAAACCGGCTGCAAAAAGCTAGGCCGGAAGACGCACAGTCGCTCTCAGCCCGCCAAGCGGGCTGTCGCCAAGCGTGATATTGCCGCCGTGGCTGCGGGCGATATCCCGCACGATGGCAAGCCCGAGACCGGTGCCCGAAGCATCGAGATTGCGTGCGCTATCCAGCCGGAAGAACGGCTTGAACACATCCTCCCGGTACTTCTCCGGGATGCCGGGACCATTGTCATCGAAGACAATCGTCAGCCACTTCGCGCCATGCTTGGCCTCGATATGGAGCGTGTCGGCATAGCGCCTGGCATTCGAGGCGAGATTGGTCACAAGTCGCAGGAAGGCATTGGGGCGCACCGAGATATGGTCCTCGCCCTCGATGGAATAGGTCAACACCTTGCCATGCAGCTCGAAATCGATCTCGAGCTTTTCAAAGATCTCGCTGAGCTTCAGCTCGCCGACATCCTCCTCCACCTCACCCTTGGCAAAGGCCATATAGGCCTCCAGCATCGTCTGCATGTCGTTGACGTCATCGTTGAGCCCGGCAAGATCAGGGTTGTCCCCGGCGAGCGCCAGCTGCAGCTTGAAGCGCGTCAGGATGGTTCTGAGGTCGTGGCTGACGCCTGAGAGCATCGCCGTGCGCTGCTCCATCTGCCGCTCGATACGTTCACGCATGAGAATGAAAGCAAGGCCGGCCCGGCGAACTTCGTCGGCGCCGCGCGGATAGAAACTGTCGGCCTTCTGTCCCTTGCCGAAGTTTTCCGCCGCCCGCGCCAGATTGAGGATCGGCCGGATCTGGCCGCGCAGGAACAGGATTGAGATGGCGATCAGCACGAGTGACGCGCCGACCATCCAGAGAATGAAAATATGCGTGTTCGAGGCATAGGCCTGGCTGCGTTTAGTGATCACGCGCAGGATGCGGTTGTCGAGTTTGATACGGATCTCAATAAGGTTGGAATTGCCGACCGTATCGATCCAGAACGGCCGGCGGATTTCATCGGTGATCTCGTCGCTTAGAATGCCGTCGAGGATCGAGAAGAACGGCTTAATGCGCGGCGGCGGCAGGTCTCCATCCGGCTCGATCGAAATCTGCAGGTTGAGTTGGTCGCGGGCGATACGGATTATATCGCTGTAATCATCACCCTGCGGATAGGTGTCGATGACCTCGATGATGGCAGCAATATCGCGGGTCACGGCGAGCGACAGCCGCTCCGTCACCATCTGCCAATGACGTTCCATGAAGACCGCTGCGACGACCGACTGCAGAAGCACCATCGGAATGATGATGATGAGCAGCGAACGCGTATAAAGGCCCGTCGGCAATCGCCGGCGCAGCCAGCGCACGAACCAGCGCCAGCCGGGTGCAGGAGAGCGGTCTTCCCGCCGCAAGCTGTCGAATGTCACCATTTGCGCCGGTCCCGAACCCGTCGTTTCAGTCGATGCTCAGCCTGTATCCGATACCGCGCACTGTCTGCAGCCAGACCGGATTGGCAGGATCATCCTCGATCTTGCGGCGCAGACGGTTGATCTGCACGTCGATGGTACGTTCGCCGACTTCCGCATCGTCTCCAATCAGCTCGTGCCGCGGGATCGTGTCGCCGGCCCGGCGGGCAAAAAGCAGCATGATCTCCTGCTCGCGATCGGTCAGGCGGATCACCTCCGCAGCCTTCTTCAATTCCTTGCGCGTCAGCGAGAAGGTGTAAGGCCCGAACATGATCTGCTCGATCTTCGGCGTATCACCGCCGCTGTTGCGCCGCAGGATATTGTTGACGCGCAGGACGAGTTCGCGTGGATCGAAAGGCTTGGGAAGATAATCATCGGCGCCGGCTTCAAGCCCGGCAATACGGCTGTCGGATTCGGCAAGCGCCGTCAGCATGATGATCGGCACGTTTTTCACGGCCCTGAGCCCGCGTGTCACCTCGATGCCGGATTCGCCCGGCATCATTACGTCCATGATGATGAGGTCGAAATCGAGCCCTGCCAGCTTGCGCTGCGCCTCCGCCCCGTCAGAGGCAATGGTCACGCGAAAACCGTTTTCCGTCAGGTAGCGGTTCAGCAACGCGCGGATACGGGTATCGTCGTCGACGACGAGAAGATGCGCCGCGTCATCGGAAATGCCTGTCTTGACCGCCATTCAATCCGCCTTCTGTCTGTCTCGCATGCCTCTGAGGAATGCCTTTACGCCCTCTCGCGCCTCCGAGGTAGCTCCCTCGAATGCCCGTTCAATACGGCGTGATTGCGGCTCGGCGAGCGCCAGTGCCAACTCCCTGCCCGATTTGGTGGGATAGAGCTTGCGCTGTCGGCGATCCTCCGGGCCTGCTACCTGCCGAATATAGCCTGAATCGATCAGTTGTTTCAGCACTCTTGCAAGGCTCTGCTTGGTGATCTTCAGCGTATCGAGCAGATCGGCGACCGTCATGCCCGGATTTCGGTTGACGAAGTGCACGACGCGGTGATGCGCCCGCCCAAAACCGCTCTTTTCGAGAATGGCATCGGGATCGGATACGAAGTCGCGATAAGCGAAGAAGAACAGCTCGATGATCTCGAAATCGATGATCCCGACATCTTCCATCGGCGTGGCCAGCGGCTCAGGTTTGCCTGCTTTCGAGCTGGTCTGTCGTGGCACTCGGCATTTCCTCTCTCTTGGCGTGAGCCTTGCGGAGCTTTCGCAAAATATGTCAGCTTTATTGACGTAATTTGCGTCGCCGCTAGCTTCCCCGAACGTTGTAGGCCCCGCGGACTTGTTCTTTCCCCGGAAACTAAAGCCCGCCCGGCAAATCTCCAACGCAACGCGCAATTTCCCCTTGCGTCAGTGGATAGAACGTAATGGGGACAACAATCAACCGACATGGCGCAAACGCGCCGGAGAGGCAAGGATGGCTTCAGTTCTCTGAAGCTTACGTGCGGCCGATCGCACGACGCGCGGGAGTGAGATGATGAGCGTTTCCGCGCAGGCGAACCGCATCACCGTGGCGAGGACGCCAATATCGTCTTCGTCGAGGATGGCGTCATTCACACGCCGACCCCGGATTGCTTCCTGAACGGCATCACTCACCGGACGGTGATTGAACTCGCCAAACGCCGTGGCGTTGAGGTCGTCAAACGGGCACTCTTCCCGGAAGAGCTGAGCAGCTTCTCCGGACGCTGCCAGACCGGTTCGACAGCGGAAGTTACTCCCGTGTCTGAACTCGGCCCGTATTGATCATGCCGACCCGGCCAGGCGCGTGCGTTTGCCGACCGTTTCGTTGTCCAGCGTCCGAACCTTCAGCGTGCCTTGGCCATAACCAGCCCGGCGACCGACGAAAGGATGCCGCCGCCGATCAGTCCGCCAATGCCGTCAGCGATCAGCCCGGTCATTGCTGCTTCCCCGCCGACCATGCTGAGCAGCATGCCGCCGCCAATGCCGCCAATGGCGCCCGCAATCGTGCGGGCAACGACATTGATCGCCTGCTGTTTCAGCGCGGCGCTTGCGACATTGCCGCCGACTGCGCCTGCAACCAGTTGTGTGATGAGCGGAAGTAGCGCTTCCATGATTTTCTCCTCTGGCGATCTCCCCGATCGCCGACTCATGCCATCACCGGATGTCATGTTAGAATATTATCATATTTACGAGGAGAAGTAGAGGATTCTGGCAACCCATGCGAGAGCTCTGCGGATCCTTCATGGAAAGGAGAAAGGCGGCAGCATGGCCGCCTTTCCCATGATCCTATTGATAGACATAGACGATGCGGCGCGTGCCCGGGTCGACCAGCACCGGCCGATCGTTGATGCGGACGTAGCGATACTGGTAATCCGGAATCGTCTCGAATGTCACATCGGCGGGCACTTCGGCACCGACGACCACATCACCGCCAAGCCGCACGGCCTGCCCCGGCGTGGTGTCGATATAGGTGCGGACTTCCTCCGGCGGCGTAATCGCCTCGACCGAGCCGACCGGACCGATCAGCTCATCACCGGGCGCGGGCATTGGCTCCGCCGGCACGACGCTGGAGGTCGTCTCATAGGTCACCACAGGCACGCCGAGATCATCGCGATGCTGCTCGACGATGACAGGCGAGCCGCCCTGATCAACCTGCAGATATTCGGCATAGACCCAGCCGCGCACGCCGTTTACATCGACCCGGCACCAGCGGCTGCCTTCGATGCAGCCGTCGAGCACGGCAGTCGAGCCGCGCGTGGCAAGGCCGACGGAGGGATATTGCGGGCCAGGCCCGGAGCGGATGTTCAGGTCGTTGATGGACGTCGCCACCATCTCCGCCTGAGCAAGGCCGGCACTCGCAGCCAGAAAGGCGCCGGCCAGCAGAAGGTTTCTCTTCAGGGTCATTCTAGGTCTCCTTGTTGCGATGGGCTGAGAACGCACGGGTTGCGTGGTTGTTCCGCCGCGGCCGGCGCGGCTGAAGAATGGCATAAAGAAGGCCGAAGCAAGCATCTGAAATCGCTTCAAAAATTCACTTGTAGGCAGCGCAGCGCCGCTCTCCGCAAGCCGATAAATTCCTGTTGCAGCCTGTCTTTTTCGCGTGAGCCGGCCGAAAATTCAGGCTGCCTTCGGCTGCGTTTGCGCCTATAGAGACAGGCAATTGAAAGACGCGAAGCGAGGCATTCATGGGCATGCTCCAGGCCGGCATCATTCCGGTAACCCCCTTCCAGCAGAACTGCACCATTCTCTTCGACCCCGATACGAAGGAAGGCGTGGTCGTCGATCCCGGCGGCGACGTCTCTGTCATTTCGGGCGTGATCGAAGAGCAGGGCTTCAAGATCAAGGAAATCTGGCTCACCCACGGTCATCTGGACCACGCCGGCGGCGCCAAGGAGCTCAAGGAAAAGCTCGGTGTCGATATCGTCGGCCCGCATGAGGACGACCTGCCGCTCCTGCAGCGCATAGAAACCCAGGCCGAGAAATATGGCATACAGGGCCTGCAGAACGTCACGCCAGACCGCTGGCTGAAGGATGGCGACAAGATTTCCTTCGGCTCTCACGAATTCGAAGTCTATCACACGCCGGGCCATGCGCCGGGCCACGTCATCTATTTCAACCGCGCCCAGAAATTTGCCCATCTCGGGGATGTGCTCTTCAACGGCTCGATCGGCCGCACCGACCTGCCTGGTGGCAATCATCGCCAGCTTCTCGATTCCATCAGGGACAAAGTGCTGCCGCTCGGCGACGATGTCGGCTTCATCTGCGGTCACGGCCCAGGCAGCCGCATCGGTGACGAACGCCGTGAAAACCCCTTCCTGCGGGAGATCTGAGCATGAAACATATGAGCTGGCTGAACCCGCCACCATTCTTCGAGGAACGTGACGGCGCGCTCCATGTCCGCTCCGGCGAAAAGACCGATTTCTGGCAGGGCACCTATTACGGCTTCCATCGCGACGACGGTCACTTCCTGCATGAAAGCCGCAAGGGTGACTTCACCGCCGAAGTCACCTTCTCCGGCAACTATGAAGCGCTCTACGATCAGGCCGGCCTGATGATCCGTGCCGATGAGAAGCACTGGGTGAAATGCGGCATCGAATTTACCGATGGGGCCAGGCATTTCAGCACCGTGGTCACCAACGGCAATTCCGACTGGTCGGCCTTCCGCATCGGCCATGACTTTGATGCCATCTCGGTGCGCGCCACCCGCAACGGCGACACCCTGTTCATCCAATACAGCACGGACACCATGGACGAATGGCGCATGGCCCGCCTCGCCTGGTTCGATCCGGCTTTCGAGAACACGCTGGTCGGCCCCGTGTTCTGCTCGCCGCAACGCGCCGGCTTCGAAGCCGTCTTCCACGATTTCACATTGAGCGATCCGCTCTCGCGCGACATCCACTGAGCCTGTAGCCATGACGCCGGCCGAAAACGTGCTCCGGACCCTCAGATGCGACCTGATGGCACCGACGATGCAGGATCGGGAGACACTGAAACAACTGCTCACGGATCACGCGGTTCGCCAATATCTCGGCGGCGCTCTTTCGGAACTGGCGGCGGAGAGGCGTACAGATGCACCGGTCTTTGCACCGGCCGAAAATCGCTGGTCAGTCCGGCTGCGCGAGAGCGAACGATGCATCGGCCTTGTCGAACTCGACCGGCATCATGATGGTGAAGATATCGAGATATCCTACCAGTTCCTGCCGTCTTCATGGGGAACGGGATTGGCGACCGAGGCCGTGTCCGCCGTTATCGGCTATTGCTTCGATAAGCTTCGCCTCGAAAGGCTGGTTGCGGAAACGCAATCCGCCAATCTCCCCTCACGGCGTCTGCTCGAGCGGTGCGGAATGCGGGAATTCAAAAAAGTGTCGCGCTTCGGCGAAGACCAGATCATCTATGCAGTCGCGAAATGCAGCTGACCGGTCTGGCCGGCCTACATCAGCTTCTGGCCGTTCGGCACCGGCCGCTCGACCGCGGCAAGCACGATATCGCCCGCCTCATCGGCAAAACCGAGCGTCAGGACTTCGGAGCGGAACGGCCCGATCTGGCGCGGCGGAAAGTTGACGACGGCGAGCACTTGTCGCCCGACGAGCCGTTCCGGCGAATAATGAACCGTGATCTGCGCCGAAGATTTCTTGACGCCGATCTCGGAGCCGAAATCGATGAGCAGCTTGATCGCCGGCTTTCGCGCTTCCGGAAAGGGATTTGCCTCGATGATGGTCCCGATACGGATATCCACGCGCTCGAAATCAGCAAAAGTGATCTCTTCAGCCATAACAGTCTTTCTCAGCCGGCGAGCTCTTCGGCGCGCTTGCGGGCAGCCGCAAGCGCCTCGTCGAACAACGGCTGCATGCCATCTTCAGCCATCAATACGGAAAGTGCGGCCGCGGTCGTGCCGCCTGGAGAGGTGACATTCTGGCGCAGGCGCGCAGCGTCGTCGGGGGACTGGTGCAGCAGCTCACCAGCCCCCGCGACTGTTTCCCGCGCAAGACGCATGGCAAGGTCCGCCTGCAGGCCAAGTTTACGGCCCGCTTCTGCCATACATTCGACGAGATAAAACACATAAGCAGGCCCGCTGCCCGACAGCGCCGTCACCGAATCGATATCGGATTCGGAAGGCACCCATTCGACAGGGCCGGACACACGAAGAAGAGCATTGACGCCATCGCGCTGTTCAGCGCTGACACGCGCATTGGCATAGGCGCCGGTCACACCGCGCCCGACCATGGCAGGCGTGTTCGGCATGGCGCGCACCATGGCCGCCTCGCCGAGATGCTTTTCAAGGAAGGCGAGCGTCTTGCCTGCAGCAACCGAAACCACAACCGTCTGAGGCCCGACGACACTTTTGACCGCCGGAAGCACGGCTTCCATTACCTGCGGCTTCACGGCAAGGAACAGGACCCCGGCCTTGAGACCGGCGGGAGCGGCCGTGACATGGGAGGCACCCGCATCGGCAATGGTCGAAAGCATCGCCGGCGATGGGCCGGGATCGACCACGACCACGGCGGAACCCGGAACGCCGCTCTTCAGCCAGCCGGAGAGCATCGCTCCGCCCATATTGCCGGCACCGATGAGAACGACCGGATTGGCAGCAGAAAAGGCATTCGCAGGCATGTTTTACGCCTCACCGACGGTTTCAAAGAGGACCGCTTCCATCGCCTTATTGGCTTCCATACCGGACCAGACGACGAACTGGAAAGCTTGAAAATAAGCTTCGCAGGTATCGAGCGCGCTGGAAAGCAGAACTTCCACCTGACGGTTCGTGGGCTCGGCACCGCCGGCAAGCAGCAGCGACTGGCGGAAGATGACGACATCTTCCTGCCGCCACAGGTCGAAATGCCCCATCAGCACCTGGCCGTTAATCGCCGAGAGCAGCTTCACCACCTCGTTGACCCTGATTTCGGGAACCTTGATGTCGAAGGCGCAGCCAAGATGCAGCGCTTCGAATTCCTCCATCCACGAGAAAGAGACGTGATAGTCGGCCCAGCGACCTTCGACCGTCATCGCGATCTCGTCTTCGCCGGAGCGCTCGAAGGCCCAGTCATTGTTTGAAGCCACGTACTCGATCATGTCGACCGGGTTCGACTGGCGTTCGACTTCCAATTCCATAAGGCTCATGCAGCACCTTCTTGACCGGAATGAATGCGGCCTAACTTCGTGAAAAACACAAAACGAGACACACGCAATACCGGAAACAACCACTGGGGATGATCGCTGAACCGCTGCCAGACTAACGCAGTGAACCTGCCCGGAGCTTACCAATTCGCTTCGAATCATCATTTAAAATCAGTGTATAATGCCCCTTGCACCCTGCCAGCCCCCTTCCCGGAAATTTGGCCTGGCCTGCTGTGGAAAGCACTTATGGAATCAAATTCAGCGGGGGAGGTAAAAGACTCTGCCCATTGGCTTTTTTGGCAGTGTCCACAGGTGAAAAATCACACCCGATTTTTTTATCCAAGATGCGGCATGTAACATATGGGCCACGCCGCACCTTATACAGCATCTTCTTTAAGCTGAGATCACTTGCCCTTTGCAGCGAGCTTGGCCTCGAGCGCAGCGATGCGGGCTGCGAGCGCCTCGTTTTCGTCACGGGCCTTGATCGCCATTTCACGCACGGCTTCGAATTCCTCGCGCTTGACGACATCCATGCTGTTCAGCCAGCGCTCGGCATGAGCGTTGAAGGCGGTCTCGACCTCCTTGCGCACACCCTGCGCGGCACCTGCCGCATCGGTCATCAGCTTGGCGAATTCATCCATGATGCGGTTCGTTCCGGTCGTCATGGCGTATTTCTCCCTTCGCACGACGTGAATGTCAGGCCTTGCGGCCACTGAAATGGAGGTAGGGCTTCGCCGTTAAGGATGCAAGCGCTTTGCACGGGATAAGCCCTTGCGCACGGGGCCGTGACGAACAATGCACTTGACCGCCAAAGATCGCAGCGCCATGTTCCGCGCATCTCAACGGGTGGGAAAACCTTGCCGATAGCTGCTGATCTTCTTGCTATAATGCCTTTCCCTAATATCGACCCGATCGCTTTTTCGATCGGCCCGCTGGCGATTCATTGGTATGGCCTGGCCTATGTCGCCGGCATCCTGCTCGGCTGGGCCTATGCCCGCCGCATTGCTGCAAACGACGCACTCTGGCCGAACAATACCTCGCCCATATCAAGGTCCCAGCTCGACGACTTCATCGTCTGGGCAGCCCTCGGCATCGTTCTCGGCGGCCGCATCGGCTACATTTTCTTCTACGATCTCGGCGCCATCATCGAAAATCCGATCCGCGCCGTGCAGATCTGGAACGGCGGCATGTCCTTCCATGGCGGCCTGACCGGCACGACGATCGCCATGATCCTCTTTGCCCGCCGCAACCGCATCCCGATATGGAGCCTCTTCGATATCGTTGCGACGGTCGTGCCCTGTGGCCTGTTCTTCGGCCGTATCGCCAATTTCATCAACGGCGAGCTCTGGGGCAGGCTGACGGACGTGCCCTGGGCAGTCGTCTTCCCGACTGGCGGCCCCTTCGCCCGCCATCCGAGCCAGCTCTATGAAGCCGGCCTCGAAGGCATTGTCCTGCTGCTCGTTCTTGTCGCCCTCGTCTACGGCGCCAAGGCCCTGAAGAGCCCCGGGCTCATCACCGGCGTCTTCGTCTGCGGCTACGCGCTCTCGCGCATCTTCGTGGAATTCTTCCGCGAGCCGGATGCGCAGCTCGGCTACCTGCTCGGCACAAACTGGCTGACGATGGGCATAGTCCTGTCCCTCCCGATGATCCTGCTCGGCCTTTGGGCGATCTTCCGCGCCCGCCGCCAGGCTGCTGCCCTGCAGCACTGAAGCTCCCGGAACGACCGCCATGACCGCATTAAGCGAAAAGATCAAGACGATCATCCAGGCAAACGGGCCGCTCAGCGTCACCGACTATTTTTCGCTCTGCCTTGCCGATCCCGAACACGGCTATTACCGCACCCGCGAGCCCTTCGGCCGTTCGGGCGATTTCGTCACCGCACCTGAGGTCAGCCAGCTCTTCGGCGAAATGATCGGCGTCTTCGTCGTCCACGCCTGGCAGCGCCACGCGACGCCTGCAGGCGTCCGCCTCGTCGAGATTGGGCCCGGCCGCGGTACGATGATGGCGGACATGTTGCGCGTGATTTCGCGCATCGCCCCGCCGCTCTTCGACAACATGACGATCCATCTCGTCGAAACCAGCGAACGCCTGCGCGATATCCAGAGCCAGACGCTGGAAGCCTATGAAGGCAAGATCAGCTGGCATGCTGGCTTCGACGAAGTGCCCCCCGGCTTCACATTGATCGTCGCCAACGAACTCTTCGACGCGATCCCGATCCGCCAGTTCGTGCGCACATCGACCGGCTTCCGCGAACGCATGGTCGGCCTCGACGCGGATGGAGAGCTGATGTTTGCGGCCGGTGTTGCCGGCATCGATTCGGCCTTGCTGCCGGAGCCTGCGCAGAACGTGCCTGTTGGGACGCTGTTCGAGATCTCGCCCGCCCGCCAGGCGGTCATGAGCGCCATCTGCGAAAGGCTGCGGATCTTCAGCGGCACGGCGCTTGCGATCGACTACGGACATCTCGTCACCGGTTTCGGCGATACGCTGCAGGCCGTGCGGATGCACGAATTCGATCCGCCGCTTGCCCATCCCGGCGAAGCGGATCTGACCAGCCATGTCGATTTCCAGCAGCTTGCCGAAACGGCAGCGTCTGCCGGCGTCCACATTAACGGCGCACTGCACCAGGGTGACTTCCTGACCGGCCTCGGCATTCTCGAGCGCGCCGCAGCCCTCGGTCGCGACCGCGAGCCGAATACGCAGCAGATCATCCAGAGCGCGGTCGATCGGCTCGCCGGTGCAGGTGAAGGCCGCATGGGCGAACTCTTCAAGGTGCTCGCCGTCTCCTATCCGGCGATCGACCTGATGCCGTTCCGTCCGGTGGATTGACAGCCAGCCTTACGCTCGCCAACATCCGCCGCAAAATGACACCGCTTCGCCGGACAATGTCCGGCCAGGATGACGTCGATCCCTCTCCAAAAGTCCCGGAATATCAGATGACAGACGCGGCCTCTCCCGCACCGATCGAAAGCGCGCTGCTGAACGAAGCGACCGGCGGCGCGATCCGCCACGGCTATTTCACCCGCGCAGGCGGCATTTCGCAGGGCATCTATCGCGGCCTCAATGTCGGCCTTGGCTCGAATGACAAGCGCGAAAATGTGCAGGAGAACCGCAGACGCGTCGCCGCCTGGTTCGACCTGCCGGTAGAGCGACTGGCAACCGTCCATCAGGTCCATTCGCCTGACGTCGTCATCATCGGGCCGGACTATGACGGCGACCGGCCGCCGGCAGATGCCATGGTCACCGCAACGCCGGGCATTGTGCTTGGTGTGCTTGCAGCCGATTGCGGCCCGATCCTGTTCGCCGATCCTGAAAACCGCGTCATCGGTGCGGCCCATGCCGGTTGGAAGGGCGCATTGATCGGCGTGCTTGAAAACACCATCGATGCCATGGAAGCCCTTGGTGCCGACAGGGCCAATATCGTCGCCTGCCTCGGCCCCTCGATCAGCCAGGCAAGCTATGAGGTCGGCCCGGAATTCGTCGAGCGCTTCTTTGCCTATGATCCGGCCTATGAGCGTTACTTCATCCCCTCCCCGACAGCGGGTCACGCCATGTTCGACCTGCCGGGACTGACCGTCGATCGGCTGAAAAACGCGGGCGTGCGTGCCGAAAGCCTCGGTCTCTGCACTTATCCCGATAGCGAGCGCTTTTTTTCCTATCGGCGGACCACACATAAAAAGGAGCCGGATTACGGCCGCCAGATTTCGGCGATCAGCATCAGGGAGATGTAAGCAGCATGGCACTTCATTTCGAACGGGCTGAATTCGCAAGCCGGCTTGCCCGCCTGACGGACAAGATGAAGGAAGAAAAGCTCGATGCCCTGCTGCTCTTTGCGCAGGAAAGCATGTACTGGCTGACCGGCTACGACACGTTCGGCTACTGCTTCTTTCAGACGCTGGTCGTCAAGGCTGACGGCACAATGACGCTCCTCACCCGCTCGGCCGACCTGCGTCAGGCCCGGCACACCTCCGTTATCGAGGACATCCATGTCTGGGTCGATCGCGTCAATGCCGATCCGACGATGGACCTCAAGAACCTGCTGGTCGAAATGGACCTACTCGGCACCCGCATCGGTGTCGAGTACGACACGCACGGCATGACCGGCCGCGTCGCCCGGCTGCTCGACGCGCAACTGACGACCTTCGGCCAGATCAGTGACGCTTCCTACCTCGTCAGCCGGCTGCGCCTCATCAAGAGCCCGACCGAGGTTGCCTATGTCGAGCATGCCGCCGTGCTGGCAGACGATGCGCTGGACGCAGCGATCCGCCTGACCAAGCCCGGTGCCGATGAGGCCGATATCCTCGCCGCCATGCAAGGCGCGGTTTTCTCCGGCGGCGGCGACTATCCGGCCAACGAGTTCATCATCGGCTCCGGCGCGGATGCACTGCTCTGCCGTTACAAGGCCGGCCGCCGCAAGCTCGACGCCAATGACCAGCTGACTCTCGAATGGGCCGGTGTTTACGCACATTATCATGCCGCCATGATGCGTACGATCGTCATCGGCGAGCCGACGCATCGCCACCGAGAACTCTACAATGCCTGCCTCGAAACGATCCAGGCGATCGAGACCGTGCTGAAGCCTGGCCATACCTTCGGCGATGTCTTCGACATGCATGCCAGGATCATGGATGAGCGCGGCCTCGCCCGCCATCGCCTGAATGCTTGCGGCTATTCGCTCGGCGCGCGCTTCTCGCCGTCCTGGATGGAGCACCAGATGTTCCATGCCGGCAATCCGCAGCCGATCGAGCCGAGCATGTCGCTCTTCGTGCACATGATCATCGCCGATTCCGACACCGGCACAGCCATGACCCTCGGACAGACCTATCTGACGACAGGTGAAGCCCCTCGTGCACTTTCGCGCCATCCGCTGGATTTCACCGGGGTCTAACCTCCGCAATCACCGGCAAGAATCCGGAATTGACAGACAGGTCCCCCCACCCCCATAAATTCGCACGGGGCTGACGCGAATGTGGGAAGGACGAACCGAGGGATGACGCGAGTTGCGACTGCACCCACGCTCCTGATCTGTCTTGCCTTGCTTTCTGCTTGCAACACGACCGATGCATTGACGCTCACGCCGCCGATGGAAATCGGCGACTCTTCGATGAGTCAGCGCTCATCCACACCGGTGACGCAGAGCGAAGCCGAGCGTATGGCCGGAGCGCCGCAACGGACCTTCCCGGCGGCACCCCGCCGGAACGGCTATACGCCAGCCTACAGCGAGCAGACCTCTCCGACCCAGCCGAACTACCAAGCGCAGGCCTACCGGCCCGGCACCGGCGCTCCGCCGACGACTATGCAGGCCCAGGCCGATGCGCTTTCCCGTGACGGCTCTTCGCCCGCTGCCTCCGGACCGATCGAAGGCCAATCACTGGCGCCACCATCCGCCGCCACCGAGCAACCGGCACCGCAGCAGCCGACGCAGACAGCAGCGCTTGATCCTTCGGTTTCATCATCGACCTCGGTACGCGGCAATACAGTGCGCTTCCTGCCCATCATCGGTGCGCCCGTACAAGCTGTCACCCCGCTGTCCCGCCAGCTTGGCGCGGAGGCCCGCGCTCATGGCCTTGCCATCAAGAGCTCCAACGACACCAGCAGCGACTATATTCTGAAGGGCTACCTCTCCGCTTTCAGCGACGAGGGCAAGGTCACCGTGGTCTATGTCTGGGACGTGCTTGACAATGCCGGCGCCCGCCTGCACCGCATTCAGGGACAGGAAAGCGTGCCGACGGCGGCGGCCGATCCCTGGGCCGGCGTGCCCGCCTCCGTGATGCAGCAGATCGCCTCAAAGACGATCACCGAGTTCACATCCTGGCGGCAAAGCCAGGGCGGTTAGTCACAAGCTTTTTATAAATATAAAAGTATGTGACGCCTTAGCCCTTGCATTCACCGGGAAGCTGGCTAAAAAGCGCGGCTATCAGCGCATAACAGGCGGACCAAGATGAAGGTTTTCGCAGGCAATTCGAACCGGCAACTCGCCGAAGCGATCTGCAACTATCTCAATGTTCCCTTAGGGAAAGCCAGTGTCCGAAGGTTTGCCGATCAGGAAATCTTCGTGGAGATCCAGGAAAATGTGCGCGGTGAGGACGTTTTCCTCGTGCAGCCGACCGCCTTTCCCGCCAATGACCACCTGATGGAACTGCTGATCATGATCGACGCGATGCGTCGTTCGTCAGCCCGCCGCATCACTGCCGTTCTCCCTTATTTCGGGTATGCCCGTCAGGACCGCCGCGCCTCCGGCCGTACGCCGATCTCCGCCAAGCTGGTTGCAAACCTCATTACCGAAGCCGGCGCCGACCGCGTCATGACGCTCGATCTCCATGCCGGGCAGATCCAGGGCTTCTTCGATATACCCACAGACAATCTCTTCGCTCTTCCCGTGCTGACACGCGACATCAAGAGCCACTATGACCTCAGCAACGTCATGGTCGTCTCACCTGACGTCGGCGGCGTGGTGCGCGCCCGCGCGCTCGCCAAGCGCCTGGACTGTCTTCTGGCCATCGTCGACAAGCGTCGCGATCGGCCGGGTGAATCCGAAGTCATGAACATTATCGGCGACATCACCGGCAAGGACTGCCTGCTGATCGATGACATTGTCGATTCCGGCGGCACGCTCTGCAACGCGGCCGATGCGATGCTCGCCAAGGGCGCATCCAGCGTCACCGCCTATATCACCCACGGCGTCCTCTCCGGCGGCGCGGTCACCCGCGTCACCTCCTCGAAGCTGCGCGAACTCGTGATTACGGACTCGATCCAGCCGACCACGGCCGTGCTCTCGGCCCACAATATCCGCGTCGTCACGACAGCTCCGCTGATCGGCGAAGCCATCAGCCGCACGGCCCAGGAAGAATCCGTCTCCAGCCTCTTCGACTAAAAGAGCCGGCATTCGACCGGCTCTTTTGATCTTCGAATTGCAGTTCTCTGACATTTACCGCTGATCCGTGCTGTCCTCTCAAAGATTGACCATCAACGGTCACTGCGCCGTCCGCGCACCATTGCCGTCCGAACTGTTGGTGTTAGCAAAGCCTTTGGACATCATCATCCCAAAGCCGACCTCGCTGAGATCAGGTGCCTTTCTTGTGAACTCCTGAACGGTGGCAATCGATTTGCCGACCAATTTGCATGTGACACCAGACGCAAAAAAGCCGGCACGAGGCCGGCTCCTTTCGTTTCAGGCTGCAGTTCAGAGCACTTATTGCGGCTGACCCTGCTCCGGTTCCTGCCCCTGCCCCTGGTCTGGCTCCAGCCCCTGATCTTGATCCTGATCCGGTTCCTCGGCATCCGGCCCCTTGATCTGCTGGCCGTTGATCGCCACGGAACCGTCGCCGGCGACATTGATATCCCAGCGCGAGCGGCCATCTGGGTCCGTCTTGGCAAAGCCCTTGGCCATCATCATGCCGAAGGAGACCTGCTGGAGGTTCGGATCGCTCTTGGCAAGCTCCTGGATGGCGGCGATCGACTTGTCGAGATCCCGCGCCAGGATCGAAGCTTGGAGCGAATAATCCTTCTGCGTATCGACGCGGCCCTGCAGCTTGCCAGTGACGTCAATATCGTAGACATCCGAGACTGCTATGAACTTCGGCAGGTCGACGACGACGACGCCGTCGTGGAAGAGCTTCTCGGCAGCCAGCTTGCCGCTTTCTTCCGAATTGTTGCCCGACGAGAAATCGATCTTCATGAACTCATCGCCGAAAGCGGCGAAATCCATGTCCGGCACGGCGATCTGCATATCGATACTCTTCGGCAGGAAGGCATGGTAGCTCGCCGGCACGACCGGGCTGTCGAGCGTGACCTCCTGGGCATTCATCCCGAAGGCAAATCGGACAGCATCGCTCGGCCCGTCGACCGAGAAATTATAGCCGAAGGCCTTGGCGCCGCCACTTCCGGCGACGGTGCCGACCGCCAGATTATTTACCGTGATCGTTTCGTTGGCGGAGGAGAACAGCGGAAAGGATGCCTTGAGGACGGACTTCAGCCTTTCGCCGTCTTCCTTGCTGAGCTCCTTCTCATCCACATGGTCAAGGATAAAGAAGACGATATCGCGAATTTCCTTCGCCGGCAGGCTGGCCACATCGGCATTGAAGTCGATCGAATCCGCCTTGATGGTGACCGGCGGCGTCTGCGCGCTGGTAACCGTCTCCGACAGCGCGGTAAACGCACCACTCGCCTTGAAATCCAGCCGGCCATTGCCGCTGGCGCTGTCAGTCGAATCGAGCCTGTAATTCATGCCGGCAAAGCTCGCATCGACCTGATCGGCGTCGGACTTCGACGTGAGGCGGATATCGCTGGCCTTGAAATCGCCGGAACGCAGATAGGCGATCGCCGGATCGAAGACACCGTTATAGACCATCGAGGCAATGGAATAAGTGAAATCGGTGCTCTTGTCGTCTGGCCCCTTGACGTTGCCGGAGATGTTGAAGCTGTTGTTGCCTTCGAGATTCCAGAGCCCGCTGTCGAGCGGTGTGGCGAAGACCGACCAGGGCGTCAGCCCGTTCACCGCGTACTTGGTCGTATCCACTTTCGAAAGCAGCTTGGCAAGATCGTAGATAACCTCATAGCGGGTACCCGCCGGGTTGACGGTCACAAAACCACTCTTGGCGAAATCCTCGGGCAGGAAGCCCGTCAGGCTGTCGCGAAGCTTGTTCGCTCCATCCTGATTGATCTCAGCCCCTTGCGCCGCCCCGAACAGCGATAGGGCAACAAGCGTTGTCGTGACAAGTTTGAGACGCATTCACACTCTCCTCAGCCGCTTTGAATGCGGCCATAGGAAGATCGGATATCTTCCGGTGTCAACCCGGCACGTTTGGACAAATGTTATTTTGCGACCACGGCTGAGAGTGAACGTATCCTGCCGGGCACTACCGCACGCGAAGGCCCTCGATTCTGATCTCGCCCTGCGTCAGGCCGCAGTGTTGAGGGTAACCGATTGTTGTTCCATTCGCGCCGGGCGACCGAAATAGTAGCCCTGGGCCTCGTCACAGCCTTCGGATGTCAATAGTTCGAGTTGGCTCAACGTTTCGACCCCTTCAGCAAGCACAGGGATCGACAGGCCGCGTCCCAGCGCCAGGATGGAGCGAATGACCGCCTTTGCTTCCTGACTGCTCTCGACTTCGTTCATGAAGCTGCGATCGAGCTTGATCTTGTCGAAGGGGAACGAGCGAAGGGTCTCGAGCGACGAATAGCCTGTTCCGAAATCGTCGATGGCGATCGCAACGCCCTGCTGCTTGAGCGCACGCATTGCAAGCAGCGCCTTGCTTTTGTCGACGATGATCGATGACTCGGTTATTTCAAGTTCGAGCCGCGATGCTGGCAGGCCCGTTTCCTGGAGGACGGACCGAACCAGTTCGGCGATGTTTGCATGGGCGATCTGGATGGGCGAAATATTGACGGCGATCTTGATGTCGTCCTTCCAGCTGACCGCTTCCCTGCATGCCTCGCGAAGGACCCATTCTCCGATAGGCATGATTGCACCGCATTCCTCGGCGATCGGAATGAAATCGACGGGCGGAATATTTCCGCGTTCAGGATGGTTCCACCTGAGCAGCACTTCGTAGCCGGTCGTCTTGCCGGTCGCGACCGACTTCTGCACCTGATAGTGAAGGTACATCTGGTCGCGCTCGATTGCGACCCAGAGGTCACGCGCCAGCCTTCTCCTGTCGCGCGACACTTCGTCCATGGACTCCTCATAGAAGCAGACATTGCGCCCGACCTCGTGTTTTGCGCGATACATGGCCAGATCTGCGTTTGCGAGAAGCGTTTCGGCGTTTTCGCCGGCGTCGGGGTAAAGTGCGACACCAACGCTTGCGCCGGGGACGATGTGATGCCCTTCGAAATCCATCTTCTCCATGAGCGTGGCTTCCAGCCGCGCAATGAAGTCGTCTAGCTCTGCCCTGTCATTGAAGCGCTTCACAGCCGCGAACTCATCGCCGCCAAGCCGGGCGACAAGTTCCTCGTCACGCAGTATCCCGTTCAATCGTGCAGCCAATGTGCTCAACACGAAATCTCCAGCCACATGGCCCATCTGGTCATTGATCTCTTTGAATTTATCCAGATCGATGCCAATCACCGCAACCTTGGTCGACAGCCTTTTGGCAATTGTCAGCTGATGTGAAAGATAGTCATTGAAGGTGGGACGGTTCGGCAGACCGGTCAAAGCATCGTGCTTGGCCATGAACGCGATTTTCTCTTCGCGCGCCAGCCGGTCGGTAATGTCTTCGAATGTCGTAACCCAGCCACCATCCGCGAGAACATTAAACGTCGCAAGAATTGACCGGCCGCTCGTCGTCTGATGCACAAGGGTCTTCTGGCCGGAGCGCATGGTCGCCATATGCCTGCGATAGTGATCGGCCGCCTTCGAATCCGCAGCATCACTATCGCCAAAAACGATCTGATAGCCGCTGCGAACGATCTCGGAATAGGCAAGACCCGGGCGAATGAAATTCTCAGGGAATCCGAAGAGCTGGCTATACCTGGCGTTTGCGAGGATCAGCCGCTCATTGCGGTCAAACATCGAGATGCCCTGGCTCATGTTCTCTAGTGCCAGATCGAGGTTCCTCGATACTTCTTTGATGCGATCCCCGTCGATCTTTGCCTGCGTGATATCGCGGGTAATCTTCACGTATCCGATGAGATCATGGCCATCGTCATACACGGGTTGGATGACGACATGTGCCCAGAACGAGGATCCGTCCTTGCGAAAACGCAGCCCCTCTGCCTCAAATCTGCCGTTGGCGAGAGCGGATTCGAGCGCTCTCTGCGGAAGGCCATTCTGCTGATCCTCCGCGGAGTAGAACCGGGCGAAGTTCTGGCCGACGATATCAGCGGCGCTATAGCCCTTCGCGCGTTCCGCCCCCGTATTCCAGTTCGTCACGACGCCTGAAGGATCGAGCATGTAGATTGCGTAATCCGTCACGCCCTGCAGGAGCAGCTCAAACCTGGTCTCGCTTGCACTTGCCTGCTTGGCGGCGCGAAACGCAATGATCGATGCCGAAATGCCCGAGGCCAGCATTGAGATCGATACGACGAGAATGGTCACCAGAAGGAACGGCTTCGAAAGCGCCTGCGGCTCGATCGCGTTTGCGCCCCCTTCGATAATCGTCAGCGCGCCCATCGCGGTGAAATGCATCAAAACGATGCCGAGCGACAGCGCAGACGCCGCCGCAAGAATGCTCCAGTTCGAACCCTTCCAGTTCTTTGTGAGCGTAAATCCCCAGGTCGCCATGGCAGCCGATATGATCAGCGCAGCGATAACGAGATGTCGATCCCAGACGATGGCCCCCGGAACCTGCAGACCGGCCATGCCGACGAAATGCATGGCTGCGACGCCGACGCCAAAGACAAGGCCTGCAGCAATATTGGCCTGAGAACCCGGAAGCGACACCGCGGCAAGGCCTGCCACAAAGGTAGAGGCAAAAGCCGCACCGAGCGAAATAAGCGTCAGATCGCGATCATAACCGACGACGATGCCCGGATCATAGGCGAGCATGGCAACGAAATGCGTCGACCAGATGCCGAAGCCGCCTGCCGCCCCCGCCACGGAGAGCCAGATCCAGCGTGGCACGCCGTTTGACCTGCCAGCACTTCTCAGGAACAGGATCGTTCCGAGATTGGACACAAGGCATAGTACGGCAGCCAGAAGAACCAGCGTAAAGTCGTGTTGGTATGTCAGGCAGTATACGATCGCAAACATGAGAAAACCCATTCTTTTCAAGCCTGACATCGGTCTTGCCGTGTTAAAGAAGGGATAATCCGGCGCCTTCACAGGTAAAGTGGAACCTTCTGTTCGACTTTGTGATTAACGCCCGAACAACGAAGGCTTATCAGCGGTTTTTGGAATTACTTGCAAAACACCAGGGATTGCATTTCGCGATCTTTCGGGTGTAGTGCCGATGACGCGCGATCAGCGATACGGCCACCGGCATTGGTCCTCTTGACAGAGCCTGTCACCGCTTGCGTTTGCGTGACACTTATATTATAGGCCACGCGTCCGCGTAGACACCCTTGGAGGCAACGCGGATGAGGATGGGCTTGCCCGCCTCCGGTCCGACGGCACAAGGCTTCAAGCTCGCCGCGGACTCTCCAAATAACCTCGAAAGGACTAGCCATGAGCCACGAAACTTACGAGCTCAAGGCCGAGGCGCGCGAACGGGTTGGTAAGGGGTCCGCCCGTGAACTCCGCCGCAACGGCTTTATTCCCGCTGTCATCTATGGTGACAAGCAGGCCCCAGTTTCTATCGCTATCAACACCAATGAGGTGACGAAGCGCATTCATGCCGGTGGCTTCATGACCACCGTTGCGACCATCGACGTCGACGGTAAGAAGTACAAGGTTCTGCCGAAGGACTATCAGCTCGATCCGGTCCGCGACTTCACGATGCACGTCGATTTCCTGCGCGTATCTGGCAACACCCAGGTTAGCGTTGAAATCCCGGTTCACTTCGTCAACGAAGACAAGTCCCCGGGCCTCAAGGTCGGCGGCGTTCTGAACATCGTGCGTCACGAAGTCGAAGTTCACTGCCCGGCTGACGCGATCCCGGAATTCTTCACAGTTGACCTTTCCGGTCACAAGATCGGCGACAGCATTCATATTTCGGAAGTCACCCTGCCGAAGGGTGTGACGCCCGTCATCACCGATCGCGACTTCACCATCGCGACGATCATTGCTCCGGCTGGCGGCATCGACGAAGCTGCTGCCGAAGGCGAAGCAGAAGCCTGATAGCTTCTACCAATTTGTAAAGCATAAGGCCCGTTTTCCGTGAGGAAGACGGGCTTTTTCATTGCCGAAAAAGGCTTATTTCAGCAACATTTAACACATTTATGGAAGCATGCTCCGGCTGGTTGCGAAGTCCCCGCCCTGCCGCGTGACCGCAGAATAATCCGACCCCGTGGAGCAAACGGAACCATGAATAATTCCGTTGAGAACAGATTTTTTGCGATTGTTTGCGGCGCGCTGCTTGTTTTTGTAGCTCCCCTCTTTGTTCTTTTTCTTTTCCTTTCCTCTGAGCGTGCCGACAAGGAAATACGCGACCATATTTCCGTTCTTCTTGTGGCGAATGCCCAAGCGCTCGCCAAGCCGCTTTGGGATCTCGATGCCGATAGCGTGACCCAGATCAGCGCGACGGTCGTTTCGCAGGGCGCCATCGTCAAGGTGGAGGTCCGCGACCAGTCCGGCGAGCTCGACGTCAGCCAGTCGACCATTCCGAGGTCCTTCGATGGCAAGCTGGTTCAGGTTTCCCGCGCCATCATCTACAACACCGTCGATGGGCCGAAGAACCTCGGCAGCATTTCCGTCTTCTATCCGGCACTCGGCCTGTTTTCCGGCCTGAAGCAGGAAGAGGTCGTCTTCATCTCGATCTTCATTTTCGCGGTGCTGGCCGTTTTCGCCACCGCACTCATCGGCAACCGCATCTTCGTCATCCAGCCTCTGATGCGCCTGACGGCTGCAATCGAGGCGACACGCCAGCTCGGCTCCCGCCACCATGTCGACTGGCAATCGAACGACGAAATGGGCCGGCTCGCCCAAAGCTTCAACGAAATGCAGACAAAGCTTGAAAACGAAGAAACCGAGCTGAAGCTCGCGCATCGCCGCGCCACCGACATCTACAACCTGACGCCCGCCATGCTCTTCTCCCTCGACGAGGAAGACCGCATTACCGCCGTCAGCGACTACTGGCTGCTTGCGACGGGTTATCACCGCGCCGCCGTCATCGGCCGGAGCTTCTCCGATCTCGTTACCTCCTTCACCCGTGACAAGTTCATCAAGCGCAAGAGCCAGCGTGAGAACGGCACCGGCGACGTCACCGTCAAGTTCATCTGCATGGACGGCCGCATCATGGACGTCCTGATCATGGAATCGGCGCTCACGACTCACGGAGAGGAAGGTCAGTCGCTCTCCGTCATGACCGATGTGACGGAGCTGAAGGCCTCCGAAGACCGCAACCATCGTCAGGCAATCACTGACCATCTGACCGGCCTCCTGAACCGCCAGGGCTTCGAAGCCGTGCTCGACAGCAAGATCGCAGCCGCCGATGCCGCCGATCAGGAACTCGCCTGCCTCTTCGTCGACCTCGACCGCTTCAAGTGGATCAACGACAATATGGGCCACGCCGCCGGTGATGCGGCCCTCATCGAACTCGTGGAGCGGCTGAAGACGCTGCTTGCCCCCTCCGATGAAGCTGCCCGTCTAGGCGGCGATGAATTCGCCATCCTGCTGCCGGCCAAGAATGCCGAAAAGCGCGCCCGCGCCATGTGCGACCAGATCGCTTCGATCTTCGAGACACCCTTCGGCCCGGACATGCATCTCAGCGCCTCTGTTGGTATCGCCATCTATCCTCGCCACGCTGCGACCGCCGCCGAACTGCTGCAGAAATCCGACATGGCCATGTATGCCAAGAAGCGCGACGGCAAGAACGGCGCACAGATCTTCGATAGCGGCATGCTCGATCATGCCCGCCGCCGCGCCGAGATCGAAGCCCATATCGAAGCCGGTCTCGCTGACGACTGGTTCGAGGCCTATCTCCAGCCGATCGTCAACCTGAACGGCCGCGGTATCGCCGGCTTCGAGGCGCTGATGCGCCTCAACCATCCGCAGAAGGGTCTCATGCCACCGGCCGAGATCATCAGCGTGGCCGAAGAGACTGCCAAGATCGTCCGCGTCGGCAATGTCATCATGGAAAAGGCGATCGCCAATCTGGCGACGATTTCACGCCTGCCGGGCATGCAGGACAGCTACCTCGCGATCAATTTCTCGCCGTTGCAGTTCGAGCCGGCGCTCGCTGCCCGCCTTGCCGCCATCCTCGGCCGCCACGGCATCCTGCCGGATCGTATCGTCGTCGAGATCACGGAGGCTGTGCTGATGCACGACAACCCGCAGATCCGCATGATCGTGACGGAACTGCGCCGTTTCGGCTGCCGCATCGCGCTTGACGATTTCGGCACCGGTTATTCGTCGCTGAGCTATCTCAACCGCTTCCCGGTCGACATCATCAAGATCGACCAGTCCTTCACCCGCGCCATCAATGATGCTGACGATGACGTGCGCCAGAAGAGCCGCATGCTCATCGAAGGCATCACCACGCTGTCGCACAAGATGAACTGCACCGTCATCGCCGAAGGCATCGAGACGGAGGAGGAATGCAGTACGCTGCACCAGATGGGTCTTGATTATGGTCAGGGCTATCTATTCCACCGTCCGCAGAATGCCGCCAAGCTGATCGAGGAACTAAGCAGCTCGCTGCCGAACGTGGCACGCGCTTCATGAACTGACGAAATGGGAGGTATCGCGATGAAAAAGCTGCTGCTTCTTGCACTTTTGACCCTACCCTGCTTTGCCACGTCTGCCTCAGCCCAGACGGTAGCCTTCGTGACCGAGGAATACGCGCCCTTCAACTACCGCGATGGCAAGGTCATCAAGGGCGCGACCGTCGAACAGGTCGAGAAGGTCATGGTCGATATAGGCGTCGACTATACGCTCGACGTGATGCCCTGGGCCCGTGCTTTCAGCCTCGCCCGCACTACGCCGATGACCTGCGTATTCGCAACCGCCCATAACGCCGCGCGTGACGGCCTGTTCAAATGGGTCGAGCCGCTTCTCATCGACCGCAACATCCTGATCACCCGCAAGGGATCGGGCGTCTCTGCCACCAATCTCGAAGAGGCGAAGAAATATGTGATCGGCACCCAGCGCGATGATTACACGGAAGTGACGCTGAAGGAGAAGGGCTTCACCAAGCTCGACGTCGCCAGCGATTTCAACGCGACGTTGCGCAAGCTGCTTGGCGGGCGCATCGACATGATGCCGATCTCCGAACTCTATTTCGACAAGCTGAAGGCCGACCAGCCGCTGGAAATGGTGACGGTGCTGTCCTCGCAGCCGATGGGTATTGCCTGCGAGAAGAATTTCCCGGACGATCTCCTGGCCCGCATGCAGGCCTCGCTGGACAAGCTGATCGCCAGCGGCGAACAGAAGCAGATCTTCCTGAAATATGGTCTGCATCTGCTGAAATGATCGGCCGCCTGCCGTTCACACCTGCCTTTGCCACTTGACTTTGCCGCCATTTCGCGGTGGTGAACGCCAACAGCTCTTGCAAGGAAGACAGGCCATGCTGATCATTGCGGGTCTCGGCAATCCCGGCGCGAAATATGCCGGCAACCGGCACAATATCGGCTTCATGGCGGTGGATGCCATCTACCGCCGCCACAGCTTTTCGCCCTGGTCGAAGAAGTTCAAGGCAGAGATTTCCGAAGGCGAACTGGCGGGTGAGAAGGTGCTGCTGATCAAGCCGCAGACCTTCATGAATCTGTCGGGTGAAGCAGTCGGCGAAGCCATGCGCTTCTACAAGCTGCAGCCTTCCGATCTCGTGGCGATCTATGACGAGCTCGATCTGCCGGCCGGCAAGGCGCGGCTGAAGACCGGCGGCGGCCATGGCGGCCACAACGGCATCAAGTCGCTCGACGCCCATTGCGGTAAGGAATATCGCCGGCTGCGCCTTGGCATCGGCCATCCCGGCGTCAAGGAACTGGTGCATAACCATGTGCTCGGCGATTTCGCCAAAGTCGACAGCGACTGGCTGGAGCCACTGCTCGACACGCTTGCCGACAATGCCGAGATGCTGGTCCGCAAAGAGGATTCCCAGCTCATGAACAAGATCGCGCTGGCGCTGGGCGGTAAAGCGGAAGAGGAAAAGCCGAAACCGGAGAAGAAGCCGGCGGGAAAGTCCCATATCCATCAGGCCCGCAATCAGAGCCAGCAGAAGCTTCCTGCAACCGGTCCCATGGCCGAGATGCTGAAGAAGATGTTCGGCAACAAGGGCGACTGAACGCTATGGCTGGCGGGGATTTCATCATCCGACCTGCGGTCGTCGGCGATCTGCAGAACCTGATCACCCTTTACCAGCACCTCAGCCCGACCGATCCGGTCCTCGCGCCTGATGTGGCAATGGAACGTTTCTCCGCCATTCTCGCGCAGCCCGGCATGACGGTCCTCATTGGCGTTGCCGGCGAGATTGCTGCTGCGACCGTCACGCTGATCATCGTGCCCAACCTGACGCGCAATGGCGCCCCTTACGCACTGATCGAAAACGTCGTCACCCACGCCGATCACCGCAAGCAAGGTTATGCCGGCAGGGTCATCCGGCATGCGATTGCGCAAGCCTGGAATGCCGGCTGCTACAAGGTCATGCTGCTGACCGGATCGAAAAATCCGGCGACACTGCGTTTCTATGAAAATTGCGGTTTCATGCAGGACAAGACCGGCTACCATATCCGCCGGCCGTCTTGAGACGCCTGTCCTATTTCTCAGGCCCTTATTCCTCAGGCTCCGTGGTGAACATCAGCGGAAAGTCCATCTCCTTGGCAAGGTCGATGGCTTCTTTGGCCTTTGTTTCCGCTATGTCCTTAGTGCAGACAACCACTACGCACGAGCCGAGCTTGTGCGCCGTCATCATCACGCGGTAGCCGGTATCCTCGCTCATGCGGAAGACGATCTTCAGCACCATGATGACGAACTCGCGCGGCGTATAATCGTCATTGACGAGAATGACTTTGTAAAGCTTCGGCTTGTCCAGCTTGAGCTTCGTTCTGGTTTTGGGTTTCAAGGCAATATCGTTGTCAACCATCGGAAATCCGCCCTTGATGACATGGGAAGGGGGTTCGATCTAACTAAACTATTTCGATTGCAGAATTTCGACACTCGGTGTCGGCAAAAATCCCGCCGCAATAAGAATAAGGCCACTAGACCCTGTCGGCAAGGGAGCCGCGAGAAAAGCTCTCTAAGACTTGACCGCTCCCCTCCTTTATCCCATAGGCACGGCCAAGGAATTCTAGAGAACAGCAGGTTTCAGCCATGGGCTTCAAATGCGGTATCGTCGGCCTGCCGAATGTCGGCAAATCGACCCTCTTCAATGCGCTCACCAAGACGGCGGCAGCACAGGCGGCGAACTATCCTTTCTGCACGATCGAACCGAACACCGGCGAAGTGGCCGTTCCCGACGCGCGCATGCAGAAGCTTGCCAATATCGCCAAGTCGAAGGAAATCATTCCGACCCGGATCAACTTCGTCGATATTGCCGGCCTCGTGCGCGGCGCCTCGAAGGGTGAAGGTCTCGGCAACCAGTTCCTTGCCAATATCCGCGAAGTCGATGCCATTGTGCATGTGCTGCGCTGCTTCGAAGACGGCGACATCACCCACGTGGAAGGCCGCATCGACCCGGTTGCCGACGCCGATACGATCGAGACCGAACTGATGCTCGCCGACCTCGACAGCCTCGAGCGCCGTACCGAGCAGACGCGCAAGCGCGCCACTGGCAAGGACAAGGATTCCATGGCAATGCTGCCGATCATGGAAGCCTCGCTGGCGCTGCTGCAGGACGGCAAGCCAGTCCGCACGCTGCTTTCGAAGCTCGATGCCGAAGAGACCAACATACTGAAGGGCCTCAACCTTCTGACATCGCACCCGGTTCTCTACGTCTGCAACGTCGCCGAAGGCGATGCCTCGACCGGCAACAAATATACCGAGGCCGTCGCTGCGATGGCCAAGGCTCAGGGTGCCGAAACCGTCACCATCTCGGCGGCGATCGAATCCGAAGTCGCCCAGCTTCCGGACGAGGAGGCCAAGGAATTCCTCTCGGCCCTCGGTCTTGACGAAGCGGGCCTCGACCGCCTGATCCGCGCCGGTTACAAGCTGCTCCATCTCATCACCTATTTCACGGTCGGCCCGAAGGAAACGCGGGCCTGGACGATCGAGCGTGGCACCAAGGCGCCGCAGGCGGCCGGCGTCATCCACTCGGATTTCGAACGCGGCTTCATCCGCGCCAACACCATCGCCTATGACGACTACATCCAGTTCGGCGGCGAAGTCGGCGCCAAGGAAGCCGGCAAGGCGCGCGACGAAGGCAAGGAATATGTTGTCCAGGACGGCGACGTCATCCACTTCCGCTTCAACACCTGATTGACCAAAGCATGTCGCGCAAAAGTGTGCAGCGGTTTTGCGACAACGACATGTGCAGGACAAAGACTTAAAGCATGTGGTGATCTTTCAGGTCGCCATATGCTTTAAATGCTGCTCAGCCCGGCGGCAGCCTTTCCACGACGCCTGAGGGCAAAGCGCGCAGCACGATGCGCCGAAGCGGCATCCAGCCCGTACCGATGACGAGCACGATCACGCCGACGACAACAAGCGTTCCGAAGATGTAAGTATCGACGGTCGCACTCCCCTGCTGGAATATCCCATAGATCGCCAGTCCCAGTGTCAACAGGCCGGACGTCACGAAAGCGCGCCGGTCGATGATCAGGCCAATCAGCATCAGCAGCGCGACGATCACGACGACAACAGGCGTCTTGAAGGAGCTGGCGTCCATGATATCCAGCCAGCCGCCGTCTAGTGAGAGCAATATCCGGATGCTGTAAAGCAGAGCCGGCGCGGCGACGAGATGAAGCCAGAAGGCGACATCCGATCGCGTCGTGCGGCGGAACCTGTCGCTGAGATCGAAGCCGAGTGCGGCGACGAACAGGCCAACGGCGCTGGCAAACAGGATGATCGACACGAGCGTCGGATGGTTGAGAATGAAGGCATCGTCGCCGCTCCCCCATTGCAGCAGGCGGAAGACAAGCGCGAGGACGAGGGCCAGCCCCGAGAAGATGCTAAGCGCAAGCGCAAGCGGCACACGGTAGCGCAGATAGAAAAGCCCCATGATGACAGGGAATGCGACGATGAACCTATCGATGCCATCACCGGTCAGCCACAGATCGGCATTGGAGGGATAGACCGACAGCATCATCCGGAAGGTCCAGGCAAAAACCGCCAGCGTCAGCACGACAGCCGGCAGCGCGAGGCGCTGGCGCTTCACGAGGATTTCCGCCAGCACCAGGATCGCAGGCAGCACCGCATAGAGCGAGGCAAGCCCCCAGAGGCCCGCAAGTGCGATGAGAATGCCGATGGTGATCAGTACATCGTGGAAGCCGCGCACGAAGCGCGGTGTCTCGGTATCAGACCAGGCAGGCTCTTCAGGCCCGGCCGCCTGCGCCTCGACGGTCACGCCACGCGCCGCAAGGAACGGCGCCAGCCTCTCGCCGGCCTCGGCGGTAATCAGCCCCTCCCGCGCCGCCTCATCGAGTATCGACCTTAGTTCTGCCATTCTGGTTCGCCCCCAGGGAATCATTGAGCCCGCGCGGATGCTATTGTAAGCAATGAGGCCTGCCTATGATGAGAGACCCTGATGCCTGCAGAAAAGCTCGCCTATGAGGATTTCCAGCCCGGCCGGCGCTTCCCGCTCGGCCCGAAGCCGCTAACGGCACCCGAAATCATCGAATTCGCCGCGGAGTTCGACCCGCAGCCGATGCATCTGGACGAAGCGGCAGGCCGCGCCAGCATCCTCGGCGGCCTTGCCGCCTCCGGCTGGCACACTTCGGCGATGTTCATGCGCATGATGGCCGACAGTTTCGTGCTGAACTCGCTTTGCGAAGGTGCACCAGGCGTCGATTTCATGGAATGGCGCAAACCGGTGCTGGCAGGCGACACTCTCTCCGGCCATTCGACGGTGCTGGAGGCGCGTCCGATGCGCTCGCGTCCAGGCCTCGGCATCGTCAAATTCCGCCACGAGGTGGAAAACCAGCGCGGCGAACTGGTCTGTCTGTCGGAAAATTCCGTCATCTTCGGCATGCGTGGTAGCCCGGAGGCTGGCTTATGAGAATGACCGAACTTTACGCTGCCCGCGACAAGGTTGAGATCGGCACCTACGTCTTTACAGAGGAAAATATCCTCCGCTTCGCACGTAAATACGATCCGCAGCGTTTCCATACCGATAGCCAGGCCGCGAAAGACACCATGTTCGGCGCGCTCTGCGCCTCTGGCTGGCACACGACGGCCGCCTGGATGCAATGCTTCCTCAGATACTGGATGGCGGAGATTGACCGCCTGAAGAAGGAGGGCCTGGAACCGCCGAACCTTGGCCCCTCACCCGGCTTCCAGAAGCTGCAATGGCTGAAGCCGGTTTTTGTCGATGAGACGGTCAGCTACTCCGTGACCTTTCTCTCGGGCCGGCCGCTTGCGTCGCGGCCGGGCTGGCATCTCAACACCATTCTTTGTGAAGGCGTCAATCAGGACGGTATTC
This sequence comes from Rhizobium sp. 1399, assembly GCF_031455475.1. Classification (NCBI taxonomy): domain Bacteria; kingdom Pseudomonadati; phylum Pseudomonadota; class Alphaproteobacteria; order Hyphomicrobiales; family Rhizobiaceae; genus Rhizobium; species Rhizobium sp. 1399. The sequence continues at coordinate 151,630 of NZ_JAVDSU010000010.1, read as the reverse complement.
CCGTCATCCGTTTCGAAAGCAGCGTGCTGGAATTCGAATGATCCGGCTGGAGCAATTTCAGCAGAGCTTGCAACGGCTCTACTGAAATTGAGATGCTCAATGACCGGCGAATTCTACGAGCGTGTGCACGTCGACACCGAGATCTTCGAGCTTCTTGCGGCCGCCGAGATCCGGCAAGTCGATGACGAAGCAGGCACCGACCACTTCCGCGCCGATCTGGCGAAGAAGCTGTGTCGCGCCCACAGCAGTGCCGCCCGTGGCAATCAGATCGTCAACGAGGATTACCTTCTCGCCCGGCTGGACGGCATCGCGGTGCATCTCCATCTCGTCCACGCCATATTCCAGGCTATAGGCGATGCGCACCGTGTCATGCGGCAGCTTGCCCTTCTTGCGGATCGGCACGAAGCCCGAGGAAAGCTGATGCGCAACCGCGCCGCCGAGGATGAAGCCCCGCGCTTCCATGCCGGCGATCTTGTCGATCTTCAGACCGGCATAGGGCTGCACGAGCTCATCGACCGCCCGGCGAAAGGCACGCGGATTGCCGAGCAGCGTGGTGATGTCGCGAAAGATGATGCCGGGCTTGGGGTAATCCGGAATGGAGCGGATGCTGGCCGCAAGCTCCGAAAGCGTATTGTTCATCGATAATCCGTATCTGCGAGGGGCACAAAGCGCCCGCACACTATCAACTGCGTCGGATCAAACCAAATAAAAAAGGCGGCTAAAAAGCCGCCTTTTCCTCGGGACTAAGGGGCCGCTTAGTGATCGGTCCGGGAATAGATCGACCGCTTGGTCAGGTAGATCAGCACGGTGAAGATCAGCAGGAAGATCATGACCATGAAGCCGGTGCGCTTGCGTTCTTCGAGGTGCGGCTCGGACGCCCACATCAGGAACGACGAGACATCCTTGGAATACTGATCGACCGTCTGCGGCGAACCATCGTCATAGGTGACCTGGTCGTCGGAGAGCGGCTTCGGCATGGCGAGCACGTCAGCGGCATGGAAATACGGATTGTAATGCGAGCCCTGCGCCACCTTGACGCCCGCCGGCGGCTCTTCGTAGCCGGTCAGCAGCGCGTGAATGTAGTCGGGGCCGCTTTCCTGATACTGCGTGAAGATGTCGAAGACGAACTGCGGGAAGCCGCGCTCGACTTCGCGCGCCTTGGCGAGCAGCGACATGTCAGGCGGAGCCGCACCGTTGTTAGCGGCAGCAGCCGCTTCCACATTCGGATAGGGCGACGGGAAGTGGTCAGACGGAACCGCTTTGCGGGTGAACATTTCACCGCTGGCATCCGGGCCGTCCTGGACTTCGTAATTGGCCGCGAAGGTCTTCACCTGCGCATCCGAATAGCCGAGCTCGCTCAGCATGCGGAAGGGTACGAGGTTCATCGAGTGACAGGCGGAACAGACTTCCGTGTAGACCTTCAAGCCACGCTGGAGCTGGCCCTTGTCGTAGTGACCGAACGGACCTGCGAAGGTCCAGTCGATTTCCTTGGGCTCCTTCAGCGGATAATGCGGCGTAGCGCTTTCCTCGTGATGAGCGGCCGGAGCCGCCGCTTCCTGAGCAAAAGCCACACCGGCAACACCGGCTGTGACCGCGAGCGACAGAATGCTTGCAACAAGCTTTTTCATGTTTCTATTCCTTCCCGTCGCTCGCTCAGGCCTTGGCCGCAGCAATCTTGTTGCGCTTTTCGAGCACCGCTTCAGTGATCGAGTTCGGAATACGGCGCGGTGTTTCCACCAGACCGAGAACCGGCATCGCGACCAGGAAGAAGGCGAAGTAGAGGAGTGTGCAGACCTGCGAAATCGTCGTGTACAGGCCTTCTGCAGGCTGCGAACCGAGCCAGCCGAGGATTATCGCGTTGATCACGAACAGCCAGTAGAACAGCTTGAACCACGGACGATAAACCGCCGAACGCACCTTCGAAGTGTCGAGCCAAGGCAGGAAGAACAGCACGAGGATCGCGCCGAACATGACGAGGACGCCGCCGAGCTTGGAGTCGATCGGACCGACGTTGAAGGTGATCGAACGCAGCATCGCGTAGAACGGCAGGAAGTACCATTCCGGAACGATGTGGGCCGGGGTCTTCAGCGGATCGGCCGGAATGTAGTTGTCGGCATGGCCGAGATAGTTCGGCAGGTAGAAGACGAAGTAGGCATAGACGATCAGGAAGACCGAGACGCCGAGCGCATCCTTGAGCGTTGCGTAAGGCGTGAAACGAACCGTGTCCGTCTTGGTCTTGACCTCAACGCCCGTCGGGTTCGTCTGGCCGACCACATGCAGAGCCCAGATGTGCAGGACAACGACGCCGGCGATCATGAAGGGCAGCAGGTAGTGCAGCGAGAAGAAACGGTTCAGCGTCGGCTGGTCGACGGCGAAGCCGCCGAGAAGGAACTGCTGAACCCATTCGCCGACCAGCGGAAAGGCCGAGAAGAAGCCGGTGATAACAGTCGCGCCCCAGAAGGACATCTGGCCCCAGGGTAGAACGTAGCCCATGAAGCCGGTTGCCATCATCAGCAGGTAGATGACGACGCCGAGGATCCAGAGGATTTCGCGCGGCGCCTTGTAGGAGCCGTAGTAGAGGCCGCGGGCGATGTGCAGGTAGACTGCGACGAAGAAGAACGAAGCGCCGTTGGCATGCATGTAGCGCAGCAGCCAGCCGTGGTTGACGTCACGCATGATCTTTTCAACGGAGTTGAAGGCGATCGTCGTGTCGGCGGCATAGTGCATGGCGAGCGTGACACCCGTCAGGATCTGTACGATCAGCATGACGGCGAGCATGGCGCCGAAAGTGTAAGCGTAGTTCAGGTTCCGCGGAACCGGATAGGCAATGAAGCTGTCATAGACCATGCGCGGCAGCGGAAGGCGCGCATCGACCCACTTTTCCAGGCCGGTTGATGGTTCGTAGCTGGAATGGCCACTCATTAATCAGTCTCCCCTCAACCGATCTTGATCTTCGTGTCGGACAAAAACGAAAAGGTCGGAATCGCCAGGTTCTGCGGCGCCGGACCTTTGCGGATGCGGCCGGCCGTGTCGTAGACCGAGCCATGGCAGGGACAGAACCAACCATTGTATTCACCGGCCTGACCGAGCGGAACGCAGCCGAGATGGGTGCAGGTGCCGATCATGACGATCCAGTTTTCTTTATCCTTGCCGCCCGAGCGGTCGGCGCCCGTTGCCGGAGCGTCGGGAGGAAGGTTTGCGTTGCGAGCGATCGGGTCCTTGAGATCCGACAGCTGGACGTCGGCGGCGGCCTTGACTTCTTCCGGCGTGCGGTTGCGGATGAAGATCGGCTTGCCGCGCCACTTGACCGTCAGCGACATGCCGGGCGTAAGGCTTGCGACATCGACTTCGATGGAAGCCAATGCCAGCGTCGACGCATCGGGGCGCATCTGGTCGATGAACGGCCATGCAACCGCAACGGCACCGACCGCACCAGCCATGCCAGTGGTGAGATAAAGGAAATCACGGCGAGTGGGCTCTGAGGCCTCGCTTGTCGTTACGTGTTCGCTCACGGCTTAACCATCCTCTGCGCAATTGTCGCGGAATTCCGCCCTGCCCCTCCAGAGGCGGCGAATCTATCAGAACAAATTTCGGCCATAGATTCCCCACCAATCCGGCGCGTTCTATGCTTGATCGCAAATTATGTCCAGCCTTGGCAAGGGGATGGGGGCACAATGTCGCGGGAAATTTCAGTGAATTTTTTAAGGCAATCACTGGCTTGCAACTTTGCTGCGTTGCAACAAACGAGGGGGCGTGTTAGGCGCTGGTGAGTTTGCCATATGAATTTGGATTTGCGCCGATGAGGCATACTGTTTTCTGCATATTGAGCGTCCTCATCACCATTGTCCTGGCCCTCGTTTCGCTCCGCTATTTTACCGATTTCTGGCTGCTTTCGCTCGTTTACAGCTTCCAGATTCATCTCAGCATCGTTTGCGCCGTCGGCGCGGTCATTGCCCTCTTTTTCAAGCGGCACTGGTATGGCTTTCTGATGCTGGCGGTGGCAACCTTCCTGAATATCCACGGTGTCATCATGCTGCGCGAATTCGCCGGCAGGACGCCTCCGGAGAATGCCCCTCGCCTTTTCCGGCTAATGTCCTTCAACATCGAGAATGACAATTTTGAAAACGGTGAGCGGATTGCCGACGCCATACTGGCTTCAGGCGCCGATGTGGTCGACATCATGGAGGCCGAGCCGGTCTTTGCGCAGTTGCCACGGCTTCTGCAACTCTATCCCTACCGTATCGGCTGCGATGCGAGCGAGACATGCGATACGCTTGTGCTGTCGAAGCGTCCCTTTGTCCAGCAGGAGATCCATGACATCGGCGAGCTTTGGAAAAAGCGGCTCGTGTCGGTTTCGATCGACTTCGATGGAACGCCTGTCGATTTCCTGTTCCCTCACCTGTCCAAGCCATATTTTGATGATTTCCAGTCTGACGAACTCCAGGATCTCCCGACTTTCATGCAATCTCACACGGGGGCTCTGGTGGTCGCCGGAGACTTCAATTCCTCGATCCTCGCGCCGACGATTCAGCACTTTCTGCGCGGAACCGGCCTGACCACAGATTTCCCGGAACCAACCACTTGGCCGGTCAGCGCCGGCTCGTTCGGCATCAGCATCGACCATATCTTCGCAAGACCGCCGCTGCTCATCCGCTCGACGAGCCGGCTGGAGGACAGCTTCGGCTCGAACCATTACGGCCTAGTCAGCGATTTCGTTCGCGAATACTGAGCGCGTATCGTCATCGGAAGCGAGGAAGCCGCCCGACTGGCGTGCCCAGAGCTCGGCGTAAAGCCCGCCCTGCTTGAGAAGCGCATCATGCGTGCCTTCCTCGATGATCTTGCCGCGGTCGATCACGACAAGCCTGTCGAGTGCGGCGATGGTCGAAAGCCGGTGGGCGATCGCAAGCACTGTCTTGCCTTCCATCACGCGGTTGAGGTTCGATTGTATCGCCTCTTCCACTTCCGAATCGAGCGCCGACGTCGCCTCGTCGAGAACAAGGATTGGCGCATCCTTGAGCATCACACGCGCAATGGCGATACGCTGGCGCTGGCCGCCCGAGAGCTTGACCCCGCGCTCGCCGACATGCGCGTCAAAACCCTTGCGCCCCTGCTGGTCCCGCAGCCGCTCGATGAAATCGAGCGCTTCGGCGCGTCCGGCAGCCTCGACAAGGCGTTCCTCTCCGGCATCGGGCCGGCCGAAGAGGATATTGTCACGCACGGAGCGATGCAGCAGCGACGTATCCTGGCTGACCATGCCGATCTGCATGCGCAATGATTCCTGGGTGACGGCGGCGATATCCTGCCCATCGATCAGAATGCGCCCACCTTCGAGATCGTAAAGACGCAGGAGAATATTCACCAGCGTCGACTTGCCCGCACCGGAGCGGCCGATGATGCCGACCTTTTCGCCAGGACGGATCGTCAGCGAAAAATTGTCGATGACCGCATTCTCCTTGCCGTAGTGGAAGGAAACATTTTCGAAACGGATACCGGGCTGCTTGATGACGAGTTCTTTCGCATCGGGGCGGTTGACGAGATGCAGCGGTTGGGAAATCAGCTCGGCCGCATTCTGAATGGTGCCGAGATTGCGCATGATGCCGTTAAACTGGGTCATCAATCGGCCGAGAAGGAAGTTCAACCGCAGAACCAGCGTCAGCGAAAAGGCGACCCCACCCGAGCTGATCAGCCCGCGCAGCCACAGATCGATGCTGAGGCCGGCCATGGTGACGATCATCAGGCCCGAGAGCAGCGCCATAGACGCACGAACCCCGGTGATGAAACGCGTGAACTTCAGCACCGTTTCCTGATAGGCGTTGAAGCCGTCAAGCATGTAGCGGTCGCTCTCCTCGTCGCGTGCGAAGAGCTTCAGCGTCTGGATATTGCTGTAGGCATCGACGATGCGGCCATTGAGCAGCGAGGCTGCCTCTGCGGTTTCACGCGAGTGATAGCGGATGCGCGGCACGAAATAGCGGGCAAGCACGCTGAAAGCCGCCAGCCAGAAGAGAACCACCGCCGCCAGCGAAAAATCGAGCTGCCCGACGAGAACCAGCGTGGTGACGGCATAGATGCCGACGAACCAGACGCTCTCCATCAGCGACGTCACGAGATCGCCCGTCGCCTGCCCCGCCGACCAGACCTTGGTAACGATGCGGCCGGAAAAATCGCTCTGGAAGAAGGCAAGCGACTGGCGCGACACATGCAGATAGGACTGCCAGCGCGCCAGATTATAGAAACCCGGCGTGATCACCTGCTGGTCGATCAGCGCGATCAGGAAGGCAACGACAAAACGGACAATGCCGATCAGCGCCAGCATGCCGAAAATCTCGCCGCCATGGGCGGCCAGAAGCGTGCCCCAGCCGGCTCCGGGCTTGATCGTGCTGAGGATGTCGACGAGGCGCCCGACGAACCAGAAGAGGGCTGCTTCGATTGCCGCCGACATGCCGCCGAGCATCAGCATGGCGATAAACGGCCACTTGGCCTGACTGATATAGAACCAGATGAATCCAAAAGTATTGCGCGGCGGCTGAAGATTGTCGCTGGCGCGGAAGGGATCTATCCAAGTTTCGAACAGGCGAAGGATCGGAGTGAGCAGCATCACCGCGATATAGGCCCGTTCAGAATTGCGGCAAAGAGAATATAAGGCGGACGCAACCTTATATTTTCGTAATGATCGGTAATATCGGCGTCATCTCCATTGATACGGGTGGAAGCAGCCACGATCTCGTGCCATGATCGCGCCTTACCGGAGACCGCAGATATGGAAACGAAAACGCTCAATGCGCATCTTCCGCTTTCCCTTGCGGAAAAGCTCGACGCCCTGGCGGACGCGCTGGATGTGCCGCGCGACAGCATCGTGACGGAAGCCATCGCAAGCTGGATCGAACGGGAGGAACGGCTGCGGATTTTCACGCTTCAGTCGCTTGCTTCGAACTCGATCATCGTCGTGGAGCATCATCGCGTCATCGACTGGGCCGACAGCCTCTGCGCCGACCGAGTCCGCACGCTCTAAGCGGAAAATTGATTTCTTCAGCAGGACAAAAGAAAAGCCCTCCCCGCAGAAACGGGAAGGGCTTATTTTACTGGGCTGCGACTTCGGCTTCTTCCTCGTGATCGGCGAGGAAGCCGCCGGACTGGCGATTCCACAGATCGGCATAGATACCGCCATGGCTGACCAGTTCACCATGCGTGCCGCTTTCGATTATACGGCCCTTGTCGAGCACGATCAGCCGGTCCATCTCGGTCAACGTCGACAGGCGGTGGGCGATCGCGATGACCGTCTTGCCTTCCATCAGCGCGAAGAGGTTTTCCTGGATCGCCGCTTCCACTTCGGAATCGAGCGCCGAGGTCGCCTCGTCGAGCACCAGGATCGGTGCGTCCTTCAGGAAGACGCGGGCGATCGCTATACGCTGCCGCTGGCCGCCGGAAAGTTTCACACCGCGCTCGCCGACCTGCGCATCAAGCCCCTTGCGGCCGTGCATGTCGACAAGCCCTTCGATGAACTCCCAGGCATTCGCCCGTCTTGCCGCCTCGATGACGTCCTCATCGGTTGCGTCAGGACGCCCATAGGCAATGTTGTCGCGGATCGAGCGATGCAGCAATGACGTATCCTGCGTCACGACACCGATCAACGAGCGCAGACTATCCTGCGACACATCTGAGATATCCTGGCCATCGATAGTGATACGTCCGGCCTCCAGATCGTAGAAACGCAGGAGCAGGTTCATCAGCGTCGTCTTGCCGGCGCCGGAGCGACCGACCAGACCGACCTTCTCGCCGGCCTTGATATCGAGCGACAGGTTGTCGATGATGCCCTTGCCCTTGCCATAGTGGAAGCCGATGCGTTCGTAATGGATTGCACCCTTCTTCGCCGTCAGCGCAGGCGCATCCGGCTTGTCGACGATATCGTGCTGCTTCGACATCATCTCCATCCCGTCATAGACGGTGCCGATGTTTTCGAAGAGCGCCGAGACTTCCCACATGATCCACTGCGACATGCCGTTGACGCGCATCGCAAGGCCGATGGCGATGGAAATCGCACCGACCGAGATCGTGCCGTTCAGCCACAGCCAGATGGACAGGCTGGAAATGATGAACAGCGAAATGCAGTTGTTCATGTAGACGCTCATATGGAAGAGCGTCACCTTGCGCATTTGCCTGTGCACCGTGTCCAGAAAGCCGTCCATGCTCTCCTTGGCATAGACCTCTTCACGGCCTGCATGGGAGAACAGCTTCACGGTGGCAATGTTCGTATAGCTGTCCACTACGCGGCCAGTCATCAGCGAGCGAGCATCCGCCTGCTGCGCCGCAATCTTGCGAAGCCGCGGCACGAAATAGGCGACGATGCCGACATAGATGCCGAGCCAGGCGAGGATCGGCAGCATCAGCCGCCAGTCGGCAGCCGCGATGATGACGATCATCGACAGAAAGTAGGTCACGACATAGACGAAGACGTCGAGGATCTTCATGACCGTTTCGCGCACGGCAAGCGACGTCTGCATGACCTTTGTGGCCACGCGTCCGGCGAACTCGTTGGCAAAGAAGGTCATGCTGTGGCGCAGCAGGAAGCGGTGCATCTGCCAGCGCGCGATCATCGGATAATTGCCGAGCATCATCTGGTGCATGATCAGCGAATCGAGACCGGCGATGAGCGGCAATCCGATCAGCACCAGCGCACCCATCCAGATCAGCTTGTGACCCTCATTCTGCAGGAAGGTCGCCTTGTCGGCATTCGTCAACCAGTCGACGATATCGCCAAGGAACTGGAAGAGCGCCACTTCACCGACTGCGATCAGCGCCGTCAGGAAGGCCATGAGCGCAAGCCATCCCGCCGCCGGCTTGCTGTAATGCCAGCAGAAGGCAAAAAGACCCTTCGGAGGAGCGACCGGCTCCTCGCTCGGATAGGGATTAAGTCGCCGTTCGAACCAGTCAAACATGAAATCGCTCCAGAACTTCCGCGTTCCGGCCCCGGCTTTGCGCTCTTAGGGCGCACGAAAGCACATATGGGAACCGGAGGCTCAAGGGGCGAGGCCGTAATGGCCGCGCAATTATTCAAAATGGGCAATTGGGGAAAGAAAAGCGCCTTATATGCGCCAGATCGCCAAGCGTGGCATCACGGGCGGGAGACGCATCAGCACAAATATATCCATGTCGGCGCTCCCTGTTGGCGATTGAAGATATGCACCGATAACGCGAAAATGCCTAAATTTCCAGCCCCGACCGCTCGGAAAGTGGCCATCGACAGGTCAAAAAGCGTTCTGTTGCCTCAAAATCACAGTTCGGATAGGCAAGTTGCTTATCATCTCAACGGACAATTTCCCATGGCAGACCTCAGACTGGCGCTCTATCAACCCGATATCCCAGGCAATACCGGTACGATCCTGCGCCTTGCCGCCTGCCTGGGTTTTGCGGTCGACATCATCGAGCCCGCCGGTTTCGACATTTCCGATCGAAATCTGAAGCGCGCGGGCATGGACTATCTGGCCACCGCCGCCCTCACCCGCCATGTCAATTGGGAACGCTTCGAGGAATGGCGCGCAGCCACCGGCCGCCGCCTGATCCTCGCCACCACGAAGGCATCGCAGCGCTACACGGATTTCGTCTTCCGTCCCGACGATATCCTGCTCTTCGGCCGTGAAAGCGCCGGCGTGCCCGATCATGTGCATGAACGCGCCGACGGGCGCATTCTGATTCCGATGGTGGAAGGCCAGCGTTCGATCAACCTTGCCGTCTCCGCCGCGATGATAACAGGCGAGGCAATGCGGCAGACCGCCTGGTCGTGAACCGGCCCATGCCGATCCTTGGCGGCCTTGATGTCGCAAACGACGCTTTGAATCGACGCAAAAGCGCCTATATTAATTAGCCAGGCAATCAATAATTCTGCACAAGCAGTGAGATTCCAATGATTTACTCGACTACGGAAACGTAGACCCGAGAAAACTTCTCAAGAAGAAGAAAAAGACCAAGGCCATGGAATCCACGATCGTCATGATCAATCTGTTCGGCGCGATTGCGCTGTTGCTCTTCGGCCTTGCGCAGGTCAAGGACGGCGTCACGCGTGCCTTCGGCGCACGCCTGAGGACCGGGCTTGCGACAGGCACGGCGAACGGGCCGCGCTCGATCCTGTCAGGTTTCCTGGCAACCATCGCCCTGCAGAGTTCGACCGCGACGGCCCTGATGACGGCCTCTTTCGTGGAGCGCGACCTCATCAAGCCGCGCATGGCACAGATCGTGCTGCTCGGCGCCAATGTCGGGACTGCCGTGACCGCCTGGATAGTCGCTACCGGCATCGAATGGCTTTCGCCGCTGCTCATTCTCGGCGGCATCGTTCTCTATCGCGGAAAATCCAGCGCCCGCCACGGCGGCGGCACGGCCATGATCGGCATCGGCCTGATGCTGCTCTCCCTGCATCTGCTCAGCAATGCGACGGAGCCCATGCGCACGTCGCCGGCACTGGCTGCCTTCATCGGCCTGCTCGGCGATGCCTGGCCGGTCGCTCTGTTTTTTTCCGCAGCGCTCGCCTTCATCTCGTCGTCGAGCCTTGCGGTCGTCGTCCTGATCCTGTCGCTCGCGTCAACGGGCATCGTGTCCCCGGAACTGATCATCGTTCTCGTCCTCGGCGCCAATCTCGGCGGCGCGATTCCGCCCGTTGTCGCCACCCTCTCCGGCCCTGCCTCGGCGAGACGCGTCACGCTCGGCAATCTCATCGTCCGCACCGCGGGCTGCCTAATTGCGCTGCCGCTTGCCGGCTATGCGGCGCCGCTGCTTCAAATGCTGCCCTTCGGCCCCGCCAAGCTGCCAGTCGATACGCATCTGATTTTCAACATCCTTCTTGCCGCCGTTGCCTGGCCGTTTTCGCGGATGTTGGCTATCTTTACCGCCCGCCTGGTGCCCGATGACGTGCAGCCGGATCAGGGTCCCAAGTTTCTCGATATGCAGGAGCTGTCGACGCCCGTCGTGGCCCTTGCCAGCGCGACGCGCGAAGTACTCGGCGTCGGCGATCTGATCGAACGCATGCTCCTGCGCGCTTCCGATGCCTTCGAACACAATGACATGTCCAAGCTCGCCGAGATCCCTGCGCTCGAAAAGCGCGTGGATCTGCTGCAGCAGGAGGTGAAGGTCTATCTCTCCAAGCTCGGCCGCGGCGGTCTCAGCGACGAGAATGCCCGCCGCTCGATCGTTATCATCGACTATGCGATCAATCTCGAGCACATGGGCGACATCATCGAGAAAGGCCTGCTGGAGCAGGTCGGCAAGAAGGTCTCGCTCGGCCTGAAATTCTCCGAAGACGGCTATAGGGAATTGCGCAAACTGTTTGATCTGACGATCGACAACCTGCGCGTCGCCCAGACGATCTTCGTCACCCGCGACTTCAATCTCGCCCGGCAGATGATGGAAGTGAAGGTCGAGGTCCGCCGCATGGAAAAACAATCGGCCGAGCGGCACCTGGAGCGGCTGCGCGACGGGCGTGCCGACAGCCTCCAGACGAGCTCACTTCATCTCGATATGCTGCGTGACCTGAAGCGTATCAATGCGCACATCGTCTCAGTGGCGCATCCGATCCTCGACGAAAGCGGCCTTCTGATCGAAAGCCGCCTGCGTGATGCAGCCGAATAAGTTCAATCGGCGGATGGCAAGCGACGCATGGTGAATTCGATCTGATCGCCTTCCAGCTGGCGCCAGCTTTCCACTTCGGTCCAATAGGCGGCTTTCGGATATTCGTCGAACCATTCGCGCGCCTTGGCGCGGGCTTCCAAAAGCCCCATCCGGTATGTTTCGCGGACAAAATGATCCCGCTCGCGGGCGGACGCCTCTGCCCGATGCTTTGCTATTCTGCGCTTCAAGCCTTCGAAGGGCGGAGGCCCCGGAATTTTTGCCATAAAACCTACCTCTGAATGAAAAGTAGTATCGAAATCCGCCCTTTGCGAGTCGAATCTTGCAGGCGCTTTCCACTGCTGGCAGGCTTCTGCTGCACCTGCTAAACCGGGATTGTAATCAACAAAGAGCGAATCGCATGGAAAGACCGGAACTGCCGATCGGCCTGCCCGAAGACATCGAGGACAAAAAGACTGCCGCCCGTACATGGTTCGAGGGGCTGCGGGACACGATCTGCGCTTCCTTCGAAGCGCTGGAGGATGAACTAGAAGGTCCCCTCTCCGATCAGGAGCCCGGCCGCTTTGTCGCCAAGGACTGGTCCCGCGAAAACGGTGCCGGCGGCGGTGGCCGCATGTCGATGATGGAAGGCCGCGTCTTCGAAAAGGTCGGCGTTCATACATCCACCGTCTATGGCGAATTCGCGCCCGACTTCCGGGCACAGATACCGGGCGCCGCCGAAGATCCGCGCTTCTGGGCGTCGGGAATTTCGCTGATCGCCCATCCGGTCAATCCCAACGTGCCGGCCGTTCACATGAACACCCGCATGGTCGTCACCACCAGCCGCTGGTTCGGCGGCGGCGCCGACCTGACCCCGGTTCTCGGTCGCCGTCGCACGCAGGAGGATGAGGATACACAGCTCTTCCACAAGGCCATGGAAATCACTTGCCGCAACCATGCGGTCGCTGATTACGATGCCTACAAGAAATGGTGCGACGACTATTTCTTCCTCAAGCACCGCAACGAGGCGCGCGGTGTTGGCGGCATCTTCTACGACTGGCTGCATTCCGCCGAAGAAGCCGGCGGCTGGAAAGCCGATTTCGCCTTCACGCGGGATGTCGGCCGGGCCTTCGCCATGGTTTACCCCAAGATCGTCCGCTCAAACTTCAACAGGGATTGGACGGAGGCCGACCGTGACGAACAATTGATTCGCCGTGGCCGCTATGTCGAGTTTAATCTGCTCTACGACCGAGGGACGATCTTCGGCCTGAAAACCGGCGGCAATGTCGAATCCATTCTTTCTTCCCTGCCGCCCGTCGTGCGCTGGCCATAAGCCGGCGCCAAGCATGCAGGCAAAGACCGGCATGCTGACAAAGGCAAACCCGCTGATAAATTTGAAATACTATTCCGGTAAAATCGCGTTGAACGGCCTTCATCAGAACTGAGTGCGTCCTAAATTAGTCTCTGTGCGTTACAATCGGAGGAGGATTGTCATGACGGTACAAAGCAGCTCGCCTGCTTCTGCAGATATCCAGGAAACGTCCCGCGCAATCGAAGCGCCCGAGTTTCTAACGCGCATCGCCGAAGACTTGAGAGCGAAAAGCGGTTCCGACCTGCCGCTCTCCTGCTTTGTCGAGCAGGTGAAATTGCAGCTAGCAGGCGGCAAGACTCCGGAAGAACTTCAACAGCAGGCAACAGGTGCTGCCAACAGCAACAAGCCTGCGCACCTTTCGGAGACTTACATGGCCTGGGCAATGCCCCATCAATAAACAGAGCCTTTCGGCCGGCGTCTAAGTCGGCCGAAGCTTTCTCCCCCGGAACCTTCTCCGTTGCCGCACATTCCTCAAACGCGCGAAAGCGCGATGGTTTTGTATTTCAGAGACAGGAGAAGACCATGCGACTTTTCGAATGCGGTACACTCGTTCCCGGATGCGATTGGCACACCAGGGCCGACAATGACGCTGAAGTCGTTCGCCGCGCCGTCGAACATATGAGAACAGCCCACGGCGAAACGACCATTCGCGAAAACATGGTGGACAATATCAAGGCCCGCATCCGCGACGAAGCGAACGCGGCCTGATCTCAACCTGCAATCTCCGAGAGCCGGGCGAGCAATGCCGCCCGGTCGGAGACAAAATTCTCTTCAACCCACTGGTTTTCCAAGGTCGACAGGATTTCACCGACCTTCGGGCCGGCCTGTATGCCCGTGGCCATCACATCTGCGCCGTTCAGCGGAAACTGCGGCTTCTTCCAGATGCGCGCATGGTCCAGAAGCTTCGAAAGGCGCGCCGAACGGCTCATCTCATCAAAACTACCATTCTCTGCCTTGCCCCGAGCAACGCCAAGCGCCAGTTTCAGCCGCACGATGATGCCGTCCACGCCGTTTCTGTAGAGCAGCTTCTCGAAGGCGGCAGCGGAAATCTCGTCATTGACCGGGGCGGCTTTTGCCCAGGCCCTGAAATAGGCGGCTTCCGCATTCGAAAATTTCAGCCGTGCTGCCAATTCCTCCAGCCGCACCGGATCGGGCGGAATGATCGAGGCCAGCCGCAGCAGCGGATCAGGCTCCCAGCCGAGCGCCTTCTCGGTCGCAACAAGCGCCGGAATGGCATCGATGCCCCATTTTTCCGTTTCCGGCAGGATTTCCGAGAGAACTGCAACCTGCCGCATCCAGAGAAGCGCCCGGCCTGGATCTTCCGCCGACAGGAGCTTTCTGAGCTCCGACCAGACCCGTTCGGCCGACAGCGTTTTCAACTTCGAACGCGCGGCGGATGACGCTCTCAGCCCCTCCGCATCGGGCCGTCCGGAACCGTACCAGGCGAAGAAACGGAAGAAGCGCAGGATGCGCAGATAGTCCTCGGCGATCCGCGTCGCTGCATTACCGATGAAGCGGATATTGCGCTTCTCGATATCATCGAGCCCGCCGACGAGATCGATCACCTCGCCCGCAGCATTTGCGTAAAGTGCATTGATGGTGAGGTCGCGCCGTTCCGCATCCGATTGCCAGTCCGCGCTGAAGGCCACCTTGGCGCGACGGCCATCCGTTTCCACATCGGTACGCAACGTCGTCACTTCGAAGGGGCGGCCATCGATGACGAGCGTCACCGTTCCGTGGTCAATGCCGGTCGGCACCGCCTTGATGCCGGCAGCAGCGGCCCGCTCCATGACGGCTTCCGGCAACAGCGTGGTGGCGACATCGATATCGGCGACGGCTAGCCCCATCAGGCTGTTGCGCACCGCGCCACCGACCACACGCCCTTCCCCGCCATCGGCGTTCAGGAGCGCAAAAACCCGACCGAGCGCCGGATCCTGAAACCATGCCTGGTCGGCAACAGAGGTCATGCATAAAGCCTTTCATAAAGCGTGCGGACGATGCCGGCGGTGATGCCCCAGATCATCCGCGTTTCATAGGGCATGCGGTAGAAATGCCGGTCGATACCATCAACTACCCGCTTGTCCCGTGTGTGATTGGCAGGATTCATCAGGAAGGAAAGCGGCACCTCGAAAACGTCGTCCACTTCGATCGGATTGAGCTGCAGCGAAAAACCGCGTTGCACAACGCCGAGAACGGGCGTGATGCGGAACCCGGTAGACGACAGATAGTTCGGCAGCCGGCCGACCGTCTCGACGAAGCCGCCGCCAAGACCAATCTCCTCCTCGGTCTCGCGGATCGCGGCCATCTCGGGCGAGACATCCTCGGGATCGATCGAACCACCGGGAAAGGCGATCTGGCCAGAATGCTTGCGCAGTGTCGACGTCCGCTTGGTGAAGATCACCTTCGCCTCTTCGCCATCATCGACGACGGGCACCAGCACGGCCGCATCACGGAGTTTCAAGGTCTCGGCCAGCGCAACGATATCGGGATTGAGCACATGGTCGCCATGGTCGCGCCAGGCGTGATCGATGGGTGCACCGATCTGATTGAGCGCACGGCGACGGAACTCGGCAGCCGAAAACGGGGGATAGGTCTTGCTGATCGCTTCACTCATCGGGAGGCTGCTTCCAGTTCGTCGGCCGGCATGATCGGAAAAATCTCACCACCGGAGCGAACGACGAACATCTCCCGGCCGGCAACCTCGGCCACCTCTCCGAGTTCGACCAGCTCATACATCACGGCGCGTGACACCAATGCTTCAAGCCGGCCCCGCACATGCAGATAGGGCTTTAGTTCACTGTCTTTCCCATACTCTGGCCCATGATCCGGAAAGCGCAGAGGGTGATCCTTGCCGGCCTCGATGACATCGCCGACATTGGTGCGGAAGGTCAGAACCTGCTGGCCATCTCGCTCACTTGCATTCATCTCGACGGCCACAAAGGGTGCGTCAATGACCCTGATGCCGACCTTTTCCACAGGAGTTACGAGATAGGTTTTTCCGTCTTCGTCCTTCCTCAAAACGGTCGAAAAGAGCTGGACCAGCGGAGCCCGGCCGATCGGCGTGCCCATGTAGAACCATGTGCCATCCGCCCGAATTTCCATGTCGATATCGCCGCAAAAGGGCGGATTCCATTTCTCGACAGGCGGCAAGCCGCGCTTTTTGCCGGATTTCGCCTCGGAAGCGCGCGAAATCAGCGCGGCAAGTCCCGCTGCATCTGCCGTATGCCTCATTTCCTCGGCTGCCATTCTTCTGTCCCGGTTTGCTCTTAACAAAATAAAGTCACGAGATAGTCATTTGAAACAAACTTGTCAGCCCGCAACATCTTCATAACTGTATCGGGTATGAGGCACGCCTATTAAAGTCAGACGATTCGCAGCCGAATGATTTCAGCCGTTGGAGATGCCCGTGGGTATGATCAAGACCGAAGCCAGCCTCGATGAACAGGCGATTGTCGCCGCCGCAGAAAGAGCGCTATCCGATATCGCCGCCATCCGCACGGAAGTTTCCAAGGTCATCTTCGGTCAGGAAAGCGTGGTTGAAAACACGCTTCTCGCCGTTCTCTCCGGTGGTCATGCCCTCCTCGTCGGTGTTCCCGGCCTTGCCAAGACGAGGCTCGTGACGACGCTCGGCGAAGTCCTCGGCCTTGCCGCAAACCGTATCCAGTTCACGCCCGACCTGATGCCTTCGGATATCCTCGGTTCCGAAGTGATGGACCAGGACGAGAGCGGCCGCCGCTCCTTCCGTTTCGTCAAGGGGCCGGTTTTCGCCCAGCTTCTGATGGCCGACGAAATCAACCGCGCTTCGCCGCGCACCCAGTCGGCACTGCTGCAGGCGATGCAGGAATATCATATCACCATTGCCGGCCAGCGTTATGACCTGCCCTCACCCTTCCACGTTCTCGCAACGCAGAACCCGCTGGAGCAGGAAGGCACCTATCCGCTTCCCGAAGCCCAGCTCGACCGCTTCCTTCTGCAGGTCGATGTTCACTATCCCGAACTTGCCGCCGAGCGCCAGATCCTTCTGGAAACGACGGGTCTCACCGAAGCCAAACCCGAACCGGTCATCAATGCGGCACGTCTGTCCGAAATCCAGACGCTCGTACGTCAGATGCCGGTCAGTGATACCGTCGTCGATGCCATCCTCTCGCTCGTGCGCTCCGCCCGTCCGGGCCAGGGCAATGCCTCCACCGACAAGCATGTGGCCTGGGGGCCCGGCCCGCGCGCCGGCCAGGCGATGATGCTCTGCGCCCGCGCCCGCGCGCTCTATGAGGGCCGTCTGGCGCCCTCGCTCGACGATATCTACGCTCTGGCCGAGCCCGTTCTCGAGCACCGCATGGCGCTGACCTTCGCCGCCCGCGCCGAAGGCATGTCGGTGCGCGACGTGATCGCCGGGCTGGTCAAGCAGGCAAAGGGATAAGGAAGCGCTGCGCGTGGCATCCATCGGACAGATCGTCAATCCGACACCCGGCAATGATGCCCTTTCCCGCGCAAGGCAGCGGGCTGCCCTCGTGCCGGATTGCCTGGTCGAAGCCAAGCGCATCGCCAACACCGTGATTGCCGGCTGGCACGGCCGCCGCAAACGCGGTATCGGCGAGAATTTCTGGCAGTTCCGCCCCTATAGCGAAGGTGAAAGCCTGTCGCGCATCGATTGGCGCCGCTCCGCCCGCGACGACCATACCTATGTGCGTGACCGCGAATGGGAGGCTGCCCACACAATCTGGCTCTGGGCCGACATGTCGCCCTCCATGATGTACAAGTCGACCTATGGCAGCGTTTCCAAGGAAAGCCGGGCGCTGGTCATCATGCTGGCGCTTGCCGAGATCCTCGCCCGCTCCGGCGAGCGCATCGGCTGCCCCGGCGTGATGGAACCTGTCTCCGCCCGCAATGCAGCCGAAAGGCTGGCAGCCGCCCTGATGCACACCCCGCTGACTGGCGGCCTGCCCGAAACCGCGATGGTGCGCGGTTGGAGCGATCTCATCCTCATCGGCGATTTCCTCGATGACGCGCCTTCCATCATGGCTCGTCTCGGTCCGCTTGCCCGCCGGGGCCTGCGTGGCCACGTGGTCGAGATCGCCGATCCGGCCGAGGAAATCTTTCCCTATAACGGCCGCACCGAATTCACCGATCCGGAAACCGGCGAAAGGCTGACCTCGGGGCGGGCGGAGGGCCTGCGGGAGGCCTATCGCAACGCCTATCTCGCGCGACGCGAAGATCTCGGCCAATCGCTGCGCCATCTCGGCTGGACCTTCGTCAGCCACCGCACCGATCATCTGGCGTCCGAAGCGCTGGTTGCCGTCCATATGTATCTTTCCGGCATGCCGGCAAAGGCAACGCATGGAGGACAGTTTTGAGCGCGCTTCCCTTCGCCTTCGCCTATCCCGCTATCCTCGGCGCGCTGATTGCCCTGCCCGTCATCTGGTGGCTGCTGCGGCTCACCCCGCCGCGCCCGCAGGCGGAAGTCTTTCCGCCGCTGAAAATCCTCGCGACTGTGCTGAAGCGCGAGGAAACGCCGGCGAAAAGCCCTTGGTGGCTGACGCTGCTGCGCATGCTTCTGGCAGCCGCCATCATCTTCGCGATCGCCGATCCGGTCTTCAATCCGCGCACCAGCTCGCTCGCATCGGGTGGTCCGCTCGTCCTTTTCGTCGACAATAGCTGGGCTTCGGCACCCGATTGGGAGCGCCGCGTCCAGACGGCCGACGCGCTGATCGACGATGCCGAGACTGCCGGCGCTGTCGTCTCCATCGCCTTCACCGCCGACCCGACCAATAACGCGACACCCGGCACTGCGGCTGCCGCCCGCGAAAAGCTCCGCGCCGCGGAACCGAAGCCGCTTGTGCCGGATCGCCAGCGGGCTTTCGAAGCGCTGCGCGCCGCCCTGAACGGCACGCATCCCGGCACGCTTGCCTTCCTCACCGACGGTGCAGCAAGCAGCGACAACGATGCTATCGTCCGTCAACTCTCCGACCTTCGGCCCGCCGAACTGCGCGTGATCGAAGGCGATGCTGCCCAGACGGTAGCAATCTCGGGCGCCACCAATACGGCCGATGCGATGACGGTCAAACTGACCCGCCTCAGTGCCAGTGGCGCGGCCTCCGTCCCGCTCAATGCACAGGACGCGCAGGGCCGCGTGATCGCCACCGGCAGGGCTGACTTCGCCCCCGGCCAGACGGCCGTCAATGCCGGCATTTCCGCCCCCTTCGAGATGCGCAACGATTTTGCCCGCGTCAGCATCAATACCGGCGCCACCGCAGGCGCGGTGCATCTGCTCGACGATGCCTTCAAGCGCCGCAGGGTCGTGCTTCTCTCGGGCGAAAGCGGCGATGAATTCCAGCCGCTGCTCTCCCCGCTCTACTACATCCAGCGGGCGCTCGAACCCTACGCGGACCTCGTGCGGCCGACCGATGCCAATCTTTCGGTCGCGATCCCGAAGCTGCTCGCCAATAATCCTTCGATCATCATCATGGCCGATATCGGCCGCCTGCCGGAGGATACCTACGCGCCCCTGCAGCGCTGGATATCGAACGGTGGCATGCTGCTGCGCTTTGCCGGCCCGCGCCTTGCCGCGGCACCTGCCGAAGATCCGCTGATCCCTGTCACCCTGCGCCAGGGGGAACGTGCGCTTGGCGGCAGCCTGTCCTGGAGCGAGCCGCAAGCGCTCGCCGAATTCCCTGGATTCAGCCCGTTTGCCGGCATACCGCGTCCGACCGACGTGACGGTCAACCGTCAGGTGCTGGCAGAGCCGACACCCGATCTCGCCGAACGCACATGGGCAAGCCTTGCCGATGGTACGCCGCTCGTGACCATGAACAAGATGAATGCCGGCCAGATCGTGCTCTTCCATGTGAGTGCCGAAGCGACCTGGTCGAACCTGCCGATTTCTGGCACCTTCGTCGAAATGCTGCGCCACCTCATCCAGATCTCCCGTTCCGGCGGAGTAACCTCGGAATCATCGGGCAGTGCGCGCGTTGCCGAAACCCTGCCGCCCTTCCGCATGCTGACCGCCAAGGGCATCCTGGTCACCGAAACCGGCAATGCCCGTCCACTGATCCCGAATGCGAAGGCAGCACCCGTTGCCAATTTCGACAATCCACCCGGCCTCTATGGCTCCGAAGATGGCTTCACGGCACTGAACGTTCTGCCCGACAATGCCGAGCTGAAACCGCTCGACATCGATGGCGTCAATGTCGTGCGCGCCGGCCTTATCGGTGGCGAAAGCTGGTCGGCCAAACCCTTGCTCTTCTTCATCGCCTTCCTGCTGCTTCTGGCCGATAGCCTGATCGTGCTCTTCATGAACGGCGCCTTCTCCCGCCTGCGGCCGCGCGCCCGGGCTGCGGCGACGATCGCCGTGGCACTTGCGGCCGGCCTGATGCTGCAGCCGGACATCTCGCATGCCAATGACACCCAGCCGGGCGACGACATCATCATGCAGCGGCTCGACAATACCCATCTCGCCTATGTCGTGACCGGCGAACAGGATGTGGACAATATTTCTGAAGAGGGGCTCAATGGCCTCACGAGATTCCTGACCTACCGCACCACGCTGGAGCCGTCCCCACCCGTTGGCATTGACCTAAATAAGGACGAGTTATCCTTCTACCCGATCATCTACTGGCCGATTTCGGCAACCGCACCGATGCCGTCCAACGCCGCCATCAGCCGTATCGACGCCTATATGCGCAATGGCGGAACGGTGCTTTTCGACACACGCGACCAGTTCGACTCCCTCGAAGGGGGCAGCGACACGACCGCCAACGGCCAGCGCCTGCAGCAGATCCTCGCCAATCTGGATATTCCGCCGCTGGAACCCGTTCCGCACGACCATGTGCTGACCAAGTCCTTTTATCTTCTGTCCAGCTTCCCCGGCCGCTACGCCGGCAGCCCGCTCTGGATCGAGGCGCGGCAGGGCGGCCAGAACCAGAACAGCGCCAATAGGCCGGCCGCTGCCGCAGACGGCGTCTCGCCGATCCTGATCACCGCAAACGATTTTGCCGGCGCGTGGGCCGTTGACGACAATGACACCCCGCTGCTGCCCACTGTGCCGCCGGATGAGACGCAGCGCGAATATGCCTTCCGCGCCGGCGTCAACATCATGATGTACATGCTGACCGGCAACTACAAGACAGACCAGGTTCACGTGCCCGACCTGCTCGAACGGCTGGGGCAGTGATATGACGCTCGATTATTCACCCTTCCTGCCCTGGCCCTTTTTGGCGGTACTGACCGGCATCGTCCTCCTGATCGCCGTATTCGCGATCTGGCGCGGCATACGCGGCGCATGGATCCGCACGCTTGCGGCGATGGCGCTACTGGCAGCACTTGCCAATCCGGTACTGCTGCAGGAGGACCGCGACCAGCTTTCGACCATCGTCCCTGTTATCGTCGATCGCAGCCAGAGCCAGCAGACGGCCGACCGCATGAGGATGACGGATGATGCGCTGGCATCCTTGAAAACCCAGCTCGCCCGCTTTCCGCAGATCGAGCCCCGCTTCGTGGACGTGAACGAGGACCGCAATTCCGACGTGCCCTCCACACGCCTCTTCGAGGCCCTGTCGGCTTCGATCGCCGATGTCCCGCCCTCGCGCGTCGGCGGCGCGATCATGCTGACGGATGGCGAGGTGCATGATGTGCCCGGCGTCAATCAAGCGCTCGGCTTCGACGCGCCGATCCACGGTCTCATCACCGGCAAGCCGAACGAGTTCGATCGCCGCATCGAGGTCATCAAGGCGCCCCGCTTCGGCATAGTCAACGAGGAGCAGCAGCTCGTGCTGCGCGTCTTCGACGACGGCCCGAGCCCCGGCGGCGCTGCGAATGTGACGGTGCGCCTCAACGGCGACGAGATCGCCACCCTGCAGGCAACACCCGGCCAGGATACACCCTTCTCCTTCAAGGTGACCCGCGGCGGCCCGAACGTGCTGGAATTCTCCGTCGCCGGTATTCCCGGCGAAGTGACGGATGCCAATAATCGTGCCGTGCACATCATCGATGGCATCCGCCAGAACCTGCGCGTCCTTCTCGTCTCGGGCGAACCGCATGCCGGCGAGCGCGCCTGGCGCAATCTCCTGAAGTCCGACGCGTCAGTCGATCTCGTGCATTTCACCATCCTGCGCCCGCCGGAAAAGCAGGACGGTACGCCGATCAACGAGCTGTCGCTGATCGCATTCCCGACCCGAGAGCTCTTCGTCGACAAGATCAAGGATTTCGACCTGATCATCTTCGACCGCTATCAGGATCGCGCCAATGTGCTGCCGATGCTCTATTACGACAACATCGCGCAATATGTGGAAAATGGCGGTGCACTGCTGATCGCCGCCGGTCCTGAGCATGCAAGCCCGGAGTCGATCGCCATGACCCCGCTTGCCTCCGTACTGCCGGCAGAGCCGACCGGCCGTATGATCGAGCAGGCCTTCTATCCTCGTCTTTCCGAACAGGGCCGCAAGCACCCCGTCACGCGCGGGCTTGACGGTTCCGGCGATGAGCCGCCGCATTGGGGCCGCTGGTTCCGAAGCGTCGATGTCGAGCGGCCGCAGGGCCAGACCGTCATGTTCGGTGCCGACAACCATCCGCTGCTGGTGCTCAACCGCGCCGGCCAGGGCCGTGTCGCCATGCTGCTTTCCGATCAGGGCTGGCTCTGGGCGCGCGGCTTCGAGGGCGGCGGCCCGCACGTCTCGCTCTATCGCCGCATCGCCCACTGGTTGATGAAGGAACCGGCACTGGAGGAAGAGGCGCTGACGGCGCGGACCTCCGGCCGAACACTGGAAATCACCCGCCAGACGATTGGCGATGCCCCCGGAGACGCGGTCGTCCGCTACCCCTCGGGCAGGACCGAGAACCTGCCGCTGACGCAGACCGAGCCCGGCCTCTACAAGGCCGAAAAGCGCATGGACGAAATTGGCCTGTTTGAAATCCGCAACGGCGATCTGACGACGCTCGCACATGTTGGCGCCGTCGATGCGCCCGAATTCAAGGCGATGATTTCGACGACCGCTGCGCTGAAGCCGATCACCGACAAGAGCCGCGGTCTCGTCACACGCGTCGTCAACAATGCCGGCGCCATTACCGTCCCGCCGATCCTGCCGGTGCGCGGCCAGGTGCGTGTGGCCGACAATGATCGCATGACGATCCGCATGACCAATGAAACCGTGCTGAAGGGCATCAATACCTTGCCGCTCTTTGCGGGCTTCGCAGGTGTCGGAATCCTGCTCCTCGCCTTTGGTGCCATGTGGTGGCGTGAAGGACGGTAGATGCCTTTCCTGGTCAGATTGAAGCATTCTGTCGGGCAGATTTTCGTCAGGGCGGAGGTGATTGGCGAAGGGCATACCTCCTGGTACGTCCAAGCCGATCGCTTCCGATCCTGGCGGAAAGTTGCCCGGCAGAATGCTTCAATCTGACCAGGAAAGGCATCTGACATGCCGGAATTCGAGCTCACCGCCTCCCCGTCACCGGAAGAGCTCGCGATCATCACCGACGGCCTGACAGCCTTCAACACGGAAGATGTTGGCCCGTCCAAACGGCAGGCGCTTGCCGTTCTGATCCGTGATACCGATGGCAAGGTCTCCGGCGGTCTGTCGGGCTACACCGCCTGGGGCTGGCTCTTCGTGCAGATGCTCTACATTCCCGACATGCTGCGCGGCAGTGGCATGGCAGGCAAGATCCTCGCGAAGGCGGAAGAAGAAGCCGCCGCCCGGGGCTGCCGTGGCGCCTGGATCGATACGTTCAACCCGCATGCGCTCAGCGCATACAAGCGTCAGGGCTATGAAGTCTTTGGCGAACTGCCCGATTTTCCCGAGGGCAGGACGCGGACCTTCCTCAAGAAGAGGCTCTGACGAGAGCAATTCCAGCAAAAGTGCGCAGCTGTTTTGCGTCCGGAATTGCGTAAGAACAAAGAGATAGAGTGTTTCCGTGATCCGAAGAAGAACGGAAATGCTCTATCGCCGCCAGGCGATCGTGCCTTTCAGCCGCGCATGCGTATCTTCCGCGATCGGGACCACGAGCACACGGCCCGGATCGACGGGACCGGGAAAAGTCAGTGCGCCATATGCGACCTTCTCGAAGCCGAGCGGGCCGTAATACGGCGGATCACCGACGAGGATGATGGCTTCCGAACCCTTGCGTTTGGCGGCCTCGACCGCGATGCGCACCAGTTCGCGGCCAATGCCCTTGCTCTTGTGCGACGGCCGCACGGCAAGCGGTCCCAGGAGATGGCCTTTCACCGTTCCGGCCAGAACCGGCGTCATCCGCACCGAAGCGATCGTCTCGCCGTCATCGGCGCAGATGAAGGAGAGCGACAGGTCATGCGGTCCCTGCTCGCGAATACGGGCAGCGGCGCGCGTGTGCCGGCCGGGGCCGAATGCTTCTTCGTTGATGAGTTCAATAGTCGCGTCGTGAGACGCATCCTCAGTGAGGTAGACGAGATCGTGCTTGTACATGAGCATGGGAACAGAGACCGTATAGACGCAGATGTGGGTTCGCGAACACGCCGTCGGCGTTCGGGAGCATCAGCGTCGTCGCAGGCCTCTGAGAATAGACATCAAGCAGGATTCCAGAAATTTGTGAGGAAGGCGGATAGCAGGAAAAATTTCCGTCGTCCATTGTAAAAATTCGGTCAGAAATTAAGCGACCGAGACGCAGTGTTCAATCTTTACCGACCTGCAAAAAGCGGTGTGCTGCGATATCTATGCGCAACGAACAATTTCAGAGGTACAAAACATGGGCATGCTGGTGGACGGCGTCTGGCATGACGTCTGGTACGATACGAAGGAAACGAAGGGCCATTTCAAGCGTCAGCCCTCGCAGTTCCGCAACTGGATTACAGCTGACGGAGAGGCCGGTCCCAGCGGCAAAGGCGGCTTTAAAGCCGAGGCCGGCCGTTATCACCTCTATGTCTCCCTCGCCTGTCCCTGGGCGCATCGCACACTGATCTTCCGCAAGCTGAAGAAGCTCGAAGACCTGATCTCCGTTTCGGTCGTCGACCCGCTGATGGTGGAAAATGGCTGGGAGTTCAAAGTCGGCAATGGCGCCACCGTCGATCACCTTTTTGGCTCCAAGGCACTCTGGGAAATCTACGTGAAGGCCGATCCGCACTATTCCGGCCGCGTCACCGTACCGGTGCTCTGGGACATCAAGACGAGCACGATCGTCAACAACGAATCGGCTGAAATCATCCGCATGTTCAACAGCGCCTTCAATCATCTGACGGGCTCGACGGCAGATTATTACCCGGAAGACCTGCGGGCCGATATCGATGCACTGAACGACGTGGTCTATGACACCGTCAACAACGGCGTCTACAAGTCGGGCTTTGCCACCACGCAAGCGGCTTACGAGGAGAATGTCGTCAAGCTCTTCGAAACGCTGGATAAGCTCGATGAGCGTCTCGGCAAGGGCCGCTACCTTTTCGGCGATCGCCAGACCGAAGCCGACTGGCGGCTCTTCACGACGCTCGTGCGTTTCGACCCTGTTTATGTCGGCCACTTCAAGTGCAACATCCGCCGCATCGAGGACTACCAAAACCTGTCGGGCTATCTGCGTGACCTTTATCAGACTCCCGATGTCGCTGAGACGGTGAACGTGCGCCACATCAAGGAGCACTATTACCGCAGTCACAAGACCATCAACCCGACCGGCATCGTGCCAGCCGGCCCTGCACTCGATCTCGATCGGCCGCACGGCCGGGACAGGCTCGCAGCCGCTGCCTGAGCCTCACCAGTAATGCGCCGGCTCCGCCTCACCGCGGAGTTCAGCCAGCCTTCTATGCGTCGCTTCAGTCGTCTCCGCCGGCAGCTTGTCGATTTCGAAAAAGCCGCTCTCGGCAATTTCCCAATCCGGCAAGCGCGGCGCGGTCTGTTCCACGATGGCTCGGTAGAAGACCACATGGTCGCGCCGGGTGATATTGGTGTTGAAATAGACGTGAAAGAGCTGTGGCTTGCCCACGATCTTGAGGTTGCCTTCCTCCCGCAACTCCTTGATGAGCGCCTCTTCTGCCGTCTCGTTTCGTTCCAGCCCGCCACCTGGCATATGCCATCCGCCGGTGTAGCCGTGACGAACGAGAAAGAGGCGCCCCTGCTCGTCGAAACAGGCTGCACGCACCCCCATCGTCATGCCGCGCGCGACGGAAAAATACACGTGCAGCAATCGCACCAACACTTTCATGTGAAGGGGCCATGTTTGTTTGTCTGCCATGGGTTCTTTCATACTCTCATCGCGGGGATGTGTTTGAATTGTAAATAAGCTGGTCTATGTGTCGTTGCATGTTCAAGCTCGCGCATATCTCCGACGTCCATCTCGGACCCCTGCCCCGCCTTTCCATTCACGAACTTTTCTCAAAACGTATTACGGGCTTTGTGAACTGGCACCGCAACCGGCGCAAGCATCTTTTCGGCAGCACGCTCGATCTGCTTCTGGACGATATCCGCTCACACAAGGCCGACCATCTGGCGGTGACCGGCGACCTCGTCAACCTCGCAAGCGGCATCGAGATTCGGAGCGCGGCAGCCTGGCTGCGCGAACTCGGCGATCCCGCCGCGACATCGGTCGTCCCTGGCAACCACGATGCCTATGTGCCGGGCTCCTATGAGAAGTCGATGCGCGCCTGGTATGACTATGTGCGCGGCGACCTTGCGCCACCGGAATGGGAAGAAAACCGGCACATCTTTCCCTATCTTCGCATCCGCGACAAGGTCGCAATCGTCGGCTGCTCGACTGCCGTTGCAACTCCGCCCTTCGCGGCCTCCGGCTTTTTCGGCGCGCGCCAGGCGCGCGATACGGTCAACATGCTGCGTGCTGCCGGCGAGGCCGGTCTGTTCCGTGTCGTCATGATCCACCATCCGCCGATCCGCGGCGCGACCCGTTTCTATAAACGCATGATCGGCATCCGCCGCTTTGCCGCCGTTGTCTCCACCGGCGGAGCCGAGCTCGTGCTGCACGGCCATACCCATCTCAACACACTCCACTGGCTGCGCGGACAGACAGGCCCCGTACCCGTCGTCGGCATCGCTTCGGCATCGCAAGGACCGGGCGGCATCAAGCCGCGCGCCGCCTACAATCTCTTCTCCATTTCCGGTTCTCCCGGCGCTTGGGAAGTGAAAGGCGAGCGCTTCAGCATAAATGATACGGGCGACGGAATGATGCCGGAAAGTGCAGATATTTTCGCGCTTTAGAGGCGATTGCGGAATCAATTTCGGCAGTTGTTGAATCAACATGTGAAGAGCGATCGCCAATGTCGCAACATAGGCAATAAAGGCCGTCGGGGCTCTTGGTATTTTTAAGCGTCGGCGTACAATTCAACAACCGCAGCGCTTCAAAACGGAGTACGCCCGATGACTGCTTCTCTTCATCGCCTGTGCAGACTTTCGCTTGTTTCCGTCTTTGCTTTCGGCCTCGCTACGTCCGCTTTCGCGGTCGGTGGCGGAAACGATGACACCTCCCCGCCGCAGAAGACCCAAACGACCAAGACCTGCACCAAGGGCAAGGTCTGGGATGCCAAGAAGAAGGAATGCGTCGATCCGAAGAAGCAGAGCTTCAACGATGACGATCTCTATAAGTTCGCCCGCGAGTTTGCCTATACCGGCCAGTATGAGAACGCCATTACGGTGCTCAATCTTGCCAAGAACCAGAACGATCCGCGCATCCTGAACTATCTCGGCTATGCCAACCGCAAGGCTGGCCGCATGGAGCTCGGCATGTCCTACTACAAGAAGGCGCTGCAGCAGGATGAGAATTACATTCTTGCTCGCTCCTATATGGGCATGGCGCTTGTCGAGCAGGGAGACATTCAGGGCGCCCGCGTCCAGCTCGTCGAGATTCGTGATCGCGGCGGCGAAAATACTTGGGCCTATCGCGCTCTGTTGCAGAGCCTGAACGGCTACAGGACATATTGAGGCAAGCTCCGCGGGGTATGGTGCGGAAATCCCTTGGGATGGAATGGATGAATTGAACCCCGCGCTTGCGAAATACAGGCGACTTGTTCCATAAAAGCCGCCTGCATGGCCGGGATGAATACGATGGCTTCGCACCCGCCGGGTAAGACCCGCATGCGAAGCTGGCCCATATTTGAAGCTAGTATGAGTTTCGGCCAATGTGAATGCTTCTTGGAAAAACCATGCGCCAACCCGCCACCACCACCGATATCCGGCGTGATCTCGTCGGTCTCCTGCCCCGCCTCCGCCGCTTTGCCATCACGCTCGCGGGAGAGACGGCTGCGGCCGATGAACTGGTCCAGGCGGTCTGTCTGCGCGCAATTTCCAAAGGACATCAGTGGAATGGCGAAGGCCGGCTGGAAAGCTGGATCTATACACTTGCCCGCCAGCAATGGGCCGATGACAGCCGCAAGCGCAAGCCGCGTCCGGTCGCACGGGGCAATGTAACCGATATCCGCGATGCCATTCGCGACCGTACAGCGTTCGTCGATACCGACGCCCTGCACCGCATGCTCGCGGAAATGCCCGAGGGCGTGGCCAGCATCTTCGTGCTGATCGACGTGGAAGGTCATACCTATCAGCAGGCAGCCGAAATCATGGGCATTGCGATTGGCGGCATTGCCGGTCAGCTTGCGACCGCACGACTCCATTTCGCCGCATTGTCCGGTCACAATCCGCCCGTCCACAGGTACTGACTGATTTGCTCGATTTCAAAAAACAGCCGCTTGAAGCCCAGCTTGCCGCCCTCCTTGACGGCGAAACCACACCGGAACAGAAGCTGGAACTGGAAAGCAGGCTGGCAACGGATGAAAACGCCCGTAAAATCTACGACAAGCTCCGCCACGGCGTCGATTTCGGCCGTCGCAAGTTGGACGACATGCTGAAGGAACCTGTTCCGCTGGCGCTTGTTCGCTCGATCAAGAGCACGCAGCCACCGAAGACGCCGATCGCCCAGCGCAACGCGCGCCCGCAGCTGAAGCTCGCGCCAAATGGCCGCCAGGCGCTTGCCGCAGCCCTTATTCTCTTTGTCGTCGGCGGTGGCATCGGCTATTTCATCGGCAATGCGCCGGATACGGATGACACCACATCGGCCGCAATCCCCCAGATCAACACCAATGACTGGCTGGGTGACGTCACCGCCTTCCAGCGGCTTCTCGTGCGCCAGCCGCGTCACCTTGTCGAAGTGCCGGCCTCACAGTCAGAGGAAATCTCCTCCTGGCTGACGACCGCGATTGGCGTGCCGTTCCGCGTACCGGATCTTTCCACAGAATCCTGGACCTTCCAGGGCGCGCGCGTGATCCTTGGTGACAGCCGCCCTGTCGGCCAACTCGTCTATTCCAATGCCGATGGCGATATCATCTCGATCTGCTTCCGAAAGGATGCGCAGCCACCGGAAACGGAAGACTTCAAGGAAACGATCCGCGACGAGATCGGCCTTGTAACCTGGCACAATGCCGGCACGTCCTATGTGCTGGCAGGCCCCTCTGCCGAAGCCACGCTCAGCCAGCTCGCCATGGAAATCGCCGCCGCCATTTGACGGTTATGGCACCAGCACGACCTTTCCGCTGACCCGACGCTCCTCAAGCGCACGATGCGCCTCAGCGGCTTCATCAAGCGAAAACCGACCGCCGTGCACGATCTTCAGCGCTCCGGATGCGGCAAGATCAAAGAGAGCAGCGAGATCGCCCTTCCATTTGCCCGCCGCAATCCGCGGCAAGAGTGAAAAGCCCTTCAGCGACTGGTTCATATCGAGCATGGAGCCGATCTCGGAAAGCTCCAGCGAGAACCGCCCCATGGCTGCAAACAGCATTTCTCCGGCGGGAGCAAGAGCAGTCAGAGACGCCCTCGCGATATCGCCGCCGACCGTCTCGTAAATGACATCGGCCCCCTGCCCTCCGGTCGCTGTCCTGACCGAACCGGTCCACTCTTCGGCGGTGTAATCGACCGCCACATCGGCGCCGAGGGAGAGTGCAAGCTGCCTCTTCGCCTCACTGCCGGCTGCAGCAATTACCATGCTCGCACCTTCGAGCCTGGCAAGCTGCAGCAACAGAGACCCGACCCCACCGCCAGCAGCGTTGACGAGCACCACCTTTCCCTTCGGCGGACTACGACGCACCATGTGCAGAGTCGTCAGACCCTGCACCATCAATGCCGTCGCATCCGCAAAGGAAAGGTCGTCCGGCAAACGCACCGCCGCTCCAACATCTATAGCCACATATTCGGCATAACCGCCGAAGCCACGAGCGATTGCAAAGAGCGGCACGGCGACACGCGCGCCAAGCAGCGACGGATCGGCATCCGCCCCAAGTTCTTCGACGACGCCTGCCACTTCCACACCGGGAAAGACAGGCAGCGGTGGCGTCACGGCATAGCGATCCGCCCGCATCAGAACTTCGAAGAAATTGACGCCGGCGGCATGGACGCGCACCAGCACTTCGCCGCCTTTGGGTTTCGGGATCGGCACCTCTACAGTTTCGAGAACTTCAGGCGGACCGAAGCGGGTGTATTGAACGGCTTTCATGGCAGACCTCACATTCTGATGGCGTAAGGCTGCCTGTAGCACTCGATTTACGGTTCAAAATACACACATATCAGTGCCATACCCACCAGGAGGTGACCATGGCCGAGCCCATGAAAAGACTGCCGAAACTCCCCGTGGAACGAGCCTTGAAGGTTATTTCCGGGCGATGGAAACCCGTCATCCTCTATCATGTCTTCTCAGGACCGAAACGGCTTTCAGAGCTCAAGCGCATGATGCCCGAGATTACCCAGAAGGTGCTGATCCAGCAGTTGCGGGAGATGGAGGAGCACGGCCTTGTACGCCGAGAAGTCTTTGCAGAGGTGCCCGCACGCGTGGAATATACCGCGACTGAACTCGGCCTCGGGCTGGAGCCGATCCTTCTCGCCCTCTGCCAATGGGGACAAAACCACGCGCAAGCGCAGGGCGAGCTCGATGAGCTCACCGATTGCATCGTCAGGCCGCGCCACTCCGAGGCGATCGCGGCCTGATCAGAATGGTCAGGCCTTGCCGGCCTTCACGTCGAGCACGCGGTTGGCAGCCGAGACGATCGCTTCGAGCGATGCCGCCACGATATTGGTGTTGATGCCGGCACCAAAGAGCTTGCCGCCCGGATAGGACGTCTCGACATAGGAGATGGCGGCGGCATTCGAGCCGTGCTGCAGCGAATGCTCCGAATAATCCTCGACAGACATCTCGATACCGAGATAGTGCGACAGCGCATTGATGAAGCCATCAATCGGGCCGTTGCCGCGGCCTTCGATACGCTTGATCTCACCATTGTCGGTAATCTCGGCCGCCACGATCCGCTGTCCCTTGTGCTCTGTATCGGGATAGGTGTGGTGGTCGACGAACCGGAGACGAGCACCCGGCTGGGTCACGTAGCGCTCGATGAAGCGGTCGTGGATGCGCTTCGAAGGAAGCTCCTTGCCCTCTTCATCGGTGATGCGCTGGATGTCTTCGCGGAATTCGACCTGCAGATTGCGCGGCAGATTGAGCCCGTAATCCTGCTGCAGGATATAGGCGATGCCACCCTTCCCCGACTGCGAATTGATGCGGATGATCGCTTCGTAGGAGCGGCCGACGTCACGCGGGTCGATCGGCAGGTAAGGCACTTCCCAGACTGGATGGTTGGCAACCTGCGCCGCCTTCATGCCCTTGTTGATCGCATCCTGATGCGAACCGGAAAAGGCCGTGTAGACCAGTTCGCCGACATAAGGGTGACGATCGGCAATCGCCATCTGGTTCGAATATTCGAACACTTCCTTGATGCGTTCGATGTTCGAGCAGTCGATTTCCGGATCCACGCCCTGCGTGAACATGTTGAGCGCCATGGTGACGACGTCGACATTGCCGGTGCGCTCGCCATTGCCGAAGAGCGTGCCTTCAACGCGATCGGCGCCTGCCAGCAGCGCCAATTCGGCAGCGGCAATCCCGGTGCCGCGGTCATTATGCGGATGCAGCGAGATGATCAGGTTTTCTCTGTTATCGAGATTGCGACACATCCATTCGATCTGGTCGGCATAGACGTTCGGCGTCGCCATTTCGACGGTTGAGGGCAGATTGATGATGAGCTTGTTGTCAGGCGTAGGCTTCATGACCTCGATGACGGCGTTGCAGATTTCCAGCGCCACGTCCAGCTCGGTGCCGGTGAAGCTCTCGGGTGAATATTCGAAACGGTAGCCGCCGCCGGCCTTGGCAGCCATGTCTGTGATCATCTTGGCGGCATCGACGGCGATCTGCTTGATGCCCTGCACATCCTTGGCGAACACAACGCGGCGCTGCAATTCGCTGGTCGAATTGTAGAAATGCACGATCGGTCGGTTGGCGCCTTCCAGCGCTTCGAAGGTACGCGTGATCAGCTCAGGCCGGCACTGCACCAGCACCTGCAGCGAGACATCATCGGGCACACTGCCCTCTTCAATGCACCAGCGGGCAAAATCGAAATCGGTCTGCGAGGCAGAGGGGAAACCGATCTCAATTTCCTTGAAACCCATTTCCAGCAGCAGCTGAAACATGCGGGCCTTGCGATCATGGCCCATCGGATCGACGAGCGCCTGATTGCCGTCGCGCAGGTCCACGGAGCACCAGATCGGCGCCTTGGTGATGGTCTTGGTCGGCCAGGTGCGGTCGGGAATGTTTACCTGCGGATAAGGCCGGTACTTCACGGCGGCGTCGGGCATGCCCTTGGCGGAAGCAGCGCTTGCGGAGGATCGGCTGGTGTTCGTATCCATTGTCTTGTCTCCTCGTCCCGGCATTTGCCCCGCGTCTTAGCCGATCATATCTGGCTTGGCGACTGCAAATGCGGACCTTTACTCGGTCGTTTGGTCAATTTTGAGAGTGAGTCGCGAGGAGCGATGGCCGGGCGGGCTTTCGGCCGCCGGGCGCTCCTCAAAGGACCCGGCAACCGCGCGTAAGGCCGAGGAGAAGAAGCGAGGTCAGGGCGCGCGTATTGTCACGCAATGCCGTGCGGCTGCGTGCAATCGTCTCGGAAATCCGTGCGCTCGTGCTCTTCATGACCGCGCTTATAGCCTTCGCCGCAAACTCCGGCAACCCCTCGCCTATTTTTTCCGCGCCTGCACTATCCGGGACAGCGCAAGCATCAGACCGCCGGCAATCAGGCCCCAGAAGGCGCCGGAGATACCACCGAAGGAAACGCCGGAAGCCGTGACGAGAAAGGTGATAGCCGCCGCCTCACGTGACTCCGGCGCCTGGAAGGCAGCCATGGCAGAACCGGAGAAGGCGCCGACCAGTGCAAGACCGGCAACGGCCTCAATCAGAATCGGCGGCGCCAGCGCGACAAAGGCGGTCACCGCCCCGGCAAGCAGGCCGAAAATGACGTAACCGACACCCGAAATCAGCGCTGCCCAATAACGCCGCGAAGGATCGGCATGCGCATCCTGCCCGGCGCACATCGCTGCCGTGATCGCCGCCAGGTTGACCGCATGCCCGCCGAATGGCGCCGCCAGAAGCGAGAAGACGCCGGTCACGGCAAAGAGCGGGCCTGGCATCGGATCATAGTGATTGACCTTCAGCACCGCGATGCCGGGAATATTCTGCGACGCCATCGTCACAATGAAGAGCGGCAGAGCAATCGACACGAAACCGGCGAGATTGAAGACCGGGTGAACGATGTCGATAGCGGGCACCAGCGACTGTTCGAGTGATGCAAACGCCCCCTCGGGAATATCGACGCCGAACGCCAGCACCAGCGCGAAGGCCACCAGCGCTGCCGGCACCGCCCACAGTCGCTTGAAGGCGCCGACCACGATCCAGGTCAGAATGATCGGCAGGCCTAGCAGCGGATTGAAGGCAATGGCCTTGACCGGGGCAAAACAGAGACCGAGCAGCACGCCGGACAGCATGGCATTGGCAAGCGGCGCCGGAATGGCGGCAACCGCCCGTCCGAGCGGCTTGAACAGCCCGGCAATGACGATGAGCAAACCGCAAAGAATGAAAGCCCCAACCGCCGCATTGAAGCCGCCGTCGATCGTGCCGATGCTGGCAAGCAGCGCTGCCCCTGGGGTCGACCAGGCGATGCTGACCGGCAGACGCGTGACGGCGCTGAGCACGATGGCGCAAAGCCCCATCGAGATTGACAACGCCATCAGCCCGGAGGCCGCCTGCGCATCCGTCGCGCCGACCGCCTGCAACCCATGCAACACGACCGCAAAGGAGCTGGTAAACCCGACGAAAGCCGTCAGTAGACCCATGAACAGGCTCTGGACGGAAAAATCTTTGAGCATGGCGCGACTCCGGCTGCGAAGATTGCGCATGGAGCCGCATAAGCGGGAGGCGCGCAAGCCGGATTGCCGCCGGAAATGTTCTCTTGGGCGGCAATCCCCCATATTACACGGCGCTATCTCGGGAGATATGGAAACGCCCCGCCTGCGACTGGCAGACGGGGCGTATATTCAAAAAGCTAGATGGCGAAAGATCAGATTTCGCTCTGCGAGGTCACGACGCGAGAGACGAGACCGTAGGCGACGGCATCTTCAGCCGAGAGCCAGTAATCACGGTCGATGTCCTTGGCGATCTTTTCTTCCGACTGGCCGGTTGCCTTCGAGAAGATCTTGATGAGGCGTTCGTTCATCTTGATGATTTCGCGTGCCTGGATCTCGATGTCCGAAGCCATGCCGCGTGTGCCGCCGGACGGCTGGTGCAGCAGGAAGCGGGTGTTCGGCAGGCAGATACGACGTTCCTTCGGAGCCGCGGCATAGATGAGCGCACCAGCCGAGGCAACCCAGCCCGTGCCGATCATCCAGACCTTCGGCTTGATGAACTTGATCATGTCGTGGATGGAATCGCCGGATTCGACGTGACCGCCGGGCGAATTCACATAGATACGAATATCTTCGTCATTGGCGGCTGAAAGCGCCACGAGCTGGGTGCTAACCTTCTGCGCCAGTTCCTGCGTGATCGGCCCATAGATGAAGATCGAACGCGACTTGAAAAGGTTCGCCTCCGTTTCCTTGCCGAGCGGCAGTTCCTTCGTCTTGTCGTCCTGTTCTTCTTCGTCGTTCATTCGAACCTCTCTCACGTCTAATGCGGTTCCTCGCACATAGTGCGACTCAATGCGTAAAACAATGCGGGAAAAAGAGGAAGCAGGAAGCGGTGAAGATATTCTTATGACAAACGGACGATATCATCGCATCCTCTGAAAAGACCGGGAGAACCGCAAAATGACCTCCTCCTTTCTGCGTGCTGCCATCAGCAACAATGCATTCTGGTGCGATGCCGTCTGCAAGGCGCTGGGCTCGCCCGGTGAGTTTACGGCCACACTCTGGTTTCATCGTCGAGGCACGCCGCCCTTCTATCCCGATGCCGTAACGCTGACGGAGGCCGACGGCGAACAAACAGAGACGATCGCGACGCTGATCAATAGCGAGAAACGGGACTGGGCGATCAAGGACAGCTATGCGGCCCTCGATCTTGCGCCGCTTGGCTTCAAGCTGCTGTTCGAAGCTGAATGGATCGGCATGCGCATGCCAGTCTCAACGGCGTCCCCAATCACCTGGCAGCGAGTGGAAAGCGCTGCTGACCTTGCGCGATGGGAGGCGGAATGGGGCAAGGCGAACGGCCCGGTAACGCAGAAGATCTTTACCGAACCACTACTCCACGATCCCGAAATCGCTTTTCTGCTCGGCTTCGAACACGGCCAACCGGTCGGGGGCGGCATCCTCAATCACCACGCCGGCGTCGTCGGCCATTCGAACCTGTTTGCCGAGGGCCGGCACGGTGAAACCATCCGCCGCGGGCTGATTGCGCAGGCGGCCGAACTCTATCCGCGAGAACCGCTTGTCGGCTACGAACGCGGCGACGAGCTGGACGAAGCGCTGCGCGTGGGCTTCGAACTTCTGGGGCCGCTGCGCATCTGGCTGAAGGAGGCCTGAGCTTACTGAAATGTAAGTTGCCAAGGCTTTGAAATGCCCCAATCGCTTCCTAACTCAGCCTTAGCGGCCCATCCGCCGAATGTTAAAGCCGCAGAACTTTAGAGGAGACAGGACATGTCACCGGAAGAACGCCAATTGCTGACCGCCCTCTTCGATCGCGTGCGTACCGCCGACGCCACGCCGCGCGATCCGGAAGCCGAAACGCTGATATCAGAAGCGACCCGTGCGCAACCCTCCGCCACTTACTATCTGGCGCAGGCCGTCATCGTGCAGGAAAAGGGCCTGGAAGCTGCCGCCAATCACATCAAGGAGCTTGAAGAGCGTGTCCGGCAGTTCGAAGCGGGCGAAACCGATCACCGCCGGGCCGAACAAGGCGGCTTTCTGAGCTCCATCTTCGGCAACACGCAGACGCAACAACCGGCGCCGGCTCCCGGCCCATGGGGTGGCGCTCCGAGAGACAGTTACGAGCAGCCACGCGGCTACGACAACACCCGCCAGGTGCCGCAGCAACCGTCAGGCCCCTGGGGCCAGCAGGCCTATGCACCGTCCGCCGGCGGCAGTTTCTTGCGCGGCGCCCTCGGCACGGCAGCCGGCGTTGCCGGCGGCATGCTGCTTGCCAATTCGCTCAGTGGCATTTTCGGCAACCACATGTCGTCACTCGGCTTGGGTTCACCTTTCGGCGGCGCCAATCCCTTCGGCAATGCGAGCGCGCCCACCGAGGAAACCGTTATCAACAATTACTACGGCGACAACAATAAGGCTGACGACAACCAAGCCGACAATAACGACAATATCCAGCAGGCCGATTACGAGGACAACGACGATTTTACAGATGACTCCGGCGACGACACGACGGATGTCTAGGATTTAGCTGTAAGGAAAGAGCGGCAGTTGGTTTCAATTGCCGCACCGTTTCCCGGCCCTTCGCCTTAAGCTCAGGGCGTTCGCCGTTGCAATCGATTCAGAGCAATTCCAGAAAAAGTGCCAAGCGGTATTTCGTCCGGAATTGCGAAGAACAAAGCAGTGCATCGATTCCTCGGGCTGCGCCAGACCACGGCTCACCCACGCCCGCGATAGGTCGCAACGCCCTGATCCGGCAGCCATACCCTTTCCGGCGGCTTGCCTGTCTGCCAGAAGACGTCGATCGGAATGCCGCCGCGCGGATACCAGTACGCGCCGATGCGCAACCATTTCGGATCGAGAAGCTCGACGATCCGCTTGGCGATATAGATCGAGCAATCCTCGTGAAAGGCGCCGTGATTGCGGAAGGAATGCAGGAAAAGCTTCAGCGACTTCGATTCCACCAGGAATTCGTTCGGAATGTAATCGATGACGATATGGGCAAAATCCGGCTGTCCGGTCATTGGGCAGAGCGACGTGAATTCCGGCGCGGTGAAGCGCACGACATAGTCGGTTCCGGCATGATTGGACGGCACTTTTTCCAGAACCGCCTCTTCGGGACTCCTGGCGGTTTCCGTCTGCTGGCCCAGCATCGAAAGGCTGGAAACGTCTGTATTGGGCATTACGCCTCCTTGATCACTTTGACGCGGATGCCATGGGCCTTTTCGCCCTCCGGCTCCACGTGAATGGCAATTGTCGAGCCCGAATGCGCGGCCCGAATGGCATCTTCAAGGCGATCGCAAATATCATGCGCTTCCCGCACAGTCATCTTGGCGGGCACGACGAGATGGAAATCGACGAAGGTCACCGACCCGGCGCGCCGCGTCTTCAGGTCATGCACGCCGATCGAGCCTGTCGCATGGGTGGCAATCGCCTGCTTGATCGCCTCTTCCTCCTGCGGTTCGACCGCCTGATCCATCAGCCCACCGATCGACTGCGAGATCACCTTCCAGCCCTGATAGAGGATGTTGAGCGCAACGAGAATCGCGAGAATGGGATCGAAGATCGCATAGCCGGTTGCAAGCGCCAGAAGCAGGCCGACGAGAACGCCGACGGAAGTGACCACATCCGACATGATGTGCTGCCCGTCCGCCGTCAGTGCTGCAGAGCGATGCTTGCGCCCCGTGCGGATCAAAAGCCGTGCCCAGACGGCATTGATGACACCGGCCGCGAAGTTGATCGAAAGACCGAGCACCGGTGCCTCGAGCATGCGCGGATCTGCGAGATGGTTCACGGCCTCCTGCACGATCAGCAGCGCGGCGACGACGATCATCACCCCTTCGGTGACGGCGGAAAGATATTCCGCCTTATGGTGGCCGAAGGGATGGTCGTGGTCGGCGGGCTTCTGCGCGTAGCGGATGACGAAAAAGGCGATGAAGGCCGCCACGACATTGACGAAGGATTCCAGCCCGTCCGAGAGCAGCGCCACGGAGCCCGTCACCCACCAGGCGACCATCTTGAGCCCTAGAACGCCGAGCGACAGGGGAATGCCCCAGAACGCCAGTTTCCGAACCGTGAGATTGCCTTCTTCGTTCATATCATCCCCCTGCGGATGCGAATGAATTGCAGCATTTAAGCCATTGAAACGCAAAACCGCCCGCGCGGGAATCGCGCAGGCGGCCAATGCGGGTGATATGGGCAATCAGGCCCAAAATGTCAAAGGTTTTGACAGGACAAAGGCGAGGTCATCTCCATGTGAACGGCCCCAATCCGCTTGTGCAATTGACGATAAATACATAAGCAGTTATATAATTTGTTATGCAACAAGAATAGAGAACATGCCTTGGTCGAAGATGTCGTGAAATCGCTGGGCTACCTTTGCCTCGGCAGCCGCTTCCGCCGGATCGGCGAACGTCTGCAGGCCGACACGCAACAGGTGATCGAGGAACTGGGCGTCTCGATCCAGGCCGCGCAATATCCCTTCCTCGGCGCCATCGACAGGCTCGGCCCGCTGACCATCGGGGAATTGGCACAGGCAGTGGGCATCACCCAGCCCGGCGCAACGCGCACCGCTTCCCAGCTGATGGGGCTGGGATTCCTTGATATGCAACCATCTGCCGAAGATCAGCGGCGCAGAGTCGTTTCGCTGACACCAAAAGGACAGGAACTCGTTGACTATTCGAAGCAACAGGTCTGGCCGCTCATCGCAGCCGCCGTTGCCGATCTCTGCCGGGATCTTGACGGCCCGCTGCTCGAGCAGCTTGCCGCGATGGAGGACGGGCTCGCCGAATCACCGCTGATCCGCCGCGTTAGATCGCCGTGCGTCCATTCGGACGCACAAAGGACGCTCTAATTTTTTGAATCTACACATCAGGCCTTCCGAAAATCGGTCCCGATTTTCGGGCCGATGCTGTAGCGCCGTACAGGAGAAGACACCATGAGCCATATTCTCGACCGACCGATCTGGAACGCGCTGCAAACAGCGCATGCCGAGCTTGCCGAAGGCGGCGAATACGCGATGCGCTACCCGCCCTCGATCGTCCCCTTCGCAGCGACCGCCGATGATAGCCGCGAAAGCCTCGAAGCACTCGAAAACCTCCCCGCCGCTGATGAGGTCATGGCGATTGTCGAAGCCGGACCCGTCACCATCCCGCAGGGACTGACGGTCGTCTCCGAGGGAAAGCTGGTACAGATGATCGCCGAGCGGCCTTACGAGCGTATTTCCGACAGCCGGCTGCAGCCGCTGACCCCCGACGATGCGGATGAGATGCTGGCACTCGCCATGCTGACCAAACCCGGGCCCTTCACACTTGGTGCTCAAAAACTTGGCACCTTCTGGGGCGTCAAGATCGACGGCCGGCTTGTCGCCATGGCCGGGCAGCGCCTGCGACATCCCCGATTTGGCGAGCTCAGCGGCCTTTGCACCCATCCTGATTTTCAGGGGCAAGGCCTCGGCACCCTGCTCTTCCGCTTCGTCGCCGGCGAAATTTCCGCCAGGGGGGACACCGTCTTCCTTCATGCCTATTACACCAACACTTCAGCCATAACGCTCTACAAGGCACTCGGCTTCAAGCTGCGGTCGGAAATGAACCTGCGCGTCGTCAAGCGCAACGCATAAGCTGACCAAAACGCCGCAGGCTCACGCTTTTGCCCATTTGCGCCATGATAGCGTCCCAATTGCATGGTGTTGACGGCCCTGCAGTCAATTGGGGACCGCGCAGACATGCATTGGATCAATCGTTACATCGACCAACCGTTGCTCGACGGTGCGGCCAGTTCCTTGCGGGCCTGGCATATCCGAACCGGCCTTTCGCCGGAACGGCTGGAGCCGCTCTGGAACATTGCCGTGACAGGCTTTCTGTTCTTTGCCGCCGGACACTTCCTCTCCGGACCGGCCCTGCTTCTGTGTTACGGCGGTCTCGTGATGCTGACCCTCCCCTCGGTCTGGATGCTCTTCACATCCAGTCGCAAGACAGACAGCTATAACGTCGCCGCCTACAAGAAGCTGAGAACCAGGGCTTTCATGAAACGCGAGGGGGAATGGGCCGTGCGGCTCGCCATCCTCTTCACCGCCATCGGCCTTCCCTTCGTCTCACGCTCGGATGATCCGACGGCCGCCTATTTCATGATCGGCGCCAGCCTCTGGTTCGTGCTGACCGGCCCGGCGAGATCCTATCTGGCAGCAGCAGAACCGCCCATGCCGCGCGATGGCGACCGCTCCTTCAATACCGATCTGCAATTCGGCTGAGCAGATTTAAATCAGCACACAATTCAATTGTCGCAGCGACAATGGAACGAACGGCTCACGCTTCCGTTATATTGCCAGCAACCGACAAAGGAGATCGCGATGCTGTACTATGCTCTGGTATTTCTCGTCGTAGCCCTGATTGCAGGCGTCCTTGGATTTGGCGGCATTGCCGGCGCATCCGCTTCGATCGCCCAGGTCCTGTTCTTCATCTTCCTGGTGCTGTTCGTCGTATCCATCGTCGCCCGGCTCATGCGGCGCGTATAGACGAACAAACCAACACACATAAAAAACCCGCCATTCCGGCGGGTTTTTTATTGCTTATGCCTTTGGCATTAGGCCGCCTTGGTCTTGGCCCGGCGGGCAAGGTGCGCCACCACATTCTCGATCATCCGCATGCCGGCATCGCCGCCGAGCGTCATGATCGATTCCGGATGGAACTGTACCGCTGCGATCGGCTCCTTGGCATGCTCGATACCCATGATGGTGCCATCCTCGCTCTCTGCGGTAATAATGAACTCCCGCGGCAGCGTCGAAGGGTCGGCAAAGATCGAGTGATAACGACCGACCGTCACTTCCTTGGCAAGGCCGGAGAACACGATACCCGGCTCCAGTACGCGGATGCGCGACGGTTTGCCATGCATCGGCAGCGCCAGATGACGAAGCTCGCCGCCGTAGGCTTCCGCCAGCGCCTGCAGACCGAGGCAAACACCGAAGATCGGCAGATTGCGCGCGCGCGCCTTCTTGATCGTCGCCTTGCAGTCGAAATCCTTAGGATTGCCGGGACCAGGCGAGAGCACGACGAGATCCGGGTTCAGCCGATCGAAAACTTCCTCGGGCACCGGCGTACGGACGGTCGAAACCGTGGCGCCCGTCTGGCGGAAGTAGTTTGCCAGCGTGTGCACGAAACTGTCTTCATGGTCGATCAGCAGAATGTTGACGCCCTTGCCGACGGAGGCGACATCGCGCTGGGTCTTGCCGGAATTGCCCGTTTTGGCATCGCGGATTGCGGAAAGCATGGCAGAGGCCTTCAGTTCGGTTTCGGCTTCTTCTTCCTCGGGAATGGAGTCGTTCAGCAATGTCGCGCCGGCGCGCACCTCGGCAATGCCATCCTTGATGCGCACGGTGCGCAGCGTCAGGCCGGTATTCATGTCGCCATTGAAGCCGACCATGCCGATTGCCCCACCATACCACGCGCGCGGGCTCTTCTCATGGGATTCGATGAAACGCATGGCCCAGAGCTTCGGCGCGCCTGTGACGGTGACAGCCCATGCATGGCTGAGGAAGCCGTCGAAGGCATCCATGTCATCCCGCAGGCGACCTTCGATATGGTCGACCGTGTGGATGAGACGCGAATACATTTCGATCTGCCGGCGGCCGATGACCTTGACCGACCCCGGCTCGCAGACGCGGCTCTTGTCGTTGCGATCGACATCCGAGCACATGGTGAGTTCGGATTCGTCCTTCTTGGAATTCAGGAGCTTCAGGATCTGCTCGCTGTCGGCAATCGGATCGTCGCCACGCTTGATCGTGCCGGAGATCGGGCAGGTCTCGATGCGGCGACCGGAAACACGCACAAACATTTCCGGCGAGGCGCCGACCAGATATTCCTGGTTTCCGAGATTGATGAAGAAGGAATAGGGCGACGGATTGATCGCCTTCAATCGCTTGGAAATGTCCGAAGGTTTGCTTTCGCAGCGCTCCATGAACTTCTGGCCGGGCACCACTTCGAAAAGATCGCCCTTGCGGAAGCTCTCCTTCGCCTTGACGACGAGCTCGGCATATTCGCCCGGGCGGTGATCGCTCTTCGGCGGAATGGTATCCGTGCGGATAAACGGCTCGGCAGCGATATCGCCCGCCTTGCCTTCCGTCGTCTTGCCGTCCTTGGCGAAGTCGTAGCGATCGACCCACGCCTTGGCGGCGTAGTTGTCGACGACGAGAATTTCGTCCGGCAGGTAGAGCACCATATCGCGCTGGTCGGAAGGACGCTCCAGCTTCAGATTGATCGCATCGAACTGGAAAGCGAGATCGTAGCCGAAGGCGCCATAGAAACCGATGCTGGCATCCGCCTGCGAATGGAAAAGATCGGTGATGGCGCGAAGGACGGTAAAGACCGTCGGCATCTTCGAGCGCTCTTCTTCGGTGAAGACACGGTCGGGCAACTTGACCGTCAGGTCGAGCCGGCGCGCGGTCGATGAGCCGAGTTCAAGTTCGCTGACCGTCTTCAGCCGCTCGACGATGAAATCAAGGATGACTTCGCCGCGCTCGTTATAGGCTTCGATCCAGACATTGCGGCCGAAGGAGGAAACGCCGAGCGGCGGATCGACGACAGCCGTATCCCAACGCGTATAGCGGCCCGGATATTCGTAGTTCGACGAGAAGACGGCGCCGCGCCGCTCATCAAGCTTGTCGACATAGGACGAAACAGCATCGGCATAGGGAATGGCCCGCCTCTGCCGGGTGACGGTAATACCGCCCTTGGTCTCGTAGATTTCCGCACCATCATCCCGCAGGATCGTTACCATAGTTCCACTCCGTTATCGGGCCCGGACGAAAGGCGGCCTTGAAACAAAAAAGCCGCCTCGAAGTTTCGGGCGGCTCGTTCGTCGTCTTTGGACACGATTGGTCGAGGCCGCCTCAGCGAGCCCACCACCAAACTGCAATGTTCACAGACTTCTTCATGGGCGAAATTGTTAGCCTGAGATGAAGCCAAGCGCAAGAGGCCATTGGCCCACGAAAAAGGGCGGCCCGAAAGCCGCCCCTACCCCAGCCTTGAACAGGCAATTGTCAATCAGAAGGTCTTGGTAACGGAGATCTTGAAGGTACGGCCCGGCTCCGAATACCATTCCTTCGGCTGCGAAGCGGTTGCACTCAGATTGACCTCGCGAACAGCGAGCGCGTTGTAATACTCCTGATCGAAGATGTTGTAGATCCCGCCCTGGATACGCAGACCCTTGACTTGTTCTGGTGTCCACCATGCGGTCAGATCGACGATGCCGTAGCCGGGCGCATCGAACGACGTCAGAGCATTGTCGTTGCCGGTCATCTGCGACGAGAGCGTGGAGGAGAGGTCGAAACCGTATTCGTCATTGCTCCAGCCGCCGCCGACAATGGCCTTAAACGGCGCGACTGAGCGCAGCCGCTCCTGCGTATCGTCGTTCCGGCCATAGGTATAGGCAAGCGAGGTGTGAAGATTGATACCGTTGTCGAACGTCTTGATCACATTCGCTTCGAGACCGGAGATGGAAGCCGAGGATACGTTCGTGTAGGCGAACGTCATGAAGCCGGTGGTGGGATCTCTTGTCGTCACGGTTTCGATGAAGTTCTGATACCGGGTATGGAATGCCGCTACGCGACCCTGCAGACCGCCAGTATCGAAGTTAGCGCCGATCTCAATGCCGCGGCCGATTTCCGGATCCAGGTTTGGATTGCCAAGCTGGGCATAACCCTGCGTCGCGTTGTAGAAGCGGCTGTAGAGTTCATCGACGGTCGGGGCACGGAAGCCGACGGCAAGCTGGGCATAGAGCTGAACATCAGGCGTCAGATCGTAGGTCGCGAGCAACTTCGGCGACATGCCGGCTTCCGTACGATCATAAACCGCACCGAAGCGGGGAAGCGCCGGGTTGCTCTCGAAACCGCCACCCGTCGACGGCCGGTAGTTGAACCAATCGAAGCGGAAGCCGGGCGTTAGCGCGAAGCCGCTATTGCCGATCTCGATCTTGTCTTCGAATGTCACGCCGAGGTTCGTG
Organism: Rhizobium sp. 1399; assembly: GCF_031455475.1. NCBI lineage: Bacteria > Pseudomonadati > Pseudomonadota > Alphaproteobacteria > Hyphomicrobiales > Rhizobiaceae > Rhizobium > Rhizobium sp. 1399. The sequence continues at coordinate 107,509 of NZ_JAVDSU010000010.1, read as the reverse complement.
CTGTCGACATCGGGCACTTCAGACTGGTTGTTGAGTGCCGGGCAGGTTGTCGGCGTCGGGCAAAGCGCCGAACTGTACTGCGTCCATTTCGATACCCCGACGTCGAGGCCGACACGAACGGAGTGGCTGAGGCCGGAATATTCAAAGCCCTTCGTCGCCGTACCGCTAAAGCCCCAGGTTTCGTTTTCGATGCTGTTATTGCGGCCAGAAACGACATTGGCTGCGGTCCGGCCCTGGCTGCCGGATTCCTTTTTCAGATCCTGCCAGTAGAGGGTGGCTCTGGCAGTGCTGAAGAATGCATCGGAAGACTGCGCCTCGTAATCATAATCCAGTGAAACACGGTCACGGTCGCGCAGTTCCCGACCGTCATAGTTACCGACGAGATAGCTGCGGATCGGAGGCGTGCCCTGCAGGTCCCGCAGATCGGTCTTCAGGTCGCGCCGGAAGCGTTCAGCCGTCAAACCGATGCGATGGCCGCCTTCGAGATCCTGACGCACCTTGAACAGCAGGTTGTGCTGGTCGAAATCGGCCGGATCCGGCTCGGTCCTCTGCTTGCCGTAGACGTCGATGTCGCCCTTGCTGTCACGCTCATGGCCCTTGCGATAGGCACCCTGGAAAAGGATCGACGTGTTGCCGACCCTTTTGGCGGCAGCAGCGGAGCCGGCAATGCTGCGGTCTTCGCTGTCATAGGTCGACTTGACGATCGCACCCCAGTCGCGATCTTCCGGGATCAGGTCTTCCGGCTCGAGCGTATTGAGAACGAAGGCACCGCCGAGCATGCCCGAACCGCCCTTGCTCGAATCCGCTCCACGCACGATGTCGAGAGAGGAGAGCGAGTCGAAATCGAAAGTATCGCCGCCGCCATTGGCGTTGCTGGTCGCAAAGGCGCCCTGACGCGAACTGTTGGAAACATAGGGGATCGGGATGCCATCGATCGTCGTCAGGATACGCGGGCCGGAGAGGCCACGCAGATTGAAACCGGCATCGGCGCGCGAATAATTCACGGTTGCATCGACGCTGCGGCCGATATCGTCGTAATTTGTGACCTGCTTCTGTTCCAGCTCCTTCTTGTCGATCTGGGTCGCAAGCGGCGTGTCGGCAACACTGCCGGGGGCGGCACGGTTTCCCTTGACGACGATTTTCTGAAGGACGGTTGCGCCTTCGGCATTCGTGGCCGGCGTGGTCGCCGGAGCGCTCTGAGCGAAAGACTGTGAAACGGGAAGAACAAGTGCGGCTGCTGTGCAGACCATTAGAACCGAGCGCCAATGCCGGACGATCATAACCTACCCTCAAATGAAAATTACCGGGCTGGCTGTCGTGGCGTTTCAGACGCTCGAGGGGCTGGCTAGGCTTGCGGACGACTGCGGAGATTTCCGCCTTCTTTTTGCCGCATAAAAAACATGAGTGTTATTGTCAATATATTCCGCCGATTTATGTTGAATAATAACGTCAAGTTTTAAGGATCTCAGGAAACGTTGCGCAATTGCAACGAATTCGCCGTTCTTGCGTTTCCCCTCCGCTCGATCAACGGGAAACGACGTGTGAGAGAATTTCGGAAGATGGCGGTCATTCTGGCCGCACTCGCCCTGCTCCCCGGCGCAGGACTGCCGCGAACCGGCCCGGTGCCTCAGGCAAAGCCAGAAGCAGCAATCGAAGCGCCTGCGGCCCCTCAGCCAGAAAAGAAACAGGAAGAAGAGCAGGTTCCCAAGCCTCAGCCCGAACCTGCGCCTGCGCAAAACCCCGAAACACCGCCGGCCGCCTCCGAGGTTCCGACACCGCAGCCCAAACCGAGCGAGACCCCGGCCGCGCCAGCCGGCGAAAAATTTGGTCCGCCCTCCCCCGCACCGGAAGACCAGGCACCGAAGCCCCCGACTGAACAGACGCTCGAAGAGCAGCATCTGACCATCGAACCGGAAAGCGACGCGGACCATGCCGAATGCACGAAAGAACTGCAGAGCCTCGGCGTCGTCTTCCGAGAGACACCCCGCATCGACGACGGCAACGGCTGCGGCATCGACAAGCCGATCATCGTCTCCCAAGCGTTGCCCGGCATCACGCTGAAGCCTGAAGCCACACTACGCTGCCCGACGGCACTGGCGCTCGCACGATGGATGAAGGGAAGCGTCATTCCCACAGCCTCGGTCGCCTTGCCGGAAAGCGGCGATATCACCACCATCAATCAGGCCTCCGCCTACATTTGCCGCCTGCGCAACGGCGCTGACACCGGCAAGATCTCCGAACATGCCCGCGGCAATGCCATCGATATCGCAAGCTTCAGCTTCAAGAAGGGCGAGGATGTTGCCGTCCGCTCGCGCCGCGAGGATTCGACGCTGACAGGGGCATTCCAGCGCACCGTCAGCGCCGCAGGCTGCCTCTATTTCACCACCGTGCTCGATCCCGAGAGCGATGCTGCCCACGAAACCCACTTCCATCTCGATGTGATCGAGAGAAAGGGCGGCTTTCGTTACTGTCACTGAAATACGAGACAGATCAATGGTTTGATCGCGAGATCGGAACCCGGTTGCGAAAGCCTTGAATCGGCTTGTGAAGTGGCGGCGGCCTAGAATAGTCCTTCGATATAACCCTGATCATTGAGGTAAATCCGCTCCGCCGACGGCGACTTCGGCAGACCGGGCATCGTCATGATCTCGCCGGTGATGACCACGACGAAACCGGCGCCGGCTGACAAGCGCACCTCGCGCACCGTTACGATATGCCCCTCGGGCGCACCGCGCAGGTTCGGATCGGTGGAGAAGGAATATTGCGTCTTCGCCATGCAGACCGGCAGGTTGCCGTAGCCCTGTTCCTCCCAGGCTGCTAGCTGGTCGCGTACAGCCTTGTCAGCCGTCACCTCGCCGGCGTGATAGATCTTCGAGGCGACGATCTCGATCTTTTCGAGCAGCGGGAGGTCGTCGCCATAGAGCGGCTCGAACTTCGCCTGTCCGGATTCGGCAAGTTCCACAACCTTATAGGCGAGGTCCTCGATGCCTTCAGACCCTTCCGCCCAGTGACGGCAGAGGATGGCTTCCGCTCCGTGACGCGCGACGAAATCTTTGACAGCAGCGATTTCCGCATCCGTATCCGAGGTGAAATGGTTGATCGCCACCACGACAGGCACGCCGAACCGGCGCACATTGGCGATATGGCGGCCAAGATTGGAGCAGCCGCGAACCAGCGCCTGAACATTCTCCGCGCCGAGATCGTCCTTCTTCACGCCGCCGTTCATCTTCAGCGCCCGGACTGTCGCCACGATCACGGCAGCACTCGGCTTCAACCCTGCCTTTCGGCACTTGATGTTGAAGAATTTCTCTGCGCCGAGATCGGCCCCGAAGCCCGCTTCCGTCACGACATATTCGCCGAGCTTCAGCGCGGTCTTCGTCGCAATCACCGAATTGCAGCCGTGAGCAATATTGGCGAAAGGACCGCCGTGAACGAAGGCAGGATTGTTCTCCAGGGTCTGCACGAGGTTCGGCTGCATGGCGTCTTTCAGGAGCACGGCCATGGCCCCATCCGCCTTGAGATCGCGGGCATAGACCGGCGTCTTGTCGAAGCGATAGCCGATGATGATATCGCCAAGGCGACGTTCCAAATCCCTGAGATCGGTCGCAAGGCACAGGATTGCCATCACTTCAGAGGCGACGGTGATATCGAAGCCGTTCTGCCGCGGAAAACCGTTGGAAACCCCACCGAGTGAAGACACCATGCTGCGTAGCGCCCGGTCGTTCATGTCCATCACCCGCCGCCATGTGATGCGGCGCAGGTCGATATTCTCTTCGTTGCCCCAGTAGATATGATTGTCGATCATCGCCGCGAGCAGATTGTGTGCCGAGGTGATCGCGTGGAAATCGCCCGTGAAATGCAGGTTGATGTCTTCCATCGGCACGACCTGGGCATATCCGCCCCCTGCCGCCCCGCCCTTCACACCGAAACAGGGACCAAGCGAGGCCTCGCGCACGCAGACGATCGCTTTCTTGCCGATGCGGTTCAGCCCGTCGCCGAGACCGACGGTGGTCGTCGTCTTGCCCTCGCCCGCCGGCGTCGGGTTGATGGCGGTAACAAGGATGAGCTTGCCGTCCTTCTTGCCCTCCTGGGCGGCGATGAACTCGGCACTGATCTTCGCCTTGTCATGTCCATAGGGAACGAGCTGTTCCGGGGGGATGCCAAGCGCGGCGCCGATTTCGAAAATCGGCTTCTTCGTCGCCGCGCGTGCGATTTCGATATCGGATTTGATGGCAGCCATGGATCGTGTCCTCATTCTCTCAGCACAACGGACTCGGCGTTTATTTCAATCGGATAGCGAAATATCCCGAACCTGTGAATAGTACTGCGCCTTGCAGTCCGCCTATTCCATTGTTTATTAGGGGCCAACGATTCTGAGATTTACGGGGTAGACCATGAAATCACTCGAACTTCTGGTCGAGCGCATCATTCTTTCCAGCCGCTGGCTGCTGGTGGTCTTCTATATCGGCCTTGTGCTTGCGTTGGCCGTTTATGCCGTATCTTTCGCCTTCAAGTTCCTGAAGGTCGCAGGAAGCGTATTCGAGCTCGGCGAGGCGGAAATGATCCTCGCCATGCTCGGGCTTATCGATGCGGCACTCGTCGCAAGCCTCATCGTCATGGTGATGATCTCCGGCTACGAGAATTTCGTCAGCCGTTTCGACGAGGCCGAAAAAGAAGGCGAAGTCTCCTTCCTCGGCAAGCTCGATTCCGGCAGCCTGAAGATCAAGGTCGCCTCCTCTATTGTCGCCATCTCCTCCATCCACCTCCTGCAGGTCTTCCTCAACGTCAATCAATATACCGACGGGAAGATCATGTGGCTGACCTTCATGCATCTCGCCTTCGTGGTTTCAGCGGTCATGCTCGGCTTCCTCGAGAAGCTGATGAGCGTGACCTCAAAGAATGATTTGAAGGACAAGGAATAAAAGCGGCACCAGGCCAGAAACATCCGGCGAAGGATAGCGGTGCGAAGCAAGTGCGCCGCTTCCTTGCAGATGCCTTTTCCTATCTCGGCGTCAATTCACCTGGGCGGAAGCCGGGATAATCGCAGCCTCGGATTTTCTGGGGCATCGGACGCTTTCCTTGGCATTCGGTCCGCAGAGATGAAAACCCGGCTCTTCGTCATATGGGATGACACCATCGATGATGCCGAGCTTGAGCGCCTGGTAAGGGTATATGAGCCCTCTGCGGTTTGGTGGCGCGATCATCATTCTGTCGAACGTCTCAGGGCTGATGCCCATCTCATTGAAATAGGCGTCAAATTTGTCACGGTCGGCCTGTGTCAGTTCCGTCGCCGGTTGATTGAGCCCGATATCGGAATTTTTCAGGAGGCGCGGCGTTCCTCCCATGAAGGCAATGGTACAGCTTGAAAAGCAATAAGCACCGGCGGCAGAGACTTCGCCTTCGGTCGGCCCGCTTTTGGCCATGCTCGCCGTGCAACGCGGATCAGTCTCTGGGCAATTGGGCAACCGCGTTCCGCCGACTGAAGTCTCCAGACCTGCAGCCCGGATCATACGTCCTATTGCGAAAGCCGCATCCGTGTCCCCACCAGAGGACTGAAAGACAACCGGCAGCTTTCTTTCGCCAAGCGTCTTCAAGATCGCGTCCAGTTGAGCCGGCGTATCCGGTGTGATGTCGCCATCGGCTGAAATCCACTGCGTACACTCTTCCTGGCAATTGCCATTGTACGTCACGAGGAAGTCCATCGGATGAGTTTTCGGCAGCCCCTGGCTTGTTGTGTCCACGGTCGCCTGCGGCGCTGGTGCCTGAGATGCCCCGACCTTAGCCGCCGGATGGCGATAACAGACGGCCTCCGGCACTGCATCCTGTGCGCAGAGCGGCATGCCGGGCCATTCGTCATAGGCTAGCATATCCGTGATCAGACCTATCCGAAGCGCTTCCGTGGGCGCGACCATTGTCATGCTGTCAGGTGCGGCGCTCATCATCAGGTCAACGATATCGTCGCTGACGCCCATCTCTCTCAGATATGCATTTAGGGTCGCCGTAGCTTTTTTACCCAGCTTGGTGGAGCTGCTTTGCCCGGTAACCTTGCGGCCAACTTCCTTGCGTGAGACTTCTTGCTTTTTCCCGTTCACGATCTTGTATTCAATGCGGTAGGACACTCGCATCTTGTTGTAGACAGTCGTGATCTGATGAACGCCGATATAGGCCCATTGAGATGAAACCCGCGTCGTGCCACCGGCCAAAGCCAGAGGGCACGCCGAAACGCAATATGCTCCATACGAATAGGTAGATCCTACTGAAGCGTCATTCTTGACGATGGCAGTGGTACACCGCAGATCCTCGGTCGGGCAGCCCTCCAGCCGTGTACCACCGACCGCGGTTTCCAGACCAGCCTTGCGAATCATTCGTCCCATGGCATATGCGGCGTTCACATCCCCACCTTCCGAACGGAACACGATCGGCAATTTCCGTTGGCCGATTTTTTTGAGAATTTTTCTCATTTGGGCAGGTGTATCGGAAGTAATGCGTCCCTCAGCCGAAACCCATTCCGGACAGTCTTCTTTACAAACAGAACTGCGCACGATGATGAAGCTCATGGCCGGGTGTTCTGACTGCTTTTGCTCTGCAGCCTGCGAAGACACAGCCACTATCGGCAAGCTGGAAAGAAGAAAAACAAGTATTGTACGGGAAAATAGACACTTCACGAAAAAGCAAACTGCAAATCGCACGATTAAATCGCCTCAGCTGCATCTAACGATACGCTTAGCAATAGGATTGAACGGCAGCAAGCTGGATTTTGACGCCTGCCGCCGTACCCTTATCTTATTCTCCCATCGCAATCAGGCTGGCATTACCACCCGCAGCTGCCGTGTTCACGGAGATCACCTGTTCCAGCGCAAAACGCTGCAGATAGGCCGGCCCACCGGCCTTGAATCCCGTGCCGGATAGACTCGAACCGCCGAAGGGCTGGGTGCCGACGACGGCGCCGATCATGTTGCGGTTCACATAGACATTGCCAGTATCGAGCGCATCGGTGACGGTGCGGATCGTGGATTCGATGCGGCTGTGAACACCAAGCGTCAGGCCGTAGCCGGAGGCCTGGATATCCTGCAGCACCCTGGGCAATTCCTTCGCCTTCCATCTCACGATGTGCAGCACCGGCCCGAAGACTTCCTTGGTCAGTGCCGCAGGCTTGTCGAGCTCGATGATATGCGGCGCGAAGAAGCTTCCGCCATCAGGCGCCTTGCCGGCATAGCGAACCTTCTGCGTTTTCTGCATGTCGGCGATATGGGCTTCCAACATCGCCTTCTGCTTCTCGTCGATGATCGGGCCGACATCGGTCGTTTCCAATGCGGGATCGCCGAGCTGCAGTTCGCGCGCAGCCCCCTCGATCATCTGCGTCATGTGCTCGGCCACGTCCTCCTGCAGGAAAAGCAGTCGGAGTGCGGAACAGCGCTGGCCGGCCGAACGGAAGGCCGACAGGATCACGTCATCGGCCACCTGTTCGCCGAGAGCCGTCGCATCGACCACCATGGCGTTGAGGCCGCCCGTTTCGGCAATCAGCGGCACGATCGGTCCGTCCTTGGCGGCAAGCGTCCGGTTGATTGCCCATGCCGTCTTCGTCGAACCGGTGAAGGCAACGCCGGCAAGCGCTGCATGCGCCGTGATAGCGGCACCGACGTCGGGACCGCCAGGCACGAAGAGCAGCGCGTCTTCCGGCACGCCGGCCTTGTGGAAAAGCTTCACTGCTTCATAGGCAATCAGCGGCGTCTGCGGTGCAGGCTTTGCGAGCACGGCGTTGCCGGAAACGAGGGCGGCCGAAACCTGCCCAAGGAAGATCGCCAGCGGGAAGTTCCAGGGCGAGATGCAGGTAAAAACCCCGCGACCACGCCACAGGTACCGATTATCCTCTCCGGTCGGCCCCGGCATCTTGGTCGCGGTACCGAAGAGCCGGCGCGCCTCGCTGGCGTAATAGCGGCAGAAATCCACCGCCTCGCGTATTTCCGCAATGCCGTCGTCGAGCGTCTTGCCGGCTTCTGCGGCCAGGAGCACAAGCAGCCTATCGCGATTTTCTTCCATAAGGTCGGCCATGCGCTCCAGCGCAGATGCACGTTCTTCGACCGAACGGCGCGACCATGCTTTGTAGCCTTTGGCGGCAACGGCAAAGGCCTTGTCGATATCGGCAGCGGTGGCATTGCGAACCGAGCCGACGGTCCTGGAGCGATCGGACGGTGAAAGGACGGGCGCTTCCGAACCGCTGGCAGCCACGCCCGGAATGAGGGGCGCGGCCGCGATGGCGGGAAGCCCCTTCCGGATCGCCTCCACCAGTTTTTCAAGCGTTGCACGATGACCGAATTCCAGTCCGGCGCTGTTCTTGCGCTTGCCGTAGAGCTGCAGCGGCATCGGAATCTTGCTGTTGCGGGCACTCGCGCCGACATCGAATTGCAGTTTGTCCGCCGGGCGTTCCAGCAATGCCTTGATCGGCACGTTCTTATCGCCGGCCATGGCGACGAAGGAGGAATTGGCGCCGTTTTCGAGAAGACGGCGGACAAGATAGGCGAGCAGATCGCGGTAGCCTCCAACAGGCGCATAGATCCGGCAGGCGATCCGGTCGTTGGTATCAAGCAGATGATTGTAGAGGCTCTCGCCCATACCATGCAGGCGCTGGAACTCGAAGCCGGATCGATCATTGCCGGCAAGCTCCAGAATGGTGGAAACCGTCAGTGCATTATGGGTGGCAAATTGCGGGAAAATACGCGCCCGCTTGGCGAGCATGTGCTGCGCGCAGGCGAGATAGGAAAGGTCTGTCGCCTGCTTGCGCGTCCAGACCGGATAATCGTCAAGCCCGCGTTCCTGCGCCCGCTTGACCTCGGTATCCCAGTAGGCGCCCTTGACGAGGCGCACCATCATGCGGCGGCCAAGCTTTGCGCAGAGTTCATCAATATAATCGATCACGGCGACCGCGCGCTTCTGATAGGCCTGGATTGCAAGGCCAAAACCATCCCAGCCGGCAAGCGACGGATCGGAAAAGACCGCGGCGATCACGTCGAGCGAAAGTTCCAGCCGGTCGGCTTCTTCGGCATCGATGGTGAAATTGAGCTGATGTGCCTTAGCCATCTGCGCAAGCTTCAGGAGGTCGGGCACGAGTTCCCTCATCACGCGATCGCGGTGAGTGGCGAGATAACGCGGATGCAGCGCCGAAAGCTTGACAGAAATACCCATGCGATCGGGCAGATCCTTGCCCTTGGCGTTCTTCGCCATCCAGCCGCCGATCGCTTCGATCGCCATGGCGTAGGATTGCCAGTAACGTTTGGCATCTTCGGCCGTCCGTGCGCCCTCGCCCAACATGTCGAAGGAATGGCGATAGCCCTTCTCCTCGCTCTTGGCCGCGCGGTTGAGAGCGTCCTTAATGGTTTCGCCGAGCACGAAGTGATGGCCAAGGAAGCGCATGGCCTGCTTGGTGGCATTGCGAACGGTCGGCAGGCCCATGCGTTTGACAAGGCCGCGAAGCACGCCCTCGGGCGTCTCACCGGGGCGGATGATGCGGGCTGAAACGCCGAGCGCCCAGGCGGATGCCGAGACAAACCAGCTGTCGGCCTTGCCCTCATGCTCGCTCCAGCCGCCTTCCTTCAGCTTGTCCTCGATCAGCTTGTCCTGCGTCAACGCGTCGGGCACGCGCAGCAGCGCCTCGGCAAGCACCATCAGCGCCAGGCCCTCCTTGGTGGAAAGCCCGTATTCCCTGAGGAAATCCTCCACGCCGCCGATCGATCCCGAATTGCTGCGGATCGCCTCGATCATGCCCCCGGCACGCTTGTCGATCGCAACATCCTGGGAGGCCGAAAAGCGCAAGCCTTCGGCGAAACCATGCAGCAGGCGATCATCATCACCGGCAAATGGAGCGTTGAACAGGGCAAAAGGCGTGGAAATCTGGGTCGGCATGAAGTGTTCTCCGTGATTTCGGCAACATAGCTGTTCATTCGTGGTGTTTTTCACTAAACTGAGGCCGACCAACACGATCTTCGCCTACCGACCGCCTGAAAGGCCGCGAAAAATGAAAGAGCTCGACCGTCTCGACCGCAAGATTCTCCGTGCGCTGCAGAAGGAAGGACGACTTTCCAACATAGAGCTCGCCGAACGCGTCAACCTGTCTCCCACGGCCACTGCCGAGCGCGTCAAGCGGCTGACCCGAGACGGTTATATCACGGGCTATATGGCAATCCTCTCGCCGGAAAAACTCGGCCGCAACCTCCTCGTTTTCGTACAGGTGAAACTTGACCGCACCACGCCTGACGTTTTCGATGCCTTTGCTGCGGCAGTAAAACGCAGCGACGACGTCATGGAATGTCATATGGTCGCAGGAGGTTTCGACTATCTTGTGAAGGCGCGCATGGCGGGGATGGAGGCTTATCGCCAATTCCTCTCGGAGGTGATTCTTTCCCTCCCCGGCGTACGCGAAACACACACCTATGCGGTCATGGAGGAGGTAAAAGGCACAGCCCTTCTACCCGTATAGCTCGAAAATCAACTTAAGCGCGTTTTTCATCTGGTTAATTTTTCACAAAATGAATTAATCAGCGTGTGCTAAGTCAATTAGGGCTAGCATGCAGGCGGATTTATGTATTTGATAGCGGTAACATAGGGACTTGCGGGGGCATATAATGTCTTACATGACTACCTCTGAAAGGCAGTCATTACTATCGAGCGAACTGGCAGTGGCGCGCACGCGCGGCCTGTTCGCACAGGCGCTTGGAAGGGTGGCGGCGGCATTCGGTTTTGAGCACGCCACTCTGCTCAACGCGCCGACGATAGAAGATTTGCTGCTCAAGCCGCTGATCATCGAGAGCTCGCTGCCGGTTTCCTACATCAGGGATTTCGATCGTGCGCATATGCTGCGCGCCTGTCCCTTTGCCGCACGCATGAGGGAATCAGCCGTACCGCAGGTATGGCATCTTAACGATCCCGGCCATGCCCAATCTTTCCCTGCCGGCACCAGAAACTTGATGCTGCAGCACGGCATGAGCGCCGGCATTGCCATGCCGATCAATTCGGCCGATGGACAGCGCCTCGTCTTCTGGTTCGGCGGCGAACGCGCATCCCTCGGCCAGAGCGAGATCAACGAACTCGCGATGATCGTTCTCCACGCCGTCGACACCTACAACAGCGTCAAGCGCAATGAGGAGAGCCCCCATAGCGCGCTCTCGGCCCGCGAGCTCGAGGTTGTGCGGTGGACGGCGCAGGGCAAGACCTCGATCGAGATCGGCCAGATCCTGGCGCTCTCGGATCACACGGTAAATGCCTATATGACCAACGCAATTAAAAAACTCGATTGCGTCAACCGCACCCAGTTGGTAGCAAAAGCCATCCGATTGAAGCTGATCAACTGAGGAATCAGAAGAGAATCAGCGCGCCATCCCGAATTAGGGGGAAACCGTGCCTCTTCGTTTCGAACAGTCAGCCGTCGAACATCGGCTGCAATCCCGTGCCCACATCGGAATTACCGATGCAGAAGCGCTGACCATGTTCGCTGCCTACCGCCTCTTCGGCTTCTGGCGGATGAACCTCGAGACCGGGCATTTCTTCGCCAGCGAAGACGTACACCAGATCTTCGATCTTCCTTACAGCGAAGGTCCGGTCAACCTGACCGAACTCATGTCGCGCATCCATGCGGAAGACCGGCTGCTGATTGCCGAAACCTTCGAGCAGGCAAGCCTCTACCGGGTCGGATTCCACTATGTCTATCGCGTCGACAACGGGCTCGGCGGCTACAAGATGGTGCGCTCCGTCGGCAAGTTCCGCGACGACGCCAGCGGCGGCGGTATCGTCGGTATCACCTATGAATTCGTCGAGAAGCTGCGCATCCTTGGCTTCGAGGACGGCGGCACTCCGGCTTAACGGTCCAGCACCGAGCGGATTTCAACCAGGTTCGACCGCACTCTCAGCATATAAAAGCCCATCGTGGCGAGATGGCTCGGCATGATCCAGCCATCCTCCCGTCCGTTGGAAATGATTGCCGGCTGGATGCGAAGTGCTGCCTGAAACTGTTTGGTCGTGCCCGCCCAGATTGCTCCGAGGTTCCGTTCTGCCACAACCTGAGAGAAGTCCGACTGCGCGGCCGTCAGAATCGCGTAATAAGCGTATAGCTGGCCATAGGCGAACCAGAATCGATCGTCCGCCCGCGTGTCAAACCAGCCGCGATTATGGTTTTCCGAGCGCTCCGCCAGCATGTCGGAGGTGCTGCCGAGATCGTTGGCGATGCGGTCGATGAACTGCATCAGGTTGTCCGCGCGACCGTCGAAAACTGCGTTGCAGGCGGCGAGATCAGTGTTGAACTTGCGCAAGTCTTTGATGGCCGTGCGATAATAGGCAGGCGTCGGCGTCTTCAGTCCGAAGGGATCGAGCCCGAAATACCAGCTGTGTTCATCGAACTGCAGATTGCCGCGCGCGCTCTGCAGATCGTTGTTGATGCCGGACGTGCCTCGCACGCGCCCGAGCGTATCAACAAGCTCCGCCGAAGTTCGCCGGACCGCCTGGTTGATGCCGCGCTGGAAGGATGCCTTGTTGTCCAGGAAGGGCGTGTGATCCCAATCGATGCCGAACAGGCCCATCTTGTAGAGCACCATCGACGATATCCAGGCATTCTGGTTGACGTTGAAATCCGTCAGATCGGCCGCGACATCGACGATCGCCGAGCGCTGGCAGGTCTTGGCAGCAGTTCCGTCGGCCGCCGGAATTTCCTGTCCTGCCGGCACCTTGCGATCCGAAAGGCGATATTGATCGACGAAGTTCGTATTGAAATTCGACCAGGCCTGCGTCTGCCAGATGAAATAGCCGTAAAGGACGACGAGAAGTGCGAGAAACGCGATGATCGGCAGCCGGATCATCCAGGTCCGCCGCGCATACCATCCGTGCGCGGCCATGAATGGCCAGATCGCCCAGGCGGCAAAAAGGCGAACCCAGCGGCTGATCGTCTGGCCGATCAGTCTGAAAAAACCGGCAATCCGGTCGAGCATCGTCGTCTCCTGTCAGGCGGCGAAAACAGGGATATCCTTTCCATCCACATATGCGCTTGATCGCCCAAGTACAACAACAGACAAGGATATTTCGGCCAACGGAGTGCGAGCCAGACGCGACAGATCGGATACGCCTTCCCTCGCCGCCCCGTTAGGAGCGCAGCGAACGGAGGAATCCGAGGCCGAACATCGGAGATTTTCGCACCACATCGATCAGCGGCGCCTCCGAGGGCTCCTCGGCATAGGCGGGAAATTTCCGGGCAAATTCCTGATCTGCACGGCTCTTTCGCTGGACCAGATCCTGAGGCACCAGCATGCCCTTTTCGAAAAGCGCAATAGATGCGGCAATATTCGGGAAAAGCTCCGGCTTGATCCTCACCTTCATGCCCGGACGGTCGGTATCGACCTGTGCCTGATAGATGATGAGCCGCTCCTCGGTATCGACCGAAAGCTTGCGGACGAGCACGTTGCAGCCGGCGATACGGCCATTAAGCCTGTCGACGAAGGCCTGGAACATGCCGATGAAGCGTTCGCGCCGCTGGCTCTCGTCGCGCATCGCATGTTCCTCGACGGAAATGCGCTCGGCCTCCGCCTTCAACGCCAGACGCTCCGCTTCCATCTGCTCCCAGTGCGCCTTGTTGCCATAGACGCCGATGCGCCCCTGCGTGTTCAATGCCTTGGCGTTGAGCTCCTTCATTCGCATCCGCGCAATGTCGATCTCGTCAACAAGCCGCCGCCGATGCTCGACAATGTCGATGAGGCTCAATTCGGCGCTCTTGTGACGCTCGACAAGGGACAGCCTCTGGCCTTTAAGCAGCGTCGCCAGCAGATCGGATTTCGTTAGAAGATCGAGTAGTTGTTCCACGACCGGCGCCTCGCGCACCCGCGCGCTATGCATGCGCCACATGCGCTGTCGGGAAAACCATCCGGCCATCTTTTCGCGCCGCGTCAGCCCGCGAAAACTGTCGAGATCGGCCGAAACCTTGGCCGTCAGCCGGTCGAGGGAGAAGACGAGTTCCGCAAGCAGCACATCGAGCGTGGCACTGTCGTTTAAAAAGGCCTGGAAGCGCGCATTCTGCTCCAGGAAAATCTCGTCGGATGAGCGCGACTCATCGCCATCGAACCCCTTGATGCAGGCGGCGCAATAATCGGCCTCGCCGGCCATGGCCTCGGCAAGGTCACGGGCAGCATCATACTGGCTATCGAAAGGCGGGCTTTTGCGCACCGGGCACTCCCAGGGAATCTCCGTCTTCCAGATTATTCACTTGCCGCGCTAAAGAAAACAGATGTTGATCCGTTCAGACCGGCTCGGCAATCCATTCGCCATTCATTGCATCATCCCAATGGCGGCGACACAATGAAACATATTTCTCGTTCCCGCCGACATCGATCTGTGCGCCTTCGTGCAGCACCTTGCCCTCGGCATCGAGCCGCACGACCATGGTGGCCTTGCGCCCGCAATGGCAGATGGTACGCACCTCCCTCATCTCGTCGGCAATCGCCAGCAGCTCCTGCGAGGCCGGGAAGAGCTTGCCCTGGAAATCCGTTCTCAGGCCGTAGACCATCACGGGAATGCCGAGCCTGTCGACGACGCGGGCAAGCTGCCAGATATGATCGCGCGTCATGAAATGCGCTTCATCGACGAAGACGCAGGATATCGGCTGTCCTTCGCTGCTGAGTTTCCGGACCAGCGCATAGAGATCGCTGTCGCTTTCGAAGGGGATGGCCTCCGCTTCGAGCCCGATACGCGAACCGATGATGCCGCGCCCCACCCGATCGTCGAAGGCCGCGATCAACAGAACCGTGCGCATGCCGCGCTCCTGGTAATTGTAGGAGGCCTGCAGCAGCATGGTCGACTTGCCGGCGTTCATCGTCGAGTAGTTGAAATAGAGTTTTGCCATCGGATTCTCCTTATCTGGCTTCTTGAAAGCTGGAGAACGCAAAGAAAAGCCCCGACAAATCGATAATCACAGGAAATCCAGGCGGCGAAATCGCCAAAAGCCCTGAAATTCAAGCTTTCCCAAAAAACGCTGGAGCGTCGCAATCATATAGTCCGGAACGCCGCAAACGCGCCGAGATCGCTTGTAAAACTGGTCTATTGATGGTTGGCTTGGGAACGTAAGACTGGGAGTCTAAAATGAAAACAACAAGCGCATTCAAACTCATTACTGCAACTGCCGTCGCAGCTCTCTCCGTTGCGACCGCCGCCTTCTCCGCAGACCCTGAAAGCTGCTCCACCGTCCATCTTTCGGACATCGGCTGGACGGACGTCACGTCGACTACGGCGACCGCCTCCCTGCTCCTCAAGAAGCTCGGCTATGAGACCGACATCAAGGTTCTCTCCTTGCCGGTCACCTATACGTCGATGAAGAACAAGGACATCGACGTCTTCCTCGGCAACTGGATGCAGTCCCAGAAGGCAGATATCCAGCCCTACCTCGACGACAAGTCGGTCGAGTCCTACGGTCCGAACCTCGTCGGCGCCAAGTACACGCTGGCGACCAATGCCAAGGGTGCCGAACTCGGCATCAAGGACTTCAAGGATATCGCTGCTCACAAGAGCGATCTCGACGGCAAGATCTACGGCATCGAGCCCGGCAATGACGGCAACCGCCACGTCATCGACATGATCGATAAGAACACCTTCGGCATGAAGGAAATGGAACTGGTCGAATCCTCCGAGCAGGGCATGCTGGCGCAGGTCGCCCGCGCCGAGAAGGAAGGCAAGCCCATCGTCTTCCTCGGCTGGGAACCGCATCCGATGAACACCAACTTCAAGATGACATATCTGTCGGGTGGCGACGACACGTTCGGACCGAATTTCGGCGGCGCCGAAGTCTATACCAACGTGCGTGCCGGCTATCTCGATGAGTGCCCGAACGTCGGGACGCTGGTCAAGAATCTGAAGTTCTCCCTGAAGATGGAGAACGAGATCATGAACAAGATCCTGAACGACGGCGAAGATCCGGAAAAGGCAGCGGGCGAATGGCTGAAGGCCAATCCGTCCACGGTTGATCCCTGGCTTGCCGGCGTCAAGACGCGCGATGGCAGCAGCGATGGCCTCGCAGCCGTCAAGTCCGGCCTCGGCCTCTGATGAAATGAACGGGGCGGATCTGCCGCCCCGTTTTCGTTTTCATCCCGATCTTCGTTCTTAAAAGACAGGCGCGCCTCGTGAATTGGATCACCGACGCTAAAATTCCCATTGGCCCCTGGGCCAAGTCCTTCGTTGACTGGCTGACGACAAACGGCGAATGGTTCTTCAACCAACTCTCCGCGCTGCTGTCCCACGTCATCAATGCCTTGCTTTTCGTGCTGCAGACGCCCAATCCGCTGATTGCCGTCCTCGCCATAAGCCTCATCGCCTGGTGGCTGCGCCGATCGATAACAGTGGCGGTCTTCACCTGTCTTGGGCTGCTGCTCATCATGAACCAGGGCTATTGGAAGGAGACGACGGAAACGCTGGCGCTCGTACTCGCCGCGACCTTCGTCAGCATGGTGATCGGCATTCCGCTCGGCATTGCCGCTGCCCGCCGCGCCTGGATCTATGCCGCGATGCGGCCCGTTCTGGACCTCATGCAGACCATTCCGACCTTCGTTTATCTGATTCCAGCACTTATCCTTTTCGGCCTCGGCATGGTGCCGGGCCTGATCGCAACCGTCATCTTCGCCATCCCCGCCCCCATCCGCCTTACCCGCCTCGGCATCATCTCGACGCCCCCTTCCCTCGTCGAAGCCGCCGTCGCGTTCGGCGCGACGCCGATCCAGGTTCTGCGCAAGGTCGAACTGCCCTTTGCAACACCGCAGATCATGGCCGGCCTGACACAGACCATCATGCTCTCCCTCTCGATGGTCGTGATCGCCGCCCTCGTTGGCGCTCCCGGTCTCGGCGTACCGGTCGTGCGTGCCTTGAACACCGTCAACATCGCCAAGGGTTTTGAGGCCGGTTTCTGTATCGTCATTCTGGCAATCATTCTGGACCGCATGTTCCGCACCGCAGGCGAAGGAGACGGCGCATGACCGCGGTCAGTTTCAGAGACGTCAACATCATCTTCGGCGACCGGCCGGAAATCGGACTCGCCATGGTCGACCAGGGTCGCTCACGTGACGAGATCGGCGCCGAGACCGGCCTCGTTCTCGGCGTCGCCAATGCCTCGCTGACCATCGAGGAAGGCGAAATCCTCGTGCTGATGGGCCTTTCGGGTTCCGGCAAGTCGACGCTCCTGCGCGCCGTCAACGGGCTTGCGCCCGTCGTGCGCGGCGACGTCGCCGTTTCGACGGCAACGGGGTCGGTAAACCCCTACAAATGCAGTGCCAAGGCGCTGCGCGACCTGCGCACGCATACGGTCTCTATGGTGTTCCAGCAGTTCGCTCTCCTGCCCTGGCGCACCGTTGCCGAGAATGTCGGTTTCGGCCTTGAGCTCTCGGGCGTGCGGGAAGCCGAGCGCAAGAGCCGGGTCGGCGAGCAGCTCGAACTCGTCAACCTGACGAAATGGGCGGACCGCAAGGTCAACGAGCTCTCCGGCGGCATGCAGCAGCGCGTCGGCCTTGCCCGTGCATTCGCCACCGGCGCGCCGATCCTCCTCATGGACGAGCCGTTCTCCGCGCTCGATCCGCTGATCCGTACGCGCCTGCAGGACGAGTTGCTGGAATTCCAGCGGCGGCTGAAGAAGACCATCCTCTTCGTCAGCCACGATCTCGACGAGGCCTTCCGCATCGGCAATCGCATCGCCATCATGGAGGGCGGACGCATCATCCAGTGCGGAACGCCACAGGAGATCGTCAAGAACCCGGCCGATCAATATGTCGCCGACTTCGTGCAGAACATGAATCCGATCAACATGCTGATGGCCTCTGACATCATGCAGCCTGGGCTTGGCGACGCAGCAATCGGCATGTCGGTCAGCGCCACCGCCCGCCCCACGACGCCGCTTGTCGATATCCTCGATGCCCTCTCCCGGCAGCCCGGCAGTATCGGCGTGGTCGACAACGGCCAGATCGTCGGCACGATCTCGGCTCAGGATGTCGTCACCGGCCTTACACGGCACAAGCGGAAGGAATAAAGCATGTCGCGCAAAAGTGTGCAGCGGTTTTGCGGTAACGACATGCGAAAACAAAAACCTAAAGCGTGGCAAGCGAATCCTGGAGATCGCGACACGCTTTAGACTTGATCCTTTCACTCCGCTTTGCGACAACGCGGATATGAAAGAACCGTCCTCCACGCTCCGCGAAACCGACGACGAGGCCCGCAAGCTGGCGCGCATTCTCTTGCGCTCCGCCCGCTATGCTGCCCTCGCCGTTCTCGATCCCGAAACCGGCTTTCCCTTCGCAAGCCGGGTTCTCCTCGGCACCGACATAGACGGCGTGCCGGTCATTCTCGTTTCCGCGCTCTCGACCCACACGAAAGCGCTCGCTGCCGATGCCAGGGCCTCGCTCCTGACCGGCGAGCCCGGCAAGGGCGATCCGCTTGCCCATGCCCGCCTGACGACCCAATGCCGTGCGGAACAGGTGGAGCGGGATACGCCTCTCCACGCGCGCATCCGCGCTCGTTTCCTCAACCGTCACGCCAAGGCGAAACTCTATATCGATTTCCCGGATTTCCGTTTCTTCCGGCTCATCCCGCAATCGGCCAGCCTTAATGGCGGATTCGGCCGTGCTTACATTTTGGACGGCAGCGATCTCGTGATTCACTCCGAGGCAAATGATCACATCGCTGAAAAAGCTGACGCCGCAGTGCAAGATTTAGTAGCGCGCCATCCGGACCTCATGTTAGCGCTGACATCCAGGCTGAAGGCACCTGAAGCGGGTCCCTGGCGCATATGTGGGGTCGATTCCGAAGGTTTTGATATGATTTCAGGTGACTTATTGATGCGTTGCGAGTTCGACATACCCGCTGAGGACTTAGATCACATTTGTTCAAACATATCTAAAATAGCATACCTGATACCTTAAATTTAGGTATATACAATCTTCGAGCCCAATTGCTAGTTTTCGCTGTCAGTCAAAGAACCGTCTGACGGCCTGTGCCTGTACGGATGATGTACGTTTCGCATTAGGAAGAAAAAATATGGAAACCTCTGATTTGGCCGAGCACACCAATGTGGCGGCAGCTTTATTATCGGCCATGGCCAACCCCAAGCGTTTGCTGATCCTCACCAGCCTGGTAAAGGGAGAAGTGCCTGTCGGCGTTCTCGCCACCCAGGTCGGCCTGAGCCAGTCGGCCCTCTCCCAGCATCTGTCGAAATTGCGCGCTCAGAAGCTGGTCAAGACCCGTCGTGATGCACAGACGATCTACTATTCCAGCAACTCCGAGCCGGTCATGAAGATCCTCGCGACGCTGGAGGATATCTACGTGGCTCAGAACCGGAGCAGGTCTGCAGCCTGATGTCAGCGCTGACATGATGTCAGTCTGAGCAGCGTTCCAGGGAAATGCTTCCGCGGGCGCCGCTTAACGATTTTCAGCACGTAAAACCTTTGGGACCGGCAATTCGCAAGAATTGCCGGTCCCGTCTGTGTCAGAACGACAGGTTAGCTGCCCACCACTCCGTTGCTAGCGCGCGTCAGCACGACGAGCGACGGACGCGCCGGCACACCCGGCTTGAAGTCCGGCCAGTTAGTGCCGGCATCTTCCATTGAGGTCGCATCCTCGTTATCGGCCATGCGCAATTCGCCCGGATGCTGGACCGAGAGGAAGACGCTGGAGCCGTCCGAGGTAAAGGTCGGCGAGCAGGTCTCCGAACCGACAGGCGCGATATAGATGAGCTTCGGCAAAGCGCGGCCCGAACCCTCCGTATCCATTACATAGACGGAATCGGCGATGCCTTCCGGCGGCGGGCCGTCGGTGGTCACCCAAAGGCGGCCTGCTGGATCCACGGCAAGGTTATCGGGGTCGGTGAACCAGCCGGCCGAGGTGGTCGCTGGATGGAACATCGCCTGGTCTTCGGGCTTGGCCGGATCGCCGCAGAGCACGAAGACGTCCCACTTGAAGCTCTCAGCGGCGTAATCGGGCTTGTCAGGACCGCCTGGCGTTACAAGCTCCAGCAGATGCCCATGCGGATTGGGGCCACGTGGATTGGCAACGTTGACCTGTTCCTTCTCGTCGTCACCCTGGCCCTTCGGCAGGCGATCCTCGTTTTCGGTCATGGCCACATAGAGCTTGCCGGTGCCGAGATGCGGGATGAAGCCCTCCGGCCCGTCCATTGGCGTCGCACCAACGAGGTCGGCGGCAGTGCGGGTGGCGAGAACCACGTCTGCCTGCGTCTTGAAGCCGGCTTCCGCCGTCAACGGGCCTTCGCCAGCAACGAGCGGGATCCAGCGCATCGTGCCGTCGCTTTCGAACTTGGCGACAGACAGGGTGCCGTGATCGAGCAGATCCTTGTTGGCGGCGCGATCGTTGGGGTTCCACGGATCGCGGGTGACGAAGCGGTAGATATATTCGAAATCGTCGTCATCGCCCATGAAGACCACGACGCGGCCGTCAGGCGCGACGCAACATTGCGCGCCTTCATGCGTCATGCGGCCGAGCGAGGTGCGCTTGACCGGCTTTGCAGTCGGATCGAAGGGATCGATTTCGACGACCCAGTCGAAACGCATCCACTCGTTCGGCTCTTCCTCGAACTTGAAGCGCGGCTCGACGCGGCTGACGGAATAGATGTCGTTCTCATCCTCGTCCCAGCCCTGGCGCTCGACCAGTTCCTGGTTCGGCAACTTGGTATAGTCGCCGGCAAAAACATCCATCGCGCCTTCTTCGCCTGAGAGCATCGTGCCCCAGGGTGTGACGCCGCCATTGCAGTTCGAGATCGTGCCGAAGACAACCGTGCCGGTCGGATCGGCCTTGGTCTTGAGCCGGTCGTCGCCGGCAGCCGGGCCGGAAATGCCGATCTCCGTACTCATGTGGATGCGGCGGTTATACTTGCCGTCCTTGACCACGTGCCATTGATTGCCATCCTTGCGCACTTCGAAAACGGATACGCCGACAGCAGCCATGACGGCGCGGATCTGATCCTCGGTCATCTTCTCGCGGTAGTTGTCAGCGGTCAGGCCCGGGAACATCAGAAAGGGCGTCGCATATTCATGGCTGACGACCATCAGGCCGTGATCGGAGCTCTTTTCGCCCCACGGCAGCGGCAGGAACTGCGTGAAGTCATTGTTGTAGCCAAACTGGCGCTCGGCCGCCTTGCCATTCAGCTTGGCGACATCGAATTCCGGGCTGTCGGTAAAGAGAGCGTCGCCCCAGCGAATGAGGATCTGGCGCTCGTAACCATCAGGCCAATGGTCGGCGGTGTCGCGCACGCGCTTCAGTTCGGGGAAAGTAAGGGTCGACGCGGCAGCTTCTGCCCTCGTTGCTTCGAGCGCCGGCGCAAAAGCAGCCGCACCCATGGCGGCGATAAAGCCCTTGAGAACGGTACGGCGACGAACGCCTTCTTCGAGAATGGTGCCGTAGCTCGGCGCAAATGCACGCCGCGGATTGGGACGCGGTCTGGTTTTCTGGCGGTCCGTCATGACTACCTCCGGTAAAAATGGTTGAATTTCAAGGAAATGAATGAAATGCCCTCAGCCATTGCGGCCATCGATTTTTGTAGCAATGCCGGGCGAAGGATTGATGACGCCCGAAGTGTCCGGCAACGGCAGACAGCGGCGCTTCTTCGGCTTGACGCCTTGCCGGGCGCTGATAATTTGACCGGGCAGTAAAAATAAACGGCGCCAAGCCTTGAACGGGAACGGCCTCCCCAACGGCCAGGAGAACAGCATGTCCAACCGCCTGAATGCAACGCCAAACGACCTTCGCGCCTTTTGGATGCCCTTTACCGCAAACCGTCAGTTCAAGAAGGAACCGCGCCTCTTCGTGAGCGCCAAGGATATGTACTACCAGACCCATGACGGGCGTCAGGTTCTGGACGGTACGGCTGGCCTCTGGTGCGTGAATGCCGGACATTGCCGTCCGAAGATCACCGAGGCGATCAGCGAACAGGCCGGCGAACTCGATTACGCCCCGGCCTTTCAGCTCGGCCATCCCAAGGCTTTCGAGCTCGCCAACCGCCTGGTCGACATCGCGCCGGAAGGATTGGACCACGTCCTGTTCACCAATTCCGGTTCTGAATCGGTGGAAACGGCGCTCAAGGTGGCGCTCGCCTATCACCGCGTGAAGGGCAACGGCTCACGCTTCCGCCTGATCGGCCGCGAGCGTGGCTATCATGGCGTCAACTTTGGAGGCATCTCGGTCGGCGGCATCGTCACCAACCGCAAGATGTTCGGTACCCTGCTGACCGGCGTCGACCACATGCCGCACACCCACCTGCCCGGCAAGAACAACTTCACCCGCGGCGAACCCGAGCATGGCGGCGATATCGCCACCGAACTCGAGCGCATCGTTACCCTGCATGACGCGTCCACGATCGCCGCCGTGATCGTCGAACCGGTCGCTGGCTCCACCGGCGTTCTCATTCCGCCGAAGGGCTATCTGCAGAAGCTGCGCGAGATCTGCACCAAGCACGGCATCCTGCTGATCTTCGACGAAGTCATCACGGGCTTCGGCCGCCTGGGCGCACCCTTCGCTGCTCAATACTACGATGTGAAGCCCGATATCATCACCACCGCCAAGGGCTTGACCAACGGCGTCATCCCGATGGGCGCGGTCTTTGTGACCTCGGAAATCCATGATGCCTTCATGAATGGCCCCGAGCACATGATCGAGTTCTTCCATGGCTATACCTATTCCGGTAACCCGATCGCCTCGGCCGCAGCACTTGCAACGCTCGACACCTACAAGGAAGAGGGCCTGCTGACCCGTGCAGCCGAACTCTCGGACTACTGGGCTGATGCGCTGCATTCGCTGAAGGATTGCCCCAACGTCATCGACATCAGAAATACCGGCCTTATCGGCGCCATCGAACTCGACCCGATCGCCGGTGAGCCGACCAAACGCGCCTTCACGGCCTTCCTCAAGGCTTACGAAAGCGGCCTGCTGATCCGCACGACAGGCGACATCATCGCGCTCTCCCCGCCGCTGATCATCGAGAAGAAGCACATCGACGAACTCTTCGGCAAGCTGCGTACGATCCTGCAGAACAACATCTGAGCTCAATCGTCCCAAGTGAATTCAAGGGCGAGGCTCCGGCCTCGCCCTTTCTTTTGATATCGGCGACCTCAATCGCGTTATCGGTCTCCGGCCTCAGGGATTTCCTCCAGACAGGGCAAATCAACCCAATGGAGATCCCATGCCAAGACTTGCCTTTGTCCTCCCTCTGCTCCTGCTGCTGGTATCGGCAGCACATGCCGGAACCGGTTTCCGCCAAACCACCCTGCCCGGCAAAAACGCCGATCGCCCGATGCATGTCAGCATCTGGTATCCGACCGCGTCTGACGCCACACCGGTCCTTCTCGGCGAAACACCGGCCTTCATCGGCCAACCTGTAATCAAGGATGCCGAACCCATAGCCGGCCCGCATCCGCTGGTCGTCCTCTCCCATGGTTATGGCGGCAGCTGGCGCAACCTCGCCTGGCTTGCGGCCGACCTCGTTGACGCAGGCTATGTCGTCGCCGCACCCGATCATCCCGGCACGACCACATTCGACATGCGAAAGCCCGATACCGTCGAACTGTGGAAGCGCCCCGGCGACCTCAGCCGCACGATCGATGCTCTGCTCGACAATCCCGATCTGACGGGCGGCGTGGCATCCGATCGGATTGCCGCCATCGGCCATTCGCTCGGCGGCTGGACGGTCGTCGAACTGGCGGGCGGCCGCTTCGATGCAGCCAAGGTGACGACGAATTGCGTGGCTGAATTCAGCCCGATCTATTGCAAAATATTCGAGGCGCTCGGCATCGGGCGCGATGCGGCCTCCAATGCGGCGATGGCCGCGGATCTCGGTGATGCGAGGATTCGTGCCGTCGCGACACTCGATCTCGGACCTGGCCGCGGGCTGACACCGGAGAGCCTTGCGGCAATCCATATCCCCCTGATGGTGCTGGGTGCCGCGGTGGATGTCGATGCGGACACGGCAACCGAGGCGGACATAGCCGCCACCAACAAGGATTCCGGTTACCTTGCCCGCTATCTGCCGCCTGCGACCACCACCTACGGCCTTATCCCCGGATCGCTGCATTTCAGCTTCATGCAACCCTGCAAACCGGGCGCCGCCGAACTGATCGAGAAGGAAGCGCCAGGGGAGAGCATCGTCTGCCGGGATGGTGTTGGCGCGGATCGCGGAACGATTCACCAGCAGGTTTCCAGCATGGTCACGGATTTCCTGGGAAAGGCGCTCGCTGATCAATAGAGCAGCTTCCTCATCCTGCGCGCTTTCGGGGAGTCACGGATCACGAAGACATAAGGCCTGCGGCGGATCAGATCCCCGCAGGCCTTATGTGATGAAATAGATACCCTCAGGAAACGGAGGCGATCGACAGGCAGAGGGCGAATTTTTTGACGAGCCGGCGGTCGAAATGCCCTTCATTGGCCAGCATCCAGCTCAGCGCCTCCTTCGCGCTCCACGGAGCCTTGTAGGGGCGCACCGAAGTAACGGCGTCATAGACATCGCAAATCGCGGCAAGACGTGCGTGAAGGCTGATCTCGCCGTGGGACAGCTTGCGCGGATAACCCTTGCCGTCGATCCGTTCATGATGATTGAGGCAAACGTCGAGAACGATTTCCGACATGCCCTCCTGACGCGACAGGATCGCATGCCCTTTTTCCGGATGATCACGGATCAACTGGATCTCGTCTTCGTTCAGGCGCCCTTCCTTGTTGAGTACTTCGAGCGGAATTTCGAGCTTGCCGACGTCGTGCAACAGCCCAGCCGTGCCGAGTGTCTGCACCACTTCCTCATCCAGTCCGAGATGGCGGCTGAAAAGGATCATCAAGGCACTGACCGAAAGGGAATGCAGAAAGGTCACTTCGTCCTTGGACTTCAGCCGGGTAACGCTGATGAAGACGGCGGGGTGGTCATCCATCGATTTGGAAACGGAGGAAATCACCGGCTCGACCTGATCGACGGCGATCCCATCTCCGCCCTGCAGCCGACCGAAGACATTTTCCAGCACCTCCACGGATTTCTGAATGGTCTCACGCGCCGCCTTGACGTCGACCTCGATCTTACGTGAGGTGTTCCTGACATCGAGGCCCTTGGTCGTGTTGATCACGACGCCCGCATCCGCGCACTCGTTAAGCTTCAGCGTATCGCTCTCACGTCGCAGTAAGAACCGCCGCCGAGATAGAAGAGGATCGTGCCAGATGCCCTCGACCATCTCGATAAACATCCCAGTCCGCACCTGCCTGGCTTCAATACGCTTGAGCATCCAGATATCTGTTCCCGCTATATGCCTGTATCGACAAATCGAATATTTTTTGCGCCGCAACAATATACTAGGGAATAGTAGTATACTGGGATTCTTAGAATCAATTGTTAACTTGCTAAAACAGTAAAACCAAAACAGTGGTCAACGGCGCCATTACCGGATATCTGCTTATCCGCGGCCGTCGATATGCTCTGTCGGGGAAGCTTCGCCTCGACTTTCTGCAAAGGTTGCAAGTCATGCACGACTGAAAGCACGCGATCAAAAAACATCGTCTGACGGTCGCAGATTAGACTGCCCCGATGCGGCCGCGGCAAGTGCGAGGAATGGTCGAGACAAGGCAGACCGAAAATTGCGGGAAATGGACTGAAAAATCAAAAAATCGGGCGCAATCTTTCCAGATTTGGCGAAAACGAACCTGATCTTGTTATCATCTTGCGGAATCTCACCGAAATTCCTAGAAATCTTGCCATGCGCCGCGCGAGCCAAATATGGCCGCGGGGCTCATTGATCGCGCAGCTTTTCCTCGTCCTTGGCACGCTCCCAAAAGGATCGCTGACAAAAGAAACGGCTTTCGCGGCAAGCAACCGGTGGTCGAAGACGACCCTACCCAAGGAGAGAGAACATGACCCTGAAGACTCTGACGGCGACGCTCGTCGCCTCGCTGGCATTTGTGCCGCTCGCGCATGCGGATATCGTCATCGGCCTCATCGCGCCGCTGACCGGCCCGGTGGCTGCCTATGGTGACCAGGTAAAGAACGGCGCGCAGACCGCCGTCGATGAAATCAACAAAAGCGGCGGCATTCTCGGTGAGAAGGTCGTGCTCGAGCTTGCAGACGACGCCGGCGAACCGAAGCAGGGCGTTTCCGCCGCAAACAAGGTTGTCGCCGACGGCATCCGCTTCGTCGTCGGTCCGGTCACCTCCGGCGTTGCAATCCCGGTTTCCGACGTTCTGGCCGAAAACGGCGTGCTGATGGTCACGCCAACGGCAACCGCGCCTGACCTCACGAAGCGTGGCCTGACCAACGTTCTGCGCACCTGCGGCCGTGACGACCAGCAGGCCGAAGTCGCCGCCAAATATGCTCTGGAACACTTCAAGGACAAGCGCGTCGCCATCATCAACGACAAGGGCGCTTACGGTAAGGGCCTTGCCGACGCCTTCAAGGCAACGCTGAACGCAGGCGGCGTCACCGAAGTCATCAATGACTCCATCACGCCCGGCGACAAGGACTTCTCCGCACTCACGACCCGTATCAAGGCCGAGAAGGTCGATCTCGTCTATTTCGGCGGCTACCACCCGGAAGGCGGCCTGCTTGCCCGCCAGTTGCATGACCTCTCGGTCAACGCTCAGATCATCGGCGGCGACGGCCTCTCCAACACCGAGTTCTGGTCGATCGGCACGGATGCGGCAGCCGGCACGTTGTTTACCAACGCCTCCGACGCCACCAAGAGCCCGGACTCCAAGGCTGCTGCCGATGCGCTGGCCGCCAAGAACATCCCGGCCGAAGCCTTCACGCTCAACGCCTATGCTGCCGTCGAAGTGCTGAAGGCCGGCGTAGAGAAGGCCGGTAGCGCCGAGGATGCGGAAGCCGTTGCTGCTGCCCTGAAGGGCGGTGAGCCGATCTCGACCGTCATCGGCAAGCTCACCTACGGCGAAACCGGCGACCTCACCTCGCAGAGCTTCTCGCTCTACAAGTGGGAAGGCGGCAAGATCGTTGCTGCCGAGTAATCGAAACGAATGAGACACGGGACCGGGCGCCATTGGCGTCCGGTTTCGTTTGCGGGCATCCAATCCGCAGACAGATGCGCTATAACTCGCGGAATCGATTGTATCGCGAGGATAGTCATGACCGCCAAGCTCGAACGTCTCATCGATCAGGGTGTGGGTCGCATACCGGCCGATATCGTCTTGAAAGGTGGACGCTTCTTCGATCTCGTGACGGGTGAACTCGTCCAATCGGACATCGCCATCGGCGGCGACCGCTTCGTCGGCACCTGCGGCAACTATAGCGGCGAGACCGAGATCGATATTTCCGGCAAGATCGTCGTTCCAGGCTTCATCGACACACATCTGCACATCGAATCCTCGCTGGTCACACCGCATGAGTTCGACCGCTGCGTGCTGCCCTATGGTGTGACGACCGTGATCTGCGACCCCCACGAGATCGCCAATGTACTTGGTAAGGAAGGCATCGAGTTCTTCCTGGCTTCAGCGCTCGAAACGATCATGGACATTCGTGTTCAGCTTTCCTCCTGTGTGCCGGCCACGCATCTGGAAACATCAGGCGCCGATCTGCCGGTCGAAAGCCTCCTGCCCTATCGCGACCATCCCAAGGTCATCGGCCTTGCCGAACTCATGAATTTCCCCGGTGTGATCCACAAGGATCCCGTCTGCATGGCAAAGCTCGATGCTTTCCAGGGCGGCCATATCGATGGGCATGCACCGCTGCTCTCAGGCAACGATCTCAACGGCTATCTCTCCACCGGCATTCGCACCGAGCATGAATGCACGAGTGCAGTCGAAGCGCTGGAGAAAATCCGCAAGGGCATGCATATCCTCGTGCGCGAGGGCTCCGTCTCCAAGGACCTGTACGCCCTGATGCCCATCATCACCGAACGCCTCTCGCCATACCTCGCGCTCTGCACCGATGACCGCAACCCGCTCGACATCGCCGAGCAGGGCCATCTCGACTACATGATCCGCACGGCGATCGCTGCTGGCGTCGAACCGCTGGCGATCTACCGGGCCGCATCGATCTCCGCCGCCCGCGCCTTCGGTCTGCGTGACCGCGGCCTCGTTGCCCCCGGCTGGAAGGCAGACCTCGTCGTTATCGACAGCCTGGAGAATTGCAAGGCAGAGATGGTCTTTTCGGCCGGCCGCCGCGTCACCGATGCGCTCTTTGCCACCCGCAAGCCTGTCTCGCCTGTCGGCCTCGACAGCGTCAAGGCGCGGCCGGTCAATGCGGCCCACTTCGGCGTACCCGTTTCGGAAGGCGAAACGCCTGTCATCGGCGTCATGCCCGGCAAGATCATCACCGAGCATCGTCGCTACCGCCTGCCGGCCAGGGGCAACCAGACCACCGTCGATCTCGGCAATGACATCATCAAGGTCGCCGTCATCGAGCGTCACGGCAAGAACGGCAATCACGCCAACGGCTTCGTTCAGGGTTTTGGATTGAAGAAAGGCGCCATCGCCTCGACAGTCGGCCATGATAGCCACAATATCTGCGTCGTCGGCGTCAGCGAGGATGACATGGCGCTTGCGGCCAATCGTCTCGGCGAGATCAAGGGCGGCTTCGTCGTCGTCGAAGACGGCAAGGTCACCGGCGAGATTGCCCTGCCGGTCGCCGGCCTGATGAGCCTGGAACCCTATGAGGCGGTGCGCGACACGCTGCACCATCTGCGCAAGGCTGCCTATGCCCTCGGCACGACGCTGGAAGAACCCTTCCTGCAGGTCGCATTTCTGCCCCTGCCCGTGATCCCGCATTTGAAGATCTCGGACAAGGGAATGGTGGACGTCGATCGCTTCGCGCTGATCAGCTGATACGGGCGCAGAAAGCGTCGAGCGCGTCGAGCTTCACCGCATGATCGCGCGCAACGGCCTTGAACCCCGGCATCGCCAGGGGTTCACCGAGCGACATGCCGGCTGGAAAACGGAACTCCGCGGGCTTGCGCGTCAGGTTGAAGACGAAGAGCAGCTTCTCGCCGCCTTTCTCGCGGACGAAGGCGAGCAGCTCCTGGTTGGTGCCGACGAATTCCATGCTGCCGTCGATCAACACCGGCTGGCTTTTGCGGAATTCCAGCGCGCGCCGGTAATGGTGCAGCACGGAACTGTCATTGTTTTCCTGGGTATCCACGGAAAGCGCCGCCTGTTCGTAGGGCACCGGCAGCCAGCTCTTCTCCGCGCTGGTGAAGCCGGCATGCGCCTTGCCAGCCTCCCATGGCATCGGGGTGCGGCACCCGTCGCGGCCCTTGAAGGCCGGCCAGAAGCGGATGCCATAGGGGTCGCGCAGGTCTTCGAAGGCAAGCTCCGCCTCCGGCAGCCCCAGCTCCTCGCCCTGATAGAGGCAGATCGAACCGCGAAGTGCTGCCAGAACCGAAATCGCCAGCTTGGCGATAACAGGACGCTCCTCCTCCGTCAGCGCGAAACGGCTGACGTGGCGGTTGACGTCGTGATTGGAGAAGGCCCAGCAGACCCAGCCGTCCTTCACCATACGCTGGAAGCTCTCGACACAGCCGCGGATATGATCTGCCGTGAAGTCCGGACCAAGCAGGTCGAAGGTGTAGCACATATGCAGCTTGTCGCCGCCGGTCGTATAGGCCGCAACGGTCTTCAGCGAGCGCGCACCGTCGCCGACTTCACCGACGGTCGTGCGCCCCTCATACTGGTCGAGCAAAGCCCGAAAGCGCTTGAGGAATTCAAGGTTTTCCGGCTGCGTCTTGTCGTAAAGGTGGTTCTGCATGCCATAGGGATTGCTGTCGGGCGCATCGAGGCCGGGCTGATCCGGGTCTGGCACATGCGGCGGATTGTCTCGGAGCTGCTTGTCGCAGAAGTAATAATTCACCGTATCCAGCCGAAAACCGTCCACGCCGCGGTCCAGCCAGAACCTCACCGTCTGCAGCAGCGCATCCTGAACCGGCTTGCTGTGAAAATTCAGGTCGGGCTGCGAGGTCAGGAAGTTATGCTGGTAATATTGCCGGCGCACGCCGTCCCATTCCCAGCCAGGCCCGCCGAAGATCGACAGCCAGTTGTTCGGCGCTGTCCCATCCGGCTTCGGGTCGGCCCATACATACCAGTCGGCCTTGTCGTTCGTGCGGCTGGAACGGCTTTCCACAAACCACGGATGCCGGTCTGATGTATGAGAGATCACCTGATCGATAATGACCCTTATGCCGAGCCTGTGAGCTTCTGCCATCATCGCATCGAAATCGTCGAGCGTGCCGAAAATCGGGTCGACGTCACAATAGTCGGAGACGTCATAACCCATGTCGGCCATGGGTGATTTGAAGAAGGGAGAGAGCCAGATGGCATCGACGCCAAGGCTTGCGATATGGGAGAGGCGCCGGGTTATCCCCTTGAGATCGCCGAGCCCGTCGCCATTCGTATCCTGAAACGATCGCGGATAGACCTGATAGATCACCGCACCGCGCCACCAATCCGCATTCCCGCCTGTCTGCAGCACCATTGACCACCGCCTCCTGCTTCATTTCGCCCGCAACACTAAAGCATGTCGCGCAAAAGTGCGCAGCGGTTTTGCGATAACGACATGCGTAAAACAAAGACTTAAAGCGTGGCAAGCGGATCTGAAAGATCGCGGCGCGCTTTAAGCGGCGAAGCAAAAAAACAACAGCGCAATGGCGCATTTGGACTTGAATGATGGACGGTCGCGATCAGACAAAAGGGAGACGCTTATAAGCTTGTCCACACCCGAATGCTACCCACCGGTTTAGGGGTTGCAACGCCAAACCTTTGCGTTAAGGTGCCGTTGACCTGCACGTAACAGGTCAAATCGGGAACAAATGACTAAAGAAAAGGCGAAAAGCCTAGAAAGGTGGACCCAGTATGTCCTTTTTCACGAAAAAATTTCTCGCGTCTGCAATGGTTGGCTCATTGCTCGCATTTTCGGCCCACGCGGCCACGCTGAATATCCATAATGGTGGCGACCCCACCTCGCTGGATCCGCAAAAACTCTCCGGCGACTGGGAAAACCGTATTGCCGGCGACATCTTCGAAGGCCTCGTCACCGAAGACGCCAAGGACAACCCGGTTCCCGGCCAGGCCGAAAGCTGGACCATTTCCCCTGATGGCAAGGTCTACACTTTCAAGCTCCGTGACGGCATCAAGTGGTCCGATGGCCAACCGGTAACGGCCGGCGACTTTGTGTTCGCCTTCCAGCGCCTCATCGATCCGAAAAATGCGGCCGACTACGCCTATCTGCAGTTCACCATCAAGAACGCAGAGAAGATCAATAAGGGCGAGATCACCGATCTGAACGAGCTCGGCGTCAAGGCGATCGACGACAAGACGCTCGAGATCACCCTTGAAAACCCGACCCCCTATTTCATTAACGCCCTGATGCACTACACGGCCTATCCGCTGCCGAAGCATGTCGTCGAGGCCAAGGGTCAGGACTGGGTCAAGATTGGCAACATCGTCACCAACGGTCCGTACAAGCCGACCGAATGGGTCCCCGGTTCGCACGTCACGACCGTCAAGAACGACCAATATTACGGTGCTAAGGATATCAAGATCGACGGCGCGAAGTTCTTCGTGCTTGAGGATCAGGAAGCCGCGCTGAAGCGTTACCGTGCCGGCGAATTCGACATTCTCACCGACTTCCCGACCGACCAGTACGAGTGGATGAAGAAGAACCTGCCGGGCCAGGCGCATGTCGCCCCCTTCTCCGGCCTCTACTACTACGTCATCAACTCGACCAAGCCGCCCTTCAGCGACAAGCGCGTCCGTCAGGCTCTCTCGATGGCGATCAACCGCGAAGTCATCGGCCCGCAGATCCTCGGCACCGGCGAACTGCCGGCTTACTCCTGGGTTCCGCCGGGCACGGCAAATTACGGCGAACCGGCCTATGTCTCTTGGAAGGACCTTCCTTACAAGGACAAGGTCGAAGAAGCCAAGAAGCTGCTGAAGGAAGCCGGTTTCGGCCCGGATCATCCGCTGACCACCGAGCTCAAGTACAACACCAACGACAACCACAAGCGCATCGCCGTCGCGATCGCCTCCATGTGGAAGCCGCTTGGCGTCAATGTCGAGCTCGTCAACGCTGAGACGAAGGTCCACTACGACCAGCTGCAGCGTGGTGAAGTGCAGATCGGCCGTGCCGGCTGGCTCGCCGACTACAACGATCCGGACAACTTCCTGAACCTGCTCGTCACGGGCGTTCAGATGAACTACGGCCGCTGGTCGAATGCCGACTATGACAAGCTGATCAAGGACGGCAACGCTCAGACTGATCTGACGAAGCGCGCCGAAATCTTCAAGAAGGCCGAACAGCTCGCGCTGGACGATTCCGCAGCACTTCCGATCTACTACTACGTCTCCAAGAACGTCGTCTCGCCCAAGATCGAAGGCTTCGTCGACAACGTTCAGGACATCCACCGCACCCGCTGGCTGTCCATCAAGGAATAAGGATGAAAGGCTCTTCCCGGTTCTCCCGGGAAGAGCCGCTCCACGCCCATGATCAAATATGCACTCCGTCGATTGCTGTCGACGATCCCCGTTCTGTGGATCGCCGTCACAGCTTGCTTTTTCGTTTTGCGCCTTGCCCCCGGCGGCCCCTTCGATGGCGAAAGGCCATTGCCGCCGGTGATCCTGAAAAACCTTGCGGCCCACTACAATCTGGATAAGCCGCTCATTCAGCAGTACCTGATCTATGTCGGCGACCTGCTGAAAGGTGACCTCGGCCCCTCCTTCGCGAGCGAGGACTTCACCGTCACCCAGCAGATCATGATCGGCCTGCCCTACACCTTCACCATCGGTACGGCTGCCTTCCTGATCGCCATCATCGTCGGCGTGGGTGTCGGCTGTCTTGGGGCGCTCTATCAGAACAAGGCACCGGATTATATTCTGGGTGCCCTTATTCTCGTAGGCGTCGTTCTCCCGAACTTCCTGATCGCGCCCATCATGCAGCTCGTCTTCGGCATCCACCTCGCGTGGTTTCCGGTCGGTGGCTGGGGTGACGGTTCGATCAAATATCTCGTCCTGCCGATTGTCGTTCTGTCCCTGCCGCATGCCGGCCGCATCTCGCGCATCACCCGCGGTTCGATGATCGAGGTGATGAACCAGAACTTCATCCGCACCGCCAAGGCAAAGGGCATCGGTCCGCGCCTGACGGTCATGCGCCACGCGCTGAAGCCCGCCATGATGCCCGTCGTCTCCTATCTGGGCCCGGCGGCAAGCTACCTTCTCACCGGCTCGCTGGTCGTCGAAAGTATCTTCGGATTGCCCGGCATCGGCCGCTATTTCGTCAACGCCGCGCTGAACCGCGATTACGGCATGGTTCTCGGTACGGTCATCTTCTACATGGTGCTGATCGTGTTCCTGAACCTTCTGGTCGACATCGCCTATGCCTGGCTGGACCCGAAAGTGAGAAACAGATGATCCTCAATCCTGCAAAAAGAGAGCTGCTCGCAGCCGAATTGCTGGAAGCGGAAGGCCTGGCTCCGGAAGGTCGCTCGCTGACGAAAGACGCCCTGCGCCGTCTCTCCCGCAACAAGGCGGCCGTCATATCGATCGGCGTGCTGGTGCTGCTGATCCTCGCCGCCTTCCTCGGCCCGAACTTCATCCCCTTCAACTATGAAGACCCGGACTGGGCCGCCTTCCGCACTCCGCCCTCCTTCGAAAGCGGCCACTACTTCGGCACCGACCCGAACGGCCGCGACCTGCTCGCCCGCGTGCTCTATGGCACGCGCGTTTCGCTGGCCGTGGCGCTGACGGCAACTCTCGTCTCCGTCGTCATCGGCGTGCTCTACGGTGCGGTCTCCGGCTACATCGGCGGCAGGCTGGACTCCATCATGATGCGCTTCGTCGACATCATGTATGCGCTCCCCTACATCCTCTTCGTCATCCTGCTGATGGTCATCTTCGGCCGCAACGTCTACCTGCTCTTTGCGGCGATCGGCGCGCTCGAATGGCTGACCATGGCCCGTATCGTGCGCGGCCAGACCCTGTCGCTCAAGCACCGCGAATTCGTGGAGGCTGCCCGCGCTTCGGGTCAGAAGCCCTTCAAGATCATCACCAAGCACATCATCCCGAACCTCGTCGGCCCCGTCGTCATCTTCGCCGCCCTGACCGTGCCTGAGATCATCGCGACCGAGAGCTTCCTTTCCTATCTCGGTTTCGGCGTTCAGGAACCGCTGACCTCGCTCGGCACACTGATTGCCGAAGGCACCGACGCCATGGAAAGCATGCCCTGGCTGCTGATTTTCCCGGCAAGCTTCCTCGTGGCCCTGCTGCTGAGCCTGCTCTTCATCGGCGACGGCCTGCGCGATGCGTTCGACCCGAAGGATCGATAGGATGACCCCAGAAAATCAAAAAGAAAAACAGAACGATATCGTTCTCGAACTGAAGGACTATTCGATCACCTTCGAAACGCCCGAGGGGCAGGTGAAGGCGGTTTCCAACATGAACCTGACGGTGCGCCGCGGTGAGCGCATCGCCATCGTCGGCGAATCCGGTTCGGGCAAGAGCCAGACCTTCCTCGGCATCATGGGCCTGCTCGCCAAGAACGGTAAAACGACCGGTCAGGCTCTGCTCGAAGGCAAGGACGTGCTGGCGCTTAAACCCCGTGAGCTCGACCATGTCCGCGGCAAGGATATGGCCATGGTCTTCCAGGACCCGATGACGGCGCTGAACCCGTCGCTCCGGATTTCCCGGCAGTTGACGGAACAGCTTGAGATTCATCGCGGCTTTACCGCCAAGGCGGCCTCTGCCGCGGCTCTGGAGATGTTGAAGCGCGTCGGCATTCCCGATCCGACACGCCGCTTCAACCTCTATCCACATGAGCTTTCGGGCGGCATGCGCCAGCGCATCGTCATCGCCATGGCGCTGCTCACCAAGCCGAAACTGCTGATCGCCGACGAGCCGACCACGGCGCTCGATGTAACCATCCAGGCCCAGATCCTCGATCTCTTCAATGATCTGACGGCCGAGATGAACACAGCGCTTCTGATGATCACCCACGACCTCGGCGTCGTGGCCGGTCTCGCGGATAGGGTTGCCGTCATGTATGCCGGCCGCATCGTCGAGGAAGCTCCGGTCGATGAGATCTTCGAAAACCCGGCCCACCCCTATACGGCCGCGCTCCATGCTTCGATCCCGCGCCCGGACCAGGACGTCGACGACCTCGTCGTCATTCCCGGCCGCCCGCCGAACCTGCAGCACCTGCCGAAGGGCTGCAATTTCTCGCCGCGCTGTTCGCAGGTCCAGGACGATTGCATCGACCGCCCGCCGCAGCTTCAACAGCAGGGCGCAAATCATTGCGCCGCCTGTTTCCATCCCTTCCCCCGCCGCGAGGAGTTGCTGATCCATGGCTGAACGCTCGCTTCTGAGGGTCGAGAACCTGACAACCCAGTTCGAGATCCCCTCGAAATCCTTCTTCAAACCGCCGCTGATGCTGACGGCCGTCAACAATGTCAGCTTCGATCTCGCCGAAGGCCGCACGCTTGGCATTGTCGGTGAATCCGGCTGCGGCAAGTCGACGCTCGGCCGCTCTATCCTGCGTCTTCTGAAGGCACAGAAGGGCCGTATCCTCTGGCAGGGCCGCAACCTGCTCGATCTGACGGATGAGGAAATGCGTGCCGCACGCCGCGACATGCAGATTATCTTCCAGGATCCGATCGCCTCGCTCGATCCGCGCATGACGGTCGGCGATATCATTGCCGAGCCGCTCACCGTCTTCGAGCCGAAGCTGACAAGGTCTCAGCGTCTTGAGCGCGTGCGGGAGATCATGACCGCCGTCGGTCTGGTGCCGGAAATGATCAACCGTTATCCGCACGAATTCTCGGGCGGTCAGGCGCAGCGCATCGGCATCGCCCGCGCTGTCGTCACCCGGCCGAAGCTCATCATCTGCGACGAACCGGTCTCCGCTCTCGACGTGTCGATCCAGGGCCAGGTCATCACGCTGCTTCGCAAGCTGCGCAAGGAGTTCGGCCTGACGCTGATCTTCATCAGCCACGACCTCTCGGTCGTACGTCTGATCTCGGATGACGTGCTGGTGCTCTATCTTGGCAAGGTCGTGGAAGCCGGTGATTGCGCGACCGTCTTCGAGCACCCGGCCCATCCCTACACGCAGGCGCTCTTCTCGGCAGCTCCGATCCCGGATCCTAAACTTGCGCGCCTGCGCAGCCGCATCCGACTGCAGGGGGACCCGCCCTCGCCGCTCAATCCGCCGAAGGGCTGCGTCTTTTCGCCCCGCTGCTGGAAGGCGACGGATATCTGCCGCACCGAGATGCCGCCGACGGAACTGGTTCGTCCCGGCCAGACGGCTGCCTGCTATCATATGGACAGGCCCTGACCTGAATTCCCCATCGCCCCGGCATCGGGGCGATGGACTTTCCGCTTTCGTTGACTTGTCTCATCCCGCCTCTTCGCGTATCCGCAAGAGCAGAAAAAATCCGGGAGGATGGCTTGAGCGGACGGTTTCTGTCGATCGGCGAATGCATGGTGGAGCTCTCGCAGGCGGGTGAAGGCCTGCTGCGGAAAGGCTTTGCCGGCGATACTTTCAACACCGCATGGTATGCCCGCGCCTGCCTGCCCCCCGCCTGGTCGGTCGATTACTTCACCGCGCTCGGCGATGATCCGATGTCCGACGAGATGGTCGCCTTCATGGGCAAGGCCGGCATCGGCACGGATCTCATCCGCCGCATCAAGGGCAAGACGCCCGGCCTTTACATGATCAATCTGAGGAACGGCGAGCGCTCCTTCAGCTACTGGCGCGACAGTTCGGCCGCCCGCAGCCTCGCGACCGATCCCGACCGCCTGCGCGAAGCAGTGGAAAGTGCCGATGTCGTCTATTTCTCCGGCATCACGCTCGCCATCCTCTCCCAAGACGATGCCGAGACGCTGCTCGCGGAAATCCGCCGTGCTAAGGCCATCGGCAAATTCGTCGTCTTCGATCCCAACATTCGCCCGCGCCTATGGTCGAGCTACGACGTGATGCACATCACAATCAATGAAGGCGCACGTTCCTCCTCGCTGGTCATGCCGAGCTTCGATGATGAGGCCGCCCATTTCGGAGACGCTTCCATCGACGCCACCATTGCGCGCTATCTTGCGCTTGGTGCCTCGCATGTCGTCGTCAAGAACGGCGCCGAAGGTGCAACGCTGAGCTTCGCCAACGAGAAAGCTTACGTGCCGGCGGAAAAGGTCAAAAAGGTCGTCGACACGACGAGCGCGGGCGACAGTTTCAACGGCGCATTCCTTGCTCATTATCTGGAAAACCGGGACGCCCCGGCAGCCGCTCGCTTCGGGGCTAAAATCGCCGCCCGCGTGGTCAGCGAACATGGCGCACTCGTGCCGAAGGAAAAGCTCGGCCTCTGATATCATGATGAAGCCTGCGCATGTCGCTTATCGCGCGGCCACGCGCAGGCCGGCCCCCGCCTAAGCGGTCATTCATCATCGATCGTCAGATCAGGAATTGGGCTTCTTGTCGTCGGCGCGAACGGCTTCGTCGTGATACCAGCAGCTGTCGAGCGCAGCGTCACACACATCAGCGGCCTCCCGCTCCATCATGCGAAAGCGCTCGAAGCGGTTCTGTGCCTGAACGGCCTTGACGGGAAACTGGTAGATTGTCGCGGATTCACGATGGAAACCGATTGCCATGAGATAGCCTTTCTTCAGTTCGGCCTATCAACATTCACGGTCTGTATAATAGCACAATGCACATAGTTTATGCAAATTGCACAAAATAACAGCATTGTTGCAATTATAAACGATCGATGCAGCATTTCCTGATTAAGCTTGCGCTGATTTGTTTAAAACTTCATCCGTCAGCCTCAACGCCAGAATTTTCATCTGGTTCCAACGCGGAAAATGCTCATCTCTAAGCGGGATAGCCATATACCGGCTCCATCCGCCTCCTGCCGCGTCCGCTCCGAAATTGCGATCGCGGGATGATTCGTAAATTTTTTATGTCGACCGCCCGATCTGGCACGCTACGTGCTTCACAAGAGGCATCCCCTGGCGGGAGAGCGCACCCTTGCGTCTACTGCCTCAGGATTTGCTCAAGTTCGCAGCAGAGAGAGTCGCGATGACAAAGTATAAGCTCGAGTATATTTGGCTCGATGGGTACACCCCGGTACCGAACCTGCGTGGCAAGACGCAGATCAAGGAATTCGATAGTTTCCCGACGCTCGAACAGCTCCCGCTCTGGGGCTTCGATGGTTCGTCGACGATGCAGGCTGAAGGCCGCAGCTCTGACTGCGTGCTGAAGCCGGTTGCCATCTATCCCGATCCGGCCCGCACCAACGGTGTGCTCGTCATGTGCGAAGTCATGATGCCGGATGGCGTGACACCGCATGCAAGCAACGCTCGTGCGACCATCCTCGACGACGAAGATGCCTGGTTCGGCTTCGAGCAGGAATATTTCTTCTACGAAAACGGCCGTCCGCTCGGCTTCCCGGAGAGCGGCTACCCGGCTCCGCAGGGTCCTTACTACACCGGCGTCGGCTACTCGAATGTCGGTTCGGTTGCCCGCGAAATCGTTGAAGAGCACCTCGACCTCTGCCTCGCTG
This sequence comes from Rhizobium sp. 1399, assembly GCF_031455475.1. NCBI lineage: Bacteria > Pseudomonadati > Pseudomonadota > Alphaproteobacteria > Hyphomicrobiales > Rhizobiaceae > Rhizobium > Rhizobium sp. 1399. The sequence continues at coordinate 69,002 of NZ_JAVDSU010000010.1, read as the reverse complement.
CCGGCATCAACCACGAAGGCATCAACGCCGAAGTGGCCAAGGGCCAGTGGGAATTCCAGATTTTCGGCAAGGGCTCCAAGAAGGCCGCCGACCAGATCTGGATGGCGCGCTACCTCCTGCAGCGCCTGACCGAAAAATACGGCATCGACATCGAGTATCACTGCAAGCCGCTCGGCGACACCGACTGGAACGGTTCGGGCATGCATTGCAACTTCTCGACCAAGTTCATGCGCGAAGTCGGCGGCAAGGCCTATTTCGAAGCGCTGATGGCGCAGTTCGACAAGAACCTGATGGACCACATCAACGTTTACGGCCCCGACAACGACAAGCGTCTGACCGGCAAGCATGAGACGGCTCCGTGGAACAAGTTCTCCTACGGCGTTGCTGACCGTGGCGCCTCGATCCGTGTTCCGCATTCCTTCGTCAAGAACGACTACAAGGGCTACCTCGAAGATCGCCGCCCGAACTCCCAGGGCGACCCCTACCAGATCGCTTCGCAGGTTCTGAAGACCATCTCGGAAGTCCCGACTTCCGGTTTCGCTTCGGCTGCAGCCTAAGTTTTACTACGGCGCCGACTTCCCGTCGGCGCCGTTCCTTTTCAAGGCGCAAACGCCTTTCGGCCATTCATCGCCGACATAATTGCTGGCCCCGGCTGCCGCAAGTTCCTGTAAATACTCGTACAGGGCTGTAATATTTTCATCATGCACTTCCGCCAAAATAAGAATGCGGGAATCGCCATTCCGGAAACCCCGCCAGGGGTTGTGCGTTGCCAAAACTAAGCGACGCTGATGGAAATGGAAACATGCTGCAACGTCCGTCAAATTCATATAGCGGCGAAAGCTGGGCTAGTGCCGCAGCCGCTGGGGCCGTGCCGGAGCGGCTTGTGATCGTCACCGATGCCTGGCATCCGCAGGTCAATGGCGTCGTCCGCTCGATCGAAAACACCAATCGCGAACTGGCCAGGATGGGCGTCGAAGTCTCGATGGTGACGCCCGAGCGTTTCGCCAGCATCCCCTGCCCCACCTACCCTGAGATCCGCCTGTCGATCGCCTGGTACCGCCGCGTCGCCCGCGAGATCGAAAAGCACAATCCTTCCTACGTCCACATCGCGACGGAAGGCCCGCTCGGCCTGTCGGCGCGGCGGTGGTGCATCCGCAAGCGCATGCCCTTTTCCACCAGCTACCACACCCGCTTTCCGGAATATGTGTCGGCTCGGCTGCCGATCCCCGAGAGCTGGCTCTACGCCTTCGTGCGCTGGTTCCATAATGGCGGCGCCGGCTGCATGGTGGCGACGCCCAGCCTTGCCCGCGAACTGGCTGCCAAGGGGCTCAAGAACCTGATGCCCTGGAGCCGCGGCATCGATGCCACGCAATTTCATCCGATGCCGCAGGAGGAAAAGCCCTTTGGCCTTCCCCGGCCGATTTTCATGACAGTCGGCCGCGTGGCATTGGAAAAGAACCTGCCGGCCTTTCTGGATCTCGATCTGCCAGGCTCGAAAGTGGTGGTCGGCGACGGCCCCGCACGCGCCGAACTCGAAGAACGCTATCCGGATGTGCATTTCACCGGCGTGAAATTCGGCGAAGAACTGGCAAATGCCTATGCGCAGGCCGATGTCTTCGTCTTCCCGTCGCTGACGGATACGTTCGGCAACACCATTCTGGAGGCGCTTGCATCAGGCGTCCCGGTCGCGGCCTATCCCGTTACCGGCCCGCTGGATATCATCGGCGAAGAAAGCCTTGTCGGCGCGCTGGACGAGAACCTGCAGGCTGCCTGCATTGCTGCCCTCTCCAGCTCGCGGGAGAAGGCACGCGAGCTTGCCCTGCAATATTCCTGGGAAGCAGCAACGCTGCAATTCATCAACAATATCCGCGCCGCCAACGGCGTCATCACGCCGAAATGGAAGAAGGCGTGGCAATATGCCACCAAATCCCTTCCAAGAAGCAGAAAGCCCGGCGATACCGCCGGGCCTCTCTCTTCAGCTGATTGACCCTTACTTGTGAAGGGCGGCGCGCAGCGTATCGTTGGCGACGGAGATGGCGCCACGCACGGCCGGCGTTTCGGCAATCGCATTCAAGAGCACGAAATCGTGGATCGTGCCGTTGTAGCGGATCGATGTGACCTTCACGCCGGCCTGAGTGAGCTTGCGGCCATAGGCTTCGCCTTCATCGCGCAGCACGTCGTTTTCATCGGTGATGATGAGGGCCGGCGGCAGGCCGTTCAGCTGCTCGAGTGAGGCCTGCAGCGGCGAAGCGGTCGGATCCTTGCGCTTGGCTTCGTCCGGCAGGTAAGCGTTCCAGAACCACTTCATGGCCTCCCTGGTCAGCCACGGGCCATTGGCGAACTGGTTGTAGGAGCCAGTGTCGAAATTAGCGTCGGTGACAGGGTAGAACAGCACCTGCTGGTCGATAGCAGGACCGCCACGTTCCTGGGCAAGCAGCGTCACGACAGCCGCCATATTGCCTCCGACGCTATCGCCGGCAACGGCAAGACGGCTTGCATCCACGTGGAATTCCTTGGCATGATCGGCGACATATTTGGTGGCGGCATAAGCCTGTTCGATGGCGATCGGGTAACGCGCTTCCGGCGAACGATCATAGTCGACAAAGACGACAGCGGCTTTCGCGCCATTGGCAATTTCGCGCACCAGCCTGTCATGTGTATCGGCATCGCCCAATACCCAGCCGCCGCCATGGAAATACATAATCACAGGCAATGTGCCCTTAGCGCCCTCAGGGCGGACGACGCGCAGCTTGACACTGCCCGTCGGGCCGACCTTGATCACCTTGTCCTCTTCCTGGGCCGCCAACTTCTTGACGTCGCCCTTCTGGGCGCCGGCGAGAATGTTGCGGGCATCGGCGGGCGAGAACGTGTAGATCGGCTTGGAGCCGGCCAGGCTATCGATGAATTTCTGCGTTGTCGGTTCCAGTACCGGATCGGCAAACGCTCCAATGGCGGAAGCTGCCAGGATTGCTGCTGCGGAAACTGCGGTCTTGATCGTCGACATGGTCGTGTCCTCTTCGGGTTTGTTGCGTTCGTCCTGAACACGACATTTATATCGCACACGACTAATTATCGCACGATATAAATTATTACATAGCTGCCATGCATTAAAAGCGGCTACGATTATTTATCGCGCGATATAATATCCGGCGGTTTTGGAGATCGTGCCATGTCGAACCAACTGAAACTCGACAGTTTCATCTGCTTTGCCGTCTATACCGCAAGCCACGCCTTTAACCGCGTCTACAAGCCTCTGCTGGACGAACTCGGTCTCACCTATCCGCAATATCTGGCGATGGTTTCCCTTTGGGAAGGAGACGGCCAGACAGTCGGCGGCCTCGGCGAAAAGCTCTTCCTGGAATCGAGCACGCTGACCCCTCTCCTCAAACGCTTGGAAACGGCAGGCTACATCCGCCGCGAACGCAGCAGGCAGGACGAGCGCGTCGTCGTGCTTCGCCTGACGGAGGAAGGCAAGCGTCTGAAGGAAAGAGCTGAGACCGTGCCGGGTTGCATCATCGACGCAAGCGGCCGCGACACGGATCAACTTGCACGGCTGCAGGCGGAAATCATCGCTCTGCGGGAAGCGCTGAATAAGAGCACCACATAAAAGAACAATTTTTCATTGCATATAGAAGTTGCAATTTCAGGTCGAAATTGTTAACAGTTGGTTACCTTTCTGGGCATGAAGCCAAACGCTCGCCTAGTCCCGACATCAATGTGATGGCCGGGCTGAAAGGAAACCGTTCAATGACGACCATCCCTCCCCTTAACCTCTCAGCTCTCACCATTTTGCGTGACTCGCGTCAGCCGGGATATGAAGACGCAGCTCAAGACACGGCGCGACGTATTCTTGCATCTTATACGGTCAATGATGAAGCATTGGCGAACGCCCTCAAAACGATCAGCGAGACGCTCTTTGGCAGCGGAAACACGTCCGCCGGCGAAGATGGTTCAACGATCAACGGCAGCAACAACAGCGATAAGATTCGCTCGGGTTCGCGGAGCACGGTCAACGGTGGTGCGGGCGACGACTCCATACATGCGGGGCACAACAGCGTCGTTAAGGGCGGGGCCGGCAGGGACATAATTCTTGGCGACACAGAAACCACGATTGATGGCGGCGACGGTGACGATATCCTCGTTAGCGGCCCCGACTACGGCGTGGCCGACAGCCCTATGCGCGGAGGGAAAGGCAACGACGTGCTAACTGTCGGCAATGATACCAGCGCCGATGGTGGCGACGGCGACGATATCATAATCGCCGGCAGCAATGCGACGATCTATGAGCGACTTATCAGCGGCGGCGCAGGTAACGACATCATCACCACTAAATATTACAGCGCTGTGGATGGCGGTACGGGCGACGACAGGATCGAGACAGGGGACAAAAGCTCGGCCAAAGGCGGCTCGGGCAACGATATCATTAGTAGCGACTACGAAAGCACGATCGAAGGCGGCAAGGGCAATGACACCATTACTGCGACAGCGGATTCAACCATCCGTTTTTCTGCAGGGGATGGTGAGGATAGCATCAAGCTTCGGGGTGAAAACAACACCATAGCGCTTGGTCCGGGTCTCGCGGCCGCCAATACCATCATCTCGGTATCTGGCGATAAGACAACGATCACTCTCGCCGGCTCTACTGACAAGATCACAGTCGATACACGGTCGATACGCTCTTTTGCGATCAGCTTTGCAGATGGCACGACACAGCAGATCGGCAGACTGTACCCAGTACGCCCTGCACCATCTTCCTTTGCTCAAGCCTACGCCGAGCATTGACTGCTCCGCTATATCAGCAAGCGACAGAAGCGGACTAAGTCCGCCTCTTCTTGCCCTCAAACGGATTGTCCGGCGACCGGTAGTGGATCCGGATCGGTACGCTCGGCATATCGAAATCCGCCCGCAACCCGTTGATCAGATAGCGTGTATAGGATTCAGGCAGGGCATCGGAACGGGTACAGGACACCATGAAGGCCGGCGGGCGCGCCTTTACCTGCGTCATATATTTGAGCTTGATGCGGCGACCGGAAACGGCCGGTGGCGGATGCTGGACCTGCTGCTGCTCCAGCCAGCGATTGAGCTTGGCGGTGGAGATGCGCTTGTTCCAGACACGGTCCGTATCGATGATCGACTGCATGAGCTTGTCGAGCCCCCAGCCTGTCTGGCCAGAGATCGGCACGGCGCGGATGCCGCGCGCCTGCGGCAGCAGCCGGTCGGTCTTTTCGCGCAGGTCAGCAAGCACGGCCTGGCGATCCTCGATCATATCCCACTTGTTGAAAGCAAGCACGGCCGCGCGGCCTTCGCGCAGCACGAGATCGACGATATGCAGATCCTGCTTCTCGAAGGGGATCGTCGCGTCGAAGACGATGACGACGGTCTCGGCAAAGCGGATGGCGCGCAGCCCATCGGCAACGGAAAGCTTTTCCAGCTTCTCGATCACCTTGGCCTTGCGGCGCATGCCGGCCGTATCGAACATCTTGATGGTACGTCCGCGCCAATCCCATTCAACGGAGATGGAATCGCGGGTGATGCCGGCTTCCGGCCCCGTCAGCAGCCGGTCTTCGCCGAGGAAGCGATTGATCAGCGTCGATTTGCCGGCATTAGGACGGCCGACAATTGCCACGCGCAGCGGCTTGGTGTCGTCATAGGCAGGCTCTTCGTCTTCTTCGCCCTCTTCACCGGTCGGCTGCGGCAGATCGACGTCGGTGACGGCAACGTCGTCTTTCGATGGATAAGCGACATCCTCGCCGAGCGCAGCAACGATGGCGTCGCGCAGATCGAGCATGCCCTGCCCATGTTCGGCCGAAATCGGCACGGGTTCGCCAAGCCCCAGCGAATAGGCATCGTAGAAACCGCTGTCGGAACCGCGCGCCTCAGACTTGTTGGCAACGAGCACAACCGGCTTGCCGCGACGGCGCAGCATTTCGCCGAGCGCCGTATCGACCGGCGTCAGACCGGTTTTGGCATCGACGACGAAGAGCGATAGATCGGCCTCGTCGATTGCCGTTTCCGTCTGCTGGCGCATGCGGCCCTGCAGGCTCTCATCCGTCATCTCTTCGAGGCCTGCCGTATCGACAATTGTAAAACGCAGGTCGATTAGCCGCGCTTCACCCGGACGGCGGTCGCGGGTCACGCCCGGCGTGTCATCGACAAGCGCAAGCTTCTTCCCCACCAGCCGGTTGAAAAGCGTCGACTTGCCGACATTCGGGCGTCCGACGATGGCGACCGTAAAACTCATTATTTTCCCTTAAGCTCAGCCCTGCGCGGCGGGCGCCTTGCCGGATGCGGTGATGAGATCAAGCATCATATGGGCACGATTGGCAACACCGCGCGGGCTGTCCACATCGTCGACGATCGACTGGAACCACTGACGCGCCTGCGCCATGTTGCCGGCCTTGTAGGCTGCAAGACCGAGAGCCTCGCGCGCCGAGTGGCGGAAGGCATTGCCCGGAACGGCCATTTCCTCGACGGCGGCAGAAACCTGCTCATAGGTGCCGTTTTCGATCAGCAGCCAGCCGGCGCGCATCTTGGCGGCGTCCTGCACGGCAGCCGGAACGGACGTGTCCTTGGCAATGGACTGGAAGGATGCAATCGCACCGGCATTGTCGCCCTTCTGCGACTGGACGGTCGCGGCGCGCATGCGCGCCAGGACCGGGTAAGCGCCGTGGCCTTCCTTCTCCAGCTTGTCGAGAGCGGCGAGCGCCTCGTCAGTCTTGTTCTCGTCGGCAAGCTTCATCGCCGCCAGGAACTGGTCGCCGGCGCCGGAGGAACGGGTATTGTCCCAATATTCGTAGGCGACCTTGCCGATGGTTCCGAGCACGATGAGAACGGCAATGGCAATGATATAGCGGCCAAACCGGCGCACCGCGCCCTTCATCTGGTCGGAACGCAGTTCCTCATTGACTTCACGAATGAAGCTATCGTCGTTGAATGCCATTCTCGTCTCCGGCCGCGGATACCCATATACAATGCAAAACGCACATTGTCGGGCCTTCTACTCCATTTTGCAGCAGTTGTAAGGGGGATATCGCAGAATCGTCACGAAGCAAGCATCGGTAGCGGCGCGACACCGATCAGCCATTCGTGAACACGCCAGATCATCAGCGCCCAGACGACTACGCCGATGATGACGGCATAGATGTCATATTTGGCCGAAACGAAGATCGGCAGCGTGATCTCGCCCCGGCGCTGGCGCCGCTTCAGCGAAATGCGCACCACCACGCCCCAGGCAAGGAATGCAGCAAAGAGCAGCACCGAATAGGCCTCGCCATTCGACAGAAGATGAGCAAGCGCCCAGATCTTCACCGACAGAACGATCGGATGTTTCGTCTTCGTCTTGATATAACCGGCTGGCAGGAAACCGGCGACGAGACAGATCACTGCAATCAACATCAGAGTGACGGTGAGATGCGCCATGCCCATGGGTGGATTGTAAAGCATGCCGATCGGCTCGCTACGGGCGACGCCAAAGGCATAGACCACGAAGATCAGCGTCAGAATGCTGGCAATCGAGTGGAAGGCGATCCAGGCGGGCTTGCCCACCCTGTCAATCATCGCCTGCCGGAAGCCCGGAACGACGACACGGATCAGATGCAGGCCGAGGAAGAGAATGAGGCTGAGGACGAGCAGAGCCATGATGATCTGGTTTTCCTATTTTGACGGTCAGCCATGAATTACCGGCAGACGGCGAAAAATGCCAGCAAGACCGCAGCTTCGCCGCATTTCTGTAACAGGAAAACCGCAATGCAAATTGTCGCGGTGCCCATGTTTCGTTTTATTTTTTCTGCGTCCCTCGCTCTCTCCTCGATTTTTCCTGCTGTTGCGGACGCCGCCGACAAGCCGAAACAGCTTGTCATCATTTCCTTTGACGGCGCGCACGACAATGCGCTCTGGCAGAAGAGCCGCGAGATGGCGGCGAAGAACGACGCACATTTCACCTATTTCCTCTCCTGCACCTTTCTGATGAATCAGGAAGCCAAGCAGGCTTACCAGGCCCCTCATCAGAAACGTGGAAAATCCAATGTCGGCTTCGCACAGAGCGACGACGAAATCCGTGAACGCCTCGGCAATATCTGGCACGCTCACCTCGAGGGCCATGATATTTCCAGCCATGCCTGCGGCCATTTCGACGGCCGGCAATGGGGCGAAGCGGACTGGTCAGCCGAATATGCGACTTTCAAGACCACGCTGAGGAACGCCTGGAAAAGTGTCGGCCTGGAAGAGCCAGCCGGCTGGCAGGATCTCGTCGATCACGGCATCAAGGGGTTTCGCGCCCCTTACCTTTCCACCGGCGGCGGCGCGGACATGATCGCAGCCGAGAAGAAGGCCGGCTTTACCTACGATGCAAGCCTCGTCACCAGGGGGCCGGCCATGCCCGTCGAGGAAGACGGCGTCATCCGCTTCGGCCTACCGCTCATTCCCGAAGGCCCGGGCGAAAAGCCAATCATCGGCATGGATTACAATCTCTTCGTTCGCCACTCCAAGGGCGAGGAGGATGCAGCTGACAGCGCCGCTTTCGAAGAGCGCGCCTATGCCGCCTTTAAGGAAGCCTTCGACAAGCAATATACCGGTAGCCGCATTCCCCTGCAGCTCGGCTTCCACTTCGTGGAAATGAACGGCGGCGCCTATTGGCGCGCGCTCGACAGGTTGGTCAGCGACGTTTGCCACAGATCAGATGTTGCCTGCGTCAGCTATTCCGAAGCGATCCCCATGATCGAGGCCCGCGGCAAGCTGCAGGAGACCTCCGGGTTGTGAGGCGCACTTACCGCTCAAACTGTTGGATATCAAAAACCACCTGCACCTATTGATTGCATCGAGCCTGCACTTCGATAAGCATTACCTCACAAATGCGCAGCAAGCATGGGAGGTAACGTCATGACATTTATTGAGAACCCGGAGTGCCTGGCTGACAAAGACGAATTTCCCGCTTGTGAAACTGGCTTTTTCACTTGGGATATCGTTGCGAACCTCCTCTATGGCGACGGAGCGGTCGCTGAGATGTTCGGGCTTGATTCCGCGGAAACGGCAAGTGGCCTTCCACTCGAAGCCTATGTCGCCCGTATCCATCCGGAGGATCAGCCGGCGGCCGCCAAGATCATCCATGATACAATCCTGACGCAGGAGCCAGAGCAACAGAGCTACCGCGTACGTCGCGCCAACGGCACCTTCCATCAGGTCATGGCATTTGGGCGATGCTTCCGCGACAAGAACGGCATTCCGTCTCTTTACGGCGGCATTGTCTTTCCTCTTCCCGATGAAGCGCCGGTGGCTACACCGCTGCTCGACCATTGTTTGGCGGCCTACGATATTGCCATCAGGGAAGGCAACAGGGCCGTCGCCGACCATATTCTGGAGGCATTGATGGATATGGACCGGAAAAATACGGGCTGTACGCGCTCGAACTGACGATCCTCGTCGGATCCCCAAAAGAAAAGGGCCACCGAAGCGGTGGCCCTTATTCTTGTGGTCAGCCATCAACGTGGACGACACCGGCCTCGCGCTCCAGGTAGCGCTGGTCGATATCAGGCAGCGGCTCGTTGTCGATTGCCGCCTCGAAGGCCTTGAGACGCTTGTGGATGGAGAGCAGCTCGATGATCGTCGACCAGGAGTTCACCAGGTATTGGAAAGAATTGCTGACCTGGCCGAAAGCGGTCGCGATCTGTTGGAAGATACCGTACGTGATGGCGCCGGCAACGAGGGTGGGCGCCATAAAGAAATAGACGAAAAGATTGTCTGCCTGCAGATAAAACGAGCGGGCAACGTTAAAATACATGTAGTGAAAGTAGAGCGTGAAATAGTTTTTCCGCACCCTTGAAAACAGTTCTTGGACGGTCGGCGGCTGCGCCCGGTCGGCGTGGTCCTCGCCATAAACCAGTTCCTTGCGGTATGCGGCTTCCACGCGCTGGTTCTTGAAGTTCAGACCAGGCAGCTTGATACCCGCCACAGCGAGCAGGACCGTACCGAAGGCCGACCAGAAGATAGCCAGCCAGAAGAGAGAGTTCGGCACTTCACCAAGAAACGGCAGGGTCGTTACATAATGCGATAGCGCCAGCATGATCGGCAGGAAGACGACCAGCGTCATCACCGAATTGATCAGGTTGATGCCGAGCCCTTCCAGCGTCGTGGAAAAACGCATCGTGTCTTCCTGCACACGCTGCGATGCGCCTTCGATGTGACGAAGCTTTTCCCAATTCGCCATGTAGAAATTGTTCATCGCGGTTCGCCAGCGGAAGATGTAATGGCTGGTGAAAAAGTCGGTCATGATCGATACGAACATGGCGAGGAAGGCGATCTGTGCAAAGATCAGAAACAGATCATAGAAGTTCTCGACGGTAATACCCGGCTTCTTCGCCAGCGCGTTCTGCAGCAGATCGCCAAATGGCCGACGCCAATTGTTGATCACGACCGAGATCTGCACACTAAAATAGGTCACGAAAATGATCAGCGCCGATCCCCATATCGACCATATCTTCCAGGGATGGCTCATCGCCTTGAGATGCCAAGCACCGCAAAAGATCAAAGCGCTCGCCAGGAAGTAGCCGTAAAACCAAAGATTTTCTGGCAGCAGGAAGAACGAGAGATCGATCGGCTGCTGCTCTTCAGGAACCGGCGCAAATCCAAGCGAAACACCAAGATCGGCGGCGAAGAAATACCAGCCTAAAATCGCAGCCAGCGTCCAAATTGTGAGCGAAATAAAGAACGCCTTTGGCTGGGGAAAGAAGGAATGAAACACGGGAGGATTTGCTTTCCTGAACTGGAGTCACGGAAGAGTGGCGAACCACTGATTGCCCGGAAATTAAGGCAGTTCGAAGAAAGCGGCAATGGGTTCAGCCCATTGTTACGCACTTGTAACCACTTAAGGGATTTTCTTCATCACAGGCATGACAAGTAGTGCGCAGAAAACCAGCACGATGGCAGCAATAATGGTCGGCAGCACGAAATTTCCGGTTGCCTCGGCGATCCATCCAGCAACGACTGGGCCGATAATCTGGCCGACACCGAAAGCCGCCGTCATCAGCGCCAGGATGCGGCGCGGGCTTTCGGGTGAGAGCCGGCGGCCGATCTGCAATCCATAGGCGGTGATGGCAAGGAAAGTGGCGCCGAACAGCGCGCCACCGATCAATGGTGCCACCGAATGCGGCAGTTCGACCGTTGCGAGCACACCGATAGCCTCGATGATGAGCGCCGCAACATAGACGCCGCCAAGACCGAGCAAGCGCACGAACGGCTTCCAGATGAACAGCGCGACCGTCGCCATCAGCCCCGCTATGAACCAGCAGAGGAACTCGACGATCGGCCCGGACGCGCTCGCGCGGGCGATGGCGACGAGGAACGTGGCGGTAATGACATAGCCGAAGCCGAACAGACCATAGGACAGCGTCAGCAGCACCATCGGCCGGCTCCAGGTCAGCGCCGGCTCCTTCACCTGCCCGTTGTGCACCGGCGCCTTCGGCAGCAACGCCCAGACGATGCCGAGGCTGACCAGGCAGAAAAGCGCTCCACCGATCCAGTCTGCGCGCCAGCCGCCGGCCGCATCGTCAAAAACGTAGCCGAGCGCAAGCACCATGACGGATGAAATCGCAATCCCCGCCCCCGGCCCGCCAAAATGCGTCGCCTGAACGTGATCATTGCCTGCAGCAGCGCCGTGACTCAGCACGATTGCCGAACTGAAGACCAGCGTGAAGGCGCTCGCCACGCCCGCCAGGAAGCGGATGATGGCAAAGAGCAAGACTGAATCCGTCGCCGCCATGGCGGCCAGCAGGATTGCAGTCGCAAGCAAGGAAAGAAGCGCCACCAGCCGCTCGCGCCCCGCCGCCCAGCCATAGGCGGCAAGAACGGCGCCGACGAGATAACCGACGAAATTGGCGGAAGCGATGAAGCCCGCATCGGCGGCCGAAAGCGGCACCCCGACCATCATGCCGGGCAGGATCGGCGTGAAGGAAAAGCGCCCGAAGCCCATGGCCGCCGCCATGGCGACGGCGCCTGCAAGCGCTGTGGTGAGGAGATTGACCGGCCGGTCGTTATTTGGAGCCAACATGGCCCGTTTATCGCGCTGCAACATAGGTGTCACAAGTGAGTAATTCTGATGGGTGCTTCAATTTCGCGAATAGATTTTTCGCGCTCACCTCTTGAACGACATATCTTACGATATATGTTTTACGACATAGTGAGCGATACATCAGATATAAAGGAGCATGTCATGAGAGGTTTTCGAGGTGGTTTCGTCGGTGAGGCGATGCGCATGGGAATGGGCCGCAGGTTTTCCGCAGGCGAATTGCAGACGATCCTGCTGGCGCTTCTGGAAGAACGTCCCAGCCACGGCTATGAACTGATTAAGACGCTGGAAGAGCGCTCCGGCGGCTTCTACGTGCCGAGCCCGGGCGTCATCTATCCGGCGCTGACCTATCTGGAAGAAACCGGCCTGGCGGAAGTCGAAAACGACGGCGCAAAAAAGCTCTACAAGATCACCGAGGCCGGCCGCCAGAAGGTGGAAGATAACCGCGCCGCGATCGACGAGACGCTTGCCAAGCTGGAGCGCATTGCCGAAGGCATGGCCTTCGTCAATCGTATGTTCGACCCTGACCAGCCCCACGGCGGAAATGGTGGTGGTGGCCGCGGCCACCGCCGTCGTGATCAAGAGGACGACGATTTCGGCCGCGACCACAGCAATGTCCATGCCGCACGCCAGTTGCTGCGCTCGGCGCTACGCATGCGCCATCCCTGGTCGGCAAGCGAAGCTGCCAGGATTTCCGGGATATTGGAACGAGCGGCCATGGAAATCCTGCAGGGCGGCAAGACCGACCCGCAGCAGGACTAATTCCGCTTGAACGAGTGGCGGCTCAAGTGGCCGCCCTCGTCAGTTGTCAGTTTTCAAAAGACCGCTTGCCAGACGTCGGAACGCATCGACGACCTTTGCCAGAACAGCATGAGGATCATCCTCCGCGGCAACCCAGAGCGCCGCGCTGAGCGACGCTCCATTGAGCAGCCGGGCGGCGGCTTCCGCATCGACGGATCTGACAGTACCTTCATCGATCAGCGCCTGGATGGTCTGGGTCGTCGTACGAAGGCAAGCATTCTGGCTTGGCCATTGCGAGGGATCGCCCAGCACCGCCGGCCCGTCGAGCATCATAATGCGCTGGATCTCCGGCTCCAGCGACATCTCGATATAGGCTGTATATTCCGCCAATAGCCCGAGCCAGCTCGTCTCCGCACGATCGCGCTCCATGCGCAGCCGCTCCACCATCTCGCCGTCGATCTGGTCGATGACGGCCTGCAACAGCCCCTTCTTGTCCCCGAAATTATGATAGAGAGCGCCCCGTGTCAGGCCGACATCGGCAGTCAGATCGTCCATGGACGCCGCCGCATAACCTTTGACCGCGAAGGCTTTCCGGGCGGCCTGAATGAGCTTCGCCCTCGTCTCCTCCATCATCTGCGCCCGGTTTTTTGCGGCCATCGTCATCTCCAAGTTAACATACGCACCGTATGCGTATTGACATACGCGGCGTATCCCCCAATATATCCACATACGGAGCGTATATCAATTACGGTTCCGCATAACGGACGAGACCCGTACCCACGAATGCTTCACCTCCCACGACGGACGCGAGTCCGGCGATAGGTACTCTTTTGTCTACAGGAGAAAAACAATGACCAAGCGTGACGCGATCTTCCCCGCCGGCAGGCAGGCACTGTATGAAATCAACCGCTATTCGGCAGCGATCCGCTCCGGCGACCTTCTCTTCGTCTCCGGCCAGGTCGGCAGCCGTGAAGATGGCTCGCCGGAGCCCGATTTCGCGAAGCAGGTCCAGCTTGCCTTCGACAATCTGAAAGCCGTGCTGGCCGCTGCCGGCGCCACCTTCGACGATGTCATCGATGTCACGACCTTCCACACCGATCCCGAGGCGCAGTGGCCGGCAATTTCGGGTATCAGAATGAAGGAAATCGGCGAAGCGCCCTACCCGAACTGGACGGCAGTCGGCGTGAACTGGCTTGCCGGGTTCGATTTCGAGATCAAGGTCATCGCCCGCCTGCCGCAGGCCGCCTGACGCAGAGATGAGCGCCGCGTCTCGAAAGCGCGCGGCGCTCTACGCGATCTCGACGATTTCGAGTTCCTGCTGACCGACAGTCACGACATCGCCGACACCCTTGCCCATGAGAATCCGGGCAACAGGCGAGACATAGGAAATCGACCCGGCTTTCGGATCGGCCTCATCCTCTCCAACGATGCGATATGTCTGCACCCGTCCGTCGTCGCGGCTGAAGGTAACGGTGCTTCCGAAGGCCACGACCTCGGTCGAAGCCGGGTCCGCAACCAGTTGCGCCGTGCGGACACGTTCGACGAAATAGCGCAGGTCGCGCAATGGATTTGCCTGCTGCCGCCGACGCTCATTCACATCTTCGAACACGCCTGCTGCCTCGTAGGCCTGCCGCGCTTCCTGCACCTGCAGTTCAAGCGCCTTCAGCCCGACCTCCGTCACGAGGTTGGGATGAGACGAGATTGGCCGATCGGGCAGCAGCGTTTCCGCTGCGGTTTCGGCACTTTCTTCCTTGGTAAAAGCAACAGCCATCTCGGCCTCCGGCAGCGAGGGGAAAACCCTCAAGCCGCCAATGTCAGAATAATCGGCCCGTTGCGGGTTGCAACGACAGTATGTTCGTACTGCACCGTTGGGGCCTTGGGATCGGCATAAAGCGTCCAGGCATCGTCGCCGCCTTCCGCCCAGGTGGCACCGAGCGACAGGAAGGGTTCGACGGTAAAGACGAGGCCTTCCGTCATCATGCGCCGTTCGGAGGGATCCGGCCAGGTGGAAAGCTCGGCCGGCTCTTCATGCAGCGAGCGGCCGACGCCGTGGCTCGCAAGATTGGCGACGAGCGTATAGCGGTTCTTCTGCGCGAAGGCACCGACGGCATTGCCGATCTTCGCTAGCGGCTCGCCAGCCTTGATCTGGTTGAGACCGACCCAGAGCGCCCGCTTGCCGTCCCGGCAGAGCCTCTCGATCCTCGATTTGACCGGCGGCACGGCGAAGGAAGCGCCGGTATCGGCAAAGAAGCCGTCCTTTTCCGCCGAGACATCGATATTGACGAGATCGCCAGGGCGAATGACCCGCGGCCCGGGAATGCCGTGGGCGATTTCCTCGTTGACGCTGATACAGGTCGCGCCCGGAAACTGGTAGCAGAATTCCGGAGCGGAACGCGCGCCGGCATCTTCCAGCACCTTGCGGCCGATCTGGTCGAGTTCCAGCGTCGTCATGCCCGGCTCCATGGCCGCCGCCATCACCTGTATGGCATTGGCACAGATGCGGCCGATATCCTTGAGCTTAGTAAGTTCTTCGTCGTTCTCGATAACCATAGACCGTTCCGGATTTTACCCGAGAGCGACAGGCTCTGCGTCAAGCGGTGGCTTTCGCGCCTTCGGGAGCCCCAGTCAATGCCTTTCTGACGATCGGCGCCACTTTTGTACCGTAGAGTTCGATGCCGCGCATGATCTGGTCATGCGGCATCAGGCCGATCGCCATCTGCAGCAGGAAGCGGTCGTTGCGGAAAACCTTGTGCGCGGCAATGATCTTCCCGGCCACGAGTTCGGGATCGCCGAGGAAGAGATTGCCGGTCGGGCCGCGTGACATGTCGAACTGCGCCCGGCTCGTCGGACCCCATCCGCGCTCGCGGCCGATGCGGTTCATCACTTCGGCCTGCGGACCGTAAAACTGGTCTGCTGCAGCCTCAGTCGTATCGGCAATGAAGCCATGCACGTTGATGCTGGTCTTCAGCTTCGCGGCATCCTGCCCTGCCCGGCGGGCAGCTTCCCGATAGAGATCCAACAATGGCGCAAAGCGCGGATATTCACCGCCGATAATGGCAAGTGCCACCGGCAAGCCGAGCGCACCGGCGCGAGCAACGGATTGCGGCGTACCGCCCACCGCGATCCACAGCGGCAACGGATCCTGCAGCGGCCGCGGATAGACGCCGCGTCCCTGGATCGGCGCACGAAGCTCGCCTTTCCAGGTGACGACCTCGTTATCGCGCAGCGCCAGAAGAAGATCGAGCTTCTCCTCAAAGAGCTGGTCGTAATCTTCGAGATTGTAGCCGAAGAGCGGGAAGGATTCGATGAAGGAGCCGCGCCCCGCCATGATTTCAGCACGGCCGTTTGAGATCAGGTCGAGTGTTGCAAATTGCTGGAACACCCGCACCGGATCGTCGGAGGAAAGAACCGTGACGGCGCTGCTGAGACGAATATTCTTCGTCTTCGCCGCCGCAGCAGCAAGCACAACCACCGGAGCCGAGGCCACATAATCAGGCCGATGATGTTCGCCGAGCCCGAAGACATCGAGGCCGACCTGATCGGCAAGCTCGATCTCTTCGATCAGATGCTTGATCCGCTCGGCCCCCTCCACTCCCTTGCTGCGGGACGGGTTGGGATTGACGTCTGCGAATGTATAAAGGCCCAATTCCATGGTCGGCATCCTGTTTGACTTGCCCCTGAGATAAGGTCCGGCAGGGCTTGGAGCAAACGGAAATTCTGGAACGGATCGTTCGATAAAGTTGATAGCCGCGTCAGGCGGACGACACCCGGGTATCGATGATTTCGATGCCCATTCACTGAGAGTCGCAAGACGCGGTATCCCATGGACACACGGCTTACTTTACCACCGACCGCCCCGCGTCTTCCTGCATCTTGTCGATCTGCCGGCGGATATGGGCCGCTTCCGCAGCCGAATGGGCAAGTGCAATCGCGCGGTCGAAGGCGATCCGTGCCTGGGCGATTCGGCCGAGCTGCTTCAAGAGATTGCCGTGCAGGCCGTGATAATAGAAGTAACCGTCGAGCTTTTCGCCGAGCGGCTCCATGAGGTCGAGCGCCGCCTGCGGGCCATGAAGTTTGGAAATGACGACAGCGCGGTTCAGCGTCACGACAGGTGAAGGCTGGACACGTTCGAGCGCGCGATAAAGCAGATCGATTTCCACCCAGTCGGTATCTTCGGCGCGTTTTGCGCGGGAATGGACGACGGCAATCGCCGCCTGCAGCTGGTAGGGACCGGGCTTTCGGTGACGTAACGCCTTGTCGAGCAGCGCCAACGCCTCGTTGATGAACGGCTGGTTCCAGAGGGAGCGGTCCTGATCCTCGAGCAGCACGATCTCGTCTTCGGCACTGAAGCGCGCCTGCCGGCGGGAAATCTGCAGCAGCATCAGGGAAAGCAGCCCCATCAGTTCCGGTTCGGCGGGGAAGATATGCAGTATCAGCCGCGCCAGCCGGATCGCCTCATCGCTGAAGGCTGCCGCCTCCTGCTCCGGATCAGCCTGGCTGTAGCCCTCATTGAAGATCAGATAGATCATCGTGCTGACGATTATCAGTCGCTCGGCCCTCTCCTGCGGGCTCGGCGTCTCGAACGGCACGCCAGCCTTTGCCACCCGCGCCTTGGCGCGAGTGATGCGCTGCTCCATGGCGCTTTCGGAGACGAGGAAGGCACGGGCAATCTGCGTCACCGACAGGCCGGAGACGATGCGCAGGGCCAGCGCGATCTGCTGGGTGGCCGGCAGGTCCGGATGGCAGCAGATGAAAAGCAATCGCAGGATATCGTCGCGATAATGGGAATCGTCCAGCCGGTCGGCGATGTCGCTTTCAGCGTCCTCTTTATCTGAAATCTGGTCCTCGTCCGGCAGCGCCTGGATCTTCGCCCGCTTGCGCACCGCATCGATGCCGCTGTTGCGGCCGACGAAGATCAGCCACGCGGTCGGATCGCGCGGCGGCCCCTTTTCCGGCCAGGTCCGGATCGCCCTCAGGCACGCCTCCTGAAACGCTTCTTCCGCCGTATCGAGATTACGAAAGTAGCGCAGCAGCGCGCCGAGCGCCTTCGGCCGGGCCGAGGCAAGCGCGAGGTCGATCCAGGCAATGTCTGTCATGATGCGGTCTCTCCCGGCCTGAAGGTGTAGAACGGCCGTATTTCGTAAGAGGTGGAACCAGGATTGACCGCCGAAAGCTGTTTCGTGAAGCCGATCGCCTCATCCAGCGTTTCGAAATCAACCGTATAGAAGCCGAGAAGCGCCTCCTTCGTTTCCGCAAACGGACCATCGACAACGAAGGCCTCGTCCCTGCCCTTGCGCACAGTCGTTGCAGTCGTCGTCGGCATCAGCCGGCCGGTCGGGCCGAGCTTGCCGGCAGCGGCGAGCGGCTCGATCACGGCATGGAGATTTCCCATGACGGCAGCCTCTTCCTCCTCGGTCCAGGCGAAAACGGTTTCCTCATTGGCGTAGCAAAGGATTGCGTAAAGCATCGGTAGCTCCTCTTTCCGAATGACGAATGAGTAACCGTTTGGCCGACAGGCCGCATCAAAAAATTACGAATGGGAAAATTGGTAAATCTGATGAATGCAGCGCGGTTAACTATCCACAAGGGCTCTGCAATCGCCGCCATTGAGTTGCCCAATTTGGTCCAGAGAGCTCTGCGCGCTTTCCATCACCTTTCCATTCGAGAACCCATGAACAAATCTCAGAGACTTCTCGTTGCGCTTGCCACCCTCGTCTTGTCGACGCGGGCTGCCCATGCCGCCTCCGCCCCGGAAAACTTCCTCTATATGGGCTCCGGCGACCTCGCGGCCGCAAAGGCGAGGCTCGCCCGGCCCGATATCAGTGGCGTACAGGTCGTCTATAACTGGAGGAGCCTGGAAACGGCGAAGGGCCAGTATGATTTTTCGGCAATCGAGCAGGACCTGGCCATTGCCAAAAGCCTCAACAAGAAGATGTTTATCCAGGTGCAGGACCGCTTTTTCAATCCGAAGGCGCGCAACATTCCAGACTACATGCTGACCGAGCCGGAATATGACGGCGGCCTGACCCCACAATTCGACAATCCCGGCGAGAACAAGCCGGTCGGTTCCGGCTGGGTCGCCCAGCAGTGGAACCCGGCCGTTCGCGAACGTTACCAGGCGCTGCTGAAGGCGCTTGCTGAAAAGTTCGACGGCCAGGTCTACGGCATCAACCTGCCGGAAACCTCCATCGACCTCGATCCGAAGCATGAGCCGAAGGGTTTCTCGTGCGACGCCTATTTCTCCGCCGAGATGGAAAACCTCGCCTTTGCCCGCAAGGCCTTCGAGAAGTCGCTGGTTGTCCAGTACGTGAACTTCTGGCCCTGCGAATGGGAGAACGACCATAATTACATCGGCCGTCTCTTCGATTACGCCGCCAAGAACAATGTCGGCCTCGGCGGCCCCGATATCGTGCCGAACCGCAAGGCGCAGATGAAGAACTCTTATCCCTTCTTCAACAAGTACAAGGGCAAGCTCTCCTATGTCGGCTTCGCCGTGCAGGAGCCGACGCTGACCTACAAGAACCCGGCCACCAAGAAGCCCTTCACCAAGGAAGAGTTCACCGCCTTCGCCCAGGACTATCTCGGCGCCAACGTGATCTTCTGGAGCACGGCGACACCCTGGCTGAAAAAGTAACGAGAGCAGGCAGGCGGCGCCGAAGCCGCCTGCCTGGACTTTTCGAATACTCTAGCCGATCCAGGCTGAATTGCGGATCACGCTGCAGAAATTGCCTCTGTGGAAATGCGGATCCTTATCAGCCAGTACATCCGCCTTCACATTGCCAAAAGTCGTTTCCGGCTTGTGCTTGATGCCGTCATAGAAGGTCTGGAGGATATCTTCCTTGAAATGCAGCGTGCGCGGATGGGCATGGACGACTGCGTCTCGATCGGCATCACCGAACCCATGATAATCGATGCCGAGCACATCCATCTCCACGCCCGCCGTCACGAGCGCTACGACCGGATGCATGTGCTGCGGAATGCCGGGCGTCGTATGCAGCGCAATCGCCGTCCAGACCGTATCGATATCGGCATGCGCGATACCGTAACTCTTCAAGAAATCACGAGCGGCATTGGCGCCATCGACCTCGAAACGCTCACGCTCCGAACTGTGCTGATGCGTCAGCCCCATATCGTGGAACATGGCGCCGGCATAAAGCAGTTCGGGATCGAAGCGCAGTCCGCGGCGCTTGCCCGCAAGCGCACCAAAATAGAAGACACGGCTGGAGTGGTGGAAGAGCAGCGGCGACTCGGTGTCCCGAACCAGTTCGGTAATGTCGCGTGCCAGCTTGCTGTCGGGAATACTGATATCGCCAATCGTCAATGTCATCGTCTTTCTCCTTGCTGGTGGATGTCAGGGAGAGTAAAAGCTGCCAACGATGGCTGGAATGAACGATATCCGTCATTTTCTGCCAAAACCATTCTACTGCGGACATGAGGCCATCAGATGAAACTCAGAAACATCGCCATCCTCGCCATTCCCGGCGTCCAGCTTCTGGATGTCTCCGGCCCGCTCGACGTCTTTGCCGAAGCTAATCTGCAAAGCGGCATGGAAGCCTATCGCCCCGTCGTCATCGCCAGCAGCCACGGCCATATCCGCAGTTCCTCCGGCGTGCGGCTGGTTGCCGATTACACGATCGAAGATGAGATCGGTCCGCTGGATACGCTTCTCGTCGCCGGCTGCCCGAATGCGGCTGAGATCAGACCCGATGCAAGGTTGCTGGATTGGCTCCGCGAGACCGCACCTCGCGCCCGGCGCTACGGTTCAGTCTGCAGCGGCGCATTTCTGCTCGCCGCTGCAGGATTGCTCGACGACCGGCGAGTAACGACCCATTGGGCCGTCACCGAGAGGCTGAGGGAGGCCTACCCTTCGGTGACTGTCGAGGAAGATGCCATCCATGTAGCCGATGGAGAATTGAGGACAGCGGCTGGCGTCACTGCAGGACTGGATCTTGCCCTCTCCCTCGTCGAAGAGGATCTCGGTCGCGATGTGGCGATGCGCACCGCAGCCCAGCTCGTCATGTTCTTCAAGCGCCCCGGCGGCCAGATGCAATTCAGCCGTAAGGGTGAAGCCGCCCCCGCCGGACGCTCGGCATTGCAGGAGGTGCAGCGCTGGATCGCCGCCAATCCGGCTGCCGATCACAGTGTGGCGGAACTGGCCCGCCGGATGGAGCTGAGCCCCCGCCATTTCGCCCGCCTTTTTCGCGAAGAGGTCGGGATGACACCCGCAAGCTGGGTCGAATCCACTCGTATCACGGCTGCCCGTCGCCTGCTCGAAAGCGGCCACGCGCCGAAACAGGTGGCAAGCGAATGCGGCTTTGCCGATGACGATACGCTACGCCGCGCCTTCACGCGCCATCTTGGCGTGACGCCGGCGGAATACCGCAAGCAGTATGCTCATATGAGCTCGCCAAACTGAGCAATCAAAGCTCGTTCAGCGTCCGCTTCACCGCATTCTTCCAACCCTTGAGCTTAGCGGCACGGGTCTTCTCGTCCATCGAGGGCTCGAAGCGCCGGTCACGCTTCCAGGTCGCCGAAAACTTCTCCCTGTCCGGCCACACCCCAGCCCTGCTGCCGGCCAGCCAGGCCGCACCGAGCGCCGTCGTCTCGAGAATGACAGGACGATCGACCGGCGCCTCAAGCAGATCGGCAAGCCGCTGCATCGTCCAGTCCGAGGCCACCATGCCGCCATCGACGCGCAGCACCGTATCGTCGGTTCCGTTCTTCCAGTCCTTCTGCATCGCTTCCAAGAGGTCGCGCGTCTGGTAGCAGACGGCCTCCAGTGCCGCGCGGGAAAGCTCCGCCGGGCCGCTGTTGCGAGTCAGGCCGTAAATCGCACCGCGTGCCTTGGCATCCCAATGCGGGGCGCCGAGGCCGGTAAAGGCCGGCACGAGATAGACGTCCTGTGTCGGATCAGCCTTCTCCGCTAGGTCGTTCGTATCGGACGCCCTGTCGATGATGCCGAGGCCGTCGCGCAGCCACTGCACGGCTGCCCCGGCAATGAAGATCGAACCCTCCAGCGCATAGGTCGTCTCACCATCAAGGCGATAGGCGATGGTCGTCAGCAGCCGGTTCTTCGACCGCACCATATCGCTGCCGGTATTGAGCAGCGCGAAGCAGCCGGTGCCATAGGTCGATTTCAGCATGCCCGGCTCGAAGCAGGCCTGGCCGATCGTCGCCGCCTGCTGGTCGCCGGCAACACCGAGGATCGGGATGGCCGCACCAAAGAGTTCGGGATCGACGGTGCCGAAATCATCGGCGCAATCCTTCACCTCTGGCAGCATGGCGGCCGGCACGCGCAGGATATCGAGCAGATCCTCGTCCCACTCATTGGTCGCGATATTGAACATCAGCGTGCGCGATGCATTGGTCGCGTCGGTCACGAAGCTTTTGCCGCCAGTCAGCCGCCAGATGAGGAACGTGTCGATCGTGCCGAAGCAGAGATCGCCCCGCGCTGCCCTCGCCCTTGCGCCCTTCACATTGGCGAGCATCCAGGAGAGCTTCGTTCCCGAGAAATAGGGATCGAGGATAAGGCCGGTCTTCTTCGTGAAGGTGCGCTCGAGATCCTGCCGCTTGAGATTGTCACAATAGCTTGCCGTGCGCCGGTCCTGCCAGACGATGGCGTTCTGGATCGGCTTGCCGGTTTCGCGCTCCCAGACGACGACGGTCTCACGCTGGTTGGTGATGCCGAGTGCGGCAATATCCTTGGCCGTCACCTTGGCTTCGCGCAGCGCCATGTGGATCGTGGAAACGACCGAGTCCCAGATCTCCTCGGGATCGTGCTCCACCCAGCCGGAGCGCGGATAGATCTGTGTGAATTCCTTCTGGCCCATGCCGGCGATCTTCATGTCGCCGTCGAAGACGATCGCCCGCGTCGAGGTCGTTCCCTGATCGACCGCCAGAACATATCCACCCATGCGATTCCTCCCGCTGCATGCTGTTGTCGTGGCAATCAATAGGGCAGGTCCGCCTGGCTTGGAAGGGCGTAAGTGGCAGCCAGGCCCCTCAGTCACTTCCCGATTGCCAGCTCGCCGCCTTTGGGCATAACCTCGCCTTGACGCTGCAATGCAGCATCTCATAGTCAGGGAGGAAGAAGCATGAGCAGATCAGTCGTCGTCACCGGCTCCACCAGCGGCATCGGGCTTGCGATCGCCACTGCCTTTGCTGCCAGCGGCGACAACGTCGTCATCAACGGCTTCGGAAAGGACGACGAAATCAAGGCGATAATCGAACGCCTTGAATCATCGTCGAAAGCGAAGGCCCTCTATCATCCGGCCGACATGACGAAACCCTCAGAGATTGCCGATCTGATCGAGACTGCCGGCAAGACCTTCGGAACGGTCGATGTACTCGTCAACAATGCCGGCATCCAGCATGTCGAAAAGATCGAGGATTTCCCGATCGAGAAGTGGGACCAGATCATCGCCATCAATCTCTCCAGCTCCTTCCATACGATGCGGGCTGCGATCCCGCTGATGAAGGCGAGGAAATATGGCCGCATCATCAATATCGCCTCGGCCCATGGCCTGGTCGCCTCGCCCTTCAAATCTGCCTATGTAGCGGCAAAGCATGGTATATTAGGCCTGACGAAGACGGCTGCCCTGGAGCTTGCCGAATTCGGCGTGACGGTAAACGCCATCTGCCCGGGCTATGTATTGACCCCGCTGGTCGAAAAGCAGATCCCCGATACCGCCAAGGCGCGCGGCATGACCGAGGAGCAGGTCAAGACCGAGGTCATCCTCAAGGCGCAGCCGACGCATGAATTCGTCAAGGCCGAGGAGATCGGCGCGCTGGCGCTTTACCTCGCAAGCGAGGAAGCCCGGCAGGTAACCGGTACGCATATCTCGATTGACGGGGGCTGGACGGCGGCATAACCATTTTAAGAAAAACAACCGGGAATATCATGAACGACAGCATCCGCTTCATCCTCAATGGCGAGGACGTTTCCTTGAGTAAGGTCCGGCCGACGGAGACTCTTCTCGATTTTCTCCGGCTGAAGCGGCGGCTGACGGGCACCAAGGAAGGCTGCGCCGAAGGCGATTGCGGTGCCTGCACCGTGCTGGTCGGCCGGCTCATCGACGGCAAGCTTTTCTACGAATCCGTCAATGCCTGCATCCGCTTCATCGGCTCGCTGCACGCGACCCATGTGGTGACGATCGAGCACCTGGCAGCCAAGGACGGCACGTTGCATCCGGTGCAACAGGCCATGGTCGATTGCCATAGTTCGCAATGCGGCTTCTGCACACCGGGCTTCATCATGTCCCTTTATGGCCTCTGGCTCTCCAACGAGAAGCCGGACCGTGCCGAGATCGAAAAGGCGCTGCAAGGCAATCTCTGTCGCTGCACCGGCTATGAGCCGATCGTCAAGGCCGCCGAACAGGTGAGCCTGCAGCGGCCGAGCACCCTCTTCGATCCGCTCGAGAAGACCCGTGCCGAAATCATCTCTCGCCTCTGGGCCATGCAAGCATCCGATACGATTTCGATTGTGTCAGAAGAAGGCCGCCTCATCGTGCCGCGCTCCGTCGATGCGCTTGCGCGGGTGCTGGCGGCCGAGCCGACCGCAACCGTCATTGCCGGCTCCACCGATGTCGGCCTCTGGGTCACCAAGCAGATGCAGCACCTGAACCCCGTGGTCTTCATCAATCATCTGGCGGAGCTTCAGACGATCACTGCAGGTGAATATGGCATCGCGATCGGCGCCGGCGTCACCTACACCCGCGCGCTCGACACCATCGCCCGGAAGATCCCCGCCTTTGCCCGCCTCATCACCCGCATCGGTGGCGATCAGGTGCGCAACATGGGCACGATCGGCGGTAATATCGCCAATGGCTCGCCGATCGGCGACAGCCCACCGCCGCTGATTGCGCTTGGCGCGCAGCTGACGCTGCGCTCGGCCGGAGGCGCCCGTACTCTGCCGCTGGAAGATTACTTCATCGCCTATGGCAAGCAGGATCGCCGGCCGGGCGAATTCGTCGAAAGCGTCTTCGTGCCCCACCCGGTCGCGGACGCCAAATTCGCCGTCTACAAGATCAGCAAGCGCCGCGACGAGGATATCACCGCCGTGCTCGGCGCCTTCTATCTGGTGCTTGGTGAGGACGAGCGCGTGACCGAGATCCACATCGCCTTCGGCGGCATGGCGGCAACGCCGAAGCGCGCCCGCAGCGTCGAAGCCGAGTTGATCGGCAAACCCTGGACGGAAGCGACCATAGAGGCCGCACGCCCTGCCTTTGATGCCGATTTCCAGCCGCTGACGGACTGGCGCGCTACGGCGGAATACCGCCAGTTGACGGCCAAGAACCTGCTGACGCGCTTCTATCTCGAAACCGTCGGCGCACCTGCCGAACTGAAGCGGTTCGAGGAGGTTGCCTGATGGACAAATCCACCTTCGAAGACCGCAAGCTCATCAACGGCCAGATGCATGTGTCCTTGCGCCATGATTCAGCGCATAAGCATGTCACCGGAAGTGCCGACTATATCGACGATATTCCCGAACCCGCCGATCTCCTGCACGGCGCTATCGGCATGTCCGATCGCGCCCATGCCGAGATCATCTCGATGGACCTGTCGGAGGTCGCGGCCCATCCCGGCGTGGTCTGGGTCTTCACCGGCAAGGACATCCCCGGCATCAACGACGTCAGCTCGAATGGCAGCCATGACGAGCCGCTGCTTGCCGAAACCCTGGTTCAATTCCACGGCCAGCCGATCTTCGCCGTCATAGCCGAAACCCGCGAGGCTGCTCGTCGTGCGGCCCGCATGGCAAAAATCGAATATCGCGACTTGCCGCACTGGAGCGACATCGACGGCGCCGTCGAAAACGGCAGCCCGCTTGTGATCACCCCGATGACGCTGAAACGCGGTGAGGCGAAAACCGAAATGGAAAACGCCCCTCGCCGGCTGACAGGCCGTATGCGCATCGGCGGTCAGGAGCATTTCTACCTCGAAAGCCATATCGCCATGGCGATCCCAGGCGAGGACGACGAGGTCACCGTCTGGTCTTCGACCCAGCATCCGAGCGAAATCCAGCATATCGTCGGCCATGTGCTGCATATTCCCTCGAATGCCGTCACCGTGAATGTGCGCCGCATGGGCGGCGGCTTTGGCGGCAAGGAAACGCAGGGCAACCAGTTCGCAGCCCTCGCCGCGGTCGCGGCCAAGAAGCTTAAGCGCGCCATCAAGTTCCGTCCCGATCGCGACGAGGACATGAGCGCCACCGGCAAACGCCATGATTTCCGCGTCGATTATGAACTCGGCTTCGATGACGAAGGCCGCATCCACGCTGTCGACGCCACCTATTCGGCGCGCTGCGGCTTCTCGTCGGACCTGTCGGGCCCGGTGACCGACCGTGCGCTCTTCCACGCCGATTCCAGCTATTTCTATCCGCATGTGCATCTGACCTCGCAGCCGCTGAAGACGCATACCGTCTCCAACACCGCCTTCCGCGGTTTCGGCGGCCCGCAGGGCATGCTCGGCGCCGAGCGCTTCATCGAAGAGATCGCCTATGCCGTCGGCAAGGATCCGCTCGATATCCGCAAGCTGAATTTCTACGGCCAGCCAGGCTCGGGGCGCACGACCACGCCCTATCATCAGGAAGTCGAGGACAATATCATCGCCCGCGTGGTCGAGGAGCTGGAGGACAGCGCCGACTACCGCGCCCGACGCAACACCATCGTCTCATTCAACCGCGACAGCCGCTATATCCGCAAGGGCATCGCCCTGACGCCGGTGAAATTCGGCATCTCCTTCACCATGACCGCCTTCAACCAGGCCGGCGCCCTCGTCCATATCTATCAGGATGGCTCGATCCACCTGAACCATGGCGGGACTGAAATGGGCCAGGGCCTCTATACCAAGGTGGCGCAGGTGCTGGCAGACAGCTTCCAGGTCGATATCGACCGCGTGAAGATCACAGCGACAACGACGGGCAAGGTGCCGAACACTTCGGCGACCGCCGCCTCCTCCGGCTCGGACCTGAACGGCATGGCCGCCTACGATGCGGCGCGCCAGTTGAAGGAACGGCTGGTCGCCTTTGCGGCAGAGAAATGGAACATTCCGGCCTCTGAAGTCATCTTCCTGCCGAACCGGGTGCGGGTCGGCGAGATTGAAATCCCCTTCCCCGATTTCATAAAGCAGGCTTACTTCGCTCGCGTTCAGCTGTCCGCCGCCGGCTTCTACAAGACGCCGAAGATCCACTGGGATCGCCAGGCCGGCCGCGGCACGCCCTTTTACTATTTCGCCTATGGCGCCGCCTGCACCGAGGTCACGATCGATACGCTGACCGGCGAATATCTGATCGACCGCACCGACATTCTCCACGATGTCGGCCGCTCGTTGAACCCGGCAATCGATATCGGCCAGGTCGAAGGCGCCTTCGTCCAGGGCATGGGCTGGCTGACGACCGAGGAGCTCTGGTGGGATGACAAGGGCCGCCTGCGCACGCATGCGCCTTCCACCTACAAGATCCCGCTCGCTTCCGACCGGCCGAAGATCTTCAATGTGCGGCTCGCCGAATGGTCCGAGAATGCGGAAGCCACCATCGGCCGCTCCAAGGCCGTCGGCGAACCGCCCTTCATGCTGGCGATTTCAGTGCTGGAAGCGCTCTCCATGGCCATCGCCAGTGTCGCCAACTATCGCGTCTGCCCCCACCTCGATGCGCCCGCAACGCCTGAACGCGTGCTGATGGCGGTCGAGAGGATGAAGAGGGTATAGCTATGACGCGGCGCGAAATCCTTTCCGGTTTTGTGCCCGGCAGCGACTTCGGTGCCTTTCTGGCCCTCCAGCCGGAAGCGGTCCTGATCGAGATATCAGGCACGCAGGGCTCGACACCGCGCGAGACCGGCACCTTCATGCTGGTTTCGGCAAGCAGCCTCTGGGGCACCATCGGCGGCGGCCAATTCGAATTCATCGCCATCGGCAATGCCCGCGAATTGCTCGCCGGCACCGGCGGCAATGACCTCATGGATATTCCGCTCGGGCCGGAAATCGGCCAATGCTGCGGCGGCCGCACCCAACTGCGTTTCCGCCGTGTGACCGATGCCGTCAGGGATGACCTGGAGAAAAAGCAGGAAAGTGAAGCCGAACACCTGCCGGAAGTCTATGTCTTCGGCGCAGGCCATGTCGGCCGCGCCCTTGCAGCGGCGCTCGCGCCACTACCGCTTTCCATCACCGTCGTCGAGACCCGGCGGGATGAACTCGCCAATCTTCCGGTCTCGACGAAGAGCCTATTGGTGCCGATGCCCGAGGCATTGGTGAAGGACATGCCCGCCGGCGCAGCACTCGTCATCCTGACCCACGATCATGCCCTTGATTTCCTGATAGCCCGTGAAGCACTTGCCCGCACCGACCTTGCCTATACCGGCATGATCGGTTCGGCGACCAAACGAGCGACCTTTGCGAGCTGGCTTTCCCGCGAGGCAGGCGGCGAACGCTCCTGGCTGGAGCGCCTTACCTTGCCGATTGGCGGTTCCTTCGTGAAGGACAAACGCCCCGAAGTGATCGCCGCCATGACAGCGGCCGAAATCCTGACCGCACTTGTCGCCTACCGCGACCGGTCATCCTCGTAACGCGGGTCGCGTCCATCCAGGAAACCGAGATCGCGCTTGATGCGATCGGGTGTGACGTCGATATCCAGCCGCGGCCTCCGGCTGCCAATCCCCCGGGCGAGCCGGCGAATGATGACAGTGAACAATGCCTCTCTTGCAGGAGAACGGCTCTCTTCGATAGCTTGGCAATCCATGACATCACCTTGATGGTTTGATGAGATGATTGCAGTTTGCCGGGAAAAATGCTGCAATTCCAATCGAACAACCGTCTGCATCCATAAAGAGAACTTATCCATGAAACTGTCGAAGCAGTTCCCGCTGAATGCGCTGCGCGTCTTCGAAGCCGTGGCCCGGCTCGGCAGTTTCACCCGGGCCGGCGATGAGCTCGGCATGACGCAGACGGCCGTCAGCTACCAGATCAAGCTTCTGGAGGAGAATATCGGCGAGCCGCTCTTCCTGCGCTTGCCCCGCCAGATCGAGCTGACAGAAGCAGGTAAACATCTGGCCCCCAGGGTCTCCGAAGCATTCAACATTCTGATCGAAGCCATGGCCTCGATGCGCAAGACGACCGGGGAAACGCTGACGATCCATTCGACGGCGACCTTCGCCCAGCAATGGCTCTCGCGTTACATCGGCGCTTTCCAACTGCAGTTTCCGGACATTGCCGTCAGGCTCGTCACCTCAGGCACGATCGTCGACTTCCAGAAAGAGGCTGCCGACGTGGCGATCCGTTGGGGACGCGGCGATTGGCCCGGCCTGATCAGTCATCGGCTGATGAAACTTGACTACTCCCCCATGCTGAGCCCCAAGCTCGCGGCCGAAATCGGCGGCATCCACGAGCCCGCCGATCTTCTGAAACTGTTCCTGATCAGCGCCGGCGATTCCTGGTGGGCAGAATGGTTCGCCGCGGCCGGCGTCAAGGATGCCGATCTTTCCCGCTATCCGAAAAGCGAATTCGGCACCCAGATCCTCGATGCCAGCATCGCGATTGCCGGCGGCGGTGTCGCCATGCTCAATCCCGGCCATTTCCAGGACGATGTCGCCGCCGGCAGGCTTTACCAACCCTTCGAACTGACCGGCAATGACGGACGCGACTATTGGCTCGCCTATCCGGAAAACAGGCGGAACGTGCCGAAAATCAGGAATTTCCGGAAATGGCTGCTGCAGAAATTCGATGTGGAGCAGGACTGAACATGTCACGCAAAGACGACAGGGCTTAAAATCCTCTCAGTAGCCCATTTCGGGCGCATAGAAACATCGCGGCGTGTCCTCGTTCGGGAATAGGCAGATATGGTAATCGCTATCGCCTGAATGCATCGCCCTGGTCATCGGCAGCAGGAAGACATGGCTCCGCGTCACCAGCCGGTGATCGCCGGGCCTCAGCGTCACGCGATAGCCATCCGGCGTGATGGCCACAGTCTTGGACGGGATCATTTGGCAATCGCCGTTTTCGGCATTTCCATTGCAACAATAGGGGTCGTAACTCCACCCCGTACCGGCGTCGTGGGCTGTCGCGAACGACGCATAGGCAATCATCACACATGTCAGAATGCTGCGCATGGGCATCTTCTCCGTCGATGAATGCGCCGCCGGTCTTTAGCGGTTTCCACCCTTTCCCGGCGGCCTGTGTTTCAAAACTGTAACCCGATCTTCACATTTCAAGGAATCGGCTGCTCCACATCGGAACACCCGCGGTGGATAAAATGTCGCAGAAATCTGATGTTTTTTAAGGCATGCGAATGCCACATCCGCCCGACAGCACAGCAATCAACCAGATTGCCACCTCAAATTGCGCGGATATAAGTATTGTGATGGAAGAGCAGCGCTATGCTTTCGGCCGTTTCATGCTTGACCCCGGCAGCGGCGTGCTGCGGCGGGATGGCCAGCCAGTCCCGCTCGGCCAGCGCGCGATTTCATTGCTCAAGGCGCTGCTCGACGCCGACGGACGCCCGGTCGGAAAAGACGCTTTGATCGAAGCGGGCTGGCCGGGACTGATGGTCGAGGAAGGCAATCTTTCCGTCCAGATCGCCCATCTGCGCAAGGCGCTCGGGCCGCGGCCGGACGGGCAGGAATGGATCGTGACACTGCCGCGCCTCGGCTATCGCCTTTTCAGGAACCAGGCTCCGCTCGCGAACATCGGGGAACAGGTCGTCCCATCGCTCGCGGTGCTGCCATTCGAAAACCTGAGCGGAGATCCCGAGCAGCAATATTTTGCCGATGGCGTCGTCGATGACATCATTACGGCGCTCAGCCGCTTCAAATCCTTTGCCGTCATCGCCCGCAATACCAGCTTCGTTTATCGGGACGTGGGCGATATCAGAAAAATCGCAATCGAACTCGGCGTCAAATATGTGCTGGAAGGCAGCCTGCGCAAATCCGGCAACAGACTGCGCATCTATGCCCGGCTGGTGGATGCCTCGGCCAATGTTCAGCTCTGGGCGCAAAGCTTTGACGGCAATCTCGAAGACGTCTTCGAATTTCAGGACCGCATTACCGAATCTGTCGCCATAGGGATCGAGCCCCATCTCCAGCGAGCCGAGCTGGAACGCGCACGTCGGGAACGGCCGGGCAGCATTTCCGTCTATGACATCTGTCTGCAGACCCTGCCGAAGATTCTTGCAGAAACCTCCACTCAGAATGCCGAGGCCCACGAGCTATTGACTGCAGCGCTCGAGCGCGAGCCGGACAATGCGCGTATCCTGGCGCTCGCGTCCTATACGCTCGAACATCGCAGAACGATGGGCTGGCCGCCTTTTGGGCGGGATGATGCAGAAAAATGCGTCGCGCTCGCGCGCCGTGGCATCGAACTGGCGAGAGGCGACGCTACGATCATGGCCACCTGCGGCATGTCGCTCATTCAGGTCGGACGCGAATATGATTGGGGTCTGGCGATCATGCAGGCCGCTGTCGATCTCAATCCCAATAGCCTTAGCGTTGTCGTAAGAGCCGGAATTGCCCACGTTCATTGCGGCAATCTCGATCAGGGGCAGCAATATCTCATGCGTGCCCACCGCCTGAGCCCGCTTGATCCCTACGCCCATATCACCTTTTGCGGTCTCGCCGACATCGAGATGATCCGCGGCAACTACGAGCAATCGCTTCTCTGGGCGTCGCGCTCACTGGCGCTAAACCCGAATTTCGATCCAACAGTCTGGATTCTGATCACCGACAACATGTTTCTCGGGCGGCAGGAAGAAGCAAAACGCTTCCTGCAGCATCTGTTGCGCATCGCGCCCGGTAGCACGCTGGCAAGCATCGCGGCCGGGCAGGTAACCAAAGTCCCGGAGCGCCTGGCCCTTGTCCTGACCGGCCTTCGCAAGGCAGGCCTGCCGGAAGCTTAGGAATCTTTCGTCATTCTTTGGATCTTTTAGGCTGTCGCTAAAGGACCCGACGCATACAGGCGGAGCAATCTCCTCTCATTGCGCAAACAGCGCAGCACTCTGGGAGGTCCCGATGTTATCGCCCTTGATGATCCTGTCGCTCGACCAGGGCAAACTCGCTCCTGCCCCACGGTCTGTCGGTCCATTCGATGCCCGCCTGCTGGAAGACGTCGCCGATTGTATCGCTGAGCCCAAAGTCCCAGCCGCAGCCGATTCGCAGACCGCCGGACTAATGGCCTTCATCCGCAAGAGACTGATGTTCTGGCCGGCACGCTCTGTGAACTGGCCCGTGCCGCGGCCGGCACAGCTGCACCGGCCTAAACCGTAAACTAGTGCTTCTTCTGCTGCTGTTCGGCAGCCGTGACGCGGTTCAGCATCGCGACCATTTTCGTCTTGATCGATCCGTAGGTGCCAAGTTCGAAATTGCAGCTGAAACAGGTGATGATGTCGCTGTCGATCGGCTGCGGGCGCGGAAACTTCATGCGCGTGTTGCGGCACTTCGGGCAAGGGACTTCGATCTGCATGTTTCAGCGGCTCCTTATTAGCGTCGTCGCCGATGCCTTAGCACAAATGCCGCACCCGGCAAGCTCTTCCTGCAATCTCCACTGCGGCAAGAAACCCCACGTGCCCCCTTTCCTCGCGCCGGAATTTCTCGCAATCTCACGAGTCGGGAAGAAGAACAGGGGAACTGAATGTATGAATATGCAATAGCCTGGGAGTGGCTGGCCTTTGCGGCGCGCTGGTTCCATGTCGTCACCGCGATCGCCTGGATCGGGTCGTCCTTCTATTTCATCGCGCTCGACCTCGGCCTGGTGAAACGTCCGCATCTACCCGCCGGTGTTCACGGCGAGGAATGGCAGGTGCATGGCGGCGGTTTCTACCATATCCAGAAATATCTGGTGGCGCCGGCTGAAATGCCGGAACACCTGACCTGGTTCAAATATGAGAGCTATTTCACCTGGCTCTCCGGCTTCCTGATGCTCTGCATCGTCTATTATGGCGGCGCCGACCTGTTCCTCATCGATCGCCACGTGCTCGATATCTCGAAGCCGGTGGCGATCCTGATCTCGCTCGCGTCTCTCGCCG
Organism: Rhizobium sp. 1399; assembly: GCF_031455475.1. Taxonomy (NCBI): domain Bacteria; kingdom Pseudomonadati; phylum Pseudomonadota; class Alphaproteobacteria; order Hyphomicrobiales; family Rhizobiaceae; genus Rhizobium; species Rhizobium sp. 1399. The sequence continues at coordinate 36,201 of NZ_JAVDSU010000010.1, read as the reverse complement.
GCGGCTGGATCATCTACGATCTGCTCTGCAAGTCGCCGCTCGGCAAGAACACCTGGGGCCTGATGGCGGTCCTCTACGTCGTGCTGGTCTTCATGGCCTGGGGCTATACGCAGGTCTTCACCGGCCGAGCCGCCTTCCTGCATCTCGGCGCCTTCACCGCCACGATCATGTCGGCCAACGTCTTCATGATCATCATCCCCAACCAGAAGATCGTCGTTGCCGACCTGATCGCCGGTCGCACGCCGGATGCCAAATATGGCTACATGGCCAAGCAGCGCTCGCTCCACAACAACTACCTGACGCTGCCCGTCATCTTCTTCATGCTGTCGAACCACTATCCGCTGGCTTTCGGCACTGCCTTCAACTGGGTGATCGCCGCACTCGTCTTCCTGATGGGCGTGACGATCCGCCACTGGTTCAACACCACCCATGCTCGCAAGGGCCGACCGACCTGGACCTGGATCGTCACGGTCGTGCTCTTCATCCTCATCATGTGGCTGTCGACCGTGCCCAAATTGCTGACTGGCGAGGATCAGAATGCCTCCGTCGCTCCCGCCTTCCAGCAATTTGCCGGCGATCCGCATTTTCCCGCCGTGAAGCAGCTGATCGGCACGCGCTGTTCCATGTGCCATGCGGCAGAACCGGTCTATGAGGGCATCGCCCGGCCACCAAACGGCGTGATTCTGGAAAATGACGCGGAAATTGCCGCACATGCGCGCGAAATCTATATACAGGCCGGTCGAAGCCATGCCATGCCGCCGGGCAACGTGACCGACATTACGCCCGATGAGCGCAAGCTGCTCGTCGCCTGGTTCGAAAGCGCAGTCGAAGGCAAACAAGAATGACCACGATACTCCTGCGCGGGCGCCTGCTCTCCTTTCGCCGTGCCCCGCTCAGCCTTGCCGATAGCGAGAGCTATCTCTACGAGACAGACGGCGGTCTGTTGATTGAGGATGGCATCATCGCCGCTGTCGGCACCTATGCTGACGTCAGGGCCAAGGCACCTGCCGAGGTCGCCGAAATCGATCACCATCCGCATCTGATCATGCCTGGCCTCATCGACATGCACCTTCACTTTCCCCAGATGCAGGTCATTGCCTCCTATGCCGCAAACCTTCTGGAATGGCTGAATACCTACACATTCCCGGAGGAATGCCGCTTCGTCGAAAGCGCCCATGCGCAGAGGATCGCGACGCATTTCTACGACGAGCTGATCCGCCACGGCACGACGACGGCCGTTGCCTATTGCTCTGTTCATAAGACCTCGGCCGATGCCTATTTCGCGGAGGCCATGCGCCGCAACATGCGCATGGTCGGCGGTAAGGTGATGATGGACCGCAATGCTCCGCAAGGCCTGCTCGATACGCCGGAGATGGGTTATGACGAGACCCGGCAGGTGATTGCCGACTGGCACGGCAAGGGCCGCAACCACGTCGCCATCACACCGCGCTTCGCGATCACCTCGACGCCCGCCCAGATGGAGGCGACGGCAGCACTCGCCCGCGAATTCCCCGATCTGCACATCCAGACGCATCTGTCGGAAAACCACGACGAGATCAAATTCAGCTGCGAGCTCTATCCGGAAGCGATCGACTACACCGACATCTACGCCCGCTATGGCCTGCTCGGACCAAAAAGTCTCTTCGGCCATGCCATCCATCTTTCGGAGCGTGAGGCGGATGCCATGAGCGAGACCGGCGCGGTCGCCGTCCATTGCCCGACCTCCAACCTCTTCCTCGGCTCCGGCCTCTTCCCGCTGAAGGCATTCGCCCGCCGCGAGAAGCCCGTTCGCATCGGCGTTGCCACGGATATTGGCGGCGGCTCCAGCTATTCTATGCTGCGGACCATGGATGAGGCCTACAAGATCCAGCAATTGCTGGGCGAACGACTGAACCCGCTGGACAGCTATTACTACATGACGCTCGGCAATGCCGAGGCGCTGTCGCTGGCTGACAAAATCGGCTCACTGGAGCCCGGCACGGACGCCGACCTCGTCGTTCTCAACGCCGCAGCGACACCTGCTATGGCTTTGAAGATGGAAGTGGTGAAGACGCTTCCGGAGGAACTGTTCCTGCTGCAAACCATGGGCGACGACCGCGCTGTGGCGGAGACTTATGTGGCGGGCGTCGCAATGAAAAGCGGGCTTTAGCAAGGCGATGGCCTGATGGTAAAACTCCTCTGAAATCAAATACCAAAGACTGAGAAAGCGTGGTATTCGACCACATCATCAGATGTGAAAGTTCGCTCATGGCCAAGCCGCTGACCATCGCCGATCTCAAGAAAATGGCTCAGCGCCGCGTCCCGAAGATGTTCTTTGACTACGCGGATTCCGGCGCCTGGACGGAATCGACCTATGCCGCCAACGAAGCCGATTTTCGGGACATCAAGCTGCGCCAGCGGGTGTTGGTCGACATGACCAACCGCACGCTTGAGACGACGATGATCGGCCAGAAGGTGTCGATGCCGGTGGCGCTTGCGCCCACCGGCATGACCGGCATGCAGCATGCCGACGGTGAAATGCTGGCGGCGCGTGCGGCGGAAGAATTCGGCGTGCCCTTCACGCTCTCGACGATGAGCATCTGCTCGATCGAGGATGTCGCTTCGGTTACGACCAAACCCTTCTGGTTCCAGCTCTATGTCATGCGCGACAGGGGCTTCGTGATCGATCTCATCAATCGCGCCAAGGCCGCCAAATGCTCCGCCCTGGTGCTGACCGCCGACCTGCAGATCCTCGGTCAGCGCCACAAGGACCTGCGCAACGGCCTCTCAGCGCCGCCGAAATTCACGCCGAAACATATCTGGCAGATGGCGACGCGCCCCTTCTGGTGCATGGACATGATGAAGACGAAGCGACGCAGCTTCGGCAATATTCTCGGCCACGCCAAGGGTGTCACCGACCTCTCATCGATCTCGACTTTCACGCATGAACAGTTCGATCCACAGCTGTCATGGAAGGATGTCGCCTGGATCAAGGAACAGTGGGGCGGCCCGTTGATCATCAAGGGCATCCTCGATGTCGAGGATGCAAAACAGGCCGTAGATACTGGGGCCGACGCCATTATCGTGTCCAACCACGGTGGCCGCCAGCTCGATGGCGCCCCCTCCTCGATCAGCATGTTGCCGAGGATCGTCGATGCTGTCGCCGACCGCATCGAGGTGCATTTGGATGGCGGCATACGCTCCGGTCAGGATGTGTTGAAAGCCGTGGCGCTCGGTGCGCGCGGCACCTATATCGGCCGGCCTTTCCTCTATGGCCTCGGCGCCATGGGCAAAGAGGGCGTGACACTGGCGCTAGACATCATTCGCAAGGAGATGGACATGACCATGGCGCTGTGCGGCAAGCGCGACATCAAGGACGTCGATTCCTCCATCATCGCCGGACGACAGTAAGGTTACGGCATTCGGCCTGTCGCGAGCGCAGATGCCCATTCCGGGCGTCCATTGGCTTCTGCCAGCACCGACATCGCCATGTTGTCGTATCGGACATTGCGGAATTGTGCCGTCCATCCACTGGCCGATTTTTCCAGCACCGCATAACTCGCCATCGCGTGGCCGGTTTCGACCTTGTGCGGATAGGGCTTGTCATCGTCATAGGCCGGGCCGCCGACGCTGCCGGGATTGACTATAAGACGGCCGCCTGAAAGTGCTGCCATGCGCGGAATATGCGTGTGACCACACAGGATCAATGGCCTTTCGATACCTTCCGCCAGCGCTTCGATCTCTGCCTGCGGCCGCAGCACCACGCTGCCGTCGGCAACGGCCATGTCCAACCAATAGAGGTTGTCATCCTCGGGCGTGGCGTGGCAGAGATAGACCTCATCCCTGTAGATCAGGTCGACCGGCAGCGACCGTAGCCAATCGAAATGAGCTGCATCTAGCTGCGCATAGGCTGCAGCATCCGAGATATGCATCTCCTCCGGCGGTCCTTCGATCAGATAGCGGTCGTGATTGCCGCGCACGGTCGGAATGGAGAGCGATAGCAGCCGGTCGGCCACCCTGCCCGCCTCCAGTGGGCCACTGAAACAATCGCCGAGATTGACGATATCTGTAATCCCTTGAGCAGCGATGTCAGCCAGCACAGCGTCCAGTGCGGGGTAGTTTCCATGGATATCGGCGATAGCGGCAAAGCGCATGTCAGCTCCCGCGATAGGTGGAATAGCCATAGGGCGAGATCAGCAGCGGCACATGATAATGCGCCGCGATATCGGCAATGCCAAAGCGGATCGGCACGAGATCGAGGAAGGCAGGATGCGGCAGAGGCGTCCCGTTTGCCCTCAGATAATCTCCGGCGTGAAAAAGCAGTTCATAGGTACCGGCGCGAAAGCTCTCGCCGGTGAGGATCGGCCCGCCATCGACGCGGCCATCGGCATTGGTCTCGACCGTCTTGATAAGGTGGCGAAGCTCACCCTCGATGTGAAAGAGATCGATCCTCAACCCCTGTGCCGGCTTGCCGAGTGCTGTATCGAGAACATGAGTGGTCAGTCCGGTCATAGGCCTGGCTCTTTGATGATGAAGGGTTCGTCGAAAAAGAATTCTTCCAGATTGTTGCCCGGCCCGTCACGATCGACAACGAGAAAATCGCTCGGCTCGCCGAGCGCCATCAGCGGATGGTGCCAGACATTGCGCCTGTAATTGACGCCCTGATCGCCGCGCGCGAGAAAGGCCTGCGGACGACCGGGACGACCGCCCTCATCTTCCGAAACGACGACGAGGAAGGGACGGCCTGATATCGGCGAGAAGCTCTGGCTTCCGAACGGGTGCCGTTCCATCATGCCGAGCTCGTAGGGAAAACCGCGCGGCTGGCCACGGAAGAGATTGATGATGATACGAGCGCCCTCGCCTGCAGCTTCAGGCGTGGCAAGCGCATGGAAACGCTCGGTGTTGCCGCCATTGATCAGCCGCATGCTTGTGGGATCGGCTTCGATCACCTCACCGAACGGGGCGAAGGCAGATTTGGTAAGGCGAGAGACGTCAATAAAGCGGGACATTGGGACTACTCGCCTTGCGCACGCCAGTGGCGGACAAGATCAAGCCTGTCGAGCAGATCAGGCACGTCGTCTTTGGCTGTCGCCCAGACCTTCTCCAGATCAATGTCGAAATAGCCATCGGCAATGCGGTTACGCATGCCGCGCATCGCACCCCAGGGAAACTCGGGGTGCTCGACAGCGAATTCAGGATGGATCCTCATCAATTGAGCAGCCGTCTCCGATGCCATTAGGAGGCTCATCCCGACGGCACGCTGCAAAATGATATCCTCAAGAAACCGCTGCTTGCTGACATCTGCGATCATTGCTTGAGCATCGGCCGCCGCCGAGCGCATCCGCTCCAGAAGATACGGGATACGGCTCTCGTTCATATGGGCTTGGCCTCGGAAAGAACCCGGGTCCGGATCGATTCAGGAAAATCGCCGGGGGTCAGCAAGTGGATCGACGTGCCAATCATCATCTGCTCCAAAGCATCCTGCAAACCACCAAGCGTCAGCAATGTGCTGCCTGGCAGCGCATCCACCAGAATATCCAGATCCGGCCGATCCTCGCCGCGGGCAACGGAGCCGAAGACACGCGGGTTCGCCGCGTTGAAGCGTTTGGTCGCTTCGCGGATCGCCTGCCTGTTCTTTTCCAGCACTTCCGACGGTCTCATCGCGGCGTCAACCCTGATGCCGCGAATATAAGGGACGTGGCTGAAAGAGGAAAGAACTCAAGCCTTCACCCCATAGAGCCTGAGGCGCATCGTGCCGCCATCCGGATGCATGGCGTAGCGCACATGCGTGATGGGGCCGATATCGGCGATCGTATCGCTGCCATATTCATGGATGTGATCCATCTGCAGCTTGCTGCGCGGAAGGATCGGCTTCCAGTTTTCCGAAGCGGCAATATCGGCCTCCGAGAGCGTATCGCCGAGATCAGGCAGATAGGCGCCGAACAGTTCGCAAGTGTCGGGGAAATTGCCCTTGTAGAAGGCGGTGTCGACGATCACGCGCTTGATCGTGCCGGCATGACCGAGGCGGATGATCGCCCAGTCGTGACCCGGGCCGCGACGACGCTTGGTTTCCCAGCCGTCGCCCATGTTGAGGCCGCGGCCGGGGCCGAGCAGCTTGTCGGGATGGCCGTAATGCGCATCCGACCAGGCAAGCGACTTCGCGCCATTGAAGATATAGGCAAGGTCGATCTCCTCGCCCGCGCCGACCTTAGACCAATCGAAATAGGCCGAGCCATAGACGCGCAGACGCGCCACGCCACCGTCCGGGTAAATATGCAGGCGAAGATGCGTCCAGATCTTCTCCTTGTCGGCATTCTCGAAGAAGTGGTGGGCGCTGGAGCCGAGCGGCGATTTGGGCAGGATTTCCGTCCATGCGGTCGCGTCAGTCGGATCGCCGCTCTCGACGAAGGCCGCCTCGATCGAGCAATGCGGCGGATAGTTGCCGGTGAAATAGCTGGTATCGACATCGAAGCCGAAGATGCGGCCCGGCATGGCGAGCTTCACGATCGCCCAGTCATGGCCCGGCACGCGCTTGCGGCGGCTTTCCCAGCCGTCCATGTACTTGCCGTTATCGTCATAGAGATCCGGATCGAAGCTTGCCGGCACATCCTGCAGCATGCGCTCCAGCGGCGCGAAGAATTCGTCCGTGGCGTAGAGACCTTTGGCGCCGAGACGGGCCGAGGCAAGATTGATGGCGCCCGTGGCGAAAGCTGGCAGGCTGGTATCGGTCGTAGCGGTCATTCAGGTCTCCGGAAGCATGGATGTCAGGCGCAGCAACGCGATCTTTTCGACCTCAGCTGCCGCAGTCACGAATTCTTCGTCGCTGGTATTGTCGATCCGCTTTTCGAAAGCGGCAAGGATATCGTCCTTGTTCAGCCCCTTCACCGCGATGATGAAGGGAAAGCCGAATTTCTGCGTATAGGCGGAATTGAGCTCGGTGAAACGCGCATGCTCGGCAGGGCTCAAGCGGTCGAGACCGGCACCGGCCTGTTCCTTTTTGCTGTCTTCAGTCAGTTCGCCCGATATCGCCAGCCGCCCGGCAAGATCGGGATGAGCACGCAAGACACCGAGGCGCTCCTCCCTGCTCGCGGCGCGGAAAATGGCGACGAGCTCCGTGTGCACACGATCCACCGTCAGCTTGTCGCCGACGAAACCATCGTCATAGGCCCGTTCTGCGATGAAGGGTGAATGCTCGAACACCCCACCGAAGCGGGACACAAATTCGTTGCGCGAAATCATCAGACTGTTTCCGGCTTGTGGTTCGCATGCCAGTGCCGCGCGATCTCGATACGGCGAGGGATCCAGACCTTGTCGTGCTTCAGCACATATTCCATGAAGCGCCTCAGCGACGCCACGCGTCCCGGCCGGCCGACGAGACGGCAGTGCAGACCGACCGACATCATCTTCGGACTGCCTTCCTTGCCTTCCTCGTAGAGCGTATCGAAGGCGTCCTTGAGGTAGGTGAAGAACTGGTCACCGGAATTGAAGCCCTGCGGCGTGGCAAAGCGCATGTCGTTGGTTTCGAGCGTATAGGGAATGATGAGGAAGGGATTTTCGTCGATGCCCTTCACCCAATAGGGCAGATCGTCTGCATAAGAGTCCGACGAATAAAGGAACCCGCCCTCCTCCTGCACCAGCTTCAGCGTATTGTCGGAGGGCTTGCCCTGATACATGCCATAGGGCCGCTCACCGGTCAGCTCGGTATGCAGGCGCACGGCTTCGAGAATATGCTTGCGCTCCAGATCCTCGGGGAAATCCTTGTATTCCAGCCAGCGGTAGCCGTGGCTGGCAATCTCCCAGCCCGCTTCCTTCATGGCGGCCACCGCTTCCGGATTGCGGGCCATGGCAAGCGTCACGCCATAGACGGTCGCCTGCACCTTGAGATCGGTGAAAAGACGCCAGAGCCGCCAGAAGCCGGCGCGGGAGCCGTATTCGTAGATCGACTCCATGTTGAGATTGCGCTGGTTCGGCCAGGGTTGCGCGCCGACGATTTCAGACAGCAGGTTTTCCGAAGCCGGATCGCCGTCGAGGATGGAGCTCTCGCCGCCCTCCTCGTAATTGATGACGAACTGCACTGCGACGCGTGCCTCGCCGGGCCACTTCGGATCGGGCGTATTGCGCCCGTAGCCGATGAGATTGCGCGGATAGGTCTCGGATACCATCAAATCACCTTTTGAAAAGACAGGTGAAACGGTAGCATCCGTGAGCGGAATGTCGAGCCGTAAAAGTGCGTAACTGGCCTTCGGCCCGAGGCGCCCGCCTCAGGCGATTTTGCGCGCGCTGACCTTGCCCATCGGATGCAGCGAGTGCACACGGAACGGGCCGCCGGTGCCCTCCTCGATCATCAGCGCGACATTCGAGACCGTCACCGGTTCGGCAAGCACCGGATCGAACAGTGACCGCAGTGCCTGCTCGATACGCGGCATGTCGACCGCGTTGACCGGACCTGTGACCGGCATATGAAAGCGGAACTCGTCCATCACGTAGGGATTACCCCAGCGATGCAGGTTCGTGAATTGCGCGGCCGACAGTCCATCCGGATCGCTGCGCTCGATATCCGCCTCGGAGAGCGGCGCACGAAACCGGTCGAACTCCTGGACGATAGCAGATGCGAGGTAGTGAACCTGATCGCAAGGACGGATCGGTGACAGGCTGTAGAAAGTGCCGAGGCGCGCAACTTCCAGACGCGGAATCTGGAAGGGCGAAAGCGTCCCGCAAAAGCGCATCAGATCGCGCAGCAGTTGCGATTCGGAAACCTCGGGCGAGAGGTGGAAAGGGGCCTTCAGCACGCCGTGAAACCCATAGCGACGCGGCACTGCCGTATGAAAGGCGATCTCATGGATCCCGAGGCCGCGGATTGCCGGGGGCTCGACCATATCGCCTGAAAATACGTTGCGGCCAAGCCAATTGGCCGCCACATGCGAGAGCGGATCGCTCGCGGGGGGCGTGAAGCAAATGGCATAGCGCATGCGATTTCCTCCATCGGATGAAATGAGCGCGGGATCCCGTCCCGCGCCGTCGATGCGCAAGCAGATAGGTGATTTGCATGACAGAATAACGAAGCGGAGCGGCTTCTAATTCACGTTTAACGTGAAGAGATTGTGATGTGGTTTGAAATTGCAAAGCTTTCCGGCAACAAAAATTCTGCATTTGCATCGCTTGCAATGCATATCGCCGCTTCCGCCAGCCGATGCGCGAGCCCGAAACTGACCTTGAAACCACCCGTCAGGGCGATGAGATTGTGATTCTCCGGATGCGCGCCGACCATCGGATCGCGGTCGATCGCCTTGGGACGCAATCCGGCCCAGCGCTCGATGACAGGCGCATCGCGCAGCACTGGCGCCATATCACGGGCGGCGTCGATCAGCGCGTCGAGTTGCTCATCGGTGGAAAGCGGATCGGCAAAGCTGTTCTCGCTGGTGCTACCAACAGCCACGTGCCCTCCCTCATGCGCGACCACATAAAGCCCATCGCGGAAGATTGTCGGCAAGGCGGGATCGATATCGGCGGCAAGCAGGGCCGCCTGGCCTTTCACGGCTTGCCCGAGAGGTTTCCGCAACCCGGGCGTCAGTTTTTCCAGAAAGGGAAACGAGCGATATCCCGCTGCGAGGATGCAGCGGCCGAAGGCGATCGTCCCGCCGTCGATAGAGGCCGTTCCCTGCGCTGCATCGATCTCTGCTATTTCCGTATTCTCCAGCACCCGCACATGCCGTGCGCGACGCAGAAAGGCTTCGAGCGCGGCGACCAGCGAACGCGGCGCAACGCGGGCGGCAAGCGTGTCATGCACGAAACCGCTTTCGCCAGCGGCCGGATCGATCCAGCCTTCACCGGGTGGTCTATCCAGCACATGCCAATGGAAACGCCGCTCTCCCGCTCTCCAGTGAGCCTCCGCATCCTTGGAATGGCCAAGGGCGATCTCGCGCAGATGCGGCTTCGGCAGCGGGATGAGCCGGCCGGAGCGCCGATAGCCGGCCGAGAGCCCGGTTTCCGCCTCAATGGTCGCAATCTCGGCCTCCAGCGAAACCAGCGCATCGAACTGAAACTGCTTCTTTTCCGACCAGCGATCCGGCATATGCGGCATCAGCGCACCGAGCAGTCCGCCGCTTGCGCCACCGCCGAGCCGACCTGCATCGACAAGCAGAGTGCTGATGCCACTGCGCTCCGCATGCACGGCTGCCCACAGGCCCATAATGCCGCCGCCGACAATGAGGAGATCGATCGATGATTGACCCGAGGCCGGGGCGGGATTATCGGCTTTTTCCATGACAGACATCAATCCCGATCAGATCGGCGCGGGCAAGCCGCAGCCCCTCGAATGGCGCGACGGCGATATGCCCTATTCGACCGCCTTTGGCGACCATTTTTATTGCCAGACCGATGGAAGGCTGGAATGCGGCCACGTCTTCCTCTCGGGAAACGGCCTGCCTGATCGATGGAGCGGCCACCCAACGTTTCTCATTGGCGAACTCGGCTTCGGCACCGGGCTGAATTTTTCCGAGACCTGGCGGCAATGGAAACTCTACCGCCAGCCCGGACAGCATCTGCATTTTATGTCCTTCGAGCTCTATCCGATGCGCCGCGCGGAAATCGACCGCGCGCTTGCACATTGGCCGGAAATCGATGCCGAGCGGCAGGCGCTCGCCGCCATCTGGCCGGATATTCCCAAAGGCATCGTCTCGCTCGATCTGGATGAGCAGACGAGGCTCAGCGTCGTCTGCGGCCGTGCAATCGATGGGGTTTCTGAAGCCGCTCCCGGATTCGACGCCTGGTATCTCGACGGCTTCGCCCCATCGCGCAACAGCGATATGTGGTCGGAAGAACTGATGCGTCTCGTCTGCGAAAAGACTGCTGCTGGCGGAAGCTTTGCGACCTATGCGGCCGCGGGTTTCGTGCGCCGCAATCTCACGGCCGCCGGCTTCGACGTGGAGCGTCGCAAGGGGTTTGCCGGCAAGCGGGAAATGCTCTGCGGGGTAAAGCCTCAGTAGCCGGAGCGACCCGGCTGCAATTCGCCGCCACCAAGCCACTGGCGGATCTTGTCTTCCAGAAGTTCCGGGCTGATCGGCTTGGACATATAATCGTCCATGCCGGCATCGAGGCAAAGCTCGCGGTCGCTTTCCAGCGCATGTGCGGTGACCCCGATGACAGGCACGCGATGCCCCTGCCCCTGTTCCTTCTCGCGGATCAGCCTGGTCGCCTGATGGCCGTTCATGACAGGCATCGAGACATCCATCATGATCAGCCGCGGAGTATGACGCTCCCAAGCCTCCACAGCCTCCTCGCCATTGTTGACGACGAGGAAGGAAAGCCCGGTTCCCTGCAGGATCTGCGTGAAGACGATCTGGTTGACCTCATTGTCCTCGGCGACGAGCACATCGACGAAATCGGCCGCTCGTCTTTGCGGAGCAGGTGCGGGTGCCGGCGGCGGCACCTCGATCTCTTTCTGCAGCCGCGCAATCTCGGCCTCGGAGGCCTGTTTGACGCGGCTTGCCCGCACCACCTCGACGACCGTATTGCGCAACAAGTTGGCGCGCGCCGGTTTCATCAGATGCGCATGGCCGTTCAGCGCCGCAAACTCCTTCTCCGTCCCGGAAATATCCATCGAGGTCAGGAAGATGATCGGCAGCTCCACGAAACGGCTGTCAGCGCGAAGGCGGCGGGCGACTTCGGCGCCGTTCATGTCGGGCATATGATAATCGAGCACGACGGCATCGACCTTGATGCCGAGATCAGCGGCAGCCTCCAGAATGGCAAAGCCTGTGGCGCCGCCCTCTGCGGCAACGCCGTCAAAGCCCCAGAGGCCGAGCTGTTCGGTGAGGATCCGGCGATTGACCTCATTGTCGTCGACGACGAGGACGCGCGCACCCTGCACGTTGATCGGCAAAGGCTTCGGCTCGATGCGGGCGGCGGCGATGGCGAAGGGCAGCTTGACGGTAAAGACCGAACCCTTGCCCCATTCGCTTTCAACATCGATGTAACCGCCGAAGAGATCGACGAGACCGGCGGTGATTGCCAAGCCTAGGCCCGTGCCTTCATGCCGCCGGGTCGATGAGGCATCGACCTGCGAGAATTTGTCGAAGACCGTTTCCACCTTCTCGGGCGGAATGCCGATGCCGGTATCCTCGATGCGGATGCTGATCATGATCTCGCCGCCGGCGGATTGCTCCGAGCCGATATCGACGAAGACATGGCCGCGCTCCGTAAATTTCACCGCATTACCAACGAGGTTCGTAACGATCTGGCGGAAACGCCCGGCATCGCCGATGACGGCCGCAGGCAGATCGGGTGCCGCGCGCACCAGAAGCTCGATATCCTTCTCGGCAGCGGGCGAGGAAAGCAGCGTCGCCACATCCTCGACAGCCTCGATCAGATCGAAGGCCGCCTTGCGCAGCTTCATCTGCCCGGCATCGATCTTCGAGAAATCAAGGATGTCGTTGATGATCGTGAGCAGCGCATTGCCCGACTTGACGATGATGTCGACGAAGGTCTTCTGGCGGGTATCGAGATTGGTCTTGGCAAGCAGTTCCGCCATGCCGAGCACGCCGTTCATCGGCGTGCGGATCTCATGGCTCATATTGGCAAGGAATTCCGACTTGGCGCGGTCTGCGGCCTCGGCGCGCGACAGAAGCTGCGTCAGTTCCTCCTCGCGCCGCTTGAGCTCGGTAACGTCAGTAAACAGCGCCACCCAGTGCTGCCGTTCGCTGATGGTGGCTTCCATGTTCACCCAGCGCTCGCCGCCGACGTGGAAGACAGTGGAGATCGGCTGACGCGCGGCGATATTGGCACGCCACCCCTCCAGCGTTTCGACCGCCTGGTCGTGGAAATCGCCGCGATTGGCGCAGAAGTGGAAGAGATCGATCCATTCCCGGCCAACTTCCGTCAGTTCGGCCGGAATGCGCAGCACCTCGGCTAGCCCGTCATTGGAAAGCTTGATCAGGCCGTCCTGGACGATCGCAAGCCCCTGCGGCATGGCATGCGTCGCATCGCGCATCATCTCGCCGAGGTTTTCCAGCGCCGCACGCGCCTCGTGGATTTCCCTCTCGCGCTCACGCACCGAGGAAATATCGGAATAGGTCAGCAGGATACGGTTGCTGGAAATGCGCCGGCTGTCGAAAATGACCGATTTGCCCGCGGCCCAGTCAAGCTCGATCGGCTCCGGATTATCAGCCTCGAAAAGCCCCTTGCGAAATCCGTAGATCTCTTCCGGTGTCTGCGTCTCACCATAGCGGCCGAGTTCGTAATTGCGCTTGATGACATCGATGAACGGCCGCCCATCGAAACGGTCGTCGAGCGGCAGCTCCCAGATGCTGTAGAACTCGTCATTGACGTAGAGAATGGTGTGGTCGTTGTCGAGGATGAGCACGCCGACCGGAAGCGAGCGCAGGATGCTCTCGATTTCCTGATGCAGCACTTCCTCATGCTTGCGCGCCTCGATCAGTTCCTTCTCGCGCGCCTTCAGCGGCGTGATGTCGGAGAAGGAGCCGACGACATAGTGCTTGCCATCAGGTGTTACGACCCGATTGACACGGGAGATGACCTGGAAGATTTCGCCGTCTGTATTCGGCAGGTAGCTCTCGACCTCGGTCAGCGCGCCGTTTTTCAGCGCCCGCAGGTTTTCCCGGTAGATCGCCTCACCCGCCTCCTGCCCGAACATGTCATGCTCGGTCAGGCCGAGTACCTTGGAGCGGGCATGGCCGGTGAAGGTCTCGTAATATTGGTTCGCATAGACCAGCCGGTGGTCCTCGTCTCGCACGAAGGCGGCGACCGGAAGATCCTCCATGATGGTGCGCAGCAGATCGCGCTCCCGCACACTTTCATGCCAGGCAGTCTCACCCACAGGCGCAGGCTTGCTGCCACCAGGCGCATACCTGCTGCCATCAGGCGCATACCTGCTGCCACTCCGATAGGCGGCATTAACGATCAGCGGCCGGCCGTCATCGGCAAAGATGCCGATCGGATGATCGAGATTTTCGAGCGCCTCGCGGATGCGGCCGAGATCGGTCGCCATCGTATCCGCCACCTCTGGAATGGCGCGGCGCGGTTCGCGTGCATCGAAAATGCCGAGCACATAGGCCCGGTCCTGGGAAGGCGAAAAGCTCTCGATCAGCACGCGCTCATGGCTGAGGCCTGCGGCATCGAATGAAATGGCGCTCTCTTCCGTACCGAACACCAGCGCACGGCGTTCGCGATCCTCGCGCTCCTCTTCTTCCGGCCGGTCGAAGAGTTCGCGGCTGCGCCGCCCGATGAAATCGGAAATCTCGCGGCCGAAGAAGCGGGCATAGGCCTCGTTGACGGCGACATAGCGGAGTTCGCTGTTTTTGACATAGGCCGGGGTATCCAGATCAGCGATCCGGCGGCAGGCCAGCTCCAAGAGTTCCCCGGTAAAATTCAAAAAATCTTCACTCCCGCAATGAACGAAATATCTCCTAGAACAACTATAACGCCAAGGCTTTTAACAAGCTGTTAACCATAAAATTCCACTGGCAAAAATTCCAAGCCGGCTCATGAAGTTGATGAATCAGAGTGGCAGGCAAGGCTTGCACGAAACTGAAATTATTCGAAGATTTATGGGGATAACCCCACCGGGCCACGGGGAAGATCCCGGCCCGGCAATGGTCAAGCATGGAGAAAATTTAATCCCGACGCGGCTTGCGCGACCATCAGCGCGCCGCGATCGGAGCCGATTCTGGCAATGGCTTCAATGACGAGCCTACCACGAAAGGAATTCGACATGTCCGTTCTTCATAAGACAATGGCGGCGGGCCTGATTGCACTGACATTTGCCGGCGCTTCGCTGGCAACGGCCGGGACCGCAAACGCCCATTCCGGCAATGCCTTCTGGGGCGGCCTTGCCGGTGGTGTCGTCGGCGGCGTTGTGGGTGGGGCGATCGCCTCGCGGCCCGCTTACCCTGGACCCTATGCGTATTATCCACAACCTTATGCCTACTATCCGGCCTATCCCGCCTATTACGGTCCGCGCTACTGCCATCCCGAATGGCGTTACGATCGCTGGGGCCAGCCCTATCGCATTGAAGTCTGCAGGCGCTGAGGGCTTTCCCGGCGCTGCTTGACCTCCCACCAGCATCGGGCCATGCATCGCATGACCCGAGGGAGGAATATGATGCCGGAACCACTCAAGAACCTTCTCCACCCGGCGCTCGTACGCGCGATGGCTGAGATCATCGCCGCCAACGCGCCCTTCTTCGACCGCGACCGCTTCACCGCACTTGCAACTGATGGCATCGAATCGCTGGAGCTCATGGAGCGCGCAGCACTGATCCGCGACGCGCTCTTTGCGACCCTGCCCGAAAACTTCCCCGAGGCGGCAACCATTCTCGCTGCAAGCCTGCCGGCGGCCGGCAAGACTGGGTTGACAGGCTGGATGCTGCTGCCCGTCAACCAGTTCATCGCCGCGCGCGGCATCAGAGATTTCGATATCGCTCTTGATCTTCTGAAAGCGCTGACGCCGCATTTCACGGCGGAGTTCGGCATCCGCCAGTTCATCCATCAGGATCAACAACGAGCGCTGGCGACGATCGCTCGCTGGGTCGATGACGCCAACCACCATGTCCGCCGGCTGTCGAGCGAAGGCACCCGCCCGCGCCTGCCGTGGGCGATGCGACTGCCGCAGCTGATTAAGGACCCTTCTCCCATCCTGCCGATTCTGACTGCGCTGATGGACGATCCTGAAGACTATGTGCGCCGTTCAGTGGCAAACAGCCTGAACGATATCGCCAAGGATCATCCGGATCTCGTCGCGGCCTTTATCGCCGAACATATCGAAGGCGCGTCTGCCGAGCGCCGCTGGCTGCTGAAACATGCTTCCCGCACCCTTCTGAAAAAGGGCCATGCCCGGGCGCTCGCCAACTTTGGCTTCGGCGCGGCCGCATCGCTGGAGTGCAACTTGCTGCTCGCGAACCCGGCGGTGCTTTTCGGCGAAGGGCTGGATTTCGAAATCCGCCTGCGTAATGCCGGCGATATCGCGCAATCCCTGATGATCGACTACGCCATCCACCACGTGAAGGCCGACGGCTCGCTCTCCCCCAAGGTCTTCAAATGGAAGACCGTCACGCTGGAAGCGGGCGAAGACCATATCGTGCAGCGCCGCCACGCCATGCGGCCGATCACGACGCGGCGCTACTATCCCGGCGAACATCGCATCGTCATTCTCGTCAACGGCACCGAGACGGCCTCGGGAAATTTCGTCCTTTCCATGCCCTCAGAGGTCATTGTCGGCCGATCCCCTTGACTTTCAGTGGGAAATAGACCACATGGCGCTCAGCTTTCACCTTCCGGCCGCCGCGTGAGCGTGCCACTGCGATAGACGCTGAAGAAGGATAGAGCGCATTCTGATAATGCCGCACCCAAGAGCGGCAAGACGCGCTGGAAGCTTTTTCCAACTTACAAGTTCCCATTTCACGCGGGGTTCTTGACGCCAGATTAACACCGGACCGCATTCGGCGATCCGGCGTTTTTGTTTGGCGCGCCCTAAAAGGTTATGACTTGACCAATTTTGAATCGCTCGGTGTCTCCAAGCCGGTCGTCGCCACTCTGTTCCAGCTCGGCATCGAAACGCCGACGCCCATCCAGGAACAGGCTATCCCGCTCCTCATTCAGGGCCGTGACCTGATCGGCCTTGCCCAGACCGGCACCGGCAAGACGGCCGCCTTCGGCCTGCCGCTCATCGAGCGCCTGCTCAAGGAAGAAAAGCGTCCCGACAACCGCTCGGTCCGCACGCTGATCCTGGCTCCGACACGCGAACTGGTGAACCAGATCGCCGACAGTCTCAGAAAATTCATCCGCAAGTCGCCGCTGCGCATCAACGTCGTCGTCGGCGGTGTCTCCATCAACAAGCAGCAGCTTCAACTCGAGCGCGGCTCCGATATCCTCGTCGCCACTCCCGGCCGCCTGCTCGATCTCTGCAACCGCAATGCCATTACACTGACGGCTGTGCGCTACCTCGTGCTCGATGAAGCCGACCAGATGCTCGATCTCGGCTTCGTGCATGACCTGCGCAAGATCGCCAAGATGGTGCCGAAGCGCCGCCAGACCATGCTCTTCTCGGCAACCATGCCGAAGGCGATTGCCGATCTCGCCGGCGACTACCTGACCGATCCGGTTACGGTCCAAGTGACGCCTCCGGGCAAGGCTGCCGACAAGGTCGAGCAGTATGTGCACTTCGTTCCCGGCAAGAACGACAAGACGGTTCTCTTGAAGAAGTCGCTGACCGAAAACCCTGATGGCCGCGCCATCGTCTTCCTGCGCACCAAGCACGGCGCTGAAAAGCTCGCCAAGCATCTGGAGCAGGTCGGCTATTCCGTCGCCTCCATCCATGGCAACAAGAGCCAGGGCCAGCGCGAACGTGCGCTGAAGGGCTTCCGCGACGGCGCCATCAAGACGCTGATCGCAACCGACGTCGCCGCTCGCGGCATCGATATCCCTGCCGTCAGCCACGTCTTCAACTACGACCTGCCGGAAGTGGCGGAAGCCTACGTCCACCGCATCGGCCGCACGGCCCGTGCCGGCCGCGACGGCATTGCGATTGCCTTCTGCGCACCCGACGAAGCCCGCCTGCTGCGCGACATCGAAAAGCTGATGGGTATCGACATTGCCGTTGCCAGCGGCGAACCGCCGGCTGACATGCGTGCCGCGCCCCGTAGCAACAATCGCGGCCGCGGCCAGAACCAGCAGCGCGGCCCAGGTGGTCGTGGTGAAGGTGGCCGTGGTGAAGGTGGCGAGCGTCGCGAAGGTGGCCGTCGTGAAGGCGGACGCAGCGAAACCCGCAATGGCAGCGGCCGGCCCGCCGGCCATGGTGACCGCCGTCCGCGTAACGATGGCGACGTCACAGAAGTGCGCGCCGGCGAAGAGCGCCGCGCCCGCCCTCAGCACAACAACCGCAATCAGGATTTCCGTGGCCAGCGCCGCAATGAGCAGGCGCCGGATCACGGCCCGGACAATGATCTGGTTTCGACCTCGGATTTCCGCCCTGCCCGCAATCAGCAGCAGCGCCCGGCTCAGCCGGCTGAGGCAACCGGTCATCATCGCGGTAACAAGCAGCACGTCCATGGCCGCCCGCCGCGCAATCACGGCGACCAGCAGCCGCAGGGCGAACAGCGCCGCGAAGGCAATGGCGGCCTGCGCCGCAAGGGCCGCAATGGCGGCGGCCCGCGTCGCGAACGCGCTTAAGCTAGTGATATCAGTGAGGGCCGGAGCGATCCGGCCCTTTTCTTTTGGCCGTCCTTCGGTCACCGGCACGGGCAGAGTTTGATCCGTCGCCCGGGCAGGAAATAATCACCTGCTCATCTTTTGTGCGCGACGCCAGGATTGACAGGAATCCGCCTCGCGCCAGATCTTGATAAATGCCCAGTTTTTCACCGGTTTTTCGCACTGCAGAAGATTTTATGAACCTTCCATGCGAACTGTGCATGGTTCTTGCATTGCCTTTTGCGTTGTATTCAAATGAAGAAAAAAGGGGAGCCACACCTTTGGCATTTGATGAAATGATCACCGGAGACGAAAGTCCCCGTACGCCATATGAAAAATACTTTGAGTGGTACAACAGCCAAGACCGGGCACATCTGATTTCAAAGTCCCGCGACGCTGAAAACATCTTCCGCAAAACCGGCATCACCTTCGCGGTTTACGGCCACGCCGACAGTTCCGAAAAGCTTATCCCCTTCGACATCATCCCGCGCATCATCTCTGCCCGCGAATGGCGAAAGCTCGCTCAGGGTATCGAGCAGCGGGTGATCGCGCTCAACGCTTTCCTCGATGATATCTACCACAAGCAGGAAATCATCCGCGCAGGCCGCATCCCGCGCGAGTTGATCGAAAAGAACGTTGCATTCCTGCCCGAGATGATCGGCTTCCGGCCGCCCGGCGGCGTCTACACTCATATCGTCGGCACGGATATCGTGCGCACCGGCGAAGACCAGTTCTATGTGCTGGAGGATAATGCCCGCACGCCCTCAGGCGTCAGCTACATGCTGGAAAACCGGGAAACCATGATGCAGATGTTCCCGGAGCTCTTCCATGAGAACAAGGTGCAGCGCGTCGAGGACTATCCCTATCTCCTGCGCCAGAGCCTGGCTTCGCTGGCACCTCCCGGCTGCAAGGGCAAGCCGCGCGTCGCCGTTCTGACGCCCGGTATCTATAATTCCGCCTATTACGAACATTCCTTCCTTGCCGACACGATGGGTGTCGAGCTCGTCGAAGGCTCGGATCTGCGCGTCATCGACGGCAAGGTGAAGATGCGCACGACGCGCGGCTATGAGGCGATCGACGTGCTCTATCGCCGGGTCGACGACGACTTCCTCGATCCCCTCACCTTCCGCCCGGAATCGGCCCTCGGCATTCCCGGCATCATGGATGTCTACCGCTCCGGCAATATCACCATCGCCAATGCACCCGGCACCGGTATTTCCGACGACAAGGCGATCTATTCCTACATGCCCGAGATCGTCGAGTTCTATACGGGCCGCAAGCCGATCCTCGAGAACGTGCCGACCTGGCGCTGTTCGGAAGCATCAAGCCTGAAATATGTGCTGGAGCACCTGGAAGAACTGGTCGTCAAGGAAGTGCACGGCTCCGGCGGCTACGGCATGCTCGTCGGCCCGACCGCTTCCAAGAAGGAACGCGCCGATTTCGCCGAGAAGCTGAAGGCAAAACCCAGCAACTACATTGCCCAGCCGACACTTTCGCTGTCCACCGTTCCGATCCTCGTCAACAAGGGTATCGCACCCCGCCATGTCGACCTGCGCCCTTACGTGCTGGTCTCCGACAAGGTGCAGATCATTCCGGGCGGGCTCACCCGCGTGGCGCTGAAGCAAGGCTCGCTGGTGGTCAATTCCAGCCAGGGCGGCGGCACCAAAGACACCTGGGTATTGGAGGACTGATGCTCGGAAGAACTGCAAACGGGCTCTACTGGATGTTCCGGTATATCGAGCGCGCCGAGAATATTGCACGTCTCGTGGATGCCGGCCTGCGCATGTCGCTGACGCGCAGCGACGCCGGTGATGACAATTGGGACGGCGTGCTGCAAAGCGCCGGCGTGCGCGAACTCTATGACGAGACCCATTCGAAGCTGACCGGTCCTGATGTCATCGACTACATGTTGCGCGACCGCCAGAACGCGTCGAGCGTCATGTCCTGCATTGATTTCGGCCGCAACAACGCCCGCATGGTGCGCACCGCGCTGACGCGGGAGACCTGGGAAGCGACCAACGAATGCTGGATCGATCTCAAGGAACTGCTGTCGAAAAAACTGAAGGCAGCAGAACTGCCCGAGGTCATCGATGTCATCAAGCATCGCGCCGGCCTCATCCGCGGCGCCTTCCATGGTTCGATGCTGCGCAACGAGCTCTATAATTTCGCCCGCATCGGCACCTTCATCGAACGTGCGGACAATACGAGCCGCATCCTCGACGTGAAATATTACGTGCTGCTGCCCTCGATCTCGCAGGTAGGCTCTTCGGTCGACAACGTTCAGTGGGAGTCGATCCTGCGTTCGGTCTCCGCCCACCGTTCCTATAGCTGGGCCTATGACGGCGAATACCGCGCCATGAACATTGCCGACTTCCTGATCCTGAACGGTCAGATGCCGCGTTCGCTCGCCTATAGCTACGAGAAGATCGTCAGCAACCTCGGTTACATCGCCAAGGATTACGGCGAGCGGCTGGCCGCACATGATACGGCGGATGCCATTCGCGCCACGCTGCAGACATTGAAGATAAAGGATGTCATGGATCAGGGCCTGCATGAGTTTCTCGAGGATTTCGTCGCTCAAAACAACAAGCTCGGCAGCGAAATCTCCGATGGCTACCGGTTCTATGCTTAAGCGGGTCAGATCATGAAACTGAAGATCAGCCACCTCACCGAATACCGCTACGACGAACCGGCGCAGTTTTCCCTGCAGCGGCTGCGCCTGACACCACCGACCGCGATCGGCCAGACCGTGCTCAACTGGTCCCTCCATGTCGAAGGCGCCAAGCCGGAAGTCGAATATGACGACCAGTTCGGCAACCATGTGAACCTCGTCTCGCTGGAAGGCGAACAGCAGGTGACGCGCATTGTCGCCGAAGGCGAGATCGAGACCGAAGACCGCAACGGCGTGACCGGCCCCCATACCGGCTTCTCCCCGCTCTGGCTCTTCCTGCGCGATACGCCGCTCACCAAGGCAGGCAAACTGGTAAAGGAACTGACCAAGGGCGTGAGCGGTGAGAACGATCTTGCCCGCATGCATGCGTTGATGGCGGCGATCCACGAGGCAGTGGAATACAAGCCCGGCACCAGCAGCACCGAAACCACTGCCGAACAGGCGCTGGAGAGGAAGACCGGCGTCTGCCAGGACCATGCCCATATCTTCGTCACCGCGGCGCGCGCCCTGGATATTCCGGCGCGCTACGTCTCCGGCTATCTGATGATGGAAGAAAAGGTCGATCAGGCTGCCACCCATGCCTGGGGCGAGGCGCATATTCCAGGCCTCGGCTGGGTCGGCTTCGATCCTGCCAACGAGATCTGCCCGGATGACCGCTATGTCCGCATGGCCTCCGGCCTCTGCTATCGCGATGCGGCTCCCGTGTCGGGCATGCGCATCGGCACTCCAGGTGAAAAACTGTCGGTCACCGTAAAGGTCGAGGACAGCGACCAGATGCAGAGCCAAAGCCAGAGCTGACAAAAGCAGCCAATTTGCGGCGGCTTCTCTGCGTGCCGAAACACGCAATAATTGCTGTTGCAACCAATTCTCTACTTCGAGCTAACCCGATCTTAAACCGGCTGGCGGAAGCTGTGCGCTCATAAGGCCCGCATTTGTGGGCACCGGCGCACAGCGCGCCGGCCTGTTTTGAGATTTCAGTAGGTCGTTTTATGTCTCTTCTTATTATCGATGACAGCAAATCCAGCCTGCTTGCCCTTGAAACCGCCGTCCGCCGCTTCGCCAGCTGCGAGATCGAAAGCTTCACCAATCCGCTGGAAGCCCTCGAGCGCGCGAGAACAGTCGAATTCGATCTCGTGCTGGTCGATTACATGATGCCCGAGCTCAACGGTATCACCGTGATTCACCGCCTGCGCAGCCAGCGCGGCTATGAAACCGTACCCATCGTGATGGTAACCTCCCAAACGGAACGCTCGGTGCGCCTGGAAGCGCTGGAGGCCGGCGCCACCGACTTCCTGGCAAAACCCTTCGATCCGCTGGAGCTCGAGGCCCGCATCCTCAATCTTCTCGCCCTGCGCAGCGCCCAGCTCGCCCTCGTCGACCGTGCCCGCTCGCTCGATCAGGCTTTCCGCCGTGCCACCGAACGAGCCGATATCCGCGAGCAGGAGATCGTCTGGTGTCTAGCGCAGGCCATGGCCTCGCGTGACGGCAATACCGGCGATCACATCGAACGTGTCGCCAACATCGCCGAACTGATTGCCGAAGGCCTCGGCATGGACCGCATCCAGCGCCGCAACATCTATCTCGCCGCGCCCCTGCACGATATCGGCAAGATCGGCATTCCCGACGCCATCCTGCAGAAGCCCGGCAAGCTGGAGCCGCACGAGATCGAAAAGATGCGCGAGCATGTGCCGATCGGCGTTTCGATCCTGCGCAACAGTTCCGCCGAGCTTTCGCGCGTCGCCACCGCCATCATCGGCGGCCACCACGAAAAATGGGACGGCACCGGCTACCCGCAGGGCCTTGCCGGCGAACAGATACCGATCGAGGCCCGCATCGTCGCCGTTGCCGATGTCTTCGATGCGCTCTGCTCCGAGCGGCCCTACAAGCAGGCATGGCCGATCGACAAGGCCTACCGGGAAATCATCGCCTGCAGCGGCACGCATTTCGATCCGGCTTGCGTCGCCGCCTTCCACCGCAAATGGCCGGCGATCCGTATGCTCTTCGAACAGCTTGAGGTGGAAGAAGACCGCCTGCGCTCCAGCGGTTGACAGCCGATCGGCTTCCATGACGCCTTCTTCCACAGACCGGCGATCCGGTGCCGGCGGCCATTTGCCGAAATCCCCTGCATGAGCTTATGGTACAGTCATGTCTCGCATGAACCTTCATTTTCTTGACGCACGCGGTGCACTTTCCGAGCTGCGTGATTGGCTGAATGAGCGGCTGTCCGATGCATTCGATAAAGGGAGCGCTCTACTGCGAGCAGCACCTGTCGATGTCGTGGTGAAAGCTGGAACCCACGTGTTGTCCGAGAAGGGGCATCTTGGATATGCACCAGAACCGGGCTTGATCTATCTGACGGTCGATCCTGCCAATCCAGCTCTTGCTGCAAATGCCGATGCGTCGTTGGAGCGGATGTTTGTGCATGAACTGCATCACGCTGCCCGATGGAATGGACCCGGATACGGAAATTCATTGGGGGAAGCATTGGTTTCTGAAGGCCTGGCGGGACATTTTGCGCAGGAAATTTACGGTGGTCCCCCTGAACCCTGGGAAAAACTATCCAGCGATGAAATCCGCAGATATGTGACCCGTGCCGCGCAGGAGTGGGGCAATCGCAGCTATGACCACGAGGCGTGGTTCTTCGGGACGTCCGATCTGCCGGGGCAGCTCGGATATTCAATGGGTTTCCAGCTCGTCGCCGACCACTTGATGCGGACGGGCCAAAGACCATCTGCCCTGGTTTACGAAGCAGCGTCCGAATTCAGATTTTCTCTGGATCAAATCTAGAGTTCGCTCCATGACGAGGCGCCTGAATTTGCGAAGGCAGCGGGCTTTAAAGGTTTCGCACCAATGCCCAGCAATCAACCCGCACAGTTGGGGTTCGGGATAACCGATTTGGGGAAGCTATTGGACAATAGGAGAGGCTATGTCGCTTAGCGAGCAGCAATTTATCGAGTCGGTCCGCCGGAACCCGATAAACGCCGAATTGCTAAGCCGGCTGGGCCTCCTCCGGATTCCTCAAGGCATTCTGACCGCCGGCTGCCTCGTGCAGACGGTTTGGAATCTAAAGTCGGGTTATGATCCTCAGCACGGGATAAAGGACTATGACGTCTTCTACTTCGACGACTCCGACCTGTCATGGGACGCCGAAGATGCCGTCATTCGCCGGGTGCAGCAGGCCGTCGCCGATCTACCTGTAAAGGTGGAGATCAAGAACCAAGCCCGGGTCCATCTCTGGTACAAGGACAAGTTTGGAGCGGACTATCCGACGTTGCAAAAGGCGGAGGATGGCATCGACCGTTACCTCACCCTTTGCACAAGGATCGGTATTCGCCTTAGCGACGGCAGTCTTTATGCGCCCGATGGCTTGGATGACATATGGAACGGCATCCTGCGCCTGAACCCTCTCAATCCTCAGCGTGGCTTATTTCTGGATAAGTGCAATCAGTACCTGCAGCGATGGCCTTGGCTGACGATTGTCGATGACAAAATCGGCGATTGCGCTGCGCGGTCAAAATGACGGTTGGCATTTCGCGCATTCAGCCTCCAGCGGAGTTCCTGACTTTCAAGACAAAGCCGCCAGCACCGAACTTTCTCGTAAATTTCTGTCGCAAAACCACCCGCAAGAGCCGGCGTTTCGCGACAGATATTTGCGAACATTTCAGCTAAAAGGCGGGGTTCTCACCCCGCCTCCCATCGATCCACGATCGGATACGTCCGTTAGTGGCTGTCCCTGCCGACAGCACTTCCGCGACATCCCTTGAGGAAGTCGAGGTCGGCGCCGGTATCGGCACCTTCGACATGCTGCTGATGCAGGAAGGCGTAGCCGGACTTCGGCAGATCATGGTTCGGCTGCCACTCGGCGAGACGCTTTGCCAGTTCCTCTTCGGAAATGTCGAGATGCAGGCGGCGGTTCGGCACATCGAGCTCGATCATGTCGCCGTTCCTGACGACGGCAAGCGGGCCGCCGACAGCGGCTTCCGGCGAGGTATGCAGGACGACGGTGCCGTAGGCGGTGCCGGACATGCGGGCGTCGGAAATGCGCACCATGTCGGTAATGCCCTTCTTGAGCACCTTCGGCGGCAGCCCCATATTGCCGACTTCGGCCATGCCCGGATAGCCCTTCGGACCACAGTTCTTCATGACCATGATGCAGGTCTCGTCGATGTCGAGATTGTCATCATTGATCTTGGCCTTGTAGTCGTCGATATCCTCGAAGACGACTGCCCTGCCCTTGTGCACCATCAGGTGCGGCGAGGCGGCCGAAGGCTTCAGCACCGCACCCTTCGGCGCGAGGTTGCCGCGCACCACGACGATACCGCCGGAAGAGGTCAGCGCCTTTTCAGCCGGCAGGATGACGTCTTCGTTCCAGTTGACGACGTCCTTGACTTCGTCCCAGACAGTCTCGCCCGAAACCGTCACCGCATCCTTGTGCAGCAGGCCGGCTTCGCCGAGGCGCTTCAGCACGACAGGCAGGCCGCCGGCATAGAAGAACTCTTCCATCAGGTACTTGCCCGACGGCATCAGGTTGACGATGGTCGGAACGTCGCGACCGCAGCGGTCCCAGTCGTCGAGCGTCAGGTCGACGCCGACGCGGCCGGCCATGGCCAGCAGGTGGATGACGGCGTTGGTCGATCCGCCGATGGCCGCATTGGTGCGGATGGCGTTTTCGAAGGCCTGCTTGGTCATGATGTCGGAAGGCTTCAGGTCGTCCTTGACCATCTGCACGATGCGGCGGCCGGTCAGCTGCGCCATGACCTTGCGGCGGGAATCGACACCCGGGATCGCGGCGTTGCCGGAGAGTGCCATGCCGAGCGCT
The DNA here is from genome assembly GCF_031455475.1 of Rhizobium sp. 1399. Lineage (NCBI taxonomy): Bacteria > Pseudomonadati > Pseudomonadota > Alphaproteobacteria > Hyphomicrobiales > Rhizobiaceae > Rhizobium > Rhizobium sp. 1399. Next base: position 10,531 of record NZ_JAVDSU010000010.1, on the reverse strand, counting down.
TCCGCCATGGATGCCATGGTGGAGGCCGTGCCCATCGTGTTGCAGGTGCCCGACGAACGGCTCATCGACGCTTCGGCCTCAAGGAATTCGGCCTGCGTCATCTCGCCGGCCTTCACCATTTCGGAGAACTTCCACAGATGCGTGCCAGAGCCGACGCGTTCGCCGCGGAAATAGCCGTTCAGCATCGGACCGCCGGTGACGACGATCGATGGCAGGTCGACGGAGGCAGCACCCATCAGCAGCGACGGCGTGGTCTTGTCGCAGCCGACGAGCAGCACGCAGCCATCCATCGGCTGGCCGCGGATCGCTTCTTCGACGGCGAGTGCGGCAAGGTTGCGATACATCATCGCGGTCGGGCGGAAAGTATTTTCGGATGCCGAGAAGACCGGCACCTCGAGCGGGAAGCCGCCGGCTTCCCAGACACCAGCCTTCACCTTTTCGGCAAGCTCGCGCAGGTGACCGTTGCACGGCGTCATATCCGACCAGGTGTTGAGGATGCCGATGACCGGGCGGCCGTCGAACAGGTCGTGCGGATATCCCTGGTTCTTAAGCCAGCCGCGGTGGTAGATCACGTCGCGGCTCGTGCCGCCGTACCATTCCTGCGACCTCAGCTTGCGCGGCCATTCTGCTTTCTTCTTCATAATTTCTGTCCTTCAGGATATCCCCTGATCGCCTCGTACGATCAGGGTTATCGCACTTCGTCTCAAGCCAGCGTGTAGGCGGTCTTGACGGTTGTGTAGAATTCGGCGGCGTACTTGCCCTGCTCGCGCGGGCCGTAGGACGAGCCCTTGCGGCCGCCGAAGGGAACGTGGAAATCGACGCCGGCAGTCGGCAGGTTCACCATCACCATGCCGGCCTCGGAATTGCGCTTGAAATGCGTCGCATGCTTGAGGCTGGTCGTGGCAATACCGGCAGACAGGCCGAACGGCGTGTCGTTGGCAGTTGCCAGCGCCTCTTCGTAATCCTTCACGCGGATCACGGAAACGACGGGTCCGAAGATCTCTTCGCGCGAGATGCGCATCTGGTTGGTCGCTTCGGTAAAGAGCGTCGGCTGCAGGTAGAAGCCGGGTGTTTCGCGCGAGATGAGCTCGCCACCGAAGGCAAGCTTGGCGCCCTCTTCCTTGCCGATCTTGATATAATCGGTATCGGTCTGAAGCTGGCGGGCATCGACGACAGGGCCGATGTGGGTGCCGGGCTTCATGGCATTGTCGACGACGACGGTCTTCAGCTTTTCGGTGAGTGCTGCAACGAACTTGTCGTGGATGCCCTCGGTGACGATCAGCCGCGACGACGCCGTGCAGCGCTGGCCGGTGGAGAAGAAGCCGGAATTGGCAGCGGCCTCGACGGCCACGGTCAGGTCGGCGTCGTCGAGCACGACCATCGGGTTCTTGCCGCCCATTTCCAGCTGGAACTTGCGGTTATGCTCGATGGAGGAGGTGGCGACGCGCCTGCCCGTGCCTGTCGAACCGGTAAAGGTGATGCCGGCAATGTCGGGGCTGTCGAGCATGGCCTGCCCCACGACCGAGCCCTTGCCCATGACGAGGTTCAGGACGCCCTTCGGCAGGCCTGCGCGGTGCAGGATATCCGCAATCGCCCAGGAACAGCCAGGAACCAGATCGGCCGGCTTGAAGACGACGGTGTTGCCGTAGCAGAGCGCCGGAGCGATCTTCCAGGCCGGAATGGCGATCGGGAAGTTCCAGGGCGTGATGATGCCGATGACACCGAGCGGTTCGCGAGTGATCTCGACGCCAATGTTGGGACGCACCGAGGGAACGACTTCGCCGGCAAGGCGCAGTGCTTCGCCTGCGAAGAATTCGAAGATCTGCGATGCGCGGATCGTTTCGCCGATCGCTTCGGGAAGCGTCTTGCCTTCCTCGCGGGCGAGCAGAGCACCAAGCTCGTCCTTGCGCGCCATGATCTCGTCGCCGGCCTTCTTCAGGATGACGTGGCGCTCCCAGATGCCGGAGCGCGACCAGGCTGGAAAGGCAGCCTTGGCAGCGGCGATCGCAGCCTTGGCATCCTCGGCGCTCGCCTGAGCGTAGAGGCCGACGACCTCGTTCGTGTCGGACGGATTGATATTCTCGGCGGCATTGGTGCCGGTCCATTCGCCGGCGATGAGATTCTGATGGACGGTCATGGGCCTTGGAGCCTCCTCTAGACAAATGACCGGCCGCTTGCATGGCGGCCGGTCTTGGAAATCAGAGCTGCTTGACGGCGATCTCTTCTTCGGCAGCAACCTTCAGCGGGTTGCGCAGCGGCAAGCCGAATTCGGCCACCTCGATTTCAAAGACATCGCCCTCTTCCGCCTTGATGCCATCGGCAAAGGAAAGCGTCGCCGTACCGAACATATGTACATGCACATCACCCGGCACGCGGAAGAGGCCATATTTGAAATGGTGATATTCCAGATTGGCGAAAGTGTGCGACATGTTCGCTTCGCCCGACAGGAACGGCTTCTCGAAGATCACCTGGTTGCCGCGCTTGATGCGCGAGGTGCCACGGATATCCTCTGGAGCCACACCGATGCGGATTTCCGGACCGAAGCTTGCCGGACGCAGCTTGGAATGGGCGAGGAAGAGATAGTTGATCCGCTCGGTGACGTGGTCGGAAAACTCGTTCGACAGGGCAAAGCCGATACGGAACGGCGTGCCGTCCTTGGCGATGACATAGATGCCGGCCATTTCAGGCTCTTCGCCGCCGTCGAGCGCGAAGGACGGCGAAACAAGCGGGGCGCCCGGAGCAGCAGCGCCATAGCCATTGCCCTTGTAGAACCATTCGGGCTGCACGCCCTTCTGGCCGGCAGCCGGCTTGCCGCCTTCAAGACCCATCTTGAACATCTTCATGGAGTCGGTCAGCGTTTCCTCTGCCGCCTCGGAGGTCTTCTTGTGCATGGAATCGCGCGTCGCGGCGGAGCCGAGATGCGTCAGGCCCGTGCCGGTCAGGTGCAGATGCGCGGCATCCGGATGGGTGATCGGCGGCAGGAAGCGTCCCTCGGCATAGGCCTTTTCAAGATCGACGGGTTCGCCATATCCGCGAGCCTCGATAACGGAAACGAGCGACTTGCCACTATCTGCGGCTTCCATCGCCAGAGCGTAGACGCTCACAGCACCCTTGACGGCCTTGGCGGCGGCACCCGGTTCGCGCACGGCGACGATGATCTCTCCGTTTGCGCCCTTGATCTGCGAAATAAGCACGGTCTTCATCCTTTTCGTTTGGCGATGACAAAGCTTCGCCGCTCCGGCTCCATCCGGAGCCGGAATTCAATTTTCATATGACTGCGATGCGGGGGCTGAGCCTAAACTCAGCCCTTGTTCTTATTATAGACGTCGAAGAAGACGGCAGCGAGAAGCACTGCACCCTTGACCATCTGCTGGGAGTCAGTGCCAAGGCCGTGGATCGACATGCCGTTGTTCATGATACCCATGATCAGAGCGCCGATGACAGCGCCGGTCACCTTGCCCACGCCGCCCTGTGCCGATGCGCCGCCGATGAAGCAGGCCGCGATCACGTCGAGCTCGAGGCCGAAGCCGCCCTTCGCCGTTGCCGAGTTGAGACGCAGCGCAACGATCAGACCAGCCAGACCGGCAAGCAGACCCATATTTGCGAAAGTGAGGAAGGTCAGCCGCTCGGTGTTGATACCGGAGAGCTTCGTTGCCTTCTCGTTACCGCCCATCGCGTAGATACGGCGGCCGATCGTCGTGCGACGCGTGATGAAAGCGTAAGCCGTGATCAGCACCAGCATGATGACGAGCACGTTCGGGAAGCCCTTGTAGATCGACAGCTGATAGCCGAGCGCCAGGATGGCGAGAGCGACGATGCCGTTCTGCGCAATGAAGAAGCCCAGAGGCTCGACGTCGTTGCCGTGCTTTTCGTTCGACTTGCGCGCGCGCCATGCCAGATAGACGAGGGTCACGGCGCCGATGACGGTCAGGATGATCGAGGTCGAGTTGATGCCGCCCATATCGAAAAGGTTGGGCAGGAAGCCGATGCTGATCAGCTGAAAGGCCGGAGGGAACGGACCGATGCTGGTGCCCGTTCCGGCTCCCGTCATCACGGTCAGTGTCAGGCCGCGGAAGACCAGCATGCCGGCGAGCGTAACGATGAAGGACGGGATCTTGTGATAGGCGACGAAATAACCCTGAACGCCGCCGACCAGCGCACCCACGGCCAGACAAATAACCGTCGCGAGCACATAGTTCATATGCCACTGCACCGTCATGACGGCGGCGATGGCGCCGATGAAACCGACGACGGAGCCGACCGAAAGATCGATATGGCCGGCAACGATCACCAGCAGCATGCCCAGCGCCATGACGACGATGAACGAGTTCTGCAGGATGATGTTCGTCAGGTTGAGCGGCCTGAAGAGAACGCCGCCGGTCGAGATCTGGAAGAACACCATGATCGCGATGAGCGCGATGAACATGCCGTATTCACGGATGTTGCCTCGAACAAATTCGCCGATGGAGACGACACGCCCTTGCTCGGTGATGGGTTGATTGATCGGCGTCATTGTTTCTTCTCTCCTGAGCGCATGATGGCGCGCATGATGGTTTCCTGGCTCGCTTCTCCCTTCGGCAGTTCCGCAACGATACGTCCTTCGTTCATGACGTAGATGCGGTCGCACGTACCAAGAAGCTCAGGCATTTCCGATGAAATCATCAGAACGCCTTTACCGTCAGCCGCGAGCTGGTTGATGATAGTATAGATTTCATATTTGGCGCCAACATCAATGCCGCGCGTCGGTTCGTCCAGGATCAACACTTCGGGATCCGAGAACAACCATTTCGACAGAACGACCTTTTGCTGGTTGCCGCCCGACAGGTTGACCGCTTCCTGGAAGATGCTGGAGGAACGAATGCGCAGCTTCGACCGATAGTCGGAGGCGACGCGCGATTCCCTGACACTGTCGATAACGGTGGCATTCGACACCGCTTCCAGATTGGCAAGCGTCGTGTTGTGAACGATTGTTTCGCCCAGCACGAGGCCAAGGTGTTTGCGGTCTTCGGTCACATAGGCGAGACCGGCGTCGATCGCCTTGCGCACCGTCGTCGTATCGACCTTCTTGCCGTCGACGAAGACGTCGCCGGTGATCTTGTGCCCATAGGACTTGCCGAAAACGCTCATGGCAAATTCAGTGCGGCCGGCGCCCATCAGGCCCGCGATGCCGACGACCTCGCCCTTGCGGACATTCACGTTGATGTCGTGCAGGACCTGGCGGTCGCGATGCTGCTGGTGGAAGGCATTCCAGTTCTTGACTTCGAAGATCGTCTCGCCGATCGGTACGGAGCGCGGCGGATAACGGTCCGCGAGGTCTCGGCCCACCATGTTCTTGATGATGATGTCTTCGCTGATCTCGTCCTTGTGACAGTCGAGCGTCTTGACGGTCATGCCGTCGCGCAGGACCGTGATCTGGTCGGCGACCTTGCGGATCTCGTTCAGCTTGTGGGAGATGATGATCGAGGTAATGCCCTGCTTGCGGAATTCCATCAGCAGGGTGAGCAGCGCATCGGAATCGCTTTCGTTCAGCGATGCGGTAGGCTCGTCGAGAATGAGCAGCTTAACGCTCTTCGACAGTGCCTTGGCGATCTCGACGAGCTGCTGCTTGCCGACGCCGATGTCGGTGACGAGCGTGTTCGGAGATTCCGCCAGGCCCACCTTGGCGAGCAATTGCTTCGTGCGATTGAATGTATCGCCCCAGCTGATGACGCCGTTCTTGGCGTTTTCATTACCGAGGAAGATGTTTTCGCCGATTGAAAGCTGGGGTACCAGCGCCAGTTCCTGGTGGATGATGACGATACCGATTTCTTCGGAATCCTTCAGGACCCTGAAGTTGCGCACATCGCCTTCATAGACGATGTCGCCATCATAGCTTCCTGCCGGATAGACGCCGGAGAGCACCTTCATCAGGGTCGACTTGCCGGCCCCGTTTTCGCCCACCAATGCGTGGATCTCACCCTGACGAACCTTGAGGTTCACATTCTCGAGCGCCTTGACGCCCGGGAACGTCTTGGTGATGTTCCGCATTTCGAGGATTGTATTTTCCATGACTAAAAACCCAACGCCGCGATCAGAAATGACCCGGCGATCATAGAATCGAAGACCGGAACCCGCAATCGTGCGGGTTCCGGCCATTCATGTTACTTCAGCTGGTCTTCCTTGTAGTAACCGCCATCAACGAGAACTGCCTTGTAGTTCTCCTTGGTCACGGCGACCGGCTTCAGCAGGTAGGACGGAACGACCTTGACACCGTTGTCGTAGGTCTTCGTGTCGTTGACTTCAGGCTCCTTGCCGGACATGACGGCATCAACCATCGAAACGGTGACCTTCGCCAGATCGCGGGTATCCTTGAAGATCGACGAATACTGTTCGCCAGCGATGATCGACTTGATCGACGGGATTTCCGAGTCCTGGCCGGTGACGACAGGCAGCGGCTGCCCAGCCGAACCGTAGCCGACGCCCTTCAGCGACGAGAGGATACCGATCGACAGACCGTCGTACGGAGACAGGACAGCGTCAACCTTGGCGTCGGTGTAGTTAGCCGAGAGCAGGTTGTCCATGCGGGCCTGGGCCGTTGCCGGATCCCAACGCAGCGTGCCGACCTTGTCCATGCCGGTCTGGCCGGACTTCACGACGAGCTTGCCGGAGTCGATGTAGGGCTGCAGGACAGACATTGCGCCGTCATAGAAGAAGAAGGCGTTGTTGTCGTCCGGCGAACCGCCGAAGAGTTCGATGTTGAACGGGCCCTTGCCGTCCTTGAGGCCGAGCTTGTCGACGATCGTACCAGCCTGCAGAACGCCAACCTGGAAGTTGTCGAACGTGGCGTAGTAGTCGACGTTGGCAGAGTCGCGGATCAGGCGGTCATAAGCGATGACCTTGATGCCGGCGTCATGAGCCTTCTGGAGAACGTCGGAAAGGGTCGTGCCGTCGATCGAAGCGACGACGAGAACCTTGGCGCCCTTCGTGACCATGTTTTCGATCTGCGAAAGCTGGTTCGGAATATCGTCGTCAGCATACTGCAGGTCGGTCTGGTAGCCGGCAGCCTGGAGCTGCTTGACGATGTTGTTACCGTCGTCGATCCAGCGAGCCGAAGCCTTCGTCGGCATTGCGATGCCAACCAGACCCTTGTCCTGTGCCATAGCCGGCATAACGAACGATGCGACGCCGAAAGCAGCCGCAGCCATCAATGAGATAATGGATTTCATTTCTCTCTCCCTTGTTAAAGATTAGCGGACGAAAAATCGCCCGCCCCGAAACTGTGGCAGGTTCCGTATTGGATAGTTACTTCAGATGGTGAGAAACGAAGTAGGTCTCCTCCACGATCTCACACGTGTTGAGTGCCAACCAGCACACGGCGGCAAACTGGTATGGATTCCTATAACTGTCAAATAGAATAACTGGTAATGTGCATAACAAATTTGGTATATCGTTAAAAAGTATTACTTTTGATGGAGCGCAGTGGGGAGGATGCAACCATGACGATTATCTCCGAGCCATTTTCTTTGGAACATGTCGACATTAACAGCGACAATTTTGGCGATGACGGCCTTCTACGTGCAGGACTTAAGCTGAATCACCTGCGTATGATTGTCGCAATCGAAGATAGCGGGCAGATTTCGGCTGCCGCAGAGGTGCTGAACATATCGCAGCCGGCGGCCTCCCGAATGCTGTCCGAAATGGAGTCGATTGTGAAGACTCCGCTCTATGAGCGGGTTGCCCGCGGCGTGGTGCTGACCACCTTCGGCGAAGCTCTCGCCAGGCGTGCGCGCAAGATCCTTCTGGAGCTGCGTGAGGCAAGCCGCGAGATCGGCGAATTGAAGAGCGGCAAGGGCGGCTCGGTCTTCATCGGTGCGGTCACTGCGCCCGCCATGAGCCTCGTCGTTCCCGCCATCAACACGGTGCGCAAGACCTTTCCAGGCATCGAGGTCAATATCCAGGTCGAGACCAGCAATGTGCTGGCGCGCGAACTTCTCGCCGCCCGCCACGACTTCATCATCAGCCGCATCCCCGATGACCTCAACCCGCGCCTTTTCGAGGTCCGCGAGATCGGCGTCGAGAAAGCCTGCCTGATCGTGCGCAGCCGCCATCCCCTCTTAAAGAAGAAGAGCCCAAGCAGCCTGTCGGAGATCAAGGATTACGATTGGGTGTTCCAGCCGCCGGGCACGCTGCTACGCCGCACGATAGAGGATATCTTCCTGTCGCGCGCCGTTCGGCTTCCGGAAAACATCGTCAACACCTCTTCGCTGCTGCTGACTTGCGCGATCATCTGCGAGACGGATGCCATTGCCCCCGTCGCCGTCGATGTCGCCCAGTTTCTCGCCTCGCAGAGCTCGAACGCCTCCGACGTGCGCATCCTACCGATCGACTTCGAGATCAACGTCAAGCCTTACAGCCTGATCACCGTCCGCGAGCGCGCCCTGCCGCCGAGCGCCCGGCTGCTCTACGATCTCATTCTGGAAGAGAGCATCCGGCAGGCCGAGAACTAGGGCCTTCAAGATACCCGGACTGAACGACGCACATGCTACGACAATCTTCTGAAAACGCCTGGGTAGTCCAGCACGATGCCGTCGCCGTCGACCTCGAGTTCGGCGGAAAATCCGGTTGATATGCCCTCATAGAGAAAGCGGTGCTCGGCAAGTTTGGTATAGCGCTGTTTGACGGGTTCGACGATCAGGTCCGGCAAGGAAACATAGGCAGCGTTGATGTCCTCGGAGACACCTATTCTTTGTTCAAGCCGCCGAATTGGCAGGGTGTTGGTGAAGGGTGTTGCTGCAATATCGACATCGATGCACCCGGCCAAATCGGAAATCTCCGAGCCATTCCCGTTGACCCAACGACCGCGGCCGTCAGACAGAATGTGCAGTCTTGGACCCTTGGCGATCTGAACCCCGACTTCGCGCACCCGCCAATGCGGGTCGATCACCAACCGGTAGGTCAGATCATATTTGCCGGCTTCGAACTGTCCGGTCACCACACCTTCCGCAAGCACACCCTCATCATTGTGGAGGATGGAAAGACGCTCAAGTCCGTCTCCGTTCCAATCGGTCCATTCTACTGTCCGCTTCCACGCTATCATGCGCGCCCCCATTTCCTTGTCCACAATGCTGCCCCTGTCGCGGCGACCGGCTCTGGACACAATACATAACGGACAGTTCGCCAGGCATGGGATTCCACCAGGCTGGCACCACGCCAAGATTTACTCTGGCCACCAGAATGCTTCAATCTGACCGGGACAGGCTCAGGATCGTGTATCGAAATCCAGCCCGGCGCCAACTTGGCGCCGTCTAATGCGCCGCTCGCAAAGGAAGGCGCATGCTGTTCGGACAATCGATATTCCAATCCGTTCTCGAACGGTTGAAAGAGGAAGAGGCCGGAGAAGCGGAAGAGCCGGCCGCCCATCGCGTTCCCGGCTTTCCGACAGGCCTCGCCTTCGATGTGATGGAGGGTGTTTCGGCTGCCTCGCAGCGGGTCGGGCAAGCCTATTTCGACAATCTCGGCCCCGAGCCCGCGATTGCGGAGTCTCCCCCGCTGGCGCCCGAACCGATCATGCCCGATCACCTCGCCCGCATCGCGCCGGAAGAGATTGCCGCGGATCTGTCGATTTCATCTGCCGATACGCAACAGACGCTGAACGAGAAACGGCGCGCTTTCGCCAAGGCCAATCATCCTGATGGTGTCGCAGAGCCTTTCCGCGCCAATGCCAACAGACGCATGATGATCGCCAACCTGCTGATCGACGAGGCGATGCGCCGCCTGCCGCACAGCTGAAGCTTCCCTGTCCGCCGTCGAACGATCTGACGCGTTCCAGGCTTTGGACGGCTGGCGTTTCCGGCTCGCTTTGCGGCTTGTCTACACTGCTTTTTTCTGACAACTCAACCGGTACTGATAGCAGCCCGATTGAATATTTCGCGTTTTAGTAGCAGATAATTCCTCAGCTTTTTGGTACAGGCGACAGCATATTTCGGCAGGCCAACATACCGTGCCTACTCCCTTTTCGGTAGGCCTCAACGCTATTTAGCGAAATTGAATGCGATACAACCTTTTGTAACATAGGCCGGTGTTAATGTTATCGAAGGACACCAGCATGTCATCCACGCAAGATCCTAAGCTGCCACGCAATACCGCGCGCAGACATTTTCTAGGTGTTGCCGCTGCGGCCGGTGCCCGGCTTGCCGGCGTTGCGGCATTGGCGACGGCAATTTCCACCTCTCCCGCGAATGCGTTGGGGCGCCGGTGGGGGCGGGGCGGCTCCGGTGGACATGGAGGCTCTGGCGGACACGGCGGCGCCGGTGGGCACGGAGGCTCTGGCGGAAGCGGTGGCGGCGGCAGCGGCCCGCAGTGTTTCCTGCGTGGGACGGCGATCCTCACGGATTGCGGTGAAAAGCCCGTCGAGGACCTGCGCGTCGGCGATCGCGTTGCCCTTCCGGACGGGAGCACCCGTCCCATCAAATGGGTCGGCCGCCAGGTCTTCAGGAAGAGCGGCGCGCGCTGGCATGAAAGCGTCATGCCGATCCGGATTTCCCGACATGCG
>NZ_JAVDSU010000009.1:0-272975 GCF_031455475.1 Rhizobium sp. 1399 | reverse complement strand
TGCTGGAAGACATCGCTATCCTCACGGGCGGCACTGTCATCTCCGAAGACCTCGGCATCAAGCTCGAGTCCGTCACCCTCGACATGCTCGGCCGCACCAAGAAGGTCTCGATCTCCAAGGAAAACACCACGATCGTCGACGGCGCTGGCGCCAAGTCCGACATCGAAGGCCGTGTTGCCCAGATCAAGGCCCAGATCGAAGAAACCACCTCCGACTACGACCGCGAAAAGCTGCAGGAACGTCTTGCCAAGCTCGCTGGCGGCGTTGCCGTTATCCGCGTTGGCGGCTCGACGGAAATCGAAGTGAAGGAAAAGAAGGACCGCATCGACGACGCTCTCAACGCGACGCGCGCTGCTGTCGAAGAGGGTATCGTTCCTGGCGGCGGCACGGCCCTGCTGCGCTGCTCTATCGTTCTTAACGTCAAGGGCGAGAATGACGACCAGAATGCCGGCGTCAACATCATCCGCAAGGCGCTCCAGTCGCTGGTTCGCCAGATCGCCGAAAATGCCGGTGATGAAGGCTCGATCGTCGTCGGCCACATTCTCAAGAGCAATACAGACAACTACGGCTACAACGCCCAGACGTCCGAATATGGCGATATGATCGCCATGGGCATCGTCGACCCGGTCAAGGTCGTTCGTACGGCGCTGCAGAATGCGGCTTCGGTTGCCGGGCTTCTCGTGACCACGGAAGCCATGATCGCCGATATACCCAAGAAAGATTCCGCAGCAGGCGGCATGCCTGACATGGGCGGCATGATGTGAAGAAGTCGTTCCAGAAGCGCGTTCGCTGACACAAGACGTTGGCTGACACAAGGCAAGGGGGGCTCCGATTGATCGGGGCCTCCGACGTCCGGTTGGGCCGGTCGTCGTGCGCGGCCGTAGCGCTCCGGCAGATCGCGCCATGGCGCACTGGACCACAGCACCCGAAAGATGCCGTTCGTGGGGGAACTCGTGATCGCCGCCTGTGTTGTCGCGCTCGTTGCCTGGGTTGGGGCGCTGAAGCCGTTTCCGGGGTAGGGCACATTGCTGAAACCCCAGACGACATGGGTGCAACGCGGCGCTTGCTGACCTTCTCGCTTTCCGCACGGAATCCAGTTAAACGGGTGGGAACAACACGTTGCGAGGTTGTAAGCGATGGCTGGAAAAGCAGAATATACCGTGTTCCAGGGACGCGCAGGCGATCACAACGACCTGGCCATGCCGGGTGCGAAGGCGATCGGCGAGGAATTGGAACGCCGAACCGGCATTTCTCCTGCAGTGATCGGCACCCCGGAGCCCGCCGTGAATGGCGGATGGCGCGAAGAGCTCGATGCGGCCCTGCCGTCGCTCAGAGAGTTGCAGTCCCGGTTTGACGAGGTGTTGGCCGCAGGCGCGGCGTCGATCGCCGCCACCAGCCGGTGCGCGGTTTCGCTGGCAACCCTTCCAGCCGTTGCGAAGCACCATCCCGCGGCCTGCATCGTGTGGTTCGATGCACATGGCGATCTAAATCCACCAGAGGCCAGCCCCACCGGATATCTCGGCGGGCTGGCGCTTGCGGGGCCACTTGGCCTTTGGAATTCCGGTCTCGGTGCGGGTTTAAGCTTTGATCAGGTTGTTCTCGTCGGTCAACGTGACCTCGATCCGTATGAACTGGATCTGATCGCGAAACACGACATTCCGCATATCAAACCAGGAGCCGATCTCGCGACCGACCTTGGGAGCGCGATCGCCGGCCGCTCCGTCTATGTGCATTTCGACTGCGATGTCTTGGAGCCCGGCATCGTGCCGACAGATTACGAATTCGAAGGCGGCCTGTCGCTGGATGATGTGCGAGCCTGCTGCAAGGTTATCGCAGAACATGGCTTCGTCGGGATGGAAATTGCCGAGTTCCAGAACTCCTGGAAAGCTGGCGGGCCGCCAGTATCGCCGAGCGCTCTGCTCGATGCCTTGGAGCCAGTTTTGACGAAGGGCTCTCACTAAGCGAATGGCAGCTTAGGCCCTGAATCCTATCGCCTCCCTGCTGCGTGGATCATCCTGAAAGCAGACGTGCGAGCTCGCCTTCGATGGTAAGAGCCTGATTTCGTTTCTTGTTTGAACGGCGTGCCGGCTCTTTTGGCAACATGATCGAAAGGCGACATACGGTCAGCCGCCGCGTCTTAAACGTAAGTTTGGATTACGGGCGCCTGAGGGCGGCTGTAGTTGTTAGGGGCCGCCACCAAAGAGCGCTCGAAAACGGAAACGTCTGGAAACGTGAGGTTCGAGCGCCGGATCCATGCTGGTATGCGACATCCGCGTATTACCGAATGGACAGTGACAGGCTGGTGTCCACGCAACACAGGAGCGCGTCATGTCGCAGTTAGAAACAAAAGCCCGTAGCACGGGTCCGCAACAGACAAATATGTCCTCGCAGAACAGTTCGGCTCCCGGTGGAGCAAAGCCCGGCGAGCTGGTTCCGTCGCGCTATGCGCTTGATATCGGCGACATCGAGGTGATGGTGGTCAGCGATGGGGTTCTGCCGCTGCCAACCGCGATGTTGGGACACAACGCCGACCCGAAGGTGCGGGCCGGCTGGCTGGGCGACATGTTCCTGCCGCCGGACGCTTTCGACTGGTCGCTGAACGTGGTCGTGGTGCGTAGCGGCGCACAGACCATCCTCGTCGATGCGGGGCTCGGGATCGACCCGGACTTGAACCTGCCGCGGGCCGGACAGTTGATCAAGCGACTGGAGGCCGCAGGCATCGATCTTGGTTCCGTGACCGACGTTGTGCTGACCCACATGCACATGGACCATGTTGGCGGGCTGCTCGTCGAAGGGGTGAAGGAACGGCTGCGTCCGGACCTGCGCATCCATGTGGCCGCCGCCGAGGTCAAATTCTGGGAGGCGCCCGATTTCTCTCACGTCTCCATGCCGCCGGGCTTTCCGGACGCGCTTCGGGCAGCCGCCAAGCGGTTCGCCAAGGAGTACCAAAACCAGCTGCGGCTGTTCGATGAAGAATACGAGGTGGCGCCGGGTGTCGTCGTCTCCCGCACCGGTGGCCATACCCCCGGGCATAGCGTGGTCCGCGTGGCCTCCGGCGGCGACAAGCTGATGTTTGCCGGCGACGCCGTATTCGCGGTGGGCTTCGAACATCCCGACTGGTTCAACGGTTTCGAACACGACCCCGAAGAAGCGGTCCGCGTTCGGATCCGACTTCTGCGCGAACTGGCGGCGACCGGCGAACTGTTGGTGGCCACGCACCTGCCGTTCCCGTCCATCGGCCATGTGGCGGTCGACGGCGAAGCCTTTCGCTGGGTGCCGATCTTCTGGGACTACTGACGGGGTCGTGTCACGCCGCACCAGCTGAGTGTGGCACATATCCGGCTCAATCAGCGAGGCCCGGCGAATGCCCGGGCCTCGTTTCATTTTGGTGGCCGTATGCCGCTGGAGCCGTTCCGGGGCAGGAGCGCTCGCCTGGCATGACCTCACTTTGTCGGCTCGAAGCGAAGTATGCCGGCGACCCTCGCCTTGGTGCCGGAATCGGAGGGGTGGGAGACGCCATCCATGACCTGCACCTCCGGAAAGTCGAAGGGGCTGATGCCCTCGATGCAGGCGACATTGATGCCGAACTGGTTCGGATTCGAGCGGCGCTGGTGATGGGTATAGATGCCGCAGGTCTTGCAGAAATAATGCTTCGCCGTGCGGGTATTGAATTGATAGAGCGTCAGGTTGTCTTCGCCCTCTACGAACTCGATATCCGCAAGCTCAGCCGAGACGGCGATGGCGCCGCGCATGCGGCAGTAGGAGCAGGTGCAGCGGCGGATCGTATTGAATTCGTCCGCCAACCGGAGCCGGAATTTGACGCGGCCGCAGTGGCAGGCCGCATTATGCTCATGTCTCTCGTCGCTCATGATCCGCTTGTCTCTCTCAATGAAATCCCAAACTAGGCCCAGCGCTCGCAGAAGGCTTCGATATCGCTGGACTGAAAATCGGCGAGCCGTGCCATGATGGTCTCGAACGGCCAGTCCCACCAGGCGATCGCGGCAAGTTTTTCCGCAACGTTTCGCGAGAAGCGCTCGCGCAGGAACCTGGCGGGAACGCCGCCGACGATCGTATAGGGCGCAACGTCCTTGGTCACCACCGCGCCTGCCGCGAGCACGGCGCCGTCTCCAACCGTCACACCCGGAAGCACGATGACGCCGTGGCCGATCCAGACGTCATTGCCGATGATGGCGCGGTCCGCCTTTCGCTCGGCGAAGAAGGAGTGATCGCGCACGGCATCGGCGGAGTAATATTCCGGGCAATAGGTGAAGCGGTGCATCGACGGGCGGTCCATCGGGTGATTGGGCGCGCCGATCCGGACTTCCGCGGCGACGGCGCAGAATTTCCCGATCCTGGCATCACCGACGATGCAGCGCTGGCCGAGATAGGAATAATCCCCGAGTTCGACCGTGTGCAGGGAAGTATTCTCCAGGATCTCGCAGCATTTGCCGATGCTGGAATCCCTCAGGCTTGCCGTCGGGTGGATGACGGTCTCGGCGATCTTGGGGCGGTTTGGCTGGGTGGTCGAGTCCATGGGCAGTCTCCGGATTTCGGTCTGCCTAATCGGGAACGGTGAAGGATATGTGACGCAAGAACGCCGCGATGATCGGCGCACGTGTTCAATGGGCCATGGGTTGCCAGTCCGCCGACCGTGCCGAAGATTTCTGCGCAGAAGGCGTGATCCGCGTCCATTGCGCTCGCGCTATTCCCTCACAGCCCGAAAATGATCTGGCAGGTCGAGGTGTTCGACGGAAAGAACCCGTCTTCGCCAACCGGAACGACCCTGTCGCTCAGCGGCTTCACCCGCGTGATTATTCCGGATTTTGCGGTGACGGCGACGGTGCAGGACACTTCCTGATCATGTTCCGGTGAGAAGATCCGCTTGGTGAGGACCATGTTGCCGATGTATTCCGTCTGGTCATAGGTTCTTGCGGGTATCCGCACCATGCGCGATCGCTGCCAGGTCAGCACGGGCGCTCCGCCTGCAACGCTGCGGTCCGTCGGCGCCCCGAACTTGTCTTCGAATTTCGCGATCGGTTTGCCGCGCCACTGGCTGTCGATCTTGGTATAGGGGGCGGTCAGGGCGGTCCCGAGGTCATCCGAGAGCTTGGCGGCTCCAGCCTGAAGAGATTTGGCTGCGCCGCAGCCGCAAAGCAGCATCGGCAAGGCGGTGACGACAACAAGCTTTTTCAAAAGTCTCATTTCAAAATTCCGACTTCATAATGATTTCGATCACAGGGATTTTGGCCACAGGCATTTGCGATGACGACCGAATAGCAGCCGGCTATTAACAGGCGCCAAAAACTATCGGTAAAATTGAATATCGAAAAATACGTATAACTTCTGGCGGTATAAATGCCTCTGGCCAAGCCCTATGCCCTTGCGTTTGCACAGCCCGGGCGCTTCCTGTGCTCGGCAGGTTTGGCAGTCCGCCTCAAAGCTCAGTCTGCTTCGGGCCCACAGGTGTTGGAGCGTCGCGATACGCCATGCCAAAGGCGGTCATTCATCCGTCCCCTTTGCGACAAAACTCTATGAATTTGGCAAAATCCGCGCATATTCATCCAACGGTATGATACGCCGCCGGAGCAATCACTGCTGTGGATCGAAAGCTCGCAGCCATCCTTTCCGCCGATGTTGCCGGTTTCAGCCGCCTTACGGCGCTGGACGAGGAGGGCACGGTTCGTGCTCTCAACGCGTGCCTCAGCCAGATCGCCGAAATAGTGGGCGAGCATGACGGCCGCATCTTCGGCACTGCGGGTGACGGGTTTGTCGCCGAGTTCGCAAGCGCTGTTCAGGCTATCCGGTGCTCGGTCGAAATCCAGCGACGCCTCTCGAGCAATCCAAAAGACATCCCCGGGGATCGCCGCCTGGAGTTCCGCATCGGCGTCAATCTGGGTGACGTCATTGTGTCGGGTGACGATCTGGTCGGCGACGGCGTCAATATCGCCGCGCGCCTGCAGGAGATGGCGCCGCCGGCAGGCATATGCATTTCCGGGTCGGTACGCGAGCATCTCTATGGCAAGGTGCCGTTCACGCTGACGAGCCTTGGCGAACGCTCTATGAAGAATATCCCGAGGCCGATTTCCGTCTTTCGGGTCGACTGGCAGGAGGCGGCTGAAAGCGGGGAGGCCGGGCCAGGGCTAACGCCGTCACTTGCGCCGCGCTTCGGCAGAGACCAGCCGTCGATCGTCGTCATGCCCTTCGACAATCTCAGCGGTCAGGGCGATGAGTATTTCGTTGATGGGGTCGTGGAGGAAATCACCGCGGCGCTCTCGCGCGTTCGGGAGTTCTTCGTCATCGCGCGCCAGTCCGCCTTCACCTACAAGGGACGCTTCGTCGACGTGCGTGACCTCGGACGGGAACTCGGCGTCAACTACGTGGTCCAGGGTACGGTTCGGCGCGGAGGAGAGCGGCTGCGGATATCCGTGCAGCTGGTCGATACCGAGACGCGCATGCAGTTCTGGTCAGAGCGTTATGAGGGCGCGGCCGAGGACATATTCGAGCTTCAGGACAGGATCGCGGCTCAGGTGACCGGCGCCATCCATCCGGCCATCCAGAGTGCCGAAACCGAGCTGTCGAAGCGCAAGCCGCCCAGCAGCCTGCGCGCCTATGATCTCGTCATGCGCGCCTACCCGTATCTCTGGGGCCAGAGCAAGGCGACGAACGAGCGGGCAATACCGCTGCTTCTGGATGCCATCGCGATCGACCCTGCTTACGGCCGCGCCCACGCATTTCTGGCATGGTGCTACGCCCAGCACCTTGGCTACATCTGGACCGAGGAACCGGAGCGGGATCTGGAGCGGGCTTTAAAATCTGTCGAAGCCGCAGTGGGCTCCATCGATGATGATCCGACCGCCCTGACCGCCGTCGGCGGGGCACTCAGCCATTGCGGCGATCAGGAGCGGGCGGCGGCCTATCTTGAACGGGCGCTGGCGCTCGCCCCGAACAATGCCTGGGCATGGGCGCGCTATGGCTGGGTTGCAAGCTACAAGGGCGAGACTGGCGCTACGGAGCGGTTCGAACGGGCGCTGACGCTGAGCCCGGCGGATCCGCTTGCGTTCAACATGCGCATGGGCATGGCCCTGTCGCTCGCCATGGCCGGCTCCCTTTCGCAGGCCGTCGCAATTGCCCGGGAGGTCGTCAACAAACATCCCGATGTGACCTGGTGCTACCGGATGATGGCGGCCTGGGCGGCGATGAGCGGTGACGTGAAGACGGCCCGGTGGGCTGCGGGCAAGCTCATGGAGATCGAGCCGCATTTTACGATCGAGCGTTATTTGTCGAGGCCTGTGTTTCGGGGGGTGCCGCAATGGGCGGCCCAGACCGCCGAGGGTTTGCGACAGGCGGGCTTGCCTGAGCGCTGAGGGTGTTTTCGATCTTGCGGGAAACCGATGGGACGGGAGCGGACTTCGCGCCTCGTCCACGATCCGCCGGAAGCGACATCGTGTCCCTAGGCGTCGCTACTTTCGGTCATTGCCAGCGACACCGAATGACTTATGTTTCGTCGCTGTATTTTCGTTCGAAAGCGGGAATGTTTCATGTGCCGCGCATTGCTCCGCCTGCCATTCGCCGCCTTCCTTTTTCTTCTCGGCTGGACGGCCGCTCATGCCGATGAAGTTCTGACTTACAAGTGGCAGGGCGTGGACCGCACGGCGATCCTGCATATTCCCAAGGGAGCGGAAGGACACCCCGCACCGCTTGTCATCGTGATGTATGGGTCAGACGACAAGGCCGCCAACTTCCAGAAAAACAGCGGATTTGATGCTGTCGCTGACAGCGAGAACTTCATCACCCTTTATCCGGAAGCGATCGACGGCGCCTGGAATATCAAAAACAGGAAGCCTGTCATCAATGGCGAGCCGGTTGATGACATCGGCTTTTTCCGCACCATGATTGACGATCTGGTGAGCCGGAAGATTGCCGACGGCACAAGGGTCTATGCCACGGGCTTCTCGTTCGGCGCGCTGATGACCTATACGCTGGCCTGCGCGCTTCCTGACAGGATATCAGCGATTGCTCCCGTCGCCAGCGCGATAAACGAAGCGCAGGTCGAAGACTGCAAGCCCGGCCACACCATGCCGGTCATGATGGTGAACGGCACTGATGATGACGTGCAGCGCTACGATGGTTATATCCGCTCCTTCGGCAGGCTGCTTTCCGTTCCGGAGACAACGGAATATTGGCGCCGGATCGACGGCTGCACCGGGGAAAATGCCACGGCGCTGCCGCATCTCGACCCGCATGACCTGACCCGCGCCAGCCTGGTTCAATGGTCCGGATGCCAGGCCGATACGGGGGTTCAGTTGTATCGTATCGAAAACGGAGGCCATTGCTGGCCCCGTCTCGCCAAGTCCGATACCAGCTCCGGTCATGATGATCCGGTAGATGGACCCCGTTTCGGCGGATGCAGCAACGATATCGAGACAGCGGTTGAGGTGTGGAACTTCTTCAGGGAGTTTCACCGTTGATGATCGAGACATTCACCACGGGTTCTCGTGCTCATCAGAACCAGCGGCACCGCGATCGCGTAGAGGGCGATCACCGAGAGCCAGATGCCGCCCGGCCAGTTCTGTCGCGTCACGAAATAGAGGGATGAAAAGCCGAGCGGCGCGATGATCGAGGCGAGGGAGACGGTGGAGGCGAGCACGCCCTGCAGCTCGCCTTGGCGATCGGGCGCGACCGTGCGGGTGGCGAGCGCCTGGAAGGCGGGATTGCCGATGCCGACGAGGGTGAAGACCGGCATGATGGCGAAGATCATCCAGCCCTGGCTGGCCAGTGCCATCACGAGGAGGGCGATCGCGGCGGCGGCGATGCCTGTCATGACCGACCAGCGCTCGCCGAGCAGGCGGGTTGCCGGCCCCGGCAGGAAGGCTTGGCAGAGTGTCTGGCAGATGCCGAAGGCGCCGAGCGACAGGCCGATCCAGAAGCTGTTCCAGCCGAAAGTATCGAAGCCCCAGAGCGCCCAGCAGGTGCCGTAGGATTCGCCGGCGGCGCTGAAGACGAAATAGACCAGCACGATGGGCAGCAGTCCTTTCATCGAGACGATCCATTTCAGCGGCCGCAGCGGGTTCAGCGTGGCGAGATCGATCTTCCGGCGAGACGGTGTGCAAGATTCAAGTGTGCGGGATTCTGGCAGGACGAAGAGGGCAAGCAGCAGATTGCAGGTGTTGAGTACGGCGGCGGCGATGAAGGGCAGGCGCAGCCAGTAATCGCCGAGCAACCCGCCAAGGACCGGGCCGATGATGAAGCCGGCGCCGAACATGGCGTTGAACAGGCCGAAGCGGCGCGCGCGCTGATCGGCAGGTGAAATATCGGTGATATAGGCCGAGGCGACCGACATATTGGCGCTGGTGAGGCCGGCGATGGCGCGGCCGATCAGCAGCAGAGTGAGGGATGGCGCAAAGGCCATGATGGCGTAATTGATCGCGGCACCGGCAAGCGAGATCAGCAGCACGGGGCGCCGGCCGATCGTGTCGCTGAGCGCGCCGAGCACGGGGGCGAAGACGAACTGCATGGCGGCATAGAGCGCCGTCATGAGGCCGACATAGAAGGCGATGTCCTGCGTCTGGGTCACGTCCTGAAGAAGGTGGGGCAGGATGGGGAAGATCAGCCCAATGCCGACGGCATCGAGGCAGATGGCGGTGAAGATGACGACGAGCGGTTTGTTCATGCCAGATTTGTTCATGGGGGAGCTCATGGAGAAATGACGAGTTTGCCGGTGACACGGCCGGCGGCGCTGACGATCTGTGCTTCGGCCGTCTTCTCCAGCGGAAAGGCTTGCTCGATGCGCAGGCGGAAAAGACCCTTGGAATAGAGCCGGGCCACATCGG
Organism: Rhizobium sp. 1399; assembly: GCF_031455475.1. NCBI lineage: Bacteria > Pseudomonadati > Pseudomonadota > Alphaproteobacteria > Hyphomicrobiales > Rhizobiaceae > Rhizobium > Rhizobium sp. 1399. The sequence continues at coordinate 263,145 of NZ_JAVDSU010000009.1, read as the reverse complement.
CCAGCACCCGCTCCGGCTCTTTCGGCGGGCCGTGCGAGAATTTCGCGCCGTACTCCTCGGCCGAGAAATCGGCGACGGAGAGAACGTGGGCGGGATCGCCTGTGATCGCGATCAGTTCGGGGATGATACCGGAGCCGGCGACGTCGATTGCCGCGTCGATGCTATCGGGCGCAAGCTGCCGCACCCGCTCAGCGAGGCCGGGCCCGTAGGCCGTCGGGATGGCGCCGAGTTCCCTGAGGTAATCGTGTTTCTGCGGGCTGGCGGTGCCGATGACGGTGATGCCCCTGATGCGGGCAAGCTGGAGGATGGCGGAGCCGATGCCGCCTGCGGCACCGCTGACCAGCAACGTCTCTCCGGCTTTGACGCAGAGTTCGTCGAGGCTGCGCCATGCCGTCTCCGATATGGCGGGGAGGGCGCCGGCTATCTCGAAGGGCAGGTCATCCGGCTTGTGGACCCAGTGCGTGAGGACGGCATGTTCGGCCATCGTGCCGTTGCCATAACCGAAGACGGCATCGCCGACATAGGTATTGGAGACATCGGGGCCGACCTCATCGACGATGCCGGAGGCTTCGACGCCGAGGGCTGCGGGAAAGTGCACCTCCTCGAAGGCGCGATATTGCCCTTCGCGGCGTTTCCAGTCGGACGGATTGACGCCGGCGGCGCGCACCGCGATCCGCACTTCGCCGGGGCCGGGATGCGGTGCCTCGATCTCGACGATTTCGAGGACTTCAGGGCCGCCATAGCGGCTGAATTGAACAGCTTTCAAGTGTTTGTCCTTTCGGGGGCAGCGGATGCAGGGCACAGCCATGCCGTTCGCGGTCACGAGCACGGCAGCGCGCTTCCACGGGGACAGGTTTAACGGATTTATGCTGTACTTCATCCAAATATGTACTGAGTACAGTAATAGGATCTCGGACACTCGCTGTCAAGATTGATGTACTCAGTACATAAATCCTGCTATTGAGAGCGCCATGCCGAAGCCATCAGATAAAACACCCTCAGCCCCTTCAGATGTGGAAGTCTCGGATTCGGGGCCGCTGGACCGGCGATCCCGCAAGCGCCTCGCCACGCGGCGCGCCATCTCGCTTGCCGCCGACCGGCTGTTTTTCGAGCGCGGTTTCGAGAATGTGACGGTCGATGAGATCGCTGCCGCTGCCGATGTCGGGCGGATGACCGTGTTCAACCACTTCCCGCGCAAGGAGGACATGTTCTTCGACCGCGACGAGGAGGCGCGCGAGACCCTGCGCGAAGCGCTGCGGCAGCGCGACGGCAGTGTTTCACCCATCGAGACCTTGCGCCTGCTCGCGCATAAACTCGTCAGGCAGCAGACGCCTTATCTGTTATTTTCCACGGCGAGCCAGGGCTTCATCGAAACGGTGGAGAACAGCGAAACGCTGAAGGCGAGGGCGCGGGCGATCCGCGACGAGATTGCTCGGGAATTGGCGGTGGCGCTCGCCGAATCCGTCGGCCAAGACCCCGCTGATACGACCGCCAAGCTCGCGGCCGCCATGCTGTTGGCGAGTTGGAGCGTCGCTTTCATCGAGGCGCACCGGACTTTTCGGCAGGGGCGGGATACGGTGAAGGCGAAGGCTGTCTTTCTCGCGCTCGTCGATCAGGGGAGTGCAGGTGTGAAGGCGGCCATGGCGGGCACGGCTTACGCCTGATTCTGCTGGAATAAAAATGGGTGCTCCACGTCTGCGGGGGAGCGTCCTTGTCCTGTGAGCTCGGCTCAACCGACGTCGATACCAAGCGCAAGTCTGTTTTCAGGTGAAGCCGCCGCATCAAGGTCTTGACCGGTCGCGTCAGAAATTTTCGACACTACCTTGTATAAACAGATAGCTTGTTATATCTAATCTTTAGAGCAGAGGTATCCATGACCGACTCGATCCAAGTTCAATTGCGGAAAGGCGCCCTCGACCTATGCGTACTGGCCGTGCTTTCACGCGGCGAGAGCTATGGCTACGAAATCGCCAGCACACTGGTCGATGCCGTCGGCATGGGGGAAGGCACGATCTATCCGCTGATGCGCCGGATGCAGAATGACGGCCTGGTGGCCACCCGTATCGTCGAGTCGAGCAGCGGGCCGCCGCGCAAATATTACCGGCTGACGCCACTCGGCCAGACGATATTCGAAGCTCATCGCCGTGACTGGCGCTCCTTCGCTGACGCAGTCGATAAACTTCTCGAGGATTTGCCATGACGAGGGATGCCTTCTTACGCACGCTGAGACTGGGACTTGCCGGTCTGCCGCCTCAGGAGATCGAAGAGATCGTCGGCGACTACGCCGCTCATTTTGCCGAATCCAATGCCTCTGGCCGCAGCGATGAGGAGGTCGCGGCTGCGTTGGGCGATCCGGCCAGAACTGCCAGGGAATTGCGCGCCGACGCCGGACTGCGCCGTTTCGAAGCGCAGTGGAGCCTGTCGAACCTTGCGGCGGCCGCGATGGCGCTTGCCGGCCTTGCGATCGTCGACATTCTTTTCCTGCTGCCGTTGCTGATCGTAACCATTGCGGTTGCGACCGGCCTTGCAATCGGGCTGGCAGTCATCGGCGCAGTCGGTGTGAAGATCATCTTCACCACGTTGCTGTTCCAGTTCGGTGAACCAGTGACGGCAGTCGTAGCGCGCCTGTTTATCGGCGCCGGGCTTTTGAGCTGCCTGCTGGGTGGCGGTGCGTTGCTGCTGATGGGACTGGGCGCGGGCATTCGCGTGCTTGGCCACTATGCCCGGCTACACTTCCGCCTGGCTCAGGTGGATCAGGGCCGCGTTTGAACATTCATCACAATGCTTGAGGGAACTGGACAATGATCGGAAAATTGGCATTCGTCGCCACGGCGGGAACGATTGGTGCAGCCGTCTTTTTGGCGCTGGGTATCGGGCTTTCCGGCCGGGATTGGACCGATGCAAGGCAATTGTGGAATGCGACGCAGTCCACCTGCGGATCGACCGCCTCTATCAGGCAGAAGATTATTTTACCGCTTGCCGCCGGCGACGGTTTGACGATCGATTTGCCAGCTTCAGTGCGCTATCAGCCCGGAGATACTGCGGAAGCTGTCGTGAGCGGCGATCCAACGCTTCTCGACCATGTGCGGCTCGAGGGCAGCAGGCTGAGCCTGGATTGTGATCCGGGCTGGTTTGCGTCCGGACTCGATGTCAGCGTCTCGGGACCGGCGATTACCGATTGGAAATTGCTCGGCAGTGGCGACCTGACTCTATCGCAGATCAATCAACCTCAACTGCGGCTGAGCATCCGCGGAAGCGGCAGCGTTGCCGCGACTGGAGCCGCCGATACGGTCGGCGTGGATATTTCCGGTTCGGGAGCGGCGCGGCTCAAGGATCTGACCGCCAAGTCCGCACAGATCCTGATCCGCGGCAGTGGCGACGCGCAAATGACCGCAAAGGCGGATGCGGATATCTCGATATTCGGAAGTGGCAATGTCGAACTGTCCGGTAACCCAACCATTCGACGTTCGGAGATAAGAGGCAGCGGCCGCATCGTGCAAGCACCGTGACAAGCGTGGCCTGATGGTACGGCCCTCCCGCCCATCGGCCGGAATCAAAAGGGCGCTCAACCCCTGCGGGGAGCGCCCTTGTCCTGTGAACTCGAACGCGGCTCGACCAACGTCGATACCAAGCGCAAGTCCGTTTTCAGGTGAAGCCGGGATATGATACGCGGCGAGGCGGATTGCAAGGGGCGAAAGCTGGAATCTCCGATATTTCCTGCTTGCGTGTATCGCTGCAACAATCAGCTGGCGGCCGGCGAGTGCCGCGGCTCTGGCGCTGAGCGAGCGGCCGCGGAAATCGGCGGATCGTTCACACGGTGGTCGTTCAGCCGCAGCACTTGGCGGCGCTGGTCGGAGCGCAGCAGGAGGTCGATTGGCTTTGTTCGGCGAGCCACCGATCGCGCGGCTTGCAGCTCGCCGGGCGTGGTGCAAGCTCGACATGGACGGCGCCGGCGCGAAGGGTCGGCATTGCCGCGCAAAAAAGCTGCATCGGCTGCACGCCGTCGCTGACTTCGAATGTCAGCTTGGCCGAATCATCAAGCTTCACATGCTCGGTGACCTTGCGGATGATCGCATGGAATTTGCCTGATGGCATATGGGTGCGATCGTCCTCTTCGATATCCCAAAGCTGAATGAAGATCTCGCTCCAGGCTTCCGGATTGGCCCCGCAGTCCAGCGCTGAGAACTGCCCGGCCTTGACCTCGGTGACATGATAGCTGGGCTTCACCGGGCGGCCGTCATAGTAAAAAACCAGCGGTGAATCCTTGGCGCCGGAGAGGATGCTCATGAGTTCGCCGAGGGTGATATCGTCCTTCTGCATTTTGCTGTTGTCGATCGCGTTCATCTGCGTTATTCCTCGTTTCAATTATTCAAGGATTGTTGAAATATGGATCAACGTCAAGCCCTCATCGCATTCGGCGCATTGTCGCAGGAGACGCGACTGCACATCATCCGCATGCTTGTCGTCGCCGGCCCTGACGGCATGGCGGCCGGCGCGATTGCGGAAAAGCTCGAGGTGTCGCCGTCGAATGTGTCCTTCCATCTGAAGGAACTGGAACGCTCCGGCCTGATCGCGCAGCAGCGGGAATCCCGCTCGATCATCTACACGGCGAATTATGAAGCGCTCGGCGGCCTTATCCGCTTCCTGATGGAAGATTGCTGCTCAGGTCATCCGGAAATCTGCGCGCCTGCCGCTGAGGTTGCGGCCTGCTGCACCCCTAGAATGGAGGAGAAACTGCAATGACCACAGACCGCGTCTACAATGTGCTCTTTCTCTGCACGGGCAATTCGGCCCGTTCGATCCTGGCGGAATCCATCCTCAATACGGAAGGCAAAGGTCGTTTCAGGGCTTATTCGGCCGGCAGTCAGCCGAGGGGCGAGGTCAATCCGCATGCACTGAAGGAGCTTGACGCGCTAGGTTATCCCACAACCGGCTTCCGCTCGAAAAGCTGGGATGAGTTTGCTGAAGCGAATGCGCCGGAGATGGATTTCATTTTCACGGTCTGCGACAGCGCCGCCGGCGAGGCTTGCCCGGTCTGGATCGGCCATCCGATGACCGCCCATTGGGGCGTCGAAGACCCCGCCGCCGTCGAAGGCAGCGAAGTGGAAATAGGCCGCGCCTTCGCCCAGGCAGCCCGTTTCCTCAAGAACCGCATCATGTCCTTCATCAGTTTGCCGCTCGCCTCGATCGACAAGCTCGCGCTGGAATCGCATCTACGCCAGATCGGTTCGCTGGAAGGCGCCAGCATCAAACAGCCCAGGGCAAGCTGATGGGTCTCGATCTTAATCAGCAGCCCTTGGAAGGCCATGACGAAAGCCTGCGCGCCGCACTTTCCGGCGCCGGACTTCCGGTCGATGATCTCACAGATGCCGGCCGTAGCTTCTATCGGTTTTCGCGTGATGGCGAGACGATCGGCTTCGGCGGGCTGGAACTCTATGGCAAGGCGGCACTCCTGCGATCCGTCGTCGTGCTGCCGGATCGGCGGGGTTTTGGTTTCGGCCATGCAATCACGCTCGGCCTGCTCGATGAGGCTCACAGGAAAGGTGCTGATGCTGCCTATCTGCTGACGGAATCGGCCGCTCCTTTCTTTCAATCGCTCGGCTTTCGTCCGATTGCTCGCGATGAAGCGCCAGCCACCATCCTGATGACGCGCCAGTCCGCAAACCTGTGCCCGGCATCCGCCGCCCTGATGGTCCGGAGCCTGCCGGCATGAGTGCGGTATTTCCTCTGTCGCGGCGGTTGGTCGCCGAAGCGCTCGGCACCATCCTGCTCGTGGCAACCGTCGTCGGTTCCGGCATCATGGCCGATAGCCTGACGGACGATACGGCACTTGCGCTGCTCGGCAATACGCTGGCAACGGGGGCAATGCTCGTCGTGCTGATCACCATTCTCGGCCCGATCTCCGGCGCGCATTTCAACCCTGTTGTTTCGATGGTCTTCGCGCTCCGGCGTGAACTGCCAGCCTCGTCGCTTCCGGCCTATATCATCGCCCAGATCGCCGGCGGCATTGCCGGCACGATGCTTGCGCATGGCATGTTCGCACTGCCCTTGCTGCAGGCTTCGGAAACCGTACGATCAGGCGGGGCGCAATGGCTCTCCGAAGCGACGGCAACCTTCGGCCTCGTCTTCGTCATCCTCGCCGGCATCAGGTTTCGCGCCGATGCCGTGGCATGGCTGGTCGGCCTCTATATCACCGCTGCCTACTGGTTCACCGCTTCCACCAGCTTTGCCAATCCGGCAGTCGCGATTGCCCGATCGCTGACGCACACGTTTTCCGGCATCCGCCCGATCGATCTGCCGGGCTTCATCATCGCCGAAGTCCTCGGCGCATTGCTGGCGCTGATGCTCGCGGGATGGCTGCTGATGGATGCCCGCAATCCTGAAACCCTCACCAAGACGGAATCCGCCTCATGACCATTGATGTTACGATCTATCACAACCCGGAATGCGGCACCTCGCGCAACACGCTGGCGATGATCCGCAATGCGGGCATCGAACCATCAGTCATCGAATATCTGCAAAACCCGCCGTCGCGCGAACAGCTAATCAAGATGATTGCGGATGCCGGTTTGAGCGTTCGCGAAGCGATCCGCGAAAAGGGCACACCCTATGCCGAGCTCGGCCTCGACAATCCCGATCTGACGGACGAGCAACTGCTCGATGCGATGCTGAAAGACCCGATCCTGATCAATCGCCCCTTTGTCATCACGCCCCTCGGCACGCGCCTCGCGCGGCCTTCGGAAGTCGTGCTGAACATCCTGCCGGACACACATAAAGGCCCGTTCACGAAGGAAGACGGCGAGCAGGTTCTCGATGCTGATGGTAAGCGCCTTGTTTGAACGCGTGCCGGTCTCTGCCATTATCGCACTCGGCATTACCCAGATCATCGGCTACGGCACCCTCTATTACAGTTTCAGCATTCTCGCTTCCGATATGGCGGCTACGTTCGGCTGGTCGAACGAATGGATTTTCGGGGCGCTTTCGGTGGCACTTTTGACCGGCGGCCTGACGGCGCCGTGGCTCGGCGTGCTCATCGACAGGATCGGGGCAGGGCGGGTGATGACATCGGGCTCGGCCGTTGCCGCAATCGCGCTCGTTGCCTGCGCCTATGCGCCCGGCAAGGCTTCCTATGTCGCAGCCCTCATCGCCATCGAGGTTGCCGCCAATTTCGTGCAGTATGGGGCTGCCTTCGCGCTGCTCGTGCAGCTCAGGCCGCGGGTCGCCTCGCGCAGCATCACCTATCTGACGCTGATTGCCGGTTTCGCCTCGACGATCTTCTGGCCGGTTACCACGGCGCTGCATGCCGCCCTTTCATGGCAGAATGTCTATCTGGTCTTTGCCGCCCTCAACATGGCCGTCTGCGTGCCCCTTCATGCGTGGCTTTCACGGGGTGCGGCCGAGCGGCGGGCAACGGCATCAACAGCTGCGCCGCATGTGGAAGGCATTCTGCCGCCGGAGCGCCGCCGCCTTGGATTCGGCCTGATGGTCACGGGCTTTTCGCTGATGTCGCTCGTCGGTTCGGCGATGCTGGTGCATATGGTGCCGCTCTTGTCAGGACTGGGGCTTGGCGGCACCGCAGCGCTGGTGGGCACCTTGTTCGGCCCCTCGCAGGTCGGTAGCCGGCTGATCAATATGATCTTCGGCAAGGGGCTGCCTGCACTCTCGCTGGCGCTGATTTCGGCAGTGCTGATCCCCGGCGGCGTGCTGGTGCTTCTGCTGACGGCACCATCAGTGGCGGGCGCGATGCTCTTTGCCGTCATTTTCGGCATGGGCAACGGCCTGCTCAGCATCGTCACCGGCACGCTGCCGCTGCAGCTTTTCGGCAGTGATGGCTACGGCAAGCTGCAGGGCAAGATGATGGCGGCGCGGCTGATCCTTTCCGCACTCGCTCCCTTCGTCCTGGCCTTCGGCATGGCAAATATCGGCATTGCGCCATCGCTCGGCATCACTGCTGCCCTCGGAGGGCTCTCCATTATTGCCTTTCTTCTCATCGCAGCGGCGCGGTAGCGGCATCTGCCGAACACCACCTCTTTGTGATCACGGCAGTCGCAATCCTCCCATTATGCTTTGGCATGCCACTTGATGCCCTGCTATTGTCCGTCGTCAATGCGTTGATCCTGACATGTAGATCAGGGCTGAGAACGATGCTCCATCTCTTTGTTTTCACGCGATTCCGGACGCAAAACCGCTGCGCACTTTTGCTGGAACCGCTCTAGGACCATTCCATGCCCGACCGGTCTGAACTCGTTTTATCGGCAGCTCCATCTCACCTCAGATGGATCGGCTTTCTGGCGATGTGCCTCGGCATGTTCATGGCGATCCTCGACGTTCAGGTCGTCGCGACATCGCTTCCGACCATCCAGTCCGCGCTCGATATCCATCCGGATCAGATGAGCTGGGTGCAGACCGCCTATCTCATCGCCGAAGTGGTGGCGATACCGCTGACGGGGTTTCTCACCCGCCTGCTGACGATGCGCTGGCTCTTCGTGACGTCGCTGTCGCTGTTCGTGATCGCCTCGGCGGGCTGTGCCATGAGCGACAGTTTTGGCGGGCTCGTCGCCTGGCGGGTCATTCAGGGCTTTTCCGGCGGCACTCTCATCCCCTCGGTGTTTTCGGCTGTGTTCATCCTGTTTCCCGATGAGCGCCAGGCGCTTGCCACGACGATCGCCGGCGTTCTTGCGGTTCTGGCGCCGACCGTCGGGCCGATCGTCGGCGGCTGGCTGACAGAGACCTATTCGTGGCACTGGCTGTTCCTGATCAATATCATTCCCGGCATTGTGGCGGCACTCGTCGCCATGCGCTCGCTTCCGCGGGAGGGCGTCAACCTCTCCGAGCTGTGGCATCTCGATGCCCTGTCACTGCTGCTGATGGCGGGAAGCCTTGCCGCACTGGAGATCGGCCTCAAGGAGGCGCCGACGAGCGGCTGGACCTCGCTTTATGTCGCTGGCCTTATCGGCCTGTCGGCGGTCTCGGGATTCGTGTTCGCATGGCGCTCGCTGCGCCGACGCATACCCCTGGTCGAGCTCCGGAATTTCCGCGACAGGAACTTTCTGGCCGGCTCGGCAATGAGCTTCATTCTCGGCATCGGCCTCTTCGGCTCGGTCTATCTCATGCCTGTGTTTCTCGCCTTCGTGCGTGGCCACAATGCTCTCGAAATCGGCATGACGATGCTGGTGACGGGCATTGCCCAGCTCGTCACCGCGCCTATCGCGGTGGCCCTGGAAAAGCGGATGGATGCCCGGTTGCTGTCTGCGGCGGGATTTACGCTCTTTGCCATCGGTATCGGCATGAGCGCCTTTCAGGACCCGCAGACCGATTATGACGCGATGTTCTGGCCGCAGATCATCCGCGGCATCGCCATCATGTTCTGCCTGCTGCCGCCGACCCGACTGGCGCTCGGCACCCTGCCGCCGGAGCGCATTCCCGATGCCAGCGGCTTGTTCAACCTGATGCGCAATCTCGGCGGCGCGATCGGCATCGCGCTGATCGACACGATCGTCTATACGCGCTCGGGACCGCTCGGCGACGGCCTCTGGGAGCGGCTGAAGGCGGGGGATGTGAATGCAGCAGCATTCGTGGGTGCGCCGCTGCAGGCGATTGCCGGGCATAAGGGAGAGTTCGATGCGGATACGACATCCATGCTCGATCCGCTGGTGCAGACAGCGGCGAGTGTTCAGGCGATTAACGAAGCTTGGATGGTGGTTGCAGTGCTGACGGCTTGCGCGCTGCTGTGGGTGCCTTTTGCGAAGAAAGTGGCTGCGACGGCGGGGTGAAAGGTTGAAAAACCGCAGGCCGCATCACGGCAAATCAGCGCTCGTAATTTTATCGAGATTGGCGATCAGTCGCGTCAGCAAGGCGACGAGTTGTTCCGTTTCCGCGTGTGAGAAGCCATTGAGCGCCTCACGATTCCCCTGAAACAAGGTCTCGATTGCCTCGGGCATGCGTTCCTGTGCGGCCTCCGTCAACATGATGCGGCTGCTTCGGCCGTCCGCCGGGTCCGGTGTGCGCTCGATCAAGCCATCCCGCTCCATGCGGGCGAGCATTTGCGCCATTGGCGGCTGTTCCACCTTGGCGAAGCGGGCGAGGTCGCGCTGCGTGCTTGCCTTGCCGTTTTTCAGCGCCACCAGAACCGGCAATTGCCCGACGCCGAAGCCGAGCGGTTTGAGACGTGACTCGCTGAGGCGGGCGAAGCCGCGCGCCGCGAGGCTGATCAGATGCCCCGGTGTGGAAAGCACGTCTTCACTCATTCCATTTGCTCCTTGCCTGCCGTTGACCATAAACTATATATGTACATATGTATCTTTGTATGAGGTGTTGGTCAATGTCGGCCCGACCCCCGCTAAGAGATAGAGAGGAAACAGCATGTCGGAAAAACAGACGCAGCTGATCAAACACATCTATGAGCGCTTCAATGCGCGGGATATCGACGGAGTGCTTGCGGTGTTGGCACATGATGTCGCCTGGGCGAACGGCATGGAGGGCGGCCATGTTCATGGGCGCGAGGCCGTTCGGGATTACTGGACACGCCAATGGGCGATCGTCAGTCCGCATGTCGAGCCGGTCGCGTTTCTGCAGGCGGAAGATGGTGCCATAGAAGTCGAGGTAATCCAGAGGGTATTCGATCTCGATGGCCGACCGCTGGACGGGCAAGATCATGGCCTGAAGGACAAGACCGTGACGCATATCTTCCGCATGGAGGGCGACAGGATTATCCGCTTCGACATCGGCGAGGCGGATTAAGCTGGGAAGGGCGGTCATCTCGCGTCGGCTTACGCCACGTCTGCCGCCTCATGACCACTTCCGACTCACGCCGGTCGCCGCGCTATGATCGTCCTCCCGTGCGGGCATCCCATCCGAGCATCGAGACCTCGGCCACGGATTCCAGTTCGCTACGGCTTGCTCCATCGCGGGCGAGGATCGACATGCCGTTCTGGACGGTCTGCACGAAACGGGCGAGGCCGTGAATGTCGGTCGAGGCTGGAATTTCGCCTGCCGATACTGCCTGGGCCAGGCGCAGTTTCAAAAGGTCGAGCGTGACGGCGCGGGCGGTTCGCACCAGTTCACCGAGTTCTGCATGGCCCTCGCTGCCGACCGAGGAGAGGGCCACCATGCAGCCGAGGGGAATATCAACGACGGAGCCGGTCAGGACCGCCGCCGAGTCCATGAGAAGCGCCTTGATGGCTTCGCGCGCCGTGCGGGCGGCGCGAAAGCCTGCCCAGACAAGCGCCTCGTTGGTCTCGTGGTAGTAGTTCAATGCCTCGGCATAAAGCGCCTCCTTCGAGCCGAAGGCCGCGTAGAGGCTTGGCGATCCGATGCCCATCGCCTCGGTAAGGTCGCTGATCGACGTCGCCTCGAAACCCTTTTCCCAGAACAGGCGGGTCGCCTTGGCGAGCGCAGCTTCCCGATCGAAGGCGCGCGGTCGCCCGCGGGTGCGGGTGGCTGTCGTCTCGTTAGCTGTCATATCCTGGGGTTGCGGCGTCTGGTCGGATTTCTGCATCGGTCACTATATAAACCCGCCGGCTCGCCTCGACAATGGCTCCATATATTTTGTGTCGATCGGTACAATATTCTTGACGGGCACGTTCGGCGTCCCTAGCTAATTCTGTGTCGATCAATACAGAAAGGGACGATTGATGACTGAACTCGCTGGAAAACGTGCTCTCGTGACGGGCGCATCGCGTGGGATCGGCGCTGCTATTGCGGTGGCGCTAGCCGAAAAGGGCGCCGATGTCGCCATCACCTATGAGCGCTCGGCCGATCGCGCCGCCGAGGTCGTTCGCGCTATCGAAGGCAAGGGCAGGCGGGGATTTGCAATCCAGGCCGACAGTGCCGATCCGGCGGCCGTGAAGCGCTCGGTGGAAGAGGCGGCTCGCGCGCTTGGTGGTCTCGACATTCTCGTCAACAATGCCGCCATCGCGCTTTACGATACGATCGCAGGCTTCAGCGTCGCGCAGATCGATGCGCTGCTTGACGTCAACGTGCGCTCGCCGGTGCTCGCCGCGCAGGCCGCCATTCCCCATCTGCAAGCGGGAGGCCGCGTCATCAATATCGGCTCGGCCGGCGCCGAACGCATCGTTGGCGACACCGGCACGGTGTATTTCATGACGAAATCCGCGCTGCAGTCCTTCACGCGCGGCCTTGCCCGCGAACTCGGGCCTCGGGATGTTACCGTCAACCTGATCCAGCCGGGATCAACCAATACGGAGATGAACCCGGCAGACGGGGAATTTGCTGACTTCCAGCGCGCCCTGATACCGCTCGGTCGCTATGGCGAGCCGCAGGATGTGGCGGCTGCCGTCGCCTTCCTCGCAAGCCCGGCTGCAAGGAACATCACAGGCGCCATCCTCAATGTGGATGGCGGCTTGAACACCTGAGGGCGCTGACAGTGGCAGGAAGAGGCTGGCCGATGCCGGCCTTTTCCGGATCCTTCAAAGGCGCTGGCAGAGGAGATGCATGCCATAGTTCGCCGCTCGCCTTATCGGCAATGGTCGCCCGCCGATCGGCGCAAGCTGATCCGGTAGTCGGCAGTCAGTCGAGGTGATCCAGAAGGTATTCGATCTGAATGGCCGGCCGCTGGAGGGGCAAAGTCATGGCCTGAAGGACAAGACTGTGACGCACATCTTCCGTATGGAGGGCGACAGGATCGTTCGCTTTGATATCGGGGATGCAAGCTAGGTCGTGAATGGTGGCAGCCGCGTCAAGTTGCGGGTCTGCTGGTTCCCTGAGAAACAATATAGCGCGCTGGCCTACCGGCTGAAGACGACGACACGCTACGACCTTCACCTGCTGAAGGGCGGGCCGATCTCGGAGGTGCGCTGGTTCATCGACGGCCAATTGCTCAAGGACGGCGACGGCAGCGTCACTGTCATGTTCGAGCCGGTGGATGCCTATGTCGGCCCGCCGCAGGACCAGCTTTCGAGCTTCTATACCGGCGGCAATGGAACGCTGAAGTACCGTACTGCCGGCTCTGTCCTGGAGGTGTGGAACGAGGACGGCAACGGGGTTTACTTCGGCAAGGTGCGCGCCGTCTTCGCCTTCGTGGGCGATCCCCCGCCTTTCCGCCAGGACTTTCTCGATCGGGTGACCGCGCAAGCGAGCGTGACGAATGCGGCCGGCGTGGAAATCACCGTGCGCCCAAAACTGCAGCGATAGGCCGCCAAACCCAGGAGGGGAGGCAGCACGAGTAGTTGCTCTCGTTTGCATAAGACTTTTGCCGCAGGAGCCGCTTCGGCCTCAGGCGACGGACCATCCACCGTCCACCAGCAGGTTCGCGCCAGTGATCAGGCTCGCAGCCGGTGATGCAAGGAAGACTACGGCACCCACCACATCATCGGTTTCACCGATCCGACCGAGTGGAATGTGACCGAGCGTCGCTTTGCGATTGTCGGTATCGGATAGAAAAGGTGCTGTACCGTCGGTGTGAATGAACGTCGGCGATACGGTATTTACTGTGACATCGTAGCGTGCCCATTCGGCTGCAAGGCAGCGCGTGAGGTGATTGATTGCCGCCTTGCTCATGCAATAGATTGCCTCGCCACGCAGCGCCACGGTACCGGCCTGTGAGCTGATGTTGATGATCCGGCCCCCATTGCGCTCGATCATGTGACGGCCAACTGCCTGCGTCATCAGAAAGGTGCCCTTGATGTTGACATCGAGTATCTCGTCAAGGTCCTTCTCCTCCACGAGTTCCGCGAGATTGCCCGGAGCCACGCCGACGTTGTTGACGAGAACGTCGATCCGACCGAACGTAGCAAGCGCCGCGTCGACGGCTTGTGCGATATGGGCCTTATTGGGAATGTCCAGTTCGACAGGGAGAACTTTTCGTCCCGCGCCCTCGATTTCGGCAACCAGGTCCGCCGAGGCTGCGACATCACGGACACCCAAAACAATATCGGAGCCTGCTGCGGCACAGGCAAGTGCGCAAGCCCGACCGATGCCACGGCTCGCTCCCGTCACCAAAGTCACCTTGCCCGCAAGGCTGAAGTCCGGCGCGTTCTTCTGCATCATGATGCCTCCCTCGATGAAGCTCATTTATGCCAGCGTCGGCGTGTGGATGCCAGATGTTCTGCGCATACTGAGGAGCTTCCCCAGCGTCTCGGGCAGCCCTTTGCAACACTGTCGCGCGGCAAGACTGTCCGCAGGCGCGAGTGCCTAGAGTGTTTCCGTTTTTCTTCGAATCACGGAAACACTCTATCTCTTTGTTTTCACGCAATTCCGGACGCAAAACCGCTACGCACTTTTGCTGGAATTGCTCTAGATTCCGGCGTACCACTCGTAGCCCCGGTCTTCCCAGAAGCCGCCCTTGCCGCCCCACAGGCCGGCGAAGCTGTCCTTCATCTCGATTCGCATCAGGTATTTGGCATGCTTGTAGCCAAGCTGGCGCTCGATGCGCAGGCGAAGCGGGGCGCCGTGGGCGACCTCCAGATCCTTGCCGTTCATCTGGTAGGCGAGGATTGTCTGCGGGTGGAAGGCGTCGATGAGATCTATGCTCTCGTAGTAGGTTCCGCTGCCGTCCAGCGTCTGTTCGAGCTGATCTGCGCAGTAGAAGACGGCATAGCGGGCCTCAGGCTTCAGCCCCACGCTCTGCAGGAGCGGTCCAAGGGGCGCGCCCGTCCACTTGCCGATCGCGCTCCAGCCCTCGACGCAGTCGTGACGGGTGATCTGGGTGCGCGAGGGCAGCTTCTTCAGATCTGCGAGCGAAAGCTCGACGGGACGCTCTACCAGCCCGTCAATCTTCAGCCGCCAGTCGGCAAAGCCGGTTTCCATCATCTGCGCATAGGCTTCGCTGTCTGGCTGGCTCGTGCCGTTCGGCCGGAATGTCGGCGAGATATCGGCTTCGGAATATTCGCGCGCCAGCTTGTCCTTGGGAACGAGGAGCCGCTGGCTTTTCATCGTCAGCGCCTCGGCCATTTCGAGAACGGACTGGACATTGGCGTTCTGGACGACATCGTCGCAGCCGGTCAGGCCGAATGCACCGAGGCCGGCAGCCGATCCGATCAACAGGCGGCGGCGTGTGATGGAGAAGGTCATCGATCGTCCCTTTCGGTTTCGATCACGTAACGGCCCGTTATCATCGAGCGCATGTTGTTCCAGAGGCCGGACAGGATCACCATGGCGACATGCACGAAAACGAAGAGGACGATCGACCAGGCGCAGATGAAGTGGATCGACCGGGCCGATTGCCTGCCGCCGAAGAAGTCGAGCAGGAAGGGATAGCCGGCATCCATGCCGGGTGACATGGTCAACCCCGTTGCAAACATCAGCGGCAGCAGGATGAAGATGACGACCAGGTAGGCGAGCTTCTGCAGCACATTGTAATGCTTTGCCTTTTCACCTCTGGGGAAGCGCAGGCGCGCGTGGTCGGCGATCTCCTGCCCCAGATGGTGCGGCGAGATCTCTTCGCCGCTCGGCGCCAGATCGCGGCGGAAATGGCCTGACAGAAAGCCGATGAGCGCATAGATCGATCCGTTGATGACGAAGAGCCAGGCAAAGAACAGATGCCAGCGGCGGCCGGTTGCGAGATCCTGATAGCTCGGAATGGTGATCCAGGAAGGGAAGCCACGCTCGGTCGCGTCATCGCCCGTTCCCGAAACGCCGAGAATGCCTGTTGTCGTGATCTGCAGATTGCCGATGCGAAGCACGCCGCGCGTGCCGCCATCCTCATCGACGGCACTTATCGACAGCCAGGACGGATCTGCATCCGCACCGTACTGGCCCCAGTAAAGCGCCGGGTGGGCATTGAAAATCTGCAGCCCGCTCATCAAAAGAAGGCTGAGACAGAGAACGTTGATCCAGTGTGTCACGCGGGTCGCCAGCGAGTGCCGGCGGATGACTGTGGTCATCGGGCCTGTTGGAGTGGCCTGGCTGTGATCGTCGAGTGTTGCCATGATCGTTTT
Organism: Rhizobium sp. 1399; assembly: GCF_031455475.1. Lineage (NCBI taxonomy): Bacteria > Pseudomonadati > Pseudomonadota > Alphaproteobacteria > Hyphomicrobiales > Rhizobiaceae > Rhizobium > Rhizobium sp. 1399. The sequence continues at coordinate 247,249 of NZ_JAVDSU010000009.1, read as the reverse complement.
CGATGTCCGGTACCGTCACGCCCCTACAGCATGTACGTAGGCGAAGCGGGATTTGTTACAGGCGTCCCGAAGTTTTTTCTTTGCAGCCGGGAACCTGCCGGCGGGAAAGGCTGGCGGCGCGGCTTTCCGGACATCCGGCCGACGCCGTCACAAGTGCGTGAAGCTGTAACGAATGGCGTTCCACCTGCGAAGAAGAACGAGATGCAGATCATCAGGGAGCACCGCCATGAAACATTCAGTTGCGTTCAATCTTGCGATCATCGCAGCAGTCTTTGCTCTTGGTTCCACCGTTCAGGCCTCCGCTGGGCAGTCGCCTGCAGTCGTCGAACTGTTCACCAGCCAGGGCTGCTCCTCATGCCCTCCGGCCAATGCCAATCTCGTCAAGCTCAGCAACGATCCGAACGTGCTCGCCTTGAGCTTCTCGGTGACCTATTGGGACTATCTTGGATGGAAGGACATTTTCGGGAAGAAGGAATTCACCGACCGGCAGGTAACCTATGAGCCCGCACTCGGCCAATCCGGCCCTTTCACGCCGCAGATGGTGGTCAACGGCCACCAGTCGACCGTCGGCTATGATCTGAACGAGATCTGGCGCGTGATCGCGTCCGAGCCCGCGCCGTCCGGCCCCGGGATCGCGCTAGCCCGGAACGTGGCTGTCATCGACGCTGCGAAGGGCCGGACCGCCGCTGCCGACGTGTGGCTCGTCCGCTATGCTCCGGGCACCGTGCAGGTTCCGGTCGCCAGAGGCGAGAATGCCGGCGAGACATTGCCGCACGCCCATGTCGTGCACGAGTTGACGCGTCTCGGCACCTGGGACGGCAAAATGTTGAAGCTGCCGATCCCGGCCGCAGCTGGCGACCTGAAGAGCGCCATCATCGTCCAGGAGCCGAAAGGCGGCAGGATTCTCGCCGCAACGACCGACTGAAAACCGGCTCACTGCCTGATCCTCCCGCGGTCGACGGTAGTCGATCCGCCCGCGGTCGATTTTCAATCGATCCGCTCGAGATCCCGTGCGAAGCGCTGCCAGTTGCCGACATATTTCTTCGCGGATTGGGTGATCTTGGCGACCGCCTCATCGTCCAGCGTGCGGATCGCCTTGGCGGGCGAGCCGACGATCAGCGAATTGTCGGGGAATTCCTTGCCTTCGGTGATGAGCGCATTGGCGCCGACGAGACAGTTGTTGCCGATCCTGGCGCCGTTCAGGATCGTGGCGCCCATGCCGACAAGGGAGTTGTTGCCGATCGTGCAGCCGTGGATGATGGCGTGGTGGCCGATGGTGCAGTGATCGCCAATCGTGGTCGGGAAGCCGGGGTCTGTGTGGACCATGACGCCTTCCTGCAGGTTGGTGCCTTTGCCGATCACGATGGGTTCGTTGTCGCCGCGCAGCACCGCGCCGAACCAGATGCCGACCTCTTCGGCGAGTTCCACATGGCCGATCACATGCGCGTCGGGGGCGATCCAGAAGGTGCCGTGGGGCGGCAGTTTCGGTTTCAGGCCTCCAAGCGCATAGATCGCCATTTCCGTCTCCTCAGACCACTTTCAGCGAGAGCGTCGCGATGCCGTCGACGCCGCAGGAGATGCTGTCGCCCCTGTTGATGGCGGCGACACCCGCCGGCGTGCCGGTCATGATGACATCGCCGGGGGCGAGAACGAAGAGTTTCGAAAGCTCTGCAATGATTTCCGGGACTTTCCAGATCATCTGGTTTAAGTCGCCATCCTGCTTTTTGACGCCATTCACCTCCAGCCAGACACGGCCGCTGGCGGGATGGCCGAGGCGGCTTGCCGGGACGAGGGGCGAGACCGGTGCGGAATGTTCGAAGGCCTTGGCGAGCTCCCACGGGCGGCCGAGCTTCTTGGCTTCGGCCTGCAGGTCGCGGCGGGTGAAATCGATGCCGACGCCGTAGCCATAGATGCAGTCGAGCGCCTTTTCGGCGGGTATATCGGCGCCGCCGGCCTTCAGGGCCAGCACGCATTCGACCTCGAAATGCACGTCATTCGACAGCGGCGGATAGGGGAAATCCTTGCCGGCGAAGAGATTGTCGGCGTTCTTCTGGAAGAAGAAGGGCGGCTCGCGGTTCGGATCATGGCCCATTTCGATGGCGTGATCGGCATAGTTGCGACCGACGCAGTAGACGCGGCGGACCGGGAAGGTCTCGGCGCTGCCTTCGACGGGCAGGAGAACCGGTTGCGGCAGGGGGATGACGGTGGCGGGAAGGGACATAGCGGGACTTCTTGGCTGATTGATCTGGCGAGTCTGGCGACATCGTAAAGCATGTCGCGCAAAACCGCTCCACACTTTTGCTGGAATTGCGTTACGGGGCCGCGTCCTCCTGCGCGAGGTTGCTGCGCATCAATGCGTAATAGGCCGAAAGCTCTGGAATGGCTTTCGGCAGGGTTTCGAAGGCCGGGTCGGAGACGGTGAGCCGGCCCGCATATTTGGCTTCGAGGAAGGCGCTATGATCCGGGAGTGCCGCGCGGTGCGAGCCGTAGAGCACGGTGAAGACCGGCGAGGGGACGGTGCGGCCCTTGACGATGATGCGGTCTAGCTCGACCACGGTGTAGCGGTCGCTGACGAGGCGGGCGGTTTCTTCACCGAGCAGCAGGGCGACGCCGTAATTCTTCGAAGCACCTTCCAGACGAGACGCGAGGTTGACGCTGTCGCCGAGGCAGGAATAGTCGAAGCGGCGGGTGGAACCCATATTGCCGACGATGCATTCGCCGGTATTAATGCCGACGCCCATTTTGAGGATATGCAGCGGCCGGCCTGACGCGACGGCCTCGCGCTCCAGTTCGCGGTTCAGCGTCGCGATCGCATCCTGCATGGCAATCGAGGCCTTGACCGCATGCAGGGCATGATCGGGGTCATCGAGCGGCGCGTTCCAGAAGGCCATGATGCAATCGCCCATATATTTGTCGATCGTGCCGCCGTGATCCATGACGACATCCGATAGCGGCGTCAGCAGGCGGTTGATCAGCGCCGTCAGCTGCTCGGGATCGTCCTTCATGGTTTCGGCAATGGTGGTGAAGCCGCGCACATCCGAAAACAGGACCGAGAGCGTGCGCCGCTCGCCGCCAAGCTTCAGCTGTGAGGGATCGTTCGACAGGCGCTTGACGAGATCGGGCGAGATATATTGGGCGAAGGCCAGCGTGATCTGGCGCTTCTGGCGGCGCTCCTCGGTATAATCGAAGGCGGCCTGGCCGAAGGCGACGGCTACGAAGGCGACGGTCGGCCCTAGCGGCGAGACGAAGACATGGCCGAAGCGGATGCCGGCATAGCTTGCTGCCGCAAAGGCGAGCACGGCGGCGGCGGTCGCGACCAGCGTGCGCCAGCTCGTGGCCTTCCAGACCGTTACCGCAGCCAGAATGACTGATATGAGGATGCAGATTGCGACCGGCAGCAGGCCGGCTTCCGTGATCGCCAGGCCATGGACGATATTATCGTAGATGGTGGCCTGCACCTCGACGCCCGAGATCAGCTTGCCGGTGTGGACGGTATAGGGCGTGGCATAGGCATCGGCGCCGCCCTGATCGATTTCGGGCGCGTTCTGCAGGCTGAGGCCGACAAGCACGACCCGACCTTTGAAGATATCGGGCGGCAGGAAATTCTTCGGGTCCAGCGCCTGATAATAGGAGACTGTGGGATAGGAGCGGGCCGGGCCGAAGGACTGGATGAGAGAGCCTGCCGGCAGATGCAGCGCTTTGATGCCCGCAGCCTTGGCGAGCTCCATGGCAAAGCCATCCTCATAGGATGGAATATTGCGGAAGATGCCATCGCCATTCAGGGTGATGGAGGCAATGCCGGTGCGTGCGCCGGCATCCGTCATCTGCGGCAGTGGCGTGGTGCGCAGCAGCTGGTCGGCCTGGGGCGTCTTAATCAGCGTTTCATCGCCGGCAAGCACGACATCGGGGCCGACGGCGGCGGTGATGGCCTGATCGTTTTCAGCCGTCGAAGGCTCGGCCATGATGATATCGAGCGCGATGGCTCTTGCGCCGGCGGCGCGCAGCTGTTTGACGAGCTCGGCATGCAGGCTGCGCGGCCAAGGCCACTGGGCGTTGATATCGGCAAGCGCCGGTTCGTCGATCGCCACGATGATCGGGCCATCGGCCGGCGGCGTCGGATCGTCGACGGTGGAGAGATAGTCGAAGGTGCGCAGTTCCGTCAGCGTCCAGGCGGGCAGGCGGGAGATCAGCGAAATGGTGATCAGCGTGACCAGCGCCAACACGAGAAGGCGGATGCTGCGGCTCGAGAAGGGCCAGCCTGGCGGGTGCTGCGACGGGCTGCGCGTCTCGATCGGGCGCTCTGCCTGAAGCCGTTGCAGGGCGGCCGGGCGCGCCATCATCAGAAGCGGATCTTCAAGGTGCCCTTGAAGGCGCGGCCCCAGCCGGGCACGCCGGGCGTTATCTCGAAGTCCTCGTCGAGGAGATTATAGGCAGCGGCTTCGAGCGCGATGCGCTTGTCGAAGGGTTCCCAGATCAGGTGCGCGTCGAGGCTCCAGTAATCGTCGAGCTTGGTGCCGAGATCATCGCCATCGCGTTCGCCGATGTAGTTTGCGGCGACGGTGGCCTTGACCTTGGCCTCGTTGACCCAAGTGAGTGCGATCTGGCCGGAATTCGTCGGAATATAGGGCAGGTTGCCGCCGTAATTCAGGGTTCCCGGATCCTTGTTCTCGGAATCCATATAGGCGTAGGTGGCCGATAGACCGAAACCCGCGCCGAGCGCCACGTTGGCTGTGACGGCAGCGCGGTCGACGCTGCCGCGCGAGAGCGGCAGGCTCTCGACGGCTGGAAGTGCGATCAGTGGCAGGTCGATCGAGAAGTCATGCAATTCCTGATGCTGGTATTCGACCGAAGTGAAGAACTTGTCGGTCCATTCGGCGTCCCACTGGAAGGCTGCTGTATCGGCGTAGCCTTCAGCGCTGACCGAAAACTGATTTGCCTGCAGGCCGAGGATGCCGATGGGGGCAAGGGTGGGAACGCCGAGATCGAGGCTCTGGCGCATGAAGGCGGCACGCAGCCACTGGTTCTGGCTCGGCGCCCAGGCAAGGCCGAAGCGCGGTTCCAGGCGGCTTATATCGACGCCGGCGCCTTCCATGCGGGTGCCAAAGAGAGCGTATTCGCCTTTGAGATCGGGCGTAATGTCGTGCAGCACGTCGATATAGGCTCGGCCGATATTGACGGTGTTGCTGACGGTGTTTGGGCCGTCGGTGGTTTCGGGGAAAACCGGAACCCCGGGAAAGAGCTCATGCAGGCGAGAGGATGTGGTCGTGCTGCCATCGATCCAGCCGCCTTCGATGCCATATCGCCAGGTTAGAGGACCGTTGCCGATGGAATGGCTGAGGGCGCCGATATAGGTTTTCGAGGAGGATTCCTCCGTACCGTCCAGGAAGGGGATGATCTCGGGATCCGGCAGGCCGAACAGCGGCGCATCATCCACTCTCAGGAAATTGTCTGTCTTCGACTTGGTTTCAGAATAGAGGAAGGCGCCGTTCACGACGTTTTCATAGCTGAACGTATGGCTCCAGCCGATACCGGCATTGGTTATCTCGGCGTCGATGAGCCGGTCGGAATATTGCGAGGTCACGATCGCTGGAAGGCCGGCGCCAAAGAGATTGAGGAAATCCGTCAGCGCCGTGCCCTGTGACAGCGCGTTCAGCGTTCCGTCATTCTTGGCATGGTTGACATAGGCCACCACCCGATCGTCGGGCGTTACCGTTGCCGTTACATAGCCGTTGCCGCCGAGCAGTTTGTTGTCGGTCGCATAGCCGCCGAAGCTGCTGTAGGTGCCGTCGAGCGCCAGTTCTTCCCAGGTCAGGTTGCCGTAGAAGCTGATCGGGATGGTCGCGTTCGAATATCCCTGGATATCCGCCTCGCCGGTGCGACGCGTATGGCCGTCGACGCTGTTGACGCCCCCGCCGACCGAGCCTTCGATGAAAGGCACGTCGAACAGCGTTGCCGCGCGCGAACGGCCGGACAGCATGTGCGGAGAGAGCAGCAGGCCCTGAATGAAGGAGGAATAGCTCGACGCATTGGTCCGGTTCAGGATGATATTGTCGTCGCTGAAGCTCGTCGCATTGACGAACGGGAAGATGCTACCCTTGATCGACTGATCGATATAACCGCTGCCTTTGAAGGGATCGAAGACGGCATCGCCATAATAGCGACCCCAGGCATCCAGCCCCTGCAGCCGGAAGGCGTTGTTCAGGGTCGAGCCGGCGCTTTGATTGGCACCGAGCCCACTGAAATCGCCGCCGCGAGCGCGCGAGCGGCGCAGGAATTCCTGCGCGTTGGCGATTGCGCCATCGGCATTGTAATCGTCGATATCGACAGCCGTGCGGAAGGCGGAGATGGCCGGATCGTCATCATCGATACGGTTGGCGTTGTCGAGTGCCTGCTCTGACGGAGGCCGGTCGCCCTTTTCGTAGTGTGCGGCGGCGAGCATCAGCTGTGATTGCGAATGAGCCGGATTGGCGGTGCTGGCGGCGAGCAGATCCTCCAGCGCCTTGTCGCGCTCGCCGGTCTGCAGATAGTAGCGGCCGCGGGCAAGCAGGGCGATATCGAAGGACGGATCGAGGGCGATTGCCGTATCGATTTCGCGCTTGGCCTCCTTCATGCGCCCCTGGTCGAGATAGAGGATCGAGAGGTTTGCGTGTAGCAGCGGGTCCTGCGGGTCGAGCTCGATCGCTTTCTTGAAGGCTTCTTCCGCCTCGCCATTGGCATCACGCGAACTCTGCAGCAGGCCGAGCGAATTCAGCGTGCCCGAGGCGCCGGGCGCCAGTTCGATGGCGCGGTTCAGGTCCGCAAGCGCGCCGTTGATATCGCTCTCATAGGCTGCTTTGTAGCCGGCGCGGGCGGCGAGCGCCATCGGATGATCGGGGTCGAGTGCCAGCGAGCGTTCAAACGCTTCCTTCATCTGCTTACGGTCGTCGATGAGCTGCGCCAGCTGGGCGCGGACCGCCGGCAGCGTCGGGTCATCGGGATAGCGCTGTTCCGCCTTCTTGATGATCTCCAGCGCTGCGCGCGGGTTTTCCAGGAAGCCTGCCGTATAGGCCTGCATGATCGCGCCATAGGGGCCAGCGGTATTTGCCGGCGGCGGTTCGGCATGGGTGGGATCTGCCAGCGAGCGGGCGAAATAGCCGCCATATTGGGCCATGTTGCGGCGGGTCGGATCCAGATGCGGCAGGGCCTTCTGGAAGAGCCTGGCGGCATCGCCATAGCGTTTTTCCGAGCCGGCGATGGTGGCGTCGAGCAAGTCGACGCGGGCCTGCTGGGCTACCGTCAGCTTACGGCCGTGGATGTTCCGCAACGTAGCAGCTGCGGCCTGGCGACCGTCGAAGGCGCTCTGTACTTCGGCAAGCTCCAGCCAGTCTTCGATCGTGCGGCGCGCCGGCGGCAGGGCCAGCAAGCGGCGGCGCTCGGTCGCCATGCGGTCGGCCCGCAGCGGCGAGGTCGGCATCAGGCCGAAGCCGTCGCGCAGGTCCAGATAGAAGAGCATCTGCTCGCGGTCGTCAGGATTGACGCTGATGAGCTTGTGCGGCGCCTGGCCGATAGTGGCGACAGCGCCTTCTCCTTCGTTGACATCGACGCTGCCCTGCGGGTTGCTGAGCGAGACGCGGCCTTCGAGCACGATCATCGAAGTCTTGGCGCCCTCGACGGTCATGGTCCAGTCCGTGCCGCGGATAGCGGCTGCTGCGGCAGGTGTCTCGACCGTCAGGCCCTGGCCGCCGCGCTGCGCGCGGGCCCAGATCGTGCCGGATTGCAGGTTGAGGATCGTGTCGCCGGTCTGAGACATCTTCTTGACCTGCAGCGCGGAATTGCGGCCGAGGCGGATCTGCGTGTGATCGGAAAAGAGGATGGCGAGCTGGCCGGTGGCATTGGTGCGCAGCACGTCTCCATCCAGGAGGTCCTGGTTGAGATCGACGACGCGCCAGTTGCTGACATCGACGAAGCGCACTTCCTCGCCGGTCTTGCGGGCGATGACCGAGCCTGCAACCGGGGTGGCGCGCTGCAGCGGCTCGGCTGCAACCGGAAATGAAAGTAACGTTGACATGAGCGCAAGAGATGTACTTGCGCACAGAAAAGACCTCAGCCCCGACATTTCAGATACCCCCGCATCTTTTTCCCCTTTGGCCAAGCGCGGTGTAAAAGTCAAGCTGGATGCACACGTGTTCTTGCTTTCGCAACCAAGTGTATTATTAGGGAAACACTATTGCGGGGTGGGATTTCCTTTGAGCGAGTTTGAAAATTTTGCGGAGCTGCCCTCCAGCTCTCCGTCGACAGAAGATATTTGCTCGGAATATTTCGACCATATCAAGAAAATCAACGACATATTCTATGATCAGATCAAGATATCGGATCAGAAGGCCGCTTATATCTTTACTTTTATGCTCGCCTTTCTTGTGAGCTCCGTCGAAGTAAGGGCAGTCTTCACCTGGGCGCGCTATGCGCAGGGCACGCCGCAGGCCATTCTCTTCTCCGGGCTCCTGGCCGCAGCCTCGGTCTTTTCGATTCTGTCGGCCATCCTGGTGGTGCTGCCGCGGCGGCTCGACAAATCCACATCGATGTTCTGGGGGGCATGGCCCAGACATCGCGACGCCTTCTTCGAGGCGGCGATCCGGCGCGACGAGCGCTATCTCTTCGACCAGTATGTGGAAAATGCCGACATTCTCTCGCACATCGCCCGCAGCAAATACCGCTTCGTGACGATTGCCTTTCGGGGGCTGATGGTGACGGTCGTGGCTTATGTGTTGTTGCTGGTGGCAGCCTGAGTCCAAGGTCCGGTTTGCCGTCGCTGCCGGCATGACTTCAGCTTTTGGCAAAGTCCGCCGCGGTGAGGGGAACAGGCTTATAGCCGTTGATGTCGGCGATATCGTATTCCTGGCCGAGCTCGGCTGCGACCAGGACTTTTCCGGATTTCGACACCAGCGCCGGGTCTCGCCAAAGTCCCGATATGACGTGGCCGATGAATTGCGGTGACTCGGAATTGGACAGGTCGAAATATTCGGCGTTCTGCATCACGGCTTCGGTGCGCACCAGGCCGGGATAGAGCGCGACAGCGGCGACATGGTGCGGGCGCAGATCATGCGCGAAGTCTGCAGCCATCTTGTCGGCAGCAGCCTTGGCCATCCCATAGATCGCGTTGCCATCGTAGAATTGCCCTGCCCAGAATGAGATATTGACGATCAGGCCGCGCTGCGCCGAGATCATGAGAGGTGCGACTGCACGCGACATCATGAAAGCCGCCCTCAGCGCAGTGCCCATCATCGCGTCCCACCGCCAGAGGGGCTGCTCCCAGAAGGCGCGGGGCCAGGTAAAATCGCCATCCTCAACCATGTTTTCATAGCCGGGCCATGCATTGTTCACCAGAATATCCAGCCTGTTGCCGGCCCTGATCTCTTCGGCCACGCGCTCGGTCTCAGTGTCCTTGCTGTGGTCGCACTGATGAATAACAACACGCCCGGGCAGGTCCGCAGCCTCGAGCTCGAGCCCTTCCAGCGATCCCGCGCGTATGCCTTCAAGGCTCGCCTCGGAACGCGTCCTGCCGGTCACATGCACCGTGGCTCCCTCGGCGAGCAGGGCAAGCGCAATCCCGCGGCCGACACCGCGGCTTGCGCCTGTTACCAACGCGACAACATCTTCCATGTTGGCTAGCCTCCTATACGATGGCTGTTTTCAGGCGCGAGTAGTCAGCGCGCATTTGGGCTGCGGTATATCTGGGGGCAGCGTAAGATACGGTGCCACCGGGCCATTGTGAAGACCAGGGGGCAGCAGCTGTTCTGCCAATGATCGACTGGACGGACTGCCATTGCCGTTATTTCGGCCTGCTTCATCAAAAGGCCAGCACCATGCCGACACGCTCAGCCGAAAGCGGGAAAACGCCAATCGTTTCTCGCCCATGGCGCGCGAGCGACTTCGCGGCGGCGACCGGTTGGCCGCCGCCTGTCCGGTCTAGCGTGTAGCCTTCAGCTGGAGGCGAGAGATGCCTGCGGCCAGGTTCACGCCGGTTCCGGTTTCGCCGCTAAGCGGCTGCAATGCGAAATTCTTCGAATTTCCGCCCACCAGGGCATTTGCCCCGAGGCCGACACCAACGGACGCGCTGGCCGATGCGCCGACATAGGTGCCGGCGAGAGCGCCATCGCCGACGCGCGTGGGCGCGGTGTTGACGACGATCCAGCTGAGAAAGGATTTGCCGGTGACACCGACATCGAGACCGAGCTTGCCGATCGTGCCTGTATAATGCTCGACCTTGCCGGTGTTCTGCTTGAAACTGCAGTCGATCGCCTTGTTCGAGCCGATGATCATGCCGACGCCGCCGGCGACTTCGCAGGAAAGGGTGCCGAGACGTTGCCTCGGCTCATTTACGACCTGCTGGGCGGCATGTTTCGGTTGCTTGTGCTGGCTCGCGGCCTCGGCCACGGGTACGAAACCGAGGGAAGCGGCAGCTGCCAGGATGAGGAGATTCTTCATGAGTGTTTCCTTCCATACTCTTTTGGGGGACCGTGATAAACGCGTTCACTCCCACTTCGTTCAAACGTCGAAAGGAAACGGACCGGGCTGCAAGCCCGATCTGTCGGCAAATGGTTGCTCTAACGGTTCGGATCGATGCCTGTGCCGCTCAGGCGCTGACGGCTTCCGTCGAGCCGGAAAAATCGACCGCGGCGAAGGCTGCGGCGATCACTTCCGGGCCGGCATTCGGCTTTGCGGCATCGGTCGACAAGATCTGGCGGTAGCGGCGTGCGCCGGGCAGGCCGGTGAAGAGGCCGACCATGTGGCGGGCGATATGCTGCAGACGGCCGCCATTGGCGATATGGCGCTCGGCATAGGCCATCATGCGGTCGCGGAGATCGTTCCAATCTGGCTCCGAGGCCGCTGCGCCGTAGAAGCGCTGATCGATCTCGGAAAGGATTGCGGCGTTCTGATAGGCGGCGCGGCCGAGCATGACGCCATCGACATGGGCGAGGTGGGCCTGCGCCTCATCCAGCGTGTGGATGCCGCCATTAATGCCGATGAAGACATCGGGGAAGCGGGCCTTCATGCGGTAGACGATGTCGTAGTCGAGCGGCGGGATCTCGCGGTTTTCCTTGGGGCTCAGGCCCTTCAGCCAGGCCTTGCGGGCATGGATCCAGATCGCGTCGGCGCCGGCATCGAGCACGCGGGTCATCAGCGTGGGCAGGGCCTCTTCCGGCTCCTGCTCGTCGACGCCGATGCGGCATTTGACGGTGACCGGGACCTTGGCGACCTTCTTCATGGCGGCGATGCATTCGGCAACCGTTTCGGGCGTCAGCATCAGGCAGGCGCCGAAGGTGCCGGACTGGACACGATCCGACGGGCAGCCGACATTGAGATTGATCTCGTCATAACCATAGGGCTCGGCAATGCGCACGGCCTCAGTGAGCTTTGCCGGATCGGAGCCACCGAGCTGCAGGGCGACTGGATGTTCGGTGCCATCAAAGGAGAGCAGGCGCTCGCGCGGGCCATGGATGATGGCGTCGGCGACGACCATTTCCGTATAGAGCAGGGCGTTGCGGCTGATCTGGCGGTGGAAATAGCGGCAGTGACGATCGGTCCAGTCGATCATGGGCGCAACGGCGAAGACCGGCGCCTTGAAATAGCGCTGGTTTGCTTCTGAAACAGCCGTCTTTGCCGTGGTCATGATCTCAAGTCTTCTTTCGTCCGGTCGTGGGTCCCGTGGCCTCATGTCGTGGCAGAGGCCCGATCCTGCAAGCTCTCGTTGGCGAAACGCCGGGGCAGGGGCGGCAATGGGACGAGGGCTTATACATGAGGCGTGGCGATAAAGCGAGATGCGGTGTTGGGGCGCCGGCTGTCATCTTCCTGGAGGCTGTCTCCCGCACTTGACCCAGGTGCCGTTTTCCGGGAAGGCAACGGAGGACGATGCTGATATTCTGATCTCAGGATCGAGCAAAGCCAGAAGGCCGCAGGCGCATCCATCCAACCGACCTTGCAAAGCGGATCGATGGTCGCCACGCAGCCGCAGCGAAGGAGTGCATCAGCCTCATGACGGACGATAGCGCAGGGATCAAGGCATTGCTTGCAATGCCCAGGCGAGACAACAGCGCCTATCTGGAAACGCTTCGCCTGGTGCGGGAGGCGTTCGCTGAGGCCGAGGCGGAATTTGGCGGCAAGGTTATTGCGATGACGGACAGCGCCCGAGACGAAGCCGGAAATATCGTCATCATGACCGTGATCAGGCCGGCATAGACAGGCATTGGCGGAATAAAGAGAGGCCCGAGCAGGAATGCTGCGGGCCTTTTTATTGGAAAGCCTGAGAGAGAAAGGGAAGGCGAAACGAGAAGAGGGGCGAGAAGATCGCCTGAATTAGAGAGGCAATTGAACCAAAACCCTTCTGCCGCGTTTTCGCCATATATAGGAGGATTTCGATGGACAACCTGCTTCTGATCGCCACCCTTTGCGGCCTCATGTCTTTCGCCATGGTCTGGCTCCAGACGAGAGAATAGTTTTCTGCGTCAAAGACTTGGCGCTTTCCTGTCTTTTTGCCGGCATCGCTCTTCCCGCGCCGGAATCCCATCTTTTGTACTGACCTGAAACGATAGTCTTGACTTCTCTGAAAATGAGAACAAAATGAGAACAAATAAACGTTCTCATCTATGTTCTGATGGAGAGTTCGATGGCAGCAAGCCCGAGTTATTCAGGAGCAGCAGACAAGGCCATGGCCTTTGCCGCGCAGTTGCGCGCAGACCGCGAGCGCCACGAAGCGCGCAGGCGGGAAGAACAACGCCGCATCGAGGCGATGCGGCCGATCAACAAACATGTGCTGAAGGTGTTTGGCGGGCAGCAGCTGGCGCTGAAGCTGAATAGCTGAGTTATCGGGCCGTCCTTGCGGATGCCTGCGCGAGGCTCAGAGGGGCGACTGGGCGAGGATTATTATCGCATCTAAGGAATAGGCGTCGCTGGTCCGGTCGCCCGGCCATGCTGAATATAAAAGCGGTTGGGCAAGGACGGCTATCAAACGATGCCGATACCGCGCATTCGGTATCGGCCGCCGCCATGAGCTGCGCGGTTGCTACCGGATGCAGATGCCGGTTATTTGCGTGCAACGCTTTCTCCGGTCGCATCAATGATGATGCTGGCTCCTGCCTCATCGATAACGATGCTGGACGGCGGCAGGCCCTGAATGGCGAAACGGCTTTCAAATTCGGTATTCCCGGTTTGCCGCAGGATCTGCTGCCTGTCCTGCATGATCCTTATCGCTGTCAGCAATGCGTCTTCGCGGCGCATGCCGCGTCTGAAGAGGGCAAGTGCCTTGCTGGCAGCCTGTGCGAACAGCTCCGGCGCTGCGGCTTCGTCATATCCGGCGCTTTTGAGTACGCGTGAAAGCAGGTTTATATCGTCGCCGTCGAGAAAGGTCTGATGGATGGAGGAAGACATCGCGTCCTCCTTTCGGTCGGGGCCAGGGTGTGGATGCCCTTAACCAACAGCGCCCGGAAAGATGGCTGCTGACCAGCCAACATGCGCCTGTTTTACCAGCGCGGCAACGGGCGAAAACCAAATAAAAATAAATGTAACCTTGTTATGAACACAAACATAGCCTATCTCTTCAAAATCGAATTTGCTTCGTTAGCTTCGTTTTTGCGCAAAGGCGCATTGGCTAATCTTTCCTCTCAAGCTCGACCATTTACGGCCCGCATCCAGCGGGCGCAGTAATTCTATGCGATTGAAAGGAAAATCGTTATGAATACAGGTATTGTAAAGTTTTTTAACACGGCAAAGGGCTTCGGCTTCATCTCGCCTAAGGATGGCTCGCCTGACGTGTTCGTTCATATTTCTGCTGTCGAACAGTCCGGCATGTCCTTCCTGCGTGAAGGCCAGTCCGTGAGCTTCGATCTGGTGCAGGACCCCCGCAGCGGCAAGAACGCCGCGCAGAACCTCGCCTCTGAATAAACAATCGGCTCGCACCCCCGCTTTGACCACGGATGTACTGGCACTGCGGACTTGCGAACCCTGGAAAGGTCGGGCCAGCCCCGGCCTTTTTATTTGCGAGCAACTTTCCGGGAGAGAACAATGAGCAAGACAGACGCAGCACAGCTGCTTCGACGTGCCGAGCGCCAGCTGGCCAACACCAGCGGCGGCGGGCACCTTGGAGGCACGAATTTCGGTCAGGCGCTGGACGCCAAGACGTCGTCAGCCAAAGACAAGAACGATAAAAGCCGCAAGCCACAGCGCGGAAGATAAGCCCGGCGGGCCACCCGCCAGGTCAAAAAAAAGCGCTCAGCCATACGAGGTGGCTGAGCGCTTTTTTATTGCCGCCGCACTGGGTCTACAGCTTCTCATAAAAAATCCGCGGCCGCGCCTCAATATCCAAAAATTCGGACTATCAAGATTAAAGGACACCGGCTTTGCAGCCGGTCGACCGGCGCGTCAACCGCAGGCCAGTCCATCCCCGCCGACAGCAGCGGCTCAATGCTTGCTGTTGTTGCGAGCCGGATGGGCCATCTGGAAATTGCCAAGGAGCGTGATCGCCTCCATGACGACAGCGTTGGTCGTCGGCGAAGGATCATGCGCCAGTATCTGCGCATCGGCGCGCAGGCGCTCGGCCAGACAATCCATGGCCTTGTACGCCTCGTCGCCCTGCTGGCGGGCAATCACGGCTGAGAATTGCAGCGCGTCGCTCAGAAGCTTGAGGGTCTCCAGGCGTTCTTCGAGCGACATATCGTTTATCGGAGGCTGGGTGGTCATGGCCGTAAAAGCCGTGCTTGCGGGGTCATGGGAGATGACACCGGCTTACTGATACCGCGAGCGGCGGACGGCAGGCTTGGGTTTGGGTTTTGCTGCGACAGGCTCGCCCACTTCCTGAAGGCTGCTTGCCTCACGCTCCAGCCGCAAGGCGCGCAGCTTCGCCGTCTTTGCATCGCGCTGGCGCGCTTCGGTCGCCATGATTGCATAGGCCGCGTGAGGCGGTTCCTCGGCCTTGCGGGCGGGCGGGCGGCCCTGTTGTTTGAAAAAGCGCTCTTTGGTGGCGGCCATGGGGTTTCCTAACGCCGGTGGACAGGCCCGCAACGGGCTTGTCGAGAGAGGGGATTTGGCTCGGCGCCGACGCGCGCTAGGACAAACTTTATCCTATCCAAACTAGGCTTTCGGCGGGCTTTTACAAGGGCCGCCGCACCCCCTCCGGATGCGGCTCGGCGCTTCCCTCAGGTCGACTGTTGGGGGAAAGCAAGCGACCTCGGGCGATCGGGGTCGACTGGAGGATCGCAAGCGACCTCGGGGTCAATGCAATGTCGACTTGTTGCCCGAATGGCTCAGCTCAAAGCGCCCGAGCAGGTTCATGGCTTCGGCAATGACATCAATGGCGACCTCGGAGCGATCGGTCGATATTGCAGCACCATCGCGCAGCAGCCTGTCGGCCAGTTCCTCCAGCGGCTTGCAGAGCATGTCGCCTGCCTGCCTGGCGACGATCGCCGAAAAATGCAGCGTCTGGCTCAGCCGCCGCAGCGTATCGGCGCGCTCCTCCGTACTCATCTCTTCAATACGCTTCGGTTTTTTCATGCGCTCTCCTTCGAAAGGTGGCGCATCCAGATGGCGACGCGGTCGCCGAACAGGCCATTAGGGTAATCTAGAGCATTTCCGTTTTTATTCGAATCATGAAGATGTTCTATCTCTTTGTTTTACGCAGTTCCTGACGCAAAACCGCTGCGCAGTTTTGCCGGAATTGTTGACGCCGGCAATCACGCCCGCTTTGTCGTCAGAATAGGAGGCGTGAAGGGCAGGGGTGACAGGCGGTCAGCCTATCGGCCCTGGAAGATCTTGATCAGCTTCGGGGTGTAGCGGCCATTTTTGATGTCGAGCGTATCCTGATAGGTTATGCTGCCGGAAACGATCGCTTTCGTGTATCGGCTGCAGGCAACTTTCGGAGCGTCCTTTTCTGCCACGCTCATCACGACAGCGGCGTTATGGCGGGCCTTCTTGTCGGAAAAGCCGAGGCGCCTTATGCACTCGTCCAAAAGCCCGTTTCTCTCACGCTCGCTGCCTCGCAACACTCTGACGGCTGCATCATATTGCTTCTCGGTCGGCACGCAGCCGGTGAGCAATCCGGTGGCGATCAGTGTCATTGCAATATAGGCGCGCATGATTATCCCTTAATATAGTGCCACAAGCGCCGTATCCTTATTTTGATTCTCGTTACGCGGGAAATATACTTTGATTGCTTCCGTGTTTTTTCTATCACTGGTTTGAAGTCGGTCGAGCTGTCGGCGAGGCAGCCGGCAGTTTTTCAGCAGTTCATGGTGCCTCTGCCGTTTGTTGATAGGCTCTCGCACGCTCCTTCGCCCGCACCGCCTTCACAACCAGCACACCCGCCACGACCAGCCCAGCCAACATCACCCCACCAAGCACCAGCAAATTCGGCTCCGCGGGCAGCGCCGCGCCAGTTCCCGCACCACCTGACGCCGACACCGCAATCGCGGCACCCGCCTTCCGCAGCGTAACGGCCGTCTTCTCCGCCTTGCTTGCCTCATCCGCTAGCGCTGCCTTCACATCCACGCCCGGCTGCCCGCGGAGATACATCGCCACGGCCTTCGCCTCGATCTTCGCCACGCGCGCGGACCAGCCCTTGCCGTAGGTTTTCCAGATAGCGAGGCTTTGCATGAAGCTCAGTCGTCGGGCGCAGAGGGCCTTGATTTCCTTGGTGCCGGCGGTTGCGGCCTTGGCGCGGGTGATGGGGCCGAATTTGCCGTCCGCTGGAGCGCCGATCACCGTTTGGGCGTCGCGCAGCGCGCGGGCGGGGCCGGAGTTGACGGCGTAGTCGAAGGTGGCGAGGTCGAAGCCTGGGGGCAGGGTGTCGCCGCCGATCTTGTCCCAGTATTTGGCCTTGTAGATGGGTTTGACGTCATTGAGCGTCAGGTTGCGGATGTCGAGATTGGGGAAGGCGGCGGCCGAGATGCCGTATTTGGTGCCTTTCAGCGTGCCCTGGCCGATCTTGCCGCCGGTCCAGTTGCCGGGATCGGTGCGTTCTATGGAGAGGCCGCCTTCGGAGTGCAGGGTGATCGAGAGGCAGTCCGGGAAATTCGCGCTGGTCATGCCGCGTTCCTTTTTGGGTGGATCGCGACAAGTTTCTGATGGCAACAGTTGTGCCTGTTGCATGACGATATCTGGGGGACGCCTGGCAATCAGGCTTACTCACGCACTCTCTCCGGGGCGATCGGGATGGCTCCCATCGCCATTTGAGAGAGGATGACAGCCGGGTTTAACCGGAGCGCTCCCGGGATTTTCTGCAGGCGGGTTTCGGATCGAAACGTCGGCGAGTGCCCTGATTTCCCCACGGACGAGTGACCGCCGCCTCCGTTACAGGAGAACAGAGTGGGGCGCGGCGGCCGGCTTTTGAGGGCCTGTAGCAGAACCACGAGCCTGAAAGATCGTTCCAAAAAAAAGCCTAATCAAATAGGGCTATGGGACGGTTCGCAGGACTGGAATGTCGCGCCGGGAAAGCCTGTGCAAGGCAGGCAAGTTCTTCCATGACGGTCGACAGACGATCACCGTTGCCTTTTGCGACCGGGGGCGGAAAAGTGCAGCGTTTCGCTCAGCAACAGCCGAGCCTCGAAGCTACAGGCCTTACGGCTCCTGCAATTCGCCTCTTTCGCGAAGCTTCAGGATGCCGAGCTGGATGACCTTTATGAGATCGGCCTGCAGGGGGCCGTGACTCTCCTGATATTCTTCCAGGGTCGGCTTGGTGACGGTCACATAGGCAAGCGCCGACACGTGATCATCCTTCACCGCCTGGGCGCCGAGATCCCAGATGCGGTCAAACAATATGCGGTCGAGATCCTGGCGTGACATGCTATTTCTCTTCCATTCCATATCTTCTTATTGGCCATATCTTCTCATTGGCCATGTCTTCTTGCCGGCTTTGACGCTGACGCCGCGGCAAGAGCGGACTGCAGGCGATCAGCCAAAAAACAGCGGCCGAGGCTCAGCAAGCGCGACACTGACGGCAAAGCCCACCACGTGATGTGGTTCTCGGTTGGGTACCGGGCGCTCGCGGTTCGGAACGAGCCTGCCGTAGGGGGTGGGCGGGCTTCAGAAAGCACAGCTTCGCGGGCTGGATAGAAGAGCCGACCACCTATGCACATGGTCACATCTCCTAGCGGAAGGCGAGTCAATTTTTACGCGAGACTGTTATGGCCGTTGATCGAAAATCCGGCCGCTCCTCGCCTCAGAAGACGTCGGCGTAACTGGTCGATCCCATCAGCGTGCTTTCCTTCAATATCACGCCATGCGCCACCGTGCCGGTCGCAAACCGCACCAGGCGCACATCGGGCATGGATTTCAGGCGCTGGGAGAAGGTGTTGACGGGCGGCAGGAAGCTTTCGCGGTAGCCCTGGTCGATCGCCCATTTGCGGA
Organism: Rhizobium sp. 1399; assembly: GCF_031455475.1. Taxonomy (NCBI): domain Bacteria; kingdom Pseudomonadati; phylum Pseudomonadota; class Alphaproteobacteria; order Hyphomicrobiales; family Rhizobiaceae; genus Rhizobium; species Rhizobium sp. 1399. The sequence goes on along the minus strand of NZ_JAVDSU010000009.1, from coordinate 228,877 downwards.
AATCCTCGAAGAGTTTTGCGGTGCGCAGCCAGCCGCCGGCGGGCTCGGTCTGCGCCGGCTCGACACGGATATCGAACCATTCGTTGAGCGGGTCGAGCAGCAGCCAGGCGTTCAGCGCTTCCTTCGAGCTTTCGGGCATGGTGTAGCCGCCGTTGCGCTTCAGCCGTTGGCCGCCTGACACGGCGAAACCGAGCAGCAGTTCCAATTCTTCCCTTGCGATGCGCTCGGCAATATCGGGGATGACCTCATGCTCGGGAATGCTGCGGTTGAACTGGATGACGACGAGGCGGCGGCGGAGCCCCCGGTCGATACCGCCATTGAAGCGCGGCAGGGTGTTGGTGGTGAAGCAGTGCAGCGCGCGGGGAATGAAGCTCTGGACATCCTTGTAGAGGCTGCGGCCCTCGATCGGGTTGCCGGTCACGGCCGCCTTGAATTCCTCGCCTGAAATGGCCGCCGCACTCAGCTCGTCGGCGACGTTCGCCGCCTTGCCGGCGAGATTGATGATGCGCTTCTCATCATTGAAGAAGGCGGGCGAGATGGAGGAGACGGCGCCTTCAGGCAGCAGCGCGCGGAAGAGCGCGGCGATGGTGGATTTGCCGTTGCTGGCGGTCTCGCCGAGCAGGATGAAGGCCTTCGGCTGGCGGATGCGGGTGGCAAGGCCGAAGGCGGCAGCACCCAGCATTTCGGCTACGAGGCTGATCTTGTCGGCGGCATCAGGGTCACCCTGAAAGGCGCCGTAGAGCAGCTTGTGCAGCAGCGAGCCCTCGGGCGGATGGCTTTCGGTGTACAGGTTATAGTCCGCGGCGATCGTGAAGCGGAAGCGGTCATCCGGGTCATGGGCGCGGCAGATCACCTTGCCGGTCTCATCCAGCGTGATGGTGCAGTTCAGTGCGTTGACGCCGATGGCGGGATTGCCGAAAAAGCCGGCCTCGGCAGTGCGCGTGCCGAACTCGTTGACGATGCCGTCAATCATGTGCCTGCCGAGCTTCAGCGGCTTTTCCTTCGGGCCTATGCCAATAGCATCGAAGGCATGCATGGCAAGGCGGATCTTCTGTTCGGGAATGGGGCGCCAGGCGGAGGGGCCATAGGCCCAGAATTTGCCATCGGCACGGACGATCCGTCCGCCGCAGGCCTTTGCCAGATGCTCGTTGAAGATGCGCGCCAGCCAGACTTCCGAGCCGAAAGGCTGGCTCGGAAACCATTCCGGCATGCTGTCTATGCCATCGGCGCCCGGCGGCGGCGCTTTCGGTACGTGCTGGTCCTGCTCTTCTGCCGATGTCGGCGGCTCGGCCGGGGCCGGCGCATGGCGGCGGATGGTGGCGCGCATGAAGGCATCGAGCTCAAGGCGCGTCCAACCGGCATCGACGGCATCGGCACTATCCCAGCCGCGGCAGGGAAGGTGACCCGCCTGCCAGTCGGAATAGGTGAAATACCTGAGATCAGAGGCGGCTCCAGCATCGGTAAAACCTGCCAGCCGGACGCGCGCGCCTAGGGCGGAGAGAATGGCGGCGATCTCGTCTGCCGTCGAAAGGCCGGGCGCATCGAAATCCGGCCAGATCACCACATCGCGGCCTCCGAGCGGCGACCAGTCTGTGTGTTTGACGCCCTGCGTGCCACCGGCCCAGGAAAGTACGGTGCGGCCGGATTTCTGTGCCAGCCGGTCGCGGCATTTCTCGCCTCGACGACGATGACCTGCTTCGTCTTGCCGAGATTATCCAGCCCATAGAGCGGGCGCGGCTTGGGAAAGGGGTAGCGGCACCAGGTCTCTTTTCCGTCGGGCAGACGGGCGAACATGACCATCGGCGTTTCCTTGGCCCCATCGGGCAGGTCATGCCGCAGCACATAGCCGATCAGCGCGCCATCGGCCTGCCGATAGGGAAAGACCATGGAGGGAGAAAATGAGCCCCATTCGGAGCGGTCGCCCTTGCGCTTGGGATTGTAGAGGCGGATGCGGGCGCCTGATCTGACAGGCTCGGATGGAGGCGGAAGGGGCGTGATGCCCTCGTAGGGGTCGCCCATCTGCGGTGCGCGTGGCGTGATGTTCGGCCTGATATGGCTGACGCCATCGAGGATCCGAATGGCTTCCGCGAGATCGACGCCCTTGATCTGCCGCACGAAATCCAGGACATCGCCGCCGGCGCCACAGCCGAAACAATGGAAGCGCTCAATGCCATCCTGCCCTCTGAAGATGGTGAAGGAGGGCGTCTCCTCGGCATGGAAGGGGCAGCAGGCCTGATGCTCATGCCCGTTCCTCTGCGGCCTGCAGCCATAGCGCGCCGCTGTCTCGGACAGCGACACATCGCGGCGAAGCCGTTCGAGATCTGATGGCATGTTGTGGCTCTTGCAATGATGTTGTCATTATCGCAACGCGGCCGGCGCGATACGGGCGGCGGCCGTGGTCTTTTCACGTATCTGGGGGATTTAGCGGGCGGTGGTGCTGGGGAATTTGCCTTCCAGCACCAGCCGGTAGCCGCGGCGATAGCCGACATTGGCAATCCCGATGCCGGAGCCTTCGAGCTTCTGGCGCAGGTGGCAAAGGGCGACCTTGAAGGCGAGGTACATCCTGTCCGGCGAGGGGCCGCCATCGGGATCGTCGATATACATGGCGGTGAAGATGCGCTCGGTGATGACGGGCAGGCCCTTGCCCTTCCAGACCGCCTCGAAGATGCGCCCTTCCATCGGCGTGATGCCATAGTGATCGATGACGATCTCGGGGGCGGGAATGGTGACCGGCTGCTTGCAGCAGGGGCAGAGCAGCGGCTTGGTGATGGTGAGCGGGCCAGCCGTCTGAGGGGTAGCGGCAGGCGGGGTGGCGGCTTTCCCGGCCGGTCGTGTCGTGATGGTCTGCATGTTCATCCTCACTGGTTTTCTAGTGCGAGCCGCCTCACCGGGCGGGCCGCGATGTCGTGACGTTGCGAACTGATTTCGGATGCCTACGGCTGGGCCATCACCATCGCGCGGATGCGGTCTTCGAAGAGGGCAAGGCGGCGCAGCCGGTTGGCGAGATGCACGAGGTCGTCGACCGCTTCGTCATCGATGAGCAGCAACGCCTCGCCGGCGGCCGCCCCGCCATGCATGACGCAGCGCCCGATCAGCGCATCGATCAGCTCCGATTGCGCCAGCATGGAAAGCGGCTCTTTACGCATCCTCCTCCTCCGGCATCAGATCGGAGAGGGTGAGCGAAACACCATGGCGTCTTGCCGCCTGCAGAAGCATCAGCTGGTCGCGACCGTTGATGAGGCCGCGCTCATCGCGCAACGCCCGCGAAATCTTGGAGCGGTGGCGCTTGAGCTCGGCTGCGAGCTCGCTCGGCGTCAGCGCCAATTTGGCGGCAACCTTCTGCCAGGGCGTCGGGGCCTTTGCCATGCTGATCTTCCCTCCTGTCATGCGGCTCTTGTTGTTGGAGTTGAGATTATGTTGTCGAAATCGCAACGTCAATCTCAAATAGGAAAAAATACCTATCTTTTGCGTCCCTGCCTTTGAACGAACGTTTTTCGGCGGAAAGGCGGGTCGTGTTGCAACTTGAGCAGATCAACCATGTCAAAGGTTGACGGTAAAAAGCCCGGTGCAGTTGCTTGCGCCTCGTTGCGTTTTTTGCAACAAATAAGCAACGCTGCATATGTGCATGGGGACGCTGATGGCTGAGATCGATGGCAACTGGTTTCACAACCAGCTTGATGACAGGGGGCAATCGCTGCGCGCGCTCGCCCGTCATCTCGGCAAGGATGCCTCCGCCGTCTCCCGCACCTTCTCGGGCAAACGCAAGATGACGATGGAGGAGGCCGCCGAGATCGCGTCCTTCCTCGGCGTATCCGTGACCGAGGTCATGCACCATGCGGGAATCACGCGTGAAGGCGAGGGGCTGGGGCCGAAGATCCTGCTCTCGGCCGTGATCGGCGAGGATGGCGAAGTCCGTTCGCTTCCCGAGCCGCAGCCGCTGCCGCAGGCCGTGCTCGACAAGGCGCAGCTCTCGATCGGCGCCGGCCGCAACCGGCGGATCATCGCTGCCCAGGTGCGGGCCTCCACCGGCGCGCTGTCGATCTGGGACGATGCCGTGCTGCTCTTTGCGCCGACCGATGGCATCGAGCCCGGCGCGATCGGCGCGCTTTCGATCTGCTGCCTTTCCGGCGGCAAGCAGATCCTCGCCAAGCTCGACCGCGCCCGCAAGACCGGCGAGGCGAGGGTGGTTTCGCCTGATGGCGGGATCGGGGAGGCGGTGCTCACGACGGCGACGCCGGTGCTGGTGATGATACCGTAGGGGGCATGATGGTGGACGGCCCCCGCCGCTGGAGGTGCATGTCTCGCTTACAGCGATGTCGTCTCGGCCATGCTTCCTCTGAACTGCCGCTGACGCATTCCGCGCTCAATGACCTCCCTTGGAAATAATCCGCCCAGCGCTAATTTATGGTGCAGAATGGCCGGTCATCAGCCTCAGGCGATCAGCTATCGATGCATCTGGGTTCAGCCATTTTCTGGCGGCTGATGGGGATAGGAGCGGCGTTGAAGGCGGGTTGGATGGACATTGAGTCAAATGGCTCCGTTCGGGCGGGAATGGCGGAGCGTGATAGTGAACATCCCTACCGGGCTCTCTTCGATTCCATCGATGACGGTTTCTGCACCATAAAGGTGCTGTTCGATGACGAGGGCGGCGTGCGGGACTATCGTTTCCTGCTCACCAACCCTGCCTTCGAGCGGCAGACGGGGCTGATCCAGGCCGACGGACGGACGATGCGGGAGCTTGCGCCCGATCACGAGGAATTCTGGTTCGACATTTACGGCCAGGTTGCGCTGACGGGCGAGCCCGTTCGTTTTGCGCATCAGGCCGATGCGCTCGGCGGGCGCTGGTACGAGGTCCATGCTTTCCGCATCGGCGTGGTCGAAGAGCGGCAGGTCGCCATCATCTTCCGCGATATCAGGGACAAGAAGCAGGCGGAAGCGGCGCTGCGCGAAAGCGAGGTGCAATATCGAGCGCTGTTCGATTCCATCGACGAGGGCGCCTGCATCATCGAGCGGCTGCCTGTCGGCGCCGATGGGCTGCGCGACTATCGCTATATCGCCATGAACAAGGCGATGCAGGCGATGTTCGGCATCGCCGATCTCAGCGGCCGCACGATCCGCGAATTCTTCCCCGACGAGGTGGAGGACTGGTACGACGATTACGACCGGGTGCTGACGACGGGCGAGCCCGTCCGCTTCGTGCGGGAATCCGAGCCGCAGGAGATGGTGCTGGAAATGTTCGTCTCGCGCATCAGCGAGAAACCACCGCGGGTGCTTGCCGTGATGCAGGATATCACCAAGCGCAAGCGGGCGGAGGAGGCGCTTCGGCGCAGCGAGGAGCGTTCACGCGCGCTCGTCAATGCCAGCTCCGATGTCGTCTTCCGCATGAGCCCGGACTGGCAGGAGATGCGCCAGCTCGATGGCCGCGGCTCCCTCTCCGATGTCGAGGGGCCGACGGTGCGCTGGATGGACGATCATCTTTTTCCCGAGGATCTGCCCCAGATCCGCATGGCGATTGCCCACGCCATCCGCGAGCGGCGGCCCTTCGAGCTGGAACACCGCGTGCGCCGGGCCGATGGCGAAGTGGGCTGGACCTTCTCGCGCGCCATTCCGGTCTTCGATGCCAGGGGCGAGATTGCCGAATGGTTCGGCATGGCCGCCGACGTGACCGAGCGGGTGCACGCCCGCCAGCGCCAGCAGATGCTGAACCACGAGCTCGGCCACAGGCTGAAGAATGTGCTGAGCCTTGTGCAATCGATCGCCAACCAGACCTTTCGCCAGGCCGACAATCTCGCGGAAGCTGCCGAGACCTACAGCTCGCGCCTCGTCTCGCTCGGGCGCGCGACAGATATCCTGACGGAGACCGCTTGGGCGGATGCGAGCCTGCACAGCCTCGCCCAGGCCGGGCTGATCTCTGTCGGCGATTTCAGCGAGCGCATCCGCATCTCCGGCCCCGATCTCGACCTTGCGCCGCAACAGGCCCTGATGCTGACGCTGACGCTGCACGAGCTTGCGACGAACAGCTTGAAATACGGGGCGCTGAGTCTTGAGACGGGGTTGGTGGAGCTGACGTGGGGCGTGAAGAAGGATGCCGGTGGCGAAGGGCAGTTCACGCTGGAATGGCGGGAGAGCGGCGGGCCGGAGATCAGTGCGCCCAAACGCGAGGGATTTGGGACGCGGATGATCGGGCGGTTGCTGCCGGCTTCGTTTCAGGGGAAGGCGGAGTTGAGTTATGAGGCGGCGGGGTTTGAGTTTCTGCTGGAGGCGCCATTGGGCGAGGTGATTAAGGTTAGGCGGTGAGGGATCTTTTTTGCAGGTTTCGAATAACCTCAGTTCAATCATTGTTGGCTGACGTTGAGCGCTGTTCAGCTTCAGTTTCGTAGTTGCGAATGAGCTCGTCATAGGATCGTTTGGTGGCGCCGAGATCGATATTCATCGGAATAAAGGCATCGCATCTTCCAAGCAATTTTTGCCGATCCCAATTCCACACCTCAAGAACACCGTTGAGTATGTAGTCTCGGATAAAGCGCATAATTATTGCGCAGCCTCTCGCCGCCCTTTCTGATCCATCGTCGGCTGCCATTAGCCCGTGGGTAACGTCGATCTGTAGTCGCTCCTCTGTGAAATTTAACCGCAGCATCATCGCTGTGAGATTGTCATCCGAGGTGCACTGAACGTCGGTGCAGCCATCGGCAGTCGCCACTATTTCTGCGCGAAGTTTGCTGAGTGTCGCGAACCCTTCGCTGCCCGCCAAAGTTACTGTAAGCCTCGGGAGTGACGGCCAAAGAGCCCGCGGAAGTGAGCCGTCTGTCTTTATGGTAGCGACAGCGTTTTCACCAAAAATCGTTTTGAAACCTTCCAGTTCGTAAAGATGTTCTTCCCAAATTGTTTGGCTGCTCTTGACGCCGAAATGGTGCTCGATCGCGTACTCCGCTAACGCCTGTGCGACGGGCAAATCTTGCCGCATACGTCGCATGTCAGCCGGATTTTCAGGATTCGCGGTGTTGCTGAAGGCGTGGGCCACAGCGCAGCGGTTGGACCCGTACAGGTATGCGCCCAGCTTTTCGCCCGCGTTTTGGAGGAATGAGATTCGAGTCTTAGCTCTACGGTTATCTTTGATTTTATGGATGGTTTCGTCGATCCAAGCCACTTGATCCCCGCCATGTTGCATAAAGATGTTGAGGATTTTGAAGAAGCTTAGACATGCGTAGGCAAGATTGTTTAAACCGAGCCCCTCACGATAAAATCCGAGTGCCAGACGGGCCTTGGCATCGGCGGGATCAGGTACATAAGGATGCAGGAAGTCGCGGGCGGCAATATACGGTCCATTGAACCCGCCCATGGATCTCGGGATGTTCCCTCCGCTCCACTGTTCGATCTCGATAGACTGCCCGTGTGCCCAAGCCAACGAGCTGAGGAAATGGCTGATCAACAACTGCCCAACGTCTGCATCTTCGCCAGGGCCTAAACAAACTGCGGCGGCCGGATACATTACCCCGGCATCCCCTCCAGCTTCGGCCCACGGTATGAGCAAGATGGTGCGCTGACGGAAGGCCACTTCCGTTGTTACGCATGGCCAAGCCATTTGCGAACGAACACAGGCTACAATCCAGTTACCCCTTACGCCGAGGGGGCCATTGTATAAATTCTGCACCTTGGGAATGCCGGCCTTTTCGAACATTGTAGCCCTTATACGGTTGGCGCAAAAGACTGCTGCTGCAACCCGTGGCCACCCATCGCGTTGTGCTCTGATACCTTCTTTGCTTTAGTGTGAGTAAATAATCGATTCTCCGCAAGGTTGTGGGTTCCTGCATGGGAGAGGCGTCGATCCCTCGACTAGGCGTCGTTAGATGTAATCCTTCCCACTGTCGGATTAGCGGGCTGCGACCAGTGCCTAGCTGCATTGATCGATAACAATGTCGGGCACGGCGGTTGCGCCCGACATCCTCGCTCGATCCGATCCTGCTCAGGCCGCAGGCGTCGCGACCGCAGGCTCCGACGCCAGCGCCTTGCGTAGCTGCTCTTCCTGCTCCGGCGAGAGCGAGGAGCGCAGGATGGTGGCGTGTTCGCCCTTGAATTCGGCCAGCACCTTTTCGGGCTGCACCTTGCGCAGCAGCAGGAAGAGGGCGGAGCTGTTGACCGGGATGGTGTCGGCGAGTTTCTTGATGAGGTCGTCGTCGATGCCGTAATCGGTCATCGAGCCCGCAAGCGCGCCGGAGCCTGCGCCGAAGGCGCCGCCGAGGACCATGCCGGCCAGCGGATTGAGGAAGAGCAGGCCGACGAGCGAACCCCAGAGCGCGCCGGAGAGGCCGCCGCTTGCAGCACCGGCGGCCGTGAGATTGACGCTCTGCTTGAGGCGCACCTTGCCGGCGGGGTCGCGCACGGCGATGACGGCATCCTCGAGATCGACGAGATATTCCTTCTCAAGCTGGACGAGCCGATTGAGCACGGCATCCGCCTTGTCGGCGGTATCGAAACCAAGCACCACGAGTTCTGACATGGCTTTCCCTCCTGTTGGACCACAGATGCGGCAGATAGGCGCTGGCGGCGCTCTGTCCATAAGGCGGCCGCCATTTGCTAGGGCTTTTTGCTTAGGCAATTCCGGACGCAAAACCGCTGCACACTTTTGCTGGAATTGCTCTACCACTCGCATGTGAGAGGGCGATGAAGGATGGAGCCGGTGCCGTCAGTTGAAGCCGCGCACCTCGACCGGCGCGCGGCAGGCGATTGCCGCCTTGCGGCCCCAGGCGAGCGCCTCGTCCATATCGGCCGCTTCCAGCACCCAGAAGCCGCCGATATGTTCCTTGGTTTCGAGGTATGGTCCGTCGGTGACGAGCAGCTTGCCGTCTGGCTGCGCGCGCACCGACATTGCCTTGCTGACCGGGTTGAGGCCGCCGACAAAGAGCCTGACGCCGGCGGCCACCATCTCTTCGTTCAACACGTCGATATCGCGCATCGTCGCATCGTCTTCCTTGCAGGGGGCGTAATCGTCGGGGAGGTGGATGGCGACGAGATATTGGGGCATCTGTTTCTCCTGTGATGTCAGGCTGGCCGGCTGGCCTGGCTTCATTCTACAGACGAATGGGCGGAGCGGAATTCGACAGGTCGTTCGAGAGATTTTGGATCCTGCGGGCGGATCGGCTATAGGGGTTCCTGCTTCCGCATTCCGCCCGGCGGCGGCGCCCGCTGCCGCCAAACCCCACGCAAAGGTCTTCTTATGCCGCTTCTCGATGCGAATTTAGCCTTTCCCGTCACCCATCCCGATGGCAGGGTTTCGAAGACGACGATGTACCTTAAGAATGTCATCGATCATCCGCGCATGGAGATCGGCGATTACAGCTACTTCACGCATTACGGAAAGCTGGAGGAGACGGCCGAGATCCTTGCGCCCTATCTGGGGCGGGGTTGCCGGGAGCGGCTGGTGATCGGCAAATTCGTGCAGATTGCCCGTGGCAGCTATTTCATCACCAGTTCGGCCAATCATCCGATGGGCGGCATCACCACCTATCCCTTCCGCATCTTCAAGCCGGAGACCTTCGGTTACAAGGATCTGCCGGTGAAGGATACGGTGGTCGAGCACGATGTCTGGATCGGCCACGACGCCGTCATCATGCCGGGTGTCACGATCGGCGCGGGCGCGATTGTCGCCGCCGCCTCGGTCGTCACCCGCGATGTGCCGCCCTATGCTGTGGTCGGCGGCAATCCGGCACATATCATCCGCATGCGCTATCCTGTCGAGGTCATCAGCGAGATCCTCGACCTTGCCTGGTGGGACTGGCCGATCGACAAGATCGAAGCCAATCTGCCGGCGCTGGAGAGCGGCGATCTCGCGGCGCTGAAGCGGGCCTGAACGGACAGGCGATGCCTGCGACCGCCGGCGCCCTTCCAATTGTCCTCGGCGAGATTATCCTCGACACAGACGGAATGTTGCAATCTTCTGACATGATGGGATCAGGTCGAACCATGCTTTCATGCGGCCGGACGCCAATGGCCGATAGCGGCCACGTCGCCAATCGTTTTCAACCCGCGCCCGATGGCGGGATGCGCGCATGCTGATGCCGGATCTCTACCCCCGGCGCCTGGCGCTTGCCGTCGTCGCCTGCCTCGTCGGCATAGCCGTGTCCTGGCTGACGATGACGCCGCTCGGGCTGCTCGGTCCCGTTGCCGCTGCTTTCCTTTATGCGCGCGGCGCTGCTGCGAAGCTCATTTATTCCGTTCTGGCGGTGGCCTTGCTCGGCGCGCTGCTGGCGGCTCTGCTCGATGCCGGAATGCGCGAACCTGCTTTATCATGGGCGGCTTTCTTTGCGCTTTCGTTGTCTCTCGGCCCGCTCGTTTCGGTCAACGCGCCTGAAAGGGCCGATGCCGATGCCGTGCGGGCGGCCAAATCGGTCGAGCGGCTCACCGGCGTTGCCTGGGCCACTGATGCCTCGGGCGCTTTCCTCTACGTGACCCCCAGTGTGCTTGCCTCTCTCGGTCTCGGCCTTGAAGACTTCAATGCACCTGACGACGACAAGGAATTCGGCTGGAAGCGGGCGATCCACCCTGACGATTATGAGGTTGCCGCGGCCCTGTGGCGGCGCTGCCTGCAGACGGGCGAGCATTACAGCGTGGATAGCCGCATGCTGCGCCCGACGGGCGGCTACGGCTGGACGCGGAGCACGGGACAGCCGCTGCGCGACGGCAATGGCGTCATTACCGGATGGTACGGCACTGTCATCGATGCCGAGAGCGCGCCCCTTGCCGGCGGGATGGCGGCTGGTGGTTCTCCGGCCGATATGGCGGAGGTTCATCCGCATGACAGGGCGACGGTGGAGCAGGCGCGTGCGCGGGCTTTCTTCCATGGCATTCCCCAGGTCAGCAGCTACCGGAAGCTTCAGCCCGACGGAAGCTACCGGTGGGTGGAGTTTCGAGTGGAGCCGAAATACGGCACCAGTGTCGATGTCGATCCGGCGGTCGCGCGGCAGGACGAGCGGTGGACGACGGCGAGCTCTCTTGGCGAGACCGGCGAAGCGGTGCGCGCCGCACTTGCCATCGAGAACCTCTATGGCGGCGCCTGGGCGATGGATGCATCAGGGCAGTTCACCTATGCGACGCCGACGGCGCAGACTTCGATCGCCATGGTGCTCGAAGACCTGAACCTGCTTCTCGACGACAAACCCTTCATCGAGGGCGGACGGCAGGGCTGGCAGCGCGGCGTGCATCCCGATGACAGCGAAGAGGCAGGCGAGACGCTGCGCCATGCGCTGCGGACCGGCGAGCACTGGAATTTCGAATACCGGGTTCTGCGCGCCAATGGCGCCTATGTCTGGCACCGGGCGGCCGCGCGGCCGACACGCGACGGGCAGGGGCGCATCACCGGATGGTATGGCGTGACTGTCGATATCGACGCCTACAAGCGCACGGAGGCAGCACTTCGCGAACGCGAGCGACAGCTGCAACAGCTCATCGATACCGTGCCGGCTCTGATCTGGAGCGCGACGGCGGAGGGACGGCCGATCTATGTCAACAAGCCTTTCACCGAGGTGACGGGTGCCACCCTGGAAGAGATGATCGGGCCTGACGGACTGCCCTCGCTCAGCGTCATCCATGCAGATGACCGGGAGGCGGCGCGCCGGGCGATACTGCATTCCTTCACCACCGGGGAATCCTATTTCGTGCGATACCGTCAGGCCCGCGCCGATGGCGGCTATCGCTGGACCGAGACGCGGGCGGAACCGCTGAGGGACGAGGCAGGGGTCATCCTGCGATGGTACGGCGTCAGCTCCGACATCCACGACCTCGTCACCACCCAGGAAGCCTTGCGCGAGAGCGAGCGCTTCCTGCGGCAGCTGGTGGAAACCCTGCCGGCAATGATCGACTGCGCCGACCCTGATGGAGAGCCGGTCTTCCGCAGCCAGCGGCTGCGCGAATTTCTCGGCTACGATCTCGAACAGCTGGACGGGACCGGCAAATCCCGGCTTGCCGGCACGCTTGATGCCGGCATCCATACCGATGATCTGGCCGGGGTGAAGGAGAAATACGCCCATTCGCTGGCAACGGGCGAACCCTATGCCCGCAGGCATCGCCTCAGACGTTTCGATGGCGAATATCGCTGGGTGGAAACGCGCGCAGCACCGATGCGCGATGCCGAAGGCGCGATCGTGCAGTGGAACGTCGTCTGCCTCGATATCGACGGCGAGGTGCGGGCGCAGGAAAAGCTGCTTTCGGCGCAGGAGAGCCTGGCGCGGGCGAGCCAAGCGGCCAGCCTCGCGGAGCTCTCGGCCTCTATCGCGCATGAGGTCAATCAGCCGCTCTCGGCGGTGATGAGTTCTTCAGACGCCTGCCGGCGCTGGCTGATGGCGGAACCGCCGAATATCGAGCGGGCGCAGAAAACGCTGGAGCGCATCATCATCAGCGCGCATTCGGCAAGCGATGTCGTCACGCGCGTGCGCGCCCTGTTCAAACGCGCCGAGGACAAGAGGGATTGCGTCACACTCGGCCGTGTCATCACCGAGGCGGGCGATCTGCTGGCCGAAGAGGCCATCAGGCGCGGCGTCCGCGTCGATATCGACGGCGAGGATGTTGTGCTCGGCATTGCGTTCGACCGAGTGCAGATCCAGCAGGTTGTCATCAACCTCATGCGCAACGGCATGGATGCGATGGCCGATGTTGCCGATGACAGGGTGCTTGAAGTGAGCGTGCACAGGGCGGACGGCATGATGCGCATCGAAGTCAGCGACCGGGGCGCGGGTATCGAATTTCCCGACAAGATATTCGAGCCTTTCTTTTCGACGAAAGAGCAGGGCATGGGCATGGGGCTTGCGATCTGCCGCTCGATCGTCGAGGCGCATGGCGGTCAGCTGTGGGCGGAACAGAACGAGCCGCGCGGGACGAGGTTCATCTTCACGCTGCCGGATGAGGTGGCAGTCGCGTGAGGCGTGCCTATCGCCATAGGCAAACCTTCGTTGGATAGCGGGGCGGTGCGCGCCGATCTATTCCTCTGATCGCTTCCAGCATCAGAAGAAGGCTTTGGCATCATGAACACGACAGAGACACGGATGCTTGCGGGCGTCTCGGTTCCGAGTACTGCCATCATCGATCGGGCGATGGAATATGCGCGCACGGACTGCGAACCCTATCTCTTCAATCACGTCATGCGGTCCTGGCTGTTTGCTGTCCGGATTGGGCAGTTGCGGGGCATCGAGCACGATGGCGAAGTCGTCGCACTCGGCACGCTGTTGCATGACATCACCCTCAACGAGCGCTTTGCGGGGCCGCGCCGGTTCGAGGTGGAAGCGGCGGATCTGGCGCGCGGCTTTGCCGTGGATGCCGGGCTCGACCGGCGCCGCGCCCAGATGATCTGGGATGCCGTCGCGCTGAACTCGACGCCATCAATCGGTCTCTACAAGGAGGCCGAGATTGCGCTCTGCACGACCGGCATCTGCCTCGATGTCGTCGGCTTCCAGTACAGCCTCATTCCGGCGGCCGAGATGAAGGTGATCGTCGCGGAATTTCCCCGGCTCGGCATGAAAAAGAAGATGACAGGCTGTTTCTGCCATATCGCCAGGACGCGGCCGGAAACGACCTATGACAATTTCGTGCGGGATTTCGGCGAACGTCTCGTGCCCGGTTATGCTGTTGCGACGTCCTCGGTTGATCTCGTTGCGCAGGCGCCTTTTGAGGAGTGAGGGGAGCAAGCCACCTCAAACCGGCATCTCATCCGTAATCACCTCGAAGCGCTTGAGGATCGCGGGGCCGAAGGCCGTCGACATGGCGACGTCGGTGGCGTCACGGCCGGTGGCCATCAGGATACGGCCGATGCGCGGCGCATTATGGCGGGCGTCGACCGTGTACCAGCGGCCGCTGAGATAGACCTCGAACCAGGCGCTGAAATCCATCGGGTTCGGGTCTTTGGGGACGCCGATATCGCCGAGATAGCCGGTGCAGTAGCGCGCCGGGATGTTCATGCAGCGGCAGAGCGTGACGGCGAGATGGGCGAAGTCACGGCAGACGCCCGTGCGATCCGTGAAGCCGCCGAAGGCGGTGCGCAGCGGGTCGGCCTTCTGATAATCGAAGGCGATGCGCTTGTGGGTGAAATCGAGGATCGCCTGGACGCGCGGCCAGCCGAGCGGTGTTTTGAAAAAGGTCTTCCAGGCGAAATCGGCGAGACGGTCGGTATCGCAATAGCGGCTGCCGAGCAGGTAGACGAGCACATCATCAGGCAGATCATTGATGTTGTGCTGGACCGCACCTTCGGGAACAGGATCGGGCAGGCCACTGTCATAGATTTCGAATTCGGTGGAAATGGTCGTCAGGCCCGGAGGTGCTACGATACGGGTGCAGGCATTGCCGAACGTATCGGTGTAGCCCCAGGCTTCGATCGGTCGGTCGAAGCTCAGCACCTGTTCCGTCAGGAGATCCACCCGGCGGGACGGGTGGATGTTGAGGACCAGCAGCATGGGCGTTTCATGCTCGCATTCATAGCCGATGTGGAAGCCTGCACGTATCTTCATGAGTCGTGGTCCTTTGAAACAGGGTTTGTCCTGCAGGCGAATGCATCAGCGGGCCAGGCGTTCCGTCACCTGGCCTTTGCGGTATCGAATTCCTGTTCCGTGGTGACGTTGACCTGCACCTTCATGCTGTCGAAATCGCGCGATCCGCCGTCATAGCTGCCCGACAGCGGCACGGCCTGGCGCGGGTCGCGGGCCACGCCGACGCGGATCAGGTCGCGGTTTCCGACGATGCCGTTGGTGGGATCGAATTCCACCCAGCCAGCACCAGGCAGATAGACCTGGCACCAGGCATGCGTCGAGCCGCCGCCAAGTGTGATGGAGCCATCGCGATCGGCGACATAGACATAGCCGGTGACGAAGCGGGCGGCGAAACCGAGGGAGCGGGTCGCCTCCATCATCAGCAGCGCAAAATCGCGGCAGGTGCCGCTGCGCAGCCGAAGCGTGTCGCGCGGCGCCTGCGTGCCGTGCTCGAAGCGCCTGACATAGGTGAAGCTCTCATGGATCGCGTAGCAGAGCGTCATCAGGATGTGGCCGGTGCGCGCCTGATGGCTCAAGGGCACGAATTGCCGCGCCCATCTGCCGACTTCGTCATCGGGATCGGGATAGTGCCTGACGATGGTGCGTTCGAGATCGATCGCCTCGTCCTCGTCATAGGCGAAGGGAAAGCTCAACGCCTTGCGGTCGATCTCCAGATCGAGCGGAACCTGCGCCGTATGCTCGAGACGGATGACGGTTTCGAAGCGCAGTTCGGCGGAGGCGGCTGTGATATCGACGAGTGCGATGCAATTGCCGAAGACATCGTGGATCCAGCGCACGGATGCCGGCCCCGGAGAGACATCGAGGCTGCAGCTCAGAAGCGTTTGGTCGAAGCTGTCGCGGGGGCGGAACATCAGCCGGTGCTGTCCGAAATGCACCGGCCTTTTGTAGTGGTAGGACGTGATGTGGCGGACGGAGAAAATCGTCATCCTGCCTCCCTATTTTCATGACGCGGCACTGACCATGGGGAAACATGACCGCGGTGAAAATATCCGCGG
The DNA here is from genome assembly GCF_031455475.1 of Rhizobium sp. 1399. NCBI lineage: Bacteria > Pseudomonadati > Pseudomonadota > Alphaproteobacteria > Hyphomicrobiales > Rhizobiaceae > Rhizobium > Rhizobium sp. 1399. The sequence goes on along the minus strand of NZ_JAVDSU010000009.1, from coordinate 213,354 downwards.
GCGCCCGTCACTTCTCTCTGCGCGAAAGCGGATAGGCGGGCGCATCGTAAAGCATGCGGATCTGCTTTTCGTCGAAGCGGGCTTCATTCACTTCCAGCACACAGCCGCGCAATTGCGGACCGGGCAGGTCTTCCATGGCAAAACGCACCGCTTCCGCGGCCGTTTCGAAGCGCTTATAGCGGGGGCCGCGGGAGCTGCGCAATGTCTTGCCGGTGTAAAGCCCGGCTTCGATCATATAGTCGAATTCTGCCACTTCATGGTCCTTGCTCGTTCCTGATATGGCCGAGCCATCCGGGTATCAGAGTCTTCCTGGGTCGACGATTTCAGGATGAAACGGCGGGTAGGGTCGACCGCGTTATCGCGCGTTGGCGGCGTTCATCCTGCCGTTGTTCGCGCTGTCTCTGCTGCAGTCGCTTGCGTACATCCTGGAGCTTTCCGGCGTCGGAGGCTTTTTCGGGTTGCGGCGGACGGAAGAGATTTTCCGCTGCGCGTTTGTCGGTGGTCATATTGCTATCCTTGACGATGGGCGGGACAGCCGAGCGGCCGTCGCGCCGGAGCGGGCGTTATTTCTTCTTGTCGCTGCCCGTGGTGCTGCTTGCCATCTTGACCTGCGTGCCGGGTGCGGCAGCAGGTGCAGGCGTGGCAGAGCGGTCTTTCTTCGGTTTTCGGACTTCGCGGTTGCTGCGGACTTGGCCTTTCGCCATGGTTTCCTCCTTGTGTGGTGATGCGGGACAGATCAGGTATTGCGGCCAGCCGCCGGCTGGCGGCGCGGTCGCTGCAGCATCAAAGGGGCAGGGGCCCGATGCCGGGACGCTCGTCAGAGGCTGCCGATGTGGAAAGACGCGATTGCCCTTGGGGTTGCCTTGGGGAATGCCGAGATGAATGAATGCGCAGCGCATTCATCCCCCGGCCGGCCTGCGGCCCACGGCTGAAATCGGGAAAAGCCACGAAACTGCTGGCGGATTCGAAGCGATCGTCCTGCTGTTCGCCGGCGGCATCTTCGGCACGATTAAGAATGCCGAGCGCCACATTCTCGCGGTAGGCGAACGCGCCCGTTCGGATGAGATTGCGCGACAGGCTTGACGGATAAAAGTCGGAAGACATCGTGTCCTCCTTTCGTTGGGGCCAGGGCTAACGCCCGAACCGGCAGCGCCCTTGAAGTGGCTGCCAGCAATTGGAATCCTGCGCTTATTCGCTGCGCGGCGCAAGGCGTTTTTCGCGGGATAGGGATCCCGGCAGCTGTCGCGGCGTAAACTTTTCGAATATTGCACCGGCGGCCGAAGCCGTTAATTTGAACGCGGGTATTTCAATCAACGGAAATCGAAGATGAGTATCGCTGTTTTGACGACTTACGTTCTTGTCGTGCTCGGGCTGATGGTGATTCCCGGGCCGGCGACACTGCTGGTTCTCGCTCGATCGGTGAGCGGCGGTCGGCGGGCCGGCATCGCAACGGGGCTTGGCATTGCTGCCGGCGATCTCATCCATTCCACCATGGCGACCTTTGGTCTTTCGGCCCTGCTTGCGACTTCGGCGCTCGCCTTCGAGGTGGTCAAATATATCGGCGTAGCCTATCTCATCTACCTCGGATACCGCGCCTTTATCGAAAAGTCCGGCAATCTCGATATGGCGGCGGCCCCAGAGATCAGCCCCGGCAAGGCTTTCCGGCAGGGGATATTCACGGAAATCCTGAACCCGAAGACGGCGCTGTTCTTCCTTGCCTTCCTGCCGCAGTTCATCCATCCCGAAAGCGGTTCGGTGATCGGGCAATTCGCGCTGCTCGGCATCATCTTCGTGGCATTCAGCATTTGTGTAACCTCGGCGCTCGCGATCGGCGCCGGCTTGGTGCGCGGCTGGCTCAATAGGAACCGGACGATCGGCCGCTGGCAGGGTAAGGTCATCGGCTCGATCTATATGGCGCTTGGCGTGCGGCTGGCGTTTCAGCAACAGTGAGCGGTGCCCCAGCCACTGACATAGCTGGGGTTAGAGTTGCTACCGCTTGATTGCGGCCAACTGCCGCTCGAAGCTCGTAAGATCGAAATAGTCGCGCCAGACGGTGATCTTGCCATCCTCCACCGTCAGCGTTCCCATGACCGGCAAAGTAATGTGGCCGCCGCTTTCGTGGGTGAAGACATCGATGCGCTCGTTCAGCACGACATTGCCGGAGACGGCGATTTCGGTGACCTGCCAATCCACCTTGAAGACGGTGCCGATGCCGAAATCGGCCTGGAACTTCCGGACGTTTTCGCGACCCACGATATCGGGCAGAGGCACGTTGTCGTAGAGCACATCATCGCTCAGCATGGCGACGGCTTCGTCGATGCGGTTGGCGCTCCAGTGGGCGAAGAAGGTTTGCGCGGTTTCGAGAGGTGACATGGCGGGCCTCCTTCAGCCGAACTTGACGAGGTTCAGCGCCGGCAGCGGGCCGCCGGGGAATTGCGTCAGGGCGCCGCCCACCTTGAGCGGGCCGAGATCGACGCCGGCAAAGCCGAGGCGGGTGATGATGTCAGCCACCTCTGCCTTGGCCTGCGCATCGTCTCCCGAATAGAAGAGCACGCGGCTGCCGCCTTCGGCCTTGGGATCGCCGGAGACGAGGTTTGCATAGAGGTGGTTGAAAGCCTTGACGAGGCGCGCACCCGGCACGAGATCGGCGACGATCTGGCTCGACAGCCTTCCATTCAGTTCGGCCGGCTTGAAGAGCGGCGCCTCAATCGGGTTATTGGCGTCGATGACGATGCGGCCGGCCCAATCCGGCAGGCCTGATAGCGCTGCCGGTAGCTTCGACCAGGGTACGGCGATCAAGACGATATCGGCCTTGGCGGCCTGTTCGATCGTTCCGGCGGTGATGTGCGGGGCAAGCTCGGCGGTGAGTTCGCTCAGCGTCTGCGGGCCGCGGCTGTTGGCGATGGTGGCGGAGATGCCGTTGCGGGCCAGCGCCCGGGCGAAGGCGGCGCCGATATTGCCTGCGCCGATGATACCGATGGACATGACAGTGATCCTTTCGTTTGGTGTTGAAATCAGGCTGTGAAGCCGCCGTCGGCGAGGATGTCTGCGCCGGTGACGAAGGCTGCCTCGGGGCTGGCGAGATAGGCTACGAGGCCGGCGATCTCGTAGTCCTTGCCGTAGCGGCCAACCGCGATACCGGGACCGACGATCTCGGAGATCGGGCCGCCATCCGGGTTCATGTCGGTATCGGTGGGGCCGGGATGGACGGTGTTGACGGTGATGCCCTTCGGCCCGAGATCGCGGGCGAGGCTGCGGTTGAAACCGGAGATGGCGCCCTTTGTCAGCGTATACAGCGAGGCGGTCGGGAAGGCGGCGTATTGCACCATGGATGAGCCGATATGGATGATGCGGCCGCCGGATTTCATGCGGCGGGCGGCCTCCTGAGTGGCGACGAAGACGCCTGTTACATTGACGGCGATCATGCGCTCGTAATCCTCGAACTTGATGTCCTCGATCGGGCCGTTGATGGCGATGCCGGCATTGTTGACGAGGATATCGAGCGAGCCGAAGGCCTCTTGCGTCCTGGCGACGGCGGCGCGCACGGCTTCGGGATTGCCGGCGTCGGCCTGGATGGCGATGGCGCGACCGCCTGATGCCTCGATCTCGCGCACCACGGCGGCGGCCTTTTCCGGCGAGGCGCTGTAGGTCAGCGCCACGGATGCGCCGTCTGCGGCAAGCCGCCTGGCGATGGCCGCGCCGATGGAGCGGGAGCCGCCGGTGACGAGGGCGGTCTTTTCTTTCAGCGTGTTGACTGTCATTTCGGTGGTCCTTCGATTTCGTTTCGATGGAGCCAATATCGCACTGCCATTCCCCTTTGATTAGCCAGTAATGTGCGCTATCAGTTTCAAGTGTTCCTTGAAGGTGATGAGCAATGGAAAGTCTGGCTAGCCTGGAATCCTTCGTGCGTAGCGCCGAGCTCGGCAGCTTTTCGGGGGCTGCACGACGCCTCGGGCTAACGCCGGCGGCGGTGAGCCGCAATGTCGCAGCGCTCGAGGCCAATCTGAAACTCCGGCTTTTTCACCGCAGCACCCGCAGCCTGACGCTGACGGAGGCGGGCGAGCGTTTCCTGCTGTCGGTGCGCGATCCGCTCGAGGGCTTGCAGGGGGCGATTGCCGAGATTTCCAACGAGCAGGCGGAGCCGGCCGGCATCCTGAAAGTCAGCCTCAGCCCGGCCTTCGGCATCGATTACGTGCTGCCCATGCTGCCTGAATTCATGAAACGCTATCCGCTGGTGCGGCCGGAATGGATGTTCGAGAACCGGCAGGTGGATCTGATCGGGGAGGGTTACGATGCGGCAATCGGCGGCGGCTTCGAGCTTGCCTCGGGCGTGGTGGCGCGGCCGCTGGCGCCCGCCCATCTCGTGGCGGTGGCGTCACCCGCCTATATGCAGGGCCGCGTGCCGCCTGTCGCTCCGGCCGGGCTTGCGGGGCTCGACGGCATCGTCATGAAATCAATCAATACCGGGCGCATTCCGCAACGGCAGATGCGTAACGCGGCGGGAGAGGAGCAGCCTGTCGATCTCACGCCAAAGATCGTCGTCAACGACCCTGCCGCCATGCGCGGTGCGGCCCTTCTCGGGCTCGGAGTGACGCTGCTTTCCAAGCCCGATGCGCTTGCCCATCTCGACAGCGGCGAATTGATCCGGCTCGTGCCTTCCTGGTATGTCGATATCGGGCCGATCTCGATCTATTACGCTAACAGGACGCTGCTGCCGCTCAAGACGCGGGTGTTCATCGATTTCGTCATCGAGGGTTTTCAGCGTCAGCGGCTTGCAGAGCGTTTCGCCGGCAGCTTGGGTTGATCCTGCTTGTCGGGCTGGTAGCCGAGCACGAAGGCGATCACCTTCTCGGACGACATTTCGCAAGGTTTCAGCGTGCTGCCGCTTGCCTCCAAGAGATAGAGGTTGAAGCTGACGATATCAGTTCCAGCGAGATCCTCGGCATAGAGCCAGATGCGCTTGCCATCCGGCGAGCGCTTGACGGTGGCGCCCCAGCGGCCAGCCTCGAAGCTGCCTTCGCTGTAGCCCTCGGGAATAAGGGCAAGCGCGTGGGTGAAGTCGAGGGCTGCAGGGTGCATGAGTGTCTCGGATGAGGCGCGAGTTCGCCCCATAGGTGGCTGGACGGGCGGTAGTTAGCAAGGCCGGGGCGTCCGGCCTTGTGCTTGATATTGCGCACGGCAGATATCGGGGACAGGCCCGAGCATGACGGAAGAGGCGTTGGCGGAGCAAACTCCAACGATTTCCTCAATGCCCCGTCAGCACCAGCGTCTGAACAGGCAGCAGCAGGGCCTGCATGCGCAGGATCATGGCGTGCACCACGCCGACCGTATCGATGACATGCAAGCCTATCCATTTCAGCGTGCCGATATTGGGGTCGGCCAGCGCATCGTGGTTGTTCGTATAGGCATTGGCGATGCAGTTGCTGCCGGGCGGCACGTCATCGAGGCCGCCGGGGAAGAGCGGCTGCAGGAAGACGGTAAGCGTGCCCGGTCTTGCCAGCTGCTGGACATCGATCAGCTGGTCGGTCGGGCGCAACTGGCCGGCGGCGATGACATCCTGCACCTCGGTGACGACGAGGGGGATGATGGAGAAGGGTTTGCCGATGCAGGTGGCTTCGGCCACCATGCCGGGCTTGATGACCTGCGCCTCGATCTGGCCGAAGCCGGCAATCAGCGTGCCGCGGCCGGCCTCCTCAGGCACCAGGATGCCGGCCGGGCGCAGCATGGTGTTCAGCACATCGCCGCGGCGCAGCGTGAACTGCTGCACGGTGCCGGAGACCCCGGCCTTGACCAGCGTCTTGTCGAGCTCGACCTGTGCTGCGGCAAGCGCGGCCTCGGCACTGGCCTTCTGTGCCGGCAGGAGAATGGCGAGCTTGGTCTGCAGCGTCTCCTTGTTGGCATAGGTGGCACTCACCATGCCGCGCTGGCTTTCGACCGTATTGGTGAGCCGGTCCACCTCGCGGCGGGCGACCGCATCGTTCTTCAGGAGCTGCGTTTTCATCTGCAATTCGTCGATCGAGACCTGCAGGGCGCCTTCGGCCTGCTTGATCTGGCCGTCGGCGCTGGCAAGCTCTGACTGCGCCACCTGGGTTTCGGCTTCCACTTCGGCGATCTGCTTCTGCGCCACGTCGAGTGCCGCCTTCTGGGCGGAATCGTCCAGCTTGAAGAGCGGTGCGCCGGCGGCGACCTTCTGGTTGACGCCGACAAAGACTTCATCGACGCGGCCGGAGGCCTCCGGCAGGATGGTGACGGTGCGGAAGACGGCGGTAACGGTTTTCGTCGAGGGGTGGAAATAGAAGATCATGGTGATCAGCGAGATGGTCAGCATGAGGCAGGCCGAGATCCCCCAGCGCAGCTCGTACCACATGCTATAGAGCGTGATCTCGCGGCCAATGCGCTTGCCCTGCACATAGCGGCGGTAGAGATAGTCCGGGAAGATGGTCAGCATCGAGCAGAGCATGAGTTCCAGCATGGTCAGATACCCTCTTCCTGTGCGCCGGGCTTGACGGCCGGCTGAACGGGCTGCGGATGAGCGGCGGCCGGGACCGGCGCGATCGGTGCGCCGGCGACAGGGGCGTGGGTGGCTGGAGGATTGGCCACGGGAGGCGGGGCGGCTGCAGTGGAGATTGCATGACTCGTAGCCGCGTGATTGGGAGCTGTATGATTGGGAGCTGCAGCGGTGATGGCGGCTTCGGGATCCCGGCTGGCGAGCCTCGCGATCGATCGGGCGATCGAATAGAGCGGCGTCGAAAAATCGGGAATGCGGATCATCGCCAAGAGCAGGCCGATGATCCAGTAAAGGTGATTGTGGGTGAAGAGCGAGATAAGCGCCAGCACGGCGACGATCTCCAGCTGCGCCTTGTTGGCCCGGTGCGCTATGCGCTCGGGAACGGCATGGAGCTGGAAGTAGAAATTGCCGATGGCAAGGATCATCACCAGGATCAGCACGATGACGAGGACGAAGAGATAGTCGGTCTGGCCGGGCGCGGTGATGAAGCCGGGAACGTGGTTGGTGAGGGCGGTGTGATAGGCTTGGGTCGCGGCGTCATCGGCTGCTGATGCGGATTGCGCGGCCAGAGTTGCTGCTGCCGCAACGGTCAGGCCGATGGCGGTCCAGTGGCGGCTCTGCGGCCTTGTCGTCTTGCTTTGATTCCTCATGCCAATGTTCCCCCCGGACGGCATTTTAGTATGGCCTGAAGTCTAGGCTGTTTGTGCGCAACACGAAAGTACGTAACAGTAACTAGGGGACGTAAATTCGGGGCTGCAGGCGGAGTGTGACAAGGATAAGGAAGCGGAGACGACCTCTATCGGTATTCGGCAGATGAGAACCGGGTTTTCGCCATGCTGAATCGCGATCGTGGAGTGGCGCTGGATAAACAATTTCAGGGAAGATCTCACCACTCTGCCGGGGTAAGCCCCTCCCATGCGCGGAAGGCCCGATAGAACGAACTGGTATCCTGAAAGCCCAGCAGAAATGCGATCTCCTCGATGCCGTTCTGCCCGTCGGACAGCAAATGGCGACTGGGCTCCCGCCGCGCATCGTCCAGCAGGCCGCGATAGCTTGTGCCCTGTTCGGTGATCCGTTGCTGCAGGGTCCGTTAGCTCATCCCCATTTCGCGGGCCACATAGGCAATATCGGGCTTGCCGCTGGCGATGCGGCGCTTGATCAGGATCTTCACCTGATCGGGCAGCGAGGATTGCGCGTCCGGCGATGGTTTTTCCCATGCCGGATGACGCGCCAGTGACTAAAGCCGTGGGTTGGGATTTGCTGTTCATGATGCACCTTTTTGCTCGTTGCATAGAACGTAAGGTAGCCGGCGCATCATGCCAGATCAGTTGCAGGCGACGCCAGAGACGCCAATCCGCTGAGATCCGCAACGGCTTAAATATGTCATCTCACTTATTCGCTTGATTTCAGGTTCTTGCATCCAGGTATGCTTTCAGCCGCATCTTTTTGGTGTGAAGTAAAATTCGCGGTTGTCCCTGATGTCTGCCGTTGCAGATATCAGGGCCAGACCCGGGCATGACGGAGGGTGAGGGGGCGAGCTGCCTTACCGATCAGTTCGACTTCTTGGCGTCGACTTCCTTGTAGGCGGCGTCGAGGAAGCTGGTGTCGATCCACTTGTCGTAGTCGACGGAGCCCTTCAAGAGCTTGGCGTCGGCCATGAACTGCTCCTCGCTCTTCAGCGAGGCGAGTGCTTCCGGGGTGATCTTCGGGTCCTGGTAGAAGACGTTGTCCTTGTAGGTTTCGCGGACCGACTTTTCCGAGGACTTGGTTTCGTCGACGAAGATCTTGATCGTGTCTTCCGGATGGGCATCGGCCCAGCGGGCGGTTTCGATGTCGACCTTGAGCAGGCGCTTGACGAGGTCAGGATATTTGCGGACGAAATCGCCATTGGCGGAGATGACGAAGGGGGCCGACCATTCCGGATGCGAGGAGGCATCGAGGATGACGCGGGCTTGGCCGGTTTCGACCAGCTTGGCGGCGACATCGCCGCTTTCGACGACGGCATCGACATCACCGCGCACCAGCGCCGGGCCGGACGCATCGAAGGCGAGGTTGAGGGATTCGACATCGGTCAACGACAGGCTAACGGACTTCAGGGCCTTGGCGAAGGTGGAGTGGCGCACCGTGCCGGCGAGATAGGCAACCTTCTTGCCCTTGAGATCGGCGAGTGACTTGATCGGGGAATCCGTCTTGACGATGATCGCCGAGCCGTTGGCCTTCACATAGCTAGACAGGCCGATTGCCTTCACATCCGCGCCCGCAGCGGCGACGCGCAGCGCCGGGTTGTTGCCGGTATAGATGAACTCGACGGCACCCGTGGCAAGCGCGGTGGTGGCTTCCGAGCCGCCATTGGTGAAGGCGATGAACTCGACCTTGATGCCATCCTTTTCGAATTCCTTGGCGAGCGAGCCGCTATGGCGCTCGAGGATGAATTTCAGGTGGCCGGGGGCCGTGCTGCCGATACGGATGATTTCGGGCTTGTCTTCCGCGGATGCCGGACCGGTGGGCGCGGCGCTGCCGAGCGCGAGGGCCGCAAGGCCTGATAGCAGCGTGCGGCGCAGGATGGATGGGTTGAAGCGTGTCATGTGATGTCCCTTGAGAAACGTTGAATTCAGTTGTGAGAGATTTCGGAGCTGCCCTTCCAGGCAGTGGCCCAGCGCTCGAACCAGACGAGCAGGTAGTTCACGAGCAGGCCGATAGCAGTCATGGTGATGATGCCGGCATACATGTCGGCCGTTTCCATCATCAGCTGCGATTGCTGGATCAGGAATCCGAGGCCGGATTTGGCGGCGAGCATTTCGGCGCCGATGACGGCGAAGATCGAGGATTTGACGGCAAGACGCATGCCCGAGACGATCGAGGGAATGCTCGCCGGCAGTATGACCTTGCGGAACATGTCGAGATCGGACGTGCCCATGGAGCGGGCGGCTTTCAAGAGCAGCGGATCGACGGATTTGACACCCGAGATCGTGTTGATCAGCAGGAAGAAGACCGACGAATAGAAGCAGATGGCGATCTTCGAGGCCTCGCCGATACCAAGCAGCAGGATGAAGACCGGCAGAAGGGCGAATTGCGAGGTGTTGCGCAGCGTCTGGACGAGCAGGTCGGAGACCTTTTCGAACAGCGTATAGCGCCCCATGAGGAAGCCAAGCGGCACGGCGACGACGACGGCGAGCAGGAAGCCGATGGCGGCGCGCTGCAGGCTGATGCCGATATTGGCAGAGAGCGTGCCGTCGAGCAGCATCGCGTACCAGGCTTCCAGCACTTCGCTGAGCGGCGGGAAGAAAATGCGGTTCAGCCAGCCGAGGCGCGGCGCGATTTCCCAGAGGCCGAAGAAGACCACCATCAGCGGCAGGCCATAGGTGGCGGCGCCGAATTCGATGCGGCGCCTGGCGCGCGGGGTGGTGCGCTTCGACCGGGCGGGAGAAAGCTCGGCGCCGAGGACGGTCTTGTCGGTTACATAGGCCATAAGAGTTCTCCCGGTTTCAGTGGGCGTAAGCCGGCGAAAGCGCCCAGTCTTTCTGCGCCTTGTTCACTTCGTCCCTAAGGGCTTCCCAGACGCGGCCGCGATGGGCGTTGAACTCGGCGCTGGCGCGGATATCGCCATCGCGCGGGCGCGGCAGGTCGATATCGATGATTTCCTTCACCGTGCCGGGTCGCGCCGTCATGACGACGATACGGTCGGCGAGGTAGATCGCCTCGTCGATCGAATGGGTGACGAAGACGACGGTCGTGTTGATCTTTTCCCAGATGCGCAGGAGCTCGGTCTGCAGGATCTCGCGGGTCTGAGCGTCGAGGGCCGCGAAGGGCTCGTCCATCAGCAGGACTTCGGGATCGGTCGCAAGCGCGCGGGCGATCGCCACGCGCTGCTGCATGCCGCCCGAGAGCTGGTTCGGAAAACGATCCTCGAAGCCGGAGAGGCCGAAGAGGGAGAGGAAGTAGCGGGCCTTTTCGGTGCGCTCGCGCTTGGGAACGCCGTGGACCTCGAGCGCATATTCGATATTGGCGAGAGCGGTGCGCCAGGGAAACAGCGCATATTGCTGGAAGACATAGCCGGTCTTCGGGTCCGGCTTGACGATGTGCTTGCCATCGATCCGGACGATGCCATCGGAGGCTTCGGTGAGGCCGCCGATAATATCGAGCAGGACGGACTTACCGCTGCCGCTCGGGCCGACCAGCGTGATGAACTCGCCCTTACGGATCGTGAGATCGATGCCGTTCAAGACCGTGACGCGGTCTGAGGGGCGACCGTCGATCAGCACCGACTGGCCGGGCTTCAGCTGGAAGGTCTTGCGGACATCGGTGACGGTGATGCGGTCCATGAGCTTCTCCAATTCATACTTGCGCGACGCGGATGCGATGGGTGGGATCGAATTGTGATCCGCCCGGTTTGCCGCGCTTCCAGCCTAGCGCGCGGGAATAGCTGCCGAAGAGATTGCGCTCCTCCACTTCCTCTTCGGTGATGGCGAGGGGACCGTCGGCGCGCTCGGCGACATAAAGCGCGTCGGTCGGACAGTAGATTTCGCAGAGGAAGCAGGTCTGGCAGTCATCCTGGCGGGCGATGACCGGAACGCCATCGGTCGCGTCGAAGACATTGGCCGGGCAGACCTTCACGCAGATATCGCATTCCACGCAGCGGCTTTCGGAGACGACTTCAATCATGACGCGATCTCCTGGCGGGCTTCGGGCGCGGAAGAGACCACGATGTCATCGACGCCGCGCACGGTGATGGAATGGGCGAGGGCCGGGTCATTGCCCTTGAAATCCAAGCGGCGGTGCATGCCGCGGCTTTCCTTGCGGGCGAGTGCGGAGACGAGTGACCAGCGGCCGTGGGCGGCAATCGCTGCTGCCTCGCGCGCCTTCAGCCTGTCGAGGCCGGCGCCGGAGAGATGGTTTCTGACATCGGCCCAGAGGGTGTCGAGCTTGTTCTGGCTGGCCTGCAGGCGGCTGCCCTCGCGGAAATAGTTCTTCTCCAGGGGTGTGACCTCGGCCCGCACGCTGTCGATGACATCCTTTGGAGTCAGCGTGTCCTTCACAGTGCCGCCAGGGCGGAGACCCGCCTGGCCGAGCGGGCTGGAATTGCTGCGGAAGGCCTTGTCACCGCGGCGCTTGGCGTGGCCGGCAGCACCCTGGCCGGACCACCAGCCGCTGGCGATCGCCCAGGAGGAGTTGGGGCCGCCGCCGCCTGATGTGGCGCCCGCGAGTGGCTCGCGGCTTGCGGCATCGCCGGCGACATAGAGGCCTTGCACATCGGTGCCGCAATCGGATGTGGCAATGCGAATGCCGCCGGTGCCGCGTACCGTGCCTTCGGCGCGGAAGGTGACGCGGAACATCTGAGCGAAAGGATCGACCGGCGTGCGGTCATAAGGCACGAAACAGTTGGGCTGGCCGCGGCGCAGCCAGTCCTGCAGGGCAGGTTCGGCCTGATCGAGCACGGCATAGACGGGCGCTTCGATCATGGCTTTCGCGATTTCCTTTTCGCGCTCGCCGATGCCGTTCTGCAGGTGGTTGCCGTCGCTATCGAGGATCGGCGTGCCATCCTCGCGGAAGAAGGAGGCCCAGCGGAAGGGCAGGCCCTTGTTGAGCGATGAGCCATAGGGGGCGAGCGTATATTTGCCGGTGAATTCCATGCCCGAGAGGCTGGCGCCGGCTTCCGCCGCCATCAGGTGACCGTCGCCGGTCAGAGCGGCGGCACCGAGGATGCGCTCATGGAAGGCGCAGCCGCCGGTTGCCAGCACCACGGCGCCGGCATCGACGTGCCATTCCCGATCGCGCTGGCGGTCAATGCCGGCTGCACCCGTGACGGCTTCGCCATCGAAATAGAGTTCGAGGGCAGGGTGGTGATCGAGGACGGTGATGCCTGCTTTCAGCACCCGACGACGCATGAAGGCCATGTAATCGGGGCCGCGCAGATTGGCGATATAGAGCTTACCATCTTCATCGTCGGGGAAGGGGTAGCCCCATTCGGCAAGCCTCAAGAGGTTTTCATAGGCCTGGTCGACGGTGCGCAGCATCCAGCGCTGGTCGGCGATATTTCCGGTGCGCTGCCAGCGGCGCTCGACGATCTGGGCGCGGTTTTCACCCGGCGGGACCAGCCATGTGCCGGTGTTGGACGGTGCGGTTGCGCCGCTGGTGCCGAGATAGCCCTTGTCGGCAAGCACGACGCGGGCGCCATTCTGCGCAGCCGAAAGGGCAGCCCAGGCGCCAGCCGGCCCGCCGCCGAGGACAAGCACGTCCGTCTGCAGATGCAACGGACCGTTGCCCGCCAGGTCCTTACGCTTCAACGACATTGGAAAATCTCTAGGTGATGATAAAGGCGCGCGGCAGCCGGAGGGACTGCCGCCCAAGAGTCACGATAAAAGAGCGCGGCAGCTGCAGGGCTGCCGCGCTGGACCGCATCAGGCAGCGTTGGAGAACCAGGAGGGCTCATTGCCTGCGGTCCACTTGATATTGCAGCCGATCGACGGGGTCTGCTCGAGTGCAGGCTTGGCGCCGGCGAGCACGGCATCAGCCGCAGCGCGCAGATCCTTGCCGGTGACCGGCTTGCCATTGCCGGGGCGGGCATCGTCGAACTGGCCATGATAGGCGAGCTTGCGGGCGCCATCGAAGAGGAAAAGGTCAGGCGTGCAGGCCGCGCCGTAGGCTTTCGCGACAGCCTGCGCCTCGTCCTTCAGATAGGGGAAGGTGTAGCCGATCGCCTCGGCTTCCTGGCCGACGGCGGCAAGGCTTTCTTCCGGATGGGCCTCGGCATCATTGCTGTTGATGGCGATGACGCGCAGGCCCTTTGCCTCATATTCCCTGGCGAAGGCGGCGAGATCATTACGGATCAGCTGCACGAAGGGACAACGGTTGGAAATGAAGGCCACGAGCAAGGCCGGCGTGCCATCGAAATCGGAGAGTTTGTGCAACACGCCCTTGGCATCCGGCAGAATGAAGTCCGCGGCGCGGGTGCCGAGCTCGATGGGATTGGACGCTGTCTTGGGCATGGAAATCCTCCTGATGGGTTAAAACGATATAATCTATAAACTTTATGAAGTTTGAACCGGAAGACATTTGCTTCGATGGCGCTTTAGCGAAATAGCTTTCTGCTATGCGGGACGATCGTGGAAAGTTTTTGGGGTGAGGGTGGGAATGGGATGGTGGCGAGGACTCGGTATGCCTTTCCGTCGATGCCTGAAATGATATAGGAGTATCAGGTGATATTCGCTGATGAGATGAGGACAGGCTGTGCCGCGCGGCCCCCTCATCCGACCCTTCGGGCCACCTGACCGGGGTCGAGCCACGGGTCTCGACCCGTCCTTCGGACCCCCGATGGGGAGAAGGGATGTGCCGCACCGTTTCCGCCTCCTCGAAGGCGTCGTGAGCTTCGTCCCCTCTACCCAACGGGAGAAGGTTAGGGTGAGGGGGCCACACGGCAAAACGGCTCTACTTCAGGCCCTGACAGGTGTTCGGAGACATGCCTGACAGTCAGGCCCGCATCACCGCCCGGAATCCTCCAGCCCATGCCGCATCCAGACATTCGGCTCCTCGTACAGCCCGATGCCGTCACCGCAATCTGCCATCAACGGCGCCAGCCCGCCTTCCACATGATACGGCCCTGACACCGGAAAGCGCAGCCCGCTCCATTCCGTCCATTGCGCCAGCGGCGCCTCAACCCGCATCGAGCACGGCGCGATTTTCACGATCCGGGCGCCGAGCTGCCAATGTTTGCGCAGCCAGGGATCGAAGGGCGCGCCGTTGGCTGTCGTCCATCCCATGTAATCGGCGAAGGAAGTCAGCGGATAGGCCGGTTTCTTCGTCGGCCGCACGGGTGCGACGAGCGCTTCGAGGCCGTTTTGCCTAGCGCTCGTCTTCATGTTGGCGATCAGGCGTTCGGCGAGATCCGAGCCGCGCATGTCGGGCGCCACGACAATGGCGAGCGCGGAGAGAGGGCGTTGGTTCTTTGTCCGGATCTGGCGGCTTCAACGCCACTGGTGAGAACCGCATCCCATCCCTCGTCGGGCAGGGAGGTGTCGTCATCGGGCTCGGGCCAGACAAAGGGAATGCTGTTCGATGTCGCCAGAACCTTTTCGTTTCCTTGCTCGTCCCGGTCGAGGATAAGAAACTGGTGACGGCGCAGGCGCTCCGAAAACAGGTTGTCCCAGTCTCTTTCGACGACCGCGTCGCCGCCGATGAATTTCGGCCAGACGGCCGCACCCAGCTCGGCGAAGGAGGGGATGAGATCCGGCCGTTCCTCGGCAGAGACCAGGGTCAGCGTGCTGTCGGTTTCGTACAGGTTGGCAGGCATGGTGGACGTCTTCTCTCCTGATACCGAAGCGGGCCTAGAATAAGCATAGGTGAACGAAGGCTTTTGCGAAATTCGCCGGGAGATGCCGGTAAGGCACAAGGGCAGATTCGCGCCGCAAGTGAACGTTGCAAACAGGGTAATTGATCCGTAATTTCATGTGATTTCAGCAAAGTTCTAAACGACGGATCGATGGTTATGTTGGACACATTTTCTGCGAGCGATCGCTTTGGCTCTTTTTTGTTCAAAGACCACGCAGCAGGGAAGCGGCAGTCTCTGCGCGTTTTCTATTTCCTACCGGACAAAATCACCGCCGACACCCGTATCGCTGTTGGAATGCACGGACTTGACCGTAAAGCATCCGATTTTCGAGATGTACTCGCGCAACCCGCAGACCTCCACCAAATGATCGTTCTCGTTCCTGAATTCGATATGGAGGCGTTTCCAGATGTATATGCCTACAACTATGGAAATGTGAGGCCCGATGGCCCTGACGCTGCGGTCCTTCCGCGGGAACATTGGACCTTCGGCATTATAGACAGGCTGTTCAAACACGTCAGAGACAGCTTGGGATCGCGCCGAGAAACCTTTGGGTTATTCGGCAACTCAGCAGGCTCCCAGTTTGTTCTCCGTTATCTGGCACTCAACGGAGCCGTCCTTGTCGACCAGGCGGTCGCATCGAACAGTGGAATCTATATGCTGCCCGATCTGGAAGTCGCGTATCCGAGCGGAATGGGTGGTCTTGATCTGGATGCCGTCGCACTCAACCGATATTTCGGCACACGCTTGACCATCTTACTTGGGGAGTGCGACTGCGATGGAACAGCTTCTGATCTTCCACGCGACGAAAAAGCCATGGCGCAAGGCCCACATCGCCTTGCACGCGGCATGTGGCATTTTAAGCTTTGCCAGGGACTTGCGACCTCATCCGGGGGACAACTTGCGTGGAGAATGGAAATCATTCCTGGCGCAGGACATGTCGATCAGAAGATATTCGACCGCGCTATCCGTATCCTTTCAGGTTCATCGTGAAATTTCAAACGCTTCGGGCCGAAGGCGGCCATTGTCGGCACTTGCCACGTGATTACGAGCTTTTCCCGAAAGGGGGTATCAAGAGAGCGCCTGGCGCCGGCCGAACGCGTTTCGCAAGGTCACCGGAGGAATTCGGCCCCCAACCCGTCGCTCTCTTGATGGGGCGATGATCGCAGGGAATGGTTGAGGTGGTGTCCTGCCGGAGCAATTTCGTTTTCTTCGAAACACGGAATTGCTCCTTTCTTTTCACGCAATTCCGGACGCAAAACCGATGCACACTTTTGCTGGAATTGTTCTATCTCTTGAGCCGCCGCGCGAGCAGCGCGCCGGCATCGCCGATGACGATGGCCGGGATCAGCACCAGCGCCATGTCATTGATGCGCGGCGGCACGTCGACGACGACGAGATGGAGGCCGAACCAGGGATTTAGGATCTGCACCATGTAGATCGCCGCCCACCAGAGCCCGAAGGGGATGACGATGAGCAGGCTGCCGAGGCGGGTGGCGCTCCAGCGGTCGGCGGCTTCTGCAACGGCGATGTCGCGGGCAGCCTCGATGCCCTTGATCGCTTCATCGGCGGCAAGCTTCTGCTGATTGGTCTCAGCCGAGAGTTTCGCCTGATAGGCAGCGAGCAGCGGGCCGGTGAATTTCTCGATGATGCCGCCGAGCAGCAGGTCGGCCAGCCACTTCATTTCGCCCATCCGAACTTGTGGGCGAGGTAATACCAGCCTTCCGCGAGCGCGGCGATGAGCGCGCCCGAGGTGACCTGAAGGGCCATTGCGATATCGGGATCGCGCGAGATCATCTCGCCGAGATCGGGTGCGATCAGCCCGCGGGTGACGAGGACGGCGGCGAGGTAACGCAGGAGAATGCGGATGAAGACGAGGGTCATGTCTGCTGCCCTGATGGTGATGAATGGCGGCAGGATGGCCTGGGAAGAGTTGTCAGGCTGAATTCAGAGAATTTGAATCAGGAAAATTCTCTATCTCTTTGTTTTCCGGCAATTCCGGACGCAAAACCGCTGCGCACTTTTGCTGGAATTGCTCTCTTTATTTTCCGCAATTCCGGACACAAAACCACTAGGCACTTTTGTTGGAATTGCTCTAGAGAAAGCGGGCGAGCGCGCCGGAGGCGATCGCCTTGATCAGCAGGCCTGCGAGCGGTGTCAGCACGATGGCGACGACTGCCCAGAGCGCCTTGCCGATGCGGTTTGCGAGCTTTTCGACGCTGCCTTCGATGCGCAGCAGGGCAGCGTTGATATGCGGCTGCTGCGCTTCCAGCGAGACGACGCGCTCCTTCAAATCGTTGATCCTGCCGTGGAGTTTATCAAGCTCGTTGCGGGTGGTCTCATCCATGATGCCATTCCTCGTTTGGCGTCATGGATAGGGTGCGAACGGTTGACAGCGAAAATCGCGGTTGACAGCGCGTGCTGGCCGAATCGGTCGGGGCCGGCATTCAACCAGCGGGCAATTACCTGACATCCAGAAGATCTGACCTTTTCCGGAAGGAGTGGAGAAGTCCTCCTGCCTATTCTTCAGTCTATGCAGCCCAGGAGTTCTCGGGCTTCGATGAGACCTGGCTTTCTCCGGTCGTCTGTCTCGGACTCAACCTTTCCTGCCGATGTTCGCTGTGATCAGCAATACGACGAAGAAAGGCTGCGGATTTGGTCAAGGTTCCCCTCTATCAAGAAAATCAGGACCGCGTTGCGCTGCGGCCCGAATATACCGAAACGCTTGTCGGCGGCGCGACGGCCGATGCCTTCGGCTCGGCGATCGGCAAAGGGCTGCAGTCGGTTGCGAGCGGCATGGATGTCGCGGCCGAAGCGGTGCAGCGTGTGCAGCAGATGCGGGATGAGGCCGTCGTCAGCGATGGCGCCAATCAGTGGCTGCAGGCAAAAGACAAGCTGCTTTACGATCCCGATACTGGTTATGCGAACACGCAGGGACGGCAGGCGGTCGAAGGGTTCGACGCCTACCAGAAGAGCGTCCAGGGCCTGAAGCGCGATATCGTCGCGAAGATGTCGCCGGCGCAAACGGGCCTCTTCAACAAGCAGGTTGCCGCCTACGAAACCGACGCGCTGCGCTCCGGCATGATCAAGAAAGCCGACGAGACGAAGAAGTGGCTGCTGCAGGAACACACGGCGGCGGCCGAAAACTACTCGCGACAGGCGATCCAGACGCCCGATGATGAAACGCGCTGGAATGGCTTCGTCGGCCGCGGCCTGCAGGAGCTTGATGCGCGCGGCGCAAAGGAAGGCTGGGGCGAGCAGCGCACGCAGCTTGAGCGCGCGACCTATATCAGCAACGTTCGCCTGCAGTCTGCCTTGCGCATCGCCGAGAACGACCCGATCAGGGCCGCGAAATACGCCACCGATCACGTTGCCGACATCACGCCACAGGATCACATGATCCTGCTCGACAGGCTGAAGCCCGATCTCAAGAAGGCGGCGAGCGCCGACGCTGCGCATTTCAACGCCTCCAATCCCGCGCCGGGGCAGTTTGCGGCGACGGGCTTGAGCCATGATCAATATGCGCTGCTCTCCGTCATCTCGGACACGGAATCGCCTTCCTACGACCTGATGAACGGCGGCCAGCGCATCACGGACTATGCCGCCCATCCCGGCTTTATCGGCGCCGACGGCACGACGACTGCGACCGGCCGCTACCAGATGGTCAAGGGCACCTGGGATATGGCGGCCAAGGCGCTCGGCCTGACGGATTTTTCGCCGGCCTCGCAGGATCGCGCCGCAGCGTGGGTGGCCCAGGCCAGTTACCGCACCAAAACCGGCCGCGACCTGATGCGCGATATCCAGGACGGCAATTACACCGAAATCCGTCATGAGCTGGAGACGACCTGGGAAGGCCTGAAGAAGATTTCCGACGAAGAGTTCGCCAGGCGCATGGGGGCGGCGCGGTCGGCGCCGCTGGCTGTTTCTGCCGCGGCGGGGGCTGCGTCTGGATTACCTTCCGGATCGCCTGTCGCGACGGCGGCTCCCGCCACGACACCCGGCAGCGAAGCAGTGCCGCCGCAGCCTGCCGGGCCGCGCTTCTCGCCGGCCGTGGAAAGCGTGTTGAAAAGCCTGCCGCCGGCCTACGCCGACGAGATCCGCGAGAGTGCTGCGGATGCCGCCCGCACCGCTGCAGCCGCGCAGACGGTGCGCGACAGAGCCGCTCAGACGGCGCAGGCCGAAGCCACCCGCCTGCGCATCGCCAATGGCGACACGACGCTGACTGCACGCGATATCCATGCTGATACCGTGATCGATCACGCCGAAAAGCCCGACTTGCTCGCCATGCTGGACGAGAAGCGCCGGGAGGCGCTGGCGACGAACCTCCGTCTGCAGGCCTTTGCGGCCGAAAAGCTCGTCATCGACGCCTATAGCGAAGAGGGCCGCAAGGCCAACGACAATGTGTGGAGCGCCATCGTTGCGGCTGTCGTCGAGCCGGAGAAGCAGGATCAGGAGCTTCTGAAACTGATCAGCCAGACGGGTGCGGTGCCGACGCCGGTCTTTGCCGATCTGCGCCGCAATCTGACAAGGGGTGATCCGGCCAGCGTGCAAAAAGCGCTCGAACGCGCAAACTGGATTTCGTCCGCCGATCACGGCGCGCTGGCGCGCATGCCGGGCGGGACGGAACTTGCCGACGCTGCCGTCCTCTACGAGTATTACCGAAGCGACATCGACATGGAGCCGGGACTGGCGGTACAGCGCATCATCGACCTCAAGGATCCCGAAAAGGTGCGCCAGCGCAAGGCGATGATGGACACCCCGTGGATGAAGGGCACGATCGACTATCTGGCGACGGAGGAATTGATCAAGCCGCTTTACCGCAAGGGTATCGTCTCCTGGACGAGCTTGGGCAATGAGAAACAGGCAGCCGCGATCATCAGCGATTACAAGCAGATTCTGACGGAAAGCATCTTTGATGCCGGCGATGTGGGGCCAGGCCTGACGCTTGCCAATGAACGCCTCCAGCGCCTTTACGGCGTGTCGGAATTCTCCGCGGATGGGAAAGATGTGCTGATGCATCTGCCCCCGGAAAAATTCTACCCCGACGATGGGACTGGTTCCCATGACTATATCTGGAAGCAGTTGAACGAAGAGTTTGCTCGCGATGGCATCAAGCACGGCAAGATCTTCCTCTACGCTGACCGCGACACCGAGATCGACATCGCTGCCGGCAAGCGGCCCCACTATCAGGTCCAGTTCGTCAATGAAAAGGGCGAGCTGGAGCACTACCGCAAGCCGTTCTTCGCCAACCCGCCGACCGCGGACGAAATCAAAGCCGCCGGGGATGCGGCGTTGGACAAAAAGATCGCTGAAGGTGAGGCGGAGAACCGGAAGGAGGAGCAGGAACGGCTGCAAGATAAGCTGTTCTCGCGCATCCTGATGCACACGATAACGGATCCGCTGACGTGGCTGCTTCCCAACCCCGCGCCTTGATCCCCCGCCAAAGCCGCGCCGCCGCTTGAAAGCCGCGCTCGCCCGTCGCCGAATCTCGTAAGAAAGAAGTGATCCATGCCATTCGATGAAAGCCGGGCGAGCCCGGGAACACCGCTGGAAACCGATTATCTCATGTCGCAGAGGATCGGCAGGAAGCTTCCCGCCCCAAGCCCTGATATCCTCACCACGACCGGCGCCGCCTTCCGGCAGAATAATCTCGTCGTCTCGGTGGCCTCGTCGCACAAGCTCTATGAGATGGCGACGGGACACTATTTCGACATCGATCCTGATTTTAACACCTTCGATCGCGAGAACCTGAAAGGCTACGAGGAGTATCTCGATCATTTCGTCCATGTCTTCAACAAACGCGCGATGGATGCGGTGAAGGCGGATATCGATCAGGAGAGGAGGGACCGCGAGATTCTGGATCGAGCCGGAATGATCGGCGCGGTGATGAATATCGTGGCGAGCACGGCCGATCTGCCCACCTTTATTCCCGGCGGCGGGCTGGTGAGGGCCGGCAGAGGCGGCTTTTCCGTCGCCCGGTCGGCGTTGAGCATGGGGCGCGCTGCTGTCGTCTCCAACAGCGTGCAGGAGGCAGGCCTGCACTTCAGCCAGCAACTGCGCACGGTCGATGAGTCGCTGGTGGGCATTGGCGGTTCGGTTATTGCGGCGGGCCTGCTCGGCACGCGCCATGCCGCTCGCTTGACGCAGCTGGAACACGCCGCCGCCGCGCGCGCCTTCGATGCCGCCAAGGCATCGGATTTCGACGCGGCCACCAACGCGCTTCATGCTGAAATGACGGGCTTTTCCGCTCCCCGGCCTGCCGGTGACGCCGATCTGCGGCCGGTGTCATCCGCCGATCCCTCCATTGCCGGCAATGCGGTACCGGATACTGCCAAGGCCGCGCCAGCGGCCCCGACGGCCGCCCCGACTAGCGCAATGACGACGGCCGAGCTCAACCCGCTGCTGCGCATGCAGAACAGCCCTTCCGCCGCCGTGCGTGATATCGGCGCGCAGATGATGGAAAACCCCGTCTACCTGTCGAAGACGCCACTCTTCAAGGAGACACTGGCCGGGAATGCCGCCGGTGCAGGCGCTGCCGCCGCCGAGACACTTCCCGAATTTGCCCGCCGCGCCCTGGACAGGGCCGTCGAGGCCCACCGCGCCGCCTATATCGATGCCCGCAAGGCCGGGCTGGCGATGACGGAGCGGGAATTCCACGAAGACGTCGGCCGTGCCATGCGCCGCGGCGGCCAGAGTGATATTCCAGCTGTTGCGAGCGCCGCCGGCGCCTGGCGCTCTCATGTCGTCGAGCCCCTGACCAAGAGGGCGATCGAAACGGGGCTGCTGCCGAAAGACGTCGATGCCGCCGGCGCCAGCGCCTATTTCTCGCGCCTGTGGAACCGGGAGGCGATCGAAGCCAACGAACAGGAATTCAAGGGCATCCTGCACGGCTATTTCGATGGGCAGGCTTCGGCTGCAACAGCGCGCGAGGCAGCTGAAAAGCAAAAGACGCTTTCAGGCCCCGAGGGCGCCAAAGCCGATCCGCAAGCCGCAACGGCCGAGAGCGGCGCTGCGGCCGGAGGCAAGTCCGGCCTCTCCCATCGTGCCGGCCACTTTCTCAAGCATCTGCCCCATTTCGCGGCCGAGCAACTCGAGACGGGCCTCTATAAATTTGCCATCGGCCTCGTCGGCATCGAGCCGGATGATGCCGGTGGCGGTGACGGGACTGGCCCTGGGGAGATCGGTCCCGAAAAGGCTGGCCCCGAAAAGGCTGGTCCTGAGCAGACCGGCCCTGAGCAGACTGGCCCTGCGAAGACTGGCCCCCGCGTGCGCAGCAATTTCGAAAGCCGGATAAACGATCATGCCGCCCGCACCGCGCCCGAACTCCATGATCCTGCCGCCCGCGCCGATTATGTGAATGGCATCGTCGATGACGTCTACGACAGGTTGACGGGCCGGGCGACGGAGGGCTTCCCGCCTGACATCACCCTTGCCGCCCAAGGCCCGTTGAAGGGCTGCAGCTTCGACATTCCCGACGCGCTCGTCGAAAAATTCCTGGATGACGACGCCGGTCGCATCGGCCGCCGCTACGCCCGCACCATGGCCGCCGATATCGAGCTTGCCGAACGCTTCGGCTCGCCCGGCATGGAGGAGGCCTTCGAGCGGGTGCGGCATGACTATGCCGACCTGCGCGCGCAAACCGGCAATAATCCGGCCGGTAATAATCTGGCGGGTGATAATCTGACAGGCGGCGATCCGGCCGCGCTGCAGCGCCTCGATGAACGCGAGCGCGCCGATATCGCAGACCTGCAGGCCGTGCGCGACATGCTGCGCGGCAATGCCCGGCCCGAAGCTCAGGATACGAGCTGGGCGCGTATCCGGGCCGACGCCGGCGTCTTCGATTATATCAGGACGATGGGCGGCGCATCGATCGGCGCGCTTGCCGATGCCGTGCGCCCGCTGATGGTGCAGGGCTTCACCGGCTTTATGAAGGATGCGATCGACCCGATGCTGCGCGGCGTCACCGCCGCCGGCCTCGGCATGGAGGAGGCGGGGCGTGCCGGCGCCATCGGGCAAAAGATCCTGGCGTCGCGCATGGCTGCGCTCGCCCAGATCACCGACCCCTATGCCGATGGCCCCGTCTTCGGCCGCTTCCTCGCCAATATGGCCGAGGGCCGCCCGCTGTTGACAGGCCTCATGCATTGGGACGATTTCCAGAAGACGCTTGCCACGCGCCTCATCGAGGACCGCATCCTGGCCAATGCCGAAAAGGCCACCCAAGACGGTTTCGCCTCCCTGCCGCCAGGCGAGCGCGCCTACATGGACGCAATCGGCTTCGGCAATGAGCGCGCCGAAGACCTCGGCCGTTTCTTCGCCAGCCACGGCCAGACCCTCGACGGCATCAGGCTCGCCAACGCGGAAAGCCGGGGCGACGACACCGCTGCCGCCACCATCAGCCGCGCGCTGCGCGCCGCAATCGACAAGGAGACCCGCTCCCTCACCTCCGCAAGCGGCGACGATGACACGCCGCTCTTTGCCGCAACACCCCTCGGCCGCACCCTCCAGCGGTTCCGATCGCTCGCCATCGCCTCCAACCAGCGCGTGCTGCTCCGCGGCTTGCCCGAAGACCAGACCCGCCTCCTCGGCGCCATCACCGGCATGACGACGATCGGCGCCTTCCTGCACGCGCTGAGCGCGCTGGAAGCCGGCCAAGCCTTGCCCGAAGACCCCACTATCTGGGCAACCGAAGGCCTCAACCGCTCCGGCCTCTTCACCGTTGGCTTCACGCTCAACAATGCGCTCGAGAAATCGGGCGTGCCCGGCCTCGCAGCCGGCGCTCGCCTGCCGACAGCCTTCGCAAGCCTACCGCACTGGCGCCGGCTCCTCGACGCGCTGCTCGGCCGGCGCTGAGGAAGATGACGCTCCGCTGCCGCGGACCGCTCTATCTGGAGCCCGCCGTGGGCCAATCTGTTCCGACAATCACTGGGGAAAGGGTGTGCCGGTACCAGGTCTGACTCTCGCTGATCAATGGCGGAAAGGCGTGCAAGTCCAATAGTTCAGGCAATTTAAAACTGGCGGACTGATGGTCCGCCAGTTTCGATGGACTTCAGAACGCCTCGCGGCTGTCGCTTCTCGGATCCCCATCGATCTGGTGCAGCCGGTAGAGATCGCCGCGGGCGGTGCGCCGCCAGGGCCGCGCGGGGTTCTCCGGATTGGTGGTGATGTCGGCAAAGGCGATGCCGGGCGTGCCGTCCGCTGGGCAGAGGGCTGCCCATTGGCCATTGGGGGCGGCGATGCCCGAAGGCGCGATCACGCTCTGCGGGGCGTGGGAGGCGTAGCTGACCCAATAGGTGTTGCTGGCGGCAAGGCCCAACACTTCGGCGGCAAAGGGCGGCGCTGCGGAGGGTGTTTCTCCCGATGTCGAGAAGAGCACGCAGTCCACATCGAGCCTTTCATATTCGATGAAGATCTCGGGATAATGCGCCTCCATGCCGGCGGCGCAGCCGAAGCGGATGCCGTCCACCTCGAAGGTGACGGGGATATTGCCCGGCGAATACATGAAGGAAATCTTGGTGCGGGAGAGCAGGCGCTCGTCATAACGCGTCACCAGTTCGCCCCGGTCGGAGATGACGTAGAGGCTGTTATGCGGCCGGTGCGGCGGGGTCAGCTGGTGGGCGGCGCCGAAGACCGTCCAGAGTTTCAGTTTGGCCGCAAACTTTCTCGTCTCCTCCAGTTCCTCGCGCAGAACCTCCCATTGAAACCGGCTCCAGTCGGCAGCGCCGATCTCGGTGGGACCGATCTCGGAGAGGATGCGCTTGTGGGGAAAGCAGATCGCTCCCTCCGGGAAGTGGAGAAGCCGGGCGCCGGCATCGTGCGCCTGGCGCATGAGGCGGCGCATTTCGGCGCCGTTGGCGCGGAAGGCGTCGGCATCGCGGGGGTCCAGGCGGACCGTCGTCTGCGCGACGGCCAGCCGCAGGGATTTGCCGGCGGGCTCATCCGTTTGCGGTTCTGTTCGGGATGTTGTTTGCGGTGCGCGGATGTGGCTGAGGGCTGAAGTATAGGATTCGCCGGTCTTTGCGGCGCGGGCGCGTATCCTGCGTTTGAAGTTTCCGTTTCGGGTCATTGTCAGGCCTTTCCGTCACGGACGCATGTTCCCCGGCAACCACGCCCGAGCGATCGGACCAAGGTTTTCGAACCCGAGACGGAAGTCCCTTTGCCTCCGTTTGAAAGACCCTGCCGGGGAGGATCGTTGGAGGTTGGGCGCAGGCCACGCCTGACCCAGAAGATGTCGATGCCGGCGCGATTCGTCAATCTGGGGAGGTGCTGTGACGCGGCTTCCTGGATGGCGGCGGATGATCCGCCGCCATCTGTTGCCTTGCGTTGAGTCAGGCGCCTTACGCGGCAGCAATGCCGTTGAGCTCGGCCATTACATCATCACGCAGCTCGATATCGGCAACTGCGAGGTTTTCCCTGAGGTGACCACGCGAGGATGTGCCCGGGATGAGCAGAATGTTCGGCGCGCGCTTGAGGAGCCAGGCGAGCGCCACCTGCAGCGGCGTGGCGCTGAGGCGGGTGGCGACATCCGAGAGCGTCGAGGACTGCAGGGGCGAGAAGCCGCCGAGCGGGAAGAAGGGCACGTAAGCCGTGCCTTCGTCTGCGAGCTTGTCGATCAGCGCGTCATCCTCACGGTTGGCGAGGTTATACTGGTTCTGGACACAGACGATGTCGGTGATCTTGCGGCCGTCATCCACCTGCTTTGCGGTGACATTCGACAGGCCGATATGCTTGATCAGGCCCTGCCGCTGCAGCTCGGCGAGAGCCGTCAGCGGTGCCTCGAGCGAGCCTTCGGCCGGGCCGTGCACATCGAACATGGCGCGCAGGTTCACCACCTCGATCACGTCGAGGCCGAGGTTTTTCAGGTTGCTGTGGATTGCTGCGGTCAGCTCTTCCTTCGAGAAGGCCGGATTCCAGGAGGCGTCGGCGCCGCGCAGCGCGCCGACCTTGGTGACGATGACGAGATCGTCTCTATAGGGGTGCAGCGCTTCCCTGATGATCTCATTGGTGACGAAGGGGCCGTAGAAATCGCTGGTGTCGATGTGGTCGATGCCGCTTTCGACTGCTTCGCGCAGCACGGCGATCGCCTCGTTTCGATCCCGCGGCGGGCCGAAGACACCCTTGCCGGCGAGCTGCATGGCACCATAGCCGAGCCGCTTTACCGTGCGGTCACCGAGCTTGAAGGTTCCGGATTTTTCGACAGTGGACATGAAATCTCTTCTCCGATTGAAGGCAGGCCCCGATTGAAGGCACGAGGGAGATAGGTCCGTATCATTGCTGTGACAATTGGCTATAATCCGGACGGGCTGTCCTGTATGGAGGACAATCGGTGAGATCAGGATTATGAAGCAAGGTTCGCCAGAAATCAGTGATGTCAGCGCTTTTCTCGCTGTGGCAAGGGCCGGTGGTTTCCGCGAGGCGGAGCGGGCAGGGCATATGAGCTCATCGGCGCTCAGCGATGCGGTACGGCGGCTGGAGGCGGAACTTGGCGTTCGGCTGCTCAATCGCACGACACGCAGCGTGGTGCCGACGGAGGCCGGCCGCGGGCTGATGGAGCGGCTCGGCCCCGCCTTCAGCGAGATCAATGCGGCGCTCGATTTCGTCAAAGATTTTCGCGATCGGCCGGCCGGCACGCTGAAGCTCAATGTGCCCGTCAGCGCGGCGCGACTGCTGCTGCCGCGCATCGTGCCCGCGTTTCTGAGAGCTTATCCGGATATCCGCCTCGAAATCGTCACCGAGGAGAATTTCGTCGATATCATTGCCGCAGGCTGCGATGCCGGCATCCGCTATGACGAGCGGCTGGAACAGGACATGATCGCGGTGCCGATCGGCCCGCGCGTCCAGCGTTATGCCGGCGGTGCTTCATCCGCCTATCTCGCAGAACACGGGCGGCCGGAGCATCCGCGGGATCTGCTTCGACATGCCTGCATCCGCGGGCGTTTTGCCGGCCGCGCCATCCCGGTCTGGGAGTTCGAGCGCAATGGTGAGATCATCAGGGTCGATCCGCCGAGCCCACTGATCGTCCAGAATGGCGGCGGCACGGATCTCGCCGTCGATGCGGCCGTTGCCGGAACCGGCGTCGTCTTCACCTTCGAGGATTGGCTGAAACCCTATTTTGCAAGCGGCGCGCTGGAGCCGGTGCTGGAGCCCTGGTGGGAGAGCTTTTCCGGCCCTTTCCTTTATTATCCCGGACGGCGGCTGGTGCCGGCGCCGTTGCGCGCCTTCATCGATTTCGTCAAGGCGATGCCGCGGGAGGCGTGAGAAGAGATCATCGGCCCGCAACGTGGTAGAGTGGGTGCGGGCGATGCATTCGCCGCATCGCCATCATCAACAACACCATCGTAGTGACGATGGAGGGGGAGATCATGAGCAGCGCAAGCAATATGACCGGCAACGGCACGAGCGAGATGAAGCTGGAGATCATTGTCGTGCCCGTTTCGGATGTCGACCGGGCCAAGGCATTTTACGGCGGGCTCGGCTGGCGCCTCGATGCCGATTATTCCTCTGGTGACAATTACCGGGTGATCCAGTTCACCCCGCCGGGCTCGAACGCCTCCGTCATTTTCGGGAAAAACGTGACACCGGCGGCACCAGGCTCCGCGCAGGGGCTCTATCTCGTCGTCTCCGATATCGAGGCGACCCGCAAGGAATTGCGGGAGCGCGGTGTGGAGGTCAGCGGGGCCTTTCATCCTGAAGGCGAGGTCTATAGCGGGCCTGACGTGCCCTATCTCTTCGGCCGGCGCCGGGTCAACGGCCCCGATCCTGATCGCAGCAGTTATCGTTCCTTCGCTTCCTTCAACGACCCTGACGGCAACGGCTGGCTCTTCCAGGAAATCACCGCCCGGCTGCCGGGTCGCATCACCTCCGACCTTGCCGCCTTCGGCACGGCGAAAGACCTTGCTGCAGGGCTGCGCCGGGCAGCCGAAGCCCATGGCGAGCATGAGAAGCGCAATGGCGGCAAGCATGACGAAAACTGGCCGGACTGGTATGCGGAATACATGATGGCCGAGCAGACGGGCAAGCCGCTGCCGCTGTGAGTTGATTGGCGAGCAGGGCGGGCCGGATGGCTGGCCCCGCCGATCATTTTACGACAGCTCACATCATACAGGCTCGATCTGGGCCGCCCACTTCCAGAGATCATCCATCTGGTTCGGCGGAATGCTCATGGCCACCGCGAGCAGATCGATGCGCGGATCGTTGCGGGAATATTCCTGTGCGTCCTCGATCATGATGCGCACAGTTTCCTTGTCCTTCACCGACATGTCAGCCATGCCGTTGACGAAGGAGAGGACATCGGCCTTGAAAACCGGTGGTTCGAGTTCGAGCGCGGCGAGCCAAAGCTGCCATTTCTTGAGGGAAGGGAAGGCCTCTTCGAGGCCGAGGGGGTCGCGGAGGAATTTGGCGATCAGGGGCTCCTGGTCATCGTGAGCAGTGGCATCCGGCATCCCTGGTTGCGGAGCCCCCAGAATTTCGAGGATTTTTCCCTCACTGTCCTGCCTTACATAAACCGTGGTCATGCCCAAAACCTCTTGCATTGCCAATCATCCCAACCTGTCAAGTATGCTGCCACACTTGCTGTACCGCTTATGTCCACCTCGCGCATTACCTGAGCCGAGGCATTCGTCCTGACTGGGGTAAGAGCCCCAAATTCAGTTCCACCACCTCCGGAGTTACCTGTGGCGCGGCTGCGAGCAATCATCAGGCCAGTGAAGAGAGAGGATACCGGGCCCATAGCGGAGATGGCGTCACCGTTCGTCCCTGTGCTTATGTCGATAAACACCAAGGCATCCACCGAGATACCTACCGGACAACTGGGAAGGGTGAGGGGGGTCCATGTCGCATTGCCCGCTGTTGGAGTAGAGCAAGGCATTCGCAACAAGTACCCGGTTGCCAGACTGTTGGAACATGACGATGTTTCCGGAACTGTTCGTCAGGATGATGCCTATTCGGCTACCAGAGAGCAGCTCCCACCCCAAGGGCACCGCGACACCACCTTCGATGGCCGACAACGAGGCGACGAACCTGGTGTTCCCATCCAGGCTTCTGACGGCGTACACGAAGTAGGTCTTACCGGCCTGCACCGTGCCGGTATCCAGGCAACCCGGGCCCGTCCCGAAGGTAGCTGCGAGACTACAGGTGGCATCCGCGGCCGTGGCATGCTTCCCGCCTCCGAAGAACCCGAAGCCGGCCCCTACGGTAAAGGTTGTAGCGGTGGAGTAGGCGGGCACAAAGCCGACCATGAAGTCCAGCCCGAGCGCTGACGCCACATATTTGACGATACTGCCCGCCAGAACCTTTCTCAGGCCCCAACCTGTCGTGCTGTCGGCGATGGCGAACTCGTCGCCATCCGCGATGTCGGTCTTTGTCGCCGCGCCGTGAAGCCAGCCGGCCAGGGTATTGGCGACGTCATTGTAGATCGCCACAGTCTTCCGATACCAATGAAAGGCGGAAAACAGCCCGCCCGAACCGGGGATCGCGACATCTTCCGGATTCGTTGCGTAGGCGGTCGCGAGGCCGGCGCTGGCATTTGCGTTCGTTGCCGACTGAGCGGCTTCCGCGGCTTTCTGCTGGGCGGTCTGTGTGAGGCCGGCAACATCAGGGATGTCATCAGCAATACCTGCCACAGTCTCCAGATACTGCGAGACGGCGGCAACTGCCTCCAACGCATCGCCTTTGTTGCTGAGCGTCAGAACGTCTGCAATCAGCTTGTCGATCGTTGCTGAATCGAATGACGGCGGAATGGTGACTGCGCGGGCCGCTCTTTCCTTGAGCTGCTGGAGCCTCATCACAACGAGGTCGAGCGCCTGCTCGACGGTCTCCGCATAATAGGCGCCCTGGTTTTCCAGGTCGGTTTCCTGGGTAAAGGGCACGTCCAGCAGCAAAGTTATCTTGGTGCCGGCCGCCGGGGCGGGGACGATGACCGCGCTTCCGCCTCCATCATTGCCAGTGCCGGTCACAGTGTAATCGGCGTCGAGCACCAGGATTGAATCCGTGCCCGATGCATCCGTCCGGATCACCTGCAGATGACGGGGCTCCAGGATCTTGAACTTGTATTCGAAAGCCGTGGCGACGCCGTCCCCATTATAGGGGCCGGATCGATTTATCTCGCTCGAAATGGTCATGTGATTGTACCTCTGGTTTCCCGAACCATAGGCTCAGGAAGGTTGTCGGCCTGACCTAGCCAAACCACTTCGAGCGATGAGACGGTCTTGCTTCGTCATCGGGCAGATGGCCCGGTTTGCGGCCGTGACAGCAGGCGCCTTGATCGCTGCGTTTTTCGTGTGGGTGAATGAAGTCCTGATGTCTTGCCAGCTTTCCGCTGGTATCCGATCGTCACCGCCTTGCAGCTCGGTTTCGACGCGACAATCGCCACCACCATCGCCAATGGGACCCGCGCGGCTGAAGATGCATTTTGGTGGTGGTTCGGTGCAGAAGGGAGTGAGCTGGCCGAGGTTTTTTACGACGCGGAACTGGCCATTTTTTCTTAATGCATCAATTCAGCGATTGAAGATGAATAATTCATATTCATCTTCAATCTGTTTTCGCGTTGGCTTCGGCTTTCCCGGCTTCGTCAAATCCGCCTCGATCGCCATCCTGAGATCCCGCGGGATATCCTCATACTGCACGGTAATATCGTAGCTCGCGTCGTCGACGGAGACATATTGTGCGCTCTCCCGGGCGAGCTTTTCCTTGCTCCAGCCCTGCATGCGGCTCTGATGCTCGATCTCGGTGACGCCGTTCTGAATGGCGGCAGCAACCTTGGCCGGATCGTTATAGACGGCGACGGCATCCTCGGCCGAGGATTTGATGCTCTTTTAGGAGGTCTCGGCAAACCAGACCTTGCGCTGGTCGAATGTGTGGCTGATCGTGCTGTCCAGCAGGATGTTCATGCTGGTGCGGGTGGCCTCGTCATAGGCGCGCGCAGCACCCGGTCTCAGCCCCTTGCCGAATTCGGCGCGTTTCTGCTCGGCAAGCTTTTCGAAGGCGGCGCGGCTTCGACGGCGGCGCGGCCGGTCAGCGTCAGGAAGCCGCCCTTGCCATGAAGCGCCTCGCGCGACCAGTCGCCGAATTTCGTCTGGCGATCCTTGGCGGCGTTGGCTGCTCGACTTTCACTACGGCATCGGCCAGCGTGCCGAGGCCGGTTGCGGCATTCTGCATGCCACGGCCGATCGCGGTGCCGAAGGCATCGGCGTCAGCACTGGCCGTCAAACCCTCGGTATATTCGGGGCGAAGCGCAACATGCTGCTGGGTGTCCTGATAGGTGGGAACGGTCGGCATTCAGAACCTCAATTTTTGTTTCCCGCAATTCCGGACGCAAAACCGCGGCACAGGTTGCTGGAATTGCTCTACTTACCCAAGCCATGGGCCTGGGTATAAACCTTGCCCGCGCCGCCGAGGATGGTGCCGACGGCATCGAGATAACCGCCCTTGACGGCCGCCTCAGCGCGCATGCGGTCGAGCTTGGCGCTTGCGAGCTGATTGGTGCCCTGCACCTTGTAGCCATAGGCCTCGCGATAGGCATTGGTGCGCACGTTTAGCGCATCGATCTCGCCCATCTTGGCGGTGTCGACGATCGTATCCAGCGGCGAGCCGAAGGAGAGATCGACGCCGTTTGCGGCCATGGCGGCGCGCTGGCGGCCTTCGAGCTGGGAGGTCTGCAGGCGCTTCTGCTGCTCTTCCTGCTTGCCGCGCTCGATCGCGTCCTTCGCTTGTTTGTCGGCGATCTGCGCATTCATTTCGGCGACCTGGGCGTTGTATTTGTTCGCCTCCGCCGTCGCCTTTGCCTGCTGCACCTGGCCGGCGGCGCCGAGAAGCGTCGACCCCAGTGTCAGCGCAAGACCAAGATCACACATCCGCTTCTCCCATTTCGAATAGCCGGAATGGATGCCCGTTGATCTCGACGGGTTCGAACAGCTGGAAGCCCAGCCATTCGAGCCAGCGTAGGGAGATCGTATTGCGCGCATCCACGAAGTTTCGAAGCAAGCCGTAGCGGCTCAACAGTTGAGCCGGCCAATTGCGTGAGATCTTGAGAAAGCCGCGGAAATTCTTCTCCACCGCGTCCGTGCCTAGCAGCCAGGGCGCACCGATACCGGTCAGGATGTTGATATCGCCGACACCCCACATCACCTCCGGCCGGCCATCGAAGAGGGCGGTCCACGCCTGAGAGGAGTGGCGGTAGGAAAAGGAGAGCGCCGAAAGCGGCGAGCGGCCGGAGGCGGCGAAAACCTCGTCGCGGTCGGCTGCCCGCATGCGCGCGGCAATCTGCCTGACATGGCTCGGCCGCGCCTCGATAATGGCGATCTCAGCGGCCAAGGGTGACATCCGGCATGATGGAGAGAATGGTCATCGGCAGCGGGTCGAACTGCTTCACCCACATGGCGCCGCTGGTGCTCCAGTCCCAATAGGGGGTGATGGTGAGATCGCCGGTATAGAGGCTGATCGCCTCGTTCCAGTTTTCGTTGCGGCGCTGCTTGTATTCCACCAGCGTGCCGCCGTCGCGCTCGCCGTCCTGAGGGCCGGTGAAAATGCCGCGGGTGTTTTCCACCCGGAAGGTCACTTCGGAGATGGATTTGCTGCGGCCCTGCACGGTGCCGAGGCCCTGCACCTGGCCGATATCGAGATCGAGCGTCTGGATCGCCGCCGTCACCGGCAGGCCGACATGGATTTTCGAGGCTGCGTTCTGCAGCCGCACGCTGCCGCCGGTGACGGTGAGGTTGCGCACGACATTGCCGTCTGCGAGCGCCACGAGCTCCTGTCCTTCAAGATGGTTTAGCCCGTTCAGCACCGTCGCCGGCGGGCCGGAATAGGTAAGCCCGCAATCGACGAAGAAGGCATCCTGCACATCCTCGAAGGCGCGGCTGTGCAGCCGCTCGATATAGCGCTTCTGTGTGCCATTGATCGTGCGACGGACGATGAAATAGGGCACGTCCTCGCCGTCTTCCTCGATCACGGTCACATCCTCGAAGAAGGCGTCGTTGCCGGGGCCGCTTTCATGGCGGGTCCAGGCCCAGACATCCTGCTCCTTCATGTAGGTGAGCGAGACCAGAGCGCCGTCATCGAGCACCACCCAGACGACGGAGTCGGGCGCCTGGGCATAATCCCAGGCTGATATCTCGCGGCCCTTGAAGAGGTGGCGGGCAAGGATGGTCAGATCCTTCCCGACATAACTATCCTGCGTATAGTCATAGGAGAAATCGCGCACCACGCCGCCAAGGCGCTGGGCAAAAAGCACCGTATTGCCGACGACGATCGGCTGCACCTTGGCGGCTCCGCGATAGCCCTGGTTATCGAGCTTGATGGCGGAGGGGGAAATCGCATCCGAGGTCGAGCCGCCGGTGACGATCCATTCGGAACCGGAGGTCAAAAGCAGCAGGCCGCGTACCGAGATCATCGAGCGGATCTCGTTCACCTGCCGGGCGCGGATGCGGAAGGTCACGGCGTCACTTGCCTTGGCGGGTGAGGAGACTCCGAAATTCTCGTAATTGGCGGATTGGCTGAGCCAGACGGCCTGCGGGTCGTTCTGTGTCGAGGCGAAGGCAAGCCGCTGCTCGATGAATGTCACGCAGCGCGGATAATTGCCCGCCGCATTGAAAGGGTTGCGGCCGGCCTGCGGCGTGTCGGAGAGATCGGGCGTGATGTTCTCGTCATCGAAGGTCAGGCCCGTCGTGCCGCCGACATAGCCGAAAATGCCGTTGTCGTCACGGTAGACGATGTAGCGTGCCGCACCTGATACCGCCGCCCAGGTGACACGGTTGATGCCGCCCTGGATGGCGAGGTCGTTGACGGTGGCGCCGGCATTGGACGGCAGGCTTTCCTCGCCGCTGTCTGCAACAGCGGAAACGCAGTAGCGGTATGTGGTTGCCACATAACCCGGCTTGCCTGATGTATCGCCGGGCTTGGTGACGGAGGGCGTGCCCGCCGGCGGGTTGATCAACGGCTTGAACTGGACCGTCGTCAGCGTCCAGTTGTTGTCGGCCAGGCGCCCGAGTTTGCGCACAGGGTGATTGACGTGGCAGAGGTAGAGCACGTCGGCTTCCTGCACGAACACGAGGTCCTGCACGTCTGCTGCCGTATAGGCGGTCGCAACCTCGTAGGGGGCGGCGCCCGTCAGCTCCAGCCCGCCATCGCGGAAGATGCGGATGTATTTGTCGCCGAATTCGAGGATATAGGTCTGCTCGGTATTGAACTGGAAGCGGATCAGCCGGGCCTGCTTCGAGCTGTCCTTGATCTCGTGGACGAATTGCAGCCCGGCCCGGTTCGACACGCCGCCATGCGGATGCACGAAGACGTTCAGCGCCGTGCGCAAGCCGCTCTGATATTTCGTGAGATCGACGCGGGCGCCGAGCGCAGGCGAAAGTTCGCCTGCGGTGAAGGAAGGCTGGTAGGCGCGGAAATCAGCCATGGGCGCGCACCGCGATCAGTTCGCTCACGAAACTCTCGCTCGTGTGCCTCACCTGATTGGCCTCGGCCTGCTCGGCCGCCCGCTGGCTGCTCTGCGCTAGCGCCATCGCATCGGCGCGGATCTTCGGATCGCGCGTCAGCGGCATGGCAAGGCGCACGGCCAGATGCCAAGCGAGCGCCTCGATGAAGAGCGGCGAATATTTCGTCGGGTCGGTGAGCCGGCAGGTATAGCGCAGCAGCGCCGGCGAGAGATCGCAATAGAGCCGGTCGCCCTCCAGCGCATAAGCATATTGCATCTCGCGCCCGGCCTCATCGAGATCGGGCTTCAGTGTTTCGGGCGGTATGGCGGCATCGGCGGAATAACGGGGCCTGATCCAGCGGATCTGCAGGCAATCGGCCGGCCGTGCATAGGAGTGGCGCCACACACTCGGCTTGTCATTGTCGAACGCGCCCAGCGCCACGGTCTTGCCCGCCACAGCCCAAGGGAAGGATTGCAGCAGTACATCGCGGGTCTGCGCATAGAACTGATTGCAGGCGCGCGCCTCGGCGCTCTTTTCGGTGAGATCGTTGATATTGTCCTTGCCGATATTGGAAAGGGCGAGATTGCAGATAGAGACGACGGTAGCCATGAACCAACCTCTTCAGTTGGGGTAGGGCTAACGTGGGGATGGTTGTTAGGGTGAAGTGGGGCGATACCTTCATCGGTTTGGCCGTGATGAACGCGGACAAAAGACCCCGCCCCAAACCCCACAAGGGGGCCTTCGACAGTGCAGCCTTTTACCCTACCTTGCGGCCGATAAATAAGCCCGTCTCCTTGCCCACCTCAAGCACGCCGCCGCCCGCACGGAAAGCCTCTGATATCGCCGCCCGAAACGCCGCAAGCTCCGCCTCATCAGCCCGATCGCCCGGCGGATAGGAGGTCAGCGCCAGGAACACGTCTTCCGGCTCGGTTATTCGCATGTGCGCCGGATGCTCGCTCATGATGACATTGCCAAACTGCGCCTGCATCAGCCGCTCCGCCGTCTCGTAGCCGAAGGCCGCACCCGCAGGGTCGTATGGCGGGCTGCCGAACACTGTGGTCAGCGCATACATGCCGCGCATGTTGCCGGCGCCATTGGTCGTCACCGCGAGGTGACCGCCCGGCTTCAGCACGCGGTGCATTTCGGCAAGCGCCTGCGCCTGATCGGCCACATGGTAGAGCATGTGCATGGCGATGACGGTGTCGAAGGAGCCGTCCTCGAAGGGCAGGGCGGTTGCGTCGGCCTGCTGGCCGGTGACGCGGGCAAAGGAGAGCGGGTGGCAGCGCTCGAGCGCTTCCTGCAGCATGCCGGGGGAGAGATCGGCAAGCGTGAGGTCGAGATCGTCGGGCAGTTCGTTTGCCACGGAAGCCCAGAACCAGGCGGGACCACAGCCAATGTCCAGCACGCGATCGCCCGGTTTGAGGGGAAGCTGCCGCGCCACCCAGGGAAACCAGCCGGTTTCGGCAATTGTATATTCCCGGTTCAGGCGCCCGCGCGCGGCAAGTTTTTTGCTGTCGCTATATTGTTGCTCATTGCCTGTGGTGATCGATGACATGATCGGCCCTGCTTCCCTCAATGCCGGCTGGAATGAATACGGCAGCTGATCCTGCATCTTTGCGGCGTGGCGGGCAATTACGATATCCGGCTTTTGAGGTGTCGAATTGGCCGGTGTCGATGATGCGGCCCGCCCGCAGACGGGTCTGTGACAAACAAGTCGTCGGCGGAATGGTTGTCGCTATTGTCGGCAGCTGCTAGGTCACCCTCCAACCATCGCCCGGCCTCGAAGGAGAAACAGTGAAGAACCCGATCTTTCTCGTCATCATGTGCGCCTTCATCTTGGTGGCGATCGCCGGCCTTGCGATCAGCT
Organism: Rhizobium sp. 1399; assembly: GCF_031455475.1. Lineage (NCBI taxonomy): Bacteria > Pseudomonadati > Pseudomonadota > Alphaproteobacteria > Hyphomicrobiales > Rhizobiaceae > Rhizobium > Rhizobium sp. 1399. The sequence continues at coordinate 177,241 of NZ_JAVDSU010000009.1, read as the reverse complement.
CCGCCCGGCTGATCGGCCTGTTCTAACCAGCTCATTGATAGGCCGGCGGCTCTCCCTGATCGCTTGATATCCAGTGAACCCAGACCGACACGCCGCGTGCCTTCAGCCTCTCCATCACATGCCGGGCCGGACTGCCCGGCGTCATCACATCGCGATAGATATCGTCATCATAGATCTTCACGCCGCGCAGAGCGGGCATGTCGAGCAGCGCGGGCAGGTTGGCGAGATCGACACCGAGGGTGAGATATTGCAGCTTCAGCGGTGGTTTCAGCGTTTCGAGATCGACGAAGCGGACCATCGAGGTGAGATCGAGCGCGGTGATATTGGGGCAGTTGGCGATACCAGCCATGCTGGCGACATCGAAGCTGTCATCTTCGCCGCTCCAGAATTTCCAGATGTAGGAATAGATGGTGTTGCCGCCGTCGAAATAGAGCGTGTCCACCTGGTCCAGCATCTCCCGCGTCAGCGGATAGCGCTCCAGATAGGTGCGCACCGGCAGGAGCGGATGATGGCCCTCAGTGTCGAGATCGACGGCGCGGCCGAGCACATGGCCTGCCAGTTCCTCACGTGTGCCGAGATTGAGAATGCCCTTGTCCATCATCACGGACATGACGACGAGCTTGAGATTGGGATCGCCGAAGGGCGCGCCCGGCTCTCCCGAAGGTTCGGGATAAAAGGCGGCGCGGGTCGTTTTCGCCGTGCCAAGCATGGTTGCGGCCGTTGCGCCGACCAGCAGATTGCGTCTTCGGATCATGCCGCCTCATGCACCAGGGATCGGATCTCCGCGACAGAAGCTAGTGCAGCCGGTGGATGAAAAAAGGTGGGCTACCGCACATTAGCCAGGTGAAATCTGCGCGCGCTGAATGGAGTGTCAGGCCTGCTCCCGAATGCCTGATGTTGCCGGGCGATTACCGGAAACGCGGTTCGCGGCGGGCGTTGTGCAGAAGTTCACTGGCGGTGGCGAAAGCGCCGAAGAGCTGCAGCAGCCGCTTCTCCTCCTTGCCGTCGATCCGGTGTCGGGTGCAGAACTCAGTAACGGACCAGACCTTGGTCAGGGCATCATGATCGACATCTGCAGGCTCTACGCGTTCCATGGCTGCATCCTCCCTGACCAAAGATACCGCCACGCTCTGAAATGGCGACTAACGAAAAGTGATTAGTCAGGGACATGCTGCAACGCCGCGCCGGTTCAAGAGGCGGGATATGGATAAACTGCTGCGCCGATTTCTTGGGCTCTGAGATGGATGGTGCCGCCAGTTCCTATACCCGCCCCGCCAGCGCCAGATAGGTCGAAATCGTCAGCACGGAAAGCACTGTCGAGGTAAGCACGACGCGGCCCGTGAGGCTTGCCTCGCGGCCGTAGAATTCCGCCAGCATGAAGGGGCCTGTGCCTGTCGGCAGCGCTGCGAGCAGCACGGCGGTATGGGTCGCAGCCGGCGGCAGGTTGAGGAGCGGTGCGGCGATCAGCCAGGTGACGGCGGGCTGGGCGATCAGCTTCAGGCCGACGAGAATGCTGGCTGTGGTCGCCCGGGCGCCCGCTTCGCCAGCCTTGGTGCCGGCCAGAAACAGGCCGAGCGCGATTAGCGCGCAGGGGGAGGCTGCCCCGCCCAAGAGCTTCAGGAAGGCATGGATGGGGGCTGGGAGCGCCACACCCGAGAGCATGACCAGCGCGCCGAGCACGGGGGCGACCAACAGCGGATTTTTCGCCAGCGAACGCGCCGTCTTGAGCGCGATATCTCGCCGCCGGGTTTCGGATTGCAGCCCGCCTTCGATCAGGATGATGGCGACGGCGAAGAGTACGCAGACGGTGAGGATGGTCGAGATCAGCGTCGGTGCCATGCCGGTGTCGCCGATCAGTGACAGGACGAGCGGAAAGCCGATGAAACCGGTGTTGGCATAGCTCGCATTCAGCCCGTCTATCGCGGCATCCGCCAGATGCCGGCCCCTGGCGACGCGCCAGAAGAGCGTGGCCCCGAAGATGACGGCGCAGCCGGCGGTAAACGCCAGGATGAAGCCCGGCTGCCAGATCTCGGCGGGTTTGGCATTGGCCATAATATCGAAGAGGAGCGCGGGCAAAGCGAGATAGACGACCAGCCGGTTGACCTCGCGCGTGGCATTTTCGCTGAGCGCCCCGGTCTTGCGGGCGATCCAGCCGGCAAGGATGAGGGCGAAGATCGGCAGGACAATCGAAAGGTTCGTCAGCATGGGCAAGTCTCACTTGAGGGCGATGATTGCCTAGCGCCTGAGATCGAGATAATCCAATGTCATCTGCAATGCTGATTGATACTTCTGGGGTATCGAATGGACACACGCCATATGCGCTATTTCGTGGCGCTGGCCGAAACGCTGCATTTCGGCCATGCGGCTGCGCGCATGAACATGAGCCAGCCGCCCTTCAGCCGGCAGATATCAGGGATCGAAAAGACGCTCGGCGTGCGGCTCGTCGAACGCAATTCGCGCAATGTGGCGCTGACGCCGGCCGGCCGGCATTTCCTGGCCGATTGCCGCACCGTGCTTGAACGCTTCGATGCTGCCTGCCGCGATGTGCAACTGGTCGCCAGCGGCATGAAGGGTGAGTTGAAGCTCGGTTTCATGATGCATGCCGCCCATAGCGTCATCCCGGCGTTGGTGCGGCTTTATTCGCAGGCGCGTCCGGATGTGCGGCTGATCCTGGAGGAGCGCATACCCACCGATATCGAGGAGATGCTCACCGAAGGCAAACTCGATGCCGCCGTCACCTTCGGCGGCGGTCCCGCACCGCATCTGCGCACGCTGCTGCTTGCCCGTGACCGGCTGTGCCTGATCGTGCCGTCAGGCCACCCACTGGCCGAGGCCGAAACCATCGGGCCGGAGTCGCTTGCGGGCGAAAAACTGATCGCCGCGCCCGCAACCGTGGCGCCAACACTGCGCTCGGCGATCAGCCTCTATTGCGCTGCCGGCGGCGTCATCCCGCATTTTGCCTTCGAGCCGCGCCTGCAGCACACGATCATCCGGCTGGTGCAGGAGGGGCTGGGCGTGGCGCTGATCCCGCAATCGCTTTGCAGCGATCTGGCGGAGGGCGTGGTGTACCGGCGGCTCGACAATGCGCCGGAATTCGATGTCGTGCTCTGCGCCTCGCGCACGGCGAAGAACCCGGCTGTGCCGCAGTTGTTCGAGGTGGCAGCCGGCGCGGGTGTCGAGGGGCGGGTGTGATGGCGTTTACGGTCCCAGACCCTCACCGGGCGACGGGGACCTGTTCTTAGCCCAAGGCGGCGTTGATCACGCTCGGCACGCATTTGCCTTGCCGGATCAAACGTTGCCGAAACTCAGAATTTCAGGTCGACGGTGGGAAAGAAGGCGTCCTTCGGCGGATCCTTGTCGGCGCATTCCACGCCCTTGATCAGCGCGCCGCCGCTATCGCTGAGGATTTCGCCCTCCTGATCGTTCCAGACCACGATTGCTTCCGGCGTCATCCCCTTGAAATCAACTTCCGGACCGGGCGTTACCCGGCCTTCCTTATTTCCATCCCACCAGAAAAGCTTTGGTGGCGGGTTGCCGCCATCTGGCTCGGAGCCTGCAAGGACGAGATATCGGTTGCCGACCAGCGCGATGTCACGCACGCCGCGGCCGGTCGTTCCCGGTCCATCGGAGAGGTCCATCATGACGGGAGGGGTAATTTGCGCAGATCCCACGTCGCCGGTACCCAGTTTGACCAGTTGCATCGGATTGGCGAGTTCGAGCACAATGGCGCGATTATCGGATAACGGTCCCCGCAGGCCGATCAGGAGATGCCCTTCGGGTGTCGCTGCCAGACCTTCGATGTTGAGATGGGTCTTCAAACTGTCTTCGCTGCTGCCGAGTGCTGCGGCCATGTCCGCACGAAGATTGCGATAGACTTCGCCGGAATTGGACAATGTCCCGTCGGCGGATACGGCGGTTGCCAACAGTTCCTTGCGCTTTTTCTTGTCTTCCCCACTGCTGTTGAGCGAATGGGATGTGAGCCAGAAAATCGTGTCGCCGACACGGGCGCTGCCTTCGATGTCAGTTACATCATCGACAGCGAATTTTGTCACCGGTTTCGGCTTTCCCCGCTGATAGATCATGATCGCGGAGAAATCGTCGCTTGCGACGGCCACATGAGACTTATCGACCAAGGCTGCGGCCGAGGCCTCGCAAATGCCTCGGTACGCGTGGTGCGCGGCATTGGCTGTCAGCGGACCAACGAGTGAGGAGAACACGGCCAAGAGGATCACGCGGCTGCTATTGCTCATGCGACAAGCGCCCGTCTCGATGCGCAACCTCCCGGTGAGGTGGCAATATGCAAGTAAACTATCGCAGAAGGTGCGCGTCAAGATAATTTTAGTAATAAATCATATGTAGTCCATTTTGCGTGGTTATATAAATTTATAGTAGTCTGTTTTTCAGGAATAAAATTCATCTTCATGGATTTGTTTTGCAGAATGTTTCGGTCAGTCAGCTTTGATGGTCTATGAATGTGCGGATCCGATACTTTTATTCTCTAATGGATTTCACCTGTTCTTTCGGGTCCCGGCAGCAACGGGTCAGGGCTGAAAACTGAAGCTGTGCCGAGTGACACCCCCTCTGTCCTGCCGGACATCTCCCCCACAAGGGTGGAGATCGACAAGCGGCCTGACCTTCGCCCCTCTCTACCGTTTCGCCGGCCGCAACGCTGATAATTTGAGGAAACCTGCGCTCCTAGCCAATCTCCCTCCTTGTGGGGGAGATGCCCGGCAGAGCAGAGGGGGTGTCCCGCGCGCTGTGGCTCACCTTATCCCAGCAGCCCCAGCCTCCGCCCCTCGGCAGCGGCCTGTCCCCTCGATTTTGCGCTCAGCTTGGCAAGGATCGAGGAAATATGATGATCCACCGTCTTGGCCGATACGAAGAGGCGCGCGCCGATCTCGGCATTCGAGCGACCCTCGTCGATCAGGCGCAGCACGTCCATTTCCCGTGTCGTGAGGCCGGCGGCGTTGGCCTGGGTGCTGGCCCGTGGGCCGCGCGTCGCAAGCCGGCCGCTGCGCCTGCGGATCAGGTCCTTCACGTGGGTGATAACGGCAGTGGCGCCGAGGGCTTCCAGCGTCGTCAGGGCGCGGTAGAGCGCGTCATTATCGCCGTCGAGCAGGGCAAGGGCGGCGAGATAGGGCGCGCGGCGGTCGGTCCAGATATCGGCGGCCTCCTGCCAACGGCCGTTGAGCATGGCGATGACGGCGGCGTCGCCGCTGGAGTCCTCAGGCGCAAGGCCGGTTTCATCCAGAATATGCGCCCAGAAGCCGATCATCGAGCCGGCGGCGTCGTCGCTGCAGAGGGAAGCGGCCTGCCGCAGGCCGGCGAGCGCTTCCTCCCGGTCGCAGAGGCCGAGCCAGGCGCGTTCGGCCACCAGCGCGGCATGGGCGGACAGGCGTTGGAATTCGAAGGTGTTTTCGAGGAATTTCGCCATTTCCTGCAGCAGTTCGCCTGATGTCTCGCCTCGGCGCGTTCTGAGCGTCGCCAGTGCCACGAGCGAGGGGTATCGGGAGAGCGCGGGGGCATTCTGGTTGTCGACCACGGCCTGCGCTGCTGCGGCTGCCTCCTCCCAGCGGCCGAGGAAGGTCAGTAGTTCCGCGAGCTCGCCGCGCATATAGTCGCGCCAGGTATCGAGGTCATGCTCGATGCAATAGGCAATGCCGCGCGCCAGCACATTTTCGGCGGCATCGACCGCGTGGAGCTGGATTTCCACCCACGCGCGGTTGGTGAAGGCGCGGGCCGCATGCTCCTGGAAGCCATGGTCGAGGGCGATTGCAAGCGCCTGATCGAGCGTTTGCCGGGCGCGCTCCGGCTCCCGCCAGCAGATGGCGGTGCCGACATTGTTCAGCGCATGACAGAGGACCTCGGGCCTGGCGATATCGTCCGATGTCATGAGCGCGATGGCGCGCTCGCCGTAGAGGGTTGCGGTCTCGGCATCGCCCGCCAGCATGCCGAGCTGCGAGAGGTTGGAATAGCCCATGGCGAGCTCGGCCGGGCTTGCTGCCTGCTCCAGCACCTCAACAGCCTCGCGGCCGAAGGCATCGGCGCCCTTGCGGTCTCCGGCGAGATAGCTCAGCCGCGACAGCCAGCGCAGGTTGTCGCCGACATGCCTGATATCGCCGAGCGCCCGATAGAGCGCAAGCGCGCTGGTCTGGGCGGCGATGGCCCGTTCCATCTGGCCGGTCAGGTGGCATTCGAAGGCATAGCCCTCGTAGAGGCAGGCGCGCTTCGCATCGCTTAACTCGCCGGCATGGACGAGCGCCAGCTCGTAATGGCGCATCGCCTGCCGGTGGGCGCCGAGCCTGCCGGCCTCGGCTGCGGCCTTCGGGGCGAGCTCCGAGATCGCGCTCATGTCCTGCGCCTCATTGGCATGGTGGACCATGCGCGCGACCGAGGCCTCGGCACGGTTGCGGAAATAGGCAAGCGCCTTTTCATGCAGCGCCCGACGGCGCAAAGGCGGCAGCGATTGCTCGACAGCCTGCCTGGCGATCTCATGGCGGAACATGAAGAGATTGCCCCCCGGGCCATTACTTGCGGGCATCAGAAGTCCGCAGGCCGTGCAGGCTTCAAGCGAGGCGCGGGCATCGCTGCCGCAGATCGCCTCGATCAATTCAGACGCAAAGGCATCGGGCGAGGTGGAGGCGGCCCAGAGCGCCTCCCTGTCAGCCTCGTCAAGGATATCGGCCCGCGCCAGCACGGCATCGCGGATGGTTGTCGGCAGATGGTCGCGGCTGAGTGGCGGCAGGCAATCGCTGCCGGCGCAATCCACGAGCTCGCTGACGAAATAGGCATTGCCGCCGGTGGCGCTGAAGATCGCCTCGCCATCGAGCCCCTTCCGGTCCGCAAGCTCCAGCACGGCGGCTTTCGACAGCGGCGGGACAGTGATGCGCAGCCAGTGGGCGGGGGGAATATCGGCGAGCAGCCGCCTGAGCCGCGTCTGGCCCGGCGTATCGTCATTCCGCGCGGTTGCGACCAGCAGCAGGCACGTGTGGCGGATGCGGCGGCCGATATAGCGGATGAGGTTCAGCGTGGCGTCGTCGGCCCAGTGAATATCCTCGATGACGAGCAATGTCGGCTGGAGCGCCTCGGTCAGGAGATCGAGCACTTCGGAGAAGAGGGTGATCCAGTTGCCGCTGGAAGCCCTTGTCAGCGTCCAGCGGGCTTGCCGGGCAATATCGCGCCAGGGCCCGAGCGGCTCGGCCGTACCGAAATTCTCGCAGGCGCCGGAGAGAACGCGGGTACCCTCAGGCACGGCGCCGGCGAAGGCTGCGGCGAGGGAGGATTTCCCCGCACCTGCTTCCCCTTCGAGAAGTACGACCCTGCCATTGCCGTTGGCGGCCTCGCGCAACAACGACTGAAGATGATCGAGATTGGGGGCGCGCTCGATTAGTCGCATGGCGGATTATTGCCAGCATCGTTGCCGGCTGGGAATAGGAACGTGCCAAAATAGGGCGGCGAGCGCCAGAAAATGGGGAGATATCCCGATGCGCCGACCCCGGCATCGGCCTAGCGTCGGTCTCGTCAACAAGGATGCGAACAGGAGGTCGCCATGCCCAGATATCTTATCGAACGCAACATTCCCGGTGCAAGCAAGCTCACCTCGGAAGACCTGTGCAACATTTCCGCAAAGTCGAACCAGGTCGTGGCCGGCCTCGACCGGCCCTATACATGGATCACCAGCTATGTCGCCGGCGACAAGATCTACTGCGTGCATGAGGCCGACAGCGCCGAAACCGTCTACCGCCACGCCCGGGAAGGCGGCTTCCCGGCAGACCTGGTGAGCGAGATCGCCTCGGAATTTGGACCCCAGACGGCTCGGCAGACCGCCCGCGCATGAGTTACCACGCCGGCCGCAACGCGAGGGGCGGCGGCCGGCGCTCACCTCGTTCCCTCCTCGGGTAAGGCTGGGGAGGGAATGGGGGGACGGGAGAATTATTTGAACGACCGGGCTGATGGTCGACGCTTTGGACCCGGACGATACCTGACAGTTTTTATTGCGTCGTGTGTTTTGTTGTTTTGATCTCGGGCGTCCTTGCAGGGGCGAGGGGGACATCCCTGAGAATGCCGAGGTCGTGTTGGATCTCCTTCTCCCGGCGGGAGTTTGAAGGACGGATCGAGACCCGTGGCTCGACAACGGTCAGGTGAGCCGAAGGCCGTACACATCTTCGAATCCTTTCTCTACCTCTTTCCTTCCATCGATCCCCCATCATCTCAGAGGTCAGCGTTCAATCTTGACGAAAAGAGCATATGCTCCTACGTTTACCTTAATAGGAGCATATGCTCTTATTTGACCGCAAAACCGCATCAGCACGTAAAAGCAGGAAACCATGTCACACGATAAACATGACCGTCATCCCTTTCTGGACGACCTGACCGCCGACGCCGAGCTCGTCAGCTCCGTGCTGCGCGGACCCGTTGTCGGCCGCGACGAGATCACGCTCGCCGTCAATACCGTCGGCACCTTCTATGCCTTGCAGACGCCGACCTTCTTCGAGGTCGTCGGCTCTCGGCTCTTCCTCGAATATGAAGCCGTTCTGGTGAGCGGTGAAAAATTGACCGCGGCTGTCATCGTCGATCGCAACCCGGACGGATCCGTGCCGCACGTCAGCGTACGCATGAGCCCGCTCGGCTCCGTCCTGTCGCTTGCCGCCGGCCTGCGAGAGGCGCTCTCGGCAAAACTGCCGGAGCATTTATTTCTCTGAATCGCAGTCACCCGCCGGACCGGGCGTGCAGAATGCCGCCTGATCCCGCCTTTTCAAAGGATATGAGCCATGGATATCGCTAACAGCACAGTCTTCATCACCGGCGCCAATCGCGGCCTCGGCCTTGCCTTCGCACGTGAGGCCCGCCGCCGCGGGGTAGCCAAAATCTATGCTGGCATGCGCAACACCGCTGGCTTCAATGAGCCCGATATCATCCCGATCAGGATCGACGTCACGGACAAGGCATCGATCGCCGCCGCTGCCGGACTCGCCGCCGATACGACGCTGCTGATCAACAATGCCGGCATCGCAGAGCTGATCGACGGCCCCCTGTCTGGTGATGTCGAAGAACAGTCGCAGCGTCTCTTCGACGTCAACTATCATGGCGTCGTGCGTGTCACCCGGGCCTTCGAGCCGATCCTTTCGGCGCAGCCACAGGCAGCCATCATCAATGTCCTCTCCGATATCGTCTGGCTTCCGCGCCCAATCCTTACCCCTTACGCGGCATCGAAGGCTGCGGCCTGGAGCTACACGAACCAGCTTCGCTTTCACCTGCGCGAGAAAGGCATCCAGGTGCTCGGCCTGCATGTCGGCTTCGTCGATACGGATCTGACCGATGGCATCGACGTGCCGAAGGCAAGTCCGCAGGATGTGGTGCGCCAGACCTATGACGCGCTTGCCGCCGGCAGGAGCGAAGTCATGGCCGATCGCGGCACGACCGTGCTGAAGAGCACGCTTTCGGCCGACGTGCCTGGCTACATCACACCGCCGGAAGGCGTCATCTGACGCCGGCTATCGCGACGATGCCATTGAACCATTATCGGCGCGGAGCTTTTCTGAGGGCCGCGCCCATGGCACCTATGAGGCGGGAATCGAAAGGAATATGCGATGTTGTTGGCCGACCAGCCGCTTGGGATCGATCAGTGCACCTGTTCTGCCATGAGAAAGGCAAGCCGCCAGATCACCAGGCTTTACGACAGCCACCTCGAACCAGTCGGCCTGCGCATTACCCAGTTCCTGATGTTGGCTGCCCTGGAGGAAGCCGGCGGTGCCACCGTGAACACGCTTGCCGAACGGCTGGATATCGAACGGACGGCCATGGGCAAGATGCTGGGCTTCCTTGAACGCGACGGCTTTGTCGCGATCAGTCCGTCGCCCGCCGACGGCCGGGTGCGGATCGTCAAAATCACCGACGAAGGCCGGCGGCTGCACAAGAAGGCAGAGCCGCTCTGGGAAGCGGCGCAACGTGAATTTGAAGAGCTGAATGGGGCTGCGAATATCGCGGCGTTGCGTCAGGGGCTGAGGGATGTCGTCGTTGGGGAATTGGTGGCGGACGCCACGAGGGAATGAATTTTCAGGTGCGGGTGTGTCTCCCTCGACGATGGAGAGGCTGACACTCACCCTTGCCAGCCCGCCGCAGCCCACGCTATACATCCCGGCGATGGGGATGGAGTGCCCCCGAAACCGCCCACAAGGCTGATGACTCCTACCGTGTTTAACCGCGGTGGGAATCTGTCCGGAGCCCGCCGCAAGGCGGGTTTTTTATTGCCCGCCCGAGATTTTGGAGCGAGCATGTCCTTCTATACTTGCCTTATCGTCATGGCCGGCGGTGCGCTCGGCACCTTCGCCCGCTATGCCGTATCGATCATCGCCATGCCGATCAGCCGGGATCTGCCCTGGGGCACTGTGATCATCAATGTCACGGGCTCGCTGATCATCGGCCTGTTCAGCACGCTGACGCTCGCCAATGGCCGGTTTCCGGCCTCGGACAATATGCGCCTCTTCGTGATAATCGGGCTCTGCGGCGGCTACACGACCTTCTCCTCCTTCAGCCTGCAGACACTCGACCTGCTGCGCTCGGGCGCGGCGGTCAGGGCCTGCATCAATGTCGCGGCTTCCGTCGTGCTCTGCATCGGGGCGGTGGCACTCGGGCATCTGATCGCGACGCGGATCAATGGCGGGGTTCCGCAGGTGGCGCAGACGGCGATCGAGGAGCAGGCTTGAGGTGGGATCGTCTGCGGACCAAAGACTCCAAAAAGTTTATCGCCGGGGCTGCGAGGATAAGTACTCCAGGGTAAACACACCTTGCAGCAACAAGACACGAGGCGAGCGGGCGATGAAGATGCAGCTCCTACAGGTGCAGGACAGAAACCAGTGGCAGGACTATCACGCGATCAGGCGTCACGTTCTCTTCGAACTGCGCGGCCAGTCTGACTATGATGAGATGCATCCGGACGAGCATCGAGAAAATCACTTTCCCCTGCTGTTCATCTGCGACGATGTCCCCGTTGGCACCGTCCGGCTGGATATCGGGCCTGTGCACGCCGACCCCGGAACCGTACGGCTCGTCGCGATCGTTCCGCAGTATCAGCGGCAAGGAATTGGTAGGGCCATGATGCACGCGCTTGAACGACTTGCCGCCGAGAAAGGCCTTACGCGGCTGGAGGTTCATGCCGCACCGGATGCCGTGGCCTTCTACAAAAAGCTCGGATGGCTCCTCGTCGATGTGGACAGAGCCACTCCGCTCCTTACAAAGCAAATTTCCTGACATGGCTGCAGCAAAGCCGACGTCTGCGCAAGGCGAAATGCGCTCCATGGCGCGAATCTGAAATCGGGTAGCTGCCGCACGCGAGATTTCTTGCGCTCGGCAACGCCAAAATGCTGGCGTAGCTTTGGGTATCGACGCCAACCCTAACCTCCCTCATTCCTGTTTCCTCGTGCTGACACGAGGGCACAGAGATGAGGGAGGTGGAGGAGAGGGCGGTGCCACTAGTTAGTCCCTCCCTTGCACGGAGGGGTCGTCACGAAACGCCTCCGTCACAGCGCCGGTCGAATAAACATCCCGCCGAATCTTCCGTCTGCCGCCAGCGCGAAGCTCCATTCGAGATTACCGTTTTCGAAGGTCACGTCGTAAACATCCCAGCCTTCCGCCGTCACGCCCTTGAAGGATATGTCCCTGAGCGGCCCCATTCGATCGAGGTCGGCCTTGATCATGGCGGATTGTTCGCGAGCTGCGGCGGCGAGCGGCGGGCTCATCCGCTCATAGTCGGGTTCGCCGCGTTGGTGCTCTTCGATGACCCGCTCCAGCAGTGCCCTGCTGTTTTCCACCGGTCGCTTGTCGCGGATGCGCGCGGCAAGCGCCTCTTCCAGATCGGTCGCGGCGCGTTCGTCCATGCGGGATGCTTCCAGTTCATAGCCGTTCTGGTGCAGCACGAGGCCGGTGACAGCGCCGCTTTCGTCGCGGGTAAAGGTGATCTGCGCCTGAACCGCCTTGTAGAAGAAGCGGTCGATATCTTCGGCGAAGATTTCGAGCTCCGGCTGGCCGGTCAGCCGCGTGAAGAGCCGCCCGTCGCGCAGGCCCACCACATAGGCCGACGTGCCCAGATGATAGTGGCCGGCATAATCGGCATAGAGGGCAGGGTCGATCTTCTGTTCGGTGCGCGGCCGTGCCTGCTCATAGCGGCGCCAGGCGATGGCATCGGCTGAGGTGTCGGTCATGTTCGTGTCCTTTGCGAGCTTCAGCAGTTCATCGATCGAAAGAATGTCGCCTGCGGCCATCTTCGCCCGCAGCGCGTCGATGACGGCGAGGCTGCGTTGCGTGCGGGTCAGCTGGTCCTGCAATGCGAGGTTCTGCATGGCGAGCATGCGGTCGAGATCGGTCGCGTGGCCGGCGAGCAGCCGGGCGATGTCCTGCAGGCTGAGCCCCAGCCGCTTCAGAGCCAGGATCTCGGTGAGCCGCGCAATTTCCCTGGTGCCATAGAGCCGCCAGTTCTTTCCCGTGCGCGGCGGCCGGATGAGGCCGGCCTCTTCATAGAGCCTCAGCGCACGCACCGTCATGCCGATCCGCTCGGCACATTGCGCTGCCGTCAGCCAGCTCTGTTTTCCTGTTTCGGCGTCCATCAAGCCTCCCGCGATATCTCGGAACCCTTCTAAGCTATGACGCTGGGTCCGGCTCAAGAGGTTTTTCGCGGGTTTTTTCGGTTTCGGCTTGATGCTTATTGCAGGCGGCTGAGAAGTCGCTCGGAACCGGGCCACAGCATCGGCCCGAAAATCGGAATCGATCTTTGGAAGCCTGATGCGTCGATTCAAAGAGTTGGAGCGTCGGTGCGGCGAATGGCGCAATGCAGGGGGAAAGAGATTATTCTGCCCATGGGAAAACCCATGACAGGTGCAATCGATCCGCCGGGTATGCCGCCCGGCGGATCGAGCGGCCGTTAATTCCCTGTCGAGGTCGGGGCGGAGTAAGACAGGGATTCACGGATCTGGTCGATTTTGCCGTCGGCGTCACCGACGCCGAGGATGGTCTTGGCCTCGCCGAGGACTTCCGGGCTCACTTCGCCGCTGCGCGTTGCGGAAGCCAGCGCATCCTCCAGTGCCGCATCGCCGAGGACCGGATCGTCGACGGAAGGCTCGATGCCGTTGTCGAGTTCAAACTGGGCATAGGCAACCGCGTAGGCAGCGATCGCGGTCATCTTCGGATCGGACGTGTGCAGATAGGCCTTGTAGCTGCGGTTGAGAGAGTTCAGGCCCTTGAGCTCGGAGGCCAGGTTCTTTTGCTTGATATCGGCTGCGGCGTTTTTCGCGGATAGTGACTTCACCTTCGCCTCACCGGATTTGCCCTTCGCTCCGCTCCCGGATTTCGAACCGTCGCGCAGTGATTTGCCGGTCTGGGAGCTGCCGGTCTGGTGGCCGCGATTTTCGTGACTGCCGCTTTGTCCGCCACCGTTGCCGCCGCCATTGCTGCTGCCGCCACCGCCGCCGTTGCCTCCGCCATTACCGCCGCCGTTGCCGCCACCGTTTCCTCCGCCCTTTGCCATGGCGGCACTGTCGAAGCCGGTGATCGCCAGCGGGCTGGAAGCCATGATCATCGAAAGTGCGGCTATGGACGCAAGAGTTGCGATACGCATCCGGGTCTCCTCGCAGGATAATTCATCGAAAGTCGCGGGATAGCCGACTCGGGAAGGCGGCCATCACGATCACGATGTTAGGTGCGAAATGCGGAGCGTGCATCGGACCGAGGTCCGGCATCCGCCGGACTATGGTCCTAGAGAGCGGGAGATGGTTAACAGGCCTCGCGGCCGGCCGGCAGGTTGCCGATCCGGAATCGGGTGGCCGCCGCTTCTCATATTTCCTACCCCTCCATGACCACGAAACAGGAGGTTTGGACATGGAACTGGAAGACAAGGTCATCATTATCTCCGGCGCAAGCAGCGGCATCGGAGCGGCCGCCGCCCGGCTGTTTGCGGCCAAGGGCGCGAAGCTCGTGCTCGGTGCACGGCGGGCGCAGAACCTCGACACGCTGGTTTCCGAGATCACTGAAAGCGGCGGCACGGCGGTGTCTCTGGCCGGTGATGTGCGCGAAGGAGCTTACGCGCAGGGCCTCGTCGACCGGGCGCTCGATGCCTATGGCCGGCTCGACGGCGCTTTCAACAATGCCGGGATCGTCGGCGAGATGGGCGCCTTTGCCGAGATGAGTGCGGCCAATTGGGAGGCTGTGATTTCCACCAACCTGACGAGCGCGTTCCTTGCGCTGAAGGCGCAGTTGCCGGTGATGAAAGCGCAACGCAGCGGCTCGATCGTCTTCACCTCGTCCTTCGTCGGATACAGCAATGGCGGTTTGCCCGGCATGGGGGCTTATGCGGCCTCCAAGGCGGGCTTGATCGGCCTCGTACAATCGGTCGCCGCCGATTACGCGGCCGATGGCATCAGGATCAACAGCCTGTTGCCGGGGGGAACCATCACGCCGGCGGGCGGCGAGAATAACCCTGAATTCCTCGACTATATATCGAGCCTGCATCCGATGAAGCGGATGGCCGCGGCGCAGGAAATTGCGCAGGCGGCACTCTTCCTGCTGTCGGACCAATCGAGCTTCATGACCGGCAGCCCGATGATCGTCGATGGCGGCATGTCGGTTCGGCTGCTTTAGCAGAAGTGGCCTCGGGCGATGTTGCGCCGCCCGAGGCGCGGAATTTCGCGGCCGTCCCGGAGGGTCACGTCCCAGAGGGTCACCGGCGCTTCACGCCGCACTCGATTCCTGACATATTTGCAGGGAGACAGCCAACCGTCGTGGATATTGCGTCATGAACTCGCAGACACGTGAAAAAAGCACCATGCGCGCACCTACCGGGTCCGTTACAGGGCTTTGCTCTGCGTCCGCCACCATGTTTGCAGTCGGGATGGCCTTTCTGGGTTACTGGGGGGTCTATGAACAGGGGACTTGGCGTGCAATCGATTATCTTGTGATGATTGTTGCTGTCATCGGATTTGCGGCACTTGGCTGCGTGCCCTGGATTGTGACCACACCTGTCGCGGAGGATGAGGCAGACAAAGTCGTCGTCGCCAGGCGAGCGATGGCACTGGGAACGGCGTTAATCTGGATGGCCGTCTGTATTACCGTATTTGCCTGAGTTGCCCTGTGTGACCCCAACCGCAAAATGGATTCATTTGAAGCGATAGGGCCCTAACCGCCGGCGGCGAGAATAATCCTGAATTCCTCGACTATATTTCGAGCCTGTATCCGATGAAGCGGATGGCTGCGGCGCAAGAAATTGCGCATGCGGCGCTCTTCCTGCTGTCGGACCAATCGAGCTTCATGACCGGCAGCCCGATGATCATTGATGGTTCGGCTGCTTTAGGGGTGGGGTGGTTCTGCTCTATCGCGGCAGCAGATTTTCACGCTTGGCGAGCGCGATCAGGGCAGGCGTTATCTCTCCGTCGTCGACCTCATAGGTGAGGGCAGAAAGTGCCTCGTCCCATGCGCCCCATTCGCCGCCAAAATTCAGCACCCGCCGCTTCTGCATGTCGGTTGGATAGGGCTTGCTGAACATGTCGATGCCGCGCTCGATAACATCGGCATGTGTGGTCAAGCCGAGTTCGCGCAAGGCGACTGCGACATCGGGGGCATAACCGCCGGACGAATTGAAGAAGAATTGATGGACGCCGCCATTCAGCATCTCGGCGTTGAAATAATCGACGACGTAGATCTGCTTCAGCGCTTTTGGAAGGCGATCGATCTCGGCGTCCTCCATCGCATTGAGTTTTCCCGTCAGGTAGCTGAGCCGGTCTTCGTCACCGATCTCAGCGCGCGCCTTGGCGGACCATTCGACGAGATCAGGTGTACGCTCGACATAACTGCCGATGGCGCCCGGAAGCTCAGTCATCTCGCCGAAGGCGGCATCGAGCGCGGCAAAATCGGCGTCCTCACTTTTGGCTGCGAGGTCGCGCACTGCGGCAAAGGCCTGCGCCTGCCGCGTCAGGCCGGCCGCTGTCAGCGCCTGCAGCACCGCATCCGCGTTGCGTGCCGGGTCTGATTTTTTGCTCATCTCGGTCATCTCGTGCAGCGTGTCGTCGCTGACGGACTGGCCCTGGGCGACCAGCAGTTTTTTGGCCTCCTCCTGGATCTTGCGCGCCTCGGCAATCGTGGTGAAGAAGCGATGCAACTCGCCGCCCGGCACCACATAATGCAGGTATGAGAGCCAGAAGAGGTTACGCACGTCAGGCTCCAGCCTGCCGATATCGGCCAGTATCGGCCCCTTGTCGTCATCATATTTCACCCGCATGATCTGTGGCAGGAAGGTCGTCTCGATGACGAATTCGGTGGACATGGTCGTCAGAGCCTGCAAATCGCGCGCCTCCGGTTGCGTTTGATCGGATGCCGCCGAAGCTTTCGCCACGATCGCGCTGGTGAACAGAGCGGCAAGCAAAAGACTGGCATATTTCATGGATATTTTTTCCCGTGGCGCGGGTAAATTTGGCGGAGCATTTGCAGAGTTCAAGCCCGTCGGGCGCGCAAGGGAGGAGAAGGATGAATATCCCGTGACCGATCTATGGCGGTAGGGGCTCACCGCATCATGATGAGGAAGTTTCGCTTGGAGTACACTGAACAGATGGCGCTCAGGAGGAATGTTCTTAGTTTTGTAGTCGCGATCACAGTTGTTTTTGTTTTCACGAACGCTGGCCTTGGGCAGATCGCCGTTCAGTCCTCCAATGCCTTGGCGACTGCCAATGATCGGAGTACCGGAGTCATGGTTCGAGGCATCGAAGCCGATGATCTTCGCAGCCTTAACCTTTGGACTGGTGTGGCATCGGCCGATTTTGCCGCAGGTCGTCATGCCGTTATCGGCCGGCAGGTGGCCGATGCGCTTGCCGTCAAGGTCGGTGATCAGTTCCTTCTGATTGATCCTCAAGGCACGCGGACTGCGTTTGGTGTTGCGCCAAGAACGGCGACCTTTAAGGTCGCCGCAGTCATAGAGCTCGCGCCATCTGCCGAGGCGACCATCACCGTTTACGTCTCGCGCAGAGGTCTGGAGGAGCTATCCGGCGGTGCACCTTGATGTGAACTGGATATCAGCCACCGGAAGCAATCGCAGGGCGGTGCCTTCTCTAATCGGCGTGTCGAGGTCAAGCTCTTTTCGAGCTTCGCGGGCCGGTTCCGGCGGGGGAGTGAAATCGAAAAATGGCTCGTCGCCCGCAATCGACCCATAGCGGCCAATCGTCGCCCATTGATCCGGCGGCCAACCATCGTCTCGTTGTCGGCCTGAAATGCGCCCTCCGGCGCTAGGACGACAAGTCATAAGCGAATTCGGCATTGTTTATTACTGTAACGTACTTGCGCATTCGCGATTCAGGCGCACCATCCTCCCTCACGATTAGTATTGAGAGGGAGGAAATACCATGAACATAACAAAACGCGATTTCACGAAGGGCATGATTCTGGCTGCGGGGTTTGCGGGGTTCGGCTCCGCGACGGGTCAAGCTGCGGACGCCATTGAGGCTGAAGCGCGTGCCATCGCCAAGGAGGCCTATATTTACGGCTTCCCGATGGTCGACAACTACCGCGTCCAGCACGCTTATTTCGTTGACGCCAAGAACCCCGAATACAAGGGACCCTGGAACCAGCTCGTCAATATCCCGCGTGTCTATACGCCAGCCGACACGGCGATCCAGACACCCAACTCGGATACGCCCTACTCGATGATCGGCATGGACTTGCGTGCCGAGCCGATGGTGCTGACGGTGCCGCCAATCGAGAAAAACCGCTATTTCAGCATTCAGTTGATCGACGCGTACACCTTCAACTTCGACTACATCGGCAGCCGTGCGACTGGCAACGATGGCGGGAGCTTCCTCATCGCCGGACCCGGCTGGAAGGGCGAGACGCCACAGGGCATCAAGAAGGTCTTCACCTCGGAAACCGAGCTTATCATCGCAGCCTATCGTACGCAGCTTTTCAACCCGGAGGATCTCGACAACGTCAAGAAAATCCAGGCCGAATACAAGGCTGAGCCGCTTTCCAAATTCCTCGGCCAGCCCGCGCCAGAAGCCGCTCCCGTGATCGATTTCATCAAGCCGCTGACACCGGACGAAGAGAAGACCTCACCCGAGTTTTTCAACATCCTGAACTTCATCCTGCAGTTCTGCCCGACCGATCCGTCCGAGACCGAGCTGATGGCGCGTTTTGCCAAGATCGGGGTCGGCGCAGGCAAGACCTTCGATGCGAACACGCTTTCACCCGAAATGAAAAACGCCATCGAGCAGGGAATGGCCGACGCCTGGGCCGATCTCGCTGCTTTGCGCAAACGCGTTGACGCTGGCGAAGTGACCTCCGGCGATATGTTTGGCACACGCGAGTACCTGAAGAACAACTACCTCTACCGCATGGCGGCTGCTGTGCTTGGTATCTACGGCAACTCCAAGCAGGAGGCGATGTATCCGATATATGCCGTCGATTCCGATGGGAAGAAACTTGACGGGGCAAACAAGTACACCGTGCACTTCGCGCCTGACATGCTGCCGCCGGTCAACGCCTTCTGGTCGCTGACCATGTATAACCTGCCGCAGAGCCTGCTCGTCGCCAACCCGATCAACCGTTACCTGCTCAATTCGCCAATGCTGCCGCAGTTTGTCAAGGATGCCGATGGCGGGTTGACATTCTACGTCCAGAACGAATCCCCCGGCAAGGACAAGGAAGCCAACTGGCTGCCTGCGCCCAAAGGACCCTTCTTCATTGCGATGCGCCTCTACTGGCCGAAGCAAGAGGCACTCGACGGTACGTGGAAGCAGCCGCCGATGACGCCGACGGCATAGGAAAACAAATCACGGAACTGTTGCCAAAGCGGTCTTCCCCGAGGCCGCTTGTGGCGCATTCCAGCCGACATCGCCTCCCTTTCACTTGTACTGCGTTCAACGTCTTTCGCGGCCCGCGCTTCTCTCCGGGATCGGCACTCAGCCCTCCCACCGTGGGGTTGCCATGCCGTTTCGCGATGTTCATGGCCCATGCCTTGAGCCAGCACCATTTCACCACACGCGTCAGCATGGTCTGCGCCGCCTCATACAGAAGCCTGCGCATCATGGCATCGCCGCATAGGGAGACATGACCGATCCGCTTGCTTTCGCCGGACTGGTTGAGCACCGGCGTGAGCCCCAATACAACTCCCACCGCTCGTGAATGACGAAACCGGCTGGGAATGTCGATGGTCGAGACATAAGCGGGCGAGACAACCGGCCCGACTCCTGGCACCGTCATCAGACGCTTGCGGTGCAGAACCTGCGTCTCCCGTCCGCCGCGGCTCTTGGGTACGAGATGGTGCTCGTCCCGCTGTTCTTTCGGAACGACCCGGCCGCAGAGCGGGCAGATATCAGGCGTCGGCGCCTCATACCAGGAGGTGACGTCTTGGTTTCTCTTTCGCGCCATCAGGCAAGATTAGCCGCAAGCCGGACCGGCAGGCAACCGGCCATTACCAGCCGTCGCCGCGCTCGATTGCCTCGATGAATTCCTCGAAAGAACGGCCGAGAACGCGCACTTCGTTCAGCCAGTCTCCGGCAAAGACGAAGGGAATGGAGACATAATCGCCCTTGACGAAGCCATAGGCCGTCGGCCCGCCATTCGAGCCGATCAGCAGCTGGTCGTCGCGAAACTCGAAGATCTCGTAGCCGTCAGCCCCGGAGAGTTCCGCCGCACTCCACAGGATCATATAGCCCTGGCCGACCTCGCCGTTGAAGCCGTTGGAGGAGGCGAGGAAGGCCTTGATCTCCGCCGGCAGGATAATCTTCAGTTTCGCCTCGCAGGCGGCGATATCGGCCGGGCTTGCGCCCGGCAACTGGCAGCCGTCTCCAAATTTCTCCAGCATCAGCAGGCCCATTCGAGCTTCATCTCCTTGAGGTCGATCTGGGCGATGCCGTCGCCGAAATTGAAGCCGCCGAAGATCTCCGAGATCTCGATGTAGAAGGGCGAGAAATCGGGATAGCCCTGCATGGGAAACATCGTGCCGCCGAGATGGGCGTGCCAGTCCTGAAAGCGCTCCAGCCCCAGTTTCTGGCCTTCCTCCGAATAGGCGGCGATATAGCCGCTGAGCTCGTTTTCGTGCCTGAATTCGCGCGCCGGCTTGCCGACATTCGGATCGTCCTCGCGCAAGGTGATCTCGATCGGCCAACCGTAATCGAGCGCTTCTGTTCCCGGCAAGTTCTTCCAGCCCCTCGGAGGCCGGGCTGCCGCCAGAAGCTCGTTGACGGCAAGTCCGCCGGGCGAAAAGACGTTCTTTGCCTGCTGCTCGGCCACCGTCCTCGGCAGGTTGAATTCGCCGAAATAATCGAGCGGCGATTTCGAGAGCCAGCCGGGAACAGGGGCGCCCTCGATTGCAGGCGGAGCGCCGAGAGGGGCCGCAAATTCCTCATCCGTCAACCAGAAGAGAGTGTAGCCGTTGTCCATGAATTCCATGTCGAAGCGGCGCGGATCGACCCGCCGCGCGCCGCCTGCTCCGGCATTCCTGCTTGCCGGCGGCGTTTCCCATTGCTCGTCGACGAAGAGCGAGATCGCTACATACTCATTGCCGAGCGTGCGATATTGCGGCGGCAATTTTACCGTGAAGGCGTGGCGAAGCGGCATGCCGTTGGTGGCGCTGATCGGCCACATCGAGGCATCGATGCCGGGCGGGCGGCCATAGCACCAGCCGTTCTCGGGTCGCCTCGCGAGATTGACGGGGTCGGCGAGCGTCAGGTCGTAGGCCTCGGTGAGATCTGGATCGGCATATTTATAGGGTCGTTCCGGATAGATCGCCGTCGGGTCCGTGAGGCTGATCATCCTGACGACATCCTCCTTGATGGCGACGCCGAGCTCCAGCGTATCCGAGAGGTTCATCTTCAGAATGGTCCAGCCATATTCCTCTCTCTCGTCGGAGATGCGCTCGGCGCCGGGATAGAGCCGATGCAGTTCGCCCGCCGGCATTCCCATCCTGACGCCATGGATTGGCCCCGGAAGATCGAAGGGGGCGCGGAAATAAACCTCGCCGAGCCTGCCATCGGCGGTGATGCGCGTGCCGAATTCCTCGATATGCAGACGGCCTTCCGCCTGGATGCCCGGCTCCTTCCAGTTCGCCCCCAAAGCCGCCTTCAGCTCCTCCACCGATACACCCGGCTGCATCGGCGCCAATCTCGCATTGTCTATCGGCATGCGCGTCCTCTCTCGCTGATAATCCCGCGCAGGAGATAGGACGGGTTGGAGACAGGGCAATGACCGCTATATCCTGCGTCGGGCACCAGGCGGTATTGGGTCCGCTTCGGGGAGCGGGGAATGACCGACACCGGGCGGAACCGAAAATTTCCGATCGCAATGTCGGATCGGCGAGATCAGGCCCGTCCTCGAGGCATTGCCAAAGTTCAATCCAAAGGAGGATCAACATGCCGAGCACGATCAAACTTCACCGCGTCCTGGCGGCCAGCCCGGACAAGGTCTATCGCGCCTTCCTGGAAGCGGACGCCGTGGCCAAGTGGCTTCCACCAAACGGCTTTACCTGCACGGTCCATCATCTGGAGCCTATTGTCGGCGGAACGCACAGGATGTCTTTCCGCAACTTCACGACCGGCCACAGCCATTCCTTCGGCGGCGAATATCTGGAACTCGTTCCCGGCCAGAGGCTTCGCTACACCGACACGTTCGACGACGCCAACCTGCCCGGCGAAATGGACGTGACCGTGACCCTGACGAAGGTTTCCGTCGGCACCGAACTCAATGTGGTGCAGGCCGGCATCCCGGATCTCATCCCGGCAGAGGCCTGCTACCTCGGCTGGCAGGAATCGCTGCGCAATCTGGCACGTCTGGTCGAGCCCGATATCCAGCAATAAGCGTCAGAACCCAAGGGGAGGCCCGGGTCTGGGAACTGCTTTCAGCCCCGGCCTTTCTGTGTTGGTGCATCCGGTCGTCCCGGGAAATGGCCTGTTCCGGCCGAAATCCAGCTGAACTATCCGGAACTGTTTCTACCATATCAAAGTATGATTTCGCCCGTCGGAATATCTGCCAGGATCGCCGCGTGGACCTGATGGCGGAGAGTATTTCGATGAAGAAGATTATCGTGGTGTCGTTGACGGTTGGTTTGGTTACCGGCTTGATCGGTTACAATGCCAGTGCGTCCGGAGAGACCGATAAGGGGCGCACCCCGGTCCTGACTGAAATGCCTGGCGGCTACCGCGACTGGCCGGTCATCGCCGTGGCGCACGAAGAGGGTAAGCTCAACGATCTCAGAGCCATCCTGGGCAACGATATTGCGATCAAAGCCTTCCGGGAAGGGGCGGCTACCTATCCTGACGGCACCATCATTGCCCGCCTGGCTTGGGACTATCACCCGTTGGAAGAAAGCAAGGAAGCCTTTGGCGCACCCCAGTCATTCGTCTCGGGGTCGCCCAAGAACGGTGTGCAGTTCATGATCAAGGACGCAAAAAAGTATGCTTCGACCGGCGGCTGGGGATATGTCGAATTTGACGACGGTAAACCCTCGAGCACCGCAATGCCCGAAGCATGCTTTTCCTGCCACTCGATCGTCAAGGATCGCGACTTCGTGTTCAGCCGATACGCACCCTGACAGGGGCATCTGTCCTGAAATTGATTATCCGCTATAAAGCATCCATGCTGCGCATAAGGGCGTCCGGGCGGCGCAGTCGAGGTTGGATATGAAGTTCGCCGCTTGTCTTTTTGCCATATGGTCGTTGTGCAACGCCTTTGCGCCGCCGCTGATGGCAGCGTCCGCTCCCATCCTGGTGACGGCGCAGGGTTGCGGCGATTTTCTGGCGCAGATGCAGAAGAAGCCCGATCATGCGGAATTTGCCGGGTGCAGCTACGCCCCGGATCGGCAGGGCAAACCGCTTGAGGCGACATATCGCGTATCCGGCCGGGATGCGGCTGCCACCGAAGCCTATCTCATCAAGACCGTGGGTTTGAACCGCCTCAAGCGCTCCTGCTGCCTATGGGATTCGCCCGCCAGCCAGTTCCGTGATTCAATGGGCCGTGACTTTTTGATCTCCATGGTCTCGGAGGAAACCATGGTTTCCAGCCGCAGCGAGTGGCACCGGATCACCGTGTTCGGGATAACGGTGGAGACGTTTACGGAAGACATGTGAGAAAGCGGCGCGAAGCGGATCGCAATCCGCAGAACCGCCTTATCGGACCGTCATTCGATCTGCATATCCAGCTGCTGTGCGATGGTTTCGTAGTGGCGGGACGAGGCTGCATTCCCTTGTTTGGCGTATAGCCCGCTGACCTCCCGCGCGGCCTTTGCGGCTGCACGGAACGCGTCCAGCCTGACCTGAGGTTCCAGTTCCGCATCGCCGCCGATATCGCCGTCCTTGAAGCCGCCGACGCGATAGCCTTCGTTGTCGATCACGCCGATGACGGGCACTCCGGCTTGCATTTCCCCGTAGAAAGCGGGGCCGGCGCGATCGCCATCGCGGCGACGCAGCATTCCCGGTCCGGAAGCCTTATTTCCCGGGCATGCGCCGGTCCAGTATGTCGGACCTGACGTAAGGGAAACAGGAGACACGAATTCGCAATGGCTGGCCGGATCCTTGGACCACGTCAGGCCACCCGCCGGTTCCTGCGCCTGCAGAGGCGGCGCGCACCACAGGGATGCGACGACCGCCAGGGTGGCTACGACCTTCAGTGAGTTTCGCTGCTGCAATTTCGTTATCTCTTTTCTCTGATCCGGAGTGACCCAGTCCAACGGCTCCAGCCAAACGTCTAGAGCATTTCCGTTTTTCCTCAAATCACGGAAATGCTCTATCTCCTTGTTTTCACAAAATTCCGCACGCGAAACCGCTGCGCACTTTGCTGACTTCACGAGAACTCGGAAAGCTCCTTCAGCGCGTGAGCCGCGTTATGGTAACGTTCGACGAGCGCGCTGAATTCCGTGGCCTTCATACCGCGGATGCCCATTGCCCCGATGGTAACGACGCGTTGTTTGCGGTCGATCTTGCTGTAAAGCGCTCGCCACTTCTTTGCGGGAAGCGAGGCAGACGGGGCCAGCCAAAGGCGCAGCGCAAACCGGCTCGAGGCAAATACCTGATGGGCGGCGACATCGGTCCAGGCAACCGGCCCGTCGAGCATAGAGGCCCGCAACTCCGCCGGCGTCAGGACCATGAGGGGTTGAGCTGCCGATTTGTGAAGATAGAGCGCGTAAAGGCCGCAGCCGATGACGCCGGCTGCGGCGATACCGGATAGCAGTGTCCTGGCGAAATAATCCTGCGCAAAGCCGAGCTCCGCCGCAAAGACCGTAACCATCACTCCGAACCCTGCAAAGATGGCTGCGACGATCGCCATCGTCCAGATCATCGGCTTGACGTTATCGTAGAGGATCGTTTCGCCCGGCGCCGCGGCGGCGAGTTCTTCGAGCGCCTGCTGGCGAGCCGTGCGCAGGTCGCGCACCTGGTCCAGGTAATCGCCGCTCAGCTGGCTGCAAAGCGCTTTCCAATCCGAAAAGAGCTCGAAGGCGAATGTGAGGCCGGCTGGTTTTGGAGCGCGCGTGGCGAGGTCAAGCAGCCGTTTGTCGACCGTGAGCCCCATTGCCTGAATGCGCTGGACGGTCGGTGGATGCGTATCGGTCGGATGCGGCTGCCGATCTTCGAGCAGGGAGACCGGATCGGACCAGCCATGGAGACGAACGAGATCCGAGGTCTTGGCAACCAGGTCAGGCTCAGGCTCCGAATTTTCCGCAGCCAGCACTCGATTGGCGACGAGGCTGAAGACGTGATCGAGGGCGGGAGGGATCAGCCCGGTCCTGATGAGGGCAGAGGCCGCGCCGACGACGGAGCTGGATCGCGCGCCGCTTCGGTCCGCATCGAACTCGCGAATGCGGCTCCAATGGTTTACCGCATGGTCGAACTGCTGGAGGGCATGAAAGCCCAGCATGGCTGCCGGATACAGGACGAAGCTGCCGCCGTCGCCACGCTGCAGAGCTGAAAGCGATCGCCAGAGGCCGGCGTAGATCGGCGTGAACCTTTGGCTGTACAGCGTGTCCTTGCCGGAAAAATGCGCCAATTCGTGACCGATGATCGCCGCGACCTCCGGCTCGTCGAGCAGGTCGAGATAGGGAGCGGGCAGGTAGAGTGTTCGCCCGCCGATGACTTTATCTTCCGGCCAAAGCCGCAGTTCGCTTTCGGTGACGAAGAAACCGTTGGTGAGACCGACGACAACGGTGTCCGGCCGCACGGCTTTCTGCCGGTCGGCGAGATCGCGGACGAAGCGGAAAAGCCCCGGTGCATCGGCTTCTTCCACCCTGCGCCCGGAAACATCCATTGGCTGGGGAGCGAACAGCGCAAAGACGTTCCTGAGACCGCGCAATGCAAGGAAGGCGCTGTAGGCGGCAAGCCCGGCCAGGCCAAGGGCCAGGACGAAAAGCTTGGCGCTGCCGGACGAGAAGTCCGCCCATAGGCCCATGCTGATCGCTTCGAATACGGCTGCGCAGACGATACCGATGCAAAATCCGATGACAAGGGCCGCAAGGACGAAAGGCAGAATGATGCGTAAGCGTCCGAAACTCCTGACCAACTGCTCCTGAGATCGCCGTGCCCTCAAGCCACTGATGGTCGCCGTGGCAAGCCCGAGGATGCCGCTGACGAATGCCAGGATCGCGCCACCGATCGTGCCCCAGGGGAGCGGCCGGCGGATCGATGAAATCTCGAGATCCTGTTCTGCCTGGTCCAGTGCCGCCTCGATCTGCGGTACGGCGACCATTGCAGAGAGCGACCTCGGCCCCGCGTCTGACTGAAACGTCAGCATGGCTCCCGGTTCGGTTTCCGCGATCTTCCTGACCTCGGCGAGCGTTGCCTTGAGGTCTTGTGCCTGTTGCTGCGACTGTGCCGCTGTCTCGGCAGCGCGCTCGGCCTGCCATAGCCCGAGACCGAAGAGCAGTGCCGGAACAAGGACCAGCCAGATCACAAGGCTCATGCTGTGAGGAATCTTGAATTTCCGCATTGTCCCTCCCTGGTCGGGTGCCCGGTCACCAATAAAGTGCCTAGGAATTATTCCCGTATCAATTGTAGGGCAAGCGGCTGAGATCAACTGACTTACAAAAATTGACGTTCGATCGAGCGCAATGCAACTTCGGGCTGTCCAGATTTCTATCAGGAGATTTCGTGATATAATTCCGCTCTGCGACGGATTATCCGCCGTAGCGTTGCGTGCACGGAGACTTGTCCCATGAGCGAAGTGGACGTTCTTTTTACCGCTTTGCGACAGGCGGCCGACCCGCGGACGGTCGAGTGCATCGAGCATGTCGTCAGGCACGGCTCGGATCGCGAGCTCAACCGCATCAATGCGCTGGCCTTCGCCAAAGCACACAATCTCGATGAAGAGAAGGTGATCGCAGCGTTTCTGCATGCAGCCCGCATCGGCGCCTTCGAGATGACCTGGAATGTGCTCTGCCCGGGATGCGGCGGCGTGCTCGATACGGGTGCCACCCTGAAAGCTGTCGACCGGGATGCCTATCATTGCGCGCTGTGTGCAGCCGGCTACGAGCCGACGCTCGACGAGATGGTCGAGGTTACCTTCACGGTCAGTCCGCGCGTGCGCAGGATAGCCGCCCACGATCCCGACCGGTTGCCGCCGCTCGAATATTACCGGCAGATCTTCTTCTCGTCCGGGGTCGACCTGCCCGATGACCTCGAAGAAAGGTTTGCGCGCATCCTGCTGGAAATGGTCGAACTGGACCCCGGCGAGCGGGCCTTCGTCTCGCTGCAGCTGCCGGCGCAATTCATCATCATCTTCGATGCGGTGACGCATTCGGCGCAGTTCATCGACGTGCAAGGCGATCCGACCGGCGAACGCCAGTCCCTCTCGATGGTCATCAGCCAGGGGCACTCGCCGAACGAAACGCTGACGCTGCGCCCCGGCCTGCTGCGGCTGACGCTGGAGAACCACACCGATCGCCGCGTACTGCCGAATGTCTGCATCGCAGGCGATGAGCTGCACGACATACTGGGCCACAGGCGGCCTTTCCTGACGGCCAAGCGCCTCCTGACGAACCAGAGCTTCCGCGACATCTACCGCACCGACACGCTCGATGTCGACCAGCGCTTGAAGATCACCAGCCTGACATTCCTCTTCACCGACTTGCGCGGCTCGACCGCGCTTTACGAGCGCGTCGGCGATCTCGCCGCTTTCGATCTGGTGCGCACGCATTTCCGGGTTCTGCACGAGATCGTCGCCACCGAGGCCGGCGCAGTCGTCAAGACCATCGGCGATGCCGTGATGGCGACCTTCCCGAGCCCGGACCGCGCGGTGGCGGCAGCACTGAGGATGCGCGAAGCGATGCTGCGGCTGAATGCCGAACGCGGCAGCGAGGATCTTCTCCTGAAGATCGGCATCCACGAGGGCCCCTGCCTTGCCGTCAGCATGAACGACCGTCAGGATTATTTCGGCCAGACCGTCAACATCGCCTCCCGCGTGCAGGGCCTTGCCGAACCGCAGGTGATCCTGACGACGGAGGCGGTCGTCGGCAATGAGCAGGTTTCGGAGATGTTGCGCGACAGCGGCATCAGCCAGGTTTCCCGCATGGAGGAACTTCAGGGCATCGGGCGGGAAGTGAGGATTTTCGCGCTGTCGTGAGGGATCGGACGTTTCGGGCCGTGCGGGCTCGCGAGCAGTGAAATAACCGCGAACGAGACAAGGGCACAGACGATGAATATATCTCCGGGTTCCATCTTCGCAGACCTCGATCCCGGCGATGCGCTCGGCGAGGTGCTTTTCGGGCTGATCATGGCGCTGACGTGGACGGTCGGTTCGCGGCTTGTGCTTGGCGAGGAAGGATTGGATGTCCGCGACCTCGTCGTTGCGACAATCGGATGCAACGTCGCCTGGGGCATCATAGACGCCGTCCTGTTCATCCTGGGGACGACATTTTACAGGAGCAGGCGTCTTCGGCTGTTTCGGCAGATCAGGGCGGCCAGGGACGAAGCCACCGCGCTCACCGTCATCGCAAAAGAGTTTCCGGTCGAAGGATCACCGCTCTCTGCAGAGGCTGCCGATGCGGAGGCGCTTTATCGCTCGATGCTTGCGCTCACGCGTCGTGCCGAGCCGGTAAAACTGTCCCTGACGAAGGCCGATCTGCGCGCTGCGGTCGCAATCTTCCTGCTGGTCTCGGCCACCGCGCTTCCCGCCGTCATCCCTTTCTTTCTGATCGACAATGCTGACCGGGCGCTGAGAGCGAGCAACCTTTTTCTGGTCGTTCTGCTGTTCGTGACGGGTTATGCATGGGCAGGTTTTTCAGGTGGCCGGCCGTTTTATGCAGGTATGGCGATGACCTGCCTTGGATTGTTTCTGGTCGCAATCGCGGTCGCCCTCGGCGGCTAAGGGATTGAATGCCTGACGCGGGGCGCGCTGATGAGAAAACTCAACGTGCAATCGTTACTTTTTCAAATCGTGCGCCCGACGCACCTGACTTATTGCAATTTCTGCGTTTGAATTGTAGCACTTTCCCATTCGTAACGACTGTCGTTCCAAGGCGATGGTGAGTCGTCACCGTGCTCGTGGCAAGCTGAAATGGGGGCATTTCAATGGGGTTTAGTGAAGCTGTTCGGACCGTCCTGAAGCAGAAATATGCAACCTTTTCCGGCCGGGCCTCCCGGTCGGAATATTGGTGGTATTATCTGTTTTATTGCCTGGTGCTGTTCGCCTTTGGGATCGTGGCCGTCGGGATTGCGGCCGCTGCCGGTGGTGAGAACGGATTTTCGTCGCTCGCCATTGGTGTCATGGTCATCGCTGGACTGTTTGTGCTTGCAACTATTCTGCCGGCATTGGCCGTTCAGGTTCGCCGCTTCCATGATCGCAACATTTCCGGCTGGTGGTATCTCGCGTTGGTGATCCTGGGGCTGGTTCCCTATGTCGGTTTGATTGCGAGCATCGCCATTTTCGTGATCAGCGTGCTTCCGGGCACTGTCGGCCCGAACAAGTTCGGCCCGGATCCGCTGCGCCCTGAAGTCAGGGCCGAGGTCTTCGCCTAGGGCGCGCCATTATAAGATAGGCTTGCCGGGGGGCGTTGTTTCCGCAACGGCCCCGTCGGCGCGTCTAGCGGTATCGTGGGTCCGAACAAATTTGGTCCTGGCTCGCGCGTCCTCTATCAAAAGCGGGTTTATTACTGACTGGCGTATGACTGACGGAGTTGTGCCTGGATTGTCTGTTCGATGGCTGCGATCTGGACGGCATTCAGGGGCTGGACGTCGGCGCGACAAAAAATCAACGCAGGATCGTCATTTCCTTGAAAAGGCTAGCGGATACAACTGCATCGTTGCAATCTCCGTGTTTGAGTTGTAGCTCTTTTCATCCGGAACGGCTTTCGTGCCAGTAGGGTGGCAAGTCACGGGCGCGTTTGCAGTATGTGGAAATGGGGGAGTTTAATGGGGTTTAAAGAAGCTGTTAGGACCGTTCTGAGAGAGAAATATGCCACCTTTTCCGGCCGGGCCTCCCGCTCGGAATATTGGTGGTTTCAGCTGTTCTTCTGGGCGGTACTGATTGTGCTTTTTGCACTGTTCGTTGCGGTCTCCGATGCGGCGCGTGGACCTGACGAATCCCTGTCAATCTCTTATGTTGTGGTCGTCGTCATGGGATTGTTTATTCTTGCAACATTCTTGCCACACACGGCCCTTCAGATTCGCTGTTTCCATGATCGCAACACATCCGGTTGGTGGTATCTCGCGGCGTTGATCTTAAGCTTCATTCCCCTTTTTGGTCGAGGCGTCATCGGCGGAATTATTGCTGTTTCGTCGTTCAAGGGCACGGAAGGTCCGAACAAGTATGGTGCTGATCCGCTTCGTCCAGAAGCCAGAGCCGAGGTCTTCGCCTGAGGGCGGGTGCACTCCTGGGATTGGGACATTCTTTGCGGGCCTTGCTGTCATCGCAATCTGTTTGCTTCCGGGCAAGGAGGGGCCGAACGAATATGGCCCGGATCCGCTACGCCCCGAGATGAGAGCGGAGGTTTTTGCCTGAGCCGCACGACCATTCGTCACGCCGGCCTGCTGGTGGCTCTATCGCTGGCCGCCTCGGCCCAATTTTCCCCTGCGCTGGCGCAGGACAGCGGTAGTCAGCAGGGCGGGAAGGGCGACCGGCCTTTCAACTCTGTCGGTAGCGAATATGCCACGCAATGCGCGCTGAATGGCGTGCGTTGCAAGCTCACCTATGGTGATGGTTCCGAAAAGCCCAAGCCTGTGCCGGATGCGACGCTTTCGCGCGACAATCGTTCGTTTTCCACGCAGGAGCCCGCCATCGGTGGTTCCGTGGCCGTCGCGCTGGTGCTTGTCGCCCTTGTCGTCATCATCGGGCTTGCAATGTTTTTCGGCAATGGCGGCGTGCTGCTCTCATCTGCGCCGCGTGACGTGAAGACGCGGCAGGGGGAGGCGCCGGAGAGCTGGCGCACATCGGATGTCGCGGGCGAGGAGCGGCCCAATGATGTCCTGCAGCGTATTGCCGCCATGGCCGATCGCCGGCAGGCGCTTGTGCTCTTGCTCCGGCACTGCTTGCTGCATGCAGCCGATGTGACGGGAACACGGCTTTTCCGCTCGGATACGGAACGGGCGGTTTTTGCCCGTCTGCCGGACACCATGCCCGACCGCGAGCGGCTGGAATATCTGCTCTCCGAGGCGGAGCTCGTTCATTATGGCGGTCGCCCACTGCAGGAAGGACACTTCGATACGCTTCTGGTCTCCGCGCGGGCCTTGCTGTCGATAGGCAGGCTCAGCCATGCGTAATGCCGGTCCGGTTGTGATCCTGCTGGTTTTGGTCGGGCTTGCGGCACTGGCGCTCTTCGGGTTGCCGCGGGACAATGATTTCGATCACTCGCCGCTCGGCAGCAGGGGGCTGCAGGTCTGGCTGGAAGCCAAGGGTATTCCCGTTATCCGCTCCGATCCGCATTTCGTCAGGGCGCGCTCAGAAATCTCCATGCGCATGCTTTTTCTGCCGATATCAGAGGGCGCGATTGCCGCACCTGCGGGAGACGAGAAAACGGCTGAGGTGTCTCCGGAAGACTGGGCCTACGAAGCGATCAACCACGAGCTTCCGACGCTGATCGTCATGCCGAAATGGCGGGGCAGCGTGTTGAGGGATGGCATTGCCGGCCAGTCGGACCTGCTGGATCTCTCCGCCATACAGGACAAACTCAATGGGGTGGAACTTTCCAGCAAGCACCTCTCGCGCAATGGGCCAGAATTCGAAGAGGCGCAAGTCGCTCTGAAACAGTTCCAGTCCATGAGGATCGCCTTGTACCAGGCGCAGACCTTCGATCGGGGAAGCCTGTCGGACGATTGCCAGGAGGTCGTCGGCATGCCGTCGGGCGCGTTGCTCGTTCATTGCGATGATAATCCCGACGTCTATCTGCTGTCGGATCCTGATCTCGTGACCAATCACGGGCTGGCTCTCGCAGACAACGCCAGCTTTGCCGTGGCTCTCTTCGAGCATTTGCGTGGCGCCGGCGAGACGCGCCCGGTCTATATCGACACATCAGGGGCGCCGCTGGATGACACGAAACCCGTGGACGAGGGGCGCACCTACGAGCGCTCCGGCGCCGATCTCAAGCGCTTCTTTGCCTATCCGCTCTCTGTCATCTGGGGAACCCTGTTCATCGTCATGGCGATCTGCTTCTGGCGCGGGTTCTGGCGTTTCGGGCCGCCGCTCAAGGATGCGTCCGGAAATATTGAGCTGTCTAAGTCTGCGGCGATCGAAGCAACCGCCCGGCTGATTCGCCTGTCGGGCAATGACGGGCGGATGGTGTCGCAGTTCGTGCTCCATCTGCTTGCGGACAAGGCGCAGTTGCTCTTCGGCCCCGGAGCCGGAAACGAGGCGGGCATAGATCGGCTGTTCAAACGCCTGGCGCGCCGCGATCATGCGGCGGCGCAGGCGTTGCATTCGTCAGCTCAGGCGCTGATTGATCGTGGACATTTGATGAAACGGGCGGATCTGCACCGCAATCTCGAGACATTCAGGAAATCGCTAGGGAGCATCGACTTTGGATCTGGGTGAATTTCGCAATCTCATTGCCGCGGTACGCGGTGAGATCGGCAAGGCGGTGCAGGGACAGGATGCGATCATCGATCTCGTCCTGATCTCGATATTCTCGGGTGGGCACTGCCTTGTCGAGGGACCGCCCGGCACGGCAAAGACGCTGCTTGCCCGCTCGGTTTCGGCCGCCATGGCGCTCGATTACCGGCGCATCCAGTTCACGCCGGACCTGATGCCCGGCGATGTGCTCGGCGTCAATCTCTTCAACTTCCAGACCAACCAGTTTCATCTCACCAAGGGGCCGGTCTTTACCGACATTCTTCTGGCCGACGAGATCAACCGCGCGCCGCCGAAAACGCAATCTGCACTGCTGCAGGCGATGAACGAGCGGATGGTGACGCTTGACGGGGTCGATTATTCGCTCGGGCCGGATTTCTTCGTGCTTGCCACACAGAACCCGATCGAGCAGCAGGGCACCTATCCGCTGCCCGAGGCGCAGCTCGATCGCTTCCTGTTCAAGCTCATCGTCGATTTTCCCGATCGCGATACGGAAATCGCAATCCTTTCCAGGCATGCGGATCAGGCGCTGAAATCGGATATCCGCAATGCCGGCATCCGTCCGCTCGTCACCAGCGAGGCGCTTGCCGAGGGCCGCGCGCTGATCGATGCGATCCATTTGGACAAGACGATCCTGACCTATATCGTCGATCTCGTGCGCGCCACGCGCTCCGATGCCGATATTCTCTACGGCGCATCGACCCGTGCGGCCGATGCGTTGGCCGCGGCCGTGCGCGTGCGGGCTGCCTTCGAGGGGCGGGATTACGGGTTGCCTGACGATGTGCAGGCGCTGCTGACGCCGGCTTTGCGCCACCGTATCGTGCTGTCGCCTTCGGCAGAGATCGACGGCCGCACGCCTGACGATGTGCTGCGCAGCCTCAGGAACCGCGTGGATGCGCCCCGGTAAATGCGGCCGTCCTCGCTCCTGATCGCGCTTGTTCTTGCCATGGCGGCGCTGACGGCCATCGTCAGCGTGTGGTGGCGCGACATGAGCATGCTACTCGTCTTCCTGTGGGTGGTGCTGGCGGTCGTCACGGCGGGCGATCTCGTCTTCTCGGCGCTGTCGGGCCGGATGGCTGTCGATGTCGATCTGCCGCCGCAGGGTTTTGTCGGCCACGCGGCCCCTTTCACTGTTGTCATCAACAAGCAGAAGGGCAAGCTGCCCGAGGGGATCGATATCCGGCTTGATACCGCGCCGGAGCTTGTCATCGGCGAGCGTCGGATGGAGCGTGCCGCTTCCGGGCCGGTGAAGGCATCCTTCGATCTGCAGCTGACGCGGCGCGGCCAGTTTTCGGTCCGTGAGCTCTGGCTGAAATGGCCGTCGCGCCTCAGTCTGATCGACAGGATCGTGCGCCTGCCGGTGGCGCGCGAGATCGCCGTTGTTCCCGATATCTCGCCGGTGCTGTCAGGAGCGATCAAGACGCAGATCCTGCCGCTGGAAGCCGGCCAGAAGGATTTGCGGCTGCGCGGCGAGGGATCGGAATTCCATCAGCTGCGGGAATTTGCCGCCGGCATGGATCCGCGCAGCATCGACTGGAAGCGCTCGGCGCGCATGCGCAATCTCGTGGTGCGCGAGATGCGGGCGGAGCGAAACCACCAGATCATTCTCTGCGTCGATTCCGGGCGGCTGATGGCCGAACAGCTCGGCGGCTTCACCAAGCTCGATCGCGCCATCAATGCGGCGCTCGCCATGTGCTGGGCAGGAGGGCTCGCGGGTGATCTCGTCGGTTTCTACAGTTTTGACAGCCGGCCGCGCCTCTTCCAGCCTGCTTTGCCGGGGCGTAGTGCCTTTGCGCGCCTGCAGACGGTCTGCGCCGATCTCAACTACGAGACCCAGGAGACCAACCATACGCTGGGTCTGACGCATCTTTCCGGCCGTCTCAAGCGGCGCTCGCTGATCGTGATATTCTCCGATTTCGTCGACAGTATCACGGCGGAGCTAATGATCGAAAATATACAGGTGCTCGCGCGGCATCATTTCATCGTTTACGTCGCTCTGCGCGATCCGATGCTGGCAAAGCTGATGGAGCCGGAAGAGACGACGCTCGATGCCATCGCCCACTCGGTCGCGGCGCGGCAGATCGTGCAGGAGCGGCGCGCCGTGATGGAAAAGCTCGCCCGTCTCGGCGTACTCTGCCTCGACAGCACGCCTGAGGCGCTGACCTCCGATCTCATTGCCCGCTACATCGAAATCAAATCCCGCGAGATGATATGACGGATCTGCGCATCGACCCCAGGATTGATAGTGGCGCGACGCTCCATGCCGGCGGGTCCAACGATCTCCTGCGCTCGGCCCGCTTCCGCTTGGAACGCGAGGCGCACTGGCGCCAGCTGGACGGACTGGTGACGCGGGCCGAAAAGGGCGGTGCGGCAGCGCTCACCTATGACGAGGTGCGCAATCTCGCCGCCGGCTACCGGCAGGCGATGAATTCGCTCAGCGTCGCGCGCGATATTTCCCTCGATCGGGCGCTGGTCGCCTATCTGGAAAGCCTCTGCGCCCGGGCCTATCTCGTCGTCTATGCGCCGCAGGAAAGCCTTGGCGGGTTGATGTCCCGCCTGCTGTTGCGCGGCATTCCGCAGGCGGTGCGCCGCTCGGCCCTGCCTCTGTTCATCGGCTTTCTGGCGCTCGTTCTCGGCGCTTTTGCCGGATACAGGCTCTGCAGCAGCGATCCGAGCTGGTTCTACACGTTCGTGCCGCCCGGAATGGCCGATCTGCGCACGCCGGATGCTTCCGCCGATTATCTGCGCTCGACGATCTATGGCAATGAGCGGCATGAGGGCGACGGGCTCGCCGCCTTTTCGGCATTTCTCTTCTCCCACAATACTGGCATTGCCGTGCTGATCTTTGCACTCGGCGTCTTCATGTCGGTGCCGAGCTTCATCCTGACCTTCTACAATGGCCTGATCCTCGGTGCGTTCTTCGCGATGTTCCGACAGAAGGGGCTGGGCTACGACGTCTTTGCCTGGCTTTCCATTCATGGCGTCACAGAGCTTGCGGCCATTTCCATCGCCTGCGCCGGCGGGGCAGGGCTCGGGCTTGCCGTGCTTCTTCCCGGCGCGCGAACGCGCGGAGATGCCTTGCGCCACCAAGCGCATGATGCGGTCAAGCTCGCGATCCTTGCGGCCCTCATGCTCGTCGTGGCTGCCTTCATCGAAGGGTTCCTGCGCCAGCTGGTACAGGACCCGATCTGGCGGCTCACCATCGGCTGGGGCATGGGTGTCTTCTGGGTCGGCTGGCTGCTGCTTGGAGGGCGCGAGAGCAAAGCTTCGCGTGGAACTGCGCAATGAGAGAGCCGAAACAGTCAAACCAGTCCGTGAGCGATGGCAAGAATGGCGAGCGCATCCAGCAGTTCATCCCTCCGGAGGGTGTTCCGATCGCGCTCGCCATTGCCTCGCTCGGAAGCCGTCTCGGCGCGCAGATCCTCGATATCATCCTCACCGCGCTCGTCATCCTCGTCTGCGCGCTTGCCATCGTCTTCACGGGGGGCTTGCCGACGAACGCGACGACGATCCTGATCATCCTCCTGGGGTTCCTGCTGCGCACCCCCTATTACGTTCTCTCGGAGCTCATCTGGAACGGGCGCACGCTCGGAAAAAGGATCACTGGTATCCGCGTCATCAACGTCGATGGACGGCGCCTGACCCCACATCAGGTGACCGCACGCAACCTGATGAAAGAGGTGGAAATCTTCACTCCCGTGGGCCTTCTCTTCACGATAGGCTCGCAGTCGGCGCTGGAAGCGTGGCTGACGGTCCTCTGGCTGCTGGCGGTGGTGATCGTTCCGCTCGCCAATCGCCGCCGGCAACGCATCGGCGACATGATCGCCGGCACGCTCGTGGTCGACAATCCGCGCTCTGTGCTGCTCTCGGACCTTGCGCTCACCGCCCCTGCCGCTCAATCATCGCAGCCGGCATTCGAATTCCTGCCCGAGCATCTCGATATCTACGGCAAATACGAGCTGCAGACGCTGGAGGACGTGCTTCGCGACACGACGAAGAAGCCGAACACCGAAGAGATCGTCAAGATCGTCCGCACCATTACCAGAAGGATCCGGTATGAGGAGCCCGTGAAGCCCGGCCAGGAGCTCACTTTCCTCAATGATTTCTACCGCGCCCAGCGCGAGCATCTGGAGAGCCTGAAGCTTTTCGGAAAGGCGCGTGAGAACAAGTATCACGAGCATACGCGGACAGAGACGAGGAAGCTTGTTTGACGGCGGAGAGTGTGGGGTTCGCCAGCTTATTGCGCCAGAGATTATACTGGAGGGATACTGTAATGAAGCTACGTATTTTTTGTGCTTTTGCGCTTGTTTTTGCTGCTACGGGTTACGTTCAAGCTGGCGATCGCACAGCCGCCGCGGCAATCTACTTTCATGGAATGACGAAATCGGCATGCGGCTTCAAGATGACGCCAGAGTCGGCAATGAAAGCTGCAACCACTCTTGGAATGTCGACTCCTGTTGGCGAGCCGTTACTTTCGGCGTTGTTTGCAGTTTGCGAGGAGGTGAAAAAAGGAAACAAAGACAAGGTCATCGAGATCCGGGTTCGCGACAGCCACAATGTGCTGCGCAAGGTCACGCTTGAAAAAGCCAAATGGTGGCAGTGAAGGGCCGCCGGGATGGATAAGTCGGCATCCGATCAAGACAAAGACGGCTCGAAGGCCGGGATTGATAAAAAGTTGCCGCTTGAACAGCCTGTCTATTATGGCAAATGGAACATGCTTGTTGCATGTGCCCTGGAAGAAGGTTTCAGGCTTGTCATGAATGATTTCAAAGCGTGGCGCGCCGTGACGAAAAATAAGCGTAAAACTCCGCGTTAGGCCGTCAAGAGCGCGCCGAGTCTGCCGCCATATCAGCCGTTGCCGCAATCTTCGGAGTATCCTTGCGTCTAGTCGGACGCGCAAAGGACGCCCCAATTCCTTGATCCATGCACCGCAGAGACGGAATGGGAACGGCCCGGGTCCGCGACGGACCCGGGCCTGATCCGGCTACTTGACCTCAATCACGGTCAGCTTGCCGTCGACGCGGTCGGCGACGAACTCGATCTTCTGGCCTGCCTTCAGTTTCTCGATAATCGCGGCATCCTTGACGCGGAACACCATGGTCATGGCGGGCATGTCGAGGTTCTTCAGGTCTTCGTGCTTGATCGTGACCTTCTGCGCCTTGGTGTCGACCTTATCGACGACGCCCTTGGTGTATTCCTGTGCGATTGCGCCTGTAGCGGCGCCGACGGACAGCATGAAGGCGAGGGTGATCTTGATTGCAGTCTTCATTTTCGGTCTCCTCTTGGGATGTCTCATTCGGCAGCGACGCTGACGTCGCCGTGCATGCCGGCCTCGTAGTGGCCGGGGATCAGGCAGGCGAACTTGAATTCGCCGCCGGTGGTGAACTTCCAGACGATCTCGCCGGACTGGCCGGCCGTCAGGCGGAGCGAGTTCGCATCGGCATGTTCCATCTCGGGGAATTTCTCCATGACCTTCTTGTGCTCCAGGATCTTGTCTTCCTTGTCGAGCACGAATTCGTGGTCGCTTTGCCCCGCATTCTTGATGGAGATCTTGACCGTCTGGTCCTTGCGAACCTTGATCACGGCGGGCTGGAACAGCATCTTACCGTCCTCGGTTTCCTTCATGCTGACGCGAATGGTCTGGGTGACCTTCGACTTGTCGCCGGGCTCGCCGACCGCCATTTTTTCGCCGTGCCCGCCGGCGTGGTTGCCGGAGGCGAGCGCTGGGCCGGCGATGGCCGCAAGAGCCAGTGCGAGAGTATAAATTTTCATTTCAGGTCCTTTGGTTGCTGGGGATTTGCGTCAGCCGTGTTGCATCGGCTTCGGCGTGATGGTGGTGTTTGCGTCTTTGGCCTTGGTCGCGTCCGGCAGTTCGCCGGTCCACTCCCAGGCCTGGGTGCCGGGCGGGTTTTCGTACCAGCCCGGATCGGCGTAATCGTCCGCCGAGATACCCTCGCGGACTTTCACGACGGAGAACATG
Source organism: Rhizobium sp. 1399 (assembly GCF_031455475.1). NCBI lineage: Bacteria > Pseudomonadati > Pseudomonadota > Alphaproteobacteria > Hyphomicrobiales > Rhizobiaceae > Rhizobium > Rhizobium sp. 1399. The sequence goes on along the minus strand of NZ_JAVDSU010000009.1, from coordinate 139,254 downwards.
CCGCCCATTTCGATGGGGCCGTGCGGACCCCAGCCGGTCATCATGGGGACGGTGTTCTCGGGAATGGGCATTTCCATTTCGCCCATATCGGCCATGCCTTTGGTTCCCATCGGCATGTAATCCGGTTGAAGCTTGCGGATTTTTTCGGCGAGTTTCGACTTGTCCGCACCGATGAAGGTCGGGATGTCGTGCCCCATCGCGTTCATCGTGTGGTGCGACTTGTGGCAGTGGATCGCCCAGTCGCCGAGATACTTGGCGTCGAACTCGTAGGCCCGCATCGCGCCGACGGGAATGTCGATGCTCACCTCCGGCCAGCGTGCTTCCGGCCGCACCCATCCGCCGTCCGTGCAGGTGACTTCGAAGTCGTAGCCATGCATATGGACCGGATGGTTGGTCATGGTGAGGTTGCCGACCCGCACCCGGACACGATCGTTCTTCGAGACCACCAGCGGGCTGATGCCCGGAAAGACCCGGCTGTTCCAGCACCACATGTTGAAGTCGGTCATTTCCATGACACGCGGCACGTATGAGCCGGGATCGATGTCATAGGCGTTGAGCAGGAAGACGAAGTCGCGGTCGACGCGCATGAACGTCGGGTCTTTGGGATGAATGACGAAGAAGCCCATCATGCCCATCGCCATCTGGACCATCTCGTCGGAATGCGGGTGGTACATGAAGGTGCCTGACTTCACGAGGTCGAACTCGTAGACGAAGGTCTTGCCGACGGGGATATGAGGCTGCGTCAGGCCGCCCACGCCGTCCATGCCGGAGGGCAGGATCATGCCGTGCCAGTGGATGGTCGTATGTTCCGGCAGCTTGTTGGTGACGAAGATGCGAACGCGGTCGCCTTCGACAGCCTCGATCGTCGGCCCCGGCGACTGCCCGTTATAGCCCCAGAGGTAAGCGGTCATGCCGTCCGCCATCTCGCGCTCCACCGGCTCGGCGACGAGGTGGAATTCCTTGACGCCATTGTTCATCCGGTGCGGAAGCGTCCAGCCGTTCAGCGTCACGACCGGCTGGTAGTCCGGCCCGGAGGTCGGATGCAGCGGCGGCTGCATGTCGGCCGAGCCCATGGCCGGAGCGTCCGGCAGGCCCATTGCGGATGTCTTCGTCCAGGCCCCGGCCGCCATCAGGGCAGCGCCGGCACCGAAGAGTTGTCTTCTATTGAACATGTGAAAATCCTTTCTCAATGACCGCCGCCGCTCTCGGACGGTGAAGCGGCCTCGGTTCCGGCCGATGCAGCAGACGTGCCGCCGCCATAGACGGCGGGCGCGAGGTTGGCGTCCGCGAGCCAGAAGTCTCGCTTGGCGTTGACGGAGAGCAGGATGGAGTTGATCTTGTCCCGCGTGTCGGTGAGCAGCTCGAAGGTGTTGGTGATCATCCCGTTGTAGGTGAGGAGGGATTCCTCCTCGACCTTGGTGCGGAGCGGGACGACGCTGTTGCGGTAATGGCGGGCGATGTCGTAGTTCGACCGATAGGCCTCGTAGGCCGATCTCGCTTCCGAGCGGACGTTCACGGCCTTCTCCGCCAGCTGATTGGCCGCACGCATGTAGCCAAGCTCGGCCTTGCGCATGCGGGCCTTGCCGGTGTCGAAGATCGGGATCGCGAATTCCAGCTCTCCGACCGCCGTCGTCTCCCACTTCTTGTCGCCATCTTCCCCGACCTCCCTCTCGGACTCGGCTCCGGCAAGGATTTCGAGATCGGTGACGTAGCGGGTCGCTTCGGTGAGGCCGTATGAACGCGCGGTGGCTTCCAGTTCGAGCCTGGCGACCTGAAGATCGATGCGGTTGCCGAGCGCTTCCGCCTCGATCGTATCGCGTTTCATGAGTGCCTTGGGCAGGGGCGGCAGGCTGTTCGGCACCTGGAATTCGGCATCCGAGCCCCACAGGCCCATCTGCCTTGTCAGCTCTTCCTTCGCCAGGCGGGCGGCCAGGCGGGCCTTGGCGGTTTCACCGGTGAGTTCGGCTGCGAACACATGCTCGCGGGCCTGCGCCCCCTTGGCCATCGCCCCCGTCTCGCCAAGCTTTTCGGCAAGCTCGGAGGCGGCATCGGCGGCCGCCTCTGCGCGCTGGAGTTGCGCCACATTCTCCCATGCGGCGACCGCGTTGATCCAGGCGCGGCGGGTGTCGGCTGCAAGCTGTAGCGTGCGCACCGCGGCGTTCAGCTGAGCCTGGCGGAAACGCGTATCGGCAATCTCGATATCGCGCTTCCTGGTCATCAGCGCCAGGAGGTTGGTGGTGATCGCGCCCTCGATCGTTCGGAACGCTTCCAGTTCCGGCGTCCCGATACCGGAGAAGCCGACGGAGACCGTCGGGTTCAGCAGCATCGTCGACTGCCATGCGTCGGCAGCACTTTCGCCAAGATCGGCATAGGCGGCCTGCAGGCCCTTGTTGTTGATGAGGGCGATCTGCACTGCCGTTTCCGCGTCCAGCGTCTTTCTGCGGGCAAGGAGCGCCTTCACCTTGGCGGAGGCCACTTCGGCTTCCTGCCGGTTTTGAACCCAGACGGTCTGTTTGGAGGCAACCCCGCCGACCTTGGCGGAAACTGCTGCGAAACCGGCCTCTTTCGCCGCATATTCGGTACTGCTCACGCAGCCTCCGAGGACGAGGGGCAAGGCGGTGAGGGCGAGTAGCGTTCTGACGACGGTCATGAAGCGTCTCCCTTTTGCGGAGACTGCTGCTCGTTCTGTTGTCGCCAGGGCTTGGGATCGACCGGCTGGCGGGCAACAAATCCCGAGATGGGCGAACGATACTGGAGCGGCCGAACGGAATAGGTCTGCTCGACATCCACAGGTGCAATGACATCGGGAGGAAGAGTTGATGCGCAGCCGCCCGCAATAAGCGGCAGCCCCACCACCAATATGGAAGGTTTCATCTTAAAAATCCGAATAGTAGAGTCTCACGGGCAGGCGCGGTTCACCACGGCATGCCTTCGGACCCGCAGAGGCGGGGACGACAGCTATTCAGATCTTGGGCGGACGATGAAGAGGCGGCACTTCGCCCAGAATGCTCTGATCGTCGACGAACTGGCGGATTGAAGAGATGACGGGTCCGCCGACCTCGTGAGATTCGCAGACGATGCCGAAGCCGCCACAAAAATCCTTGCAGCATTGCTGCTTGGAAAGTTGCTCGTCATCGCTCGCGGACGAGCCGTGATCATGCCGGTCGGCAACACCCTGGACCGTGACGTCTTCGCTCGAAGCGGCATGATCGTCGCCTGACATGGCATGGTGGTCATGCGCGCCAGCCAATATCGCCGGCGCCTGCACGTCGGGGAAAGCCGAACCGTGCATGGCGGCATTCGCGTTGGACAGCGAGTATCCTGCCAGCGATACGATGATCACCAGCCGCACGAAAAGGAGCAGTCTGCCCAGTGCGTTCAGATACATTTTGCCCATAACCCCGGAGCTGCGATCAAGGCAGCTCCGCTTCAATATCCTCGACAGACCTTCCAATGATTCGCGACCTTTGAGAGGCTGTTCGGATGTGCGTCTAAGGCTTCCCCCTGCTGGAAGGTCAATATCTTTATCGCGCTCGATTGCGATTTTATCGGCATTGGCGATTCAGGTTACCGGCTGGTCGTCACGCGGCAGGATCATCCGGTCGAGTGTTCCGTCCCGCCTGATCGACGGTCAGCGGCTTTCCGATATGGGGCAGCAACTGCCACCAAAGCCCGTTGGCGATCAAACGCCGTCAGGAGGCGCAAAGAAACAGTTAATATGGTAGCGTCCGCCTCGTCCTATCCCATCCGCCTCATTGGGTTCGTCCGTCGGTTGAAGGCAGATGTGAAAATCGCCGTCTCCGGATGGTGACTCATTTCCATAAGGGATCAGGAACGACTGGTTTCTCGTCACCAGGTGATGGTCTCCCGGGTGAAGGATAACGGAGAACGCTCCGGGACCCTTCCTCACCCGGGATCGAGGTATAGCCTCGCAGTCTCCACCGAAATCTTTGCCTTTGCAGCACGAGGGCGGGTATGCCCAACCGCTGCCGGATTGATGGGCATCGCTCTGTGCGCAAATGCTGACCGATATGACGGCGAAAGACACCATGGACGCTGTTGAAGGTGTGAAAGCCATCGACGCCTCCAAACGAACATTCCGCCCACCGAAGAACGGAATTCTGCGTTGATTATTCAAGCGCGTATTGAAAAGCTTCCAAGCCTATCCTTTGTAGCAAAATTGCCGCTCAATTTCTAGTAGCGCAATGATGGCGGCATTTGCTACCGGGCGTCGCCACTCTCCCCAACCAGCTCCCACAAATCCACCTTCTCAGCACGCCCCTTCACCTGCACCAGCCCGAGCGGCCGAAACTCAAACCCGTCGCCAACCGCGTCGTGAATGGCCGCACTCACCAGGATCGACGTACCAAAATCCTTGTTCAACCCTTCCAGCCGCGAGGCGACATTGATCGTATCACCCATGGCCGTGTATTGCTGGCGCGAGATGGCGCCGAAACTGCCGACGACGGCCGGGCCGGTGTGCAAGCCGAAGCGCGTGAACAGGGCGGGGTGGCCGTTTCTGGTGTTCTCCTCGTTCAGGCCGTCGACCGCCGCTTTCATGGCGAGCGCGCATCGGCAGCCGTTTTCGGCATGCCTGTCGTCCTGCACGGGGGCGTTCCACATGACGAAGATGGAGTCGCCGAGATATTGCACGACCGTGCCGCCATTGCGCTCGGCGATGGTGTTCAGGAGTTCGAAATAGGCCGAGAGCGTATCGACCACGTCTTCGGGCGAATGCTGCTCGGATATGGCGGTGAAATCCCTGATATCGGTGAAGAGCACGGTCACATCCTGCCGCGTCGCCTTGACGACCGTTCGCCCCTCCGGGCTGACAATCCGCCGGACGACTTCGCGCGGCACATAGAGGGCAAACTGGCCGATGGCGTGGCGGCTCGCCGCAAGCGCAGTCGCCAGCGTGTTGATCTCCGTTATCCAGGAATGCGATACGGCTTTCTCGCCGACATCGAGATCGCCGATCCTGCGCGCCTCGTCGGCCAGCCGGTTGAGAGAGCGGCTGACCATGCGCGACAGCAGCACCGATGCCGCGACACCGGCTGCCAGGAGGGCTCCGGCAATCAGGAGATTGTGCAGCAGCAGCCGGTGGGCCTCCGCCACCAGATCCTCCATCGGCACGATGATTGCGGCGGCACTTCCCTCAAACAGGCCGGAGACGCTGACGGGCGCGATCTGCACGAGCTGGCTTTCGCCATCGAGCTCGACGCGCGCCAGGCCGCCATTGGCAAAGGCGGGATCGCGCCTGAGCCTTGCCACGGTTTCGAGGCTCGAGTCGAAACTGTTTGCCGTCGCAACAAGCGAACCTGATGTTCGCGACCATATAGCGATGATCCGGTTCATGATATCAGGGTCGGAATGGGCGATGAGATCATCGCCGGCATCGATGATGTAGGCGCGCGCCCGCGGGGAAATCTCGCGCGCATCCAGCAGGCGGCTGATGGTCTGCAGGTGAATGTTGATGCCGACGACCACCTGGCCGTTGTCCCGCATGGGTGCTGCGATCGTCAGCGTCGGCACACCAAGCGTTCCGGCGATATAGGGGCCGACGGAAACCGTTGCGCCATCCTGAACGACGGCCTGATACCAGGGGCGCTGGCGCGGATCGAAGGATGCGTATTCGACCTGCCGCTCGCCGATCGGCCTTGCCTCTATATCGAGAAACTGCAGCGTCGAGATGACATTGGCGCTCTGTCTGCCAGCGATCGTCCGGATCGCGAAAGCCGTGCCGTCAGGCGCTGCAAGCGTCCGGGAGATATCGCGCCTTTGGGTGTTGATGACCTGCAGATAGGAGCCGTCAGGATAGCCGGTGTAGATGCTCGTCGCATTGGGGACGTTTCGCAGAATCTCCAGAAAGAATTCCTGCTTTGCCTTGATATCCTGAGGCGGCGGAGAGGCGAGCAGCGGCAGGGTAGAAGCGAGCGCCACCGCCTCCGTTCCTCCCTGCAGCGTGTTGCGATATCCCTCGATCAGCCGCACGCTCATCTCGCGCATCTGCTGCACGCCGGCGCTCACGGCAGCATCGCTTCCACGGCTGAAGGCCAGCCAGATGATCGGCATCGACGTGAACAGCAGCGATGCGACGACCAGGACGCCGAGATGCAGCCTTAAGGGTTTGGACCAGCGCACGAGACTTTCCTCGAAATGCGGGCGCGTTCGGCACAGGTTTCATCTCAAACTTGTGTGGTTGTGCAGGAATGAGCGTACCCAACTGTCGCAGCTAACCGCTTTTTGAGGGCTTATACAAGCCGGATGCCGCAGTCACACATGCCACGTTTTCGCCGGTCGTTGGGGCGCGAATGAAAAGCCCGCGATTGAATGGCCTCCAAGCCTCTCGAAAATCGCCGACACTCTTCTATCTGCGCCATGGCCGTTATTTCTGCCGGTTCGCCATTGAGGCGAGGAGCGATGATTTTCGAATGGGGGCGTTTCTTTGACGGACGATATCTCTCAGCCTGCCGGCAGGGCCGAATGGACGCTGGCCGATTTCCTCAGCACCTATCGCTACTGGGCCCTGTTTTTCGCCTCGCTGCTTCTGGCCTTTGGCGGGCAGGGGCTTGCCACGGTCTTTCCGCTGATTTCGCGCGAAGCCGGAAGCAGCTTTCAGACGGTCGGGATCTTCTACCTCGGCTCCAATGCCGGCTGGGTCATCGGTGCCTTCCTGGCCTTCGTCGTCGCCACCCGCCATGGCCGGCCGGCGCTGATCGCGCCGCTTGTCGCCTGCGCCCTTGTCGCCATTGCAGTCATCCCGGCGCCGGCGCTCTGGGCTTCGCCCGCGTTCCTGTTTGTCTTCGGGCTGTTGTTCGGCACGGCGCGGGCGGTTTTCCCGCTGGCGATCGCGATCTTCCTGGTCGGCGGGCGGTCCGGCAGGATTGATTTCGGCTGCGCGCTGACACTGATGTCGACCACGATTCTAACCTCGGGTCTCGCGCCCGTCGTCGCCTCCTGGCTCTATCAGGCCGGTCAGGGCGGGGTGCCCCTGACCCTCGGTTTTCTCGCCTGCCTGGTGGTTGCCGTCCTCCTGCTTCTGCCGGCGCAGCCTCTCGCCTTCGATGACGCGCCGCGTCAGCGCCACAGGCCGATTGCGCCGCAAAAGCGATCGCCGCTCATGGTTGCCGTGATCCTCGTTGTGCCAATGGTGCTGATCTTCCTCCTCAGTCTCGGGATCTATGGCCTGCAGGGCGGGGATATCGAGGCGGGCGGCACTTTCGAGTTCACCCAGCTTCTGGCGCTCGCGGTGCTCGTCATTGCGATCGCGGCGCTCATCTATCTCGCCTGGTGGTGCTATCGCATCCATGGAGAGCTTGCGGGGGTAGCACCCTCGCAGCGCCTGCTCACACCGTTTGCCGCGATGCTGATCGCAGTTTTCGTGCCGCTCGGTCTGCCGGTTCTGCTCATGACGCTTGGCGATCTCCTCAATGATCGCGGCGGCGAGAGCGGAAAGAGGCGCCTGATCTCCATCGCCTGGCTCGCCTTCTGGAGCTTCCTCTTCCCGCCTGTTGCGATCGCACTGGTGCAGAATGCAGCAAACAGGAGCTATGACGGGGAGGTGCTGCAGGCCGGATAGACCGGTGGGCATCGATCGGACAAGCACGCCCATGGGCCGGCGAAAAGAGCGCTCTATGGAAACGATATTGCGCAGTGTGCCGTGTCACACACTTTTCACGCGACTCTTGCTTCCATCCATGATTATTTCACGCGCTTAACGCGTTTTGGCGGACTGAGCAGGTATAGAGGCTCGCGGACGTATTGCGTGGCGAGCCCTATAACCGGCCTCAAATTCTGAGGAGGTTTCGGCCCTTTTGGGCCTGGATCGCTCGCCGGCTCAGCGTCGAAACCATCCTGAAATTGCGTTAGCTAAAGCCTGTCCGGCCGTCGACCGGACTTATCGCTTTAACGAAGGGCGGTTTTCCATGCGGACTGCGCCTCCTTCGTTCTCCCATGATGCCAGGGCTTTCTGGTCGGGGTTCAGCTTGCGCCGCCGGGAAGCCGGGTAGCCAGGGCGAGGGATCGTCACGTCTTTCATGTGCCGGATCACCAGCGCCTCTTCATGATGTTCGCCGCTTTCGGGGGGCCGGGGATCGGACGACGCATAGTCTGCGCGCTTGAGCCCGCCCAGCAGACGCCAGCGCTTCCGGCTCGCTGCAGCAGTTCCGTCTGGAAGGAAGATCTTTACCATGGCCAACCGTTCTCGCATGTCGCGATTGAGTGTTTGAAGGTGGAAGATTCTCACCTTCCCTGGATCGGAGCGAAGGGGCCTTTGTCTGGCTGGGCCCGCTTCGTTGACCGCCGAATAGCTGACTATGCGCTTCCATTGCGCTTTATCCAAGGCGGGAGGCCCCGGCGTTCAAGGCTGGTCAGGCTGTCGTGGAAAGCCGGCGTCACTGCCAATCGAACCGCGCCGGCCGTTGGCCGAAGCGCACAACGCTATGCAGGCTGGGGTCGTGTCGACCGGGTTCAGGTGGGTCGGGCTGTATCGGCTGGGACTTCACGTCGAGGACGTCTTCGATCCGCTTCAGATGGTAGAGAACCTTCCTCTGGCGATCGTAAAGCCTGCCAAGCAACGCATAATCCAGATCCAGCGGCGCCCCGATCATGCGCAGCCTTCTAAGGACGATTTCCTGGCTGGTGATGTGCCGCGCCGCCTTTGCGGCGTGGAGCCGCGCGAACTCCAGATCTTTTTTCTTATATCGCACCGACTGCATCTGTTTCGCCAATCGTTTCCGTTATTCGCGCCGGGCCGGGACGCTGTTCTCTAAGGCTCTCGGCTATTGTCGCGGAGGTTTCGACGGCGCGGCCGCTGTGGCCACGAGTCCGCAACAGCTCCTGCGGATGCCGATTGCAAATCAAATTCGGAGCTTTCAAAATAACCAGTAGCATTCTCACCGCAGGCTTTCAAAATAATAAAATATTTTTTGATAATAAAAATGAAAAGTATGACTTTTGTCATTTTGAAAATAAATAAAACCGGAAAAATACAACTTTATTACGAGATATTTTCTGAAGTTTTTGGTATTTTTATTTGAAAATATTTCCATAGTAATTTAGAAGATGCTATCTGTCTGCGTGAACGTAGGATGAATTTTCAAGCATTTATGAAGTAGCATCTTCTAATTAACCGACGGATGAGCAGGGACACGGAACGAAGGCAGATCAAAGCCGGCTCACCATCGATCGTGACGTTCCTGTCACTTCTTCTGCGGTGATGTGTGCGGCCGCGGGCCGTGGCAATGACGGGGCAGGGCGCTGCTCACCACGGCGAATGACAGCAGACCACGGCATGGAACAATAAGGCTGCCGGATGGTTATATGAGGCTAGGCGACGGACATTCCCGTTCGTCATTCAACTCCCCGGAGCCTGCTATCTTCATACTGGAGCGGCTGCCTCTTAAAGCAGAAAGCAGGAGGCGGTTATGTTGAAGGTCAACCCCGGGAATATGCCGACGACAAAGTGGCGCACAGGCATCAGGTCCAGTGCGGGATTTAAAATCTGCATTTGGATACTCATTGCGGCTGCTTTTGCGATGCTTGCATGGAGCATCATTCTTGCATGACTGCAGTGACCCCGGGTTTTCTGCCCGACTGCAAAATCCAATCAATCTTCAAGGAAGGCCATACATGTCACCTCAAGACGAGGAACGTGCTCTATTCGATCGTGTCTGGGCCAAAGGTGCTTTAGTAGCAACAACCAATCGAGACCCGGTGCTCGCCGAGATCGCCAGCAGCAAGCCGACACTCGAACAATATCGCAAGACCTACGGCTCTCGAAAAACCGATCTCATCAGGATCATAAAACTCGGTATCTCCCAGCTCCACGCTTCCGGTGAACTGCATGAACCGTAATCTACTTCTTTTGGATGATTACATCAGGACAAGCGCCTGGCTCCGGTGGAGCCCATGGCTGCTGCCATGCACCGGTTCGCATCCGCCGCTAAAACGGCATAATCGAAGGGCTCCCACTCAATACTCGGCAAGCCCCCCACATCGGTTTCGGTCCTTGTAATCCTACTACCGCCGCTTAGCTACTTTGGTCGCGTCGCGGTCGATTCGCAATTCATCCAAAAGGGTTAGGCAGAAAGCCGGTCATTCGCGCTGACGGGCCTCATGATGGCCGTCCCGCCACAGGGCGACAGGTGCAATGGCCCTGCCGGCCCAAAGCCGATGCTCTCCCTCCATCCGCGGGTCAGAAGACCGTCCTCGCCAGTACCCAGGGCCACCGCTCCCGCCCAAGAATTCTTCTGTGGTTGTTCTTGCGCATTACTCGCGCCAGGCGGGCGGCGATGTTAGAGATCACCTGCTAACTGGGGTTATCTAATGAAAAAACTCATTCTCGCCGCGGCGCTTGCCGCAGCGCTCACGTCCTGCGCGAAAAGACCTGACGCCATCGTGCAGGCCGATATTCCGATGCAGGCCTACACCAATCTCAGCTGCCCGCAGATCGCCAGCGAACATGCCAAGGAAAAGGTGAAGCTCGACGGCCTCTCGAAGCAGCAAATCTCTGCTGCCAATGGCGATGCGTTTGGTGTGTTCCTGGTCGGCGTGCCGATTGGGAGCGTTGCGGGTGGGGATAAGGAAGGCGAGGTTGCCGTGTCGAAGGGCAAGGTTTCGGCGATGGAGAGTGCGGCGCTTTCGAAGGGGTGTAAGTTGTAGGTGAGGGATGAGAGGGGAAGTTGGCGACAAGAGCAGCAGGGCGGCAACCGCTTGGTCGGCAATCGGCCCTTCGCGGACAAGGTATCTACATATCGACGTGCCATCGAATTGCTCTTTTAAGAGGTTTGCGATTCTGGTCTTTGAATACATCAAAATGGGGTGCCCCATTGCCATCTCGAATTATTTCTAGTTAAACCTTAAGGTTGAAGGCAGTAGCGCATACAAGTGGCAGGTCGGTGGAGCTAAGTGCGTTAAAAAAGCAGTTGCAGGGGCACCTTGGCGATGGCCTCGTTCTGGTAATCGGTTCGGGGCTTTCTTGTGCCGAAGGCGTACCCGGTATGGGAGCGCTAGGCGTCCACCTCGTTGCACACATTCCCGCTAGTCTTTCCCCTGACGACAACAAACTGTGGGAGCAAATTCACCCTCTCATCGAAACCGAAGGGCTTGAGGCCGCACTTTTAAAGCATGCACCTACGCCATCACTGGAAGCCGCTATTGTACAGAGTACGGGTGAATTCATTGCCGCGGCCGAGGCAAGTATTATTGCGGAAGTCTTCAATAAGGCCAAAACGCTCCGTCTCACAAAGCTCGTCCCGCATTTGCTCAAGCCGGATATTGGCATTCCAATTGTGACGACGAATTACGACCGGCTCGTAGAACTTGCATGCGAGGAAGCGGGGCTGGGCGTCGATACCATGTTTAGTGGCCAATTTGCAGCGAAGCTGGAGCCCCACGAAAGCTATTGGAGCTTCTGCCGTGGCGCGAAATTAGTGGGCAGGACTGTGCGCTATAAGTTCGCGGCAAAGGCAAACGTGTTCAAACCGCACGGAAGTCTTGATTGGTATCATCGGGAGGGCAACCCCGTTCGCTATGCCGGAGCGCTGCCGCTTCCACGCCTCATAATCACGCCAGGATTGAATAAGTTCAGAAATGGCTACGAAAGCCCTTTCGATAAAAATCGTGAGAGAGCGAATGACGCCATCGACAAGGCAAGAAGGTTCCTCATTGTCGGCTACGGGTTCAACGACGACCACCTTGAGACCCATCTCACGCCGCGTATCAAATCGGGTGTTAAGACTGTGATATTGACCTATGCCCTTTCTCCGAAAGCTAAAAAAATGTCGGTGGAAAACAAAAATGTAGTCGCCATCGAATTTCACGAGTCGGCAGGAGTAAAAGGGGCAAACATCGTGGTTGATGGAACTGAGGTATTTTATCCTGACGTCAATTATTGGGATCTGGAGGGATTTGTGAAAGGAGTTTTGTCGGCATGACAAGTGTAGCGCTCGAATTTATCGAGAATGATCAGATCGGTCGTGTCGCTGGTGTCGATACCAGTCGCGTTGCAATAGACGTCACAAACTCCGAAATGCTAACTCGCGTCGGGATCGGGCAGCTAATTGCCATCAAAGGTGCAACGCAGGCGGAATTTTTGATTGCGATGACCGATCGAGTGACTCGTTCACTTCGTGAGGAGCTTCCCGATCCAGAGGGCGGTGAATTTGCGCCCCTTACGGTTTCGCCAGCAGATCACATGCAGGCTTTCGTCATTGGTACGTATCGCACGGTGGATGGGGATAAAGCTGACACGTTCAAACGCGGTGCGGACAGCTTCCCTCAGATTGATCGGGACTGTTTTGTCATCGAGGGCGGGAATCTCCAACGTTTCATGGGCATACTCGGGGCTGGTTTTCCGGAAGACGAGAGATTGAAACTCGGGACGTTTGTCGCAGACCGAAGTGCCGACGCAATCGCAAGCGGAGATCGATTTTTTCAAAGGCACGCGGCCGTTTTAGGAAGTACCGGTTCCGGAAAAAGCTGGGCGGTCGCACTCATTCTTGAAAGAGCAGCCAAGCTCAATTATCCGAACATCGTCGTTTTCGACATGCACGGTGAATACAAGCCATTAGCGGATAAGAGTAAGGGCGGCTTCGCGCAACGCTTCCGCATCGCCGGCCCTGGGGACCTCGCCGCGCCGAAGGATGACACGCTGTTCTTGCCATACTGGCTATTAAACCGCGATGAAATGCTATCCATGATTTTGGATCGCAGCGATCAAAACGCTCCCAACCAGGCCTCCCGCTTCACCCTTCATGTCCGTGAGTTGAAGGGAGCAACGCTAGACGCGTCGGGCAAACCCAAGGTGAGGGAGACCTTCACCGTTGACTCTCCGATTCCATACAAAATCGCCGAGCTTGTCGATAGGCTCAAGGAGGACAACACTGCCAAGGGCACATCCGCGTCTACTGGTAAGCCCGTCAACGGCGAATGGGAGAACAAGCTTACGCGCTTCATCTCTCGCCTTGAGGCGAAATTGGAAGATCGCCGCTATGGGTTTATGTTTACACCACCGAAGGAGGCCTTGAACTACGACTGGCTCGCCAAACAGATAGTCAAACTTTTGCGCGCGAATTCTGGAAATGGGATAAAGGTAATCGATTTCTCGGAGGTTCCTGCCGATGTACTACCAGTCGTTACAGGAACGCTAGCCCGTCTTCTTTATGATGTTCAATTTTGGATGAACGCAGATGCTCGGACGCCAGTCACGCTTCTGTGCGATGAAGCGCATTTATATCTTCCGGTCAAGGATGATGCTGATTCAGTTCAAAGACAGGCGCTATGGTCATTCGAGCGCATCGCGAAAGAGGGAAGAAAATATGGATTTTCATTGCTCGTGGTGAGTCAAAGGCCCTCCGACGTCAGCAGGACTATCCTTTCTCAGTGTAATAACTTTCTCGCCCTAAGGCTGACCAACGACAGTGACCAGAACGTCATAAAGAGATTAATGCCGGATTCCCTTGTTGGCCTTACTGCCATGCTGCCACTGCTCGATACCGGTGAGGCGTTGCTATTGGGAGACGCCGTCCTTTTACCGACCAGGATCAAACTCGATCAACCAGAGGTGAAACCTGACAGCGCCACTCGAGACTTCTGGAAGGAATGGGGCTCAGTAATGCCCGATGAAAAGCTGCTTGAAGCGGCGGTCGAATGTCTGCGCAGTCAATCTCGGACTAGTTGATCCATAGCTGGAGCGGTCGCAGGCGAGCGTAAATGAATATTCGCTTATGAGTGCGGCCGGATGGCGGACCGGCCCCAATCTCCACTCCTTGCACTTTCCAGCCGAGGCAGCCTGTAGGCTCTCAGTCCAAGCGGGCTTCGCCGGTGTCGACGCACTGGACCGTTTCGGCATGTTTGCTCGGCATCTGATCTATTTCCCTAGAGCAATGTATCCATTCAAAAATTTGAGAGGGGTTATGATCAACAGTATAGAAGCCAGAAGAGCAATAGCGCAGACAATTGGGAAGTCTTTGGACGAACTTGTACGTGATCGGATGACTGGGCTCGTAGAGGAGCCGGACATCACCTCCCGTATAGGTCAACGTCTCGAGGATCGCTTCGACGGTGCGTTTCTAGCAGGTTATAAAGTTAGCGTTATCAGCGAAACCATCACCTCACACGGAGCTAAGAGCTTGGAAAGGCCGATGGGGACCGACCTTTATATTGCGATGTCGGTTGAAGATAAAATCGGTCATCAGACCTCTAAGGGCATACTTATCCAAGCCAAACGTCGTGACAAGTTGAGCTTGCGTGATTTGGGGGAGCAGTGCCGCCGCATGAATATGGTGACGAAGAAAGGCTCTGTCGTCTGGATTTATGATGTCTCGGGGATTGACGTAATTCGGTCTGAGGACGTCCTGAAAGCTGCTTCGCCGGCCTTCAGTTCTTCTGAATTCTTTGAGCGTGTGCTCGAATGCAATATAGGGGACAAACGGAAAGTCCCTACCGGGCCTTTCGGCGACCGGCCCAAGCTGAAATCGATGTTGGAGACATTGGGTGCGAGAAACGCGGTTTGGCTTGAGTTCGACAAGAGCTGAGCTTGAGACAGTACAGGCGCGGCGTGGATATATACTATACTGCTTTCGCAAGTCGGCTTTCTCGCTTGGGGGGAACGGCGCTGTTGTTATCTCGCCCCTACAACCTCGCCACCCTTCTCAAATGCTCCGCCGTGGTCGTCGCAAACCCAAAAAACTCCAGATAAGCCGGTATCTGCTCAAACAGCATATCCGTCCCCACCTGATACCTGCACCCTCGCTCCCGCGCTGCCGCCAGAAACGGCGTGATCTCCTCCTTCATCACCACTTCACCCACGAAGGTACCGGCCGAAAGCCGGGTCACATCCAGCGGCAGCGGATCATCCTTGCGCATGCCGAGCGGCGTGGCGTTGATGACGATGTCGAATCCATCGGGGTCGTTGGAGCCGGTGGTGACCCTCGTTGCGGGGTAGTAGGTGTTGAGGCGTTTTTTCAGGCCTTCCAGGGCCGTCTCGTTGTCGTCGTGGAGGGCGAGGTGGCCGATGGCGGCGGAGGCGAGCGAGGCGGCGATGGCCGAGCCGACGCCGCCGGCGCCGATGAGGAGGGCTTTGGCGCCTGATATAGTCTGGCCTTTGCGCTTGAGGCCGCGCACGAAACCTTCGCCGTCGAACATGTCGCCGATCAGCCTGCCGTCGGGGCCGAGCTTGACGGCGTTGCAGGAGCCGGCGACGCGGGCATTGGTGGAGATCTCGTCCAGCAGGCCCATCGTGGTGATCTTGTGCGGCATGGTGATGAGGGCGCCGTGGATGTTCGACAGGCGGAAGACGAGCTTCAGGAAGTCAGGGTAATGCTGCGGTTTGCAGCCCATCGGCACGACGACGGCGTCTATGCCCTGTTCCTCGAAATAGGGATTGTAGATCAGCGGCGCCTTGAAGCTTTCCGTCGGGTAGCCGAGATGGGCGATCAGCCTTGTGGTGCCGCTAATCATGGGGTTTCGCCTTTTAGGAATATAGTCCTTCCCGTGCTCGCGGATGCCTTGATCGCCTCGATGACCTCAAGTGTCGCGAGCCCTTCACGGCCGCTGACGAGGGGCGTGGCCGTGCCTTCGATGACATCGCAGAAATGCTGGAGCTGCAGGGTGAGCGGATCGGCCGGTGTGACGGGCAGGCGTTCCTCGGTCAGCTTCTCGCGCCAGTCGGGGCGGCCGGTATTGGTCCAGAGGGTGAGATCGGGGATCGTCAGCGCGCCCTTAGTGCCGCCTATCTGGTAGCAGAACTGGTCTTCCTGCGGAAAGCCGGGGTTTTCGCCCGAGGTGCGCTCCCAGCTCCAGGGCGAGGGCACGGCATCGGAGGCGCTGAGGGTGGCGAGCGCGCCGCTTACGAAACGCAGCAGTACGACGGCGGTGTCTTCGACCGCATGGCCGCGCGCGGCATTGGATTCCATCGCATGCACGCTTTCGACTTCGCCGAGCAGATGGCGGAAGAGATCGACATCATGGATGAGGTTGATGAAGATCGGCCCGGCGCCCGGTTCGCGGCGCCATGTCACCTCGAAATAATCATCGGGCTTGGCGACCCAGAAGCTACCGTGAACGGAGCGGATGCGGCCGAGGCGGCCGCTTTCGATCAGGCGCTTGGCCTGCCGGATAATGGGGTTGTGGCGGCGGTGGTGGCCGACGAGGATGGGCACGCCTGATGCTTCGGCGCGGCGCACGAGACCTGCCGCGGCCTCTGCATCATCGGCAACAGGCTTTTCGATGAGGACGGGGATGCCGGCGGCTACCACATCCAGCGCGTTTGCCACATGCAGCTGGTTGGGTGTCGCGACGATCACGCCATCGGGCCGGGTGTTTGCCAGCGCCTCGGCGAGGCTTGCAAACCAGGGCAGGCCATTGGCGCCGGCCTCGTCGCGGGCGGCGGGCGAGGGGTCGATGATGGCGGCAAGCCGGGTGCGCGGCTCGGCCAATACGCCTTCGATGTGGCGCTTGCCGATCAGCCCGGCGCCCATGACGGCTATGTCGAGGGGGCGTGTGCGCGAAAGATCCGACATTGAAACTCCTTCAGATCCTAGTTGCGCAGGATTTCGCCGAGGAATTTGCGGGTGCGCTCATGGCGGGGATTGGTGAAGAATTCGGCCGGTGCCGCCTCCTCGACGATCGCGCCGCTTGCCATGAAGATCACCCGGTTGGCAACCTGGCGGGCAAAGCCCATTTCATGGGTCACGCAGATCATCGTCATGCCTTCCTCGGCAAGGCTGATCATCGTATCCAGCACTTCCTTGACCATCTCGGGGTCGAGCGCGGAGGTCGGTTCGTCGAAGAGCATCACCTTTGGGCGCATGCAGAGCGCACGCGCAATCGCCACGCGCTGCTGCTGGCCGCCCGAGAGCTGCACCGGATATTTATCGGCCTGTTCGGAGATCTTGACGCGGGCAAGCAGGGTGCGGGCGCAGTCCTCGGCTTCGGCCTTGGTGACGCCAAGGGCGCGCATCGGCGCCAGCATGCAGTTCTGGAGCACGGTCAGATGCGGGAAGAGGTTGAACTGCTGGAAGACCATCCCGACCTCGCGCCTGATCGCGTCGATCGCCTTCGCCTGATTGCCGAGCAGGATGCCGCCAACGCGGATCTCGCCCTTCTCGTAGGTCTCCAGATGGTTGATGCAGCGGATGAGCGTCGATTTTCCGCTGCCCGAGGGGCCGCAGAGCACGATGCGCTCGCCCCGGTGCACATCGATATTGATATCGTGCAGGGCCTGGAAGGCGCCGTACCATTTCTCCACGTGGCTCATGGTGATCATGGTTTCAGATGATGGGGCGGGAACGTTGGTCATGGTCTCTGGTCCGTTTCGCTAGGGCGCGGCATCAGCGCGCGTGCGCGGCGTTGAAGCGACGCTCAAGGCGCGCGCCAAAAATGGTCAGCGGGCAGCACATCAGGAAATAAAGGATGCCGACGATGCCGAAGACGGTGAGCGGCTGGAAGATCTGGTTGGAGATGATGTTGCCGGCCCGCGTCAGCTCCGTGAAGCCGACAATGGAAGCAAGCGACGTGCCCTTGATGAGCTGCACCAGGAAGCCGATCGTCGCCGGCAGGGAGATGCGCAGCGCCTGCGGCAGGATGATATCCTTCATGCGCGAGACATATTTGAGGCTGAGGGCCTTTGCCGCCTCCGTCTGGCCGCGCGGCACGGCCTCGATCGCGCCGCGCCAGATCTCGCCGAGATAGGCGCTGGCATGGAGCGTGAGACCGATGGCGACCGCTTCCCAGGCATCGAGCTTGAAGCCGATGAGGGCCAGCCCGTAATAGGTGACGAAAAGCTGCATCAGGAGCGGCGTGCCCTGGAAGACAGCGATATAGGCCGATGTCAGCCGCTCCACCCACACTATGCCGCAGGTGCGCGCCAGCGCTACGCCAAGGCCGGCGATGCAGCCGCAGACGAAACCGACGGCCGAGAGTAACACGGTCCATTTCAGGCCGATCAGAAGGAAGGTGAATTCTTCGCTGCCCATGGCGCTCTCACTTGACCGGATAGGTGAAATAACGGGCCGAGAAGAGCGCGAAGAGGCGCATCATCAGCCAGGAAATGATGAGGTAGAACACCGTCACGGTGAAATAGACCTCGAAGCTGCGGAAACTGTCGGATTCGATGCGCTGGGCGACCGAGGTCAGCTCGTAGGCCGAGATGGCCGAGCAGATGCTGGTCGACAGCGTCAGAAGCACGAACTGGCTGGTCAGCGAGGGGTAGATCGCCCTCAGCGCCGGCTTCAGGATGATCAGTCGGAAGACCTGCACCTTGTGGAGGCCGAGTGCCAGACCGGCCTCCATCTGGCCGCTCGGGATGGATTGCACACCGCCCCTGATGATCTCGATCGCATAGGCGCCGCCATTGATGCCGAGCGCGATGATGGCCGTCGGTGTCGGGTCGAGGCGGATGCCGATCAGCGGCAAAGCGAAGAAGAGAAAGAAGATCTGCACCAGGAAGGGCGTGTTGCGGATGAGCTCGACAAAGCCGATCACCAGCCAGCGCAGCGCCTTGATATGGGAATCCCGCAGCGCCACGCCGCCGATGCCGATGACGATTGCCAGGGCCATGCCGCAAAGCGCCAGAAGAAAGGTGCCGAGACAGCCGAGCAGCAGGCTCGGCAGGCCATCGATGACGGGCGTGAAATCCAGTTGATAATTCATGCTGCTTTTGCCGCTCCGACCATATCCGCCATCGCCTCGATCGCCAGCTCATAACCGCGGGCGCCGAAGCCGATCATGATGGCGGTGGCGACGCGCGAGACGAGGGATTTGTGATAGATCTCCTCGCGGGCGTGGACATTGGAAATATGCAGCTCGATCTTCGGCGCATCGAAGGTTTTCAGCGCATCGAGCAGTGCGATCGAGGTGAAACTGTAGCCGGCGGGATTGATGATGATGCCGCAGGCGGCCTTGCGGGCCTGATGCACGCTTTCCACCAGCTCGCCCTCGAAATTGGTCTGGCGGAAGTCGACGGAAAAACCGAGGCTTTCGGCCTTTGCGAGACACATCTGCCTGATATCGGCAAGGGTGGTCGAGCCGTAGATGGCGGGCTCGCGCTCGCCGAGCAGGTTCAGGTTCGGTCCATTGAGGACGAAGATGGTTCTGGTCATGTCGCGCACCTCAAACGGGGCAGGGCCTTATGCCGTGGTTGGGGCATGGCTGTTGCGTTGACGGGCATTGGCATGCCCGCCCTTATTGCTGTCATGAAAGAGAGCGGATCGCTCAGTTTACGGCGAAGGGGATGCCCTCAAGCTTTTCCGGGAATTCCGGAACCGGAACCTTCATCCACTTGTCGTAGATCTTCTTCAGCTCGCCATTAGCCTTGATCTTGTCGATGAACGTATTGATCGAGGCGTTGATTTCCTTTTCGCCCAGACGCGTGCAGGCGCCGTTGTAGAGCTTCTGGAATTCAAGCTTGTTTTCGAACTCGCCAGGGCGGGCCTTTTCGACGCGGTCCATGTAGAAGATGTTGCCACCGAGCGCCTGCACCTGGCCGGAAGCCAGCGCCTGCACGCTTGCTGCATCGCCATCGAAACGGCGGATCGTGGCGGTGGACGGCGCATTCTTCGTTACCTGCGTATCCTGCGCGGCACCCTTGGCGACACCGATCGTCAGGTTCGCCATATCCTCATTGGTCTTGATCGAGGTGGACTTGGCGCCGATCAGCACGATGGCATTGGCGACATAGGGCTTGGAAAACTGCACGGCCTTGGCGCGATCCGGCAGCATGGCCATGGTGGCGAAGAGCACGTCGACACGGCCGGTGGTCAGCGCCGGAATGCGGTTGTTCACTTCCAGCGGCACGAATTCGACTTCGACGCCGAGCTCCTTGGCATAGAGCGTGGCGATATCGGCATCCAGGCCATCCTGCTTGCCGGCGCTGGTCACGAAGCCCCATGGCGGATTGTCGCCCTGGATGCCGACGATCAGCTTGCCGCGGGCCTTGATTTCTTCCGGGGTGACGGCGGCGGCCGGGTTTGCAAGCCCGATGGCGGCCACGAGAGCGGCGGCACCCAGCATGGCGCCACGCCGCGTCAGCAACGATTTCAGCATTGGAATCTCCTCCTTTTTGGCGGCCGTCAAAAACGGCCTCACAGTCATCCTCTCCCGACTGTTCACATCATGTTTGCCAGAGGGGCGCTCATAAATCAACATAGTTTTTGAAAATCATATGAGACTTTTGATTTGATCAATTGAATTGCAATCCTAACGACGTTTGCCATAATGCCATGAGGAGGGTCGCTGGTTTCAGCCATCGCGCCCGATAACGAGGAGGATTTGCGAGCCATGAAGACCTCGATTGCGACGGTGACGCTCTCAGGCGAATTGCCGGAAAAACTCGAAGCGATTGCGCGCGCCGGCTTCGACGGCGTGGAGATTTTCGAAAACGACTTCCTGGCCTTTGACGGCAGCCCCGCCGATGTCGGCCGCATGGCGCGCGACCTCGGCCTTGTCATCACGCTCTTCCAGCCCTTCCGCGATTTCGAGGGCATGCCGGAGGGGTTGCGCAGCCGCACCTTCGACCGCGCCGAGCGCAAGTTCGACATCATGCAGGAGCTCGGCACGGACATGGTGCTCGTCTGCTCCAATGTCTCGCAGGCAGCCCTTGGCGGCATAGACCGGGCAGCGGCCGATTTCCACGAGCTGGGAGAACGAGCGGCCAAGCGCGGGCTGAAGGTGGGTTACGAGGCACTCGCCTGGGGCCGCTATGTCAACGACCACCGCGATGCCTGGGAGATCGTGCGCCGTGCCGATCACGAGAATGTCGGGCTGATCCTCGACAGTTTCCACTCGCTGTCGCGCAAGATCGACATCACGTCCATCCGCTCGATCCCCAAGGAAAAGATCTTCATCGTGCAGCTTGCCGATGCACCGCTGATCGATATGGACCTGCTCTACTGGTCCAGGCATTTCCGCAACATGCCGGGCGAGGGCGATCTGCCGGTGACGGAATTTACCGAGGCCGTGGCCTCCACCGGCTATGACGGCTTCTTCTCGCTGGAGATCTTCAACGACCAGTTCCGCGGCGGCTCGACGCGGGCGATCGCTGCCGATGGCCACCGTTCGCTGATCTATCTGGCCGACCAGATCCGCCGCAAGGTGGAGACGCCAGTCGGCATCGATATGCCCCCGCGCGCGGCCGTCAAAGGCGTCGGCTTCATCGAATTCGCCACCGATGATGAGGAAGCGGTGGAGCTGGTCGGCATTCTGGAAGCGCTCGGCTTCCGCAAGACCGCGGTGCATCGCTCCAAGAAGGTGACGCTCTTCCAGCAGGGCACTATCCGCATCCTCATCAATGTCGATCCCGAAGGTTTTGCCAATGCCGCCTATGCCGTGCACGGCACATTCGCCTATGCGGTGGCGCTTATCGTCGAGGATGCGGCGGAGGCCTATGCCCGCGCGCTGGCGCTCGATGCCGAACCCTTCACCCAGGCCGTCATTGAAGGCGAGCTGCAGCTGCCGGCGATCCGCGGTGTCGGCGGCGGGCTGATCTATCTCATCGACGAGAAAAGCCCGCTCGGCCGCTTCTCCGAGATCGATTTCGAACCGGCGGAACAGGCGGGCGAGGCCGAAGATGCTGGCTTGCTGCAGGTCGATCACATCGCCCAGACCGTCGCCTATGACGAGATGCTGACCTGGCTGCTCTTCTACACCTCGATCTTCGAGACCCGCAAAACCCCCATGGTCGATATCATCGATCCCGCTGGCGTGGTGCGCAGCCAGGTGATCGAAAACGAGGCGGGGACACTCCGCATCACCATGAACGGTGCGGAAAACCGCCGCACGCTCGCCGGCCATTTCATCGCCGAAAAATTCGGCTCCGGCATCCAGCATCTGGCGTTTTCGACCAAGGATATCTTCGCTACCGCCGCAGCCTTACGCGCCAAAGGCTTCAAGCCACTGCCGATCTCGCCGAACTATTACGACGATGTGGAGGCCCGCTTCGGACTGGAGCCGGAGCTGACCGAACGCCTGAAGGCGGAAAACATCCTCTATGACCGCGATGGAGAGGGCGAATATTTCCAGCTCTATAGCGGGACTTACGGGGAGGGCTTCTTCTTCGAGGTGGTGGAGCGCCGCGCCTATCGCGGATACGGGGCGCCGAACGCGATCTTCCGGATTGCGGCGCTGAAGAAGCAGATGCGGCCGGAGGGGATTCCAAGGGATGCGGGGTGAACCCCGCCGCAGCCCTCAGCTAATCCGCCCACTCTTCAACACATGCTCTACACCGCTCTGCACATGCCTGCGGATCACGCCCCTTGCACCTTCGACATCGCGCTTCAGCGCCAACTCGAACAGCAGCTTGTGATCATCCACCACAGCCTGCCCGCGAAAGCTCTGCGCCAGCATGTGATACCTCAGAAACCGGTCGAAGACCGAGGACAGCGTCGCCATCAGCGTCGCGGAATTGCAGGCGGAAACGATCGCCTGATGGAATTCCCAATCATAGCGCACCCAGTCGACAGTGCGAGAGGCGTCCCCCGCCAGAAGCTTCCGCTCGGCCGCCACCAGCTTGTGGTGGGCGGCGACGATGCGGCCTTCCCATTCCAGGTTTCCGGCGGCAAAGGAAAGACCGATCGCGTGGGTTTCGAGCACGGTCCTGAGATCGGCAAGCTCCTCCAGCTCCTTGACTGATGCCGGGCTTACCTCGAAGCCGCGCTGTCCCTCGGCAAGCACGAGATTTTCCATCGCAAGACGGCTCAGGATCTCGCGCAGCGAGGATACGCTGATCGAATAGTGTTCTTTCGCCTGTTCGAGCTTGATCTTGGCGCCGGGGGCGAGTGCCCCGGATATGATATCCTGACGGATCTGCCGGAAGACGACATCGCTGATCGTCTCGGAGGCTTCGCTCGCCATCTTCGGCATGGGTTTTTCGCTGCGCATCAGGCCGTCATCCCCTGGCCTGCGCGGGCAGGGAGGACAACAGCCCCCTGCCGAGCGCATGTTCGACGCCCGCCTGAATATGGCGCTGAAGGATTTCCTTGGCGGTCTTGCTGTCGCGCTTGAGGGCGGTCTCCAGAAGCTGCCGATGCTCCTCTTCCGCCACGCTGCCGCGATAGGAAAGCGCCACCATCTGATAGCGCAGATATTTGTCGAAGACGGCCGAATGCGTTTCCATCAAAAGCCGCGAGCCGCAGGCGGCAATCAGCGCCTGGTGAAACTCCCAGTCATAGCGCTTCCAGTCCTCGGCTTGGGCTGTATCGCCCGTCGCCATGACCTTTTCCATGCGCGCCAGCTTGTAATGGGCGGAGACCAGCTGCGCCTCCCATTCCACATCCCCCTGTTCGAAGGATTGTTCCAGCGCATGTTCCTCGAGCAGCAGCCGGAGCGCGGCGATCTCCCGGAGATCGGCGACGGAAACGCCGGCAACCTCAAACCCCCGCTGACCTTCGGCCACGACGAGGCCTTCCGAGGTCAGCCGGTTGAGGATCTCGCGCAGCGTGCTGACGCTCGTGCCATAGGCGCCTTTGAGATTTTCCAGCTTCAGCTTCTGCCCCGGCGAAAGCCGCCCGAAGATGATATCCGCGCGAATCTGCCTGTAGCCACTCTCGGCGACGGACTCCTCGATATCTTCCTGCCGCATGCTTGTCTCCGAGATTTTGCGTTTTCTCCTATATAGCTGGAGAAGTCGGGTGCATTCAATGGAAAACGGATTTTGGGTTAAGGAGCGGGTGAGGCGAATTGCTGCAGGGCGGCAATCTGCCTGGGTTCTGCGCCTTTTAGAGCGGCATTCACGTAAGGCAAGGTTTATGAGGTAATGTGTCCCGAAACATTACAAAGGCTTGACTATTATCCCAACCGGGGTTCCATTGTGCGACGCAGCATAGGAGCAACGATGGAACTTTCGTCAAAACTCGTGAAATCCGTTGCCTACGACCCGTCGACCGGGGTCCTCGACATCGAGATTCGCCTCAAGGGCCACCGCAGATATTTCAACGTGCCACTGGTCGTGTATGAAAACCTGGTCACGGCTACGTCCCCCGGCTGGTATTACACGCGCCATATCCGCGATGCCTATCCGCGCTCGGCCGAAGGTGCCGAAGGACGCGCGAAACAGGTGCTTCGCATGGTCACCGGCAAGCGCGGTCAATTGTCCTGATCGTGCCTGCAAGACATTGAGATGATGCAGGCCGGATCGTCCGGTCCGGCCTGCGGGCTCCTGTTATCAGGGGCTTGCGCGCTGCGGCGAATCCGGCGAGCATCCTGTTATGCCGACCCTCAAACAGCTCTCCATCGCCCTTGGCCTCCTGACCAGCGACCATGCCGCCGTTCCCGACGAGGACGGATGGAAGAACTATGTCTGGCGCGTTCACGCTGCGCAGGAATGCCTCTCCGTCGAGAATGGATATTGCAAACTCGTCGAGGACAAATGGGATTGGAAGCGGCCGCAATATTACAGCTTCGCCTTCCGCACCGACCCGAAGACGAACTCTGTCACCTCGCGAATCACGCTCAGGAACGAAGACCCAGATGATGACGACCAGGTCTGCGTCGTCGCAGGCTTCCTCAATGCGGCCGGCGAGGAGGTGGGCATTTTCTTCGTCAACTGGCGCGCGCTTCCCGGACGCTCCTATACGCGCGAGGCGCCGATCTGGCTGACCACCGATGTCCGCGATATCGTCACCGTGGCCGTCGGCACGAAGCAATGCGATGTGAAGGCGATGGCGGATGCAGAGAATTTTTACAGGATCCGGCTCGAGCTGAAGCAGCGCTGACGATGCGGGGCAGGTGTGCCGGACGGGGGATGGTGTGACCTATAATTTCAGATTTTCTCTATTCGCCGCAATTCTTGCGATCGCTTCTGCGGGCCTTGCTTCCGCTGACTCGGCAGCAGCGGAGGAGATGCCGACCTCCTGGAAGAAATCCATGACGAACGATCCGGCGACGAATCACTACGTCGCCCAGGCCATGAAGCCGCTCGACAACCCGGATGCCCAGACATTGCGGGTCGTGAAGCTCGCCAGTTCGCTCGCCACTCTCTGCAGCGGTGTATCGCTCAACAAGAAGGCGCTCTACGCCTATATGAACGAAACCCGCTTCGCCGAGATCAAGGGCAAGGCCTATAACGAGGCGGCTTTCCTTGCCGACAGCACCTTCCGCTATTTCGACTACCGCGCGCTTGCCCATCTCTGCGCGGGAAGCGCCTATCTCTTCGGCCCGAACGGCCATCTTGCGCCAGGGTTGCTCAAGGCCGGAAAGGGCAAGCCGAAGATGAGCTACGATCCCGACAATCCCTTCATTACCCTGCCGCCGCTGGCGCGCAGATCCTGAGAGACGGCGCGAGCTGAAGCAGCGCTGACAGCGGTGGGCGAGGGGTGGCCACAGTTTTGGCAATTCTATTGAAAGTCGCCGCCTGGTTGCGGGGGCGGAAGCGTGTAGCCGGGATTGCCGATCCTGCCGCCTTTTTTGACGCCGATCGTTCCTGTCGAACGCGGGTCCGCCGGCTCACGGTGGAATGACGAGGCGATCATGAAAATCCCGAGCGCAAGCGCAATGAGCGGCGGCGCAACGAAGATGATCAAGAGGTAATGCTGTGGCTTCATCGCGTATCGTAGCAGGTGAGCTCTTCACCCGAGCAGCGCTTTCTTCGGTCGGTTGCAATCCGCAAGCTCCAGTGGATTTTCCTGCTGCCCGCTCTCACTTGCCCGCTGCCGATGCTGCAAACTCAGCAGGAGACGAACCTGGATCTTTCTTCCATCTCCTACCCCGGCTTTCCGTCAAAAGATATAACGACTGTCACATCCCGGTTGCAAACCGGTGGCGGGTGGCATTGCGGCTAAATAATTGTTCGCAACTAACTATTATGGGCAATTTGTCAAGATCAGCGTCATGCATGACTATGTAGCCGGCCTGGCTATCGCCTAAAGCGAGCAATAGTCTTTCACATCAGGAACAATTCTATTCGGATGTCACAATGACCTGGACTTCCTTTGAGTGTCACAAGGTGCGGAAGGTGAAGTACAATGAGAGCGACCGCACCCTTGAGATCCAATACGCCGATGGCGGCAGCGCCCAGGCAAGCGGCATCACGATATCCCGGTACGTACAACTGATGTCCACGCGACCCGAAGACCGGGACATCTTTTTCCAGAATATCATCGAGCCATATATCGTCGCGCGCAGGAAGCCTCCCCCGTCTCCAGTCACGATCCTGAAGTTCGTCGCCGCGGCGCTGTTGCTGGCGGCGTTATTGTGGCTTCTTTTCTAATTTATCGACCACATCATAATCACGGCCAAACTGTGCCGCGCATAGGTGTGCCGCGGTATTACTGGCTGCGCTGAGCAGGGCGGTAGGACTTGTCGCGGGCTTGAGCTGAAACAGCGGCGGTGATGATCGGAATTTGCGTCTTTCGAGCGCAACATTGCTGTATTTCGGCTCTGCGGGAAGGTACTGCCCATGTGGAGATGCCTGATACCGCTTTGATATATTTGCGATATCTAAAATATTACCGCGCCGCAACATCGTCAATTAATAGTTAACTTGTGCTTTGACTTCTGGTTGTGGCCGTGAAAGAAATCCCCCGCACGCAGAATTTTTAGGGGGTTTTATGGGAACGCTTGTCCTTACTTATAGCAATATCAATAACTCCTATCTGGGCCAGTTTATTGACGGCACGACGTTTACTGGCGGATCAACCGATCTAATGATGTCGATCGGATCTTTTGACACGTCTCTGGGCGTTGTTCTCGGGTCGCAATCCTCGTCAATTCCATATTTCTCCGGCAATGGCGCAATGACCAGCGCCTATGCTTACGGCAACGTTTCCGATTCACCGCTAAATGCGAATGTGGCTGCTCAGACGCTCTTCCTGTACGGAGGCAATGGTGATGATCACGTTGAGGCAATTACGTCGGCGTTCGCCTCCATCGCGACGGGTGCAGGCAACGACTACATTTCCGCCGTCGGCTCCTTTGGTTCCGTCTCCATAAATGGCGGCGCCGGCGCCGACATAATGATCGGAGGATCCGAGTACGACACCTATATGGTCGATGATGTTGGCGATCAGGTAATCGACCTCGGCGGCAACTTTGGTTCTCACGATAGCGTTAGCACAACACTCCTGACCTACACTCTCGGGGCGAACATTGAGGACCTCGACCTGCTGGTGGGGGACGCATCGGGTTATGGCAACGAACTCGACAACAACCTCACCGGAAGCGATGGTAATAACATCCTCAACGGCTTTGCGGGCAATAACACGCTTGAGGGCAGAGAAGGCAACGACAGGTTCCTCGTTACAAGCGACCAGTCGCGCAACGCAATCTTCGGCGGCACCGGCGACGATACGCTGGTCTACAAGCAGGGCTTGGGCGGCGGAGAGCTTCCCTGGGCAATCGACCACGGCCAGTCAGCCAATTTCGACGGTGAAGACGGCAACGACTCTGCGGCGCTGGACTTCTCGCTCGCCCAGCAGGTTACCGCAACCGTGAATGGCGCTAAGGTCGTCTACGATATCCTTGGTGCTGACGGCTACCACTCGAAGGTCTCGCTGACCTCGGTGGAGCGCGTGACGATCACCGGTTCGGCCGCTGCTGACACATTCTACGGCACCTCGGGCAAGGACTGGATCGACGGCGGCGCCGGCGCCGATACGATCCATGGCTCTGCAGGTGACGATGGCTACGTCTTCGACAATACCGGCGACCGCGTGGTTGACGAAGCGGCAGGCGGCGGCACGGATACGATCTGGGCGACCGTCAGCGTCAACCTCAACGACAATGCCTTTGTCGAAAACCTGCGCATGAACGGCGCGGCAAACATCAACGGCATCGGCAATGGTCTCGCCAACATGATCACCGGCAATGCCGGCAACAACGTCATCGCCGGCGGCTCAGGCAATGACAGCCTCTATGGCAAGGGCGGGGCGGATACGTTCCATTTCAATGAGATGGGTGCCGCCAACAAGGACTCGATCTGGGATTTCGATGCCAACGACAAGATCTCGCTCGGCGCTGCCTTCACTGGCCTCGATCTCGATAATAACGGCGTGGTGGATGCCGCATCCTTCGAGATCGTCAACAAGTGGGGTGCTGTCGGGACGAAGGCCGGTCCGGAGCTGATCTACAATGCCGCTTCCGGCATTCTCTCCTATGACGCCGATGGCGCCGGCACGGCCCATGCCGCGCAGGACATCGCTTTCGTCGGCGTCAACAAGGCGTTCTTCGACCATAGCGACATCCTGATCAACAGCTCTCTCCTGGTCTGAGAAGCGCCAGTGATCGCATCTGAAACGGCCGGCTTTCGCCGGCCGTTTTTTGTCATTCAGCCAGTCGTCCAACGGCAATTGCCAAACCGCAGCGTGCAGCGGCATGACTTTTGCAAGGTTACCGATATGTTAGTTCGTCGGGAACCAAGCGTAATGAAATGGGACACTTCTGCATCGTTCGATCCGGTCATCCTTGTCTTCAAGGACGAGAACAGACGTTTGATTGTCCGGACGGTCGGGGAAGCTGCCAACGCGCTGATGAGGGAATGGCCATCCGACGATGGCGAGGAGTTCCTGTCTGCCGTGAAAGCCTGCCTGGACGTGATGACCGGTAAAGCCGGAGCCGACGAGCTCAGAGCGGCCATCATCCGGGCCGCAGACGAAGCTGGTGTTACAGCGCTTACCGTTCTTCATTGACCCTGAAGGAACGCTCCGACGATTGACGAGCAGCGGCGATGAGGGTAGTGGACCCGCCGCCATGCTCAGCACTGACGAGGTGGTGATGGGGAGGCCCGGTCAGCACGAGGGGCCGGGCCTCTGCCTGCCCGCAGATTCTGGCGAAACGCGCTTGAAAATCCGCCATCCGAAATTATCTCGAATCCCGATTTCCAATGATGGAGGGATCGAATGATTGAACGTCACATAAGCGGGCGCGATCAACCGATGACGTCGGAAGACCTCGCCATTTGCCAGCGCGTGCTGGATGCCGTGCAGGCGGAATTTCAGCTTGCCAGGGATGATGAGGAGACGGCGCGCATCGCCGCAATTACCATCGAACTGTTCCGCGAGGGCGTGCACAATTTCGACCAGTTGAAGGTTTTGGTCTCTGCCGCCAGAGGCAAGGTCTGATCGGAACTTTTAGATATCGGGTCAGTTAAGGTCGCATGGACCACGCGGCGGATGCACGTCCGCTTGACCCTTCAATAGCCTCGGCCGCGCTGTCTGACCTTTCCTCAAAAAAACTTGCCCGCTTCGGCGGGCCTCTTTTTGCGATTTCTCCGTCGCCGCTTTTATTTGTCAGAGGGACGTCGTTTTCAAAAACGGTCCCGATTAAACGCACAAGGGCGTCGAAATCAGAGCAAAGGTATCGTTACAGAGAGGACAGCAACGAGCGATGCGACGAGAACGGATGTCTCGATCATGAATACGACTATCTGCCTTGTAGACATTTCAGGAAAAAGCGATTTCATGATTTCACCTCAGTTAAAATATTATTCTATCATCTGCTACAGTATCATCAAATTACACGAATAGTTTTTTATTTTCGTATTTTCTAAAGTTTTCGCGTCTCGCGGTTCGCCACGTCGAATCTCACTCGCACTATCGGTTCGGATGTGCGGTCGTGCAGGAGGGTCGGGCGCGGCGTGTGGGACTTTAGTCCGATTGAAGACCGCGATCTGCCCGCTAATTTCTGTTCGGCTGATGCCTCCAGAGTCAGCACGAAAAGGGTGTCTCTTTCCTGACCCCGAGCACCCTTTTCAACTCTTTCTCCTGGGAAGTTCGCCAACAGCCTTTGGCGGGCTTCGTTTTGGGGTGGCGGGTCAGGCCGCCAGTTCCGAGACAGCTCTCGGACTGCCGATCTTGCGGATGATCGGCGCCCCGATTTTAGCGACCCCGGTGCCGCATGTGTTGCAGAGGTGTCTTGGGATCAGCAGGTTGTCGAGGCGGATGTTCGTCATCGTCAGCCCAGGCGGAAGCCAGAGTTTCGAGCCGCGGATATGGAAGGTATGGGACCTTAGTCCGATGGCAGAACGCACGCATTGCGCTAATTTCTTTACTGCTGGCGCCTTCAGAGTCGGCAAGAAAAGGGTGTCTTTCCCTGACCGGGAGGCACCCATTTTCAATGGACCGCAGAACCAGATGCCTTCATCCACCGTCGGCCTCTCGCTAGCCTGTACTGCATTCGATACTACCTGCCGCGCCTCCGTGATCTTCGACGGAGGGATCAATCAAACTTAGCGTCATCCTACTGGATAGAGGCGTCCCACTTATGAGGTTGGGGCTGGTGGTATTTAACCTTACCGGTTGACCTTGATCTGATTTTCTCTCGGCCTTGTTGCATTGCGCGATTTACGTGCAATTTCCAGCCTGATACCGCTCCCTTCGGGTTGAGCTTCCGGGGTCGGGTGGAATGGGCATCGAGCAGCTGTTTGAAGAAACGCAGCAGGTTTACGACATAGACGAGTTGATACAGACCGTTGCTGTGAACAAAGGCAACGTTTCCGGTATCGTCAGCTCAAAGGACAAGGTCGTCAAAGAAGCGATTTCGCCTCGGGGCGTAGACGCCCGGGAAGGCGATGGTTGGTCCATGAGAGATGAGATCCATCCGACACCACGTTCCCGCCTGAAGGCGGGCCTGCAGCCGAGCATTCGCCGGCCCTCTGCCGCACCCGTTGCATTGCGCGTGGCAACGGCTTTCATTGCGAGGCTCTTCGGCAAGAAGGTCCTCGCTAGCAGATGAGGGTAGCGGATGCTGCAACCGATCGCGTGATGTCGGTGGAACGGGTGTTTCTGGCCTTAGCTACTCGCCGCTTGAGCGATGCGCTGGCCGGAGGCATCGAATTAGTCGGCGTCGGACTTTGGTCCGATTGCAGACTGCGGTCTGTCCGCTAATTTCTTTCCTGCTGGCGCCTTCAGAGTCGGCAAGAAAAGGGTGTCTTTCCCTGACCGGGAGGCACCCTTTTCCACGCGGGGTCGCCACATCAGACCTTGGTCCCTGTTTTCCGTAGTAACTGCTGTCATATTTCACTCCCACCTAGGGGGAGAATGAATGAGCCATGTTCTGGTGGATCTTGTACGCCTACTTGTCCTTGCAGGCCTTCATTTTAGCAGGGATATTGCTCTTGTTGCTGAGGGACAAACTGAAGGCATCCAGGACACCCGCTTCAGATACGGCGGGGGTCAGGTCGCCAGCTTCCATGCGGCCTGAGGATCAGCAGCAAGCTTACGAATGATCGGCGCCCCGATCTTTGCGACCCCCGTGCCGCCGGTATTGCAGAGGTGCCGCAGGATCAGCAGGTTATCGAGCCGGATGTTCGTCATCGTCAGCCCGGTCGGAAGCCAGAGTTTCGAGCCGCAGATGAGCGAGCGGTTGCGCCCGCCAATGTAGTTACCCGTCGTCCAGCCGCCGCTGGTGGCCGTCACCGTGTTGCCGATCTGGACGGGGCCGCGGATGGAGCTGTCGAGGTAGTCCCAGCCCGCCCAGTCGTTCAGCTCGACCGGGATCTGGATTTCGAGCCAGTCGCCGGCGACGAGGCCGAGCGTTGCCAGGCTGAGATTGGCGGGCAGGCCGTAGGTCACGGTATGGACGGCGAGCGCGTCGTTGACGGGCGTGATCGTGATCACTTGTTTCTCGTTTCCGGCCGCCACCACTTCCTTGCTGCCGACATAGGTCGAGGTGCCGGTTCCGCGAACCAGGCGCATGCCGGTGGCGACATCGCCGGTGACGTTTGTCTTGGTGCCGGTGATCCCCGGCGTGCCCTTGGGCGGGAAGATGTTATAGGCGGCGAGCGGGTCGAGCGAGCGCGTTTCCCCGGCCGAAACCATGCCCTGCAGGATCGGCAGGAGGATGTCTGATCGTTTTGCCATCAGGTCGGGCTTGGGGTGAAGTCCATCGACAAACATGGCAGGCGAGATGCCGGAGGCGGGGCCATCGAGCGCAAGCGTGTTGCAGAGCATGACGCCTTCGCGGCCCGCCTGCGCCATGATCCACGCATTGACGCCGTCAAGGATGCCGGGCCATGCCGGATCGTCGGTGCCGGGCTGATCGTCGAGCGTGTTGGTCCAGCTCAGTGTCTGCAGGATGACGTAAATGCCGGCATCGACGATGCGCTGCACCTGGGTGTCGAGGTCCGCAACGATCTGCGCAAGCGTCCTGCTTCGGACGATATCGTTATAGCCGATGTCGATATAGACGATGTCCGGCTTCTGGCCGAGAGCGTAGGCGGTGCGGGCCAGCGTGCCGGGGAATTGCGCTTCCAGGCCGGGAACCGGGAAAAGGCAATCGCCTGATTTTCCGCCCATGGCGCCCGAGAAGGCCGCAAAGGAACTCGGCGTGAAGAACGGATGGTTGAGTTCGGCGAAAATGTCGAGGTTGAAGCGGCCATCGGCTGCCTTGATCCATGAGAGGACGGTGCGGCCATTCTCATAGAAACCGGTATGGCCATTCGTCGCCGTCTGTCCTGCGGTATAGGTCTGCGCGGCACCGAGGCCGATGAAGCTGTGGCCGAGGCCCATGATCTTTGCGCCTGTCGCCAGAGGCAGGGCGGGAAGCGGCACCACGATATCTGCGCCCTTCACGGGAACGACCGGCGCGTTGCCGTAGAGGCTGCGCCCGTCTGATATCCTGACGGCGCCGAGCACGGGCAGGTCGTTATAAACAGTCGCGCCATCGCTGATGATATCGATGCCGAGGACGGGCTTGTTATCGGTAAACAGCGTGGAACTGCCCACATCGCGGATGCCGATGACAGGGCGGTTGTTGAACATGCGCGTGCCGTCGGAAACGATGACGACGCCCTGGACGCGCTGCATATTATAGAGTTTCGCCATTGGCGCCTTGCCTTCGCTCGGAGAGAAAAAAGAGCGGCCGAGGCCGCTACGGCATCGGCCCGAAAATCGGATTCGATTTTCGGAAGCCTGATGCGTCGAATGAAAGAGCTGGAGCGTCCCTTGTGCGTCCGGGTGGGCGCGCGGCGCTCCAGAGGTGGCCTGTCGATCAGCTTGTGTCAGTCGCCAGGCTGGGAGGAGTTCTGGATTTCCGGCGCCACCCAGTCCGGGGCGGGGCCGCCAAGGGCTTCCTGCACGCCGTTGCCGATTGGCTCGGGAGGCGTGGCGGGCTTGGCTGGCTTTGCGGCCGGCTTTTTCTCGGCCGGCTCCGCTTCCGCCCTGGCGCCGGATCGGGCAAGCCGCACCCATTTCGGGCGGCGCTTTTCGTCCTTCCAGAGCGCGTCCGGCAGGGCGAAGCGCTCGCCGGGTTCGCGTCTGGCGCCGCCGAAATAGCCGCGCTCGATGGCGATCACATCAACCATGCGAGGGAACCCCAGCGGTGAAGCCGGCGGTGATCTTGCCCGTGGTCGGCGCAGTACCCGTCACCGTGTAGAGCAGGCGCAGGAAGAGTTCATCCGTGCCGCGCGGAATATGGCTCGGCGGGATGATCTTGCCGGCCTTGAGGTCGGCCAGCGTGAGCGTGGTTGATATGACCGCCTTCGGCGAGGGGAAGGCCTCGTTGTCGTCGGTCTGGATGGTGACGGCGAGTGACGTCAGGTTGTTGAAGCTTTCCACCACCTGCATCAGGAAGGGGATCGGTTCGCCCTTACCGATATCGCGGGTCAGACCCGTCCTGATCGGGCCGAGATTGATGACATTGGTGCTGGGGCCGGTTGCGGTGATCGCCTGTGCGTCCGAAAGCAGCGTCTGCCGGTCGAAAATCATGGGATGTGCCTTTCGTTAAGGGAGGGGCGCCCGCCGCCTGATAACGGCGGGCTGATGCAGACGATCAGGCGAGCGCCGGAACGGCGGCTTCGGTGTTGAGGATGGCGTCCGTCTCGCGGATCGGGATGCCGCGATAGAACTTCACTTCCTGGCCCTCGACGAACTGCGTGGTCAGGTGGACCGTGTTCTGCCGGTCGGAGGTCAGCGCCCGGTCGGTGGACTGGACGTCGAGCACTTCGAGCACATCCTTGTTCATGTAGATGGCGATGCGGCTCGCCTTGGCGTTCAGCCGGCGGGACTGCAGGCGGTAGTAGCCCTTGCGCATCAGCGCCCAGAGATCGACGGTGCCTGATATCATGTCGGAGACGTCGATATTGGCGACGCGGGCATTGTAGCGCCAGTCCTTCACGGCTGCGCCCAGATGCCAGGTGTAGAGCGTTTCCTTGGCATAGTAGGGGTCGCCATTGGCATCCAGCACGCGCTGTTCGCCCTTGTCGTCGATCTTCACGCCGGCCTTCGTGCCCTTGGGGTAGAGCAGGTGGGTGGCGTGGTCGCCCCAGGTGACGAACCAGATGGAGGTGTTGTCGGCCCCGGTGCCGCCGCCATGCACCACTTGGCTGGCGATATTCGGCTGCGCCGGGTTCGGCAGGTTGGGGTTATAGGCGGAGTAGCGGGCGGAAAGTCCCTTGAACTTCTCCGGGGTCGTTGCCGTATCGTGATAGAAGAGGCCGGAGGCCATTTCCTGGCTCAGGGACTCGATGAAGGGCATGGTGTCGACGAGACGGGCTTTCGCCTTGTCCGGTGCGAGATCGAGCAGGCGCATGTCGATTTCGGAGCGGGCATGCACGAAGCCGGTGGTGTCATCCACCTGCTGCATCGTCGCCTTGGACTGTTTGATGCCCTGGTAGAGGCGGCCCCAGGAGACCGAGGGCAGGCCGGTGCGCACCATATGGCGGTGCACGGCATCCATGTTGCATTCGACGGCCATCGCGTCGTCGAGGATCGGGTTCTGCTGGGAGAGAAGCTCGATGACGGCGCCTTCGGCAGAGCCTTTGAATGCGTCAACAAGTGTCGGGTAGTAGCTGCCAATGGTGGCCATGTTTTATCAGCCCTTCGGTGCGTCTTTGGGAAACATCAGGTGCGCGGTTTCGGCCTTCCGGCCGTGTCCGCCCGCGCCGCCATTCGGTGGGTTGTCCTCCTGGATCATCGATCCGACCTTTGCGAAAATTCTGATCATTTCGGGGTGGTTGCCGCCGCCGCTGGTGTTGAGATATTCGCGCAGCGCCGGGGTGCCCAAGCGGGAAAGCGCGCGTTGTGCCGAACCGACGGTGCCGCCCCATTTCGCCCCGCCGATCTCGCGGTCTTTCCGCGCCTCGTCGGCCCAGCCCTGAACGCGGCCGGCCCAGGCTTCGGATGCGGCCTTGCCGCGCCGGCCCTGGATCTCGATGAAGCGGTCGGCCAGTTGCTGCGCCTGCCGGTTTGTGAGGCCGAGATTGTGGAAGTCAGGGCCGAGCGCATCGATCAGCTCCTGATCCACCTCGATGCCTTCGGGCATGGTCAGCGTGTAGCGGCCATCGTCGGGCACGCGGTCGGCAGGGTCGTCGCCGCTATCATCGGGCTTGCCGGCGTCGCGGTCTTCGGTTTCGGCGTGGTCATCGCCACCGGTGTCACCATCCGGTGATGGCATATCATCGGGAAAGAGAATGGTTTCCGGTGCAGCACCTTCACTGCTGCCGCTGCCACCGCCGCCGCTATTTGGGCCTTCGGCGCTCATCGCGATTTCGGGCCTGCCGATCTTAAGCATCGCTGTCATGGTCTTCGCCTTCCTCACTTGCGGCGCGGCTTGCCGCCGCTGCCTTGTCATTTGCCTTGAGATCCGCGATCGCCAGCAGCAGGCGCGGGTAGAGTGTCGGGTCGATGCGGTCGAGCTCGGCGATCAGCCGCCGACCGGCGCCCTGCTTGCCCAGCGTGTAATGCGTGGCGTTGACGAGTTCCCCCGCGTAAGCCTCCTGGTAGATCGCGCACTGTTCCAGCATCCAGAACAGCACGCGCTTGCCGGATGCGGTGGCGAAGACCTCGCGGAAGGCCGCGGTGATCTCATCCCGCTCGACGTTGTGGGGCAGAGACGGTTGATCCTTAAAATGGTCCATCAGGCGAGGCCCAGCTGGCGCAGAAGCGCTGATCCATTCGGGTTGTCATTGGCATCGGCCAGTACCTGTGCGGCCTTGGCGCCCTGATTGAGGGCAGGCGCCACCTGCGAGGCCATCTGCGCGGTCTGAGCCGCCTGCATCTGCTGGGCCCGCTGCGCGCGGATATCCTCCACCTTGTCATCGGCGAGGATCATCGAGGGCGGGGCGCCGATCGCATCGAAATAGAGGTCGATCGCCTCGTCGACATCGAGCTTGTCGAGCGCTTCCGGCTTGACCGCCGAGACCTGACCCATGAAGGCGACGCCGCGCTCGATCGCACCTGTCGCAACCGCCTGCTGCGCCTGGGCGAGCGTCGAAATATATTCCACCTTCAGCTCCGTGCCCTGCAGCTCCGGCGGGGGCGGGGGCAGCTCGTCGCGGGCGGCGAGGATGTCGAAAGTGCGGTCGATCGTCGGCCCCAGCTGGTCGCCGAAGACGTTTTCCAGCACGGGGCCGAGCTGCAGGAGCTGCTCTTCCTTGCGCTGGGTCAGCTCGAACTGGTTGCGCGGCTGCACACCTTCCATATTGGTGATCGCGAAGAAGAGATCGGCAAAGAAGGTCTTCTCGATGCGGTTCTGCACTTCCTGGATATCTTCGCGCAGCTCCATCAGGCTGAGATTGACCTCCATCGCCGGGCGGAAACCCTTGCCGGTCGGATCGTCCACATAGTTGACCGCACCCGGCAGCAGCGAGGCCGGGCTGTTCTGCATGGAGGTCGGCGCGTTCATCGGCGGGCGCACCTTCTTGTCGATGCCCTCGAGCTTTCGCGTCTGTTCCAGCTGCAGCATTCTGATGTCGCCGAGCGCCTTCTGGCCGGGCGACAGCGCGTAATGATCGTCCTCGGAGAGCTCCCAGGCGGGCGCGATGATGGGATTGCTGTCGAAGCCGCTTTCTTCCAGCAATTCGCTGCCGATTTCGTCGATCCAGTAATTGGAGAGAAAGGGCTTGTTGCGCTTGTCGATCAGCTTGGGGTCGCGGTCATAGCGTGGTTCGATGGCGTGATAGACATCGAAGCACTCGCCATATTTGGAGCTGTCGTAGAGGCTCTGCAGCCGCTCCGGCACATTGTCGTAACCGAAGCGCTCGATGATGCGCTGCACGCTCCAGCGGAAGGTGCGGTAGAGCGTGGTCGCCTTGCCCTTGTGATCCCTCGCGATCCAGAAGCGGCCATGCACCAGCTGCTGCACGCGGATGACCGTCTCCTCATCTTCCACGAGGATCGCCACCGACTGGCCGAACTGGCCGAGATCGCCGTAGCCGATATGGAAGGCGCGGTAGAGATTGGAGGCGGCAAAGACCTCGCGCATCTTGTCCTGCACGGCGGCGAGATAGACTTTGACGGAATCCCGCTTCTTCAGATCGGGATCGAAGGTCGTCAGCCGAAACCAGGGTCGCGCCGGCGAGGTGAGCCCGGAATGCATGCCCGATTTCAGCGTCTCATAGGCATGGGTGCCTGTGCTGTCGATGATCTTGTCACGCGAGCGCGGGCCTTCCCGGCCGGAATGGAGCCTGAGCCGCGTCGGCTCGATATGCTCTGCCAGTGCCCGCCACTCGGCCTCCCATGGCTGGCGAACCTCCTTCAGCTCATTCAGCCGGCGGCGGTGATAGGCTGTCTGCGTTTCGTTATCGCGACGATGATTTTCCATTGATGCTATCCGCCCTTATTGCCCGAGCAGCGTCTTCTTGAGCGCATTGCCGGACAGCACCGGCGACTGCGTATCGGCAAGCGGCGGCGCGCCCGAGGGCGAGGTGAGGATGGTAGAAGGGGCACCCTTCACCTTTTCGGAGGCGCGGCGTGCGGCAGCGGACTGGGCCGCGGCATAATCAGGCGTCTTCTGCTGGGCGTATTCGGGTGGCGCCTGCGGCGGCTCGGCTTTCGGCGGCGAGGAGAACATGCACATGGGGTCATCCGATCGTGAGAGGTGAGCGGTTGAGCCGGACGGAGGAGGGGTGGCCCATCCAGCCGGTTCGGCATCGATGGGAGGCAGCGTTACGGGTGAAAGGTTGTGGGGGTGTCACACGGCACAAGGCCGGGACTGTCATGGATTCCGCGCGTGAGGCCATGATTGTGAAACGGCACCAAAGTCGAGCCTGGCGGGCTCCGCGGTATGCCATTGAAAATAGAAAGATGACGGTGATGTCCGAAGAGGTCTGATCGGCAGTTCCCCCCCGCGATGACCACGGTTTCTTGCCACGATCTTGATAGTTCCGCCGCAGATGGTTGGCCGCAACCATACTCGTCGGGCTTAAAATATGATCCAGAATGAATTGATCACTGCAGCGGCAAAAGGCGAGATTTCCGCCACTCCTCGTCGGTACTCAGCGCCCGAAATTGCTGATGAACCACGGCAGTTCCGATTTCTCCTGCTCTGGAGAATACTGACTTTCGTTCTGCGGGCCCGTTGGAAGCGTGGCGTTCTGTTCTGGTTTCGCTTTGCCGCCCATCCGATCCTGACTATCAGCTGGTGGCGCTTCCTCGCGGGTTTTGCCGCAGCACGAGGGTTTCCGGCCCCGCATGACGCGTTGCTGCAGAAGCCATTGTCGAAATTCCTGGTTTACGGAATGCGCAATTCCGAGCGGCTTGCACGTCTCGTCGACCATTTCCTTGTTGCGGAAAAGATCCTGGCCAGGGAAACCATGATGAGGCTGTGGCAGGGGGAACGGCTGGACATGGGCGTCGTGAACGGCCGCAATGAGGCCTATACGTGCCGTATCGCACTGGCCGATCTTTGTGGCGGACGTCACGAGGGTGCCTTCGCCATCGAGCTTGTCCGTAAACGCGACAAGGCTCTCCTATGCACAGGCAGGTTCACATTCCTTCGCCAGGGCTCTGAGGGCGGCTACACCTTTGTCATCGGCAGCATGCAGGGGCCTCGCAATGGAAAGCGGCTGATCGTCGAGGCGACCCGCGATCTCCTGGGAGTTCGCCCGAAGGAGGCGATCCTGATCGTCCTGCAGGGGCTGAGCGTCGAAGGCGGCATGCCGCATTTCCTGGCCGTGTCGCGGGCCAGGCAGCCGATCCAGTATCGCCGCCGCAAACGGCGGTCCATGATGCTGTCGGCGATCGATGCGTTCTGGGCCGAGCGCTCTGCCGATCCTGAAGAGACCTATGGGTTCAGGGTGCCTAATTCCGCAACCGGCGGAACGGACAGGCGCAGCCGGAGCAAATCGCGTTTCCACACGATCGGCGAACTGTTCCATTGAGCATGCCCCGCCTGGGGCGCGGTGGGTGCAATGGCAAGTTTGCCGGCCATGATCTCAGGCCGGGGAGATCTTGCAGGAAGGCTATCAGCGACCATTCTAAATGGCGGTCAGGTCTTTGTATGTTATGCCGGACGCAGGTGGATTGCGACCATCGCGCCACCGCCTTCCCGGTTGGCGAATTCAAGATGTCCGCCATGGGCAACCGCGATGGCCTGCACCACCGATAGTCCCAGTCCTGTGCCGCCTGTTGCACGAGATCGGGAGGGATCACCTCGCCAGAAGGGGTTCGTGGCCACGGCATACAGCCCTTGCGGAAATCCGGGACCTCGATCCAGAAAGCGGATGACGACGCTCTCATCCGGCAATTGCTCTGTTTCGCACCGCAGCCAATTGCCGTCTGCCGCGTAG
Organism: Rhizobium sp. 1399; assembly: GCF_031455475.1. Lineage (NCBI taxonomy): Bacteria > Pseudomonadati > Pseudomonadota > Alphaproteobacteria > Hyphomicrobiales > Rhizobiaceae > Rhizobium > Rhizobium sp. 1399. Next base: position 99,818 of record NZ_JAVDSU010000009.1, on the reverse strand, counting down.
CGGCTGGCATTTTCCAGAAGCGCCAGCACGGCCTGGCGAATACGCGGCGAGTCCACCGATATAAAGGCGGGTTGCAGACCGGTTTCGAGCGTCAGCGTGCTGGTCTCCAGCATGGGTTTGGCCGATGTCAGCACCGCTTCTACCACCTGCGACACGTCGGTCCGTGCACGCTCCATGACGAGTTTCTGGCCGATCGCCAGCGATAGGGTGCGCAGATCCTCGACAATTCTCCCAAGACCTTCCACCTGAACCAGGAGATCGGAGATCATCTTCCGGTCCATTGGAAAAACGCCATCAAGCATGCCCTGCAATGAACCCCGCAGGATCGTCAGCGGCGTGCGCAATTCGTGGGCGACGGCCATGTTGTTGAAACGCAGCCTTTTTTCCATGCTGTCGAGGCTGGTTGCGAGCGCATTGAAGGTATCCATGAGACTGGAGACCTCTCGGGTGGTGTGGCGCGAGGCAGCGACGCTCACTGAGAAGTCGCCGGATTTCAGGCCTTCGGCAGCAGATGTGAGTTCTGCGAGAGGCCTTGCGATCTGTCGCGCCAGAAATATCCCGATAATGGCGCAGACAAGGGCCGAAAGCAGGCCGCAGGTCAGAATCAGGATCTGGAGCTGGAAATCTGTCTGTTCTTCCTGCAGCCCATTGAGGTTAGCGAGGAGGAGCTTGAGCGAATCCTGGTCGGGGACGACGCCATTGTCCAGATCGCGATAAGCAGCCGCGGCTCTCGGTGGCAGGTTTTCAATGATGCTTTCCTCGAGATAGGTGGAATACCAGATGGCCCCGAGATAGGTCATGCCGACGCTGAGAAGCAGCATTACTCCGATGATGGCAGCGGTGACCGTCGCAAGCGGCAGCGAGGGGAGCCTGAATATCTTCATCTCGGATCCGAAAAACGATAGCCAATTCCCCTCACGGCAGGAAAGAAGCCGTTCTGCCCCAACTCTTCCAGTTTGCGCCGAAGGTTGGAAATATGCGTGTCGACGGTGCGCACCAGAGCGTCGCTTTCCGGCAGGCAGGCGTCGAGAATATCGGCACGCGCAAAAGCCTGGGTCGGATGGCGTATCATATAGGCGAGAATTCGAAATTCACTGAGCGTCAGGGATAGGTGCGTGCGGCGCTCGTTGCTGGTGACAAACGCCGTGTAGCTGGTGAAATCGACCTCTATAGTCCCAAACCGCTTGATGACGTTGGCGTGTTCTCCCCGCGTCCGGCGCAAGACGGCTTTGACCCGGGCAACAACCTCCTGCGGGTTGAACGGTTTCACCACATAGTCATCGGCGCCAAGGCGCAAGCCGCTCAACCGGTCGATGTCGTCGGCAATAGCCGTCACCATGATCACCGGCGTCGACCCCGTCTGGCGCAAGCGCGCGAGCACGTCGAAACCGTCGAGTTTCGGCAGGCGCACGTCAAGCAGCACAAGATCCGGTTTCAGATGCGCATGATGTTGAAGCGCTATTTCGCCGTCGCCGGCGCGAACAGTACGGAACCCGTCACGCAACAAATAGGCTTCCAGTATCTGCGCGATTGCCGGTTCATCCTCAACGATCAGAACGAGACTGTTATCCACCCCAATGCCCTGCAGTTGTTCAATTGTCTTTGCCGGCTTTGCCGCCGGGCGCCCACTATCGCGGACAGGAAAGATTTCTGCAATTTGCAAGCGTGCTTTCAGCAGCCAGGCAGCCTGTTCTCAACAGCGCCTTGATCCCTTCCTCGCCATTTCTTGACAATTCGAAACCAGCTTGCCGGCCGACTAGAGCGCCGTGCGTCCGTTCGGACACGCAACGGACGCCCTAGCCCTTTGAATCGACCATCAGGCTTTCCGAAAATCGACTCCGATTTTCGGGCCGATGCTGTAGCCTTCGGAGATACCGGCTTGCGAAAATTTGTGTTCGATGACTGGAATTCTGCCTCCAGCGGCGTGCCCTTGCCGGCAACGCCATCCACGGCTGACCGGGCGCTTGCCGTCATCGGCACGTCGATCGTCTGGGTCAGTTTCGTTTTTGTTGTCTTTCCCAATCTCGATCTCATGGTCTCGCGCTGGTTTGTCAGCGGGGGGATCTTCGTTCTGGCCGACAATGCCTTCTTGCGGGAGGTAAGGGATATCAGCCGTCTTGCACAACCCTATCTTATCGGCTCGATGATCGTGCTGATCGCGCTGCAGACGCTCCTGCCGGGACGAATGCGGTTCTGTTCGCCCGAGAAGCCCTTGTTCGTCCTCCTGAGCTTTGCCGCAGGTCCGCTCCTCACGGTCCAGACGCTCAAGGTTCTCATCGGGCGTGTACGGCCTCGTGACCTTGTCGAGTTCGGGGGAACCATGGATTTTACGCCGGTGTGGCAGTTTTCCGCCGCGTGCAGCCGCAACTGCTCCTTCCCTTCCGGCGAGGCTTCCGCAGCCGCGGCGTCACTGTCGCTGCTGGTTCTGGTGCCCGCCAGGCTCAGGTGGGCGGCCGCGATACTGCTATTGCCTTGCCTCTTGTTTGTGGCGTTCAATCGCGTGATTTTCGGCGCTCATTTTCTTTCAGACGTCGTGCTTGGCTGGCTGCTGACGATGTTCGCCATGGCCTGGGTCTGGCGCTGGATGGATGAGTATGCAGTTTCAAAGCTTTGGCGGTGAGGGGATTGATCTCTGCCGCAAGCAAATATCCTGCTATTTCAGCACCAGCTAACTCATGCTATCAATCCGTGCATCCCTCGATCATCTTGGGGGAGACGCGCCATGAACAAACAGCAAATCGCAGCCCTCTTCGCCCATCTGGAACAGGGCGACGGCGCCGCTTTCTTCGCCCACGTCGCTGATGACGTCGACTGGACAGTCATGGGTACCCATCCGCTCGCCGGCCATTACCATTCCAAACAGGAATTCCTCGCCGGCACCTTCGCCAAGCTGCACAAGGTGCTCCCCGACGGCACGCAGCTTTCCACGGAGAATATCCTCATCGACGGCGACTGGGCGATCGTCGAGCTGCGTTCCATGGCGACCGCCCGCGACGGGATGCGCTTCGACAACCACTATTGCTGGCTCTGCCGCTTTTCGGGCGGGACGATCGTGGAAGTGCGCGCCTATCTCGACAGCTGGATGGTCGGCGAACTCTTCCGGCGCAACCCGATCGGTGCGAGGGGTTCGGCTGTCGTTTGAGGGGTGGCCAAATATCCGGCGGCTCACGGCATTTTTGTATCGTGGTGTGATACGTTCTGCTTGACGCAGTCATGTATCGCGCTATGATACAGACGCTCAGGGGATGGCCGTGATCCGATCATTCAAGAATGCGATGACCGAAACGGTCGCGACCACGGAGAAGGCCCCAAAAGGGTTTCCGGCTGATCTGTTGCGCGCGGCTCAGCGAAAGCTGGCGATGCTGAACGCCGCGGCTGTGCTGGACGATCTTCGGTCTCCGCCTGGCAACAGGCTTGAGGCCCTCAAAGGAGACAGGCAAGGCCAGCATTCGATCAGGATCAATGACCAATGGCGCATCTGTTTCGTTTGGACTGAAGGCGGCCCGGAGGCCGTTGAAATTGTCGACTATCGCTGAGTTCTCGATGCCAGGGTGCCCTTTTTGCAGGAGGCAATGTGAGAAATGCTAAAACTTCTTACTCCCGTTCACCCCGGAGAAATCCTCCGCGAAGAGTATCTCAAGCCTCTCGCCATGAGCGCCGGAGCGCTGGCGCGAAAGCTGAATGTTCCCCGCACGAGGATCGAACGGCTTGCCTCTGAGCAGACGCCGGTCACGACGGACACGGCTCTCAGACTTGCCAAATACTTTCGTACCACGCCGGATTTCTGGTTGAATCTGCAATCCAGCTACGACCTCAGCAGCCAAGCGCCCGCACTGCAGGAAGAGCTTGATGCCATCGAGGAAATCGACCACGCCGCCTGATGCCGGAGGTTCGTACGCCGGCGCGGTCGAGCCCCAGGCCCGCTAGGGTGAAACCTCGATCCGCCCCTTCATATTGGGATGATAGCGGCAGCTATAATCCACCACCCCATCACCCTTGATGACAGTCGACCCCGACTTGCCCGCCGGGATCACCACGTCGAAACTCCCCTTGGATGTTGCGGTGTGATCCATCACATCCTTATTTCGCCAGAGGATGGTATCGCCCGGCCGCGCCTTGACCACCGCCGGCTTGAACTCGAGCTTTTCGATGGTGACCTCGATCGTGGCGGCGCTTGCGGCCGTCCCGCAAAGGGAAAGGCCGGCCGCAAGGCAGAGTCTTGGCAGGATTGCCATGACCGTCATTTCAGCATCGAGGCAACATGCTCGGCATGCTGCTCATGGCCTTCGAAGAGCTTCAGGCCGGTTTCGAGCAGGGCCTTCAGATCCGGGTTCTGGGCTGCCGGGATCAGTCCTGTCTTCAGCGCCTCGTTGACCTGCTTGTGGTAAGCGACTTCATTATCGACATAGGCCTTGTCGAAGGCGGCACCCTTGAGCTTGGAGAGTTTCTGCCGCTCCTTTTCGGCCGCCGATGTCAGCGATTTGCTGGTATCATTGTCTTCGGGCGTCACCTTGAGCTTCTTGACGAGATCGAGCGCCTGCTTGTTGACGGCCTCGTGGTCGCGGATCATATCCTTGGCGAAGGCGACGACTTCCTTGTTTTTGGATTTCTCGACCGCCTGCTTGGCCGCCGCGATGTCGATGACGCCGGCCGTATAGGCGATATGGGCGATCTGCGGATCGGTGGGTGCTGCGCCGGCGGCAAAAGCTGCGGGGGCTGAGAGCGCGAAAGCCGCAAGCGCCGCGATAAGGTGTTTCTGCATCTGGTCCTCCATCCGGCTGATACCGCCGGTCAATGTTTCCTACGCAGAATTGGATGCCGGCATCGGGCAGACGTTCCCGAAAAGATTTTTCCGGATGTCGGGAACCTTTATCCTGCCCCGGCATCCAATGCGAAAAAGGCCCGCATCCAATGCAAAAAAGGAATGAGCCATGGCGCAGCAGGTGGAAAGAGCGGCAGCAGAGAGAAGTGACCCGGAGCTTGTGGCGATGGCGCTGGCACGCGATCCCGAGGGTTTCCGCGCCATCATGCGGCGCTATAACCGCCGGCTGTTCCGCATTGCCCGCGGCATCCTGCGCGATGATGCGATGGCGGAGGATGCCCTGCAGGAGGCCTATCTCAAGGCCTTCCGCCACCTTGGTGAGTTCCAGGGCGCCAGCGCCTTTTCCACCTGGCTCACGCGTATCGTCATGAACGAGGCGCTCGGCAGGCTTCGCAAAGCGAGCCGCACGCCCGAAGTGCCCGTTGATACCGCGCAGATGCAAAGCCGCATCCTCGATTTCCCCACCGGTTCGCCCATCGACAATCCCGAGACCACCATGGCGCAGCGACAGATCCTGAAACTCGTGGAAGAGGCGACCGACAGCCTGCCGGAAGAATTCCGCCTCGTCTTCATCGCCCGAGTGATCGAGGAGATGAGCGTCGAGGAGACCGCCGAACTGCTCTCCCTCAAGCCCGAAACCGTGCGCAGCCGGCTGCACCGGGCGCGCGCGCTGCTGCGCCGCCAGCTCGACGAGCTGATCGGCCCGATCGCGCTCGATGCGTTTCCCTTTGCCGCCTGGAAATGCGACCGGCTGACCGAGCGGGTGATGGGCAAGCTGATGGGGCGGTGAGGGTGCTATTTCGGCTCGGGCTGCTGGATGACCGCCGGCGGCTTATCGCTCTGGCCGCTACCGCCGAACATCTGCACGCCCAATATGCCGACGACGGATGTGATCATCAGCGCCAGGATTAACATCATCAATAGTCTCATGGGCCTGCCTGATCCGGTGATTGTTGCCCGGATAACATCGGAGGGGCGGAGTTCGTTCCCGTTTGGGGCTTTGAGGGCGCCAGGTATTATGCCGTTTCAATCTGTGCGGTAGGTCCTGACAAACGCTCTTCGCCTCCGAACTTTCTGCGATCCGCCGCGTTCCGGATCAAAGGAGGCAATCAATGTCCCAACGGAAATTCAGGAAACTCACCCACCGCCTTCTCGGCCGGTTCGATGAGGTTCAGACTCTGCTCGACAAGATCGAGGGCAGCGCCATGAAGCTGCAGGCGGCCTGTGACGAAGATGTTGAAGGCGAGCGCGTTATGCACCCGGTCGTCTATCTGCCACAATGGCCGAGGCATGGGGCGGCTCCGGCTGCCCTGTAGCGCGCCTCAAAGGCGGGCAGACTTGCCGGCAAACAGGTCCGCATGCGCGGCAAAAAGCGCGCTTAGCCTGTCGATCACCATGCGCACTTCCGGCCGCTGGCGCTCATCCTCATGCACGGTGATCCAGATGTCATAGGTCAGGCTGTCGATGACAGGCCCGGCGCGGACCAGACCGGGTTCGGCATCGCCCATGAAGCAGGGCAGCAGGCCGCGGCCGGCGCCGCCGCGGATGAGGTGGAGCAGCATCAGCGGCGTATTCGTCCAGCTGGTGATCCAGTGGTCGGGCTGCTCGAAGGTCCATTTGTTGGCAGGTGTCACCGCAATCTCCGTTCCGAGCGAGATCCAGTTGTGATTGGCGGCGCTGAAGGTGCTGGCCTGATAGGCTGCGTGGGCAACGGAGACGGAGCGGCGCGTGGCGAAATTGCCGCGCTCGGGTCGCCTCTGCATGATAGCGAGATGCGCCTCGCGATAGGTCAGGTCGAGGCCGGTATCGAGCGCCTTGTAACACATGCGGAACCTGTCTTCCGGCTGCCAGACGGCGGGCAGGTGGCCGGCGATGAACCATAACATCCAGGCATCCGCACCCGTCGAGACGATCGGCAGGGTCAGCACGTCGCCGCGCCAGTCGGCGATCGCCTCGGCTGCCTCCTTCATGACCAGGACGCGCTCGAGCAGTGTCTCGCCATCCTTGGCCAGCAGATAGCCGGTCGGGCCGCGCCGGAAGAGCGTGCGCCCGGTCGCCCGCTCCAGCGCCAGCATCCGCCTGCCGATGGTGGGCGGGCTGAGGCCGGTGCGGGCCGCAGCACCCGTCAGGCCGCCCGATGTCGCGACATGGAAGAAGAGCTGCAGGTCATCCCAGCTTGCCTCTTTCATCCGTGAAAACCCCCTTTTATCCGCGCGTCTACCTTTGCCGGGGCCGGCGCCTTAGCTCAGGTGGATCTGTCATAGATGGAGGCAGGATCATGCTTCTCAACTGGATCATGCTCGCAAACGCGCTTCACAGGAAAAGCCGCCAGCAGAGACAAGACCCGCTCGCCGATCCGCTCGACGCGCCTGAGTGGGATGGCCTGCGATGGGCCTTGCCGCTTTTAAGCCGGATGGCGCGGAGACAATACAAGGACGGTCAGGCGCCTGCGCCGAAGAACCGGGTGAAATGCGCAATGACAGCGTCAGGCGCTTCCTCGGGAATGAAGTGACCGCAGGGCAGGGCTTCGCCCTCGACCCGCTCCGCCCAGCCTCGCCAGGGCTCGAGACCATCCTTGCCTTTCAGCGTGCCGCGTTCGCCCCAGAGCATCAAGAGCGACATGTCGAGTTTGCGGCCGCGATCCTGCTCGTCAAGTTCGCGGTCGATCGTCCAGCCGGCACGATAATCTTCGGCCCAGGCGTGAACGCTTCCGGGGTCGCTGGCACAGGCAAGATAATCGGCCATGTTCTCCTCCGGAAAGGCAAAACCCTGACCCGATTGATGCGAGAGGATGTAGCGGATGAACCACTCCGGATCGGCGCCAACAAGCTTCTCCGCCAGCCCGTCCGGTTGGGCCAGCATTGACCAGTGCCAGGCGGAGACGGCCTCCCTGGCGCCCATCCGCGCCCACATATCGGCCGTCGGGATCACGTCGAGGCTCGCCAAGCGGGTAACCGCCTCGGGGTGGTCAAAGGCGAGGCGATAGGCGACGCGCGCGCCGCGATCGTGGGCGCCGACGGCAAAGCGCTCGAAGCCGAGTGCGCGCATGGTTGCGATCTGGTCGCGAGCCATGGCGCGCTTGGAATGGATCTGATGATCGGCGCGGCCCTCGGGCTTGTCGCTCCGGCCATAGCCGCGCAGATCGGGCACGACGACCGTGAAGTGTCTGGCCAGATCAGGTGCGACGCGCGACCAGCACATGCGGGTCTGCGGCCAGCCATGCAGGAGGAGGAGTGGTGGGCCATCGCCGGCAATGAGCGCGTCGATCTCGACGCCGTCGCCCGGGAGGCGGCGGCGCTGGAAGCCTTCGATGATGCCGGTGGACATGGTGTTCCTTCCTCGGTTGCGGGGAGAACTTTGCGGGTGGGGTTTGATTCAAGCGCTAGCTAGGCTGCAAGCGGATGACGTCAAGTTACAAGGGGCGCCTCCCGGCACGCCGTTTCAGATATGCCCAGCCACCCGCCTGCCGACTTCTCCGCCAGCAGACCCCGATCTCCGTCATCAGCTGCACATCGGCCAGCGACGAGGCGGGCAACCATGCTCACGCGCCTTCGTCGGGAATGTTGAGAACTTCGCCGCAGGCCTTGCAGTGAACGGCATCGGCATCGTGGCGCTGCAGGCCGCAGCGGTGGCAGGGAAAGGTGACCTTGTGCGGCCGCACCACCGCCTGCGCCAGCCGGACGAAGAGCGAGATGCCGACGATCATGGTGACGACCGAGGTGAGCTTGCCGAGCGTGCCGGGCAGTGTGATGTCGCCGAAGCCCGTCGTGGTGACGGTTGCGACGGTGAAATAGAGCGCATCGACGAAACCTTCGCCTCCCTCCAGGTTATAGAAGAAGGATGTGTAGACGAAGCCGGTGACGAGGAAGAGGAAGACCACGAAATTGATGACCGCCCGGACAACATCGATCCGGTCGACACAGCCCATCCTGCGCAGCGCCACCCTCAGCAGCGGGCTGCGGCCGATCGCCCAGAGCCGCATAACCCGCAGGAAGGCGAAGTTGAAGAGCGCGAAGGGAAAGAGAAGCGTCGCCAGTACCACGAAATCGATCCAGGTCATCGGCCGCAGGATCCAGGTGCGCAGCGACGGAGCGGCAATGGCGCGCGCCGCCATCTCGGCGGCGATCCACAATGCAATCGCGTAATCGATGACGAGATAGGTGGGCGCGGCGCGGAAATAGGGGCCGAGCACGAAGAAGACGAGAATGGCGATATCGATGACGGTAAAGAGGAACTGCACGGCAAGTGCCTTCTGGCCTTCGCCCCGCTCTATCCGCTGAAGTGTGAGGCGCAGCCCCTTGCTGCGTGACGTTTCGCCGAAGATGCCCATGCCGGCGAGATAGCTCGCGGATCGCGTGTATCAATGGCTCGCCGGAGCCGATTTACCGCCTCGCGAAATTCTTCCGGATCGGTCAGTCCGCCCGCTGCTTGCCACGGGCCTTCTTCCTGACCTTGCGCAGCTCGTCCCTGTCGATGAAATGGTCGGTGACACCGGCTTCCTTGTCCGGATGGGAGATTTCCACGTCCAGTTCTTCCGGCAGGTCAAGCGCCTGCCTGGTATTCATGATGCCGAGCGGCACGCGGCCGTCCACGGTCCTGGCGGCGACTTCGACGAGCGGTTTTGTCTTGTGGGCCATGAAGCGCTCCTTTCTCTTGAAGCCCAACGCGGGGCGGACTCGCCTGTTCCATCGAGGCTGAGAATTGCGGGCAGGCATCATGGCGCCCCGTTTCGGAACAAACAGCATTTGCCGGCGTTCGATCCTTGCGAACACACTCATATCATGGAGGATTTTCACATGGGTCGCGGTATTCTTCTCTGGCTTCTCGGCATCCCCCTGCCGATCGTCATTCTTCTCGTTCTGTTCATGCGATAGGGGGCTTACATGTCTCTTGCGGAAGGCAGATACCCTCTTGAAGGTGGGCAGACCGGTGTGATGCCGGTCGAATCCTCGGTCTCGGCCATCGCCTGGGGACCGATCATCGGTGGCGCTGTGGCGGCGACGGGCATCACGCTCATCCTGCTGCTGCTCGGCTCCGGCGTCGGCCTCACCATGGTGTCGCCTTGGGCGGGACAAAGCAGTTCGGCGGCCACCGTCGGCATTGCCGCGGCCATCTGGCTGGTCGTCGTGCAGTGGCTTTCCTCAGCCCTCGGCGGTTATCTGACCGGGCGGCTCAGGACCAAATGGGCGGCGGTGCACACGGATGAAGTGTTCTTCCGCGATACGGCCCATGGTTTCCTCAGCTGGGCGCTTGCGACCGTCTTCGTCGCCGGCTTTCTGGCCTCGTCGCTGACCTCGCTTGCGGGGGCAGGGGCAAGTGCTGCCGGTCAGGCCGCCATGGCCGCCGGTGTCGCCGGAGGTGCCGCCGCCGTTTCGGCCTCGGACACGGATTCGGCCGGTGCACCCACCGCCTATTTCACCGATGCGCTGCTGCGTCCGCAGAATATCGCCGACCGCGCCAACGCGGATAACGGTGCGGCCGCTGCCGAAATCTCCCGCATTCTCCTGCAGGGGGCGGCGAACGGCTCGGTGCCTGACGGTGACAAGACCTATATTGCCGGCATCGTCTCGGCCCGCACGGGCCTTCCGGAAGCCGATGCCCGCGCGAGAGTCGATACGGTGCTGAAGCAGATCGACGATGCCAAGGTTGCGGCACAGGCTGCTGCCGACAAGGCCCGTAAGGCTGCGGCAACCTCGGCTTTGATCGGCTCGCTGTCGTTGCTGGTCGGTGCCTTCATCGCCGCTGCGGCCGCCGCTTTCGGCGGGCGTCAGCGGGACGAGGAGGAGGATCTGATCGCGACCAGCCGCGGACCGCTGGTGTGATGGATGGGCGCTGCTCTCGAAGGAGAGGGTGCCGCGCTCTCGTCAGGTGCGTTGCGGCACACCTTTCCTCCCTCATTCCTGTGCCTGTCACAGGAATCCATTCACCGCGCGTCTGCGCGGTGAATGATCCCCTACTTGCCGTAGGCGAAAAAGTCTTTCCTGCCCAAAGACTTGGGCAGGCTGGATCCCTGTGACGGGCACAGGGATGAGGGAAGGTTGGGGCGGTCTCAGTGCCCCAAGCAAGCCCGGCGCATTGGCGGTGACTCTGCGCCGGGAAAGTGTTGCGGCAGACGTCCGCAAGTTCATCGTCGTTCGACTTCCATATTCCCCAGGCGAAACATCTGCGTGAAGAATGCCTTGTCGGGCAGGCGGCGCAGCAGGGCGGCAATCGCTGCGCATGCCGCGACAGCGAAAATGAGCCGGCCGGTCAGAACGCCGTGCAGATCCGCCCCGAGCGAGATCACCACGATCGTGTCCTCGATTACGCTATGCGCAAAGCCCATGAACACGCATGACAGAAAGATCTGGCGCGGCGATATCGCTCCCGATTGCGCCTCGCGGATCAGCAGGCCGGCGCCGTAGGAAATGCCCAGAAACAGGCCGATAGCCGTGAGATGTTCGGCCTCTCCCCGAATGCCGGCGAGGCGCAGCACAGGCGAAAGCGCCTTCATCATCAGGCCCAGCAGCCCGGTCGCCTTGAGGATTTCAAGGCCCCAGGACAGGACGACGAGGATGACCAGCATCCAGACCATGGTCTCGGCAAGCCCTCTCATATAGTCGCCCCAGTCGGGCGTTGCGCTGATCGGCAGCCAGACAGGATTGGCAGGGCCAGACAGCCAGCCGGTCGCCGTCAGAACATGGTGCAGCAGGAAGGCATAGAGCAGGCCGCCCGCAATGCGCAGTGTGGTCGTCGCGATCATTCCTGGCCCCGCCTTCTGGATGATCTTCTGCTCGATCGGCAGACCATGCGCAAAGAGGATGAGCGCCGAGAAGACCGTCACGTCGGCGACGCTGAGCGAGGATGCGGGAACGAGGGTGAAAACGAGCGGAACGGCACCCCAGATCCCCACCAGCATGCCCGTCAGCCAGGCCACGCCCAGCTCCGGAGGCAGCCCGATCAGGTTCATGACGGGTGCAAAGGCGGGGGCGATCGCCTTGACCGCTCCCATCCTCGACAAGAGCTCGGCCGCAACCGCGATCGGAACCGTGATGCGGACAAGCACCCAGTAAATTGCGAGTGTTTCCCTGGTGTTGCGGCGGATGAGCGATAAGAACGACATTTGAGACCCCCTTGATGGTGCCTCAATCTGTTAGCCCCGTTCGCTTCGAATTTGCGGTCAAAGATTGCAGGTGTGTGCAATTTTATTGCAAAGGCGCGTTTGGCCGGTATGCTCGCCGGCATGGACCGTATCGACCGAAAACTTCTGAACCTGATGCAGCGCGACGCATCGCGCACGAATATCGATATGGCCGAGGAGGTGGGCCTGTCTCCCTCCAGCTGCCTGCGCCGCGTACAGCGGCTCCACAAATCGGGTGTGATCGACCGCATCGTCGCAATCCTCAATCCCGCCAGGGCCGGACGTGGGATCAAGGCGCTGGTGACGGTGGAAATGAAGTTGCATGGCGAAGCGCATATGCGCCGCTTTCTGGATATCGCGGTCGCCGAAGAGGCCGTTTCGCAAGCCTATTCCGTCACCGGCGAAACCGATGTCGTTCTGATGCTGCGCCTGCGCGATATGGAAGAATTCGATGCTCTGTGCGACAGGCTTTTCCGCGACGAAAACAATGTCGCCCGCTTTTTCACCATGATCGTTATCCGCACGGCGAAAGAGGAGACTGCCATCAGGCTTTGATCGGCTCGCCGGGGCTGCCGGTCGCCGCTCTCAAAAGGATGTCACGGCTCTGAAGCCAAAAATCGCTGCATTCTGTATCCGCGAATTCGGCTTGTCGGGATCGGCTGCATTGCCGCCGGGTCGGATGACATATTGAAAGAATGGCTGGGCCGTAAACCATGGCGTGACGGCCGCCTGATAGGTGGCTTCGATCACGGCTTCGGAGCTCGGAACTGGCTGCGACGTCCCAGTGAAGGCATTTTCGGCCTTTACCTGATCCGACATGCCCGAGCTCATGCTGGCATAGGCAAAGCTCACGCCGGCTGTGTCATTGTCGCGGCCCGGCAAAAGCCCCTTATAGGCAAGGCCCAGATCGAAATACCAGTTCATGCTGTTGCGATCCTGCTGCGGCGCAACCGCGATACGGACAAATCCATTGAGGCCATTGTCGGTACTATCAGGCTCCTGCCAGAGCGTCTGATCGACAACGGCATAGACCGCAAAATTGCCCGAGAGCCGGCGCGGACTGCCGCTCGACAGGGGATCGGCGAGCGAAACGCCGTTCGATGCGGTGAACAAACTGTCGAACTGCTCCGAATTATACCAGGCGCCGATCTTGTAGGTGCCCGGCAAGCCGGGCTCGCCCTTTCCCGGCGTATAGGCATAAGCCGCCTCGGCAATCGCAAGCACGCCATCGCCAATCGGAAACCCCAGTCCATTGGCATTGCCATCGGGGTCCGAACCGGTCGGGCTGCCATTGAAGACGGCAGCCTGCAGCGTCCAGGCATCGTCAGGCTTGATGATGATCTGAGCGCCCGGAACGGCGAAGGGATAGGCCGGTCCTCCTCCGGGCAGATCCGCGGCAAAAATGCCGGGCCATCCGAATGTCGAGTTGACGAAAAGGCTGGCCGTATTGCTGATCGCGAAATTCTGATCCGCCAGGATTTGCCCGAGCTTCACCGTCACGGTGTTGTTCATGAGGCTCTGCGAGAGATAGAATTCGCCCAGCCTGAATCCGGGATCGGCCTCTACCGAGGTTGCTGTCAGAAGATTGCCGACATCCTTGCCGGACAGGCCCTGTCCCTGGATCGCATAACCGGAAATATGAATGGCGCCGCCGGTCCAGCCTGCCAACCGGCCCATGTCGAAATCGCCCTGCAATTGGAAAAGACCGTCATAGGCCGTTCCTCTTTTCACGCCGCCCGATACGTTGCCGAGCACATCGCTGGTCTGCGACATCGTGAACGTGACGCCCTGATCCCGCAGCCAATTGCGGTAGCCGTGCCAATCGCCTGTCAGTGTCGTATCGGCATAGGATGGCGGTGCCGTATCGTCCGCCCGTGCTCCCGCGCCGTAAACAGCAATCGCAAGTGCAAGGGCGGCGCCGGGCAGTTTTTTCATTCTCTTCCCTTTTTCGGAGGCTCTGATTTGGGAGGATGCAAAGGGGCTCACCTGTAGCGCCTTTGGCGCGAATCTGAGCTCGCTATCATTGGAACGAATTGCGCATCCGGGCAAGTTTTGCGCTCTTATGCAGCACATGCCATCAACCGCGCGCTCATTTACGAGCCAGATTGCCACTTGATGCTGCCGGAACGTTTCGCTCTCCGAGGTCCCAATAAAGCCCGGCCATCAATGCGAGTCCTTCACGCGCGATATTCATGGGCAGGTGCTCGTTCGGCGCATGCTGAGAGCACCCCGGATAGGAGTGCGGTATCCACACGGTCGGAAGCTGCAGCGTTTCAGAGAAGGCATCATTCGGCAGCGAGGCGCCGAGGTTCGGCAGTATTGCCGGCTTTTTCCCTGTTGTACGGCCGATCGAGTCCACTACCCAGTTGACCCAAGGATGCTCAGGATCGTGCCTTGTGGCACGAAAGACCTCATCGCTTGCCTGCGCTATTTGAACCTGGGAAAAACCGTGACGATCCAGGTAACGGCGCAGAGCCGGCAAGACATTTTCCACGTCAATACCGACGACGAACCGTAGCTGACAGCGGGCCCAAGCTCTTGCAGGGATAGCCCCAACAGGCGTTCTCGGGTTTCCGGCCTCGAAGGCGAGTACAGCAAATGAACACCAGGCGAACAGCTTTTCCGCTGCCGTCAGCCCAGGCTCGCCCCAGTTCGGATCAATCTGCGGGCCTTCGGCATCGCTCTCGACCTCACAATCCGCAAGCACTCGACGAACATTGTCCGGGATACTCACCGGAAGCCATTCCGGAACAAGAATCTTGCCAGAGGGCTCAGTGATACTGGCGATCGCATGGGCAAGCTGGATTGCGGGATCGGAGAGAAGACCGCCCCAGTTACCGGAATGATGGCCGCCCTTGCGCGCATCGATCCAGATGTCAAAGCTGATCGCTCCGCGAGATCCCAGAAAGACGGTCGGCCGCGCGGCGGAAAGTCGGGGACCATCCGAGGCGATCAGCACGTCGGCGCGGAATAATTCCTTATGGGCGTCAACCAGTGCATGCAGGCCAGGGGAAATTCTTTCCTCCCCCATCTCAATCAGATACTTGGCATTGAATCCGAGTTTCCCGCGCGTCTCCAATACGGCCCGGAGCGCGCCGATGTTGATGGTATGCTGACCTTTATTGTCGGCGACACCGCGACCGTACCACCTGCCGTCCCGCTCGATGAGTTGCCAGGGAGAAAGGCCGTCGGCCCATTCATTATCGAGCCCCCGTATGACGTCACCGTGGCCATAACCCAGCACCGTCGGCCGAAGGGCGTCCTCGTGGCGCTCGACGTAAAGGAAAGGCCAGCCGTTTTGGGAAAGCTTGCGACATTGAAAGCCAAGGGCTTCAAAGGCGGGTGTCATCTCACTATCGAGATACTGATCGAGAACCGGTGCACGATCAGGGTTCTGGCTCTCGGTCGGCATCGCGACACGTCGCGCCAGATCCTTCCGAAAATCGCCGGAAGCGAAGTAAGACTCTGCTCTGGCAATAGCGGCGTCTCGGCTCATACCTGCAACCTAACACGAGAGGGAATTGGCCGGAATGGTCAAAGCGGCGTGCAACAACGATCGCGTTGGGCCATGAGCGGGCTTCGGTGACATCTGCTACATGATGCCGAGGTTTTTTCGGGTGCGGTATATTCGATTGCACTTGCCCTGCCGCCAGTTCGGAACTCGCCATCCATCATCTCCAGTCGTCGCACACCGCGGTTTTCGCGGGGTGCGAAGATGGCTCGTCATGATGTCGGTGATTTGCCGGTGCCGCATCCGGCACCATGGCGTCACGGCTTGGCGAGATGCCAGACGCCTTCGGCCCCGTCACCGTGAATATCTCCACGCATGGAATCGAAGTGATAGGTGTATAGCGGCGAGCCGTTATAGGCCCACTGGGTTACCCCGGTCGGTCGCGTGACGACGCTCCAGGGACCGGATGCCTTGGCGCCGGCTGGTGCCACGAATGGAGGCCAGGCGAGGGCACACAGCAGTGTGCAGGCCGACTTGCCGGGCTGGTCCTTGTCGAAGGTGTAAAGCGATCTGCCGTCGGCGTCCGCAAACAGCTTTTGCTGTCCGCTGGTCACGACCGTGGCAGGGGACGGCGTCTTTGCCTCTGCAGCCGAGAGCGAGATCAGGGCGAGGCCAAGCGAGATTACCAGGCTTTTCGTGGTTCCAGACATTTTGGGGGCCTTTCTGCCGCAACCCTGTGCCACAGGAGGGGTTCCTGCCGGCCACAGGCGGCGTTTGGTTCAGGGGTTGGTGGGATCAGTTTGCGGGCAGCTAACCCTTGGCAGCGGGTGCCGGCGGCACCGGCAGAATGATTTCTGAAGCAACCTTCCAGTCCTTTCCGATATGAAGCCAGTCGATGATCATCAGGAACGGTTTGGGCGTCCCGTCCTGGCCGGCATAGGAGACGGTGATGTTCATCGGCGCGTAGGATTCCGCCACGTCAGGCGTCAAGCCGACGATCTTGAGCTTGGTGTAATCAGGCTCAAGCACGACCGGGCCGGATGTGCCGATGTCGTGCAGCTTCCGGTCGATCGCTTCGTTGCCCCAGAAACCTGCCCAGTTTCCCTCGGCGGGAACGGCGCTCTTGGCAACGAGGAGGGCTGAGGGAGATTGCCAGAACATCCCGTGAAGACCATCGAAGTCGTGCCGGTTGGCGAGTTCCATCAGCCTGGCGAACTCTGATTTGATCCTGTTCGTGGTCTGAGCGTTCAGTGGTTTCTCGTTGGCGGAAGCAGCAAGCGAGGGCGCGGCGGAAACGGCCAGGGCGAAGGCCGCGGCCCATAATGTCTTATGCATGTCATTGTTGCCTTTGCGGATTTGACGGCGGGGTCGTTAGGACGGACATGATCTTATGGGCTTGCTCGAACTGGTATTCACTGCGCACCCGGCGAGCGAGGCGGACGCGTGACGCGCACGGGCGGATCGTCAGCATAAGCGAGCGGCCTCATCGCCTGGCAGGGCGTGCTCCGTTCCATGACCACGTCTCCGTTGTCCAAGAGTGACTGTTTTCAGCCCCGTCAGGATCACCGGGTTAGCCGGGATTTGTAACTATACGAAGGTAGTGAACGCGGTAGATGAAGAGGTGAGTACAAAGTTCGGTGAGCCTGATGTGATCGCGCCGGCCTGCCGTCATGACAGACCGCTTGGCTCGGCCGCGGCGTGCGCGATCTGCGGGCGGATCTCGGGTACGGCGGCCCTTGCAAAAGTGAGCCGCTGCACACAGTTGATGGGTTCAATATCCCTACGGCATCGGCCCGAAAATCGGAATCGATTTTCGGGGGGCCTGATGCGTAGACTCAAGGAAGTAGAGCGTCCCTAGTGCGTCCGAATGAACGCACGGCGCTCCAGGGAACGGAGAAGAATGCAGCGTATCAAGACCTGGCTGAACCAGTATGAGCCGATGACGCTCATCACCTTCGCCTGCATTGCCGGCGGCCTCTTCCTGCTGCAGCGGCTGACGAGCGAGGTGCTGGAGGGAGAGACGCTCGGCTTCGACCAGACGATCCTGCTCTGGCTGCGCCAGCCCGGCGATCTCAGCCGGCCGATCGGCCCGCAATGGCTTGTTCATGCGATGGGCGATATTACCAGCCTCGGCGGTGTCACCGTCCTGACGCTGCTGACATTGCTTGCGACCGCCTATCTGCTGCTCGACCGCAAGACTGTCATCGCCGTCTTCCTGTTCCTCTCGGTTCTCAGTGGCTGGCTGGCGAGCACGGGTCTCAAGATCATCATTGCCCGCGCAAGGCCTGACGTTGTTCCGCATCTCGTCGATGTCAACGATCTGAGCTTCCCGAGCGGCCATGCGATGGTCTCTGCCGTCACCTACCTCACGCTCGGGGCGCTTCTCGCCCGCACGCAGCGCTTCCGCGCCACGCGCATCTTCGTCATGGGGGCAGGCATCTTCCTCGCCGTCACCATCGGCCTCAGCCGCATCTATCTCGGCGTCCATTATCCGACCGATGTGGTGGCCGGCTGGGTCGCCGGCTCGCTCTGGGCGCTCGGCTGCTGGCTGATCTCGAAGCGTTTCATTGCGCGCACGGTTGATGAGGCTGAGAGCGAGCGGCAGTGATGGCGCTCGGTCGGTGATCCGCACCAGGACGGATGAGGGCGGCTCGGTCCGACGGGGGATGGCAAGGCAAGGCGCCAACCCCATCCTCCCTCATTCCTGTGCTTGTCACAGGAATCCAGCCGGCTTGCGTCCGCAAGCCGAAAAGGCTCTTGAAAAACAGTAGCGGAATACGCCATCCTTCAACCATGAAGGGTTATGTCTACATCCTCGCGTCAAAGAGAAACGGCACGCTTTACACCGGGGTGACGCGCGATATCGCGGGTCGTCGGTTCGAGCACCAGAACGAGCTGACGCCTGGATTTACCTCTCGCTACGGGGTGAAGACACTGGTCTGGTTCGAGGAACATGACCTGCTGACGACGGCGATTACCCGCGAAAAGACCATCAAGAAATGGCCGCGGCAGTGGAAACTGAACCTCATCGAGGAGAATAATCCCGAATGGGAGGATATTTCCTGGCACTTGATGGGATTGTGAGGTCGTTGCCGGTCTAGAGTCTCCCGCCGCGTGGACACGCGGCCGCTGGATTCCTGTGACAAGCACAGGAATGAGGGTGGTGGGGCACCGCGCAGTTCCAACGAGAGCTCCAGACGTCTCCAACGTCTTTTCATTTTTATCCTTGGTATTGGGCTGGAAAGAGGAGGGTGACGCCGAGGCCGGGATGCCGGTCGGCGAGCGTGATATCGGCGGCATGCAGATCGGCGATCGCCTTGACGAGGCTGAGGCCCAGGCCACTGCCTGTTGTCGTGCGACTCTTGTCGAGGCGGTACAGGCGGCGGAAGACGAGTTCGCGCTCCGCTTCGGGAATGCCGGGGCCGTCGTCGGAAACATCAGCCGAAAAGCCGTCATCGTCGGCCCGGAGCGCGAGCGTGATCCTGGTCATCGGCGGGCAATGGTTGATGGCATTTTCCACGAGATTGACGAAGAGCTGGGTCAGCAGTTCGCGGTCACCATTGACCATGCAGGGGGAGGCGGGCCTGGTGGTGAAGTCGAGAGACTGGCCGTTATCCTCGGCAACGCTGCTGTAGATTTCCGCAACCGAACCCATGATGTCGCTGATATCGACCGGCCGGAAGCGCGCCTTGCGAGCGCCGGCCTCGATCTGCGAGATGCGCAACAGCGCCTCGAACGTGGCGTTGATGCGGTCGCTTTCCTCGCGGGCGTCGATCAGCAGGGTCTGCACATCCTCGCCGCGCCCGCCCTGATCGATCGCCTGCTCGACGGTCATCTTCAGGCGGTTGAGCGGCGTCTTGAGATCATGGGCGATATCGGCGCTCACCTGCCGCATGCCTTCGACGAGGGCCGACAGCCGGTCGAGCGCCTGGTTCATATGGGTTGCGACGACATCGATGTCATCGCCATTGCCTTCGAGCGGAATGCGCCGCGCAAGATCGCCGCCCGAAACATCGCTCATCGCGCGCTCAATGCCGTCGAGCCGCCGCTGGGCGCGGGCGGCGAAAAAGGCGCCGCCGCCGCAGGCGAGGATGACGATGACGCCGGAGGCCCAGACGAAGCTCATCAGGGCGATACGTTCCAGATCGTCGGTGTCGGAATAGCTCTCGCCGACGATCAGCCGGTTGCCGCTGACAGTTCCCGCCTGGATGCGGATGCGGTCATCGCCTTTCACGCCGATATCGCCGGCCTGAACGGTCGACAGGCCGTCCTTCGCCGTAAACAGCGAAACATTGCCGGCAAGCCGCTCGCCCTTTTCGTTGACCAGCAGGAAGATGCTGTCTTCGGGGTTGTTGAGGCGGGCATAGGTTGCCACGCTGGCAACGAAGTCTTCCGCCTCCTCGGAGGAAGAGGCGGAGGCGACGACCGAATAGGTGTCGCGCACGGAATCGTCGAGTGCCTCCGCCAGGTCGCGTTTCAGGAGCTGATAGGTGATGATATCTGCCACCATGAAGGCCAGGATGAAGAGCAGCCCGAAAGCAAGCGCCAGCCGAAAGGGCGTGCTTCGCCATAATCTCCAATTTTTCTTCAGCATCGGATGACCCGAAAACCGCTATACACTTTTCGGTCCGATGCTTTGTTTTGCTTGAAGCATCGGATTATCCGAAAACCGCTGCACACTTTTCGGTCCGATGCTCTAACGCGGCGCATGCAGGCTGTATCCGGTATTGCGCACGGTATGAAGCAGCGGGATGTCGAAAGGCCGGTCGATCTTGGCGCGCAGGCGGCTGACATGGGTTTCGACGACGCTGGTCTTCGGGTCGAAGTGAAAATCCCAGACGCGTTCCAGTAGCATGGTGCGGGTCAGCACCCGGCCTTCGCCACGCATCAGCACTTCGAGCAGGGTGAATTCGCGCGGCTGCAGCTCGATCGCCTGGCCCTGTCGCGTCACCTGCCGGCGCACCAGGTCGAGTTCGAGATCGGCCACACGCAGCAGCGTCTTCTGGTCCTGCACGGGCGGGCGGCGCGCGAGCGCATTGACGCGGGCGAGCAGCTCGGAAAAGGCGAAGGGCTTGGTGAGGTAATCGTCGCCGCCGGCCTCCAGCCCTTCGACGCGATCGTCGACGCCGCTGATCGAGGTGAGGAAAATCGCCGGCGTGCCGATCCATGCGGCGCGCACCGCCTTGACCAGCGACAGTCCGTCGAGGCCGGGCACCATCCTGTCGACGACAAGCACGTCATATTGCTCACGTGTCGCCTGGAAAAGCGCGTCGTGCCCGTCGTCGACGACGTCGCAGAGGTGGCCCGCCTCGATCATGCCGCGAGCGACAAAATCGGCCGTCTTTTTATCGTCCTCGACGACGAGAATTCGCATGGCCGGTCCAAACCCTTCACCTGATCGGAAGATTATTCTCACGCCGCACAATTCGCGCAAAATTGTGTCCCCCGCCTTATCGAATTCTTACGGATTCGTAAGTCGGCGGAACCAGCCCGATCCCGGCTCTTCCGGCAGGCCGGCCTCTCTTACGAAACCGTATCCTGCCGGCAAGGGCTGTGTATGAGCCGTCGGCCGGAAGTTGAGACACGGTGGCGGAAAACGCGAACGCAACAGCGCCGACCTAGCCATGAGGATGATGGACACGTCGGGTTTGCTGCTGGCATCCTCCCTGCCGCGGCGCGCTGCTTCCCGGCTGCCTGTCCGGACCGAAGCCCAAGAAAACCGAGTAGAAGATGACGACGATCACAAGCATTACCTCGACAATGGCCGCCTCCTTCCTCGGCTCCTTCGTGGAAGTGGTGGAGGCCTTTACGATCATCCTTGCGGTCGGTGTCACGCAGAGCTGGCGGCCGGCCTTTATCGGCACGGGGCTGGCGCTTTTCGTGCTGGCGGTGCTGGTGCTGGTCTTCGGGCCCTTGCTCGGCCTTGTCCCGATCGACATCCTGCAATTTACCATCGGTACGCTGCTGATCCTGTTCGGCATGCGGTGGCTGAGAAAGGCGATCCTCAGGGCCGCGGGTTTCATTGCGCTGCATGACGAGGAGAAGGCCTTTGCCTCGGAAACGGATGCCCTTGCCCGCCAGTCCACTGAACGGCGGGCCGATTTCTTGGCCGGCACGGCGGCCTTCAAGGCCGTGCTGCTCGAAGGCGTCGAAGTGGTGTTCATCGTGATCGCGACAGGTGCGCGGCCCGGCATGCTGCCCTATGCAAGTCTCGGAGCGCTGATTGCCTGCATCGCGGTGCTCGTCATCGGGCTTCTCGTCCACAAGCCACTGTCTTCAGTGCCGGAAAATACGCTGAAATTCATCGTCGGTCTGCTGCTGACGGGTTTCGGCATCTTCTGGGTGGGCGAGGGCATCGGCACGCCGTGGCCGGGCGAAGACCTCTCGCTCATCGCAATCTTCGCGCTGCTCGCCGCCTTCTCCTTCATCGCAGTCCGGTGGCTGCGGCAATATCACGATACGCATGCGGAGCTCGCCCGATGAATATTCTCAGGATCGCCGTCAAGGAACTCATCGGCATGTTCATCGATGACGGGGCGCTGGCGCTGTTCAGCCTGCTGCTGGTGCTCGCCGTCGGCCTCGCGGTGGAAACCACGCTCATCGGCCCGATCGCAGGGGCGGTGCTGCTCGTGGCTGGCTGTCTTGCGGTGCTCGCCGAAAGTGTCGCGCGGGCAGCACGGCGGAAGTTTCGGCGGTAACGGGTGGGTTGTTGCCCCCCTTTGGCCACCACGCTTCCCTTTTTGATGAAGCCGCCACCCCCAACCTCCCTCATTCCTGTGACAAGCACAGGATTGAGGGAGGGCAGGAACAGCACGTTCGCTACCTTCCTCTCTCCTGCGCCGCCCCGATCAAGCGCCGGGCATCACTTCCCCGAAGACGGAATGGTCTCCACATCCACGCCATGCGTGTCGAACCACCATTCCGGCGATTTGTCGGGGTGCTTGTGGCGAAGACGCTCGTATTTTTCGACTAGGCGGTCCTGCCGCTCGACCTCCTCATGGAAGAAGGGATGGTCGAGCATTCCGCCAACGGCATGCAGGTGCCGCAGGAGCTTGCGCAGAACGTAGCCTTGCTCCTTGCTGCCGGGACGGTAGCCGCTATCGATGATCGTCATGATCGCGTTTTTGAGCGTCTCGACAGCAGTCACGGGCGGGGTGCCGTTGACGATCATATCCAGCCGCTCGGCGCCGAAGCCGACGTCGATGCAGTTTCCCAACGGATTGACGATATTGCCGATCTCGATCCCGTCCTTGTAGAACTCCGTGCAGTATCCACTGATGCTGCCGTCGCTCCATATGCATTCGGGATCGGGAATGATGAGCACGCGGCCGCGATAGAGCGGCGTCCATTCCTTCAGCCTGTCGGGATGGATGGTGACATGGTCAGGCGTGAGCCCGAGCAGCCCAAGGAAATCCAGCCAGAAATCGATTGCTTCGCCGACCGTCATCTGACGGAAGGAGAACAATCCGAGCATGGTGAAGTGCAGGAAATGCGTGCCGTCGCCGATCTCATCGAGGTCGCCCATGCGCAGGCAAGCCTGGCTGTTTGCGACGGTTCCCTTGTGGGACGGATCGGAGAAGAGAGGCTTGTACTGCTGCATACCGGCGCTGCAGAAGAGCGTGGTATCGTCGTGCGGCCGTACGGAGTGAATGCACGCGTAATCGATGCCTTTGGAAAGGCAGTAGTCACGATAGTTCTGGATCAGGCGTCCCGCGGTGTCATAGGCAACCTCCTTTTGGTTCAAATGCCTGCATCAAAGATAGAAAAAGCGCGCCGTGATTGCAAGAAGACCGCCTTGCCGGCTTTGCGCCGCCGGCGGTCGTGCGCGGCAACGAGCGAAGCTCTGGCGGTCAAGGCAGGGTGACGGCAAGCATCGGGAAAAAGGGTATTGGAGGGAGGGCGCTCCTACCGGCCTCTTTCGCGCGCCGCCGCGATGAGCAGCGGTGCCGCCGCCGTCACCAGCGAGCCGAAGGGCAGCCGCTGCAAGGCCTTGCCCACGAGGAAGGCCGCCGCCATGGCGCCTGACAGTTTCAGCCAGGGATAAGCGCCAAGCTGCGCATGGGCGCTCGCATCCGCCCAGCGAATATTTTCTTCCACCACGCTGCCCGCCTGATGGCGGATGATGTGCAGCCGGGCGCGCAGATGATTGATCTCCGCACGTACATCCTCGATCTGCCGTTCGAGCTCCTCGCGCGCGGCGGCGCGTTCGATATCGACGACGATCTCCTCTATCGGCGCATCCTCGGCGACCGCATGCAGGTAGTCTTCATAGGCCGCCTCACTCGCAAAACCCTCAGCCTTCGCGTGCTGATCGGCCTTTTCCTGTTCGGAGGTTTTTTCACGTTCGGGGGCTGGCGTGGGCTCGTTCGCGTCTCTGAGCTCTTCCATGCCTTCGATGGCGTCCTTGCCTGTCGTGCTCGCCATTGCGGTCTCCTCATTCGCTGACGGAGTTCAAACGTTCGAGGCGGAAAAAGGATGCATGGGCGGCGGGGATTGATTGCCGGCGCGGTACGCCGACAGGACGGGTTGATCCCTGACGGATTGAACTCAGCTGCTTGGCTAGGATTGAACGAGGATCACCAGGGTCTCGGGCAATACGCCGTCATATTCCATCGCATCGGCCGCTTGCTTGCTTTTCATGAATTCCGCCAGGCGGCCCATGTCGGCGACGTCCATGACGAGGCCAACCTTGTTGGACGATTGCGGATCGACGAAGGTGCGAATGTTCGTGCAGCCGATCGGTTCGAAAATTTCCTTACGACGGGGCGAGGCGAGCCAGTGTTTGACGTCCTTGACGTCATGATGAGCCAGGATGGTCGGCATTGCGTCCTCCTCTTGCTGCTCTGGACATCAGAGCCGGAGAAAACTTTACGCCTCGGGTAATCGCATAGATATCACCCGCATGGGTGGGCGCATCTAGTTTTACGGGGACAGGATGATCACCGTTCCGATCGAACTCGACGTGACGAATATCAAGCCAAACGGGGAACGGGTGCGCTCGAACGAAACGGAGCTCGATTTTTCCCTCTGCATGCTCGACCTGATGAACGACTTTCCGGTGCCACTGAAAGCGAAGTGAGGCTGCCGGGTGTCCTTTCCGAAACCGGTGCTGGCGGGATTGAAACGCTCGAGATGGTGAAGAGGATGCTTGGGCGGGTGAAGGGTGCGTGGTGGCGGTGGACTCGAACCAAGCGCTTCGATCTTGGTGGGCAAGACACCCACAATACCTGAAGGCAGCTCTCTTACCCAAGCCCATCATAAGCCGCACTCAGCGCCTCGCACTGCGCATCCGGCGCCAGCGTGGCAATCCGCAGCCGCTCCCGCGCATCCAGCGGCAGATGATCGATCAGCCAGTCCATCAGCATGGCGGCATCGTCGGAGGCTTCAAGCTTGCGCGCCTCATATTCCGAGAGGCCGCCGAGCTGCCGCCCAAGCGCGCCGGCGCCCCTGAGATCGCCGACCATCCTTGCCCGCAGCGCCGAAACCTCCACTTTGCCGGTGACTTCCGGCAGCGGGGCGATCCGCACGGCCGCAAGCGCCTCCGGCGGCACCGGCCTCAGTTGGCGGCGGAAGAAGCCTATCGTGCCTGATTTTTCAAAGCGGCCATTGGCGAACATGCCGGCAACTTCGGCAATCTGCACCGCCTGCCTGGCGCGGAAGGAAAAGCGCATCGCCTTGCCGGGGCTGCCGCTGCTGCCATGGCATTCGGCAATCACGGCGGGAGCGCCGGGGACGAGCTCGGCTGCCACGACAAAGGGCGTGTCGAAGATCGCGAACTTGTCGCCATCGGCAGGCACCGCCGCCTCGATCGGCGCTTCGCCCTGGCTTGAGAAATGTCCGCCGGGCCGGGTCACATTGGCCGAGGCGAAGGCCGGGTAGGGACGGGAGAAATCGATCGGCTCCGGCGGTTTCGGGCTATGGGGGTAGATCTTGTCGGTTGCGACCGCCTCCATCAGGCAGACGAGATCGGGCGGGCGTCTTGCCGGCTTGATCGGCTCGCCGGATGCGGGCTGAAATTGCACAACATAATCGGGCAGCTTGTCGGCGCCGTTATCGCTTGAACCCTTGTCGGCCGTACCATCCCTCGCGCTTGGCTCGGCGCTCCACTCAAGCGCGGTCACGGTGACGGCATAGTCTCCATTCGCGATGTCGATCCAATATTCCTCAGCATCTGTTGTCTGCGTCATTTGCTCCTTGCCCGGCAGGGTATCGGTATTGTCGAGAAACACTCGTCCATGCCGCACGCTATAGGGAAAGGTCCAGCTCGGCCCGGCATAGGACTGTTCCCGCTCCGTTGTCGCGCCATCGGTGAGGCGCAGGGCAAAGCTGCCGTCGCTGCGCGTCGACCAGACAATCAGCCGGCCCGCGGCACTTTCAAGCGGGTAGACGAAGGGCTCGGAATACCAGGCGATCGGCCAGTCACCGGCATGGGCGAGATCATCGGGGTGGAAGAGCACGATATGGGCAACATCGGTCGAAACCATCAGAGCCTTCGAAAATCCCGTCATGAAATATCGTCCCCTGAGAATATGATGAATGAAACCACGGCGGCATATGGCCTGCAAGGGCGAGGATATAGGCTGATGGCGTCCATTTTGATGAAGGTCTTTTGGGGGAGGAGGTTCGCCTGCGCTCACCCCTTTTCATGAGGGGCTGTGCGAGCGCATACTTGCCCAATTGGATGCTGAAGAGCCCTTTTACTTTAGCATCGTTGTACCACGAGCGCTCACTTCGGCCATGCGGCCCGGCGGATGCTGGCGAAATCTCCGACGTGGAGGCACGGATGGTTTTGCATCCTTGGCAGCTAAAGTGCTAAGAGCGGCCCATGACCCTATCAACAGAGCTAGACTGTCAGGCCTGCGGCGCGTGCTGTTCCTATTCACACGAATGGCCGAGATTCTCCACCGAGAGCGATGCCGACCTCGATTTGCTGCCGGCTCAGTTCGTCTCGGCGGATCAATCAGGCATGCGCTGTGATGGAGAGCGTTGCTCTGCGCTCTCAGGCACCATCGGTAAGCAAGTATCATGCGTGATCTACGGCCTCAGGCCTGACGTCTGCCGCACATGCCTTCCCGGAGACGACGCCTGTTCGACGGCGCGCAAGGCCTTCGGGCTGGCGTAGCCGTTTTTGGCGGAGCTTGTTCTTGAAGGGAACCTGACCTCGTCATGGTGATCGCCGAGGCATCGGTATCAGAACATTGCTTCCTTCCGATGCCGCACGGCGAGGATCGTTACCGTGTTCGCATTAAGGCGGTAGCGAACCATATATCCGGTGTCTGCGAAATCGATGAGCCATTCGCGGTATTGCTCGGGCAGATCCTCGATCAGGCGGCCCATATGCGGATGCATGCCGAGGGTTCTGACACCTGCGAGGATCGTTTCCCCCGCTCGCCTGGCTGCCAACGGGTTTTTCGGTGTCGGGAGATCCCGCAGCTGTTGAAGATCGCGGATCGCTGCCGGCGAGAGCATTCGATCTGGCGGAGGGCCGGACAGATTTGAAGCTGATGGCGCCGTGCTTGAGCTTCGGCGCCATCTGCCACTCAATTAGCCCGCCACTCAATCCAGAAGATCGGCCGGCACTTTGCCGCCGTTTTCCGACAGTTTCTTCATGAGCGCCTTGTGGAGGAAGATATTCATCTTCGCGCTGTCGTTCGTATCGCCGGTGTAGCCGAGCTCGGCTGCCAGTTCCTTGCGTTCGGCAAGGCTCGCATCCATTCCGAGCGCCTTCATGAGGTCGACGATCGAATGGCGCCAATCGAGCTTCTGGCCGGATTTCTTGACGGCTGCGTTCAGGATCTGCTCGATATCGGCATTGCTTGCCTGGCCGGGGCTTGATTGTGCCGGCGGCGGCGCGCCGGTCGCGGGTTCGGTCACCGGCGCGGACTTGGTAGCAGGCTGAGTGGCAGGAGAAGCTGCAGGCGCACTGGAGGCCTGCGGCGCGGCGGATGCGGGCTCTGGCACGGGTGCTGCCTGCGCTTTGCCGAAAATCGCGTTCTTGATGCGGTCGAAGACGCCCACGGGGAAACCCTCCTCTTGTGGTTGCGATGGGGATGACCGGGAGAGAAGTAGGGTGGCGGCGCGATCCGCAAAGGTGGCGGACGGGAATCATGGTTCGTGAGATGCGGCTTTTAGGTATTAAACGTATGTGCTCGGCACACCCCCGGCAGTCCGGCAGGACAGAGGGGGGTGTGCCGAGCATACGGCGTAATATTGCGCTCCCACCCGATCACGAAAACTCGTTCGCCCGCGGCCCGGCAAGTGTCACGCGCCAGGTCGATTTCTTCAGGAAATCCTGCGTTGCCAGAAATGTATAGGGCGTGGCTCTCCAGGGTTTGACCGCGTTGTTGAGATTGTCGAGCACGTAGTCGCCGTCGTCCATGCGGGCGATCAGCACGACGTGATTCTCGTCATGCGGGCCGATCACCACCGAGAGCGCCAGGCGGTTTGCCGGAAATCCGGCGTCGATCAGGTCCTTCATCTTCTGCAGGGCGTAATCCTCGCAGTCGCCCCGGCCGCCGATGGGCAGCGTCCAGACATCGCTGTTTCCGGAAGAGGAGCGGTCCTCCGTCGAGCGGACGGCGAGGTTCACGGCGCGGGTGACCTTGCGCAGAAGCGGCATGCCCGCCTGCTCAACCGGTGCCCGGCCGCCGCCCTGAGCGGACGTCTGATGGCAAAGCCAGCGATAGCTGGCGCAGGCAGAGGCGAACCCCACCGGCGCGCCGATATTCCTGCCAGCCGGCAGAGGCTGTCCGGCAAATGCTTGAAATTGCGTAGGAAAAAACACGAGGGAAACAAAACAAAAAAGCCATCGCATGAATCACCTCTTTATTGTGCGCGGCGAAGGTAACATAGTTTATACTAAAACTTTAATAAAATTTATTACTTGTGTAATTAACTATAGATTAAGACTTTGTGCCATTATCCACAGTTTATTCTTGGATTTAACAATTCTCTAATATAAGAATTCTCCCAGTTAACGGTTTGTTAACTTTGGGAGAAAAAAGATGATCAGCAAAGCAGCGAAGTATAGCGTCGCCGTTGCTTACCTTCTGGCAAGCAGCAGCCTCACGATGGCCGCGCCGGCAGTTGTCAACTGCGCCAAGGCAGCGCCGGGTACGATTGAGGCCAGGCTGTGCCTGCCAACGAAATCCATCCGCACCGACAATGACAGCCGCACGGTCAATGACGACAGCAGCGGCAATCGCTTCGGCAACCGCTCCGGCGGCAACTCCGACTCTGGCAAACAGGCGTCGAACCAGACCTCTTCCGGCGATCAGAACAACGGCGGCGATGACGGCGACGGCAACACCGGTGGCTCCGGCCCTGGCGATGGCGACGGCGACGGCCCCGGCGATCACGGCGGTCATCACGGCGGCAAGGATCGTGACCACCACGGCGGCAAGGATCATGACCACCACGGCGGCAAGGATCGTGACCACCACGGCGGCAAGGATCGTGACCACCACGGCGGCAAGGATCGTGACCACCACGGCGGCAAGGACCGCGACCACCACGGCGGCAAGGACCACGACCACGATGGTGGCAAGGATCGCGACCATGATGGTGGCAAGGACCGCAATGACAAGGGCGGCAACGACCGCAACGACAAGGGTGGCTCTGACAAGGGTGGTTCCGACAAGGGCGGCTCCGACAAGGGCGGCTCTGATAAGGGCGGCTCGGACAAGGGTGGTTCCGACAAGGGTGGTTCCGACAAGGGTGGCTCGGACAAGGGCGGCTCTGACAAGGGTGGTTCCGACAAGGGCGGCTCGGACAAGGGCGGCTCCGACAAGGGCGGCTCTGACAAGGGTGGTTCCGACAAGGGCGGCTCCGACAAGGGTGGCTCTGACAAGGGCGGTTCCGACAAGGGCGGCTCTGACAAGGGTGGTTCCGACAAGGGCGGCTCGGACAAGGGCGGCTCCGACAAGGGCGGCTCGGACAAGGGCGGCTCCGACAAGGGCGGCTCTGACAAGGGTGGTTCCGACAAGGGCGGCTCCGACAAGGGTGGCTCCGACAAGGGTGGCTCTGACAAGGGCGGTTCCGACAAGGGCGGCTCCGACAAGGGTGGTTCCGACAAGGGCGGCTCTGACAAGGGTGGCTCCGACAAGGGCGGCTCTGACAAGGGCGGCTCTGACAAGGGTGGCTCTGACAAGGGTGGCTCTGACAAGGGTGGCTCTGACAAGGGTGGTTCCGACAAGGGCGGCTCGGACAAGGGCGGCTCCGACAGGGGTGGCTCTGACAAGGGTGGCTCTGACAGGGGCGGTTCTGACAGGGGCGGTTCCGACAGGGGCGGTTCCGACAAGGGCGGCTCTGACAAGGGCGGTTCCGACAAGGGTGGTTCCGACGAGGGCGGTCATGGCGAGGGCGGTCATGACGGCCAGGGCAATGGCGAACACAATCCCGGCTAATCCGGCATCTTGAACCGGGGGAAGGGCTTCAGGGACGAAGCCCTTCTTTCAACGGCAGTATCGGAAATGCGGCTCGGTGACGGTGTCTTCTTGCCACTATCTGCCGGGCGCATTCCCTTTCCTCTCTCATTCCTGTGCCCGCGTGCTGGCGCAAAGGAAGTCACAGGAATCCAGGCGTCGCCTCTGCGCAGTGATGGTTCAGATGTACCGCGTAGATGTCATTGCGCCCAAAAGGGGCGGCGCGAATCTCTGTGAGATAACCCGGGCTGGGCCGGGAACACAGAGGTGAGGGAGGAGAGGGGTGTTTGTGAGGGGGCCGGTATCCGGGGAGGGGATGCCGGCTTTGGGGGGGGCAGAAAGGGGGTGCCGTGAGGTGCCCCCTTTTTGTTGTGCGGAGCGCCCTAAGGGGTATGCTGTAAGCGATGTGCCGATCCCA
Source organism: Rhizobium sp. 1399 (assembly GCF_031455475.1). NCBI lineage: Bacteria > Pseudomonadati > Pseudomonadota > Alphaproteobacteria > Hyphomicrobiales > Rhizobiaceae > Rhizobium > Rhizobium sp. 1399. The sequence goes on along the minus strand of NZ_JAVDSU010000009.1, from coordinate 69,584 downwards.
CTTGACTGGGAAAAGCCGGGATTGGTATCGACTACCACTCCCGACCCGCTGGAAGAGGCCGCGCGACATGGGCGAGACTAGTGCGTGAGCCAGCCGCTTTTCGGGCCTTAAGCCGCTGAGCGCAAGAGGGTCACTCCACCTTCTCGATGTCCCCTGGGACCCAGCTCTTGTCGATGGCCGCTTCGGTCGGGCCGTAGAGCCTGAGGATGGCGAAGTACCCCTTGCCCGGCACGGTCGCGAGCCAATTGCCGGCCTTGCCCTCGGGTGCTTTGGAGGCGAGGTAAAGCTCCGTGCTCCCATCCGCGTTCTGCGCCGGCCTGTCCTTTGAACCCAACGATGGGAAAGGCTGCCCATTGGCGAGACCTGAAGCATTTTCAGCCTCGTAGAGCGTCACCGACCAGAAGTTGGCGGCGGGAATGTTGGCGGGCAGGTTCATGCGGTAGTTACTCCCACCGGACAGCGGCGTGCCTTCGCTATCGGTGAAGGCTATCATGTACTTCGCGCCCTTGCCCGGGGTTTGGGACATCATCCCCGGGCTGATCGAGTAGTAGTCGGTGAACATCCAGATTCGGGCATCGAGGGCCAGATATGGATACGCTCCGGCGACATTCTCCCAGTCCGGATTCTTCGACCCACCCGGATTCGCGGGAGTCCCGTCGGAGAAAGGATTGAGCCAGCGGCGGTCTGGATAGACGAGCAACGAGAGACCACTTACCTTGTCGGCAAAGCCAATGACACGGCTCATTTTGTAGCCGGTCTTCGCGGCGCGATCGAGGATCTCGCGTGTGTGCGCATCAGGATTGAACGGCTGGCCCTTGACGATGCCGATGGCCGCCAGCATGCCGAACCAATCGGGACCGGCGAGATTGTCACCCTCCCTGTCCACCAGCAGCTTGAGTTGATCGAAGGCGCTGCCGTCGCTGATCGGCAGCATGTTGACCGGGACGCCGGAGCCATCGGGGAATTCCATCGGCTTGGCGCCAGCCTCGCCGTTAAGCGGATAGATCTTTGTCTTCTCCAGGTGCGCGACAGCGGGTGTCAGATTCTTCGGGTCCTTGTAGAACCCACGCAGGAAGATAAAGACGCTGTTGGTGCCTGACCGGTAAACATAATAACCGTCCGGCACCGCTCCGGTGTAGCCGGGTGGCAACAGGAGGAACTTGCCCCCCTTGCCGCCATCCGGTCCAAACAGACCGACGTCACCAAAGAACTTGCCGCCATCCACCGGGATGGGGCGCTGCCAGTAATCCAGCAGGATGCCTTGCAACTCAGACGGCGCTTCCATCACCAGCGGACCATCCTTGCCCAGGTCAACGTAGCTCATGGCGTAGAGGACGTCGGAGTTGGGGGTAGTCACCAGGGTCTTGGCGTCGAGCCGCTTTTTCCAGATCGGCAGGACGTTGTAGCCGGTGCCGAATGTTTTTTCCGACCCGACCTGCATCCCGAGGGTGTTGATCAACGGCAGCGCCCAGAGATAGGTCTGCGTCGCCCGTTGGAAGAGCAGTTCGTCGCGCAAGGTCTGCGCTGTCTCTTTTGTGGGCCGGCCTTCCGCGAACGGGAGGTTGGCCAACTTATCGAAAGAGGTCTCCTGAGCAAAAGCCTGCGTAGCGAGGCCGTTGATCGCCAAACCGCCAGCCAGCGCGGCGACGAGAAGGTTGAGTGGGCGAATGGTTGTCACTGTCATGACCCTCCGCGTTGTCTGGGGTTTATTCAGTTCGCCATCGTGACGGTCGGGGGCTGCCAGGTGCCGTCGAGGATGGCCTGCTCGGCCCAATAGGCGCGGATGTAGAGCGAGAACGTCCCTTCGGGCGCGGGCAGCCAGTTGCTTTCCTTGTCCGCGCCCGGCGACTTGGCGCTGGCGTAAAGCGTCAGCGAGCCGTCCGCGTTGTAGCTGATGGTCTTGTTCTTCGTGCCCAATGAATAGCGCTTTAGTGGATTTGGGTTGAAGAAGTGGACATCGTTATACAAGGTCAACGACCAGAACCCCTTAACCGGTGGCGTCTGACCCTTGGCAAATGTGATCGTGTAATTGTTCTGTCCGTTGAGTTGTGCACCCTGGTTGTCGTTGTCCGTGTAGATGTACTTGGTTTCCGCAGGCCGGTTGTCGTACATGTTCGACTTGGAGGTGCCCGTGCGATTGAGGTAGTCGGTCCCCCACTCGGCATTGTTCACCGGCGAATTCCAGCCATTGCCGGCAGGGCGGCCGTTATTGGCCCACTTAAAGAACGGTGAGATCAGTTCACCCTCGGCGGCGACAGCAGTTTCCATAAGGGTCTTCTTGATCGCAGGATCCTTGGCGGCCGCCTCCAGCACGCTACCGATCCAGTTGTAGAGGGTTTCCTCGCCCGGCATCGGCGGCACTTGTTTCATCACCTCAGGTAACTCGTCGAAGAAGGTTTCCGGGTTTACCCACTTGGTCTCACCTTTGCCGGTGGATTTCGGTGCGGGGAAATGCGGAAGCTTGCTCCAATCCTTGATCTTCATCTTCCCGTCGAACTCCGACAACGGGTAGTAGACGACCTGGCTGAGCAACGGCTGGACGGCTTTTTGATCCTCCGCGCTGTCATCGATGAAGATGCGCGGAATGACAAAGGCAAGCGACGTGGAGGAGCGCACCACCGCCGTGATGCCGGCTGGCGTTTCGCCCTTCCAGTCTGGGCCGACCATCAGGTAGAAGCCGGGCTTGGTGCCGTATTGCTTGCCGATCTCGGAAAACTCGTCGGTGCGCGCGTCATAGTGCGCGTAGACCCAGAAACGATCGCCAAAATCCGGTACCTGGAAGACGATGGGCTCTTTTTCCAGTGTCATCCAGCCGGCACCATACGCGACATCCTGGTTCGGGCAGGCGATGATCGTCTGGTCCGGGCTGATATACCCGGTCAGCATTGCGTTCCCGTTGAATGCGATCGGAACCACTCCGCCGATCAAGCCTGGTTGGGGAGCCTTGGAAAAGGCGATGGAGCGGTTGACGGAATTGACCAGTGGCCAGCCCCACAAGTAGGCCATGCGCCCGACCGATTGCACGTAGGCCGTGGTCATGGCCGTGCCGCTGGGCGGGCCGGGAACTCCAGCGGCGGTTGTGGGTATGGGGACCTGTTGCGCCCAAGCCTTTCCGGGCAACATCAAGAGGACCCCGGCTCCCAGCAAGGGGAAAAAAGACCGACGGTCAATTTCCCCGAACCGGTGGTGGCGTTGGTTGGTTCCGCGAGGCTTCATCGACATGTTTGATTCCTCTGCTCTGTGAGGAGGACATTTGACGTGCATGGCACCACGTGCCGCGGGACGCTCAACTTACATGAGAAATCGCCGAACCGATATTGCCCGTTTGGGCAAGTGCGGACTGCAAAATGGAAGCTGAGTTCGCCGGCTTCGCAGACCCACGGCGTATGACCGGATCTCTATGATGAACAGCTATTCGATCTTCGGTCAGATCAGGACAATCGTGACGGCGGTGTGTGCACCGGCACGGAGCCTGTATCGCGGGGAACAGAGAGGAACATATGGGCCGGTCGCGAGGCGGGCTCACCAGCAAGATTCACGTTGTCGTCGACGCCGCCGAAAGCGCTGGCATCCAGCGTGTCGGACCACGGTTTAACCGGTTGCGCCACCCGCCAGCGGCGGTCGCCAGCCGGAGGAGCTGCGTACGGAATTCCCTTGAAACTGATTACCTCCTCTGACTGCACACCACGAACTTTACCGGAGTCTATGGCGACGACCGTCGGGTTGCTCTGTGCATGAGCTGGGGCAGTTCCAAGGACGGCAAAGGCAACTAAGAAGCCGCGAATTCTAAACATCGCTTCCTCCCGACACGGCAATGCCCGCACCCCGATTGTAGAAAGGGGTCCGTGTCGGCCCTGTTCAGAGGTCAGTTCCGCCCTTTCGATGTCTTCGCCAGCATCTCGCTCAGCGTTGCCGCCGAGAGCATGGCTTCGGCCAAAAGCTTCTTGAGCTTCTGGTTTTCTTCCTCCAATGCTCTCACCCTTTTGGCAGAGAGACCGCCGCTTCCGAACTGCAGGGATTGCCACCGATAGAAGGTCGGCTCGCTGATACCGTGCCTGTGGCAAACATCTGCCACCGTCACCCCGGCCTGGTGCTCCCTAAGAATGCCCGTAATCTGGTCGTCGTCGAATTTTCTCTTGCCCATCACCGTGTCAGTCCTCGCGAAATGCTCTGTTGAAACTGTCGAGGAGTGGTCTGATGGCATAGAGCGCCACGCTGCTTTGGCCCGTTTCGATCAGTGTCTGCGCGGGCATGCCCGCGACCAGTTCGACATCTCTCATTTTCGCCAGCCGCTCGTCCGTTACACGGATCGTTGCGGCAAAATAGGGCTGGCCGCTCTGCTGATCGATGAGGCGGTCGGCCGATACATATTCAACGCGACCTTTCAGGAGCGGGACGCGCCGCTGATTGTAGGGGAGGAGGTGAACCTGCGCCTCGAGCCCGGCACGGACGAGGTTCATGTCTTCCGGTCTGACGTGGACGGACACGATGAGGCGATCGGAGCGCGGCAGGAGATCGACGAGCGGTTCGCCCGCGCCGACCACGCCACCGGCCGTGTGGATGCGCAGGTTCATGATCGTTCCATCTTCGGGAGCACGGATATCGGTCCTCGAAACCTGGTCGTCGATCGCCCGCAAGCGCTCGCGCAACTGCATGATCCGGCTTTCCGTATCGCGCATGCCTTGGGCAACTTCGCTCAACCGGTCGCTTTCGAGCTTTGCGAGATCGGCCTTTGACTCGCTGATCACCTGATAGGCGCGAGAGATCTGTGCCTCTACTTCACCCTGCCGGCCATCAAGGTCTGCTTTTTCCCGCTGGAGGTTGAGAAGTCTGCTCTTCTTTTCCAGTCCTTTGGCGTTGAGGGCTGTAACCTGATCCATTTCCTGGCTTGAGATCGTGGCCCTGTCGGCCAGTGATGCCTTCTGTGCGCCAAGTCCGACGATTTCCTGCCGCACCTGCGCGATCTTTTCATTGATGATCCCAATTTCCGCCTGCATGACCCGGCGACGGGCTTCGAAGATTTTCTGTTGCCCGGTCATGATAGCGCTGACCGAAGGATATCTCTCCATGGCTGCCCTGAGGTCGTCAGGATAGGCGATATGGTCGCCGCCCGTCTGCTCCGCAAGCAGGCGGGCGCGGCTTCCTTCGGCGTCCCAAAGCTGCCCTTGAATGCTGTCGCGCTCCGAGCGGGACTTCGTGTCGTCGAGCTCTATCACGATCTGCCCGCCCATGACCGCATCGCCGTTCTTGACGAGGATCCGTCGCACGATCCCGCCTTCCAGGTGCTGAATGGTCTTGCGGCTGGTTTCCGGTTCGATGACGCCCGATGCGACCGCAGCGCTTTTCAGCGGCGCGAGAACCGACCAGATCCCCAATCCGACTATGAAGACCAGGATCAGAAGGTTGCCCGTCCAGACAACGCCTCTGAGCCCCGGCATGGGCGAAGGGGGGGCGGGGCCGCGCTGTTTCGGATCGATGACCGGAAAATAGGTTGTCTGCTGCTTGGCTGGCGCCGTCGATCGCTGAGCCAACCGCAGACCCGTCTTTGACAGATCTGAAAATTTCGCCAGCGCTACGTTCAACTGAACAAGGGTCACGGCGGCGTCCCTCCCTATGTTCCTGTTCGAGACGGCGGTTGAAGATAGGTGTCGTAAATCCGGTCGCTGTCGCCGAAGGCAGCCACCGTCCCGTTACGCATGATGGCAATCTTGTTGGTGACCGGCAGGATACCCATCCGGTGGGTTATGATGACGACGGTCATCCCCCTGGATTTCATGCGCTCGATTGCCGTGAACAGCATGCGTTCGCCGTCATAATCCAGGCTCGAATTCGGATCGTCGAGAACGATGAGAGATGGATTTCCATAGGCTGCGCGCGCCAGTCCCAGCTGTTGGCGCTGAGCTCGAAGGAGCAGGTTTCCCCCTTCACCGATATCGGTCTCATAGCCCCGGGGCAGCCGCATGATCGCTTCGTGCAATCCAACCAGTTTCGCGGCGTCGATCGCCTTGCCGGGATCTCCTCCGTCCAGCCGGCCGATCACATCCTTGATCGCTCCGCCGAAGAGTTCGATGTCCTGCGGCAGGTATCCGACATGGCGGGTCCCCCCGCAAAGGCGGAGCGCCGAGATATCCACGCCGCCGAGAAGAACACATCCGCTCGTGGCCGGCACAACGCCGGCTATGACGCGGCCGAGTGTCGATTTTCCCGATCCCGACGGACCGATGAGCGCTACGCAATCGCCTGGCGCGAGGCGCAGGGTGATATCGCTCAATATCGGCCGATCGGCGAATGGCCTGACATAGCTGACATTATCGAGAATGAGGCCATTGGGTTCCGGAATCGGCACTATTCGGCCGTCATGTTCCGAAGCAACTGTTATCAGCATTCTGTTCAGGCGATTGAAGGCATTGCGGGCAAACGTGAAGGAGCGCCATGCACCGATTGCGCCCTCGATCGGTGCAAGCCCGCGCCCGAGCAGCAGGCTCGCAACGAAGATGATGCCGGGACTGCCGCTGTTTACGAGCACCAGCCATGTGGCCGATCCCATCATGAGGATCTGCGCGAGCGTGCGGATCGATTTGGAGAAACCAAGAATGATCTCCGTTCGATGCATCGCGATGTCCTGCGCCTTTCTTGCCATTTCCGCATCGCGATAGACGATCTGCGCTGCGCCATCCTGCATGCCCATCGCCCTGATCACCTCGATGTTCTTGAGGGCGGTCGCAAATCGGATATAGCTGCTCGAAAGGGCAAAATTGGCCTGGGTAAGCGGCTCTTTCGTTGCCACTTCCGTCAGGAACGCAAACAGCAGAAGTGCAACTGCGCTCAGAAGACCGATGGTCCCGAGCAGCGGATGGACAAGAAAGAGCAGGAGCAGGAATACCGGCGCCCAGGGAACGTCAAAAAAGAGGGAGCTGGCCGGTGAATCGAGGAACTGGCGCAATGCGGCGAGGTCCCTGTAGCACTCCGTGGCGGCTCCGGTATCGGCAAGAGTGGCATATTCGAATGATGCCGTGAGCACCATCGGCCGCAGCCTGTGGTCCAGCCAGCTGCCGATGCGCGAAAGGGCTGCCCTGCGCACGATATCCAGTATGGACCCGACCAGCACGGCGATGGCGATGATCAAGGTCAGCATCAGAAGCGTGTCGGCGCTTCGGCTCGACAGGACCCTGTCATAAATCTGCAGGAGATAGATGGAAGGCGCCAGAAGAAAGAGATTGTAACCGCAGCTATAAAGGAAGACCAACCCGAAGGCGCCGGCACAAGCTCGGAGCGCAACAACGAGGTGTGTCTGTGGGCGCAATGGTTTTATGGAAATCGTTGCCATTATCAGATCTCACCGCATTTGATACTGACACGAAGAGGTTGCTTGCAGGTTCGGCAATAGTGGAGGGTCGCCAGCCGAAACCGGCGACCCTCAGAGCATTGAGTTCAGGAGCCGAGATGGCTGACGTCGATATGACCGAAGGCGTTTATGAAATGATCGAGAGCATTGTTCACCGTCGTCGTTTCGGGATCGGTGTGAACCACTGCTGACGAGATATCGCCACCCAGAGCGTTGTTCCCGTTGCCGCCGTTGCCGCCGACGCCGGCCAGGATGGTGGCATGCTGGTCAGCCATGAGCTGCGTATATTGTGTCGCGGTCGTAGCCGCATTCACCGTAGCCGTGTCGCCGCCGCTCGTGTTTCCCTGGTCGCCGTTGGAGTGAGCTTGTCCCCCCGCGCCGCCGGCGCCGCTGGTGAGCGATGCAAGGAAGCCGTTCTGGGCCTGGCTGAAGCCACCGGCTCCACCGCCGCCGGCGTCCCAGTCTGCCCCCTGCCAAACGTGATCGCCGTTGTGCAGATGGGTCTCTGCCCCGTAAACCGTTTGCACGGGGTCAATATAGGCAACCGGGTTGTAGTCAATGGTGCCATGATTGATGCCATCGCCGCCGTTGCCGGCATTGGCGTCGCCCGCATCCGGGTTGTGGAGATAGATCGTGTCAGACAATTGTGGAATAGGCATTGATATCACTCCTTCTACTTCGTTTCTATCGGGTTTATTCTACGGTGTTTCCCCCTACGGTGTGATTATTCAGGATGCCACCGCCAGCCAATACAACCGCGGCCGAATATTGCCTGCGATTTAATATTTGAACCATCTAGATATTCGGTGACGTTCTTTTGGATGTATACTTGAAAGTGGCGGAGCGTTGTTTTGAGCTTGTTTTTGATGATTTGGCGCCGGATGGCATTGTCATGAACATATCTGCGACCTCACCGAAGCGCCGCCGCTTTTCGAAGCGCGGCCGTCCAGGCGAACCGGCTCTGTTGCGGGGTTCTGATCAGGTTGCGCTTGGCAAAGAAGACCCTGCCCGGGGCTGAAAGACTCTCATGACACGCCGCGAGAACGGCGGGTAAAGGATGCAGGGCCTCCAACCCGAAGGCGGATCTGGTGCTCGCAAACGCGCAGAATGGGCGCTGCGGCCATGACAGCCAAACGGCTAGAGAACTAGCCAAGGGGATGTAGACGAATTGCAGGCTCTGCTTTTCCTGCTTTCAGATGCACAATGCCCGAACAATTCAGGGCCTGAACAATTCAGCCTACATCCGCTGCACGCCCGGTTGCCGTGCGGTTGTCCGCGGAATGGAGACGGTAATGACGGAAACTCGTCCCTTATCGGAAGACCTGCCCAAGTCAGGCTCCGATCAACAGCTCGCCTCCAACGTGGCCGCGGGGCATCTTGCATTGGTGCCGACCTGGCTTCCCTTGGATGTCGCGTCCGGTCCAGGCTATAATTCAGCCGGCAGCGGTGGTGACGGAATAAGCGAAGGCGTGATCAGCAGCAACGCAATGGCGGTCTTCATGCCGTCCAATGCCGCTATTGCAGGATCCCATTCTGCTGCCAACGCCTTCCAGGGCAACGATGCGCTCATCAATCAGCATCCCACCGAAATGGCCGGGATAGGCGGGAATGGCGGAAGCGGCAATGTTGCCATCGGCAGCGGCGAGGGCGCCAATCATGCCGGCAGCGGGGGCGATGGGCTTTTCTACGGTGGACTCGTCAGCACCGCAGTCGGGGTGTTCGCCCCCGTGAATACTGCCGTGGCCGCAGGCCCCGGCGCGGAGGCTCACGCTGAGCAATCGAACAATGCACTGTTCCTGCAGGGCGCAACCCAGATCGGCGGCATGGGCGGCTCGGGCGGAGACCATAATGTCGCGGGCCATGGCCCGTCGATGAGCCCGGGAACTGCGCTCACATTGACCGGCGACTTTTATGCGGGCCACGGCGGCAATGGATATTTCGTCGGCAGCATAGTCGACGTGAGTATTGCCATATTCTCACCGATCAACATCGCCATCGGCGCCGCAGGCGGCTCGGCGGAGGCTCATCAGACAAACAATGTCATTTTCGATCAGGGCGCCGTGCAGATTGCCGGCATCGGCGGTAATGGCGGTGGCTTCAACCTGTCGTCGGACACGATTTTCACCGGCAACCATGCGGGCGGCGGTGGCGGGGACGGATCGTCAACCGGCAGCATCACTGACGTCAATTTCGCCTATTTCCATCCCATCAACATTGCCGTTCCCGCCGGTGGGACGGCGGATGCCCAACAGATCGATCATGTTCTCTATGATCAGCATGCGCTCCAGATGGCCGGCATCGGGGGGCATAGCGGAGAGGGCAACCTCACGGACGCCCATTCGGCTCTCGTCGACGACATTCTGGGCTTCATGCATAGTTAGAGCATTCCCATTTTTCTTCGAATTACAGAAATGCCCTATCTCTTTATTTCCACGCAATTCCGGACGCAAAACCGTGGCAGATATCAGGGACAAGCCCTGACATGACGGCCGAGGGGCTGGCATCCCAGACGGAAAAACCACTTCGCACTTTTCCTGGAAAAGCTCCGGCGGATAGGCTCCCCCACCAGCATTGCAGAGGTCAACTGCATGAGGCTGTTCCTCGTGCCATTTTTCAAGCCATTTGTTGAATCGCTTCTTCCTCACGGCTTTTGTCTCCTGGGTCGAGATGGCACGGAAGCCGGCTCACTGAGATACCGAACATCCCACCGTGACCCCTATCCGCATTGTCGTCGATTTCGGCCCCGGAGGCCGTTGCCTCCGGCCGGCGTCTGTCGGTGCGCCGCAGTGCTGCCTGCGGGAAAACGCCTGATAGCCGGTATCAATGCGTCAATGGCCCCCAGTTATTCAGTAATCATAAAGGGTTACCGGCGATCTCAGGCTTTTGTTGCTTTTCGCGTTGGTCGTTTCGCTGTCGAGGTTTGCGGCTGTTTTGAATTGAGATATGGACACAAAGCCTGGCCGATCGGCAGCTCGTTATATCGAACGGCTCTTTCCTGAATGGATCTGTAGCAGATCGCCTGCCTTTTCAGTGCCTTTGAAAGCTTTGTTGACGCGCTTTCCGTACGTGAATTCGGCGAAGACTGGAAAGTCTGTGGCGACAAGTCGAACCAGAAAGTCCTCGTAGATAAGCTTTCCAAAGTGCTCTTCTGGATAAGTTGTCTCTCACCTGAATCTTATAGACTATAAGAATTATCATGAGAGATCAGACTATTGATGCTGGCAATACACTCATTTTTTATCATGACATGAAGCGAGAACAGGAATAATGTGAATAGCTGTTGGGTTGCAAATCTTCTGGGGAGCACGCAAGTGTCCGACAGTGCTAAAACTAAGCGCCGCATGGGGCGCACTGCACCAACTGTGATCATAATCGAGCATTCTACACTGGCACGCACCACCGTGGTGAAGCTTCTTGAGCATGAGCTCGCCGGTTGGAACTTTATCGACTTGATCTCGACCGAGAGTCTCGACCGAGCTCTTGGAGCTGAGGTGCGTTTGATTGCATTGGATTTGGCCGGCAGAAGTATCGAGAGCATTAGCCTGCGTGATGACCTTGCGGCCATTGCTGCACGTTTTCCCGAGGCTCCTATCACGTTGCTCTCAGGGACTGACGACGCCTTCATAGCCCGTCAGGCGCTCACGATGGGCATCCGCGGCTTTTTCACGACTTCACTGCCCATTGATATCGCCCTTGCCGGTCTTCGTCTTGTTCTGGCAGGGGGAACATTTTTCCCGCAGCTCATGGGAGTTGTTGCAAACGGCTCGAACGAGCATATCCCGGTCAGAACCGAGGCCGAAAGAAGGCTGGACGACAGGATGCAGTACCTGGCGATTGCCGAATTCACTCCGCGGGAAGCGGATGTGCTGGCAGAGCTGCAAAGCGGCTGCTCAAACAAGGTGATTGCGGGAAAACTCAATTTGTCGGGGCATACGGTGAAGATGCATCTGCAGCACATCATGCGCAAGCTGCAGGCGCAGAACCGTACCGAAGTGGTTGCCCGCCTGGTTCAAAGAGCCGCCGGCGGGCCTGACGCCGCGCCGAGTTAGGCGGTCTCGCCAGGGAAGGGCGCTGTCGCAACGTGAGAGGCAGGCGCCACCCATGAGCGTTTTGGGCTCAAAGCAGTCTTGAAGCACGTCGCATCAAACCTGTTCCGAGCGACGCGCTTCAGGAATTGTTTTTTCGGATATCTTCGATGCCGGCCAAAACCGAGCCTCATTAGCCAAACCGTTCCACCAGGAAATCGATCACCGTCCGCAACATCGCGGTCGGCCGCCGGTTCGGCGCGTAGACGAGGTACATCGGGACAGGCCGGTAGGACCATTCCGGAAGCACCTGCTCGAGCCGCCCTTCGGCGATGTCAGCGGCCAGCAGCAATTCCGGCTGAAGCGCGATTCCCGCGCCGCTGAGCGCTGCCATGCGTAGCGCCGCACCCTGGTTGGTCGAGAATTTTCCGGAAATCAGCACATCGCGCATTTCATCTCCCGGCCCGATCAGGTGCCAGCGATCCTGCATGCGCCAATAGGAGTGGCCAAGGCAGAGATGGTTCGCGAGATCCTCCGGCGAGGCCGGCCGGCCGTGGCGGGCGAGATAATCAGGCGAGGCTGCGAGAATCCGCCGATAGGGGGTCAGCGGGCGGGCGACCAGGCTGCTGTCCGTTAGCGGGCCGATGTGGATGCCAAGCTCGAAACCCTCGCCGACGAGGTCATGGACGTTGTTGTCGAGCGACAGCTCGATGCTGACGTCGGGATAGGCGTTCTGATAGTCGATCAGCGCCGGCACGAGGTTCTGCGTCCCGAAGCTCACCGGCGCAACCAGCCGAAGCCGGCCGCGCGGCGCCGATTGGAGTTCGCTTGCCGAAGCCTCGGCTAGCGCCACTTCGGCCAGAGCGCGCTTGCAGCGCTCGTAGTAGAGCTGGCCAATCTCCGTCAGCTGATGGCGCCGCGTGGTGCGATGGATGAGCTTCGCCCCGAGCCGGGCCTCGATCGTCTTGATTTGCTTGGCAACCATGGCGGGCGACACGCGCGCGATCTCTGCCGCTGCCGCAAAACTGCCGGCTTCGATAACCCTGACGAACGTTGCCATGCCAGCCAGCTTGTCCGTGATTACCTACCTGTAGGTTTCGAATGACGATACCTGCAGCTTATTTATCAACCGCGGCATTTACAACATAGTCGTCATGCCCGAGCCAAGGCGACGGGACATTGCCAACGTGACCAAGGAAAAAACATGCCCATTCTTCACCTACAGATGCATCCCGGCCGCACCGACGATCAGAAACGCGCCTTCGTGCGCGAAGCCACCAGGGCCGCCGTCGAAACCCTGGCGTGCCCGCCTGAATCGCTGGAAATCCTGATAACGGAGATCGGCAAGGATTCCTGGGCGGTCGGCGGCAAGCTGAAGTCCGAGGCCTAAAGCGTGTCACGCAAAAGTGTGCAGCGGTTTTGCGATAACGACACGCGAAAACAAGAATCTAAAGTGCGACAAGCGAATCTGAAAGATCGCGACGCGCTTTAGAGACGGCCCGCGGTGCCTCGAGCATCGGCCCGGAAATCGCAATCGATTTTCGGGCAGCCTGATGCGATCGTCAAAGAGGCAGACCGTCTTTTGGGCACCCGCCAGCGCGTGGCCCTGGCGCCCTTCAATCCCCGTTGCCATTTCTCACGAATTGCCACTCGATACCGGTAATCCGCGTCGGCTTGACAATGTGCATGCGCGCCTGCAGCAGCCGGAGGGTTGGCACGAGCTTTTGGGGATCCGCAATCTCTGCAGGGACGGGTCTGCCCATCTCCTTGTAATGCGACTCCATTTCTTCCCTGAAGTCTCTGATATCGAAGGTGTCTACGCCTGCGTTGTACCAGTCTACCAGGATGACATCGCATACGATATCAAGGCTGTTTGGGTCGTCGGCATCGAGCAGGGGCGGCATTGGCGGACCTTCTGAAGATGGAGTTCATCCTTAAGCGTCCCCCGAGGCAGTCTTTTCTGACGTCGTTTCGTCAGATAACTGGCGAAGACATTGGGGCTCGCCACCCAGCACCAAGACGAGCCCCAGCCCCGGTGTTGTCTCATCTGCGCCCTCCACCGTGACAAGCCGATTAGACCCCCGCACACGGAGCGCAGCAATTCGACCAGTTGGATTAACTCGGCGGTTCGCGCCACGAAATCCCAGTTTCTGCGGGATTTTTTCGCCTGGAGCTTGCGAATAAACCTGTGGATAAAATTGGAACCGTGCATTGTGATTAGCCTGCCGCGACCACGGGTCTAATCCTCTCCCGGTACCGCCACACTACCCATACGGATCGTAATCCACCGCTGCCTTCACCTCAGTCTCTGCCCGGTGACGTACGTGTTTTACCATCGGTGCAGGACGCGAAGCGCGAATTGATGCGGCCGGCCAGTAAATGCCACCAACGCCGCCTCGGCCCGTTGCAGACATCAGAAGTCGTCGTCTGCCGCATTATACCCCAAGGCTTCGTCGAGCGCCTTGCGGCCGATCCCGGCGAGCCAGGCGCGGAAAGTGAGGATTTCCGGATTGATCTCGCGCATGAGATCCAGATCCACACGTTCTGCCAGCGGACCATCTTCCAGGCTCCTGGCCATGTGCGCGAGGTCGGCATTGGCTGCGAGAACATCGTCGGGAAAGCGCGCATAGGCGATCGTGCGGCCGGCGATTTCGCTCAGGGCGGCTTCGAGTTCGTAGCCGGTAAGCCTGTCGCTTGCGATTTTCAAGGTGACGCCGCCGAACCGGGCCTTATCGGCGAACATGGCCGCAACGAATTTCCCGATGTCGTCCACAGCGGTCAGCTGGATCGAATGCTCTGGCCTGATGAGCGAGAGCAACTGCCCCTTGTCCAGGCCGAATCCGGGCCGCACCAGCATTTCCATGAAGATCATCGGCCTGACGATCGTGGCCGTGATAGGCGATTTGCGGATATGCGCCTCTATGCGAGGTTTGGCGTCAAAACGCGCCACACCCGTCGGCTTGTCGCCGACGCTGGCGCCCGAGGAATAAACGAGATGCGTGACGCCGCTTTCGACGGCCAGGTCGGCGATCGAAGTCCCTCGGCGTTCTTCCTCCTCTGCCGACAGGTTGGCCGGCAGCACGCTGAAAACGCCATATGCGTCTTTCATCGCCGCTCGGATGGCATCCTCGTCCTCGAACGATCCGGGCACGATTTCGACGCCGGCGTCCTGCAGGGCGATCGAGGCTGGGGCCCCGGTATTCAATACAAGTGCGCGTACAGGCCGCTTCGCTTTCAGCAAGGCTTTGGCGACCGATCCGCCCTGACGACCGGTGGCGCCGAAAACGAGAATTGGATGTTTGTCATTGGTCATTGAGAACCCTCGCGTTGAACAACGACCGTCCATATATACGAGTAGAAAATCGCAGGAAGACGGCACATTTTTCAGCGTCAGGCACAAGGATGATACGCTTGGACAATGGTATCGGGCCCGGTTCCCTTCAGGGACCAGAGGACAAACCACAATTCAGGCCGATCCCGTCAAACGGGATTTGCACACGGCTGGGCGATAAGTGGACTGTGCATGTTCTATGGCGGCTGTCTCTGGCAGATGAGCAACGGCTGCGCTTTTCAGCGCTCAGGAAAGAGATCGACGGGATCACCCAGAGAATGCTGACGCTGACACTGCGCAACCTGGAGCGCGATGGCATGGTGATGCGTCATTATTTTCCAGAAGTGCCGCCGCGCGTCGAATATAAACTGACCGATATGGGCGCTGGCGTTCTGCACGCTCTTGAGAGCTTCAACCTGTGGGTCCGGGACAATCTGCCCGTCATCGAAGAGCATCGTCGCTCCTATGACGAAGCCCTGAAGTAATCTCTTGAGTATGTCGCGCAAAATGCGCAACCACTCCGCAGCGCCACCTAGCCATAGACATCATAATCCACCGCCGCCTTCACCCCGGTCCCCGGCCGGTGACGAATCTTCTTGACCACCGGTTGCGCGAATGTCAGCGCCAGCGCATCGCCTTCGTTGGGCGAGGGCAGACCGCGGTCCTTCATGTCTTCCTTGCTTTCCAGCTGAATCTTGCCATCCAGCCGCGCCACGGTCTCCGGCCCGACCAGATCCTGATAGAGAACCTCATTGGCGGGATCGATTGCGCCGCCGGCCTTCAGCCAGCGTTTCATCTGGCCCCAGATATAGGCGCGCATATTGTAATAGCCGGGGTCCAGAACCTTGGTGGAACCGAACCAGACGAGCTGCCAGGAGCGGCCCATGACCGTGCCGGCGCTGACGATGCCGGTGCCATAACCGGCGTCCACGAAGACCGCATCGGCCTCATATTCATCCTCCAGCCGCGCAATGAGATTGGCGACCTCGATATCATTGTCGTTGCGGGCAATGGTCGCGAGCCGCCTGGAATAAAGCCCCTGGCGCAGCATGATCACCGTCGGGTCATCGCCCGTCCAGGCCGGATCGACGCCCAATATGACAGGCGCGAAGGCATATTGCTCGGAGCGAAGATGGGTGCTGCGGGCCCTGTCGGCATCGTCGGCGGAGATGAACTGCATGGCGGACTGGCTCGGAAACTGGCCGCGCACGCGCACCTTGACGATATCGCTATCCTCGCCGTGATCGTCCACGAGACGTTGAAGGAACTGCTTGTTGGTGCCCGGCACCGAGCGGCTGTCGATCTGCCTTCCCACCCAGCGGTGGCGGAAGCGGCGGAAACATTCGCGGAAACGGCCGCTGTTTCTCGTCGGGTTGCCGAAGACGATCCAGATGATGACGGTGTCCTCATCCGTCAATGCGCCCTCGGCCACTTCCCAGACCTTGTCATGGATCTTCGAGGCCTCGTCGAAGAGCAGAAGGATGATCCTGCCCTTGTTGTGCAGGCCGGCGAAGGCTTCCGTATTGTGCTCGCTCCAGGAGATGAAATCCTGCCGCCAGCTTTCGCTGCGCTCCGGGTCGCGCGACTTGATCGACATGGCCTGCACATCGAACCAGTGGGCGGTGATGGAGAGGCGAAACCACTTGCCGATCTCGGGCGCCGTCTTGGTGCGCAGCTGGCCCTCGGTATTGGCTGTCGTGACCACCTTGCAATCGGCAAAGCAGGACATGGCCCAGTTCGAGAGCATGCCCATTTCCGCCGATTTGCCGATGCCGTGGCCGGAGGCGACTGATATCTGCAGCGGCTGGTAGCGGGTCTCGGGGTCGGCCAGATGGGCGCCGATCAGATCGTTGATCTCGTCCTGCCAGGGGCGCGGGCCATCGTAACCTGCGAGTTCGCCCACACCCCAGTCCCAGGCGAGCCGGCTCCAGCGCTTCGGGCTGAAGCGGCAGGCGGCGGCAAGCTCGATGATCTCGTCATTGGGATCGCGGTTTTCGCTGCCGGAGGGCAGGGGCTTTCGAGGCATCATCGGCCTATTCCGCCTCGCCATCATTGCCTTCAGTGCGCCTTTGCGCGCGCTCCAGTCGCTCGGCAAGCGCGCTCAGGCCCTTGTGCTCGACGATCTCCTTGAAGGCATTGATGCGGATATGCTTGCCGATCAGCTCCAGCCGGCGCAGCCGCTCGGCAAATTTCACCTTTTTCACATGGCCGATTTCGCGACGCTCCTTGCCCGTGCCCTCGTAGAGCGCGGAGATTTCCACATCCGTCACCAGCCCCTGGCGCCAGATGGCAGGCCATTCCCGGATCGGCTTGAGATCGCCATTCTCGTCATAGAGATCGCCGAGATCGGCCTCGGCTTCGGCCGCGAGCCGCGTCAGCAGCCAGTCCGCATCGATCCTCGTGCGCTCGGAGCGCTCCGCCTTCGCTCTTGCGATGGCTGCGGCGATATCAGGCTTCTTCAGCAGCTGATAGGCAGTCACCGCCGCTGCGCGCGCCGAATAACCCGCCCTTATCGCCGCCTGCGCGCCGATGGGATCGACGAGATATTCCTCCACAAAGCGCTGCTGCCGCGCCGTCAATTCGCTCATGCCATCACACCTCGGTTTGCCGAGGAGATAACCTGATAATGGTTGGTGCAATGAACGGAAAGGCAACGGAGAATTGTGAACGACAGGCGGGAACCTTTCCGGAGCCTATGCGTTTGGTGCCTCAGCCGCTTTTCGTGCCACGCCATTCCGGAGGAAAATGGATCGATCTGCCTACCTCAAAGCAAGAAATTCCCCGTGGAATACGCTCGTCACACATATCCAAATCTTAACGACCTGATCTTTTGAACGAAAAGCTATTCGTTACGCGAAGCATTGAATTGATTAGGGATTTATTAGAATAGAGGAGCTTGCTGATGCTTGAAAAACTTAAGAATGCTATCGGTGAAAAGGCGCGCCGAGACAGGGAAATCAGCAGAATTGGCTATAGCGAAGAGCCTTCGAGGCTCGTCGTCGAGTTTTCCGACGGCAGCTTGCACACGCATGTCGATGTCATCGAAGGGCACATTGTCGGCCTGCGCATTGCCGAGGACAAGCTGGATTTCTACGAATCCCAGATCGAGCCGTCGAACCGCCCGCTGGAAGCCGAAGGTGCAGGGCGCAGATGAGCCGAACCCATCACGGGCAAGGGGGCGAGCACGGGGGGCGGCATGACTACGCGGAAGGTGCTGCTGCCGCGCCCGGCCAACGCGGGGCTCAGTCTCAAGTGATCTCCGGAGATGCCGGCACCCGCCCGAGGGTGGCGACGCTTGAACTCGCATCGCATCTGATCAGGGAGATCACCTATGATCCTGCGACAAAGGTCCTCGAAGTCGAGCACCGCCTGAAAGGCCGCCGCCGATATTTCGACGTGCCTCCCGCCGTTGTCCTAAACCTGATCACCGCGCCATCGCCCGGCTGGTATTACACGCAGCACATCCGCGATGCCTTCCCCCGCGACGACGACGGAGCCCACAGGCACTTTTCCTTCCCCCGGCTTTTCTCCCGCGGGCATCATCACTGATGTCGATTGGTTAGGTTTTGAAGTTCAAAATATGTGTGGGGAGCCTCCATAACTTTGACTGTTATTGAGGTCGGCCGCATATTACTCCCTCAATAAATCCTTTCCGAGATAATCTCCACATTGTAGTGCGTATCTCACATATCATTGATATGCATCAAGAAATTTTCGTAGAATACAAATTTTATATGCTTTCCGACTGAATAGGGTTTCCTGCGCAATTTCTATCGAGAGCGTCTCTCGAAATGTTATTCTGGTGTGTTCACTGTGAATAAATCTTATTCACTCGACTTTTGCGTGAATTCTGATTTAATAATACAATCGCATTCGTGGAGGGGCAAATGCGGTTGCTATATATCTTTGCGACTTTCTCAGTTTTGCTTTCCGGCTGTGGAACATACACTCCGCGGCAGGTTGCCGAGCCTTCGAATATCTCTCTAAAGGAAGCCGTGTTCGAGGTCGCAGATGCTCTGAACGAAGTGCAGGATCGCGTTCCGCTAGAGCGACGGACTGGCTTGTTGGCAGACGAAGTCACAGTTGTTTTTAACGTCGCGGCGACATCAACCACCACCAATACGGCGGGACTTACGATCTCAAATGTTGCGTTGGCAGGCGTCGGCGGAACGTTGGGCGTCAACGGCCAAACTCAAAATGTCAGTCTGGGCAATCGCGGGAACACCGTCACGATCAAGTTCAAGAATATTGCGACGGCGGACATGAGCAAATCGAACTTCAAGCCAACGCGCGTATGCACGGGCAACGAGACTGTTGGGCCGTGCGTAAAAGCCACCTTGGATGAACCTTCTGGAGGTAGGAAGCGATGAGCAGAACGAGAATTTTTGTTGCCGTAGCTTGGTTCATAGGTCCATCTCTTTTCGGTTCGGAGGTCCAGGCGCAGGAACCTGGCGAGGCAGCCGCGATCACATTCGATTATCGAAGTGGGACTATCAGCCAGGAATTCCTGGGCTGGGTTGCAAAGTATGGGGCGAGGGCTCCCGTCAAGTATGACCCGAATGCGAAGATCAGCGATTACGTGAAAATACTCTGCAGCGATGTCGCCAGCGTGAACATTCAATTGTTCAAGCAAAGCCTTGCCGATCAGGGCGTGGTCGTGGACAGCAACGATCGCGTCCAGCAGGCGGAAGGCGGCAGGCTGCTCTTGCCGCCGTGTTTGCCGGTCCCGTCTACGACGACTGTCGCGCGTGTCGTACTGCGCGACGAAAGGTTCTGGGACTATTACAGACAGAGCGGCACCGCTCCTTCTTTCAAGATCGATGGCATCGATTCCCAGTCGCCGACGGCCGTTGCGGCCGACAAGGGCCTCTCCTCGGCGTTGAACGGGATTGCGGACGCGATTGCGGATGAGATTGCGAAGGGTGGGCTTACGGGCGAAACTACGGATGTCGGCTACTATGTCACGGAGCGGTATCTCAAGCAGCCGGGCAGTTCCGGCAAAGAACAGGGTGAGGTCGCCTGGGATGCGTTTCTTGCGGCGAACGCGTTGAAGCGCGCAGGCTTCGACGACGATCAGATCAAGAAAACGGTATACGCTTCTATCGACACGGCATCGCCAAAACTCAAGGAGGGCGTCGATGCGGCCTTAAAGCGATGGAGCGGTGCAAACCAGCTTTCGTCGGATGAGTGGACGACGCTTCTGGCGGACACCAGCTTCGATCAGAACGCGGATTTTTCAAAGCAGGTCACCTGGTTCGATCCCAGCCCGTCGCCCAAGAAGGATCCGGCTGCCCTGAAAACGGGCGACATCGTGGCGATACCAACCACCACCATGCAGAGCGTGCAGATCCCTGTCGACTACGCTTCACTGTCAATGTCGAATCCTTCGGAGGCCGCGGAATTCCTGAAGAACAATCCGCCGCCAAGCCCGACTAACGATGATTCTGAGAGCAAGGCGGAGGTCACGCTGCTGGATGCCCAGCCGATCGACGACATCAAGGCCGGCACCTGCGATAGCGCCACTTACAGATACTGGGGAACGCAGGCCTTCGCGCGCGAGTTTGCGGCAGCCGCGATGCGCACCCGATGGCTTGCCTTTCGTATGGGTGTCGAGAAATTTGAGGCGACCATCGTCGTGGTGGATTCCGGCTTCGTGCGTGCCAATGAAGAAGGCGCGTTCCGCGGCGCCTTAACGCAGGGGGGCTCACTTCTGCACGAGCAGAATCCGACGACAGCACTCGGCCCCAAGCGGGCGCACGGCACGATCGTTGCAGGCCTGGCATTGGGCGGACCGGATCTGTGGGGCATGGCCCCGGCGCTTGGGCTCGATGTGAGGATCACGCCTGCAACCATCTTCGATGTGCGCATGCAAAACAACGTCGCGACGCCCATTTTTCAAGTGCAATGGCTCAAGAATGCCATCGGCACGGGCGGCGATATTTTCAACATCAGTTTTGCCGGAAAACAACAGGCTCTGACCGACGCATTTCGGGATTATGTCGGCAAGACAAGCAGCAAGTTATTCATCGTCGCGGCCGGCAACAACAATCTGAACGACGACGTGAAAGGCGCCGATATCAACAATACGGAACTCTATCCGCAGAGGCTCGGCGGCAACGACCGCGGACCGAACGTGATTGCGGTCGCCGCCTATGATGGGAAGAAGCTCGCAACATTCTCGAATTACTCGGATCTTTACGTGTCGATCGCCGCCCCGGGATGTGCGGTCGCCAGCTGGGCTCCGAGTGACGACAACTCGAAATACGAGGAACGGCGGGTTACCGGCACGTCATTCTCGACGCCGATCGTAGCGCACGTCGCGGCGATCGTGAAAGCGCTGATGCCGCAGCAATTCTCCGAGCCTCGATATGTGCGGGCGCGGATATTGGCTGGCGCGGATCTTACCAAGGAAGTGACTGGTGTCGAGGACGGCCGGCTGCTCAATCCGATCAAGACGGTCTCGCTGTATGAGGATGTGGTCGAGGTAGAAACGGCGGGATCGCGCCAGCTGTTGATAGGCTCCCTTCAGAGCAACGTGACCATCAACGAACTTTGCGAAGAACTTGGGACGCCTGCGGGAGATGTGCAGCTGCTGAAGTTCGCGCGCGATCCGACGCCGGCAGGTGAGAAGGATTCCATCGTTTACATCATGCGGGACGGAATTCTCGACAATTCGAGAACCTGCAAACATAAGCCGGGCTTTCTGGCGTTCAGGACAGGGACCGGGGAAGATGTCGTGCTCAACCTCGACGACGTTGTCGACATGGTGCTGAAGGTGAAAAAACCATGAATAGAATCCTTGCAGCTTTGGCAATGGCGCTGATCGGCTGGGGCGCATGCCATGCCCAGTCAGCCAATGAACAGGCCGCGCGCCCCGAAGAGGGGGGCAGTCAGGATACCGATACCATCTCGCTGACTGTCGGTGGTATCGGGTACCGCATCAGCTTCCATGAGGGGGATGAGGGAGAGGCGCTTTACCAGGGCGACATAATCCTGGGGCCTATTGAAAAGCTTCGCGATTCCGACAACGTGGCACTCCAGGACCTGGGATCGGAGATCCTGTTCGGTCTTGCAATTCGCAATAAGGACACCCGCTGGCCAAATGGGGAAGTCCTGTATCGGATAAACAAGGATTTACCGGCTCCGGGGCGTGTTCAAAGTGCCATCGCTGCATGGGAGGCGGCGACCCCTATCCGGTTCAAGCAGATAACCACTGCCAAGGGAAATTTTGTCGATTTCGTTGCCGGAGGCGGCTGCAGTTCCGCCGTTGGCATGGTTGGTGGGCGACAAGTCGTCAGGCTCGCGAACGATTGCACTGTCGGCAATACCATTCACGAGATCGGCCATGTCCTTGGACTTCATCATGAGCAGGCAAGGGGGGACCGCAATCAGCATGTCATTGTCTACGGAAATAATATCATAGACGGGGCCGAGGGGAATTTTGAAACCGATCCAACGACTTATAAAGACATAGGCACCTATTGCTATGACTCGATCACGCACTATGGCAAGTATGCTTTTTCTAAGAATCCCGGTGTGTTGAAGACCATCGAAACTGTCCCGGCGAACCTTCCGATAGGCCAGCGTGTCAAGCTGGCACCCTGCGATATCGAAACAATCAGCAAGATATACGGTCTGGCCGCGGATGATCCGGCGAGTCCAGTATTCGAGGGCGAACTTGAGCTGATACCCGATGGATGCAAAGAGCAGGGTGAATGCTTCCTGAAAAATGATCTGACATTTACCGATGCCCGCGGTGTTCGCTGGCGTGCCGGCAAATGGATTCCGGGCTCGCCGGAAAGCATTGAAACCGGGAAGACGGACGGTGCCTCAATACCGGATTGGGCGCGGTTCATTGTCGGTGAACCGTTCAACGATGAATACTTGAAAGCCGCGGTAATACACGATCATTACTGCTACAAAGAAAATCACGTTCGGAGTTGGCGTGAAACTCACCGCATGTTCTACAACGCGATGATTTCACTGAACGTGCCTGATCCCAAAGCCAAATTGATGTATGCGGCCGTCTATCTCGGAGGACCGAGATGGACAAGGCTGGTCCCGGGTGAAAGCTGCGGACCTCTATGCCTTTACGATGCCGTCAAGGGGCTCTCGACTGTAAATAAGGTCGGAAGCGACTTGGTGCTCGTCGAGAAGGATCGGTACAATGATGTTACCTTCAAGAAAGATCTCGAGACAATCCAAGCGAGGCTCGAAGCGGACCCCACCGTTTCTCTTTCTCAAATAGAGGACATGGTAATTCGGATACGTCCCGATGACTCGTTCGACAGAGCCGGGGGCGAGCATGAAGTTTTGGGGCCGAGCGACGTGATTCTTTTCGGCCAATAAGCCCGCATCCTCAAAGGAGCATTTGAATAACCGTCGGTGGCATTCGTGCGGCGCCTTTGCCATACGGCCACCTGCTCCGTATCGAGATCAATAGGATGTTCGTAGACGAGCCCTGCCTGCGCTTTGCTCATCGAGTTGTCGGTTTGGGTGGGAGATTGGCGTCCGAAGGCTTGTCGGGAAGGCTTCGTTATGAGGCAGCGTCGGCCGGCATGACGGCGAGGATGGGCTAAGTCATTGATCCTGAATAAGTGATGCAGGAAAGCGAAAAAACTTTTGTATTTTTTTCCGTCGTCAGGTGCTCTCTCCTGATTTGAATCTCTTTACGCGTATTTTTGGAGGAAAGTGGATCACTTATTCAGGATCAATGACTTAGCGGCATTTTTGGGCGTTTTTGCCGCATTTTTCAAAATTCTTTTTCAGGATCAATGGGTTAGTGGTGGGAGGAAGAAGAATGCGAGCTGGTCGCGGCGCTTTCTGGGGTTCTGCGTGACGCCGAACCCGCCCTCCAGTCATGTCCGAAATGCGTGATATCTATAGTTACGAATGTGCTAATTCAATGATAGATAGCATTGTGTTAAAGTGAAAAGACAGGCTAACAAGGCCGTAAATCTTTATTTCACAGCGTCTTTCTTTGCGCTCGACTGTCGCTCACGGCAGGCGCTCTTTCCTCGTTATTTCAAATATGCTACTATAAAGTGAGTTAGGGAGGGTAACATGCGTATCTTCGTACTACTCATCGCTATCGGCCTCTGCATATCGACCGTCGCTGTCGTTCCGCCTGCTGCAGTGGCGGGCCCGTGCGATCCGAATGTCGGCAACTGCTAGCCAGAGAAATCCGGATACACCGGCACTGACTGCTCCCGCTTGAGAACCTGCGAACGCCACGATTTCTGGAGAGGCGGATGGATAATCCTTGGCCGGCGGATATCCCGTGGTCGCTCTGGAACTACCAGGGCCTGACCCTTAGCGACATGCCGCAACTGCCCATGATGGGCGTCCGGTTCGAGCCCTCTTTCCTTTACGCTTTCGCTTTCGGCTGCTTTTTCGTGGCCTTCTTTTCCTGGCCGCGGTTCAAGGCGAAGGGGCGGAATATCAATGCCACCTCGGAAGCGCTGCGCGATTTCGACCCGACGGATCTCGGCGGCCAGAATTCGCTGCACAGGGCCTATTTCATCTATGCCGGCGCGATGCTCATCCTCTATGTGTCGCTGACCTTTTTCGGCAAGCTGATCTTCCAGGCAACGCAGATGATCCCCGTTGCCGGCATTTCCGTCGATATTGCCGAATTGAAATTCGACAGTCCGCAATGGCCGCTGACCCTTGCCTTTGCCTTTGCGGGGCTTGCGGATCTGCTGCCACCGGTGCGGATCGCCGAGGAGTGGCTGCGCAATCGCGCCTACCGGGCAGCCGGCATCCCCGTGCGCATCGAACAGACCACCCGCAGCCTGATCGCCACACTGGAGGAACCGCCGGCGCGCAACGGCGAGCGCCGGGAGCATTTGCGCAACAGGGGCAGGGGCTCGCTTGCCGAAATGCTGGAGCGCTTTCGCAGGAACTGGTGGGACCAGATCGATGGCAATCCACCCGTCAAACGGCTGCTCGGAAAGCGGACGTCGCGAACCCGCGAGCTGCTCTCGCTGCTGTCGGAACTGGAGCTCTTGATCGTCTGGGCAAAGACCACGCGCGGCAGCTGGCCGGGCGCCGAGGTTTCAGCCCGCGTGCGGGAGGCGGAGACCAAATTCGTCGATAAGGCCGATGCCCTGCTGAACAGCTTTCAGCGCCGGCTACAGGAAACCGGCGATTCCAAGGCCACCGATCCGGCCAATGCCGCCAATCCCGATCTGCATGCAAGCGAAACCCGGTTCGACGATCATATCTCTGAGGTCATGAAGGACGCGACTGACGTCCGTTTCGAACTGGTGACGCTGCTTGCGATCTTCCTCGAGCGCGATCCGGATTTTCGCGGGCCGGCCAGGGCGCCGAAGCCCGGCCAGGCGCACCCGATCGATGCGCTTGCCGATCTGCTGCTGGAAACCGACCGGCCGGATGCCGTCGGCAGTGGGCCGGAGGCGGGCCTGCTGCTCTCGCTCATCCCGGTCTTCATCCTGTTTGCGGCCAGCGCCTGGCAGGGCGCGCAGGAGCTTGTCAGCCAATATGTGGAGACGACGAACCTCGCCGGCGTGTTGCTGACGGCACTGCTTGAAACCTTGAAGATCGCCTCGTTGACCTGGCTGCCGCTTCTGGCGGCCTTTTCGCTGCGTCAATACCGGTGGGATACGAAGGATTGGGTCGGCGCACAGCAGGATTGGGAATATAGAAGCTCCTCGCGCCTGTCGCAGATGATGGGCTGTCTTGCGCTTGCGCTCGCCGCCTCCGTCATCGGGTTGATCGGCGTTGCGATGCTGCGGGCCTTTTCCATCGCTCCGAATGCCAATTATTTCAACGCGCTGCTCTTCGGCGGATCAGCCCCCTTCATGCTCTATTATCCGACCCTTGCCGTCACCCTTCTCCCCATGGTGCCGATATGCCTGGCGGCGGCCGATGCGCGGGCGCATGGAAGGCCGGTCCTTAGTCATGCGGTGCTCTGCGCCGCTTCGGTGCTGGTGCTTTCCATCGCCCATAGCTGGTTCTGGGATCCCGGCTGGCCGGGCGACTGTTTCAGGGCGGAGACAATTGCGACCGCAGCATGCAGCCGGCGGTCGGATACGCTGAGCCGGCTTATCCTGACGGTCCTGGCATTCCTTGCAAGCTGGAACCTCGGCCAGCCCGGCTTCAGCCGAACGCGGCGACGGATCAACCGAAAGCAGGCAGAGCTTGCCTGCGCTGTCATCATGGCCGCCACCTTCGTGCTCAGCACGCCCGTTTTCGCTCGCGACGTGCGCGTCGGCTTCCGCGACAATATCGAGCCGTTTTCCTATCTGGTCGATGATTCCAACGGAAAGGCGCATCATATCGGCTATCTGGCGGACCTCTGCCACGAGATATTCTCGGTCGGCGGATTTACGATCGAGGAAGTGTCGGTCACGACGGCCGAACGCTTCAAGCTGGTGAACGGGGAGCCGGTCGGCGACAAGAAGCCCGTCGAGGTTCTTTGCGATACCGTGACCATGCGCTTTGCCGGGGCGTCACTCAGCGCCAACGGCGATTCAGGCGACGATGCCGATGGCCGGTCCAAACGCGACCGGAAAAGCATCTACTCGCCGATCGTCTTTGCCTCCGGCGTCTCCTATCTCGTCCGATACTCGCGAGATGCGACTGCGTATTCCGGCGATGTCGCGATCGGTTATGTTTCGGCAACGACGGCCGCAGATGTTGCCTTCAAGAGCTGCCAGGTCGACTTCTTCAGGGCGCTGGCGCCGACCCAGAGAAAGGCGATGTACGAGCGGTGCCGTTTCCTCGATGCGGCGGCGGCGGCCAGGAGCAGGATCGAGATGCTGCTGCCAGACAATCCCGGCCCGCGTGCTTCTGCCCCAGCATCGCCTGAAAAGGCGATGCCAAGTGATATCAGCGTATCGCCCGAAAACGCGCCACCAATTGATATCAGGCCATCGCTCGAAAAGGCGCTGCAAAGCGCGCAGACTCTCGCGGACCTTCCGATTCAGCCTGATACGACATCCTTTCGGCCGCTGCCGTCCCAGGAGATGGCGCGCAATCTCATCAGCACGCTGAAGGAATTTTGTCCGCCGGACCCGAAGAAGGCGGACGACCAGGCCGAGCAGCCGATTGTCCTGTGCGACAGGGCGCTGAAGGCTGATCCGGTCAAGCTGATAGCCGCCGTCACCGATCCGCTTTGCCCGTCAGCCAATCCTCCCGAGAAGAAGCCACTCAGCGAGGCTGACAAGAAAAAGAGATCCTGGCGTGAATATCATTTCTGCCCGATGAAGGACTACGGGGATCTCATCCGGTGGTTCTGCAGCCCGAATCCCGGCCTGAGGCCGATCTTCATGGGCGATCGGGAGCTGATCCTCGGCAAGCTCGACAGCTGGAACGCCCGCAATGCTCCCTGCGCGGTGGAACAGCTGATTGGCGCCGAATACCTGACCTACGAACCCTACGCGCTTCTCGTCAGTCGAGACGATCCCGAGCTGGTGAAGTTCGTGCAGACGCGCGTCTACCAGATCTTTTCCCACCGCTCGACGGCAACGGCGCGCTTCGCCTCCTATTTCCCCAAGCGCAGCATGTCTCCGGCGCTCGCCTATCTCTACCTTCTGAACGCGGTCGATCCGGAGGAGGGCTATCTCGTTCCCTGCAATACGCAGGACAAGGCGAAGAGCGACGGACCGGGCCCACCTTCAGCGGTGTCCGGCCAGGCTGACGACGTCAGGTCCTGCGCAGATGACGAGGCCGAAGAGAAGCCCGGTCCTGTCGCCGTGGGAGCCTGGCTGGCGGCTGCCGGTGACCGGGCACGGGCGATGCTGTCTTCGGTGCTGCGCGACACGGGGATCGTGGAGTGACCCGGCTCAAGGTTGCGGGGTTTTCGACCCCAAATAGGCGCGTTCCAATCCCTGCTGCAGAACATAGGGAAACTCGGCTCTGTCGAGCTTGTAATTGTCGGCAGGTGCGTCGGCGACGTTCGACATGATCAGCCGGACCTTCGCATAGGCATAATTGCAGCTGAGACTGTCCTCGATGCCCTGGAATTCCAGCTGCGAGAGGCACTCGATCATATCGAAGTCGGGATTATCGTCGCCGAGAATGGATGCGACCATGCGTGCGATGTTGCTGAGGCCCCTCTCGCGCCCGAGAGGCGTGAAGCGGGTCGGCCCGCTTTTCCTCGCGATATCCTCTATGATCGTCCAGGCGGCGGCGTCATCGATCTTTTGCGGCGGTTGTGTATCATTGCCTGCCATCTGGATGCGGAGGACAGCTCTCCAACAGCTATCGACTTTCTTTCCGACGATCCTGGCGGTGGTGGAACATAGGTAAATTGCTCCGCGATTGCCCGAATATTTATCCAGTGCCTGCTTGAAGGTCAGCGCTTCCTTGCTGAAGCCGACACCCGGAAGCAGGATGATGATCGCAAGAAAGAACAGACGCCACCGGCTGTTATGCATGAAAGCTCCCCAATGCTGGCATTCAGTCATTCGTGACCGCTTGTATATCCGAACTTGCCGCCCGCAATCCATTCATAGGCCTCGGTTGAGACCACGACAGGGCGAGAGCCACCCGTTCCGCGGTCTCAGCTTACTCGATCTGTCCGGCCGATCGTGCCGATGCCAGCGAGGATCAGGTCGATGCCGGCGAGGAATTGCTCGCGGTCGTCATGGTCGCTGAGCTTCGTCGCCAGGTGATGCACGAAGGGATAGCGTGCCGGGTCGAGCTCGGTCCAGCTTGCGGCAATAGTGCCGAGGGCGGCCGTCCTGTCCGTGCCTTGCGGCAGCAGGCGGGCATTGGCGGCATTCTGTCCGGCAACGCCGAGGATATAATTGACGAGCGCCGACCCGGCATTAAACAGCGCCTCTTCGGGAACACCGAGCGCCTGCAGCCTTCCGCCAATCGCTTCGAAGATCTCCAGCATTGCCGCCTGCCACGGCTCGCGAAAAAGATGGGTGCCGACCCAGGGATGGGCGTCGATGGCGTCAAACAGGCCGAGGGCAAAGGTGCGGATCGCCTGGCCCGGTTCGGCATCTTGCGCGACATCGGTCAGCACGCGGCCGATGATGGCGTCGGTGGCGGCGGTCAGCAATTCATTCTTGTCGGCGACATGCCAGTAGATCGCTCCGCTGCCCGTCGAGAGACGTGCTGCGAGGGCGCGGAAGGTCAGGGCATTTTCGCCCTCGGCATCGAGGATATGGATCGCCGCTTCGACGATCCTTTCCTTTGAGAGGGCGTCGGTGCGCCGCTCGCTGCGTTGGGTTCTGTTTGGGCGGGTTCTGGTCCGCCGAGTCTTGATTTGCTGATTCCTGATTTTCATGGGCCGCATCTTGACATGAATGGAACGACGTTCCAATTACTATCTATGGAACGTCGTTCCATTCATCTTCGGGAAGGAACATAATGACTGTAAAAGTCACGATCGTCGGGGCAGGCCTCGGCGGCCTCACGCTTGCCCGCGTCCTCGCCGTCAAAGGCATAGGAGCCACGATCTATGAGGCGGAGCCTTCGGCCGAGGCCCGCATGCAAGGCGGCCAGCTCGATATTCACCCGCATAACGGCCAGCGGGCGCTGGAGGATGCCGGCCTTACCGAGGCGTTCCGCGCCATCATCCATCACGGCGCCCAGGCCGCACGCGCGCTTGACCAGCATGGCGCGGTGCTGCTGGAGAAGGCCGATGACGGCGCGCTGTCGCGTCCGGAAGTGCTGCGCGGCGATCTGCGCCGCATCCTCGTCAGCTCCCTGCCTGCGGGCACGATCCAGTGGGGCAAGAAACTCACCGGCGTTGCGGCACTCGGCGCCGGCCGGCACGCGCTGAGCTTTGCCGACGGGACCAGCGTCGTCAGCGATCTGCTTGTCGGGGCAGATGGTGCGTGGTCGAAGGTGCGGCCGCTGCTTTCGGATGCCAAGCCCGCCTATGTCGGCACGGCCTTCATCGAAACTTATCTCCATGATGCCGATGTCCGCCACACGGGTGCGGCAGAAGTGGTCGGCAGCGGCGCGATGTTTGCGCTTTCGCCGGGCAAGGGCATCGTCGCCCATCGCGAGGCGGGCGGCGTGCTGCACGCCTATATCCAGATGAACCGCTCGCCCGAGTGGATCGCCGGCATCGACTTTTCTGACACCACTGCGGCAAAGGCCAGGATCGCCGCGGAATTTGCAGGCTGGGCGCCGGCGCTCACTGCACTGATCACCGAAAGCGATACGGCGCTCGCCCCGCGCCTGATCCATGCGCTGCCGGATGCGCACCGGTGGCCGCGTCGACCCGGCGTGACGCTTATCGGCGACGCCGCCCATCTGATGGCGCCATCGGGCGAGGGGGCAAACCTGGCTATGTTCGACGGCGCCGAGCTCGCAAAGGCAATCGCCGCACAGCCCGACAATATCGAAGCAGCGCTCGCCGCCTATGAAGAGCCGATGTTTACCCGCAGTGCAACGGAGGCGGAAGGCGCCCGCTTTATCCTGGATCTCTGCGTCGGCGACCGGGCGCCCTATGGGCTGGTGGATTTCTTCACCGGCAAGCTCGGGCAGGGATGAGGCGCCAAGCCTCGATCTTGCCGGCGGGGGTTCCTTCCGTAACGCGTCCGCACTCTTCCCGGCGAAGCGATGACTCTGTAAACTGGCCGGACGTGTGTCAGACCATCTCACCCGGAGGTTCCCTATGGCCGAGGTCTTGTTGTTCCACCACGCACAGGGGTTGACCCCGGGCGTGCGCGCCTTCGCCGACGACATCAGGGCCGCCGGTCACATCGTGCACACGCCTGACCTCTTCGACGGACGCACGTTCCAGAGCATCGATGCGGGTCTCGCCTATATCGGTGAGACCGGATTCGACGACATGCGGGAGCGGGGCGTCCGCTTGGCCGACAAACTGCCTGCCGGGATCGTCTATGCCGGGTTCTCGTTCGGCGTGCTGCCGGCGCAGAAGCTCGCGCAGACACGGCTAGGAGCCCGCGGAGCCCTGCTTTTCTACTCCTGCCTGCCGATCAGTGGCACGTGGGCCTTCGGGCCCTGGCCGGACGGCGTCCCGGTGCAGATTCACGGCATGGACAACGACCCGGTCTTCGTCGGCGAGGGCGACATCGACGCGGCCCGCGAGATCGTGGCGAAGGTCGAGGACGCGGAGCTTTTCCTGTATCCCGGCGACCAGCACTATTTCGCCGACAGTTCGCTCCCATCCTATGACGCGGATGCAACCGCGTTGCTCACTACCAGGGTGCTTAAGTTCCTGGATCGGGTTTGATCCATTCCGGCGTCCCGGCAACCGGAACGATCGGCCGGCCTTCGCGAGA
Source organism: Rhizobium sp. 1399 (assembly GCF_031455475.1). Lineage (NCBI taxonomy): Bacteria > Pseudomonadati > Pseudomonadota > Alphaproteobacteria > Hyphomicrobiales > Rhizobiaceae > Rhizobium > Rhizobium sp. 1399. The sequence continues at coordinate 38,648 of NZ_JAVDSU010000009.1, read as the reverse complement.
GGGTGCATCTGGCCAATAGAGGCAGCGATTGACCTGCCAAGGCGAAGATGTAGCCTGTGTCCATGCATGACGCGCTGCTCGACTATGCCGATCTCATTTCGCTGCTGACGGCCGTCGGCACCTTCGTCGCGATCGTCGCCGGCGTCGTCGAGCTCATCAAGGCGCGCCGCGCCCATCTGAAGGAGAAGGAACAGGAGTTCAACAGCTCCTATCTGACGATCAGCGATGCCTATCACCGGCTGCTCGAACTCTCCGTCGAACATCCCCACCTCGGCATCTTCCCCTGGCAGGAGGAACCCGCCGACCTCTCACCCGACGACCTCGTCAGGCGCGACATTTTCTACGAGATGATGATCTCGATCTTCGAGCGCGCCTTTCTGGAACGGCACAAGACGCCTGAAATAACAGAGCATTTCTGGCCCGGCTGGGAGACGTTTCTCAAGCGGCAGATCGAGAAGCCGTCGTTCCGGAAATATTGGGGGATATTCGATGGGGAAGGGGCGTTCGGGGCTTATGATGCGCGGTTTGAGGCGTTTGCGCGGGGGCTGGATGGCGGGCAGGGCGCGGGTGGTCAGGATGGAGCGTGACGGCGGGGTGAGCTCGGCCTCTCGATGAGGAGGGCAAGTGGTGTGCCGCTCGCCGCTGGGTAAAAGTCTCAGATTAGATGACAAAGACCAGCGGTCTTGGCAGCTATCTCAACCGTGCACCAAGAGCAGCCATTGAAGCTGCCCGCCTTTAAAGTTGACTGTAAAAATCAACTAGCATAGCGAAGACGTCATCTTCCCAGGCTGGAGTCGATCATGACAGTCGCAAACTCTGCGATCGTGCCGATCTTGCGTTCGCTCATTGCTCAGTATTTCCGGCAGGCTCACACCACCACGGCGCTTGTCGTTCTCGCTACCATGATAGGGGCGGTCGCTTCTATCGCCTCTCCCTATCTCTTTTCCCGCGCCGTCGATGACCTGTTGAAAGTCGGGGATCATGGCGGTGCGCTTGGAACGTTGCTTCTGTACGCGCTCCATTTCGCCATCGCGACCGGGTTTGGCCAGGCGTCCCGTTTCCTGATTTTTCTTTGCGCCGAGCGGCTTTGCTTTATCGCGAATTCTACATTTTTTGCCCGCATCCTTCGGAAGAAACCTGCATTCTTCCTCGACCACAATGCAGCCGAGATCGGAAGGGCGCAGCAGCAAGGGGCCGAGACCCTCAACATCATCACGCAGTTGAGCATTGGCGGTTTGCTGCCCGGTTTCGTCCAGATTATTTTCAGTGCAGGCCTTCTCGGCCATTTCATAGGCTGGGAAATCGCTCTGATCGTCGTGATCTATGGAGCGGTGGTGATTGGCCTTGATTATGTCAGGGTCGGGCGGGTGACGCCGTTCCTCGACAAGGCAATGGAACGGAGCCAGCAGAACGCGCAGCTTATCGGCAATGCCGTTGCCATCGTCGACACGTTGCGTCAGACACGCGGCGAAAGGTGGATGGCGGAGCGGTTTGCCGCAAGCGCAAGCGATGCCTTCGCGAACTGGCGGCACTATGCGCTCGCAAGCAGCAGCTTCTCCGTCGTGCTTGGCATTGCGGCCGGGTTCCAGCTTGCAATCACGTTTCTGATCCTCGTTCCCCGCGTCGATGCCGGGCTGCTGTCTGTCGGCGCAGTGGTGCTTTTCAACACGCTGCTCATCCAGCTCAATGAACCCTTCCATCTCGTCGGAATGGCGATCAAGGAAACGGTGGAGGCTGCGGCCCGATTTCGCCCGCTTGCCGCCATGTGGCATGCGCCGGAAGAGGAAGACCCTGCAGATCCAATCTCCTATCGCCCATCGCAGGGGGTGGTCGCGTTCGACGATGTGACGTTCCGCTATGAGAATGGGCGTGGCGTTACGAAAACATCATTCGGCATACAAAGGGGAACACCAACTTTCATCGTAGGCGAGACGGGCTCGGGCAAGTCCACCATCCTTCGCCTGCTTCTCAAGGCGCTGCAACCTTCCGAGGGGCGCATTCTGGCTGACGGGATCGATCTGGCCCGGATTGCCAGCGAAGATTGGTTCGCGCATGTCGGCGTGGTGCCGCAGGACGTGGCGCTTCTCAACGATACGCTTCTGTCGAACATCGTTCTCGGTCGCCCCTTTGATGCCGAACGCCTGCGCGAGGCGGCGCGGCAAGCCTCTATCCTTGAACGGATCGAAGGCATGCCTGATGGTTTCGAAACGGTGGTTGGCGAGCGAGGGCTGAAATTATCGGGCGGCGAACGCCAGCGCATAGCAATCGCAAGGGCACTCTACGGCAAGCCGGCGATCCTCGTCCTCGACGAAGCAAGTTCTGCGCTCGACGAGGAGACTGAACGGCAAATCATGGATGGCCTGCGTGATCTTGCCGACGATCTTACCATCGTGGCCGTCACACATCGGATGTCATCCATTCGCCCAGGCGATCAGATCGTGCGTCTGCCTGTCGTGACGTCAGCGAAATAAAGTGCGCGTTGGGCCGCTTTCGGACCGGCGCGCTCAAACGCCGGCCACGCAGTTGGCTCATTGTAGACTTTGCCGGATAGCCATCCTGCAGGGATTTGACAGACACGGCAGTACGGCCCATACCCGAACCACCCTTCTGCGGAGCAGAATGCATGATGGACAGGATTTTCATTGTCGGGAATGGCGGAAGCGGCAAAACTTGGCTGTCCAAACAGTTAGCCGAAAGACTTCATGCCCCGCTTATTCATCTCGACGATCTCCACTGGTTGCCGAATTTTGCGGGAGAACGTCCGCGCCAGGAGCGTGATCGGCTGGTGACCGAGGCCGCGGACGGTAGCAATTGGATCATTGAAGGCCTCTACGGGTCGATCCTCAGGCAAGTCTTCTCGCGTGTAACCACGCTTATCTGGCTCGACGTCTCCGACGACGAGTGCATTTCTAACCTCGTGCAACGAGGCCAAACCGAGGGTGGAACACAGGAACAGTTCGAGGAACTGTTGGAATATACCCGTGGTTACCGCCTCAGAAAGAACCACTTAAATTCCTTCGAAGGCCATCAATGGTTCTTCGAGCAGCATCCGTTTCAAAAGTTTAGGCTGTCGAGCAGGCCAGATATCGCTGCCTTCTTGGCCGAGGTCTGAAGTCGTCGAAATTCAGGATTTTTGTAAATGTGCAAGCGGCGCACCGCTCTTACGATAGCAGCGAGCGTCCGCCGATCCAGAAGCAAACGCGGGCGGGAGGGTGACAGCAAGCTCAGTCCGCCATCTGCACAAAATGCCTCTCGGTCAAATAGCGCCCATCCGCCACCGCATCCCTCACCACCGATGGCCGCAGGTCTGCGCTTGCTAGCGTCGATATCGGCAGCCAATGCTGCTTCAGATGCGTCTCGCGGCTCACGACATCATGCCGGTCCAGCGACACGAGGAAATAATGTTCGGCCTGCTGGATGAGCTGGCCGCGATAGCGAAAATGGTTTTCGACGCAGAAGAGGTATCGCGCCTCTCTCACCCTGGCGTTCGTCTCTTCCTCGAATTCCTTGCGCAGCCGCGTCTCGAACGTATCGCCGGTCTCATATTCGCCGCCGATGAAGGCGTAGCAGGAGGATGGGTCGTCGGCGGGCTGCTGGACCAACACCTTTCCATCCTCCACCACGATGCCCGCAACCCTGATCCTCGGTATCTGCCTCATCGCTACGGCCTGAAAGAACCGGTCCTGACTGGTTTCCACGATTTCCCCTCCAGGCCGGTCGAGCCCATCTCAGCAGGCATCGCGCACCATCAAATCCATGACATAAATCCATTATAAGCTACTGTGCCATTCCCGCGCAGGCCAAGTTGCATACCAGTGAAACTCCCCGGCAGGATAGCCCGAATGATGGCATCCTCAAGATAAAATCTACCTGAACGGCTTAGCCCAATTCTTGCAATCATCAGGGGTGGTGCGGGCATTATTGTCGCGATAATATCAACCAGATCTGCGGGTGGGCCGGACCTGTAACCTCGACTTGGAACTTGTTGAAGGCCCAACGTATTGTTTAGCGTTGTTCTATCGATCGAGGAATAAAAAATGTCTTCTGAGTCCACGCGTCTCACATCCGAGGCAATGACACTATCGGCCGCCGCCGTTCTGAACTCACTCATCTCCGTGCTTGGCAATAAGGGTCTGCTTTCTCCCGAAGAAGAGCGGGAAGTCTATCGCACCGCCGCTGAGATGATCGACGAAGCCTCCGGCGACGACGAGGATGGAACCTACGAACTGGCGCGTGAGCTGATCGAACTCAGGCTTGCCGATACCTAGAGCAAGTCCGTTTTCTCCGGGCCGTGGAGATGCTCTACTCCTCCTGATCATGCGAGCGCTTGAGCAGTCGAAGCATTGCATGGTGAAAGACGGCGCGCTCCTCGGCCTTCCAGTCATTCGTCAGTTGCTCGAACACCTCTTCCGTAAACGCTGTGCGCTCACGCCTGGGCGGAATAACTTCGGATTCGGTAACAAATGCCATCCAGCCGTACAGCACTATGGCAACGATGCGCCAGCACCGGTCATTGAAAATCTGACGTCGTTACCGTTAGAAGGACTTTTGTATGGCAGGGACATCAAAAAGTACGGTTTTCAAATGGGTCGGCTTCGAATTGCGTTTCTTGCGTCAAACAACGGCTCTTCCTTCCGTGCCGTTAATGAGGCCATTCAATCGAAGCTTCTGGACGCAAAGCCGGTCGTATTGATTAGCAACAAGGCTGACACGTCCGCACTCGATTACGCCCAGGAGAACGGCATCCCATCCGTTTACATCCCGACGAAGGACATTGAAGACGCGGCCGACAGGCGACTTCGGGAAACGCTTCTTGAGCACCACGCTGAACTAATTGTTTTATCTGGCTATCTCAGAAAACTAGGCCCGCTCACGTTAGATGCCTTCGATGGAAGAATATTGAATGTCCATCCTGGTCTGCTGCCTAAATATGGCGGATTGGGAATGTACGGACGCAAGGTCCACCAAGCTGTTCTCGACAACGAAGAGGCTTCAACAGGTGCGACGATTCACCTTGTGGATGGCGAGTACGATCACGGTCGAACCATTGCCGCCACAATTGTTCCAATCGGTCCATCGGACGATGTGACCTCACTGGAGCGACGTGTTATGAGCGCGGAATGCGACCTCTTTATAGACATCGTACGTCGCATAATTCAGGGCGAACTGCATCTCCCGCTATAGCTCATTCCTCCACTTCGAACCGTCGGCAGTCATTGGTGACGTTTGCTGAGATATGGACCGGAAGTCCTATGGCATCGCGCTGAGATCAGGCTCCAGCGATCCCTGCGGCCCTGGAGTAAGGTTGATCGAGCGTTAGTGTTCATGCGCATTCCCGAAACCGATTGCGATTTAAAACCGGTCGAGCTATCCTTCCCCTGAATGCGCGATGCAACCAGAAGCACGCGCGCGGTGCCCAGGAGGAGGAAGAGGAAATGGCCAAGCTTGTATTCGGATTGAACGTGTCGCTGGACGGTTACATAGACCATGACGCATTCATGCCCGGTCCCGTGCTCTTCCGTCACTTCATCGAGAGCGTGCGCGGCGCGGCAGCCATCGTCTACGGTCGCCGCATGTACGAGCTCATGCGCTATTGGGACGAAGATCATGCGGACTGGGAGCCAGCGGGAGGTGAGTTCGCGGCGGCGTGGCGGGGCCAGCAGAAGTGGGTCGTATCGCGCTCGCTGACATCAGTCGGCCCCAATGCCACGCTTGTCGAGGGCGACCTCGAAACTGTCATACGCGGGCTGAAGGACACGCTTACCGGGGAGGTCGGCGTTGGCGGATCGGACCTGGCGCGTAGCCTGACGGAGCTTGGTCTCATCGATGAATATCAGCTCTACTTCCATCCCGTCGTGCTCGGCCACGGCACGCCATTCTTCACAGCGCCCCGGCCGCGGCTTCGCCTGGTGGCCAGCGATCGTATCGACGAGGACGTGATCAGGCTGACCTACGTTCCGGCCTGAGGCTAGGCGCGCGCCTGTCGCCGCAGTCTCCTGGCACGTCATCGAAAAGCCCGTCCTGTCGCTGAGGCGCTTTGCGCTGGCGGGCAGGGTGCCCGGCGCCGGGGAAGGCCGGGCGACGATGGCGTCGGCGGCGGCCCTGGAAGGGCGAGCCGGTAGCGGCGGCCACAGGGGCACGCTGGGCCTACGGGCATGCGGCTCCCGAGCGATTCCGCGCAACAGCCCTCCCGAACCTGTACCTCCTCTCAACCTTCACAGGCGAACCGGCTGCCATGCCAGTCGGGCATGCCGAGGGGTCATCATATGGGCGTAGGGGGCACCACCCGCATACCGCGGATTGCTGTCGTTCGTTCCCGTGCGAAAGCTGCCAGAATGCATGTCTTGAAATGCTGCTTCATGGGGCCGGTTGAGGGGCAGGTCCAGGAGGCGGGTGGACGGGAAGGGGGATGCCGCTTATGCGGAGAATTCGCGTTAGTAACCTTGAGTATCTGAGTACATTTGGTGGAGCGTTGAGTATCTGTCGTGCACCCTCAGCCTGGAGCGCAGTGCTGGGAACCGCGACGGTTGTGTCATCAGCGAGTACCGATGGTTCCCTAAGCTTTGCCAGTCAGCGCAGCTTCGCCACTCCCGACGGCGCCGCCGTCCCGTCCTCCTTCGCAAGTCCGTCTTCCTTTCTCGGGAATATCATGCAGCCTGCCGCGCTGATCTCATCGGGCGGCGTGCAGACTGCCTCGATACCGCCGACGGCGATATCAGCGCCTTCGGGCGACGGCGGCACGCAGGATACGTCCACCAAGACGGCGTCGATCCTCCCGGCGCTGCAGACGACGACCACGACAACAGAGCGGACCGTGCTCGGCCCGGACCCGTACCAGGAAGCCGCGACGCTGCCGTCGGCGCCCGTGCTGACGGGCATTACCAGCGATGCCGGCACGGCAGGCCCTACCACGTCTCCGACCGATCCTGCCGCCGGTTCCGGCACGACGTCGTTACTCCTTCAGACCTCGATAGCCTCCATCTCCGTGCAGCCGAGCGAGAGCGTTTCCGCCGAGACCCCCGTGGGATCGGTGGCGCTCGCAGCGCCGGCCGCTGCGGCTGCTGCTGCGCCGACGCTCAACAAGATCGCGCTCGAGAACATGAAGCAGGGCAACCCCATCAGCGAATGGGGACTGGAGGGCGATGGCAACGGCACCATCCAGGGCTTTGCCACCGAAATCAGCACCAATATCGGCCAGACGGTCGATTTCAAGATCGCCACGGATTCCACCCATTACCGCATCGATATCTATCGCATGGGCTATTATGGCGGGGCCGGCGCGCGCAAGGTGGACTCGATCGAGAATTCGCTGACCACGGCGCAGATCCAGCCGCACCCGATCGTCGACATGTCGCTCGGTCTCATCGATTGCGGCAACTGGTCGGTATCGGCCAGCTGGCAGATCCCTGGCGATGCCGTCTCGGGCGTCTATTTCGCCAAGCTGGTGCGCGAGGACGGCACCGAGGATGCAAGCATCATCCCGTTCGTCGTGCGCGACGATGCCTCGACCAGCAATATCGTCTTCCAGACCTCGGATACGACATGGCAGGCCTATAATGCCTGGGGCGGCGCCAGCCTCTATTATGGCGAAGTGCCGGTCGATCCCGCCGACATGATCGGCTACCTGCCGCCAAACTGCAGCTGCGGCCTGCAGGCCATCGGCCGCGCCTCGGCGGTCAGCTATAACAGGCCGATCATCACCAATACGAGCCCGATCGGCGGTTCGCACGATTACATTTTCGGCGTCGAATCCTCCGCCATCTCGTGGCTGGAGCAGAACGGCTACGACGTGTCCTATATCTCGGGCGTCGATGCGACGCGCAACGGCGCGCTGCTGCTCAACCACGATGCCTATCTCTCCGTCGGCCATGACGAATACTGGTCTGCCGAACAGCGCGCCAATGTCGAGGCAGCCCGCGACTCCGGCGTCAACCTCGCCTTCTGGAGCGGCAACGAATGCTACTGGAAGGTTCGCTGGGAGAGCAGCATCGACGGCAGCGGCCAAGCCTACCGCACCATGGTCTGCTACAAGGAAACCTGGGGCACGAGCTCGGATCCGAGCGGTGTCGGCACCGGCACCTGGCGCGATCCGCGCTATGCCGATCCGGGGCAGGAGCCGGAAAATTCGCTGACGGGCACGATGTTCCAGGTGGACAGCTACCGCCAGGATACGATCTCCATCCCCTACGACTATTCGAACCTGCGCTTCTGGCGCAATACCGATGTCTCGCAGCTGAATGAAGGCGATACCTACAATCTGGTGCAGAACCTGCTCGGCTACGAGTGGGATTCCGATGTCGAGAACGGTTTCCGGCCGGATGGTCTCGTCAACCTGTCGCTCTCGTCCATCTCGGTGGAAACCTATCTGCGCGATTACGGCGCGACGGTCGGTTCCGCCGTCGCCACCCACAGCCTCACCATGTACCGGGCCGCAAGCGGCGCGCTCGTCTTCGGCGCCGGCACCGTCTTCTGGTCCTGGGGGCTCAGTGACAACCACCAGGGCCCGACTACCTCGACCGATCGCAACGTCCAGCAGGCGATGGTCAACATGTTCGCCGACATGGGCATCCAGCCGACCACGCTCGATGCGAGCCTGATCCTCGCGACCCAATCGACCGACATACTGAAGCCGACCTCGTCGATCTCGTCGCCCATCATCGGAGCAAGCTTCCTCGAAGGCCAGCACGTCACGATCACGGGCACGGCGCAGGATTTCGGCGGCGGCATCATTGCCGGCGTGGAAGTCTCCACCGATGGCGGCCAGCACTGGTTCAAGGCCACCGGCCGGGAGAGCTGGAGCTATAACTGGGTCGTCCAGGCAAGCGGCACTTACACCGTCATGTCACGCGCCGTCGATGACAGCGTCAATCTGGAGGCGCCATCGGCCGGCAAGCAGGTCACCGTCACGCTGCCCGGCACGCAGGGCCTGTGGACGCTGGCGGAAAAGCCGGCGACCGAAGTGGCGATCGATCGCGATCCGGTCGAACTCGGCCTGCGCTTCCAGGCAACGACCGCAGGTTCCGTGCAGGGCATCCGCTTCTACAAGGGCTTCTACAATATCGGCGATCATGTCGTCAGCCTCTGGTCCAGCGACGGGACGCTGCTGGCAACGGGCGTATCGACGAATGAATCGCTCTCCGGCTGGCAGACGGTGATGTTCTCCTCGCCGATCCAGATTGCGGCCGGCACGACCTATGTGGCCTCCTATCACAGCAACGGCTTCTACTCCGTCACCGACAATTATTTCGGTAGCGGCAGCACCTATGCCAGCGGCGCGCTGAAAGCCGTCGATGGCGGCGGGGTCTATGCCTATAGCGACAATGCCGGCACATTCCCCGGCCTCAGCCCCGGCGGGTCCAACTATTGGGTGGACGTGGTCTTCGATGCCGGGCCGAACAGCATACCGGTTGCCGGCGACGACAGCGGCCTGACGATTTCGCGCAACGGCACGCTGACGATCTCCATCGCCACGCTTCTGGCAAACGATACCGATGCCAATGGCGATGCGCTGACGATCAACGCCGTCGGCAATGCGCTCAACGGCACTGTTACCCTCAACAAGCAGAACGGCACGATCATCTTCACGCCGGCTGCCAATTATTCCGGTCCGGCAAGCTTCAGCTATACGCTGTCGGATGGACGCGGCGGCACGGATCAGGCCAATGTCAGCCTCACCGTCGATCCGGGCCCGGCCGGCCAGTCGCTGTTTGCCGCCAATGAGGGGCCGACGGGCGGCAGCATCCAGGAAAATTCGCCGCTCGAACTCGGCATGAAATTCACGGCCTCGGTGAGCGGCACAATCACCGGTATCCGCTTCTACAAGGCTGCCGGCGATACCGGGCCGCATACCGGCTCGATCTGGTCGGCGAGCGGCACGCTGCTTGCGACGATCAGCTTTGCGGATGAATCGGCCTCCGGCTGGCAGACCGCGGCATTCTCCAACCCGCTGCAGATCACGGCTGGCACGACCTATGTCGCCTCCTACCACACGACCGGCAGCTATGTGGCGACATCGGGCTATTTCAACTCGGCCCATACCAACGGCGCGCTGACGGGCCTTGCAGGCGCCAACGGCGTCTATTCCTACGGATCGGGCACGACATTCCCGACGTCCAGCTACCAGTCGTCGAACTATTGGGTGGATGTTGTCTTCAATCAGTCGACGACCAACACGGCGCCGGTCGCCGCCAATGACAATGGCTATACGACCTATTCCAACACCGCGCTTTCGATTGCCGCAGCAAGCCTGCTTGCCAACGACCATGATGCCGATGGCGATCCACTCTCGATCACCGGTGCCAGCGGCGGGGTGAACGGCACGGTCACCTTCAACAGCCAGACGAACAGCGTCACCTTCACGCCTGTTACCGGCTATACGGGTGTCGCAAGCTTCACCTATTCGATCTCGGACGGGCATGGCGGCACGTCGTCCGCCACCGTCAACCTCACGGTCAATTCGCAGCCCGGCGGCGGCACGACGACGAGCCTGTTTACCGGCGCCGATACGTCGGGTGTTACTGCCGCCAATGACGCCAACTCGGTCGAACTCGGCGTCAAGTTCATCGCTTCCGCCAATGGCCAGATCACCGGGCTCACCTATTACAAGAGCGCCCAGGATACCGGCACGCATGTCGGCTCGCTCTGGACGGCGAGCGGCCAACTCCTTGGGCAGGCAACTTTCATCAACGAGACGGCGAGTGGCTGGCAGACGGTTTCCTTCACCCAGCCGATCAACATCACCGCCGGCACCACCTATGTGGCGAGCTACCATTCCAACGGCTTCTATTCGGCAACCGCGAACTACTTCACGACAGACTATACGAGCGGTGCTCTGACGGCGCCAGCAAGCACGGTCAGCGGCGGCAACGGCGTCTATGCCTATGGCACGGGCAGCCTGTTCCCGACCTCTTCCTACAATGCCAGCAATTACTGGGTCGACGTGCTTTATAAGCAGGGCGCGCAGAATACGGCTCCGGTCGCCGCCAATGACAGCGGCTTTACGACAAACACAGGCACGCCTGTTACCATCCAGGCCTCGGCACTCACTGCCAATGACAGCGATGCCGATGGCAATACGATCTCGATCACCGGGGTCAGCGGTGCGGTCAACGGCACGGTTTCCTTCGACAGCCAGGCGCAGACCGTCACTTTCACGCCGACGGCGGGATATTCGGGGCCGGCGAGCTTCAGCTATGCCATTGCCGACGGGCAGGGCGGCACGGCATCAGCTGAAGTTTCGCTCGCTGTCAACAACCCGGCTGCAGGACCGGAGCAGAACGTCTTTGCCGCCAATGCGACACCCTCGGTCATCTCTGTCAACGACAATCAGCCGGTCAATCTCGGCATGAAATTCCAGGCCGATACGGCAGGCTGGATCACCGGCATCCGCTTCTACAAGGGGGCCGACAATACAGGCCCGCACAACGGCTATCTGTGGACGGCATCGGGCACTCTGCTCGGCAGCGTCACCTTCAACAACGAGACGGCCAGCGGCTGGCAGACCGCGCAGCTTACCCAGCAGGTCGCGATCCAGGCGGATACGACCTACGTCGTTTCCTACTCGACCAACGGCAACTACTCGGCAACAGGCAATTACTTCGGCAGCGAGGTGACGAACGGCGACCTCAAGGCGCTTGCCGGCAATAACGGCGTCTATGCCTACGGATCGGGCGGGCTGTTCCCGACGAGCAGTTACAACAGCACAAACTACTATGTGGACGTGGCGTTCAAACCGCAGCTCGCGGCGTAAAGCCTGCGAGGATGTAAGGCCAAGCACCGTAAAGGATGATCATATCGATGATGCGTGCAGACAACAGATTGCCGGTTACGGTTCTCGCCGGGTTTCTCGGCGCCGGCAAGACGACTGTCCTCAATCATGTACTGAGTAATCGTGAGGGTCGTCGGGTTGCTGTCATCGTCAACGATATGAGCGAGGTCAACATCGATGCGGACCTCGTGCGCGAGGGGGGTGCAGACCTCTCGCGCACGGACGAGACGCTGGTGGAGCTCACCAATGGATGCATCTGTTGCACGCTCCGCGACGATCTCCTGAGCGAGGTACGCCGGCTCTCCGCCGCCGGCCGTTTCGATTATCTGATGATCGAGGGCACCGGCATTGCCGAGCCGCTGCCGGTCGCAGCCACCTTCTCCTTCCGCAACGAGAGCGGGGCAGCACTCTGCGACGTGGCAAGGCTCGACACGATGGTCTGCGTCGTCGATGCGGTCAATCTTCTCGCCGATTACCAGAGCGCCGAGTTCCTTGCCGATCGCGGCGAAAGGCGTGACGGGGACGATGAGCGCAAGCTCGTCGAACTTCTCGTCGAGCAGATCGAATTTTCCGACGTCGTCATCATCAACAAGGCAGGCGAGGTGCCGCCCGCAATGCTCGCCGAGGTTCGCCAGGTCGTGGCGGCGCTCAATCCGGATGCCCGCGTCATCGAGGCGGTCTTCGGCCAGGTGCCGCTTGGCGCGATCATGGATACCGGCCTCTTCAGCGAGGCGAAGGCTGCTCGCCATCCGCTCTGGCACAAGGAGCTCTTCGGCTGGGGCGACCATGTGCCGGAGACCGAGGAATACGGCATTGCAAGCTTCGTCTATCGCAGCCGCCGGCCTTTCGATCCCGCGCGGCTCAGCGATTTCCTCGACAGGAAATGGCCAGGCCTCATCCGCGCAAAGGGCCATTTCTGGCTGGCGACAAGGCCTGATGAGATCGGCCTGCTGTCCATTGCCGGCACGCAATGCCGCATCGATACCAGGGGTTTCTGGTGGGCATCCGTGCCGAGGGCGCAATGGCCGCGTTATCCGCAGTTCCGCCAGCTGATCGACCGGCATTGGGACGATGTCTGGGGCGACCGCCGCCAAGAGCTCGTGTTCATCGGTTCCGGCTTCGACAGGCACGCCATCTGCAGCGCGCTCGACGATTGCCTGGCCGGGGAGGAGACGGGTTTCGACCCGGAGATTGCCACCGGGCTTCGGGATCCGTTTCCGCCATGGCAGCACGCACATATGCATGCGCATTCAAAGAGTTAGAGCGTCCTAATGGACGTAAGACGCCCTAAGGTGAACGTGTTTTGATTATCAACCAGAGGAGAGAACAATGAGCAGCGAACTTTATGCAGACGGTATCGGCGAAATCACCATCACGGGCACGATCGTGCGCATCGACCTGATGTCGCTGTCGGCGACCGACCGCGATGCCAACAACAATCCGAAGCCGGTCTTCCGCCAGCGCATCATCATGCCGGTCGACGCCTTCGCCAATGCGGTCGATCTCATGCAGAAGGCGCTTGGCGGCCTGGTCGAGGCGGGTGCGGTTCGCCGGATCGGCGATATGTCGGCTGCCGCGGCCGCCGATATCCAGGCGGCGCAGGCCGGCGCTTCGAACGCTTCGCCGAACTTCAACTGATCAACAAATATCGCCTCGGTCTCGTATTGTTTCGGGTGGGCCATGAGTGGTTTTCTGCATACCAACCTGCATTGTCTTGCGCTCGTCGCACGTCATCACGGCGTCGATCTTTCTCCTGAGCGGCTGCAGCACGATTATGCTGTCGGCAACGATCCCGTTGCCGTGCGGCAGCTCTTGCGCATGGCAAAGGATGCGGGCCTGAGGGCCAAGCATCTCGATCTCAACTGGCGAAGCCTGTTCCAGCTCGGCGAGGCCTTCCCGGTGCTGGCCGAACTCAACAACGGCAACTGGGTGGTCATCGCCGGCGCTGTCGGGGAGGGCGAGGAGGAGAGAATCCGGGTTCTCGACCCACTTTCCTCGCGCGCCGAGGTGATCATGCTCAGCGAAGAGCAATTCGCCAGGGCCTGGCTCGGATCGGCGATCCTGCTGAAGCGTAATTATCGCATGTCCGATGAGGACCGGCCCTTCGGCTTCCGCTGGTTCGTCCCTGAGATCATCAAGCAGCGAAGCTTCTTCCGCGATGTCGCGCTCGCCGCCTTCGTGCTCTACGGCCTGGGGCTGATGACGCCGATCTTCTTCCAGCTCGTCATCGACAAGGTGCTCGTGCACCAGAGCTATGCGACGCTGACGGTTCTGACCGTCGGTATCGGGATCGCGCTGATCTTCGATGCGACCTTCAGCTTCCTGCGCCGCTATCTGCTGCTCTACGCCACGAACAGGATCGACATCCGCGTCGCCACCCGCACTTTCGGCCATCTGCTCAACCTGCCGATCGCGCTCTTCGAGCAGGCCTCGGCCGGCGTTCTCGTCAAGCATATGCAGCAGACGGGGCGCATCCGCGAATTCCTGACCGGCCGGCTGTTCCTGACGCTTCTCGATGGTGTCTCGCTCTTCGTCTTCGTGCCGATCCTGCTTCTCTACAGCGTCAAGCTGACGCTCGTGGTGCTCGGTTTCGCAGCCCTTGTCGGCATCGTGGTGATGATGCTCGTCGGGCCGTTCCAGCGCCGCCTGAAGGCGCTCTACCAGGCCGAAGGCGACCGGCAGGCCCTACTGGTGGAAACCGTGCATGGCATGCGCACCGTCAAGTCGTTGGCGCTGGAGCCGCGCCAGCGCAAGGTATGGGACGATTATTCGGCCCAGTCGATCTCCGTGCGTTTCCGCGTCGAGAAGATCTCGACCATCGCCCAGTCGCTGACGGGACTTCTGGAAAAGCTGATGAGCGTTGCGATCATCGGTCTTGGCGCGCTCGATGTCTTCAGCGGCGCGATGACGATCGGTGCGCTGGTTGCCTTCAACATGCTCGCCGGCCGCGTCTCGGGGCCGCTCGTGCAGATCGTCACCATGGTGCATGAATATCAGGAAGTGGCTCTCTCCGTGCGCATGCTCGGCGAGATCATGAACCAGCGGCCGGAGCAGGCGGGCCGCGGGCGTGGCGTCAGGCCGCATCTGCATGGCCGCATCGAATTCGACAGGGTCAGCTTCCGCTATGCGCCTGATGCGGCGCCGGCGCTCGACAATGTCTCCTTCGCCATTCCGGCAGGCTGCGTCTTCGGCGTGGTCGGCAAGAGCGGCTCGGGCAAGACGACGATCACAAGGCTCATCCAGGGGCTCTACCAGAGCCAGGAGGGGCTGGTGCGCATGGACGGCTATGACAGCCGCGAGATCGACCTCGTGCATCTTCGAACCAGCATCGGCGTCGTGCTGCAGGATAATTTCCTGTTCCGCGGCTCGGTACGCGACAATATTGCCGCCGCCAAGCCCGATGCCAGCATCGAGGAGATCATGGAGGTCGCCCGCATTGCCGGCGCCGAAGAGTTCATCGAGCGCCTGCCGCGCGGCTTCGACACGATGCTGGAGGAAAATGGCTCCAACCTCTCGGGCGGCCAGAAGCAGCGGCTTGCCATTGCCCGCGCGCTGATCACCGATCCGAGGCTGCTGATCTTCGATGAGGCCACAAGCGCGCTCGACCCGGACAGCGAGGCGATCATCCGCGACAATCTCAGCCGCATCGCTGCCGGCCGCACTGTTATCATCGTCTCGCACCGGCTTTCGACGCTCGTCGATGCCGATGCCATTCTCGTCATCGATCGCGGCAAGGTCGCCGATATCGGCCGGCACGATCAGCTCGTGTCGCGCTGCATGACCTACCGCCACCTCTGGGCACAGCAGATGAGGCAGGTCGCATGAACGCGCACGTCAGAAAATCCGACGAAAACATGCCAGTTCCTTCAGACAAGGGCCCTTCAGGCAAGGGGCCATCAGACAAGGGCCCGGAGAAGGGCAGGGAACTCACTGCTCGCCCGCCGCTGCCGCCGGCAATTGCCGAATTCCAGTCCGACGCCGTCGAGCTTGAAGAACGCGCGCCGCCGCGCGTTGCCCGCATGACGCTCTACTGCGTCACGGCGCTGCTTGCCGCAGCGATCACCTGGGCCTCGGTCTCCTCCATCGACGAGGTGGTGATTGCGCCGGGCAAGCTCGTCACCACGCAGCCGACCATCGTCGTCCAGCCGCTCGAAACCTCGATCATCCGCACGATCGACGTGAAGGCCGGCGAGGTGGTGCGTGCCGGCCAGACGCTGGCGACGCTCGACGCCACCTTCAGCCAGGCCGATGTCGGGCAGCTGAGGGCGAAATTTTCCGCCCTCGACGCCCAGGTGAAGCGCCTGGAGGCCGAGCTTGCCGGCGAGGATTATTCGAAGATTGCCGGCAACACGAAGGATGAGCAGCTGCAAGTGCAGCTCTTCGGCCAGCGGCGGGCCTTCTACATGGCGCAGCTGCAGAATTTCGAACAGCAGATCGCCGGCCAGTCGTCCGTGCTTGCGGCAAACCGCAATCAGGAGGCCGTGCTGAACGACCGGCGCGACAATCTCTCGCAGATCGAGGCCACGCGAAAGAAACTCTATGACAAGGAAAGCGGCTCGCTTCTCACCATGCTCGGCTCGCGCGACGCCCGCCTCGATGTCGAGGCCGATATCACCGCCGTGCGCGGCAAGGCCGACGAGGCAGTCCACGCCTATGCGAAACTGCGCGCCGACCGCCAGGCCTTCATCGAGGATTTCCGCCGCGCCGCGATGGAGCAGCTGGTGGACCTGCGCGGCCAGCGTGACATGGCGGGCGAAGAGCAGAAGAAGATGGAGCTTCGCCGCAACATGGTGGCGCTGACCGCACCGGCAGACGCCGTCGTGCTCGATCTCGCCCAGCGCTCGGTCGGTTCCGTCGTGCGCGAGGCCGAGCCGGTGGTGACGCTGGTGCCGATCAACGTGCCGCTCGAAGCCGAAGTCTCGATCAATACCCGCGACATCGGCCGCATCGCCGTCGGCAAGGAAGCCCGCATCAAGCTCGACGCCTATCCCTTCCAGAAATACGGCACAGCAACGGGCGAAGTGCGAACGATCAGCGAGGACACCTTCCTCACCGGCCAGCCGGAACAGACCGCCACCCCGAGCCAGCCATCCGCCCCCTTCTTCAAGGCGCGCATTCTGCTGGCCGATACAAGGCTGAATGCTGCCGGAGCGCCGGTAAGATTGCTGCCGGGCATGACCGTGTCGACGGAGATCAAGGTCGGCCAACGGACGGTGATCTCCTATTTCCTCTATCCGCTGCTGCGCGGGCTGGATGATGCGATACGCGAACCGAATTGAGGGGTCCGCCGGCGAGGTGTAGGCGAGGGGCCTCCTACGCACGCCAGGGGATGGGGGTGGCGCCGAGGCTTTCGGCGGCCGCCCCCAGACCTTTTTTGTGGGGGCCGGTATTTAGATCCGCGAGGTTGGAGGGAGAAGCGGCGTTATCCATCTCCGTCATCGCTGTGGGAATCTGTCACGACGACGTTTAAGGCGGGCTCGCCGACAGCCGTGGCCGCTTCTGCGCGCAAGCGGATATTGTCGAAGGATAAGGCTGCTTTGCGCCCCCAGAGTGTCATAGGGAGCTAGCTAGCCCAGCCCCGAAAGCGGACAAGCAGATCATCGCATGGGGCTTTATGCATCAGCAAACAGATCAATCTTGTCCGACACGGCGACGCCCGGTGAGAAGGGCGTCGTCATCTCATAGGTCTGTGCGGAAGCCGTCGTATCGGCGGATAAGATGACCAAGCCTGGCAATACCGCGGCGGTGGCGCAAAGTAGTTTCGTCGTGGTGGTCGTCGCTCTCTTCTCATTCACATCCGGTACCGCGCACCAGCATGGTCGGGACAATTACTGCGCCACGACGGCCGGCGGCTGCCACGTTCCTTCGCCGGCCGGCAATATGGACGGCGCTTCGGTCTTCGGCCAATACAGGCGCATGACGAGATAGATCGTGTCATTGGGCGCAGGCAGCCAGTTTGCTTCCTTGTCCGCGCCGGGGTTGTCCTTCTGGATATAAAGTGTGAGCGAACCATCCTCGTTCTTTTTCATGCCCGGCAACATTGGCGAGTTGATGAGGTAGCGATCGATCGGATTCTTGATCAGGAGCTGGCTCTTGCCGTCATACATCGTGACCGACCAGAAGGAGTTCACCGGCGGCAGTTGGCCGGAGGGGAAGGTCAGTATGTAATTGTGCTTGCTTCCGTCGAGCGTCTGGCCTTGGCTATCGACGCGCGTGAACGGATAGGTCGCTTCCTCCGGGTCATTGCCATAGATGCCGGCCTGAGCAGCGACGGCGCGTTTCAACCAGTCACCATTGTAGTGCGCACTGTCTCCTGCAAGACCGCTAACCCGCCAGCCATTGATCGCCTTGCCGGCATTGTCGACGGCCTCGTCGACCTTCCGCTGGCCCTCCTTCATGCCGAGGCCAATCTCCAGCTTGTGCTCCAGTGGCAGATCCTTGAAGTCAAAGGACTTACCCAGCCCGATGCCGAGGCGTGCCAGCTTGGCCCTTATCTCCTTCTCATTGCCCTGCGCCGGCGCGAATTGCAGAGCGAAGTCGAGATAGTCGAAGAAGTTGGTCTTCGCGAGTTCTTTGTCGATCTTGGGGAAGTCGATGGTTGGCGCGGCCGCTGGGGGCGTCTGCTTCAGAAAGGCCGACAGCATCTGCACCTTGTAGCCAGCCTGCACCTTCTTGACGTTGTCGAGATCATCCGGGCCAAAAAGCTGGGTGCGATAACCTGCGAGGGAAAACTGCGTGCTCGAACGAAAAACCTGCTTGATGCCCGCCGGGGTGTCACCCTCCCAGTCAGGTCCGACCACCATGTAGTCGCCGGCATCGCTCCCCGTGGCTCGGGTGCCGATATAGCCGTAATTGTAGGTATTGCCGTCACAGAGCATGACAGAGTAGTAGCGCTTCGGGTCGATCGCCGGCACCGAAAGCACCACCGGTTCAGCTCGCAAATCCAGCCAGACGAAGGAATACGGCGTGTCGCTGTTGGGCGTGACGATTGCCGTGTCCTTGTAAGTGTAAACGTTGGGCTCGTTCTTGATTTGGTTGAACGGCGCCTTGAACTGCCCTGAATTGCGGTCTACCGCGTACTCGTACATGATGGCATAGTTCATCACGAGCGGCAGGCCGTAGATCAAGCCTTCCTCGGCAATGTCTTTGGCCTCGACAATATCTGGATAGCTTTGCGCCATCAGCAGGCTTGGCTTCACAATCGCGGCGCCAGCAGCGATCGCCGCGGCCGAGCGAAGTAGATCTCGCTTCGTCAACATTTGCCTTACTCCTCTTAGGTCGTGTCGAAGTCGGTTGCCTCGCTTCAGGCTGAGGCTAGTAAAGAACAGCGCGTCGGAAGCCACGCCTTGCCACGCCCGCATATGAAAGCGGCGTCAGCGGCATGCCGATGATGTCGATGAACACGGAAACCTTCGAGCCCTTCTCCGGCATCTCGCCGCCAACCACCTTCAACGTGTAGGTCAAGTTCTGGCCGTTCAGTTCCGGATTCTCCAGGACGACGACGACCTGTTGGAGCTTGTTTGCTTCGAGGATGGACAGGTCTGCATTCGGCGGATCAGAGAGGAAGCTGTCCTTGCCCTTGCTCCAGAAAGGCACAAACGCTGTCGTATCCATATTCCCGGCAATGCGCTCGGGGCGGTCAGAGAAAAACAATGTTGTAGCGCCAATGCCTTCGAGCGTCAGCTTGTTCGCCGCTTTGTCGAAGATCATCGCGCTTGCGGTCTGGACGAACAGGAAGTCAGCTACGTCATCGGCTGCTCCCGCCAGTCGGGGCCTAAGCGGCACCGCTGTCGCCGCAACGGCTGTGGCTGCGATCAGCAAGTTTCGTCTGGTCGTCATGGTCTTCCCTCCGGTTGATACAGCAGAAATTCTTTCGGAAGCAGGCTTCTTTGCTTGCGCGACACGCACGTTTTACTGCACTAATCACTATTCCTAATTTTGAAACCACTCATTTTACGCCACGGTTGCAATATTTCTGGAGCAATGCATGCATGGCTGAGATTCCCGTTATCTCCAACCGCATATTGCATGGCATGCCGGCCTTCATACGCCATGAAATGGGACCAAAGGCACTACTCCAGGCCAATCGCGCCGTAGGCTTTGATCTCGAACTGATTGAGGGCGAGAACTGCTTCATCCCGCACGCGGCGGTGATCGGCTTTGTCGAAGCGGCTGCACGCGCTGCCGGTGAGGCCAACTTTGGGGTTCTGATTGCCCCGATGATGAACGTCGCTAACTACGGCAGCTACGGACGCTACGTGATGGGTGCCGGCACCCTGGGGAAGGCCATCGAGCGCGCCATCTCCGGTCTTTGCTTTCATAGTACGGATGACAGGATGTCGGTCGCGATCGTCGGCAACGAGGTACGATACAGCTATGTCTTTGCGCTAGCCGGCCGTACCGGGTGGGGCAACACCGCGTGCGCGGCGGCGGGCGTCCTGCTTAGCCTCTTCAGGGCTTATTTGCCCCCTGACTGGCGACCGCTGCGCGTCGAGCTTGATACCGATAGGCCAAGCCAGACGAGACTTTTTGAAGACGTCTTCCATTGCCCGGTCCATTTCAACGCACCCGCGGTGACCATCGTCACGGAACGCCATCATCTGTCCGCCATGGCGAGGAGCACTTCATGGCCGATCGTCACCATCGAGGATGTGGCGCGAGACCGGCGGGGCGGTGCTCCAAGGGATTTGCTCAACGTGATCTTGGAGCAGATCCGGACCCAGGTTCTCACCGGCAGCATATCGATCGATAGCACGGCACTATTGATGGACACCAGTGTCCGAACACTGCAACGTGAGCTGAATCGGGCCGGCACCGATTTTCGCAGCTTGGCGAACGTAGTCAGGGCACAGCGAGCCACGGAATTACTCCGGCATACAAACGATTCGATCACGCGCGTATCGGCGGAACTGGGATATTCGTCCCCAGCCAATTTCGCTCGCGCTTTCCGAAAGGCAACCGGCAATGGGCCGAGGGAATTTCGCTCCGAAGGAGAACTCAAATAGGTATTGCACAACACGATCCTGCAGTTACTAGGCCGTCCTGCATGGAACGCTGGCCGAAAGGTCAGCGTCAAGAAACCACTGAAGCAGCGCGAGATCTGGGCGATCCGCTTCTTCCTCGACCGAGAGGCGCCTGAGAGATCGCGCGCTGTTTGATCTCGCGATCGACAGTAAGCTCCGAGGCTGCGGTCTTGTTAAGGTCAAGATCGGAACCCTCGTCACAGGTCAAGAAATTCGAATCCGCGCCATGGTCGTCCAGCAAAAGGCTCATGTACTCTGATCCTCGGGGACTAAACCTGTGGAACTCGATTGCACACGGCACTCTTGAGCGCGGTATGATCAATGCAGTGATCTCGTGATCCATTCTTTGCTTGTACTTGGCCTGTGGGGATCAACTGGCCGACCACCGGAAGAAGAAGGCGGCTGGAGGCTGAGGGAGGTGGGAACCTGCCCGAACTGTCGTACGCGTTGTCGTCGAAGCTCCGTGACCAGTTGAAGGCGGCTTTTCCAGCGTGACTTCCCAGAGCCCGCCAGTCTGCTTCCGGCCCCAAAGCGGACAAACGCTCAAATCGAAATCACCACCACACCAACCAAGCCAACAAACACACCAAGCCCCGGCAGATGCCGATAGTCGCGGTGTGCCGAAGCCGATACGAGATCGGAACTACGAGCCGGTTTTGAGGCCTTGGCGGCAGCGGTATCCCCGTTTTGCGCCGATGCGGAAATCGTGACGGAAACCTTCTGGGCGGCCCTTCACGGGCTTGTCGCGCTCGAACGTTCCGGCCGCATCAGGCCCGGCATGCGCGACCAGCGTATCGCGCTCGTCATCAAGGCGATCGCGGACGAGGGAGGCAACCCAACCTGACCGACGCCGAGGTCCGCTGTGTAGGATGAAGGCGGCTGCGCGACACACTATCGCGCCTCCAGCAGCCCCCTCAAACTACGGCGAAATCCATGTCACAATCCTGTTGGAATTGACGACTAGACGGGCGAAAAATCGGCAGCGAGGATCAGCACATGGCAGAAGAGAAGCCCCTGGATTTAACAGGAGAAATCGTCGACTTCGATGCCGGGCACGGAGAGGCCGCCACCGTCGAGATGGACGACTATTCCAAGAGCCTGGCGCAGGCGAAGGCAAAGTCCGTCAAGCTGGTGGACGCGATCACAGGCCACACACTGAAGAAGAAGGACGCCTTCCATTTTGACGATCTGCGTCCCGCGCTTGCAGATTTCGTGCGGCAGAAACACCCTGGCATCCGCTCGGACGACTATATCAGCCGCAAGATGGTCGATGACTATCGCGGCCAGTACATTGCCGAATTGCTGCGCGACGAACGCGGCGAGCTCTCCAACCTCGAAGACGAGGTCGTCGAGAGCCTGAAGACCCACGACACGCTCGCCGAAAACATCGAAGAGGATTACGAGGAACACCGTTCGCTCGGCGATCGTGTCGCCGATGTCGTCGCGACCTTCGGCGGAAGCTGGACCTTCATCATCTCCTTCTGCTTCTTCCTCGCCGTCTGGATGGGCATCAACCTGCTGCTTGGCGAGAAGGCTGCCTTCGATGTCTATCCCTTCATCCTGCTGAACCTTATCCTTTCGACCATTGCCGCCCTGCAGGCGCCGATCATCATGATGAGCCAGCGCCGCCAGGAAGCGAAGGACCGGTTGCGGGCGCTCAACGACTACAAGGTCAATCTCAAGGCCGAGCTGGAAATCCGCCATCTGCATGAAAAGGTCGATCACCTGTTGAACCGGCAGTGGGAACGGCTGACGGAGATCCAGCAGATCCAGATCGAAATGATGCTGGAACAGGCCAAGGCCGCCAATCGGGCACTGAAGTTGAGCAAGGCGCAAAAATCCAAGACCAATGCGCTCAAGAGCCTCTTCAGCACCAAGCCCACGGCGGACGAGACCGACGAAAAGGGGGAATAGCCGGTCCAGCCGGTTCGGCGATCACCATGAGTTGAGGCCGAGATCGCGCTTGCCGTTCATGACGCGCACGGAGTTCGGGCCGGTCTTGTTCCAGGTCTCGCAGATTTCCTTTCCGGCGTCCCGGCCGCCCTTCCAGGTTCGGCAAAACTTGTTGCCGGCGATGTGCCAATTGCCTTCGATCGGGATCACATCGCCGTTGTCGAGCTTGACCTGACCCTTGGCGGTCCCGTCCTTCGATATGGACAGCGTGCCGCTATATCCTTCCTTCGACCCACCAAGGGTGAGTTCCTTGCCGTTTGACAACAGGGCCGTCAGTTCCTTGCCGGTCATCGCGGTCGCGGCGATTGCGGGGAATGCGCCGAAAACAAGGATCGTTGCGAGAGCTGCGATGAGCTTCATGGTTCTTCCTCCACCTGGATATTGATGATCTTCGACTGCGTGGCCCCAACCTGCCGGGGGAATGATGCACTCCAGGTGCCGATAACAACAATTAGCCATTGCTGATTATGGTATGAAAGATCATTGGCGCCCGGAAAATGTTCTAACAGATGTTGTGCTATCCTGAATTGTGCAACCATGTTAATCCCGTCAGGGTATATGCCCATGGTGCTCAGGATGAGATCGTGGCAAGAGCGATCAGGCTGACGAAGACACTCAGCGGCGGAAGGTGCTGAGTGTTGCGGTGGCGCAGAACAGTGAAGATCGCGGCTGCGATGACGACCGCCCCAAGCGCCAGGCCGGGAATGCGGCTGACGGGAAGCGCAATCAGGGCGGCGCTCGATATTTCAAGTCCGCCCGTCAAAATACCCCACCAGCGCGGATAGCCCCACCGGGCAAAATCGCTTCGCGTGCCTGATGTGCCGATCGCATTGACGATCCCCGCGCCTGACAATGCGACGGCCAGGAACCAGAGTGAGAGAACATGAACCATCTCAGTGCGCACCTGTGATCATGGGAATGGCAGCCAGGAGCATGATTGCGGCCGTGAGGCCATGAATGCCGAAGGCGCTCTTGGCGGAGCCTTTCGCTGCGAGAATGACCAGCATGTCGCCGACGGGGATCATTGCCTCGATCAGCAGGACTATGCCGATCTCGCGTTGGACACCCCACAGCATGAAGGCAAGCACGAGCAATCCCGCCACGATGTCGCGAACGCCCTTGAGGCGAAGCCACGAGGGGATGTCAGGGTCATCTCCAGGAAGCGGCAGGCCAAAACTGCGCACCATGGTCGTCGGGCTCGCAATATAGCCGGTGCCGATCGCGATAATTGCGAGGGCCACAAGCAGTCCGATCCCATTCAGAAGCCAATCCATCACGCCATCCTTCTAGCGGTTTGAAATAATCTAGCAGTGCTAGATGTAAGCTAGCGTTGCTAGATATTCAAGCCGTGATATGATCCTAATGTCGGCGGGCGGGGCATGGAGGTTGGGAATGGGTATCGCAGAGCGAAAAAGCCGGGAACGCGCCGATCGCGAAGATCGTATCGTCGCGGCAGCCCGTGCAATTGCGGAGACCGAGGGATGGGATGCCGTCACGATCCGCCGCCTGGCCAAGGAGATCGAATACAGCCAGCCGGTTCTCTATTCACATTTCGAGAACAGGGACGCGATCGTAGCGGCAGTCGCAGTCGAGGGCTTCAGGGAGCTCACGGCCGTTCTTCGGGCGGCAGTGGACGGGGCGAACGACCGACGAGATGTCCTCACGGATGTCGCCATGGCCTATTTTGCCTTCGCGCATAGCCGCCCGTCGCTCTACCAGGCCATGTTTATCCTCCCGACCCAATTGCGGTTCGCGGAAGCCGACACGCGAGTGGAACTTCGGGCCGGTTTCGAGGTGCTGGCAGCAGCGGTCTCTCCGTTTTGCGCCGATGCGGAGATCGTGACCGAGACCTTCTGGGCAGCCATTCACGGGCTTGCTGAGCTCGAACGGTCGGGCCGCATTCGGCCCGGCATGCGTGACGAACGCATCGCGCTCGTCGTTCGGGCGATCGTGGATGGAGGAGGCAACCCGCCGAGCCGTGGTCCACTTCATCAGGGCGAATGACTGCTGGTGCCGGCCAGGGCGGAGGAAGCTTGAACTACCCCTGCAATTCCCCCTTCAGATGATCCGCCAATCGCAGCGCCAGCGCCACCGCCGGCAAGGTCGGGTTGGCCTGTCCGGAGACCGGGAAGACCGAGCTGCCGGCGACATAGAGGTTTTCGAGGTCGTGGCAGCGGCAGTTGCCATCGACGACGCTCGAACGGGGCGAGGCGCCCATTCTGGTGAGCCCGATCTGGTGGTAGCCGTCGAGCGCCTGGCGGCGGACGGCGGTTTGCAGGCCGTCTTCGGGATGGAGCCATTCGAAGGTGCCGATCCGCCGTTTGCCGATCCATTCCGCCAGGGCATGGTGGCACCTGATCAGCGAGGCGAGATCTTCCTCGTCGAAGTCGAAACTGACGGCCAGGCGCTTGAGGCCGGTTTCATCGACCTCGGAGCTCAGCCGCACGCGGTTGGAGGCGACCGGTCGCTGTTCGCCATGATAGGCGAGCCAGTAGAGATGTTCGCCGTTCTTCACGAAGAAATTCGGCTGCCGTTCGGATTTCAGCGCTGCCGTCGTCAGCTGCAGGGCGGCGTTGAAGCTCTGCATGGGGTTTGCGACCATAGCGGACAGCGAAGCAGTGTCGGATACGCTCGCCTTGAAGGACAGCCGGCGCATCTTGCGCCTGCCGGTGATCGCCCTGAACATGTTCAGCGTGGCGCGGGCGCCCGCCGTCGCGTAGACCTCTTCCAGCGGCGGGCTGCGCAGCCAGAAGACGCTGTTTAAAAGATCGTGCTCGTTCTGCAGGGCGATGCTCGGTATCAGCCGCGAGCGGAACCAGGCGCCGGTGCCGTTGCGCCGGAAGAACATCTTTTCCATGAAGCTGCGATCGGTGAAGCGGATGCGGGCAAGCTCGCCGGCCAGATGCCCCATGTAATAGCGCCCGAGCGGGCCATCGACGCCGCCGAAAAGCCGCGGCGCGATTTCCTGTGCTGCCAGTAGCAGGCGGGCATTTTCGCGCCCGCCGCAGGCCAGCACGAAGATCGTTGCCCCCACGGAATGCAGCTTGCCGCGATGCCACACCATGAGCCGTTTCGTGCGGGCGCCTTCGCGATCGAGATCGAGCCCGATCACGGTAGCCTGGGTGACGAGGTGCAGGTTCGGCAGGCTTTCGATCAGCGCCCCATGCGCCTTGGCCATATCGGGCTCGCGGGCCCAGCTCTCGATCGAGGGTTCGAACTCACCTTCCATGTCAGGCATCTCGACGTCAGGTAGTTCGGCGCCGAGAAAGGTGCGGGCATCGTCATAATAGGCCCTGAAGGCGCTGTGCTCGATCGGCCAGCGGGCATCGCCGCGCGCCGGCCTGCCATCGAAATCGCTGTCGTCGAACTCCACGCACCGGCCGCCCCAGGCTTTCGAGGTGCCGCCGACTGCACGGCGGATCGTCAGGCTCGCTTCGGCATGGTGGGCGGTGCTGATGGAGGCCGCAGCCGCCAGCCGGTTCGTCTTTTCCGAGATGGCCTTGCCACCGGATTCCAGGAGCGCGACCGAAAGCCCCGACCGGGCAAGCGCGATGCCCAGCGCCAGACCGACAGGCCCGGAGCCGACGACGCAAACATCGACGCGCCCCGCGAGCAGGTTTTGAAGCGACGAAATCATTTCACCACCCCGGCTTATGATGGCGGGATCATAGCCGGATTTCACGAAGCGGTATAATGCAATCTTGCGAAATTCAGCCTTTGGTTGTCACGAGGCGCTGCCTGGGGGTGGGCGCGCCTTTCCGGGTGTGTTTGCGTTGCGCTTCAAGCGGCACTTTCCGTCATGCGGCCTTTTGCCCTGCGTTTTCAGCGGGAGAGAGGTACTCCCGGCACGGTGGCGCCGGGAGCAATATCGTCAGTTCGTGAGCGCGGCCTTTTCAATGACCGAAGCGACTTCCTCGGCATGGACGACGAGGGAGGCGTGGCTGCCAGCCACCTCCGTGGTCTCAGCCTTGATCCTGGCCGCGAACAGTTTCTGGGTCTCCGGTGCGATTACCTTGTCCTTCGTGCTGATCACATAGAACGTCGGCTTGTCGTGCCAAGCCGCGATATCGACCGGAGCCTCGTAGGCTGTGTGGTTCAGCGGAAGCTGCGAGTTTGCCAGGGATTCGGCAATCTTCAGCGGAAGGTCCGCCGCGACCGCCGTCGGAAACACTTTGGGATCGATATAGAGGTTGCCCTTGTCGTCGGGATGAATTGCATTGGTGCCTTCGGTTGCCGGGCCGTTCTTGGCCAGAGCCGCCAGAGATTCTCCAACGTCAGGCGCGAAGGCGGAGACATAGACGAGCGCGGAGACCTTGGGATCGTCACCGGCTTGCGTGATGACCACGCCGGCCCAGGAGTGACCAACGAGGACGGTCTTGCCGTTCTGCTTCGCCAGTGCCTGCTTGGTGGCATCGACATCCGCAGCCAGCGACGTGAGCGGATTTTCGACCAGCGTTACGTTATAGCCCTTCTTCGTGAGGATATCGGCAACGGGCTTCCAGCTTGTCTGGTCGACGAAAGCGCCATGGACGAGCACGATATTGTGCGCCGCCCCCTTGGGTAGACCAGCCGATTGGGCGGGCGCGGCAAACGCTGCCCCGGCGACGAGAACTGTGGTGGCTAAGAGTAGTATATTTCGCATTGCTTGCTCCTGTTTGGATGCCGACAACCCCGACCCACGAAAAGGGGCAGGCACTTGGGTACGTGTTGCGGCAGTTAGCCAGATTGCTTGCTGGGTGACCTGTTGGCTCACGTCGACACGGAATAATACGAAGGGTTCCGGGACGTTAGGCCCCGATCGTCCGGATATTGTGTCCGACCGTACGGCGGACTAACATCAGGGGCATGGACATCCTCGCCGAAGTGCTCGATCGCGTTCGACTGAGCGGCACCCTGCTCTTTCACTTCGAGCTCGGTCATCCCTGGAACCTGGCCTTGCCGGAGCGCCCCTACGCCCTGTTCCATTATCTCAGTCGTGGCACAGCCACCCTCGCGCTCGAACATGGGCAAGAGCTCCGCATGGCGGAGGGCGATCTCGTCGTCATCACACGCGGCGAGCCCCATTTGATTTACTCGGATAGTCGGACGAAGCCATTCCTGGTTACGGACCTCGATCGACCCGCACATCTTGGCGTCGTGCGTCACGGAGGCAGCGCGCAGCCGCTCTCGACGATGATCTGTGGCAATTTCATTCTCTCGTGGCCCGCGCGCGGTAGCGTGATGGAACTGCTTCCGCCCGTACTTCTCCTGAAGCCGGCGATAGACGGTGACTGGCTTGAGGCGATTCTGCGCCGCATGGTGAGCGAGTCGGCGCTTGAACGTCCCGGCCAACGCGTCGCGCTCTCGCGAATGACAGAGGTGCTCTTCGTCGAGGTGTTGCGAAGCTGGATCAAATCTCTCCGGCCAGGAGAAGGCGGATGGCTTGGGGCGATGGCCGACCCCTATATTGGACGAGCGCTTGAGTTGATCCACGAACGACCGGATCGGCCCTGGACACTTCGCGACCTCGCACATCGCGTGGGGCTCGGCCGCTCGGTGTTTTCGGCTCGCTTCACCAAGCTCGTCGGCCAGTCCATGCAGCGCTATCTGATTGCGCGCCGGATGTCGGAAGCTGCGTTCCTACTGGAAACAAGCGATGAGGGGATTGCCCGGATCGCAAGCCGCGTCGGCTACGAAACCGTCGCGGCGTTCTCGAAGTTGTTCCATCGGCACCACGGCCTGTCACCCGGCCGCTATCGAGCAACTCGGCGCACTGACGGCCGCCCAAGGCCAGGGGAATTTCCTGATCAGGAGTCGCTGACCGATCTTGACCAAGCTGACGTCCAAGCCGTCGCTAAGGCCGTATAAGAACCTCAGCTTCAATCTCGACGGGAAGATCAAATGGCAGGCCTGCCACGCCTATCGCGGAGCGGGCGTGGGATCCGCGTTCGCCGCCGTAAACCTCTGCGATAAGGTCGCTGAACCCATTGATAACGAGTGGATATGAGTTGAAGGAGGAATCTGTATTCACCATGCCAAAGACGCGAAGCCAGCTGTCCACCCGGTCCAGATCACCCAACGCAACTTTCAGGCTGGCTAACATTGCCAGTGCGGTCAGGCGAGCGGCATGGTAGCCTTCTTCCAACGACAGATCTTTCCCGACCTTTCCGAGCGGTCCAGCAATCGACCCGTCTAAATTGAGCGGTCCGTGTCCGGAAATATAAGCCCTTGACCCTGAAATGCGGACCCAGGGGAAGGAGAGTTTCACGCCAGGCGGAAGGGCGATCGGCGCCGGAAGTTCTAGTCCCAACCGTTGTAGCTGGCTTTCGATATGCGACATTGGGTGATTGGCTCCTGTTGTTGTTTGGGAAGTTCCAACGAGACGCGTGGCGCCGGATCGGCATATCTCATGTAGATAGCGACTTCACCTGGCGGGTTGTATGGCTGGACCAGCACGGACATTGACGAACTGGTCAATGCCCGCAGCCCGGCTAACCATCCAGCCCATGCAATGTGGGCAGAAATGATGTCTGCTGGCGCAGAAGTGATGTGTGCTGGCGCAGAAGTGATGACTCGTCGAGCCCGTTGTCCTGTTTTGCAAGGGACTTGGCCGGCAGCAGATGCTAAAGCTTTTCCAGAGCCTTCAAGGCGGCAAAGGAGCAGGGAACCATGACCAGCGCACTCCTTATCATCGACATGCAGATGGTCATGCAGGAGCGGCTCGATGCCGGGCGCGAGCGGGTAAATGGCGAGGCGGGAGAGAATATCGCAGCCCTTGCCGCAGCCTTCCGCGCCGCCCGCAGGCCGGTCATCCATATCCGTCATCGCGAGGCCGACGAGAGTTCGGCGCTCCATGAAAATGCACCGGGATACCAGCCGATGCCCTGCGCGAAGGCGCGGGAGAACGAGCCCGTCTTCGTCAAGTCCACGTCGTCGGCCTTTGCCTCCACCGAGCTCGAGGGCTATCTGCACGAGGTCGGCATCACGCATCTGGTGGTGGTGGGCGCGGTTGCCGGTTTCTGCGTCAATACCACCGTGCGCGCCGGCTCCGATCTCGGCTTCAAGATGAGCGTCGTCAGCGACGCCGTGCTCGGCTTCGACCTGCCGGATGCGCATCTATCGGCCCGAGCGATCTTCGACGTGACGATGGCGCATCTGAAATCCGATTTCGCCGAGATCGTCGAGACGCGGCAGCTGACGGCCATGCAGCCTGCTTGATGGGGCGGGCCTGAGTTCATCGCCTAGCCCTGTTTCTCGCCCACCAGTCCGAGGATCGGCCCGTAGCCGCCGTGCCAGGATGTATCGTTGCGGCCGAGCGCCGGATTATAGAGCCCTGTGCCGTTTCCGCCGTCGAGGAAGAGCGCGTCGGGGCATTTGAGTTCGTCGCGGAAGAAGCTCGCGAAATCGTGGAAATTCACGTCGCCTTCGCTGATGACGAAGCGGAGCGTGCCGTCGGCTGAGAGCCCGACACCGTTGCGGCGCGTGCGGTCGCTCGAGCCGGGTATGAAGATCGGATTGATCTTGCCCGCGATGACGAGCATCGGGCCGGATTGGGTGGCGAGGCGCACCTTGCGCTCCTGCTTCAGGAAATCCTCGGTAGGAATGATGTGCGGGCCGGCCTCGTCGAGAAAGAAGATGCCGTTCGGTGTCTTGTAGAAATTCGGCACCGGGCCGGAAACCTTGGGTGGCGCCTCCGTATTGGCCGGGATCAGCTCCCTGCCATCCTCGACATAAAGCCCCATCGGCGTGAAATCCTCGCGGTACATCCCGGCATTCATGGCAAAGAGGAGCCGATGTCCTTCACTGCTGACAGTATCGGCAACGCCCGAAAACCTGCGATAGGGCTTGCCCCCGGCATCCTTCCAGAACAGGCGCAGATCCGCCTTTGCGGGATCGACATCGCAGACGATATAGGCGGCGCCTTCGAAGCTTTGGCGCGTGCAGGGGTCAGCAGGGGCCGGCGCGCCGCCTGCATCGGAAGTCTCGGCCCTGGCGGCAAACGCGCCGGCAAGGAACAGGGCAAAGGCGAACATGGTGCGAAGCATGGCATCTCCTGACTCGTAACCCGTGACTCGTAGCTGATGACGGGGAAAGAAGGCGAGAGCGAGGATCAAATTAACGTCTGCCTGCGAAGCTTGCCGCATGCACATGCTGACCGACCTGCTGCCATGGATATTGGCCCTGCCGCCCGCCCTTTGGGAGACCGGACGGGTCCGGAAGACCTATGGCGCAGCGCTCGGCGCAGTTGCCGGTATCATCGTCTTCGGCGGCATTTTCCTCTGGGTGGTGGCACTGGCATTGGTCATCTCCGACCTCGATATGCGGTTGGGTCCTGTCGTGGTGCTGCAGGCGCTCTGCCTGCTGGTCGCACCGCCGGCGGTCACCTGGTGGGTCGGGCGGAAGTCGAGCCTTGCCGCCGGCATTTTCGCAGGCATCGCCGCGGGCTTTTGCCTCCTCTTCGTCACGAGCGTCATCTGGCTTGCCGTGGAGGGCGTCTGAGCAGCAGTGCGGGAGAGGCCGGTTGGTCAGCGCCAAACCCAGCGGTCAATTCAAGCCCCATTTGACCAGCCGCACCCGCGGTGTATCCTGCCCACAGGCCAGTGACATAACCGCAAAGGGTGCGCTCATGGAGACGATCAGGATCGGCGGTTTGGCGCTGGAATTCCTGCACAGCAAGGATGATACGGCCGGCAGCGTCGATCTTTTCCGCATGACGGTCGCGCCGCAGGCAAAAGTGCCGGCGCCGCATTATCATGAGAGCTGGGATGAAGTGGTCTATGGTCTCTCGGGTACGCTCACCTTCCGCATCGACGGCGCCGATCATGTGATCGGTCCGGGCGGATCGGCCTTCGTTGGCCGCGGCGTGGTGCATTCCTTCCGCAATGACAGCCAAGAGCCGGCAACCGTCTTGAACGTCCTGACCCCCGGCGTGCTCGGCCCTGCCTATTTCCGCGAAATTGCCGATCTCATGGCCGCCGGCGGGCCGCCCGATCTGGAGAAGGTGAAGGCGATCATGAGCCGCTACGGGCTGGTGCCGGTAGCGGGCTAGGCGGCGGCCACAGCATCGGCCCGAAAATCGGAATCGATTTTCGGAAAGCCTGATGCGTCGGTTCAAAGGTCAGCGTCCTCCAGCGAGGATGGCCACCGCAGTCCGTCATGCCGCGAGCGTTCCCACGAAATCCGCATAGGCTGCCTTGCGGATATCGGTCTTGAACTGGCCCCACATGCCCTCCAGCGCCGTGTTGGTCAGCGTCAGCACGGTCAGCCCGTTGGCGGGATCGATGAACCAGTTGTGGCCATAGGCGCCGCCCCATTGCAGCGTGCCCGGCGCCTGTGGCGAGGCATCGGCCGCCGGATCTGCGAGCACTGCCCAGCCGAGGCCGAAACCCCAGCCGGGGCCATCGGACTGGGCGGATGCGCCGATGCGGTCGCGCCGCATTTCGGCAAGGGTCTCCGGTTTCAGGATGCCGCCGCCATCGGTGCGCATCGCCTCGAAGAAGCGCAGCATGTTGTCTGCCGTGCCGACCATGCCCGCACCACCCGAGGGATAGGCGGAAGGCGCAAGCGCGCGCGACGGCGAGAAGATGGCATTGCCCGTGGTGCTGCCATCACGCATGGCCTCCGGCTCAGGCGTGCCGTCCAGATAGGGTTTGACCAGACGTTCCGGCGCGCGGGCCAGAAAGCCGGTATCGGCCATGCCGAGCGGGCCGGTGACATGCCTTGCGACGATCTCCTGCAGCGGCGCATCCGCCACGCGCTCCAGAACCGCGCCGATCACATCGATGCCGAGCGAATAGCGCCAGGCGCTGCCGGGCGCAAAGGCGAGCGGGGCTTCACCCAGCCGGCGGATATTCTCGTCCAGGTCGAAATCCACGAGGTCGAGCCCGTCGGAAATGCCGAGCCTGCGATAGGCGCCCTCCGGCCCCTCGATGAAGCCGTAGCCGAGGCCGGATGTGTGGGTCAGCAGATGTTCCAGCGTGATGACCGGCCGGCTGCCATCGGCAAGGGCCGGGCGGAAATCCGGCAGGGTGGCGGTGACGGGATCGGAGAGCCTGATCGCGCCCGTCTCGACGAAATGCATGGCGGCAGCGGTGACGACCGGCTTGGTGAGCGAAGCGAGCCGGAAGACCAGCGAGGCTTCCATCGGGCGGCCGGCTTCGCGGTCGGCAAGGCCGGCGGCGCGGCGATAGACCATCTCGCCGTCCTTCAGCACGGTCACGACGGTGCCGACGATGCGCCGCTCGGCGATGGCGCTGTCGATCGCCCGATCCAGCGCCGGCGATCTTTTTTTCGCCTCCGATCTTTGCTCTGGACCCGATATTTTCTCTGGAATAGACATCACGATCCTCCTATTATCACAATGACCACTCCAGAATAACGGAGCGCCCAAGGATTTCAAGAGTGATCACTGTGATAAATGAGGAAAAGCGCCGCCGCGGCCGTCCACCGGCTTTCGACCGCGCCGAGGTGCTTAGCAGGGCAGCCATCCTCTTCTGGCAGCGCGGTTATGAGGGCACCTCGATTTCGGACCTGACGGAGGCCATGGGCATCACGCCGCAAAGCCTCTATGCCGCCTTCGGCTCCAAGGCGGAGCTCTACCGCGATGCGGTGAGCTGGTATCTGCACAATGTCGGCGAAAGCGGCTGGCAGGAAGCAGAAGACGTGGTCGATGCCTTCCGCACGCTGCTCGAGGACACGGCCGTCAATTTCACCCGACCCGGCTATCCGCCCGGCTGCATGATCTCGACTGCGGTGCTGACGGCCGCCGTCGAGAATATCGATGTCGCCGCCCATATGAGCCAGCTGCGCGAGGCCAATGTCGGCCGCTTCGTGGAGCGTTTGCGGCGCGCCATCAGTGAAGGGCAATTGCGCCCGGATGCCGATGTGACCGCGCTCGCCCGCTTCCTCGGCGCGATCATCCAGGGCATGGCGGTGCAGGCGCGGGATGGCGCGGATACGGCGACCTTGCGGGATATTGCCGACATGGCGATTGCGCAGCTGGAGCACTGGCGGGTGTGATGGTGGAGGCGGCGGGTTCCTTTCCGCTGTCGTTGACCGCAGCTTACCCTAGGGGAAGCGGGACGGATTCCACCCAGACGAGCTTCACGTAACGGAATACACCCTTGAATCCGTTCAGTTTTCTCGAAAATCTTCGCAATCCCGCAAAACATCACCCGATTGGGGGTGGCGATTGCCCAGCTAACGGCTAGGGTGAGGTCGGCCTTGTGGAGCTGGGCCGACTTGACGCGACTTGGAGGCCGTCCTTCCCGACGAGCCTCCTTTTTTATGTGCCATCGCCCGGCCGTGCGCGGGCGCACAAAAACTACCGGGCGTGAACGCCCAGCAGCTCGAACTCGTCGATCAGGCCGACCACCTTTTCGCCATCGAATGTCTCAGCGCCGATGATGCTTTTTCCGTCATATTTCTCGGCCTGCAGGATGATGACGTATTTGTCTTCCTGCCGGAAATAGCCGTATTGCGGGATTTCGATGTCGATCGGCTTTCCATAGCTGCGGTCATCCTGCCCGGTGGCAAAGATCGCGGTTCCGTTATCGACATCTTCGGGTGCGGCACCCCGGCCGATCAAAAAGCCCGAGCTCGGCAGGGCCGGCCACTTGGCGGCGCCACTGAAAAGCATGGCGGCGCTGAGTGCTACGGCGAGCGCCCTGATGGTCTTGAACTCAGTTGCCTTTGCCATGGTCCACTCCTGCCATGCGAAGAAGGGCGAGGGGGCTTCATTCTATGAATTCGCCCTGCAGCCGGAAGTTCCCAAAAACCGCCAACCGGCGGCAAGGGCAAGACAGAAGAGCCGCACTGCACAATTTTATTCGCGATGGCGCATATAGGGCACAGCGGCTCGGCCGCCGGCATCTGGTAGCCGGATACCGGTTGCTGAATACCGGTTGCGGGGCAGAGCGCTTCAAACCGGCTCTCACTCTTTGTTTCATGCAATTCCGGACGCAAAACCGCTACACATTTTTGCCGGAATTGCTTTAGTCGTCCTGATCCGCTTCGCGTGTCATCTCTACCATTGTCGGGCGAAAGCCCATGGCGGCGAATAGGCTGCGGGCGGTCTCGTTGCGGTAGGCGGTGGAGAGCACGAAGCGTTCGGCGCCGAGGGATTTCAAGCCGGCCATCGCCGCTTCCAGCAGCATGCGGCCGAGGCCTTCGCGCCGCCGCGCCGGATCGACGAAGAGATCGTGGATGACGCCCGCCGGCCCGCGCAGCGACATGTAGTCGAAACCTTCCGATGCGGCATAGGCATAGCCGAGCAGCGCGCCGTCCTCTTCGGCGACGATCACGATGACGTCGGGTTGTGCGAGCTGGCTTTTGAGGAACTGCCCGTATCGCATCGGGGTGCTTTTGGCCGCTTCGATGAAGCGCTTGGCGTCCAGTTCGTGGTGCAGCGCGACGAGCAGGGCGCCGAAGCCGCCGAGAATGTCCATATCGCCTGGTGTGGCGGGGCGGATCTTTACAGCATGTTCAACCGGCTTGGTCGCCATATGTGATTCCATTGGGCTTGGCTCGCGGCGCTCGGGATGCGCGGAGATCCTTCCTACATCGCGGCTGGTTCCAAGGCCATATCTTCCACGCGTGATGAAGCCTTAGGCTGCCAGACGCCGGCTATCCGGCGATGGCCGGGCCGGGCACATATTCCGGAAACTCGGCCGCGCCCCGGCTCAGCGCCTTCACCATCAACAGCCCGTCGTCGAAATATCCGTTTCTCTGATAGAACTGATGCGTGCGCTCACGGCCGAGGATCATGGCGAGGCGGATGACGGCGCATTCCGTGCGCTCTGCTTCCGCCTCCATCCAGGCCATCATCGCCGCACCGATGCCGCGGCTGCGCAGTTCCTCGTCGACGGAGAAATTGTCCACCTCCATATATTTGCCGCACCAGAGCTGCGTGCCGATCCAGAAGCCTGAGATGCCCACCATGCGCTCGCCCATATAGGCAGCGATGCAGCGGTAATTGCCCTGCGCGATCATCGCCGACATGCGATCGCGGAAGACGGCCTCGCTCAAATGGCCGACCTGGCTGTTGAGCGGAAAGATCGTCGCGATTTCATCCATGCCGAAAAGCTCGCGGATGATGATGTCCCCGGACATGACACGCCCCCTTGTCACTATCGTCAGACTGCATCCGATCGGTGTCGTCGTCCAGGGCGGAGCCGGTGTTCCCAGCGAATCTCCACCACCTGTGGGGGAGGTGGCCGGCAGGACAGAGGGATGGCCACACGGCATACGGTCAGCTTTTTCGACGTTCCGCAGCCCTCCAGCAGCAAGAACGCGAGCAAATATTCCGGCGCTAAATCAGCCGTTTACAGCCGGAACTTGCCAGCGATTTTAAGTTTTTCTGCTGATTTCTGTTGCCAAATTTAAATTTGACCTTATATTGCCTTCATCGACCATTGCTTGTGACGTCGTTGAAGAGCCTATGCGCTCTCGTCAGATTTCCTTCCAAATAATCGACCCAATCCCGCAGGGTATCGCGGGGAACTTCAACGGTTGCTTTGAAAGGAGATCGTTATGAATACAGGTACAGTCAAGTGGTTCAACGCCACCAAGGGTTTCGGTTTTATCCAGCCGGATAACGGCGGCACCGACGTTTTCGTCCACATTTCTGCAGTTGAACGCGCAGGTCTGCGCTCGCTCGCCGATGGACAGAAGGTCACCTACGACATCGTGCAGGACCGTCGCTCGGGCAAGAGCTCTGCTGACAACCTCCGCGCTGCCTAAGAATTTGTCACGACTTCGCGCGACCACGGATGTACTGGCGCGCGGAGACGATGACAGAGGCCAGAAACTGGCCGGGGAAGGTCGGGAGTAGTCCCGGCCTTTTATTTTGATTTCATGTGGAGAACGATATGGTAAACCGTCGTTACCGGCCGGGTGACACCATCATGCTCAAGCATGGCGTTCTCGGCAGCGTCCAGCCCGCGGGCTCGGGCAACATTCTATCCGTCCTGCCGGCCGCGCAGGGCTTCGTCCATTATCGCGTCCGGTTCCAGAGTGAGAATTTCGAGCGCAGCATCCGCCAGGATGATATAGACGTCGCGGCATCGCCCTCGGCGCCCCTGCCTACCGAAGTGCGGGCGGCTTCCGAAAGTTCAAAATCGAGCTGGATCAATTCGAATTCGATCCGCATCAGGAAATAACAGCAGCAAAGCTGATTAAGGAGAAATCTTGCAGGTACTCGTCCGAGACAACAATGTCGATCAGGCCCTTCGTGTGCTCAAGAAGAAGCTGCAGCGCGAAGGTGTGTTCCGCGAAATGAAGGAACGCAGCGCCTATGAAAAGCCGTCGGAAAAGCGCGCCCGCGAAAAGGGCGAAGCGATCCGCCGCGCCCGCAAGCTCGCCCGCAAGCAGGCGCAGCGCGAAGGCCTGCTGCCGGCACCGAAGAAGAAGGTGATGCCCGCTCGCGGCGGTCGCTGATCTTTTCGCGGTCTCCCGATCCATCGAGAAGGAGGAAACATGACCGACACGAAGGACACGTTCTTCAAGCCCGAAAAGCTTTCGCCGCAGGCGAAGGCCGAGCAGACGACGTCTGTCGCCAGGGACATCCTCGAAAGCGAAGCTGCCGCAAGGCAGAAGAAAACGGAAAAGCTGCGCGCGCTGAGGCTAGCCCAGCCAGCCCCCGAGGCGCCGGCAAAGAAGACCAGGGCGCCGAAGAAGGGGTAGGGGCTTTTGGGCCTCGCCTTGCTACGGCTTTGGTATGATTGATGATTTTGAAGCGGTGCTCTTTTGGGCGCCGCTTTTTGTGTTTGACTTGCTGCCAGGCCGAAATGGGTAGCCGAAGGACTGGCTGAACACCTTCGGCACGACCCGGACTTCGGCGGGGCAGACAAGGCACTCCAAAGCTGACCGGGCTGCACGTCCTAACTGTTCATTTACCACAGCGCAAACTTCGCGGCTCGATGCTCGCATAAATTGATATCACCACGCGATACTGTCAAAACAATCAGCAAACTTCGGGGGAATGTTATGCTGTGGAGACTATTCGCAGTGGCGCTTTGTCTCTTGCTCCTGAATTGCGTCTATCTTCTCTACAGCGATGAGCCCTCGGTCGAGATGTTTGTCGCCGGCGTCATGCAGCTTTTGGGCGCTGCGGCCGTGCTCAGCTATGGCTTTGACCTTGAGATCATAGACCGGCGATATTGGAGCCACTTTTCCAAGATCTATGCCGCCTATATCGCCTATTGTATCGTCCAGCCGCTGTGGACTCTTTGGGGCATATCGACGTCCCACGACGATTCCGCTACCCTCTCCTTGCTATGGACGGCCGCTGGAGTGGCACTCGTGCTCATTGCTACGCTCGGCTATTTCCAATGGCTCGCCATGTTGCGTTGTTCGCGGGGAGAAGCCGCAGGCCGGCGGTAATTGCACCCGCCGGCACCCCAACTTCCCTCATCAAGTCAGTTGCTGACAGGATCGTTGAGTGCTCTCAGTCTTGCATTGGCGACGACGATGATGTGTCGCATGACGGCATTGATGGCGAGGCGTTTTGGCTTTCCGGCCTTGACGAGGTTTTTGAAGATATCGGCAAAGCGGTTGTTGCCGCGTATGGCCGCAAGCGCTGCCGTGAAGAGAGCCGGCCTGATGTGGCGGCGTCCTCCAGTGATGGTTCTGTAGCCGTTGCGTGTTCCGCTGTCGCGTGGATGGGGAGCGCAGGCCGCCAGGCTTGCAGCCTTGCGCCGGTTGATCTGTCCGAGTTCGGGCATGCTGGTGATCAGCATCGTCGACAGGACGGCACCTATACCGGGAATGGCGCGCAGGATGGCCTGACGCGCCTTCAGCTGCCGGCTGCTTGCGACGATGGCCTCGATCTCCGGCCTTGGTGCCGAAGGACCGGATGAAGGCCTTGACCTTGGCGGCATCGGCACGATGGGTGGGAATGGCGAGGCTTTCGAGGACCTTTATCAGCA